>JAWKHO010000003.1:0-206078 GCA_041394785.1 Pyrinomonadaceae bacterium | reverse complement strand
AAAACTCATGCGGGTAATTATCGACGCGTTTCTCAGGCGCCGGAATTCCAACCGTTCGGAGCATCTCAACGGCATGATCATACGCTTGCTGTTTTGAATGACCGAGATGAAGCTGAGTTACTTCCATCAACTGCGTCGAGATCTTTAAAAACGGATTGAGCGAGGTCATCGGATCCTGAAAGATCATAGCCATTCGTTTTCCGCGAAGACGCCTCATTTCATCGATCGGTATCTTTCGAACATCGATGTCGTCAAATATAATATCGCCGCCGACGATCTTCCCCGGCGGCTGCGGAATAAGGCGCATTACAGAAAGATTCGTAACCGATTTTCCCGAACCCGATTCGCCAACGATCCCGAGTGTCTCGCCCTTTTTCAGCTCAAACGAAATACCGTCAACCGCTTTTACAACGCCGTCTTCCGTTTGAAAATATGTCTTCAGGTCATTGACCGATAAAATTGTTCCGTTTTGATTGCTCATTTATTCTATTTGCACTGCCGCAGGCCTTTACTTTCTACAATATCGATCACCGAGATCACATTTCTGCCCTTATAATTCGCGTAGTAGAATTCGACACCCCTGTAGCGAAGTCCTTTTTTTGCCTTTCCGTAAATTCGTCGCACATCGCCGACCGTACTTTTACTGAGTACGATTCCCTTTGACGTCTTCGCTTTAAATGGCGCGCGTATCTCAATGTCGAATATCTGCTGTACTTTGTCGGACTGACAGTAATAAAACGATAATCCGTTTTTATACTTCATCTGGTACGAATAGCTTCCGTTCTTTATAAACCTGAAGCCTTTACCATACTTTCTGATAACATCGCTTCTCGTCGTTTTACCGACGCGAAGCCCGTCAAACCCGACTCCTTCTTTTACAATCTTGATCGCCGAACTGCTGCCTTGCTGAGCCGGTGATACTGCGAGAAAACCAATACACAAAACTACCGAAACAAGAAAACCGATTTTTAACCTCATACTAGAATTTTCGTGTTTGGGGGTCGAGAGCATCTCGTAAACCGTCTCCTAAAAAGTTTAACGAGAAAAGTGTTAATGCCATCGTCACGCCCGGGAAGATCAATTGCCACGGGAAGATAGCGATGTTCTTTATGCCGTCAGCTGCGAGACTCCCCCACGAGGCAAACGGCGCCTGGACACCAATTCCGAGAAATGACAAAAACGCCTCGGTAAGCATAACCGAAGGTATTGTAAGCGTTGCATAAACGATCACCGGACCAAGTGCATTCGGAACAAGGTGTTTGAAAATTATCGCAGGTGTTGAAACACCGGTCGCGCGGGCAGCGAGTACGAACTCCTGATTCTTCAACGACAGGATCTGACCGCGGACAACACGCGCCATCGTCAGCCATGACACAAGGCCGAGAGCGAAGAAAAGCAAAAAGATCTGATTCAATCCGGCACCTCCGCCAAAAACGCCTGCCAATGATTCGATCCATCGCGGCGTGTTTTGTCCGCCGAATACCGAAAGAAGAACGATGACGATCAGGATATACGGGATAGCATAGATAATATCGACGATACGCATCATTATATTGTCGATCCTTCCGCCCATGTAACCCGCGATCGCTCCATAACTTACGCCGACGATCAGCGAAACGATCGTCGAAATAATTCCTACCATCAGAGAGATCCGGCCACCCTGAAGCACTCGCGAAAGCAGATCACGTCCGGCTTCATCGGTACCCATCGGATGTTGCCACGAAGGAGGAAACGACTGGATCAGATTCCCGTCCGCCGGTATATAATCCGGGGTCAATCCGGTAGTTGCTTTTATGATCATCGGACCAAAAATAACCGCGACGGAAATTATTCCCATGACGATCAGCCCAAACACGGAGAGCTTGTTCTTAAGAAGACGCTTCCAGGCATCTTTCCACAGTGACGAACCGGAGATCGCTGCAGCCGTTTGATTTTCGGTTGATCTGTTTTCTTCATTCATAAATGTAACTCGCTAAGCGTAAATTGTTGATAAAAACTTATTGGCGGCAATCAAACTTATTCGTAACGGATCCGCGGATCCAAAAATCCGTAAGAAATATCCACCGCCAGATTAAAGATCATGATAAGGATCGACAAAAACGCCACGATACCGAGAATCAGCGGTTCATCACGATTGAGTACGGACTGGATGAAGATATTTCCAAGTCCGGGTATCGCAAAAACTTTTTCCACGACGACAGTCCCGGCAAGCAGCGAGGCGAGCGCGGGTCCGGTGAATGAAACAACAGGAATGATGCCGCCGCGCAAGCCATGTTTTAACAGTACCGTTTTTTCGTCCAATCCTTTTGCCCGGGCCGTCCGGATATAGTCAGAGCGCATTACTTCAAGCATTCCGGCACGTGTCAGCCGCGCAATATAAGCCATATAGATCGCCGAAAGCGTGATCACAGGCATGATCAAATAAAGCGGTCCTCCCCATCTTGCGGGCGGCAGCCAGAACAGCCACAAAGAAAAAACCAACACGAGGATCGGTCCGAGAACAAAGTTCGGTACGGACAGACCAAGCATCGCGCCTGCCATGGAGGAATAGTCAAAAAACGAATTTTGTTTTAGTGCGGCAACTATCCCTGCAAAAAGTCCAACGATCAGCGCCAAAATATAGGCGAGAATTCCGATCGTTGCCGAATAAGGAAAATGTCGTTTGATTATCTCGTTTACCGACTGCCCCTGATATTTCAGCGAATCGCCAAAATCGAGACGCAAGATATTTCCCATCATCTTGCCGTACTGAATGTACCAGGGCTGATCAAGACCGTATTTCTTCTTGATATTTGCTTCGATCGCCGGCGGCAATTGCTTTTCAGTAGAGTAAAAATTGCCGGGAGCAATTCGTATCAATCCCCACGTTACCGTTACCACAAGCAGGGCCATCGGGATAATGATCAGAAGTCTTTTTAAGATAAATTTAAGCATTTTCTTTTGGAGTTTCTATTCGTCTGTCTCTTCGACTTCTTTTTTTTCAGCAGCTTTTGAAGCAACAAAGTCGGTCTGTGTTTTCATAAGATCGGCGACTTCCTTATCAACCAGAGGATCGCTCGTTTTCATGATCTCATTTGCGTCAGCAAGCCATTTTGAAGGATCACGTTCGATATAAACAAACTTCCAGGGATGCATCGTACCGGGGTTAGGATACATTCCCATAACGTAGGGTTTTTTCATCCAGCTCGTTCCCTGTGTGACAAGCGGAATGATCGGCTGGTCTTTGAGCATGTAATATTCGGCTTCAGCAAGCTTTTCGAATCTTCGTTCGGGATCGAGTGTGACGTTTGCATCGTCAAGCATTTTGTCATATTGCGGATCCCACCATCCGGTCGAACTGTCATTCTTTGGGGAATAGAATTGACTCAAGAATGTGTATGGATCCATAAAATCGCCAACCCATCCGGCCCGTGCCATTCCCGTGTATTCAACCGCAGAACGATACGGAAGAAACGTCTTCCATTCCATGTTCTTGATCGGAACTGTTAAACCGAGATTCTGTTTCCATTGAGCCTGGACAAACTCGGCTACCTGCTTGTTGCTTTCAGATGTGTTGTAAGTGAGAGCAACCTTTTCGACCGGAAAGCCGGACACTTTGCATCCGCTGTTGTTTCCTTTTGCGACCTTATAACCGGCTTTTTCCATCAGTTCACAAGCGCGGCCGGGATCAAATAAACGGTTGGCAAACGTATCGGCGGAAATCCCGTCTTTGTTCGCAAGCTCGGCAAATACTTTATCCCGCGCTTTCTCATAATCGGGGAATATTCCCGGCGTAAAATCGGCCGATTTTTTCACCGTTTTCCGGTATTTTTCAAGCGCATCGCGGTCGATTGCGAGTGCGAACGCCTTCCGCACATCAACATTGTCCACCGGCGGTTTCTTAACACTGAAGGTGTAATACTCGGTTGTAACTTCCGGGAACAGCTGATATTCGGCCTTGAATTCTTTTATGTAATCGTTCCACGCCGCCGGAACCGTATGATTGTATAACGCGTCGACTCTGCCGGATTTGTATAGGTTCATCATCGTCGTCTGTTCATCCATCGGATAAAACTCGATCGCATCGAGACGAACATTTGCTGAATCCCAGTAATTCGGTTCCTTGACGATCGTCATCTCGTCATAAGGATTCCACGATTTCAGCGTAAAGGCGCCGCTGGTAACGATCTTTCCGGCTTTGAACCAATCCTTTCCGAATTCCTCGATCGATTTGCGGTGGAGCGCGCTGAAGAACTGGTGTGTGAGTACGCCTACAAAATAAGGAGCAGACTGCTTTAACGTAAACTTGACAGTATATTCGTCCGTTGCCGTCACGCCGATATCTTCCGCCTTGACCGCGACAAACTCGGCGCCTTCAAGCGCTTCTTTCAGTTTTCCGTCATCTTTGACGGCTTCTTCACGCGCCTTCTCGTCAGAAGGCACTGTCAGACACTCAGCCGCGTCCAAACCACAGTTTTCGCCAGAATCGTTATCCGCATTCCCTTTCGGAGCGTCTTCTGAGTAGTCTTTTGCCAGCAAAAATTTGCCGTTCTTTTTTACAAATGATTTTCCGGCGTTGTACGCTTCGCCGTATTTTATGTCATAACCAAGAAACGCGTAGCGCGAGGCGAGTTCCGGAGATAGTCCGCGTCTAACCGACCAGGCAAAATCTTCCGCTTTTATCGGATCTCCGTTTGAAAATTTGCCGTTTTTTCTAAGGTAAAACGTATATTGTTCGCCGTTCGCGTTTGACTCCCAGTGGGTCGCCATCGAAGGGATCGGCTGCATGGTTTTTGGATGATATTCTACAAGTCTGTCAAAAAGTCCGATCAGGATTCTCGCCTCAGGCTGTCCGGTAACAAATTGCGGATCAAGCGATTCCGGTTCCGAGCCCGTGATATAGCGCATTACGTTGTCTTTCGGCACATCGATCTGCCCCCAATACTTACTGTTACTTGCGCTGGTCGCGCAGCCTGCTAAAAATAAAGACAAAATAAATACGGCAATACCCAAAGGGGTTTGGCTGGAATTTTCGTGCATAACCCATGCTCCTTTATAAAACTGCTATTTGGTGAAGTCCGCTTTGTTGAACCCGGGAGAGAATGTATTAATTTTGCGTTAAATACGCGGTAAATGTATCACGTCCCAAGGTTTACAATCAAGATAATTGTCGAACGGCGTTCCCTGATCGTGGACATCCACATTTTCTAAAACCACTGGAATCAAGACTTTCGACGCTAGGATTCTTTTGCGGCGCTTTTCGGTTGCCAAGTAGTATCGATCACGACGTCTTTTAGCGAAGGCGCGTCGAGGCTGTTCATTTCAAACCCGCTGACATACGGCTTGACGAGCGAATATGAGGTCGGAAAATAAAGCGGAATTCCCGGGACTTCGATCAAGGCTTCATCTTCGGTAAGAATATAAACATCGGCTCCGACATCTATCACTAACTCATCACCTTGCGGCCCTTTGCTGCCGTTTTGACTCACAACATTGGGATCCGAATCGCCTTCAGATCGATTTCGCGAAGGATCTGACAGCGGATTTTTTGCGGCTTCAAGTATTCCTGATTCACTTTTTGGCCTGGTTGGTACATCACCGGCGTCTTTACCCGGAGCAGGTTTTTCAAGCTTGGTCGGCTTAAATATCGCAAGCATATTTGCGGTTTCATCAGACGTCGGAAGCACCACGCCGCTTCGAAGGACGTCAAAATCACCTTCGCGTTTTGCGGTCTCCATCTCGCTTGTTTCTTTTACAATGATCTCGGTTTCGATATTGAGCTCATCTTTCCACATCTTGGCGACGGATCTTGCTATCTTCTGTTGGATATTGTTGCGGTTGACGACGAGTCTGACAGTAGGAAAATCCAGCCCGTTCTCAAATCCCGCTTTTTCCATCAGATCCTTTGCTCTTTTAGAATCATAGTTCAAAAGCGGCTGCGTAGCCCTCTCATGAAACGGCAAGTACTTCGATGCCGGCTTTGTCGCACCATCCATTTCATCAGCGGTAAGTTTACTCCGCTCAATTGAGATCGCCAATGCTTCGCGAACGCGCCTGTCGTTGAACGGGGGTTTCTGCCGGTTAAACTCGTACAAATTAAGAGCGCTGTGAGTTACGCGGCGAAAATCGTAGAACGGCGTAAGAAGTTTTAGCGCGAGCGGCTCGAATTGCGCGTTTGTAACGGCATCTACCTTTCCTTCGCGGTATGCGAGCAACGCGCTGTCTGCATCTTTTGTCGGGACGAACCTAACACGTTCGAGCTTTACATTGTCCCTGTTCCAGTATTTTTCCGAGCGCTTAAGCGTAATACCGTCTTCGGCGATCGTGTCGATGTCGAATGCACCGTTTGTGACGATCTCTTTGCTAACCGCTTCTTTCTCAAATGCTTCGCCGTCATCGTAAACCGGTCTGAAAACGGGATGTGCGACAAGTTTTGGAAACTCTTTATCCGGCCGGATGAGCGTTACGGTCAATTCGAATTCGGCTGTTGCTTTTACACTGATCTCCGCAAGCGCTTTTTCGCTGACAACTTCCCTGGCTGCCGCGGATGGATCTTTCGCGGCAACTGCCGATCCATCAGCAGACGGTTTTAACTTTAATTTTGGAGGAGTGCCGACCGGAGATACGACGGGTTTGGAACTTTCCGGCGATTTCTTTGTTTCAGGAGATTCTTCTTTTCTAACGACTTCCGCCGCCGGTTTTGATTCAGGATTTTCTTTCTCGATCACCGCCGCTGCCGTACGCATTCCGGCGATGTTCTTAAGCAATTCGTGGTGACTCACATCCGTTCCGAGTCTTGCCAGCCTTTGCCAGGATCGAACAAAATCTTTTGCGACAATCCGTTTTCCGTTCGACCACCTTCCGTCGCGACGTAATGTAAATGTCCAGGTCTTGTAATCATCAGACGATTCCCACTCGGTCGCAACGCCGGGAATTGCTTCAAGTGTCTTCGGATCGGTTTCCGTAAGACCTTCATAAAGCGCACGGACAAAGTCGGTTTCCGGAGGGGCCGATGCTTTTGCCGGGTCGATGGTTTTTGGAAGCTGACCGTTTGTCCACCGGAACTCTTTTGACCGCGGCGGTTTTGTTTCGCTGTAGAATTCTTCGGTCTTCGGTTTTTCAAGTTCGCCGCAGCCCGCAAAAACAAACGGCAAAAGAATCACGGACGCAAAAATAACGGCTGCGCGAAAATCTATCGGTCCTCTTTGTAAAACCTTTGGCATCATTAATTGATCAACAATTCCAATTTGCCCTTAATTCCTGTGGTTTGTCTTCTGGTTTCCTCAAACCCGCCGGACGTATCGATCAGGAAATCCGCGTATTTCTTTTTCTCCTCCTGCGAAAGCTGGGAAGAAATTCTCTTCTGCGCATCCCGTAAACTCAAACTATCCCGTAACATCAATCTTTGCAATTGTATATCAGCATTGCACCAAACAACAATAAGTTTGTCGAGACGTTTGTAGCTCCCTGATTCGATCATCAACGCGGCATCGATGATCGCGATCCCGTTTGGATCCGTCAACTCCTTCTCCTTCAGCCACTTATCCTGTTCTTCTATGACTAATGGATGCAGCAGCGAGTTTAGAAGTTGTCGGTTGGGTTCGTCGCCAAATACTACCGACCCGAGTTTCTTCCGATCGAGTTCGCCGTACTCAGTTAAAACGGCTTCTCCAAAATTTAAGACGATGCGCCGAAGTCCTTCGGATCCGGGCTCGACGACTTCGCGGGCAGTTTTATCGGCATCCAGAATAAAACAGCCAAGTTCTTCGAATACAGTGCAAACAAATGTTTTGCCGACCGCGATCGAACCTGTGAGTCCTACTTTAAGCATTTTATCTCGGAGCGCCTTTGCAGCGTAAAAGGGACATGCAAATCCGGCCGGCGGCGTTTGCTATTCGTAATTCGTAATTCGTTATTCGTTATTCGCTTTTCGCTGTTCGCTGTTCGCTGTTCGCTTTTCGCATGTTGCGTATTGCGTATCACGTATTGCGTATTTGCGTATTTGCGTATTGCGTACTGCGTACCACGTATCACGTCCCACGTCTCACGCCTTATGACGTTTTGCCAGTTTTCCTACGTTGTATTCGGCGATTTCCCGAAGCGTCAGTCCCAGTTCGTCAGCACAGGCAGAAATATACCAGAGGACATCGCCGAGTTCGTCCTGAAGTTTGAGTCTGATCTCGTCATTTATTTCTCCGCCGAAATCCCGCTGGATCTTTTTGACGATATTTGCCACTTCACCTGCTTCGCCGGCCAATCCAAGCGTTGGATATTCCAGATTGTTCAGCCTTCGCGGATAAAGCGCCGTTGAACCCGCTTCTTTTTGATATTCTTCAAAATTCATAGTTTCTTCAGTGGAAATCGGAAAATGGAAAATGGATATTATTTTGAATTGTCCATTATCGATTTTCCATTTGTCTCCTCATCTTCGCTGCCTTTACGGTATTTTTCATCAGCATGGCAACGGTCAACAGTCCGACCCCGCCGGGAACGGGTGTAAAATATGCCGCCTTTTCTTTGGCGTCTTTTGCATTAACATCGCCGACCAGCGTCGAACCGCGCTTTTCGATCGTTCTGAGACGCGTTTCAAGCTCGTCATCACCAAAGAATCCTTTCGCCTGGTCGATATCCGTCAGGCGGTTCATCCCGACGTCGACAACCGCTGCGCCCTCTTTGATATGGTCCTTCGTGATTATCCCTTCGACACCGACGGCTGCAACCAAAATATCTGCTTCCCGGCAAGCCGCCGAAAGATCCTTTGTGCGCGAATGACAGATCGTCACCGTGGCGTTTTCGGCCAAAAGAAGCATAGCCATCGGTTTCCCGACTATATTGCTCCGCCCGACGACGACCGCGTTTTGACCGGAAATAGGAATTCCCTTCCGCTTAAGCATATCGATAACGCCTGCCGGCGTGCAGGGCGTCAATGCATCCTGTCCCTGCGACAAACGACCTACATTTATCGGGTGAAATCCGTCTACGTCCTTTGCCGGATCGATCGTTTCGAGGATGAGCTTTTCATCGATCTGTTTTGGCAATGGAAGCTGCACCAAAATTCCATCGACATCGTCGCGGCCGTTCAATTCTTCAACTACTTTGAGCAACTCTTCTTCCGAAGTATCATCCGGAAAGTGGCGATGTTCGGAAATTATCCCGAGTTCCTGCGCGGTCTTGACCTTGCTTTTTACATAGACCTCTGATGCCGGATCTTCGCCTACACGAACAACTACCAAACACGGATCCATGCCGTACTTCTCTTTTAGTTCCAGCACTTCCGCCGCTACTTCGTCTTTTATCGCCTGAGCGAATTCCTTCCCGCTCAGAATCTCAGCACGTTTTTTCATTGATTCTGCTATCATAATTTTTGTCGATTTATCCTTAATTATAACGGTTTACGAATCTTATGCCACACCGAAGAGCAATTATACCGATTTTACTGCTACTCGTTTTTCCGGTCTTTCTTTATTCGCAATCATCAGAAAAAACAACGGATCAGCTCACGCAGTATTCGATTCCCGGACTTGAAGCGTTGCGAAAAAGTTCGCCCTCGGAATTTACTGTTAACAATTATGATTATCTGCTTGCCCGGCTCTATGAAGAACAGGGCGATTTTGCCAAGTCCGCAGCGAATTTTCAAGAAGTTTCAAAACGCGGTTCAGTGCTTAAAGAATATGCTTTGTGGCATCTTTCCCGGTTGATGCGGAATTCGGGGAATCTGATGATGGAAAGACTTTATCTTGCGGAACTCTCTGCGATTTCTGGAGAGAGTCTTCTTCGTGATGCGGTACAGAAGCGACTCGCATACAGCAATTATGAAAGCGGAAATTATGATGAAACGATAAAAGCGCTGACTACGAATTCGACATTCGGTCCGGAAGCATCTGAAAAAGCCGGGGAAATTAGTCGTGAAGATCAAGTGATCTTGGGAAATTCATACCTGAACTCCGGCAATAAAGAAAAAGCACGCGAAATATTTACAGCGCTCGCAGATGAATCGCCAAAGCCGGATCAGCCGGATGACTATGCGCTTGCCGGAGTTAAAGGATTGGACAGGCTTGAGGTCGGCGATGACAACTTCGGAACAGCCGTTTCAAAACTCAGCGCGGAAGATCATATAAAACGCGCCGATATCTACCAATTTAACCGTAATTTTGGGTTGGCGCGTCTTCATTACGAAGCTGTTGTCAGTAACTATCCCGGAACCGATCCGGTTGCCGGCGCGATGTACCAGATCGGTCGGGGTTATGATCAGGAACGCGACCATCAGAATGCCGTCCTTTGGTTTGAGCGGATTCAAACCGAATTCCCTTCAGATAAACTTGCCGCTTCCGCTCTGTACCAGACCGCATCAGCATACGCGAATCTCGATAAAACTCAGGAATCTGTTTCCCGCTATGAACGCTACATAAACGAAAACCCGGATGCCGGCAATCTTGACCGTGCATATCTGAATATTATCGATGCCTATCGTGATGCCGGAGACGACAAACGGGCTCTCGATTGGGCCGTCAGGGCACAGACAAAGTTCATCGGGAAAACCGGTGAAGCCCTTGCCCGCTTTTCGCAAATGCGGATCCATCTTTCGCAGGAAAAATGGCAGCTTGCACTGAATGATCTGAATGCGCTGGGCCAGATGAGCAATATTGGCGGTTCAAACACTGCCGGTTCGCCAAACAAGACCGAAATTAGTTTTCTTCGCGGCTTTATGCTTGAAAAATTGGGAAGATTTGAAGAAGCAATAGATGCTTATCTTTTGATCCCAGGTGGAAAAAGCGAATACTACGGATTCCGCGCTGCTAACAAACTGCAGACGCTTGCCGCACTCGAAAATACCGCGCCGATCGTCAAACAAAAGTTCAGCAGACTGAGTGCTATTGCCGGCCAAACCGTAACAAGCTCAAACGCCGGTGAGATCCGAACCGCTGCGCAGAGCGCTCTTCGGATCGCGCCTGACGAGGAAACCCGGAGCAAACTTCTCGAAAGAATCAAGACCGCCTCTGCGATTCTCGAAGAATATAAAAATATCCCGACGAGAACATTTACAAACACGGGAAGAAGTCTTCCGCTCAAGACATCTCCGGTATTGAATGAAAACAACCGTCACAAATTGATCGCAGACGATCTGCTTTTTCTCGGTCTCTATGATGAAGCCGCACCCGAACTGGAGATCGCGTTGAGAAAGGAACTTTCAATTGATACGGGTTCGCTAACTGATTTCCCGCCGGACACGGCGTTCTCGCTTGCGGTTCTCTATAAACGCGGCGACATTGCAAACCGCGCCGCGGGATATGTCGAAGCGCTTTGGCGTAAGATCCCCGGAGATTATCCGCTCGAACTTATCCCGACCGATCAACTCGAACTGCTTTATCCCGCGCCTTACAAAACTTCCCTTATCAAATACGGCCGGGAGAAAAAAGTTGACCCGCGGTTTATCCTTTCGATCATGCGGCAGGAATCCCGCTTCCGCGCAGATGTAAAATCGACCGCCGCAGCCCGCGGATTAATGCAGTTTATTTCAAATACTTCAAACAAGATGGCCGAAGAAATGGGAATCGAAGGTTTTGTACAGGATGATCTTTATGACCCGCCGACCGCGATCCGATTCGGAGCGCATTATCTTTCAAATATCTTTAAGGACTTTCCCGAAAAACCGGCGGCCGTTGCGGCAAGCTATAACGGCGGTGAAGACCGCATGATGCGCTGGTTTAAGCGATCGCGATCGGATGATCCGGACAGATATGTTTCCGAGATATTTTTTGCGCAGACAAAAGATTATGCCTATAAAGTGATGTCAAATTACCAGGTTTATAAAACGCTTTATGACGAGAATCTGGAAAGAAAATAGACTTGGCGCTGAAACAGCACCTGAAACAACCCGGACAAGCCGGAATAAAACGCGTACCGCTTTTCAATCTGATTATTATTCTTAATAACTTCGTCCTTGCCCTTACTTTTTCATTGACGCACAATTAGAAAAACCATTTTTTCAGAGACATATGCGAACATTTGTATTTTTTCTATTTGCGGCCGTTCTGTTTGCGGCATGCAGCACGGCTGAAAATGCCGAGTCTGACCCTTCAAAGCTTAAGCATTACGACCTCAAGGGCACGATCCTTTCGGTCGATAAAGCTGGCAGAAAGATCTCTGTTGATCATGAAGAAATTCCGGGATACATGTCTAAAATGACAATGGATTTTCCGGTAAAAGATCAGGTCATTTTAAACGACCTAAAACCCGGATCTCATATAACGGCGGTTCTGGTCGTCGATAATCCTAACGGAAAGTTTTGGCTTGATAATATCGTGACCACCAGCGCACCCGGCCCGGGTGATAAACCGCTTCCGGTAAAAGAAGAAGCTGCCGCTGAAGGAAAACCGATGATCGACTTTTCGCTTGTCGATCAGGATAACCAGAAGATCTCGCTAAAGGATTTTACCGGTAAAGCCTGGGCGGTTACTTTTATATACTCCGAATGTCCGCTTCCCGATTTCTGTATCGCCATGTCAAAACATTTTTCCGATGCCGCAAATAAGATCGTCGAAAATGAGGAACTTAAAGAAAAGACCCGGCTTTTGAGCGTTTCATTCGACCCGAAACGTGATACACCGGAAAAACTGAAAAGCTACGGCCTTGGGTATTTGGGAAAGGATTCAAAAGCGACGGACTTTAAGATCTGGAAACTGGCTGCGGGAGAGGATAAGGAGATCAGAAAAATCGCCGATTTCTTTGGTCTTCGGTACGAGGTGGATAAAAAAGACAATACTCAGTTTAATCATTCACTCAGAACGGCGGTAATTACGGCCGACGGAAAGGTGGCCAAGGTATTTAGCGGAAATGACTGGACCGTTGACGAACTGCTTCGCGAATTGAGCAGTAATACAGCGAAATAAACTCCGGGAATAGGGCCCGAATCGTACGCATTTTGAAAGCCGGCTCAGATCCGGTTCTTTTTTCCAAAAACCCGTTCCGTAGTATTATCGAATAAAATCCAATTATTCGAGGTATTTGATGAATAGAACGTCGGTAAAACTCTGCATTACTCTCATGATCTGTTTTTCTTTCGCCGCCGCGACCGCTGCGCAGTCAGCATTAGATTACCCGAAAGCTAAGAAGGGGACCCAGGTCGATGATTATCACGGCACAAAAGTCGCGGATCCCTACCGCTGGCTTGAGGATCCTGATTCCGCAGAAACAAAGGCATGGGTTGCAGCTGAGAACAAACTGACGTCCGCGTATCTTCAGACGATCCCTCAGCGGGCACAGTTGCAGGAACGTCTGACAAAACTTTGGAATTACGAAAAATACACAGCGCCATTTGAACAGGGCGGAAAGTATTTCTATTTCAAAAACGATGGACTTCAGAACCAAAGTGTTTTGTATATCGCAGGATCGATCGAGGATCCGGGAAAGGTCCTGCTCGATCCGAATAAACTCTCATCCGACGGAACTTCATCGCTCGCCGGACTCTCGATCTCTGATGATGGAAAGATAATGGCTTACGGGGTTTCGACAGGCGGTTCCGACTGGCGCGAATGGCGTTTTCTGAATATCGAAACCGGAAAACATCTGAAAGACGAATTAAAGAACATAAAATTTTCGGGTGTTTCGTGGACAAAAGACGGAAAGGGAGTCTATTACAGCCGCTATCCGGCTCCGAATGAAAAAACAAAACTCGAAGATGCCGTTTTTAATCAAAAGCTCTATTACCACAGAATCGGAACGAATCAGTCAAAAGACGTTTTGATCTATGAACGGCCTGAAAACAAAAAACTCGGGATCGGCGGATTTGTTACCGAAGACGGAAACTGGCTTATCATCAATCTCTCTGACGGAACATCGCCAAAAAATCAGGTTTTCTATAAGGATCTCCGGACAAAAAACGCTCCGATCCTTCCGCTTATCGGTAAGTTTGAAAACGATTATTCATATATTGGAAATATCGGTGCAAATTTCTATTTTAAGACCGATAAAGATGCACCTTTAGGAAAACTTGTATCGGTAAATTTGCTCGCAAAAAACAGGATATGGGATGACATCATTCCGGAAGCTGCCGAAACACTCCAGAGCGTTTCATTTATAAATAACCAGTTTGTCGCAAACTATCTTAAAGACGCGTACACGCTGATCGAGATCTATAGCACGACGGGCGAACTCGTCCGCGAGGTCGAACTTCCGGGAATCGGTTCGGCCGGCGGATTTAACGGTAAGCGTTTTGACAAGGAAACCTTCTATTCGTACTCAAGCTATAATTCACCTCCAACAATTTATCACTACAACATGGAAACCGGCACGAGCCGAGTTTTTCGGAGAGCGGACGTCGATTTTAAGCCGGATGACTACGAAGTAAAGCAGGTTTTTTATCCGAGTAAGGACGGAACGAAGATCCCGATGTTTATCGTCCACAAGAAAGGAATTTCCCTTGACGGAAATAATCCGACACTTCTCTATGGTTACGGCGGCTTCAATATTTCGATGACCCCGGGATTCAGCGTTGCCAGAGTTCCCTGGCTTGAAATGGGCGGTGTTTACGCGGTTGCAAATTTGCGCGGAGGCGGCGAATACGGCGAAGAGTGGCACAATGCCGGAACAAAACTCAGGAAGCAGAATGTATTTGACGATTTTATTTCTGCCGCGGAATGGCTGATCGCAAACAATTATACAAGTTCTAGGAAGCTCGCGATCCAGGGCGGTTCAAACGGAGGACTGCTGGTAGGAGCAGTACTCAACCAGCGTCCCGATCTTTTCGGCGCCGCGCTTCCGGCTGTCGGCGTAATGGACATGCTCCGTTTTCATAAGTTTACGATCGGGTGGGCGTGGACATCGGACTACGGCTCTTCCGAAAACCCCGAGGAATTCGCCGCGCTCTATAAATATTCGCCGATCCATAACATAAAGAAAACGGATTATCCGGCGGTATTGGTGACAACTGCAGACCACGACGATCGCGTCGTCCCCGCACACAGCTTCAAATACGCTGCAACACTTCAGGACATGCAGACCGGAACCGCACCGGTTCTCATCAGAATCGAAACAAAAGCCGGACACGGTGCAGGAAAACCGACCTCGAAGATCATTGAAGAACAAGCCGATATTTACGGCTTTTTGATAAAGAATTTGGGGATGAAATAATTTTCGGCAAAAAAAGGAACGGCGTAATCGATGAGTTTCGGTTACGCCGTTTTTTGCTTTTCTGAAGCCTTCTCTAATTCACCGCAAAACTTATATTTACAACCGCTGTCAGATCCTTGTCGATCGAAGAGGTGTCGTTAATTCCGTAATCCGAAACTTCCGTCGAATCCGCTGCCGTGATCTGCATGACGCCCATCCGGGCGGATCGGATCGTGCCGATGTTGTTGCCGGTGCTGGCAGCGATCCTTTCCGCCCTGAGCCGCGCATCTTTTGCAGCCTCGCCTAGCATTTCGATCTTCATATCACCGAGTTCGGTATAGTAATAACGCGGGGCGCTTGATTCGATGAGAATATCCTGATTGATCAGTTCAGTTGCTTCCCGCGCGATCTTCGAAATGAGGTCGACCTGATTTGACCTGACGATCACTTCCTGTCCGAGAGAATAACCGGTGATCTCGGAAGTTGACATGCCGTTTTCATCACGCCCCGTCAGAGTTTGCGACGAGATTGCCGAAACAGTGATCTGGTCTTCTTTAACGCCCTTACCGATCAGATATTTCTTGATCTTTGGCACGTCCTCAGAAAGTCTTTTATAGGCCGAAGACAATTCCGGCGCGCGGTATGAAACACTAGAACTCCACACAACAAGGTCGGATTTGATCCGTTTTTTGGCAGATCCGGTTACCGTCACGGCTTCATCACCCGCCTTTTTGCTTGTATAAGCCCAACCCAAAATAAGCGATGAGGCTACGAGCCCGATCGCCAGCATAAAACCGATATTGAATAAATTTCTGTATTTGTCACTCATTTAATAGTCGCCTCCTTTAAGATCAGGCTTAATTAGACAACTTTAGGAGATGAAATATCAGAGTGCAGAGTACAGGGCGGAAAATTGCCTGGTACGATTTAACTTGTGGAATGCCACAAAATAATGCGTTAAACGGTGTGAAATTTAGAAATGCAGGCGCGGACCTGCCGTTTTGATCGGCCAGTCGGGACGCATGTGCCGTATTAATTCCTGGGACGGGCGTGATACGTGCAGAATTCTTTTGGTTCGGCACCTTTTCTGAAAGTCTTTGACTCCGGATCCGGACAATTAGACGTCGCCCGCATTCCCAAAACCGGACAGATCATCACCGAAACGCTTTTGACAGGCGGGACTTTTGGCCGCGGTTCCGGATCAGATTCTTCTTTGTTCTGGTCAGTCTGGGCATCCTGCCAGGTCGTAAAAGGTGTCGGCGAGGGCGAGGGCATGTCATCTAGGGTGTCGTCTTCCACGGGAAGAATAAGACGTGTCGGAACAGTTCCGCTGATAAACAATTCAATTCGTCTGAACTCGGGAGGTATTCCTGCAAGATATGCCTTTCTGGCAGAATCCGTTTCGGTTTCGTCGTCCGCATCGGTTTCTTTCTTAGAATTCGCTTTTAGTATCTTATTCTGTGCTTCAACCGATTTCGCCTCGGCATCGGTCAATTCGCGGATCACATTTCCGTTTCTAATATCTATTTCAGCCTGTCTTATCGAAGCCGGCATCTGCCAATCGCCGTTCCACTCCGGATGAAGCCGGAGCGCTTCCCTCATAAACTCGGCCCAGATCGGCATCGCCGAATCCGATCCCTTCAGATTCAAATTCGAACCATCGTCAAACCCTACATAAACAACACAGACGATCTCCGGCGTAAACCCGGCAAACCATCCGTCGCGCGAGGTTCCGGTTTTCCCGGCATAAGCTCTTTTCCCCTCGACGTTCGTAAAGCCCCATGCCTTTGCTTCAGCGGCGGTACCCCGATCGATCACCTCTTTCATCATGTCGTTCATGATGTAAGCGACGTCCGGACGCATGACATTCTTCTTTTCGGGCTTTGGTTCGACGATCGTTTCACCTTCTCCCGTCGTGACGCGATTGATCGCCAGCGGGGAAACCGCATCCCCCATATTTGCAAATGTCGTATATGCCCCCGCCATTTGAAGCGGTGTAGCTTCGCTTGTACCCAATGCCATTGACGGGTATGCACGGTCAACTTTCGGCAGACCCGCTTTGTGCGCAAGATTCATCACCCGACCGATATTGAGTTCCATTCCGAGTTCGACGGTGATCGTATTCTTGCTTTTAACGAGCGCGTCACGGAGAGTGATGTCTTCGTTTGAAAAATAATCCCCGTAATTATTCGGCGAATAAGTGTCCTGATTAAAATTAAAGGTCTTCTTTTCGTCTTTGAAAATTGTCGCGGGGGTGATCGTTCGTGAATTGACGCCGTAAGCCGTATCAAGCGCTGTCGCATAAACAAAAGGCTTGAACGCTGAACCGGGTTGTCTCAGTGCGTCAGCAGCACGGTTAAATTGATTTTCCTGATAGTTCTTTCCGCCGATCATCGCGACGATCTCGCCGGTTTTTGGTTTGATCGCGACGAGCGAGGCGTTCAGATTTCCGCGCCGGTCTTCTTTGTAGTATTTTTCGAGTTTGGCGAGTCGTTCGATCACCACGCGGTTGGCGATCTTTTGAAGGTCAGGGTCGATCGTCGTGTACACCCGCAAATGTTGAAGTTCATCGGGGTTTGTCACGACCTTCGGGATCTGTTCAACGGCATAAGCGGCAAAATACTGCATACCCTGCAGATCCTTGCGGTCAACTTTTGTATTTAAGACCAATTTTGTTTCGGCAGCCGTCTTTGCTTCTTTCGGACTGATCGCTTTTGCCTCGACCATCGACGCAAGCACCTGATTTCTTCGCGATTCGACGCGTTTTAGATTTTTATAAGGATTGTAGCGGTTTGGACTGCGTATAATTCCGGCGATAAATGCCGATTCTGATAAGGTAAGCGCCGAAACGTCTTTACCGAAATAAATATTTGCTGCCTCGCCGACACCGTAGATGGAAACTCCAGAATTCTGACCTAAATAAATTTGATTTGCATAAAGCGTGAAGATCTCCTGTTTTGAAAGCCGCTGTTCGAGAATGATCGACATATAAGCTTCTTTTGCTTTTCGCTCATAGCTTCTTTCAGGAGAAAGCAAAAGATTCTTTACAAGCTGCTGTGTAATTGACGAGCCGCCCTGATTATCAAGCGGCGAATCTCCCTCTTCGTTTTCATACCTGCGCCAAAGTGCGCGTGCAATTCCGCGGAAATTTACGCCGTAGTGTTCGAAAAAGGCGCGGTCTTCGGTTACCGTTATCGCTTTGACGAGATGCGGCGGAATATCTTTGAACGTCACGGCTTTGCGGCGGCCGTCGCCTTCGGAAGCGATCGAATTGAGGAGTTCCGGTTCAAGCGCAGTTTTTTTAAGATCCTCCTCAGATTCGGTATCGATGATCTCTGAGACCGAATCTCCTTTTTTGGAAAATTTGACGGTCAAATTCCTGTAATTTCTTTTTCCATCAACAAGCGCCGTGTTTCCCGGTTCGATCTCCACTGTATTTCCATTGATCACAAAACGGCTTCGTGTCTCATCCGCTTTCCGGTTTTTTTCCACATAACCGGCTGCCTTTAGGTAGGTAACCAATTCATCAGGTGATAACTTTTCGCCCTTCCGCAGTGTTTTTGGTCCCGAATAGATACCCGCTGTGCGCGTGAAAACTTCCCCGCTCAGCAAAAGATCGATCTTTTGGGAAAACTCGAACCAGAAATATGTTCCGACGAGAAAAACAGCAAGCAAAATTAGTCCCGAAACTGCCGCTGTTAATGGATTAAAGATCAGTCTGAGGATCCTTCGAAACAGCGACTTCTTTGGCGCGATCTTCCGGCGAGGCGCTGCCGGCTTCCGCCTGCTTCGCGGAACATATTTCGAAGTTTTTTTTCGGGTACGAATTTGATTTTGCATTAAGGATTGGTACTGCTTATCAGGAGGAGAATTTTCGAAGCGGGAACCTGGTAAAAGTTTATAAAGTTTTAACACTGCCTGTCCAGTAAAAATCACCGCTGAAGGTTGCTATCGAAAAAAAACTTATATAAGTTTTGTGTAAATCCGGGCGGTCGTTTTCAGCCCCGGCAAATTTTTTTAGCGCCAATACAAACTGAAAATGAGTTTGTTAGAGAATCTTTTACCCGACCTAAGACGCAGACTTATCTACGCGATGATCGCGATCGTCTTGATGCTTGCCTTTGGAACGATCGGATTTCATTACATCGAGGATCTTTCCTGGTCAGAAAGTCTCTATTTCACCACAACCACCTTAACCACAGTAGGTTACGGAGATATTGTTCCCCAAACCAGGGCGGGCAGACAGTTTACTACGGTATTTGTTCTGGTCGGAGTTGGAACGGTCCTGTATGCGCTGTCAGTGCTCGCGCAGGCTTTTATTCAGGATGAGATCTTAGGCACACTTGGAATTCGCAGAAGAACAAAAGAAATGGAAAATCTTTCAAATCATTACATTATCTGCGGCGCCGGACGCGTTGGAAGAAGAATGATCCGCGCACTTAACCGCCAAAACATTCCGTTTGTCGTGATCGAGATCCACCGCGACAGGATCGAGCAGATCGAGGAATCAGAGCGCGCTTTTGTTCTGACGGGCGACGCAACACTTGAAAATAATCTGAGAAAGGCCGGAGTTGAACGCGCCCGCGGTCTTGCCACATGCCTTTCCGACGACGCACAGAATGTATATGTCGCACTCACCGCGAGAGACCTGAATAAGAATCTCCATATTGTTTCTCGTGCGGTTGAAGAGGAGGCAGAACCAAAGCTGATCCGCGCCGGCGCAAACAGGGTCGTCTCGCCTATCATCATCGGAAGTCAAAGTATGGCGCGCGCGCTCATCAAGCCGGCGATCGCCGACTTTATGGATTCGATCATTGCCGAAAACCTGGATCTTGTATTTGAAGAAATTCGCGTCAGCAGTGATTCCAAGTATATCGATATGAGTTTGATGACCAGCAATATCCGCAATGAATTCGATATATTGATCGTCGCTATACGCAGAAATGACGGCGAAATGATCTTTAACCCCTCGGGAAAAACAAAAATTCTCGAAGGCGATCTGATGATCGTGATCGGCAAGGCCGAATCGGTCCAGAAATTTTCTACGATCACCTAACGAAATTATGAAAGTATTGGTAACGGGCGGCAGCGGCTATTTGGGAACTCATGTACGAAAATTCTTTGATGCCGATGATTTTTCCAGGCGGTCAAATCTTGACCTGTTGAATCTTCAGGACGTACATAAAGCCGAAGAGTATGACCTCGTTATACATCTCGCGGCCCATCTTGACAAATCACCTGATGCGGCCGAGGAGGTTTTTTTGACAAATGTTGAAGGAACTCTGAACTTACTGCGTGTAATTAGTGAAAACACTGTATTTATCTTCGCATCGACGAAAGATGTGTATGGCCGTTTCGCCGACAATTATGACGAGGTTCCGGAGTCGTGTCCGACCCTATACACGGGTCAGTCGGTACTTGAATGGTCAAAACTTATCGCGGAGAAATATGTCGACTTCTATGCGAGGAAAAACAATTTTCGGTCCTGTATTTTCCGCCTTTCAACTGTATATGCGCCCGAGAGCGCCGGAAACACACCCGGGTTTGTATCACACTATGCGAATTCGGTATTAAAAGAAGAACGGCTCAGACTTCCTGCAGACGGGCGTCCGGTGCGTGATATTCTTCACGTTGATGACTTTTCACGGGCTTGCCGCGCGTTTTATGATTCCGTGATCCGATACGGGATCTACAACCTTGGGGGCGGCCGCAAGAACTCGCTTTCACTAAAAGAACTCGTCGAAAAGCTCGGCGAACTTTCTTCTACCGAAGTAAACATTGATACCGAAAATCCGCTCTCCGCACCGGCGCCGATGAATTACATATCAGACATTTCCCTTGTCACAACCGAATTGGATTGGACGCCGGAGGTCGGCATTGACAAAGGACTTAAGACTCTGTTGGACTAGTTTTATAACTGCTTTATTTTGTGTACTTAATAGAATATAATCGAGATTGTACTTTAAGTATGTTATCGGTAAGGATCGCAAATGAAAATAGTAGTACGCGGTACAAATTGGATAGGCGATGCGGTGATGTCGATCCCGGCAATGCGCCGGCTCAGACTGATCTTTCCGGACGCTCATATTTCTCTTCATACGAGGAGTTGGGCTGAGGGTATTTTTCAGGATGCCGACTTTCTTGACGATATCTTATCTTTTGAAGACGGAAACAATTCGCTTTTAACCGTAACTGAACAAGCCCGCATCTGGCGGGAGAAAAAATTTGATCTTTCGATACTCTTTACAAATTCCTTCCAAACCGCACTCCTCTCAAAGCTCGGACGCGCCAAAAGACGTTTCGGATATCGGAATGAGGGACGAAGCTTCCTGCTGACGGATCCGGTTGAAAAACCGGAATGGAAGAACGAAAGACATGAAGTTTTTTATTACCTGAATTTGGTAGATGAGATCGAATCCGGCTATTTCGGCAGAAAAAGCTTTACAGACCGCAAGCCGGTTATCGAGCTGGGGGTATCTGAAGACCGGCGATTAAAAGCAAAAGAAATACTAAAGAATGCCGGTGCGGATCCTACAAAAACGACGATCGCGCTTGGAGTCGGCTCTACGAATTCGCTTGCAAAACGCTGGGGAACTCAAAACTACTCCAAACTCAACGATTTACTGAGCTCGGAAACGGGGGCGAACGTCGTTCTCATCGGTTCCCGCGAAGAGATCGATGTTTCCAAAGCCGTATCGGATCTTTCGGTTAACAAACCGATCGTTTTGACGGGTAAGACCTCGCTTGCCGATATTACAGCCGTTCTCGCAGAGATCGATATGCTTGTTTCCAATGATATGGGTTTGGCTCATATCTCCGCCGCAGTCGGAACAAAAACGCTGACGATATTCGGTCCGACCAATCCGGAGACCACCCGCCCCTGGAATTCTGAAATAGTCAGACGCGGTGACGTTGAATGCGCACCGTGTATGCTGCGCACTTGCCCGATCGATCACCGGTGTATGACATGGATCACGCCTCAGTCGGTATTTGAGAAAATCGGACACCTGTTGTAAAAATTTTATATGAAAAAAGCCGTTTTTTTGGATCGCGACGGAACCCTCATCGAAGAGGTCAATTTCCTTTCGACAGCGGAAGAAACCTCGCTTTTTCCCTTTACGATCGAGGCGTTAAAGATACTGCAGGAAGCCGGCTTCATTTTTTTTGTAACAACAAATCAGTCCGGGATCGCGCGGGGTTACTTTGGAGCCGCCGCAGTAAAAGAGATCCATGAAAAGATTCAAAATGAGCTCCGGGAATCGGGTTTGAAGATCGAATCATTCCAATACTGTCCTCATTTCCCCGACGACGGCTGCAGCTGCCGGAAGCCGAATACCGGAATGATCGAACAAGTTACACGAAAATTCGATATAGATCTGGGAAAAAGCTGGACGATCGGTGATAAAAAACTGGATGTCGGAATGGGTTTTAATGCAGGAACCTATACGGCTTTAGTTTCAACAGGTTATGGAGCAAAACATAAAGCAACACTTAAGCAACAGCCGGATATCATCGCTGAGAATTTACTTGAAGCTGCAAACCTGATCGTCGAGTTCAAAAAGTGAGTTTGAGCGGAATTTTCCTGAGATTCAACTTTAGCTTGCGATCCTTCCGAAATCGTCTTCGATTCGTTCGATATCATCTTCGCCGAGATATTCGCCGAGCTGAGTCTCGATAAAAACGAGGTTTTTTTCTGATTCCGGGTTTTCGACGCGATGCGCATCACCGATGCCGATATCGACCGATTCACCCTTTTTAACTAGCAATTCCGCGCCGTTTAATGTTACCTTTGCTGTACCATGCACGACAAACCAATGCTCTGAGCGTTGAGCATGTTTCTGATAACTTAACCGCTTTTGCGGCAGAACTTCAATCCTTTTAACTTTAAAACCGCGTCCTGTATCAATTACCGTATAATTTCCCCAGGGACGCCTGTCAAATTCGTTTTCCATCTGCTATCCGATTTGCTCCTTTTGGTTTATGAAATATTAGTTGATAGCGCATTAATGTTCAATGTTAGTTAACGAAGAAGCCTTTCCGGCAGATCAAAAACAATTTCAAAAGATCCAGACGCTGATCATCGGACGTTTGATGACGATCTTTCTGCTTCTTGTAGCCAGTTGGGTCTGGAACAGCGGTCATCTCAAGCTTTCTTACGAAGACTTCCCGCGCGGTCTTTTTTTGATCTTTGTTATTTCGGTCGGTCTGACGATCGTTTACTTCTTTGTTTTACGGCTTAGCAAAGACTATTACTGGCAAATCCGCGCTCAGTTTCTGGTCGATGCCTTTCTTGTTACATGGCTCGTCTGGCGAACGGGAGACGTAACTTCTCCATATATAACGCTTTACATCGTTCTTATCAGTGTTGCCGGTCTGTTCCTGGGTAAAAAGACCACTCTGCTTCTCGCCGGATTGTGTGTGTCCCTCTTTTTCGTCCTTTCTACGGCGGCCTATTCCTCGTTGATCCAGTCTTCGGCAACAACGTCGGAATTTACAAAGATCGTCCAGATCGTCGCGTTTCACAGTGTCGCATTTCTTATCGTCGGGCTGCTGTCAGCGCGTCTGTCGGAGCGTTACGCATCGAGCGAGGAGCTCGCGGCAACAACCAAAAGTCTCGCAAACTTGCGGGTGCTCCACGAGAGGATCATTGAATCGATCAGGTCGGGGCTGATCACGATCGATCTCGAAGGTACGATCTATACATTTAACGCAACCGCGGAAGAAATTACCGGACATTCGGCAGAAGAAATGCGCGGAAAGTCTGTATTTTCTTTATTCGGCGACATAAAAAAAGAGATCGAATTTTCCCTCAGCAATGACTACCACAAAACGGAATTTCAGCAGCGCTACGAGATCGGGTTCCCGACTCCTGATGGTTTTGTTGTTCAGCTCGGATACAGTATTTCTCCGCTTTACTCCGAATCGGGAGAAAAGACCGGTCTTATCCTGACATTTCAGGATCTGACAGAGATCAGGTCGATGGAAGAAAGCGTGAGAAGAAAAGACAGACTTGCAGCCGTTGGACGCGTGGCCGCGGGTCTTGCCCACGAGATCCGAAATCCTCTCGGGGCGATGCGCGGGGCGATACAGCTTCTCGAATCAAAAACCGAAAAAGATTCGGCGCAATCGAATCTTATGGAGATCATTCTCCGCGAATCTGACCGGTTAAACGACATCATTACCAACTTTCTGAGATATGCCCGTCCGAAGGCCAGCCAGTTTTCCGAGATCGACCTGAGGCAGCCGATCGAGGATACGATCACACTGCTCCGCCACAGTCCGAATGTAAGTGAAACTCACATTCTTTCGACCGATCTTCCTGATAAGCCCGTTAAAATGACCGCAGATGAGGATCAGTTAAAACAGATCTTCTGGAATCTTTCGCGCAACGCTATTCAGTCGATGCCGGACGGCGGTTCGCTCCGTGTATCTCTCAATCAAGCAGGAAGAAACCGCGTGACAATCGTTTTCTCAGATACGGGATGCGGGATGACGCCAAAGCAGGTTGAGCAATTGTTCGAACCTTTCTCAAAATCAACTACCGGAGGTACCGGTCTGGGTCTTTCGATCGTCTATCAGATAGTCCGCGACCACCACGGCACAATCAACGTCAGCAGCCGCGAAGGCAGCGGAACCGATATCAAGATCCATCTGCCGACCGATACCACTAAAACGATCACATCGCCGCCAAAGGATGCGGACAGCGGCGAAAATGAAAGCACCAATTTAGGAGAATTCTTAAATGTCCGGAAAGAGGAATCTCCGATCTCATCTTGAAAAATATGAGGTTTTTATTAAAAATAGGAGTGAGTTTATCGCTGTTGTAACAACCAAAACTCGGATTATCCACTTAACCGCCCCCGAATCATTTTTAACAGACCGAAATTTCCATGGCAAAATTACTCATAGTTGACGACGAACAAAGCTATCGGCAATTGATAAGTCTCGTTTTTGAAGAAAGCGGACATTCGATACGCATCGCCAAGAACGGACGAGAGGCGATCGCGCTCCTGAGCGAGGAACCTGCCGATGTGGTCATCTCCGATGTTCGGATGCCTGATATGGACGGAATAGCTATGCTCCGGGAGGCGCGGGCACTGCTTCCGGATATCGGCGTCATTTTAATGACGGCTTTTGCGACGGTTGAAACCGCGCGTGAAGCGTTTATTCTCGGAGCCGATGATTTTATACAGAAGCCGTTTGATGTCGAAGAACTGAAAGTACTCGTCAAGAAAACGCTTGAAAAGCAGGAATTGATAACCGAAAACCGCGCCTTCAAGCGTGCACAGCGCGAACGCGGAAGTATCAAGAATATAATCGGTCATTCGGACAAGATGCAGGCTATCTTCCAGATGATCGAAACGGTTGCGGAAGTTGAATCAACAGTTTTGGTAACCGGCGAAAGCGGTACGGGTAAAGAACTCGTCGCCCGTGCAATTCATGACATCTCGCCCCGTGCCGAACGGCCGTTCATCTCGATAAACTGCGGTGCATTTACGGAAACACTTCTTGAGTCTGAATTGTTCGGTTACGTAAAAGGATCGTTTACCGGCGCTGCGACAGACCGCAAAGGTCTTTTTGAGGCTGCGAATGAAGGAACGATATTTCTGGATGAGATCGGCGAGATGTCGACATCAATGCAGGTAAAGCTCTTGCGCGTTTTGCAGGAACGAAAAGTCCGCCCGGTCGGCGCCCACGATGAAAAACGTTTTGACTCCCGCGTTATCGCAGCGACAAACCGCGATCTTAAAGCGATGACAAAAGACGGAAGTTTCAGGGAAGATCTTTATTATCGGATTTCGGTGATCCCGATCTCGATCCCGCCGCTGAGAGAAAGAAAAGATGATATCCCCGAACTCGTTGATCATTTTATGAATAAATTTTGCGAAATGACGGGCAAATCAGTTTCGGTTTCGCAAAAAGCGATGCAGATGCTCGAGAATTACACGTGGCACGGAAACGTCCGCGAGCTTGAACACACGATCGAACGCGCTGTCGCCCTCGAACGCAGCGAAGAGATCCAGCCCGAACGACTTCCCGACAGCATCACACATTACAATCCGATACGTATTGACGCCGAGTTTGATCTGCCGGAAAGCGGAATAAATCTCACAAACCATCTTGGAAACCTCGAAAAGACCTACGTTGTTGAAGCACTCAAGCGTTCCAGCGGCAGCCAAACGAAGGCCGCTGAACTGCTGCAGATCCCTGTCAGATCTCTCCGCCACCTTCTCGATAAACATAATATCCGCTCGCTTTCCGCCCAAATGCGCGGTTCAGGCGATTAGTTGATTCAATTTGACCGATTATTACGACCCTTTTTTTGTTGGCACACCAATTGCCCATTAGAAGCTCGTTGATATTTCTCGTTCTACGAGTGAGGTAATTATGAAAGAAAAAGGGTTTTCGCTAATTGAGCTTTTAATCGTCGTAACAATAATCGGAATAATCGCGTCGATCGCAGTTCCTAATCTGATCGCTGCGCGGAGGAGTGCAAACGATGCTGCAGCGCTCTCGGCGATGCGCATTATCAGCAGCGGCGAGCAGACATTTCAGTCAACCGGTGGAAACGGAAACTATGGTACGCTGGCACAGCTTCGCACGGCGGATATTTTGGACGAAGTAGTAGGCGCAGGAGCCAAGAGCGGATATAACTTCAGTATTGTCGTAACTGCTCCGACAGGGGTAAACCCTCCTGTTTATGACGCTTACGGAAACGCCTCGGTGTTTGGTAATTCGGCAGTTGCAACCGGAAACCGTAATTTCTACATTAATGAAACCGGAACTCTGTATTCGAACACGGCCGGACAGGATAATCCTCCCGATTCAACGAGCGCGGCTGACCGCACCGTGGTTAACGGTTCCCCCTATAATAATGAGTAGGGCTTAGCAGAACCAACTGTTTCAGATCTGTATCCTGTTTTACACTCCCTGAAAGGCGGCTGAAGTACTCAGCCGCCTTTTTCAATTTTGTTTCGTCAATTTATTATCGGCTACCGCTCTTCCGCGCTACGATCCTGGATTTCTGACAATTTTCGTCACTTCCTCCGAACAAAAACTGTTAAAACACTGCCTTTGCTGCTCTCGATACTGACCATATCCTCGGCCAAAACACGTTTTCGCCCTGTATTTATAGGGGTTTGGAAAGATTTTCGTTTTTGGCACGTTGCTTGTATTAGAAACAGTGCCTGAGAAATGAGGTAGAAAAAAGACATATACAAATTTTTAGGAGATTGTGAAAATTAAAATGAAAAATCAAAAAGGTTTCTCGCTTATCGAATTGTTAATCGTTGTTGTTATCATCGGCATCATCGCCGCTATCGCTATCCCGAACCTGCTTGCTGCACGTCGTTCAGCTAATGAAGGTGCTGCTGTTTCAACACAGCGTATGCTCCATAGTTCGCAAGTTACATATGCTGCAACACAAGGTTCAGGTAACTATGCTGCTTCCTTAGGACCGTTGTTTACGGTTAATCTGATCGACGGTATCGTTGCAAGTGGTACGAAGAGCGGATATGGTTTTGTTACCTTCGCAACAGCAAGAGCAGGTCAAGTTCCGGCTAGCTTTACAGTTGGATCGCTTCCGTCAGTTGCTTCGGGTGTAACCCAAACAGGTACTCGCAGATTCTGTGTAGCAACCGATGGTGTTATGAGATCTGACAACACCGCTGCTAACCTTGCTACAGCAATTGCCGCCGACGGCGACTGTACAGCAGCAGCTTACGCAACCGTTATGGAATAAGTCTGATACTTGTTTCTTTCCAGAAGCCCTGCCTTTTTATAAAGGGCAGGGCTTCTTTCTTTTTCCTTATGCTGCTATCTGAAGTCAGTTCTATAGAGACCGGAAATGGAAATCTGCAAATCTAAACAAATGAAAAATCAAAAAGGATTTTCCTTAATAGAATTGTTGATCGTAGTACTGATTATCGGAATATTAGCTGTTATTGCCATCCCTAACCTGCTCGCGGCGCGACGTTCGGCCAATGAATCAGCTGCCATCTCGACAATTCGGATGATCCATAGTGCACAAGTCACTTTTGCTACATCGGTCGGATCCGGAAATTATGCCGGCGGTACCACATTCAGCCCCGGTCTTGGACAACTTTTCGCAGTCGAGCTCGTAGATCCTTCGGTAGGCGCCGGCACAAAAAGCGGCTATGACTTTACTACGGTAGCAACCGACAAGATCGGTCCAAGCTTCCCCACCTTTACTGTCGGTGCAAAACCTTCGGTGCCAACCGGCATCTATGCGACCGGCACGAGACGATTTTGTATGGGTTCGAACGGCGTATTTCGATCAGACTTTACCCCTGCTGTTCTGGGTACGCAGATCGCCGCTGACGGAGATTGTAATGCGGCCGCGTTTCCGAATGTCCTGGAATAAAAAATTGCCGCAATTATTTGTAATAAGGTTTTTACAAATAGTTGATCAGTGTGATTATTTTGCACTTGCCCGTACTTTTTATCGAATTCGATCGTTTTTCCGGGCAAAACCCGCTATTTGCCGCGCTTTGGTCAATAATGTAAAAATTTTGTATAATTATCGGGTTGGTAATATATCAACATTTGCCAACACAAATCTCTTCATCGTCCTACCGAGAAAATGCGCGCCAATCTGTTTAAGATATCTACAATAGCAAGAAATACGTTTCGCGAAGCGGTTCGCGACCGTGTCCTTTACAACCTTGTTGTTTTCGTTTTACTTATCACAGCAAGCGCGGTCTTCCTGGGAGAACTGACGGCAGGACAAGAAGCCCGCACGATCGTCAATCTCGGATTGAGTGCCCTCCTTCTTTTCGGCGCATTTATTGCAATTTTTGTAGGAGTCGGACTGGTTTCGAAGGAAATCGAGAAAAGAACCCTGTACGCGGTCTTTTCAAAACCGGTGAGCCGGGCAGAATTTGTTATTGGTAAGTATTTGGGACTGTGCCTAACGATTCTTGTAAACGTTCTGGTAATGGGGGCCGGCGTATCGCTCGCTCTTGTTTATGTCGGCGGCAGCAATTTGGCGGTTTCGATCTGGGGAGCGATCATTATGATCTTCCTCGAGCTTTGCATTTTGGTCGCCATTGCCATCGTCTTTTCAACGTTTTCGTCGCCTGCCCTTTCCGCCCTTCTTACATTCTTGGTCTTTGTTATTGGTCATTTCAGTGCTTCGCTAAAAGATTTTGCCGAAAACACGGGTTCTGAATTTGCAAAGATGTTTTTCGGAGCGATCTATTACTTAGTTCCAAATCTCTCCCATTTCAGCTTCATTACCATTTCGGCACACGGAGATGTTCCGTCTATCGTCCTCGTTGGCGGCGGCGTTTTGTATTCGCTTTGCTACATCGTTGTTCTCCTCGCAATTTCTGTCCTGATATTTAACCGGCGCAACCTGAAATAAGATAACTTGTGTTTTTTCAATGAGATCCAATTCGCTTAAAACTTTACTTGCAGTTGCGGTTGTTGTTTTCGGACTGGTCGCGGTTGTTTTGCTCAGCAACTTTTTGGAAAATTCCCGACCGGCGATACCCGAATCGTACGAGGATGAGGATCTTTCGCTAAAAGGAGACAAACTTAAGGGGTTTGTATTCGGTGCAGAAGGGCTGGTTGCAGACTGGTACTGGATGCGGTCGCTGCAATATATCGGTACAAAACTGGTAAACAACAAAGAAAATCTGAATCTTGATGATCTTCGGAAGCTAAATCCGAGGCTTTTGTATCCGCTTTTGGACAATGCAACTACGCTCGACCCGCGTTTTATCTCCGCATATTCATACGGAGCAATGGTCTTGCCCGCAATTGATCAGGATCAGGCAATCGCCCTGATCGAAAAAGGAATTTCTAATAATCCCGAACAATGGCGCCTTTACCAGCATCTCGGATATATTTATTGGAGATCAAAAGATTTCACCAAAGCCGCCGAAAGTTACGAAAAAGGTTCAAAAATTGAAGGGGCTCCGCAGTTCATGCGATCGATGGCCGCAAAAATGACAAGCGACGGCGGCGAACGCGAGACTGCCCGCGAGATCTATACCCAGCTGTTTAACGAAGCTCAGGACTCTCAATCCAGAGAAAACGCACAGTTACGTCTGATGGAAATTGATTCACTGGACGAACGCGATATTCTCGACAAAGCGCTGAAACGATTTTCCGAAACGAGCGGTCGCTGCGCAAGATCGTGGAGTGAATTATTTCCGCTGTTAAAGGCCACATCTCTTCCGGGCAACCGTGACTTCAGATTGGATCAGCAAAACCGGATTCTAGACCCATCCGACGCACCGTATTTATTGAACTCTGATAAATGCACGACGGAACTGGATCCGGAAAAGACTCGGATCCCAATTTCTCAGTAATCGCCGCCCGACTCGAAATCAATGGATCTTCCTGCCATAAAAAAAGGTCAAGGAGTTTTGTCAAAGGACTTAACATGGATCGGCTTTATCCTGTTTATTGCGATCCTGGTAACCGCCGTTGCGCCATTTTGGGGTATTCCGGACGGAAAGGATCTTGCGCAGCATTTTCATTTTGCTAACACTTACTTTGACGCGATCCGATCCGGCGACCTTTTTCCCGGATGGGGCAATAAGGAAAATTTTGGTTACGGAAGTATTGGAATAAGATTCTACCCTCCTTTAGCGTATTACGTTGCCGCAGCATTTCGCATTCTAACCGGCAACTGGTACGACGCGCTATCGCTGAGCCTTTTCTTCTGGATGTTTCTTGGGATGTTGGGCGTCTATTTTTGGGCCCGGGAATTTATGCCTCGTCCGTATTCATTCTCAGCGTCGGTTCTTTATGCTTTTGTACCCTATCATCTATCGCAGATCTACCAATTGATGCTGTTTTCAGAGTTTGCAGCGGCAGGCATCACTCCGTTTTGTTTCCTTTTTCTGACACGGCTTTGCGTAAACAAGAACCTGATCGATGCATTACTCTTTAGTCTTTCGGTATCGCTTCTGATACTTGTCCACATTCCGACAACGCTGATCTGCGGGATCAGTTTAGCGATCTATACGTCTTTCATAACTGACTGGAATAATCCCTGGAAGACTCTGAGACTGTTGGCACTTTCAGGAATACTGACACTCTTTGCCACGGCCTTTCACTGGCTGAAAATTGTTACCGAAATTCAGTGGCTTCGGCACAATACCGATCAGTTTACCAGCGGCTATTACGATTTCAGCGTTTATCTATTCCCAATGTACTTAAACGCCGGTGAGAAATATGTTCAGCGATCTTTGTGGTACTTCGATATTGCAATTCTACTGACCTTTATCGTAATCGTCCCGGCTGTAATATATTTGATCCGTGCTTACAGGAATGATCTCTCAGAGCGATCCGGACTTCGCATTCTCTATGGCGTCGTCTTTACCGGTTTTGCTGCATTCTTTCTGATGACTTCAGCAAGCAAACCGTTATGGGAGTTTGCTCCTCTGCTTGAGAAAATCCAATTCCCCTGGCGCTGGCTTTCTGCCGCTTCACTCATGGCTTCGGTCGCATTTCCTTTCGCGATCTTTTTATGCAGTAAGGATAATTTCCTTAAGAGACGGTTGGTTCAATATCTCTTATTATCGCTGGTTTTGTTGATAGCTCTTTTCGATATCAGTCAGACAATGTTGCTTTCGGAACCGCTCCCGCGCGGCAAGTTTGAGACAAAGATCAAGGAATGGAATTCGGAACCCGGCTGCCAATGCTGGTGGCCGAATTGGGCATCATTCCGAGCATTTGATGAAAAGCGTCCTCTTGTTTCCGGAAATAGAGAACTGAAAATCTCAAAGTGGGAAAACGAATATCGCCGGTTTTCAGTAGGTCCGGGTGAAGAATTAAAAGTTAGGGTGGCGAATTTTTACTATCCGTGGTGGAAAGCAACGAGAAACGGAGAGGAGGTTAACGTCCGTCAGGGTAAGGACGGTGAGATCGAGATCCCTTTAACGACTGAAAAATCAGAGTTAGAACTTTATTTTGACGAGCCCCGAACGATCAGGTGGGCACACTATATCTCGCTCTCCGCCTGGATATTAATCCTGTCTTTCTTGATCTTTTCGTCAATCAGAAGAAAATTTCAGAATCAACAATGATATTGGATCGCCTAAAAAACAGACTCGGTCAACGATTGTTTTCCATATTCCTGATGGGGCTGCTTGCTTTGGCAGCTGCCTTCCCGATCGTATTCTTCGGCATACCTCACGGACCCGATCTCGCTCAGCATTTTCAATTTGCGGCGTCTGTAAATGAATCCCTTTCAAATGGTGTGCTGATACCTCCAACCTCTCCAAAAGCGAATCATGGTTTAGGTGATTACGGTATCCGTTTCTACCCGCCACTGTCATACCTCGCACTGTCTTTGATATTTAAGGTAATAAACAGTTGGTACTACGCTACTGCGTTTTTTGTTTTTCTGCTTTTCTGGTTCAGCGGAATCGGGGTTGAAATGTTAACCCGGGAATATTTCACAAATAAAGAAGCCATATTTGCCGGCGCTATATTTATGCTGGCGCCGTATCACCTCAATCAGATATATAACAGTTTTCTGTTTGCCGAGTTTGCCGCGGTTTCCGTCATTCCTTTTTGTTTGTTGTTCATATCGAGAATATGCAGATCGGCGAAATTTGCTGACACGATCGGCCTCGCGGTCTCGTTGTCTCTATTATTTCTTACGCATATTCCGACAAGCATCATGTGCGCGATCGTTTTCCCCGTTTTTACACTTGTGATCCTGTATCGTTCGGGAATTTCGGTGGCGAAAATTCTCAATCTGGTTGCCGGAGGGCTGCTGGCAATAGCTTCGACAAGTTTTTACTGGATCAAAGTTGTAACGGAACAGAAATGGATAAAGCACACTTCGCCTGAATATTTTGACGGGGTTTACGGATTTCGTGACAATTTCTTGGGAAACCTGTCGAGTATTTTGAATTTTCAGGATGATGTCCGCGCTCTGTGGCTGCCGAATTTGATTCTTTTCGCAACTTTATTTTTATGCTTGCCGACGGTGATAATGCTTTTTAGATCCAGATTGAAACGGTCTGACCTGCTGATTGCTTCAGGGACAGTTCTTGTGATCTCTGTATTCTTCACAGCATTCCCATCACAATTTATCTGGGAGAATTCTTCGATCATTCAAATTTTACAATTTCCCTGGCGGTTTCTTGGATTTGTTTCAATTGCCGCGGCTGTATTTGCGAGTATCGGGATCGTTGCAGTATCGGATATGATCGCAAACCGGCAAAATGTACCGGCGACGATCGGACTCGGACTTATCCTGACAGTTTTCGTGTTCAGCGCAGCGTTTATACCCCGCCAGGCGACATTCAATTCGCGTGCAAATTTCGGAAACGAACAAGTTGAAATTCTGCATGGCGCGGCAAGCAACGAATGCTGGCAAACAAACTGGGTTCCCGGACACGGAATAAAACCCGCAGATCTGACAAATTTAGTCCGCGACCGGAGTCAGTTGTCTGTCACCTCGTCTTCAAGATCTTTCGCACTTTCAAATGCCGACAGCGGATTGATCGAATTGCCGGTGTATTATTACCCGTATTGGACGGCATTCTCCGGTGAAAAAGAATTGCCGGTAAAAAGTTCGGAACGCGGACTGATAACTATTGATGCTCCCAACCCCATTTCAAAAATTTTTCTCGAATTCCGTGAACCGGGCGTTGTCCGTGTCGCTAGGTTTTTTTCCGCCGGCGTTTGGATAATGCTTTTAATATTTTCAGGTTATTATTTGATCTGGATTAAACTTCGTGAGGATAAGGCGTAAATGAACACAATAATAGAGATCGATAATCTGTCAAAGGATTACGAAAAAGGATTTTGGAAAAAGAAAAAGGTTCGGGCGCTTGATGAATTGTCATTAAACGTCGAGGAAGGACAGATATTTGGTTTTCTTGGCGGCAATGGTGCCGGAAAGTCGACCACGATCAAGCTTTTGATGAGCATTATCTTTCCTTCAGGCGGCAGCGCGAAGATCTTCGGGCAGGATATTTCAGACGTCAAAATGCATTCAAAGATCGGATATTGTCCGGAAAACCCATATTTTTACGACTATCTGAAAGCCTCCGAACTCATGAATTACTTCGGTTCGCTATTCGGTCTCGAACCCGCTGTTCGAAAACAAAGAACCGAAGAACTCCTGACGCGCGTCGGCCTCGATGAGAAAGACTGGAACAGACAGCTCAGAAAATTCTCAAAAGGAATGCTCCAAAGGGTAGGCATCGCTCAGAGTTTGGTAAACGATCCGGATCTTGTTTTTCTTGATGAACCGATGAGCGGGCTCGATCCGGTAGGACGCCGTGAAATCCGGGAATTGATCGCCGAACTTCGTGAAAGTGGGAAGACCGTATTTATGTCTTCACACATTTTGTCGGACATCGAGGCGCTCTGTGATAACGTCGCGATCCTCAGAAAAGGAAAACTGGTAGCGCAGGGCAATTTGCAGGAACTTCTTACAAAAAGCGGTGAGAAGCAGACTTTCGAGATCTCGGTAAAGGGTGTTTCGGCGGAAGTGTTGGAAAAGGAGCTTTCGGAAATTAGTTTGATCAGAATTGCCGGGAAGGCGAGCGGCGCTACTGTAGAAGTGGGCAGCGAAACGGATATCGAAAATGTTTTAAGAGCGCTGAGAAAAGTAAACGGGAGTCTTACATCGGTGCAGCCCGTGAAACTTTCGCTTGAAGAATTTTTTGTCGCGGACGAGTAATCCAAAGGTTTTAACGCAAGGTCGCAAAGACGCAAGAGGAGGAGTTAAGAGAACCGAAATACGCAAATGAGTTTTGAATTGCATTCTTGCGCATTTGCGTTAAAGCTCCCCTTATATTCTGATAATAATCTATCGTTCGTGTAATCCGTTGACCACTCTATGGATTCCGCTAACAACCCTTCTTTCACCAAAATTTATAACCATGCCCAGCCTTAAACCAGTAAGGCGCAGATATGTGAGCGTTTGTGCTTCGAAAATCTCGTTGTATTTTGAGACCGCCTTGACCTCGACTATTACAAGATTCTCGATTAAAAGATCGAGTCTAAGGGGCGAACTCAAAATATGTCCTTTGTAGTTGATCGGAACGTGAACCTGTCTCTCAATTTTCAGGTGCTGTGATTTCAGCTCCCAAATCAACGCTTCTTCATATACATTCTCGAGTAACCCGCAGCCTCCTAACGTTCTGTGCACATTAATCGCCGAATCGACGACGATTCTACTTATATCATTTTCGGTCATATCTGTTTTTTTGATATTGTCATGTCAAAAAACCTGGCAGTGATCTTTTTATTCTCTTGCGTTATATACCTGCACTCAGGTATTAACGCAACGGCGCAAAGACGCGAAGGAAAGAAATGAGAATAGTCAAGAATATACAAGATGAGTTTTGAATGTTATTCGCATTCGCGCCCTTGCGCCCCTGCGTCTTTGCGTTTAATCCCTTCTCATTCGGAAAATATTAACGCAATGGCGCAAAGACGCGAAGGTAAGAAATAAGAATAGTCAAGAATATACAAGATGAGTTTTGAATGTTATTCGTATTCTTGCGCCCTTGCGCCCTAGCGTCTTTGCGTTAATTCCCCTCAGGTCACTTCGCAAGCTTCAACGCCGTTACCTTCCAGCGTACGTTTGCCCGGTCGTCTTCGGTTGAAAATCCTCCGATATTAACGGTTACGCTCATCGTTTCACCAGGGTCTAAGGAATTTCTTTCAGAATTTGGGATCATTATAAAATTCTTTTCTTTTATTACCTTGCCTTCGCTGTCTACAACGCTTGCCAGCACCTGAAGTGCGTTGATTGTCTTATCGCCCTTGTTATAGATCGAACTGCTCATGTGCATCGTGATCGTTCCGAGTCCGGTCATTGACTGCATCAGCCGATCGGTGTTTGTCGTGATGATCACTTGTTTTGTGTAGTCAGCAAATTCGGGAGAGCCCTCAAAAGAGGCACCTGCCAAAACATCCTCATGCTCCGCTTCGCCCGGTGTAAGCAGCCAAAGGGCAGTAATAATACCGGCAACAATAAAGAAACCCGCTGCCAAACCGAGAATGAGACCCGTGCTGCTTCCCTTATTTTCCTGTTTTTTCCCAAAAACCGAATCCATTAATTTCGCTCCAAAAATTCTGACACCATTTCGCCCGAAATGTTCCGATAGGTTATCATTTTGACAGAGCAAATCATAGATAGCGAGCAAGTTGGGGGTGTCCCAATAGAGAGTGTCGAAATAGAACACGCATCAAAACTTTGCGGCTTTGCGGGCTAAAAAAAGTTAGCGTAAAGTCACTAAGAAGATAAAACAATATACTTTTGGGACGCTGCCGACTTCTTGCGAACATTTTATCCGACCACCGATGGCTACTAAACCCGGAAAATCAGCAACCTCAATGGCCGCATCACCGGGTTTTGCCGAAGTCGCGCTTCCGATACCACTTCGGCAGACTTTCACCTATTCGATCCCGGAAGATCTGCGCGAAGCTGCTGCGGCCGGATCCCGGGTAATTGTTCCGTTCGGAAGCCGCCAACTGACCGGATATATCGTAAAATTAGACGGCGTTCCCGATGAGAAATCCACGGTCGATCCCGAAGCTATAAAACCTGTCCGCGAAGTCTTGGACGCGAAACCGCTTTTGACGGAAGAAATTATCGGTCTGACAAAGTGGGCGGCCGATTATTATGCCTCGTCCTGGGGCGAAATGTTAAAGGCAGCGCTTCCCGCCGGGATCAACGCAACACTTGAAACTGCATTTAGTATCACAAATGAAGGAATTGCCAACCTCAACGAAAACCCGGACAAAGAAACGCAGAAGATCACGGTGCTCAGACACTTAGAAGAAAATAAATCGCTTACGCTCAAAGAGTTGAAGAAACTATTCAATCCTTCAGCAGCACAAAGGATCACGAGTGAGCTTTTAGGTCTTGGATTAATTGAGAAAAAACAACAAAAACTCTCCCCCGCGGTAAAGCCGAAAAAACAAAAGGCCGTAAGACTTACAAGATCGGTCATTCCGGATAAAGAAATCGAAGATTTAACACCTTCTCAAAGAAGCGTTATAGAAATTCTTCAAGACAAAGAAGACGCTGTTTTGCTTTCAGAACTCGAAGCGCTGGCAAATGTAAGCGCTTCGCCTGTTAAGACGCTGAAAAAAAAGGGACTGCTTGAGATCCTCAAGATCGAGATCCGGCGCGATCCGATAGATCCGGAGGAACCTGTGCAGGTTAATGACTTTATATTGACCGATGGGCAGAAATCCGTTCTAGAAGAGATCGAGAGCACTCTGAATGCAGGAAAATACAACACATTCCTGCTGCACGGAGTTACCGGCAGCGGAAAAACCGAAGTCTATATCCGTGCGATAAGATCGGTACTCGGCCGCAAAAGATCTGCGCTGATGCTTGTCCCTGAAATTTCACTAACCCCCGTATTTTCCAAACGGCTGCGCTTAATTTTCGGCGATGATGTCGCCATACTTCATTCTTCCCTTTCGGCAGGCGAAAGATTTGATGAATGGCGGAGGATCCGAACGGGAGACGCAAAAGTCGTCATCGGAACACGGTCGGCTGTTTTTGCCCCGCTCAAGGATCTGGGTTTGGTAATCATCGATGAAGAACATGACACCTCTTACCGTCAGCACGAAATGCCATTCTACAACGCCCGTGATATCGCGATAGTACGTGCGAATCAGGCAGAAGCCGCCGTGATCCTCGGCTCGGCAACACCGGCGCTTGAGTCATTTCACAACGCTCAGACCGGAAAATACCGGTATTTGCAGCTTCCAAACCGGATCGGCAACAGACCGCTGGCGCAGGCAGAATTGATCGATATGCGTGAGGTTTTTAAGGTTTCGGGAAAAGATTCGATCCTTTCGCCACAGCTTCTTGAGGCGGTTGAAGAAACTCATAAGAACGGCGAACAATCGATAATTCTCCTCAACCGGCGCGGCTTCTCGCAGTTCGTATTATGCCGGTCATGCGGAGAAAGCGTGCGCTGTGTAAACTGCGACATCACACTGACGTTTCATAAGCGTGATCAATTACTCGTCTGTCATTACTGTAACCACCGCATCAGGAAGCCTTCAAAATGTCCTTCGTGCGAAAGCGAATTTATCTATTTTGTCGGAGAAGGAACGGAACAGATAGAAGACATTCTGAGGAACAAATTCCCAGATATTCGTATCGCGCGGGTCGACCGCGATACGACGCGCAGACGAAAACAACTCGAAAACGTCCTTTCCGAATTTGGGAAAGGAGAACTCGATATGCTTGTCGGAACACAAATGATCGCCAAGGGGCATGATTTCCACAATGTCACGCTTGTCGGCGTTGTTTCGGTCGATAACGGTCTGTCTATGCCCGATTTCCGTTCTGCCGAAAGAACATTCCAGCTCCTGACACAGGTTGCCGGACGCGCAGGCCGGGGAGATCTTCCCGGCCGCGTATTGATCCAGACGTACCATCCGGATCATTATGCGCTAAGGCATGCCGCCAATCAGTCCTATGAGGAATTTTATAAACAGGAGATCTTATATCGCAGACGGATGCACTACCCGCCGTTTGTCGCACTCGCGTCGATCCTTTTTAAACATCCAAATTATAATTACGCTTATGACAACGCAAAAACGTTTCGCGCGGCGCTTGATGAAGCGAATTCCGGCGGGAACAGCATCGTCCTCGGCCCTGCACCGGCGACTCTCGCGAGACTAAAAGGTGAGCACCGGCTGCAGCTGATAATCAAATCCCGCAACCGGAGTTTCCTGAGAGAATTGATCGAAACCGGATCCGCAGAAGCGGAGAATAATGGCTGCGACATGAAGATAGTCTTTACCGAGATCGACCCTGTAAACCTCTTGTGAATCGTTACCGGAATCGGAATTCCTGCTGAAGCCGCTTGCTACTTTTTTGGTTAAAGTTAAAATTGGCTTATGAAACTTTCTGAATTGGCAGCACAGACCGGTTCGACGCTTGAACGAGGGGAAGCTGAACTCGAGATCACGTCAGCCGCCGGTCTTGACCTCGCCCGCAAGGATCAGATCACGTTTCTTGCAAATCCGAAATATACACCGCAGATCGCCGAAACACGCGCCGGCGCGATCTTCGTAAATGAAGGCGTTGAAGTATCGCGCGAAGATATTTCGATACTCCGCGCGAGTGATGCCTATGTTGCCTATACGAAAGCTCTCAGGATCTTTCATCCTGAAGCGGCGATCGTCCCCGGCATTCATCAGACTGCGGTTATCGATGAAAGCTCCGGGGTCGCCGAAGATGTCGAGATATCGGCAAATGTTGTGATCGGAAAGAATTGCGTGATCAAAAGCGGTACCAAGATTTTTCCGAATGTAACTATTTACGATGGGGTCAGCATCGGCGAAAACACCGTTCTTCATTCGGGCGTTTCTGTCCGCGAAAATTGCGAGATCGGTTCGAATTGCGTCGTCCACAATAATTCGACGATCGGCTGTGACGGTTTCGGATATGCAAAAACCGAAGACAAACAATGGCTGAAGATCCCGCAGGTCGGCCGAGTTGTGCTTGAAGACGACGTCGAGATCGGAGCGAATACTGCGATCGATTGCGCGAGTGTCGGTGAAACACGGATCAGGCGCGGCGCAAAGATCGATAATCTCGTCCAGATCGGACATTCCTGCACGGTTGATGAAGACGCGCTGATCTGCTCGCAAACAGGTCTCGCCGGAAGTTCAGTCATCGGGAAACGCGTCATACTTGCCGGACAGGTAGGAATCGCGGGGCATTTAAAGGTTGGGGACGATGCTGTTGTGACAGCCAAGTCCGCCACGTCACACGACGTCGAAAACGGCAAAGTGATCTCCGGGATCCCGGCTTTTGAAAATCGCGAATGGCTGCGTTCGACCGCCGCGTTCCGGCGTCTGGGCGAGATCGCCAAGAAAATAAGAATACTTGAGAAAAAGATCGCGGAAAACAGGGAATAAAGAATTTCAATGCGTTGAAGCAAAATACGGAAAAACTAATTTCGCGGGGAATCGTTTGCATCTTCCGCCCGTGAAACAATGCAGCCCCAATAGGAGAAAACATGGAACCAGTCACAAAAGAAGATGAACGCCGGATTTCCGGATCGGGATATGACATTACGCCGATCTCCCGTGAGGTCCGCGAGACCTTAGCCAAAGATCTCGACCGCGAATCCTATCACATACTGCTCGAACACGGCACGGAAGCTCCCTTTTGCGGAAGCCTGCTCGAAAACAAGGAAAAAGGAACCTACGCCTGCAAACTTTGCGGTCTGCCGCTGTTTCATTCAGGATCGAAATTCACTTCGGGAACCGGCTGGGCGTCATTTTATGAAGCCATCGACAGTGAACATATCCGGTATATTGAAGACACAAAATTCGGAATGATAAGAACCGAAACACGCTGTGCACGCTGCGACGGCCATCAGGGTCACGTCTTTCCGGACGGCCCTCCGCCGACCGGAAGACGATACTGCATTAATTCAGCTGCCCTCGATTTTTTTGCCGAAGGTGAAGATATACCGCAAAAAGCAGAGGCGCTGAGCTAAATGAGTGTAAAGAAAGTTTGTCCGGTGATAACCCGCAAGAAGAAAGCCAGAAAAGAAATACTGGTATTCCGCGATCCGAACGGGGATGTACAGTTGGTCAAAGGAAATATTAAGAACGGTGAAAAATCAAAAACCGCCGCGCTCCGCGAACTTAAGGAAGAATCGGGTATAGATTCCGTCTCATCGGCAAAACTCATCGGAGCCTGGAATGCAAAATACAGAAAGCAGGTCTGGTATTTTTACCGCTGCAAAATATCTAAAAAACTTTCAAACTCATGGGATTTTTACACGCTTGACGGCGGAGGGCAGACATTCAGTTTTTTCTGGTTCGACATAAAAGAAAAACCGGGCGAAGACTGGCCGCCGGTTTTTAAACGTGCGCTAAAATATTTGAAAAAACAGATCTAGTTTTCCTTCGCTTTCTCGGTTTTTATTCCCAACGCCTTCATCCTACGGTACAGATGGCTCCGGTCAACCCCCATCGAACCCGCTGCATTTGTTACATTTCCGTCATTTTCGGCAAGCTTGTGAAGAATAAATTCGCGCTGATATGCGTCGGTCGCTTCCTTAAACGAGGGAAACCGGAAGCTAGAAGCGATCGGTTCATCGGTCGTCTTAAGATCCGGAAGATCGGCAGACTTTATCCGCTGCTTTGAGTTCATGATGACGATCCGCTCGACCGTGTTGCGGAGTTCACGGACGTTTCCCGCCCAGGAGTAGTTTTGGAGTGTTTCGATCGCGTCTTTCGAAAAATCTTTTGGTTTCTTACCGTTGTCCGCCGAAAACTTTTGATTGAAGTGTTCTACCAGAGCCGGAACGTCCTCCAAACGGTCCCGAAGCGGCGGGATCTGAAAAGGGATAACATTCAGCCGGTAAAAAAGATCCGAACGAAAATCGCCGTTATCGATCAGGTCGTCAAGACGTTTGTTTGTCGCCGATATTACCCGAACATCAACCGTAACCGGAGTATTGCTCCCGACCGGTTCGAACCTTTGTTCTTCGAGAACGCGAAGCATCTTTGCCTGAACCGTCGCGCTCATGTCGCCTATCTCATCCAGAAAAAGAGTTGCGCCGTCAGCCACGTCAAACTTCCCCTTTTTCGCCTTAGTCGCTCCGGAAAATGCTCCTTTTGCATGTCCGAACAATTCTGATTCGACAAGATCTTCGGGTATTGCCGCCGAATTTATCTCAACAAACGGAAAATTCTTTCGTTTCGACTGCGAGTGAATAGCGCGGGCGACGAGTTCTTTTCCGGTTCCGGATTCTCCGGAGATCAACACCCGGCCGTCTGTCGGCGCGACGATCGAGATCTGTTTCCGAAGCGCCCGCATCGCGATCGAATTTCCGACCATTTCATATTCGGAACTCAATTGCTCGGCAAGATTACGGTTTGCGCGCTCAAGATCCCGCTGGCGGATCGCATTTCTAACTGTAAGCACCGTCTTTTCAAGACTCAGCGGTTTTTCAATAAAATCGAACGCACCGAGCTTTGTCGCATTTACCGCGGTCTCGATATTCCCGTGTCCCGAGATCATTACGACAGCCGAATCATTTTCCGCGTCACGAAGTTTTTCAAGAGTCTCGAGTCCATCGATTCCCGGAAGCCAGACGTCAAGCAAAATACAGCTGAATTTATTAGACTGCGAAACTTTCAGACAGTCCTCACCCGACCCGACGGTTTCAACATTAAAACCTTCATCCTCTAAAACGCCGCGGAGCGTATCACGGATCCCGCGCTCGTCGTCTACTATGAGAATCGAATTTTGCACAATTTTTCCAGATCAGACGGATCGTTTCATTTTCTAAAACTTTGCCACAAATTGAGGTTAATTTGAAGTAGGCAGTTCGATAATAAATTTTGCGCCCTTCGGATTATTCGAAACGCCGACGATCTTGCCGCCGTGTTCCGTAATTATCCTCTGGACGATCGCCAAACCGAGCCCTGTCCCGCGTCCTTTTGTTGAAAAATAAGGCTGAAAAAGCTTTTGATAATCGCTCGGCCGGATCCCTTTTCCGTCGTCTGAAACTTCCAGAACAACGATATCCCGCGCCTGATCAAAATAAGTTTTTATCGTTACGTTTCTAGGTGTTTGCGTTTCATCGGAGGCTTCGATCGCGTTATCGATGAGATTTACAAAAACGCGCTTGAGCTGTTCTTCATCGATCATGATATCCGGAATTTTGTCGCCGAGCTGCGAAGTGATCTCCACTTCCGATCGGCGGTCATCATAAAGTGCAGCCGCCTGGCGGACAACTCCGTTTACGTCGCCCGTTTCGAGTTCCACATTCGGGAGCCGTGCGAATCTTGAAAACTCGTTGACCATCATTTTTAGCGACGAAACTTCCCTTAAGATCGTATCTGTTCCTTCCTTTATGACCTTAAGATTTGTCGCTTCCGGATTGACGCTGACATGGATCGACCTTTCAGCATCTGCGCTGCCGTCTCCGTTTTGGGCGGCAAATCTTTTGGCGATCCTTTCCGCCGAAAGCTGGATCGGTGTTAGCGGATTCTTTATCTCATGCGCCATCCTCCGGGCCACTTCGCGCCATGCAGAAGCTCTTTGAGCCGCAATAAGTTCGGAAAGGTCTTCAATAACAACAACCGTTCCGTTCTCATCCGGAAGAGCGGTCGCACTCAGCGCAACCGGCAACTGACCGTCCTTTTCCTGACTACGTTCATCGCTCGTTCGCGAAAGCGTAGTCTGTTCAGCCGCCTGTCCGATCCGCTTCGCCCGCGAGATCAGACGCCTCAATATCGCGCTGTTCTCTTCGTTTACGAGTTTTTGAAGTTCGGCACCGAGGAGTCCGGCATTTTCAAGTTTGAGCATTCTCACCGCCGCTTTATTTATCGTTGTCACACGATTTTCGCCGTCAAACGAGATCACGCCCGTTGAAAGCGACTGCAGAACGGTTTCGATATACCGCCTTCCTTCTTTTAATTCGTCGGAATTCAAGTCGAGTTCGGCAGACATCGCGTTAAATGCTTTGACAAGAATATCGAGCTCGTCTTCCGCAAAAACTTCAACCTGATAACCCAGATTTCCGCGGGTAATCTCATCGGCGCCTTCTGCCAGCGCGCGGATCGGTCTTGTCAGACCTTTTGCCACGTATAATGCAAACCACGATGCCGCAAAGATCAGCAGAAATGTCAGCAAACCGAGCGTTGTAAATCCGATCTGCTTTACAAATCCCTGCTTTGATTTCAGATCATCAAAGTCCCTCAGCGCTTTTGTCGCGAGCTCTCCCAGATTTTCGATCGAATGCATATCGGCAACAGCAACCAGCGTCATCCCCTCAGCCATACCGACCATCGAAACGTCGAATCCCTTACCGTCAGAAAGTGCGGGTTCGTCTCGTTCATTTGAATATACGTACGAGAGCGTTTTGCGCAGTTCTTTGACCTTTTCCGGCGGCAGCGGTTTCTCGGCTGTAGCGAGAACCCTTGAATCGGCCGAAATTATCTCGAGATGCGAGAAATCTCCGACGTCGACGATCCGCTGGAGATCCTCATTCCGGACTTCCTGATCTTCAAGAGCGGTGGCGATCATCTGAACCGCCTTGTTAAAGGCCCTTTCCTGGTCAAGCGTCGCCTGGTCCTTAACGTCGCGTACGACATTCTCGGGTATCTGTGTAAACCAGCGGTCGAGCGCTCGATTCATAAACAGGTACGAAAATACCGCCATCGCAATAAGAGGCAAAAGGCTGACTGCAAAAAAATAGACAAGAAGCCGCGTTTTTATTTTTGATCCGATCTGAAGAGCGCGCCGTTCCTGCCGGAGTTTCAGGAGACTTCGTGCGAAGATCGAAGCAAAGATGACGAAAGCAATAAAATTTAGCGAAGAAAGCGCATATAAAAGCAGCGTGTCGCTCGCCGAATCGACCGTCAGCGTTTTCCAAAGATTTGAAGATTGCAGGATAAAAAGAAAGGCAAGGAGGATCAATACAAATCCGCCAAGCAGCCACGGAGGTTTGCGCAGTGGTCGTTCCTGTTCTTTTTCTTCTTTCACGAGTGGTAATTTTAGCACAAACAAGCTGATCTCTTAGGGTTTCGGCATCCGTTCAAGTAAAATGCAGTTCGATGATCGAAATCTTCTATAACAAATACGGACGCATCAGAAGCGGCTGGCGTTTTATCGTTTTCCTTCTTGTTTTTATCCCCGTTTTCGCGGTCACGGGAGCCGCCGCCGGTTTTTTATTCAGCAGTCTGCCGATCGGTTTCAGTGAAAACGCACTTTTGGCGAGGATCATAGGCAGTACGTTGGGAATTGCGGTCGCCGTATTGCTCGGTTGGTTTTGCGGAAAGATCTTTGAAGGCTTGCCGTTTCGCGCACTCGGAGCATCGTTTACAAAATACTGGCTGAAGGATCTTGCCGGCGGAATTCTGGCGGGAACATTGACGCTGATCGTCGCGGTTTTGATCGCCGTTGTTTTCGGCGGATTGAGTTTTAAGTACAACGATTCGGCCGGGAGTACCGCGATCCTCATCACGCTTCTGATGACATTATTCATTTTTGTGCTTGGCGCCGCATTTGAGGAAGTTTTGGTTCGCGGATATATTTTTCAAACCCTGACGCGGGCAGATCTTAGCTGGCTGGCGATCATACTCACCTCGTTGTTCTTTGCCTCAGGACACCTCGGAAATCCGGGCTCGAATGTATTTTCGACAATAAATACAGCGCTTGCCGGAGTCTGGCTCGGCGTCGCATATCTTAAAACACGAACGCTTTGGCTCGTTTTCGGAATTCATTTCGCGTGGAATTGGGTAATGGGTTCGTTCTTCGGAATTGAAGTAAGCGGTCTAAAAGAACTAGTCCCCGCGCCGTTTCTTATGGAGATCGATAACGGCCCGGTGTGGATCACCGGCGGTAATTATGGTCTCGAAGGCGGGATCGCGTGTACCGCAGCTTTGGTAATTTCCACGATCGCGATCTGGTATTTGCCCGTTTTTAAGCCTTCGGAAGAAATGCTGGAATTGACAAGCGCGGAGATTCCGGACGAACAGTTTCTCGCGCGGCATTCGAACCAATCGTCCATATAACTGCATGTTTTAACCTGTTCTCAAGCCATTGAAGATCACAGCAGATTGCAGCCCACTGAGCAAGCCGTGGGTGGATCAAATCAATATTCCAAGTGATTGAAAACCACGACAGACATTTGCTCCTACGCCCTTTTCGATTGCTGAATTCAATGTTTACGATCTTCCCGCGATTTAGAGGCAAATAAATAAACCAAAGTAGTGATAATTGAGAGTGACTTTAAATTCAGGAGTATAGCTTCGGATGGCGTTACTTTAACTTTTCATCAAGCGCTTCGAGAATTTTACGAACATGCCGCGCGTTCTCACCAAAGTCGCTTTTCCCAATTCGCGACTGCGACCTTACGTCGACCTGAACCCGGTCTTCGGTACTTTTTACAGTCACCTCAAGATCGTCCGTAAAAACGACAACCGGAACTTCCGCTTTTATTGTCGAAGCGGCATCCCCTTTACCGAGGTTCGTTCCGACAAGTTTCCAGCCGCTTCCATAGGTTGAAAGTGTCGGAACAACATCCGAGACTGCTTTTACAGCAGTGTTAAGATCAGTTTTGTAAAACCGTGTCTTAAGTCCCTTTTCGCCGCCGTCCGCAGAAGTTTGTGCAATATTATCAGGATAAAACGTACGCCCGATTATCACGATACCGATTATCGCAATAACAAGAAAGATCAGGATCCCGATAATTGTTTTTTTCATAGGTAGTTCGAAATACGTAGTTCGTGGTTCGCGGTTCGCGGTTCGTGGTTCGCGGTTCGCGGTTCGCGGTTCGTGGTTCGTGGTTCGTGGTTCGATTTCACTATCAATTATTCACTATCCACTGCTCACTGCTCACCGCTCACCGCTCACTGTACACCGCTCACTCCCCTCTACACCGTCTTTATCTTAAACGATATATCCATCGCCCGCGCCGAATGGGTCAGCTGTCCGACTGATATCAGATCAACTCCTGCCTCAGCATATTCGCGAACCGTCTCAATATTAATGCCGCCAGAAGCTTCAAGAAGTACGTTCGGATTCATTTCGCGCGCCATGTCAACCAGTTTGCGGAGCTCATCCGGTGTCTGATTATCGAGCATAACGATATCCGCTCCGGCACGGATCGCTTCGCGCAGCTGTCCCCAGTTTGCGATCTCGACCTCGATCTTGTGCAAATGGCCGACGCTTTCTTTGGCCGCCGTGATCGCTTCTTTCACGCCGCCGGCCAGCGAAATATGATTGTCTTTTATCAAAACGCCGTCATCCAGCCCAAACCGGTGGTTCTTACAGCCGCCGACCTGTACCGCATATTTTTCGAGCATCCTGAGTCCCGGTGTGGTTTTGCGCGTGTATCGACAACCACGGCATTTGTTCCTTCAACCGCTTTTGCAAACGCTCTCGAAAGCGTCGCCACACCGGACATTCGCTGCATCAAATTTAGCGCAAGTCTTTCGCCCGTCAGAAGCACGTCGGCAAAACCGTTCAGCGTTCCAAAGACCGTCCCCGATTCGACCTCAGCGCCGTCGGTGATCTGCGTGTCGATTTCCGGACTTTCCGGATCGAGTAGGCCGAATACCGCCTCTGCGATCTTCATACCGCAGACAACCATATCTTCCTTCGCAAGAAAACTCCCTGTCGCTTTTATTCCCGCCGGAACGGTTGACTGTGTTGTGATATCACCGCGCCCGATGTCTTCTGCCAGAAATTGTCCGATATCGGCAACGATCTCGCTGTTTTCCAAAAAATTCATATTGTCTAACCGTGCGTCGAATCGATATCGACCGTAATATGCTTCCAGTTTCCCTGATTAAATCTTAGAATGCTCAATCCGCATCGTGTAACGTGTCCGGCAAGGATCGCCGTCCAGATATGCCACGGCTCAAGCGTGCTTACCCGCTGAATTATAAAACATATCGAAAGCGGTAGGATCAGCTGCGAAATTATCGAAATATAGAGCGGGCTCTTTGTGTCGCCGGTTCCCTGTAGACCGCCGGTGTAGGCGAGCGCGATCGAAACAAATATACCTGAGACGCTAAGGATCCTCAGCAGCTGAACGCCGATCCCGACCGCCGCGCCCTCGGCTCCGAATATCGCGAGAAGCTGCGTCGGGAAAAAGAAAAAGAAAATGCCGAAAAATGCCGACATCGCGAGTCCAAATTTCGCCGCGGTATGAACCGCATCACTTGCGCGCTCCGGTTTGCCCGCTCCCAGATTCTGTCCGGCGATCGCCGCTGCGGCTCCCATCAGCCCGACAGACGTAAATGTTACAAGCGAAAACAGCTGCATATACGATATCGCATAAGCCGCCTGCGCCTCGGCGCTCAATGTAAGAGAACCGATAAAAGCCAGCATCATCACGCCGCCGATATTCATCGCAATGCCCTGAAACCCCGCCGGGAGACCGAATTTGAATAGTTTCCTGATCACACTCCAGTCCGGCTTGTAGCTAACCTTTTGCCTGATCGAAACCACCCATTGCCCGTTCCAAAGTTTCCAGAACGAATATACCGCAACCAGTCCGGAGGCGAGACATGTCCCGATCGCCGCTCCTTTTGTTCCGAGCGCAGGGATCGGGCCGGCGCCGCCGATCAGCAGAATACTAAAGATCACGTTAAGAACCGTCATGGCGATCCCGAGGATCATCGGTGTTTTTGCGTCTCCCGCCGAACGGAGTGCACCGGCAAGCATGAAAAATATCAGCATACCGCTGCTGAACAAAAACATTATCCGCAGGTAGGGGAGCGCTTCGACTTGAACCGCGGCTTCGGCATTGACCAGATCAAGCAGTGTCGGGCTGAGAAAATATCCGATCGGTGCGATTATGACAAGCGCGATAAAAATGGCGGTGATAAACGCCTGATAAACCGTCCGGTCAACCTTCTCTTCCTCGCCGGCTCCCGAAAACCTCGAAACGAGGATTCCCATCCCTGTAAAGATCGAAGCGACAAAGACGACTACGACGATAAAGATCTGACCGCTTACACCGATCGCCGCATTTCCTACGGTACCGACCACGTTTCCGACGACGATATGATCGACCAATCCCTGGAGCCCGCCAAAAATATTTGCAAGCATCGTCGGCGCGGCAAGTTTCCACACTGTTTTGGCGAGTGGACCTTCGATTATCGAACGGTCATATTTCGCAGCCGGGACTTTTTCCTGCTCACTTGCGGCCTCGTCCTGCGGAATTTCATCGGTATCGGAAATTGACATTAAGCTATGTTATTCGGTTTTCAGGGAATTGGCTATTCGGGAGAAGTGAAGGAGCGCAGCGTCTTAAAATTCATTGTAATAAACCACGTAGGGGCAGCGGCTTGTCCTTGCCCATGAGCCGTCAGGCGAAAATGATTTTTGGCACTTGCGGTCGCACAAGATAATCATGTTTTTTCGCATTCGCTCAACGGGCGGGGACAAGCCGCCGCCCCTACGATCTATATTAAAAGGCCTGGACTTTTATCAGTACTACGAGCGACAGCGAGTACCTTGATCATCTCCGGCGTTGAATTCATATTGCGGCGCTCACTATCGTTCGCAGTACTGATTTTTGTTCTCAATGATTGGGGTTTCCAACGGAATTCCAGGTATTTTAGGGCTTCTATATTTTCGAGCCGGCTTCAATCGGTACTGCGAGCGGCAGCGAGCGCCTTGGTCATCTGCTGTGTTGAATTTTTATTACGGTGCTCACTATCGTTCGCAGTACTGATTCTTTCGTTTATCGCAGTTCCAATATCGGTGAATTCATAAAGATCCCACACCGTTTCGTCAATATGATAAGGCACAACTTCCGGCGACAGTTTTAATCGCACTTATCCAGATCAGGGATTATTGTTACTAATAACGGGAGCCTCGATTTTCAAATCCTTTGGATCGTATTCATAGGTCTCGACAGCATTCGAATAGATGTTCTCCTTAGTTTCCTTGCTGAAAATCGTAATTATTTCCTTCAAAACACCCGCATTATTGATAAGGTACGTTTCTGAGCTATAGGTTTTACTATCGCCACTTTCCCGAACAACATTAAGAATGTAATGTTTTCCATTTTGCTTTTTAAGTTCGCGGACAAGAAATGTGTGGGTATATTTGGGTTCGGGGCCTCGGGTTAACGCAATAATAGACCGCTTTCCAGATTCATCCACGTTTTCCCATTTTCCTCCGTTCTGTTTAATAAATTTGGCATCTCCAATCGATATTTTTTCAATACTTGTTTCCTTGCCGTCCTTCTTTTCAATAACTAATGATCTGCGTTTATCCGGCAGGATATACTCAATAGTTTCTCTTTCTTCTCCCACAATTTTTCCATCCGAATATATTACGGATGTTCGAATAATTCTTCGGTTGGTCGCGGATGCTTTGTCAGTTGCATTATTAACGGCAGAAAAAAACTCATCTTTTGAAATCTCAGCTTCCTGTCCAAGTGAGACTGAGGAAAAAAGCACTAGATACAATAGAACGATAAAAAAATAGAGTTTTGAATTTTTGTTCATCTTTACTTAGACGCCTCCAGATTTTTGGTCAACAATTCGGTTCGAATCTCGATTTCCCGAACCCGCTCTTTTACGGCTTCAACCTTTTCTGCCGGAGCGACTATCAGTGCTTCGAGCGATAGCGAGTACCTTGATCATCTCCGGCGTTGAATTCATATTGCGGCGCTCACTATCGTTCGCAGTACTGATTTTTGTTCGACCATCGGAATTGCGGTCTAAAGACAACAGAGGTTTGAATTTTTCTTCATTTTTATCTGAATGCCTCCAGATTTTTGGTTAACAATTCGGTTTGAATTTTGATCTCTCGAACCCGCTCCTTTACCGCTTCGACCTTTTCGGCCGGAGCTTTATTGACAAAATTTTCGTTTGAAAGCTGTTTACGCATTTTTTCGCCTTCAATTTCAAGTTTGTCGATCTGATTTTGAAGCCGCTCGCGTTCCTTTTCAAAATCGATCAGACCTTCTAGAGGAATCGCGATCTCGGTTCCGTTATTCAGAACGCCTTTGGCTGAAGCATTTGGCACATTCAAACTCTCGCTGAGATTCAATTCCGCTGCTCTGGCGAGTTTTAATATCTGCGCCTCATTTTCAGAAAAGATCCGGCGTGATTTTTCATCCGCGGCCGCGTGGATGGCGATCTTGTCGGAAGGTTTGATCTGCATCTCCGCACGGATATTTCGCACTTTTGTAATCAGTTCGAAGATCGTCGCCATGTCGGATTCGGCTTTCTCATCGATCAGACTTTCGTCACCGGTTGGAAAGTCGGCAAGCATGATCGTTCGATCGGCGTTTGAATAAGCCGGATTGTGTAAACCGGAATTTGCACCCGGAAGTTTCTGCCAGAGCTCTTCAGTTAGATAAGGCATAAAGGGATGAAGGAGCCTTAGAGACTGCTCGAGAACCGTGATGATTCGGGAGCGCGCCAAGATCTGGTCTTCGGATTTTGGTTTTTGGTCTTTGTCTTGCGCTTCTTTCTCATCACTCGTTACTTGTCCCTTGTCACTCGCCCATTCTCCCCTGTCACTTATCTCGTCCTTAACAAGCTCAATGTACCAATCGCAAAAGTCATCCCAGAAGAAATGATAGAGCTTGTCGACAGCAACGTGGAAAGCATATTTATCAAGCGCCTGATTTACTTCTCTGGCGGTTTTATTGAGCCGCGAAATGATCCAGCGGTCTGCAATTGACAAGGCGCTGACATCGATTACTGCTGCAGTACCGGAACCCTCCCTAACGGTCGGGCTACTGACACTCGCTTCTGACGGCTCACCGCTCTCCGCCTTCTGCTCACTTCCCGCCATCCCAATTGAACCCGGATCAGCCTTCGCGCCTTCGGAATTCATCAGGCAGAAACGCGTTGCATTCCAGATCTTGTTTGCAAAATTACGATAGGTCTCAACCTTTTCATCCCGCCAGGCAAAGTCCATTCCGGTCGAAGAACCGGCCAGCGCAATTCGCGTGGCGTCAACACCAAATTGATCAAAAACATCGATCGGATCCACGCCGTTCCCTTTGGTCTTTGACATTCTCTGCCCGTCCGGCGCAAGAACCGTACCCGTAATGTAAACATCGTCAAATGGTCTTTCGCCGATAAATTTCAGCGAAGACATCACCATCCTCGATACCCACAAAAAAATGATGTCGCGGGCGGTGACGAGAACATTGGTCGGGTGAAAGGTTTGTAAGTCCCGAGTCTCAGGTCCCACGTCCAAAGTCTCCTTCGGACTTGGGTCTTCGGACTTTGGTCTTTGGACGCTGGACCCGGGACTTTCGTCTTCGGACTTTGGGCTTTGGACTTCGGACTCCTGACCGCGCTTCGCGTCTCCCGTCCATCCAAGCGTTGAGAACGACCAGAGCCACGAGGAAAACCATGTGTCGAGCACATCGTCGTCCTGTCTGAGGTCTTCTGTTCCGGCTTGTTCGGCCGCTTCTTCTCTGCTTCTCGCGACATAAACCTTACCGTCCTTGTCATACCAGGCCGGAATTTGATGTCCCCACCATAGCTGGCGTGAGATCGTCCAGTCGCGGAGATTTTCAAGCCAGTCAGTGTAAACCTTGGCATGCGGATTCTGAGGCGTAAAGCGCGGATAATCTTCAGAGCGTTTAAGCTCCAATGCCAGATCACGCATGCCGTCCATCTTTACCCACCATTGCTCGGAGATCAGCGTTTCGATCACGGTTTTGCAGCGTTCGCAAACGGGTAGGATCATCTCGTGATCTGCGGTCTTTTCAAGCAGACCGAGTTCTTCAAAATCAGCCAAAACCTTCTTTCGCGCAACATAGCGGTCGAGCCCGTCAAACTCCGCCCCAGCATCGGCGTTCATCGTCCCGTTAAGATTCATCACGCTGAGCTGCGGAAGATCGTGGCGAAGCCCCAACTCGTAGTCGTTGGGATCATGCGCCGGTGTTATCTTTACAGCGCCTGTCCCGAAATCCATATCGACATATTCATCGGCAACGATCGGGATCTCGCGGCCGGTCAAAGGCAAAGAGATCATTTTGCCGACCAGATCCTTATATCTTTCGTCATTCGGATTAACTGCAACCGCGGTATCTCCGAGCATCGTTTCAGGACGCGTCGTCGCGACCGTAATAGTCCTTTCCTGATCATCTGATCGTACAGGATACTTAAGAAAATAGAGCTTGCCGTCTTTCTTTTCTTTATCCTCAACTTCAAGATCCGACAACACAGTTTCGTCATTCGGACACCAATTTACGATGCGCGCTCCACGGTAGATCGCACCCTCTTCATAAAGCGTTACAAATACATTTCTTACGGCTTTTGAAAGACTGTCATCCATCGTAAAGCGCTCGCGCGACCAATCGACCGAAATTCCTTCCCGGCGCATTTGGTTAAGGATCGTATTGCCGTATTTATGTTTCCATTCCCAAACCTTTTCGGTAAACGCTTCTCTGCCGATATCCTGCGGGGTTTTATTTTCCTGTTCCTTAAGCTGTCTGGTGACCATCAGCTGTGTCGAAATTCCCGCATGGTCGATCCCGGGGAGAAACAGGGTGCGGTAGCCAAGCATTCGTTTTCTGCGCGTCAAAACATCCATGATCGTGTGTTGAAGCGCGTGTCCCATATGAAGACTTCCGGTAACATTTGGCGGCGGGATAACGATAGAGTATTTTTCCGCGTTTTCGTTCTGATTGATCTCCGGAGTAAAAAATCCGCCTTCTTCCCAGCGTTTATAGTGGGTTTCTTCGGCTTCTTTCGGATCGTATTGTGTCGATAATTCCATTGTCATATCTATAGCCTGTAAAAAATCAGTTTTTATCCTAAACGAAAAAAGCAGTGAACAGAAATTCAAACTGCTCACTGCAAATGCGTTCTTGCGCTTATACGCTATTCGTTCATTTTTTCTTCAGCGATCTGTCTGATGATCCGTTCTGCCATCTCGGGCACTACCTCCCTTGCGACATCCCGCAAGGCTTCGCCCGAAAGCCGCTCGACCACTCGTCGCGAAATTTCATCTATCATTTCCTGAGTGATCGAATCAGAACCCTCCGCGATTCCGTTCGTGTCATGCTCCGCCTGTTCGCCGGTTTCTTCTGAAGGCATGTCTTCAGAAAACGCATATTCGCCGTCATCTTTTGTTTCCACACCGGATCCACCGAATTCAGCTTCTTCGCGGTATTCTTCCTTTCCATCAGTTATGGAATCTTCCGGTGTATCTTCTTCACTCTGATCAACGGAAATACCCGGCAGATCGATCTCGTTTGTCAGTAGCGAGGCTGCAAACTCTTCGTTTGCAACACTTTCCGGGTCGTCAGCGACTTCCGTTTCTTCAAACGGAAGTTCCAGCAGATTTGACTCATCAAGATCGAGCCCGGTCACTTCGATGGATTTTTCGGTTTCGTTGTCTTCTGAACGTTCTTCTTCGGAATCATGATCCGAAAGATCAGTATCAAACGATTCCTCACCGTCAAAAGCGTAGTCCGTTTCGTCAGATGCCGGTTCATTCGAGACGTCATCATAACCGGCAATTTCCGAAGGTGCATTTGAGGAAACTATCGAAAACTCCTCAAAATCATCATCTTCATGGTCTTCCGCTGCAGTTTCTTGATACGAATCTTCACCGACATACTCTTCGGTGATCTCATGATCCGAACCCGCGGCGGCATCCGCAGGAACCGAATGCGAGGTTTCGATCATTTCATCATCGATCCCGCTGTCGGCAAACCCCTCCGTCGCAGTAGTCATACCGTAAAATTCATCATCATCATCCGAATCAGTATTGTCATCGGCGGGATCTTCTCCGTAAGCGGCCGCGCTTTCGGAATCAAGCAAAACCGTGACCGTATTGACAAGCTGGTTGATCGATTGAAACGGCTTCTTCAAAAAATCATCGGCACCAACGCGTTTTGCCTCAACCTCGTCGAAGGGTTCAAACGACCCGACAAGTAAAATTACCGGTGTCCGTCTGTATTCATCGGATTGTCTTACTTTTTCACAGATCTCATACCCATTTAAGCCGGGCATATTTACATCTGCCATGATCAGATCCGGCGATTCTTCACGAATCTTGTCCATAGCAGAATTACCGTCTCCTACAGATATAACCTCGATGCCTTCGTCAGCGAATGTAAGGTTGACCACTTTTTGGATTGTAATTGAGTCGTCTGCTAACAGCAGTTTGCGTTTTGACACTGAGTTTCGCTCCTGAATTTTTTCAAACGCGGCCAAGCTGCCGTGTTTCATGAAGAAAAATTATCAACCGTAGAAAAATCCGTCAAGATTGTCAGAACCCGAGCCAATCTTAATTTTTTCTCTTATTTTGAGTAAACATTTGAAGCATCGTTTTCATCTGGGTCGCCGTAAACGGCTTCGGAAGAAAAGCAACCGCACCCGCTGTAAAACTGGCTGAAGAGAGCGTCGGGTTTTGTTCTGCAGTCATCATTATCACCGGGATATCCATCAACTGCTTATCTGACTGCATAAATTTAACAAGTTCCGTCCCCTGAATGTAAGGCATAACAACATCAAATATTGCCGCAACAAATTCCTCATTTGACTGCAGCAGTTTGTAAGCTTCTTTGCCGTCACGCGCCGACACCACACCGTAGCCTTCGCGTTCGACGATCGCTGATACGAGTCTGAGAATCGCCGGATCATCATCCGCGATCAATACCTGTCCTAAAGATTCTGTTAACTCTTCACTCATTAACGAAATTCAACCCAAATATTTAAGTTCATATAGTATCAGACTTTCACTTATTTTTCCGAATTCGCACAAAATCCGCCGCAAGGCTGATCGCCGCCTTCAGGCTCGAGCTGTCAGCAGAATTTTTTCCAACGATATCATAGGCGGTTCCGTGATCAACTGACGTCCTGATCAAAGGTAATCCTAACGTAACATTTACCGATGCACCGAACGAAAGACACTTTACGGCAATGGTCGCCTGATCATGGTAGCAGGACACAACTGCGTCAAATTCGCCTTCATATCCGCGCAAAAAGATCGTGTCCGGAGAAAACGGGCCGGAAACATCTATCCCGAATTTCTCCCTGCATAGTTCGACGGCTGGCGTGATCTCATCGGCTTCTTCGGTTCCGAACATGCCGTCTTCCGAGGCGTGCGGATTTAATCCCGCAACGGCGATCTTAACCTTCCGTTTCAGCAGAGCGGAAACGTTTTTTTCGGTAAATATGATCAGTTCAGCGAGATCTTCCGTTTTAACGAGTTCGATAGCGTTACGAAGTGAAACGTGCGTGGAAAGAAGTACAACGCAAAGCTTGCCGGCAAAGAAACTCATCGCAAAATCTTCCGTACCGGTAAGAGCAGCGAGAAATTCTGTGTGACCGGGATAATCATATCCGCCCATCGCCAATGCCTTCTTATTTATCGGCGCTGTCACAATAGCCTCGATCGTTTTATTCTTCCAAAGATCCACAGACGCCTCGATATACCCGGCCGAGGCTCTGCCGCCGGCAGCGGATTCGATCCCCAACGGAAACTCTTCTTCCAGATTTCTCAGGTCAAAAACGCTGACCGCGCGATCCGAGGCCTTGCCGGAATCCGTTTTATCAAAGGCGGACAAATCAAGCCTGAGTCCAAGATCTTTTGAAACCCTTCTTAAATACCGGAGATCGCCGACGATCAGCGGTTTGCAGAATTTACGCAAATCAGGATCGGAAACCGCCTTCAAAACGATCTCCGGTCCGATTCCGGCGGGATCACCCATGGTAATACCGATGTACGGCAGACTTTCCTGTGCTTGATTTTTTGACGGAAGGTTTTTGCTGGCTACTGCATTCACAGAACTTCGTTATCCAATTAAACTTCCATTGAAGTTTTTTTGCTGCGGCGGCTCCCGTGTCAGTCAGCTTGTTTGCGGATAAACGTCGGAACGTCCAAATTCTCCGGTTTTTCCGCGTCTGCGGGACGCTGTGCCGGCTGGGTGATAAAGCCGCCCGGCGTTGCTCGGGCTTCAGAATAATTCTCTTCTTTCAGTTCGTTTGAAGCAACGTTGTTGTCAAAACCGGTCGCGATCACTGTTATTTTAACCTCGCCTTCGAGACCTTCATGGTAGACGGTTCCGAAAATGATGTTTGAATCTTCATCGGCCTCATCATGGACAAGTGCGATCGCTTCTTCGATCTCATTAAGCGGAGTGTTCTCAGAACACGTAATATTGATAAGTGCACCTTGAGCACCTTTGATGGAATTTTCTTCAAGCAATTTCGAATCGATCGCATCTTTCATCGCCGCGATCGGCGCGCCTTCGCCCTTGGCATGACCGATTCCCATCAAGGCGACACCCATTCCCTTCATCACAGACTTAACATCTGCAAAATCCAAATTTATCATTCCGGGAATGGTGATCAGATCGCTGATCCCCTGAACGGCCTGCAGCAGAATGTCATCCGCACGCTGAAATGCCTCTTTTATCGAGATCATTTCCTCCACATCTTTAAGTTTCGAATTTGGTATCGTAATTATCGTATCTACACAGCCACGGAGTTCAGCAAGCCCTTTCTCGGCCTGGGTCATTCGTTTTTTACCTTCGACAAAGAACGGCTTTGTCACCACCGCAACCGTAAGTGCCCCCATTTCAGTCGCCAGCGCAGCAATAACAGGCGCTGCACCGGTTCCGGTTCCGCCTCCCAAGCCCGTCGTGACAAAGATCATGTCCGAACCTTCGATAACATCCATTATCTTTTCGGTATCTTCGAGCGCTGCATTGCGCCCGACATTCGGATCCGCACCCGCTCCGAGGCCGCGTGTGAGTTCGCTCCCGAGCTGGATCTTCATAGCCGCCTTTGAATCATTCAGCGCCTGTACATCGGTGTTCGCAACGATAAAATCAACATGTTTGATCCCCGCCTCGATCATGCGGTTTACAGCATTACCCCCGCCGCCGCCGACACCGATTACCTTAATTCTGGCGCCGGTGATCGGAGGTTCATCCAAATATATTTCCAATTTTTTCCCGTTCTGAAGACGTTCCGTATTCATTATTATTGCTTCCTTTAGCTGTCTGATATTAATAGAACCTGTGATTGTGCGGGGACGTTCTGACTTCAACCCATTTCAACAATATGTAGTGCCTTTGGGTGTGTAGCATACAACGATTGGGGGTTAAAAATCTAGTCGATATGTTAATTTTATCTAAATTTCCCGCGAAAATTTTCAAACCACTCGGCAACCTTTCTGGTCGGTGATCTGTCGTCCGAATTCTGCTCGCGAATTTGCGCTCTAAGAGACGACATCGCGAGTCCGGTACTGACAGCCCATTCCGGACTTTCGAGCTCATCCGCCAAACCACCAAACAATTCGCCCTGCGGGATCCCGACACGCGTCGGCGCATCAAACACCTGTTCGGCGATCTCCACGATCCCTTTTATCGAAGAACTTCCCCCCGTCAACACAACGCCGCTTGAGATCTGTGCCTCAACCCGCGCCACCTCAGTCGCAACATGCTGAAGCAATTCGATAGCCCGCGGCTGCAGAACATCGCACAATATTTCCTTCGTCAGCTGGCGTGTTTCTGTTCTTCCAACCGGCGTGATCTCGATTATCTGCTGCTTTGTTTCTTCATCCATCAGATAACCCGCAACGCAGCCCATCTCACGCTTGATCTTTTCAGCCTGCGGTATAGAAACCCGCAAACCGGTCGCGATATCCTTTGTAAAATTCATCCCGCCAAACGGAAAAACAGCAGTGTGCTGAACGGCACCGCGACCAAAGATCATCAGGCTCGTGATCTCCGAACCGATATTTACAAGCGCGCAGCCGTATTCACGATCCTCATCGGAAAGCGTACTCGCAGCGGCGGCCAAAGGTTCGAGTACGATCTGCTCAACCTCGAGTCCTGAATTATGTATCGCTTTGACAATATTTTGTCTCCCCGCGCTTGGACTCGTCACGACATGGACAAGTGCTTCGAGTCTTGATCCTCTCATTCCGACAGGTTCGATTATTCCGTCCTGGCCGTCGATAATAAACTCCTGAGGCAGCCGGTCGACGATCTCCCACCCGGTCGGCAGTTGGATCGCACTCGCCGAATCGATCGCCCGTTCAACATCTTCGGTGGTAATTTCGCGTTCGGCACCCGCAACGGCAACAACTCCGCTTTTATTCTCTCCCTGAAGATGCTCGCCCGAGAAATTGACCGTCGCCATCTGGATCTCGAGACCGCTCACCCGCTCCGCTTCGTCAACGGCTTTCTTGACCGATTCGACAACGGAATTTGCCGTGGTCACGATCCCGCGGCGAAGTCCTTTTGATTCGCTTTGTCCGAATCCGACAATATTGAGCCGGCCGTCACTGTCAGGCTCGCCGATCACACACCGCACACGGCTCGTTCCGATATCTAATCCAACAGCTGTTATTTCTTGATTGATCATATTTGTTTTTTGAGCCTTCGCCGCGAAACTAAGAATCCCTGTATTCGATGATCGGACGTGCACCGCTAACGATGATCGATTCAACATCTTTGCCCCGTCCGGCAATGTTCTCGATACCTTTTTGAAGAGCCTTCCGGAAATTATCGCTCCCAAGATAGATCGTTACAGCCTCACCCGAATCAGATACGATCGCCCGCGGATCACGAAGATCTGAAAGATCAATTGCGCGGACGCGTGATGCCAGATCATATTCCTGCCATTCTTCCCGCAACCTCGCAAAAAGTTCAACGCGTTCTTTATTCTTATCGATCGCCGTTTCGGTCTTTCGCTGGTCCCATCCGAACATCACGAACGAAGGACGTTTTTCATCCTCGGCAAGTCGGTTCAAGACAAAACCATCTTCGTCCACCCAATAATCGCCGCTGTCGATCCTGACCAGCGCCTTCGGGATCCGCTCATTGATCGTGACCTGAAACTTGTCCGGCAAAACCCGTGAAACGCTGGCATGCTTTACAAATTTCATCGCCTCCACTTCTTTTTTGATTACATCAATATCCGCATTCCAGACACCTGATTTTACAGAATTTGCTTTGACGATGCGCTCGATCTCTTCGCTCGACGCCCGTTCTGCGCCGTCGATCGCAACCGTTTGAAGATCAAAGAACGAAGAAGCCGTAGCGCTCTGATATCCCATCAGAAACAAAAATCCGATCCCGAAAACAAGGCAAAAAATAAAAAAGAGCGGGACGATCACATTTGCCAGACGGTTACTGCTTTTCTTGCGGTTCGCTGCCCTTCGGGGTCGCGAAACGGCCCGGGTTTTTCGGGTTGCTGCTGTTGTTCTTTTTCTAGCCATGCTGCTCCTTTAATAGTCGTAGAATCTCATCGGAAAGATTTGTGATGCTTCCCGCTCCCAGTGTAATAACAAGATCGTTCGGTTGAAGAAACTTTACTACTTCTCTTGCGGCGGTATCGACACCGCCGATATAGCTGACACTCTTGTGTCCGAAATCTTTTATTTTCCCCGTCAAAACTTCGGCCGTGATACCTTCGATCGGCTTTTCGCTTGCGGGATAGATGTCGAGTAAATAGACGACGTCTGCATTATTGAATGACGTCGCAAAATCTTCCATCAGATCATTTGTTCTGCTGTAACGGTGCGGCTGAAAAACGACAACGATCCTGCGCCCTGAAGCGCTGTTCTTTGCGGCTGCAAGCGTCGCCAGGATCTCCGTCGGGTGATGACCGTAGTCATCAACAACCTTTATATCGTTGACCTCGCCTTTGAATTGAAACCTTCGGTTTGCATTCTTGAAAGTCGTAAAGGCTTCGGCGATCATATCAAACGGTATTTCGAGTTCGAGCGCCACGGCAATAGCAGCCAGGGCATTATAAACATTGTGTTTCCCGGGAACCGGCATGACGATCCCGCCGAGCGCTTTGTCGCCTTTCAGAACGGTAAACGAAGTGCCGAAATCCGCTGTCAGCGAAATATCGTGGGCGGAAATGTCGGCCTGTTTGCTAAATCCGTAGGTGACGATCCGGCGTTTGATATGCGGTACGATCGACTGCACATTCGGATCGTCAAGGCATATTATCGCCGCGCCGTAAAACGGAACTTTATTCGCAAAATCCGTAAAACACTGCGTCACGTCTTCCATTCCTTTATAGGATTCCATGTGCTCGCGATCAATGTTTGTAACGACGGCGATCGTTGGATAAAGCATTAAAAATGAACGGTCGCTCTCGTCCGCTTCAGTGACAAACCATTCGCTGCTTCCCAGTTTTGCGTTTGAACCGAGCGTTTCGACAACGCCTCCGACGACCGTCGTCGGGTCAACGCCGGCATGTCCCAGAACGGTCGCAACCATCGAGGTCGTTGAAGTTTTCCCATGAGACCCTGAAACCGCAACCGAATATGGTTTGAGCGTCATTAATTCTGCAAGCATCTCAGCCCGGGGAATGATCGGGATCTTGCGTTCCTTTGCCGCCATCACTTCGGGATTGTCTTCCTTAACGGCCGAAGAATAAACAACAACCTGTGCATCGCCGACATTCTCTGCGGCATGCCCCTCAAAAACCTTGATCCCAAAAAGCGTTTCAAGCCGGTTCGTATTTTTCGACTTGTTCAGATCAGAACCGGTAACGACAAATCCGAGATTGCAGAGCACCTCCGCGATCCCCGACATCCCGATACCGCCGATCCCTATAAAATGTATGTTTTTAACGTGTCTGAACATTGGTAATTTTCGATTTGCGATTTTCAATTTTCGATTTTTGTTTCAAATTATTCCTTGCTGAGATTTTCGATGCCGCAATTATCGCTGTGATCTCTTTTCCTTCCTGGAGTAAATCCATTACTAAATTTTTCTTCAATAAGCCGCTCTCGATTATGAGTTCCATCCAAAAAACACTTTCGTCAGCTTCTTCCTCAACGATGCCCAATTTTGCAATAAATTCCGCTTTTGAACGTCCTCGACACGCAGCTCTGTAGTTTGAAGCAACCGATGTCCCCGAACGAATTAACTGACCACCGATCGTTCTCCCACTCAAATTATTAGGCAGCGAATCTACTAACTTCATAACCCTCAACGCAAAACTCTTGGTTCTTTGTAAAAGTTCTTCTTTATTCATCACCAATCAATTCAAAAAATCGCAAATTGAAAATCGAAAATCTAAAATCGAAAATTCCCCAATTCTTCAATAATATCCACTGTAGCTGCCGCTGCATCTTCTCTGGCAAGTTTTTTTGCAGCTTTTTCCATTGCCGTAACACTTTCCGGCGAATTTATCAGTTTGACTATCTCATTTGCGAGTGACTCTCCGGTCAGATCTGTTTGCAGTATCATTTTTGCCGCCCCGGCCGCTTCAAGTGCTTCCGCATTCTTTCGCTGATGATCGTCGGCCGCTGTCGGCAAAGGGATCATTATTGCAGCTTTTCCTGCGGCTGCAACCTCAGCACATGTAGTTGCGCCGGCTCTCGAAACTAAAAGATCCGCCTTTTCAAATTCGGCTACCATATCAGAAATGTAAACCGATATTTTTGCCGATCGCCAGCCTTTTTCGGCGTATCCTTTTTCAACCGCTTCCAGATCGTATTTTCCGGTCTGATGAGTAATACTCAAACGATCTTCAAATTCTTTCAAATATCCCAAAGCATCGATCATCGCGAAATTGATCGCCCGCGCGCCCTGTGAACCGCCAAAAAGCAGGAGCTCAAGTTTTTCGCCGCGCTTCTTCGGAGTTATGTCAAAAAACTCTTTTCGTACGGGATTTCCCGTAACAATGCCCTTTGATCCGAAAAACGGCAGCGCTTCTTCAAAAGTCAGTGCCGCCCTTGTTACAAATCTCGCAAGCTGCCGGTTTGTAAAACCGGGAAGCGCGTTCGAATCCATGACAAGCGTCGGGATCTTCATCAGGCTCGCCATCAACATCACGGAACCGGTAACATATCCGCCGGCGCCGACGACGACGTCCGGTTTGAAACTGCGGATCAGTTTTCTCGCCTCAAGAAAACTTTTCGGCAGGATCAGCATGCCTTTTATTTTACCGGCCAGACCAACGTTTTTGAGGCCGGCGCTTTTTATCAAAGAGAGTTCAAATCCGTTTTCCGGAACGATCTGCGTTTCGAGGCCCTTCGCGGTCCCGACAAATCTTACTTCGCTCGTTTCATCCCGCCGCAATAACTCTTTCGCGACCGCAATTCCGGGATAAATGTGTCCGCCCGTTCCTCCGGCGGCGATTAGTACTTTCATTCGCTGTTCGCTGTTCGCTGTTCGCTGTTCGCTGTTCGCTGTTCGCTGTTCGCTGTTCGCTGTTCGCTGTTCGCTGTTCGCTGTTCGCTGTTCGCAAAAAAATATTAATTTCTCAACCAATTCTCAACTTCTCTTGTCACTCGTCACTTGTCACTTGTCACCCGTCTCATCTCGCCCTTCACTTCTTCTTCCTCTTCACCGGCGTTCTACGCTTAACGGTCTTTCGTTCTTTCGGCGGTGTTTTTGTCGTATGCACGCCATTCTCAAACGAAATAAACCGGCGTGCTGCGAAATATTCAGGAGGATACCTATCGCAAATAGTGTGACGATTATCGAAGAACCGCCATACGAAATAAACGGCAGCGGAATTCCCTTGCCGGAAGGATCGAGATCACGACGCTTATATTAAACAGCGCCTGCACGATGATCCCCGTTATTATTCCGATCCCGAGAAGCATTCCGAATCTGTCCGGCGCGAGAAGTGCCGCACGTGTTCCTCGCCAAAGCAATATTCCAAAAGCGATGACGACCGCAAACGTACCAACCAATCCGAGTTCTTCACCGACGTTTGCAAAAATAAAATCAGAATGCGGATAAGGCAGATAGAACAGCTTCTGCTGCCCCCGTGCAAATCCCTCGCCGAATATTCCTCCGGAACCGATCCCCATCAGCGACTGACAAACCTGATATCCGGCACCGACCCTGTTTTCTTCGCTGCACGGTTCAAGAAATGCCATCAATCTGCTCATTCGCCAGGGCGCAAAGATCAAAGCCATCGTTCCGAGAAAGATCAATGCTCCGCTGATCAAACCAAGATGCAGCAACTTCGCACCGGCGGCAAAATAGACGGACACAAAAACCGCAGACAATACGATCACCGTTCCAAGATCCGGTTCGAGAAATATCAGACCGCAGACGATCCCCATGACAAACAAACACGGAACAACCGTTTCGCGGATATCGCCGACCAGATCTTCATTCTTCGTCAGATAATATGCGAGAAAAACCGGGATCGCGATCTTTGCAATTTCCGAAGGCTGAAACGACATACCGGGAAATCTGATCCAGCGCCTCGCACCGTTTATCGCCGGAAAACCGAAAACCGCCAGAAGAAGAATCACCGTTATTATCAAAGAACCGTACACGACATATTTATGTTCGTACCATTTGTAGTGGATCTTGCTCGTCGCATACATTACGCCGAGACCGACGACCGTAAATCCAAACTGCTTAAAAAAATATGAAAACTGCGTAACTCCCTCAGTTTCTCTCAGCGAGATCATCGCCGAAGCGCTGTAAACCATTACCGAACCGAATAACGCGAGCCCCGCCGTTATTGCAAATAGGAACCAATCAATTCGGAGTTTCTTAGCCATAAGAAATTACTGCTGAGTTTTTTGCCGCAAGCGTAAGGATCTTTAATTTCGTGCATCGATTTCCGACTTCAGACCCAGAACGCCGGATTTGAAAACATCGCCGCGCTCCTCATACGATCGGAACATATCAAAACTCGCGCATGCCGGGGCAAGCAAAACGGAGTCGCCTTCTTTGGCGCTTTCAAATCCTTTTACCGCTGCCTCTTCGATCGAATCCGCGCGGACGATCTCAGCTTGACCGCTCAACTGCCGCTCGATATTATCCGCATCTTCGCCGATCAGGATCAGCTTCCTGACCTTTGCCGCGATCAATTTTTCAAGCGGCTGATACGGTGCATTTTTTCCGACTCCGCCGAGGATCAGGATTATCTTCCCTTGTTCTTCGCTGAGAGCTTCAAGCGCTTTTAGTGTTGCGTCCACGCTTGTCGCTTTCGAATCGTTATAAAATTTCACACCTTCGATCTCGGTTACAAATTCGAGCCTGTGTTCGACCGCTTTGAAATGTCTCACTGTTTCGCGCATCGATTCCGGCGATGCGCCGCAGGCGAGCCCGGCAGCCAATCCGGCCAAAACATTCTGTACATTATGTATCCCGCGGATTGTCATATCATCGCGCGAAAGCAGCACTTTCTCTTTCCCGCCGGCTCTTGAAACAAGATCTCTTCCCCGCAGAAACAGTCCTTCATCAAGTTCCGAACCAGTGGAAAAAAGAGTCTTCATCGCTTTTAAGCCGGAAGCCCAGGACGCAGTGATCTCGTCATCGGCGTTCAGGATAGCCAGATCTTCAGCGGTTTGATTCATAAACAGACGGTGTTTTGCCGCAGCATAATCGCTGAAAAGTTCGTATCGGTCCATGTGATTCGGCGTAACATTCAGACATATTCCAACGTTTGGCCTAAATTCTTTGATCGTTTCAAGCTGAAAACTGGAAAGTTCGACAACCGTCCATCCGTCTTCGGTCGAAGATTCAGCAAGCGACAAGAGCGGTGTTCCGATATTCCCGCCGACCTGAGTTTTGATCCCCGCATCCTTTAGTAATTCACCGATCAGACTCGTCGTCGTCGTTTTACCGTTTGAACCGGTTATCCCAACGATCCGACCTTTCATGAACCGGTAAGCGAGTTCCACTTCGCCGATAACTTCACCGTCTTTCCGGTCAACGTACTTTGCCGGAATGACGTTTGATGGAACTCCCGGCGAAATGACAACGAGATCGATCTGATCGAGAAGCCAAGAAGGAATATTTCCATCGATCAAACCTACTCCGGATTTTTCTTTCAAAGAACGCGCTTCTTCCGTCCAATCTTCGATCTTTTTCTTGTCATGAAGCGCGACGACTGCGCCTTTTTCAGCCAAAAAACGGGCGGAAGTGATGCCGGACTTGCCGGCGCCTAAAACGAGCGCCTTTTTATTGCGCAAGCTAATCCCGGACTTTGGTTTTTGGTCTTCGGTTTTCGGCAACTCTTTCTCCTTTACCTACGCTTATCTTTAATGACCCTTATGTAGGCATTCAGCTTCGGCGTAAGTTCATTGAGTATCCCGGTCAGATCGCTGACTTGAACTTCACTTAAAAGATCTCTTTTAAATGCCCGGCGAAGCCAATGTCGGGTTTCGTATAACGAACCCCTGCTTATTTTCAAAAATCTCAAATAGTCTGCATCAGTTCCCCGACCGCTTCCTTCCGCAATATTTGCACCGATGCTGTCCGTCGAGCGGACCATTTGTTTTCCGATCGTTTCGCGTGAAAAGTGGTCCCAGTTAAAAGCGATCGACCATATTTCATCAGATAGCTTTTCGGACAATTTATAGATATCCAAATTTTCAAAATTCGTCTTTTGCATATGACCGACAAAGACCTAAGTCCAAAAGCCAAAGTCCTTCATCGCAGCTTCAACGTCGACAAACTCAGCAGAGCAAAAAGGATCGCAACGATCACAAACCTGAAAACTACTTTCGATTCTTTCCATCCCGAGAGTTCAAAATGATGATGGATCGGTGACATCTTGAAAACCCTTTTGCCGGTGAGTTTGAACGAAGCGACCTGAATCATCACGGAAAGCGCTTCGATAATAAACACGCCGCCGATAAACGGAAGCATAAACTCCTGCTTCGTCAAAATTGCCACCGTTCCAAGCGCACCGCCGATCGCCAGCGAGCCGACGTCTCCCATGAATACTTCCGCTTTCGGCGCGTTATACCATAAAAACCCGAGACTTGCGCCAACCATCGCTCCGCAGAAAACAGTCAGTTCCGCCGCTTCCGGTTTATGCGTCAGATCAAGATATTCCGACCAACGCGCATCGCTCGCGATATAGGTCAGCCCGGTCAGCGCTGCCATGGCGATAAATGTGACGCTGATCGCGAGTCCGTCGAGTCCATCCGTAAGATTTACGGCGTTAGACGAACCGAGCAAGATAAAGATCATAAAACCGAGATAGACCCATGGCCCGACCCACGTGATATTTGTTACCGCCGTCGCCTTAAAGAATGGAATACTGATGTTCCACGGATAATTTGAAAGCAGCCATAGAACCGCCCAGACGCCGACGGCGATCAATACCTGACCTAAAAGTTTTTGCTTTCCGGTCAGTCCGAGATTTCGTTTCTTTACGACCTTAATGTAGTCGTCTGCAAAACCGATCACTGCGAAGAGCGTTGTTGCGATCAGTGTGATCCAAAGATAAGTGCTGTCGAGACGCGCCCAGAGGAGTGTCGAGATAACAACCGAACCGATTATCAAAACGCCTCCCATTGTCGGCGTTCCCTTTTTCTCCTGATGTGATTCTGGCCCTTCCTCGCGAATCTCCTGGCCGAACTTAAGCGCCGCAAGCTTCTTGATCACGCGTCCGCCGAGAAGAAGCGAAAGGAGTAGTGCGGTGATAGTTGCCCAGGCCGTACGGAAGGTCACGTACTGGATAACGTTGAGCCCTTTGAACAAATATGACTCGCCGCCGGAAGCGCTTTGCGACTTGAAGATCAGTTCGTATAAAAAGTAGTAGAGCATCTGCTAAATTTTTGCGGGCATGTTACTACGCCCTGTCAGCCGGCGGTTTCGAGTTCGAATTTCTTTACAAGTTTGTCGATCACATTTTCGGTGCGCACGCCTCGCGAACCTTTGACCAGAACGATATCACCTTCTTTTAACTCGCCTGAGAGAAATTCTCCGGCTTCTTCCGAGCTGTCAAAGAAAATTGTTTTTGTCATGCCGGCATCTTTTGCCGATGCGACCATATGTCTTGCCAGTCCCCGGACACCGATCAGATAATCGATTCCGCTCGCCGCAAGTTTTCGTCCGGTATCCTCGTGAATCTCTTTCTCTTCATTTCCGAGTTCGAGCATCTCTCCGGCAACAACGATCCGCCTGCTTGAATCTTGCGCACCGTCATTAAGAGTATTGACCATTCCCAATAACGCCGCCGGATTTGAATTGTACGAATCATTGATGACCGTGAACCCGTTCTTAAAATTCAGCACTTCGCCGCGCTGTGCCGGCGGTTTTACAGTGTTCAGAGCGCTGGCGATCTCGGCGGCGGTCATCCCGAAGCTGTAGCCGACGGCAGAAGCCGCAAGTGCATTCAGTACGTTATGTTTGCCGGACAGCTGGAATACCACGCGTTCATCACCATCCGGAGTCTTGAGCGTAAAATGGGTTTCGCCGAATTGCTTCATATCTACACCGATTGCCATCACATCTGCGGGATTATCGATCCCGTAAGTTATCACCTTTCCTTCATGCAGATTGCGCATTTCAAGAACGCGAAAATCGTCTGCGTTTAATATCGCGGTGCCGCCGGGCTTCAAACCTTCGACCAACTCGGCCTTTGCCTTCGCGACGTTTTCGATCGATCCGAGATGTTCGACATGAACCGGCAGAACATTTAGCTCTACGCCGACGTCGGGCGGTGTGATCTCACACAACCGTGCGATCTCTCTTCGCGGCGTCGACATCCCCATTTCGAGGATCGCGACATCATAACTGTCATCGGCAACCAGTCGTAACACCGAAAGAGGCAGACCGAGACCATTATTCAGATTTTTCAAATTGCGCAGGACCATTCTTTCGGGACTCTCTAAAACATGCGCCGTAAGTTCTTTGGCGGTTGTTTTTCCCGCGCTTCCGGTGATCGCGATAACAGGTTTATTCCAATCGAGATAAACTCTGTGTGCCAAAGTTTGAAGTGATGCGATGGCGTCTTCTACGAAAAGCAGTCTGTCTTCAAACGGTTTGAGCAGTTCTTTATGAACTTCGAAACGGTCTTTTCTTCCGACGCATACGACCGCACCGTTTTGAAATGCTGTCGGGATAAATTCGTGTGCGTCCCGAAATTCGCCATTAAAACCATTGTTTCCGAATTCCGGTGCAGAGAATGCAAAAAACAAGTCGCCCGCTTTTACTTCGCGTGAATCCGTCTGAAAAGATGTCACGTCTGCTTCAAGTAAAGCGGGGCTGAGGTTTGACGCATCCGCGTTCATGTATTGAGCTGCTTTTTCAATTTTCAAGTCTTTCTTTTTACCGGCTGCGTTGATTTACTTTTTGGTGCCGGGTTTTCTTTCTTCTTGTCGGGAGCCTTTCGGACATCTCCCGATTTACCCTTCTTCAGATCAGTACGTTTCTTATCCGCTTTGACTGCGGTTCTTTCAACAGTTTCAGTTCTTTCGTCCGATCTTTGTTTTTTTGAAGTTTCAGTTTCATCGGCATCCGGAGCGTCGGCGACCGGCGGTTTCTCCATCTCTTCTTCCTGGGTCTTGATGGTGTTTTCCTGCTCACGGATCAGCGCGTCATCACGCAAAAAGCCGTCAGGAACTACATTTAGTTCCGGTAAAACCTGTTCTGCAATTTCACGAAAAACCGGAGCAGCAACCTGTCCGCCGTATCGCGAAGAACCTTTTGGCTCATCCACAACAACGGCGATTACGATCTCCGGATCATCTGCGGGGGCAAATCCAATAAATGACGCAATATACTTGTTGCGGTCTACTGATTTTGTCTTTTCGTCATATTTCCAAGCCGTTCCGGTTTTTCCGGCAGATGTGTAGCCGTTAATTTGAGCTGCACGGGCCGTTCCATCGATTACAACCTGCTTGAGCATTGCACGTAATTCCTTTGCGGTTTCCTTCCCTACGACCTGCACCTTTTCGGGCTTGGTCGTGGAAACAATATTGCCATCAGCGTTACGTATTTCTTTGACGATATGCGGTTGGATCTTTACACCATCATTTGCAATAGTCGCAAAAGCCGCGACACTTTGCAACGCTGTAACCCCAATTTCATAACCGATTGACATCGACGCCAGCGAGTCGCCGTTCCATGTTTTTGGTGAACGCAAAAGCCCCGTGGTTTCTGCCGGAAGTCTGATCCCGGTTTTCTCCCCAAACCCAAAATCGCGGGCGTATTTGTAAAAGGTTTGTTCGCCGACCTTCATCGCAGTTTTGATCGCACCGACGTTGCTCGATTGAGCAAATGCTTCGGTATAGGTAACTTTCCCTACCGCGTGCGAATCGTTAAACGTGTGTTTTGCGACCGTGATCGTACCGTTGCCGCAATCGATCTCGCCGTCAGGTTCGATCAGATTCTCTTCTAACGCCGCGCCGTATGTGATCAGTTTGAAAACCGAACCCGGAGCGTAATTATCCTGGATCACGCTGTTCTTCCAGCTTCCGGGTTTTAAGGAACTGTATTCATTCGGATCAAAAGAAGGGTAGTTCGCCATCGCCAGGATCTCGCCGTTTTTTGGATTGAGAACGATCGCCTTTCCGGATTTACCAGCGACGCGCTGAACGCCTTTTGCCAATGCTTCTTCAACTTTATATTGGATCGAATTACTGATCGTCAGAACTATATCTTTGGGTTCTTCGATCTTTTCGTTTCCCCATTCGTCATATACACGACCGAGGCGGTCACGCTCCCGATAGGTTTTTATCGTATCTCCGCGCAGCAATTTCTCCTGCGAAAGTTCGATCCCCGCTTGTCCGACATCGTCGGCATTGCTGAACCCGATCATGTGCGCCGCCATCGTTTTGTAGGGGTATTCTCTTTTCTGTTCCTTTTCCCAATAGAGCCCCGGATACTTCGGCAGGCTGAATTTCTTCAGTTCATCGTCGCGGACTGATTTATTAACATTGTCGAATTGATCTTTGTTGATCTTTCGTTCGATCCAAACAAATCTTTTATCGCCGGCTTTTCCCTCATTGATCCTTGCTGCGATCGGTTTCCAGTTTGTCTTTAAAGCGCCTGCGATCTTTTTCGCCGTTCCCTCAACATCTTCGACTTCAGTCGGATCGGCATAGAGTGAATTTACTTCAACGCTCATTGCGATCGGGCGTTCGTTACGATCAAAGATCGTCCCGCGAAGCATTTTTGTTTCTACAACATCGCGGCGCTGCCCGAGAGCCTGCCGGCGAAACTTATCGTGCTGATTGACCTGCAGGTGAACAAGTCGGACACCGATAGCACCGATCCAGAATATAAAAAACGCGACTATAAACATATATCGCGTAAATGTGGTCTGCATCGAATTCTTTGTAGTTTTTCGTAGACGTCTTGGCATTTTATTTTTTCTGCACCCCGGCTAAGGTTTTTTCAAATTATCGTTTTTTGGCAATGATCGCAGCTGAGATCTCGCCTGCATCAAATTTCGGTTCTTCCCGCTCTTTCTTCTTTCCTGCCTTTCCGGAACGCGATTCGCTGATCACGGTTTTTTTTAATCCTTTCTTTTCGTTTTCTTCAGGACTCGAGATTGAACCGGTTTCATCTTCTTTTATAAAAGCCTTGATCGGTTTTGCGTCGCTCTCAGGAATATCGGAAACAACTTCGCGGTCAATATTCTTTCGCATCGTGACGAGTTCAAGATTGTTTGGCGTGCTCTTCCTGAAACCGATCTTTTCCGCGGTTTTGCTGATCGATGAAAGCGCCATCTCGCGCTCCAGAACCAGCCGCCGTTTTTCATTGTCGAGTTTGTCGAGTTCTTTTCTCAGCTTTGAATTCTTAAACCCGTAATCAATTGACGAAAAATGAAGCCGTGCCGCCATAAAGAACCCGGCGACAAAGATCAGGCCGCAGACAAGCGTCAAAATACAATATTTCCACGGTATCGGATCGCGTTCGCGGCGTACCCGTGATCTTCGTTTTATCGGTTTAATTTTTCTGTTCATAGCTGATACATCCTGTCTAAGAGGTTTTATCGGGTGCTTATAATTTCAGGCACGCACGAAGCTTTGCGCTTCTGGCCCGGGAGTTTTCAATGGTTTCCTTTTCAGTCGGAACGACCGGTTTGCGTGTCAGGATCTGAATCTTCTTTTCTGCTCCGCAAATGCAAACAGGAAGTCTGGGTGGGCACGAGCACTTTCCTGAAAGGGTTTGAAATGTTCGTTTTACGATCCTGTCTTCTAAAGAGTGGAACGTAATCACGACAAATCTTCCGTTGGTTTTCAATAGATCGATGCTTTCTTTTATAAAGCTTTCAAGTATCTCAAGTTCGTTATTGACTGCGATCCGCAGCGCCTGAAATGTTTTCGTCGCGGGATGGATCTTGTCTTTACTTCTTTTCGGCACAGCGTACTTTACGAGTTCGGCGAGATCTCCGGTGGTTCTTACCGGGTCGCCTTTTTGGCGTCTTTCAATGATCCTGCGGGCGATCCGTCTTGAAAATCTTTCTTCGCCGTATTCATAAATAATGTTAGCTATCTCTTCCTCAGACAATCTTTGAAGTAGTTCGGCGGCTGTTTCCGAATCTGAATCGGCGTTCATCCTCATATCAAGCGGTGCGTCAAAGCGAAAACTGAATCCGCGGGTTTCACTGTCAAACTGAAGCGATGAGACCCCGAGATCGGCAATTATCCCGTCAGCGCCTTTGACCTTTGCTTTTTCGGCAACATTCCGGATCTCAGCAAAGTTGTCGTGAAATATAGTTATCCGGTCTCCAAACTGCTTAAGCCGTTTACCCGCAAAACCGATCGCTTCGAGATCCTGGTCGATACCGATAACCTTGGTTCCTTCGGCCGATCCCAATATCGCCTCAGAATGCCCCCCCAAACCAAGTGTTGCGTCGATATAAAGTCCGTTAGTTTTTACATCTAAATAACTTATCGACTCGGCAAGCAAAACCGATGTGTGAATGTTCCCGATTTTTTCGGTCGTTTTGTTCAAAGAGCGAAACCTTCTCTGCGCTTTCTGCGGCGTGAAATTTGGTGTCTTGTGTACTTTATCGAGCCTTTAGCTGCATCCGAAACTAAAATAACTCCTGAAAAGCCTGAAATTTTGACTAAATAAACTCGAAAAACCGGAAAAGTGCTTAACATTTCCTGCATCTTAAACACTTTTGAAGGGACAGTCTGGGGGACTCGAAATCGTATTTAAGACTTGTAACCACTAGGTAGAATGAATTTTAGACCGATTGCGAAGCGTGTGTCAAGAGATATTCTGCCGTTTGTTTTATTCAAGTGCTTAAACTCCTCCGCGATTCCGGATTTTATAAAATGCTGTGCCAACCATCTAGTTGTAACGGGATTGCGTTCACACAACATATTGCGTAAAGTAAATTTTTCATGAAATTTACTTTTATCCAATTATTATTTTTCGGTTTGATCGTCGCTTTGGCTAACGTACTCGGCGGAATGATCCTTTTTCCTTCCGGTGTATACAAACACTATAAGAAGCTTCTCAAGTATTTGCTCGCGCTCGGCGCGGGATTTATGCTCGCCGTTACTTTTATCGAGATCATTCCGAAAACGATCGATATCTGGCTGACTACTCCAAACCTGGAGGGGGGCGGCGATAAGTTTTATATTCCGATGATCCTCATCCTCGGCGGATATTTGCTTACCCAGTTTTTTGAACACACGATCGCACCGCACATGCATCTCGGCGAGGAAATCCACGCCGATCATCTGATCTCAACAAAAACTGCCTATGCCGCGATCGGCGGTCTTTTGATACATACCTTCTTTGACGGGGTTTCGATCTCCGCCGCAGCTCAGGTCGATGCGAACGTCGGTATTCTGATGTTTGTCGCGGTCTTTCTTCATAAATTCCCGGAAGGATTCACGATCGCTTCGATGATCCTTGCTACCGGAAAAGGATTTAAGGAAGTATTGATCGCTACGTCGCTTGTCGGCTTCACAACTCTCCTTGGCGTACTCGGATTTTATTTTATCGGGATCAATATCGAGTCTTCAGTTGCGTACGCACTTCCGGTCGCTGCGGGAGTAACGCTCTATGTGGCGGCGAGCGACCTTATACCTGAAGTAAACCATCACGGCGGAAAAAATCCGCTGGTCTCGTTTTCGGTATTCGCCGGGGTTCTGCTGTTTTTTGCCATGCATCTCTTGCTGCATTCATTTATCGAAGGATAAAGACCCGGTCAGACTGCGGTTTCCAAAATCGCTCTTTCTTTGGCAGAATACTCTTACCTGATGAATATAAAATTCCAAATTATCGCGGCTGCTATACTCCTCTGGAGTGTTGCAGCCTTAAGCGTTTTTGGGCAGACGGGCGGTGATTCTTTCTCGCTCGACAAATCACCGCTTCCGCAGCCGACAAGTCCGGTCATGGATTATGCGGGAGTTTTGGATCCGGCGACCAAATCCCGGGTCGAAAAGCAAATTATCGAGTTTCGCGACCGGTCGAAACCGTCTACCGAACTTGCGGTCGCGATCGTCAGAACGACGGGCGAACGCCCGATCTTTGATTACTCGCTGGCGGTCGCCCGCGGCTGGGGGATCGGATCTCGCGCCGACGATAATCCGGGAGCATTGCTGTTTATTGCGATCGATGACCGGAAATATTTTACCCAAGTCAGCAGCGACCTTGAAGACGAACTTCCGGACGGAGTCGTCGGTTCGCTGCAGCGTTCTTATCTCGTCCCGCAGTTCAAAGCGGGAAATTACGGTAAAGGAGTTGAAGACACGATCTCAGCGTATATTCGTACGATCGAAGCTCGTCGAAGCGGAGAACCGGAGACCGCGGGATCTCCGACCGAAACAAGCGGCAGCAGCGATGACGGAAACGCGGTCTGCGGGATCTTACTCTGCGGGGCCGGACTTCTTATCATCTTTGTTATCGTCATTACTTTGGCGTCATCAGCACAGAAAAAATCAGGACCGGATAAGAACGATCGTGACCGCTGGGGCGGCGGCGGTTTTGGAGGATCCGGCGGCGGGAGCGGAGGCGGAAGAATTGCGCTGGATATCCTGGGGGCGGTTTTAACAGGTCTGGCAAGCAGCTCCGGAGGAAGTTCAAGCAGCGGAAGCAGCTGGGGCGGAAGTTCCGGCGGCGGAAGCAGCTGGGGCGGATTTGGCGGGGGCGGAAGTTTTGGCGGCGGCGGCTCCGGCGGCGGTTGGTAAATTCGGATAAGTATTAAATGTAATGAATTGCTTGGCTGGATCAATAAATGAAAGTTGGCGGGTTTTGTACGCATCGTTATTAACCTTGCTTCTTTTTGGTTTGCTAATCACAGCAAATGCTTCTGCACAGCCGCCCGAAGATCTGCCCAAACCCGCCGGCTGGGTTTCGGACTTCGCCGGGGTGATTGATCAGGCGACTAAAAACCGGCTTGAAAGTCAGCTAAAACAATTTCGTGACAGATCTTCTCCGTCAACCGAAATCGCCGTCGCCGTCGTAAAAACAACCGGAGACCGACCCATTTTTGATTATTCACTGACGCTCGCCCGGACATGGGGTATCGGTTCAAAGCAGGATGATAATCCCGGAGCCCTTCTCTTCATCGCAATTGACGATAGAAAATATTATACCCAGATCAGCAGCGACCTCGAGGACGAACTGTCCGACGGTTTGGTCGGCTCAATTCAAAGACAGTTTCTTGTACCGCAGTTTAAGGCGGGAAACTACAGCAAAGGAATTGAAGATACGATCTCGGCTTATATTCGTACTATCGAGTCCAAACGCGGTATCGAACGTGACCCGTCAACCCGGCCAAAGATCGCGCTGCCAAAATATTTGCTCGATCCGCCGGAATCGCTTGTTAACGATCATTACGGAATTCTTGAAGCTCCTACGATCGCTGCGATGGAGCGGTATCTCGTGAACTTTCGTGACAACTCAGATAAACCGGCTTCGATATACGTCGCGATCGTAGAAACAACGGATGGCGTCATCGCTGAGGACTACTCTTATTCGATCGCCGAAGCGTGGAAGCTGAAATTGGAAGATCCTGACAGCAGGAATGTGCTTTTGTTTATATCGATGATGGACGGTAGCTACTACACTCACGTCGGTCGGGGAGTATTAAGCGAACTGAAAAGATCGGACGTCGAAAGGATCGAACAGAATCTTTTAAGCTATGCATTTTCGCCGTCTTCCGGTGAATACAATAAGGCGATCTCGGCAACCGTTAATTCGTTTGTCCGTGTGATCGATCCAAAAAGTCCAAAGGTCGACTTCACGCTCGGTAATCCCGATGGGTTCCGCGGATACGACAGCATTTTCCACTATGCTGTCGATAACTGGCTGGCGATCCTCTTCGGAGGGGGAATGATCGCCTTTGTTCTGTGGCTGATCTGGGGAATAGTAAGAACGGCCATTTTTGGAGTTCCGGCAGGCAGTTCATCGGCTCATGGAAGGTTATCGTATTCAGAACCGGGAGGATCGTCATCGGGCAGTTGGGACAGCGGCGGATCTTCCGGGAGCTGGGACAGCGGGTCCTCCGGCGGTTTTGGCGATTTTGGCGGCGGCGGTGATTTTGGAGGCGGCGGTGCGGGCGGAAGCTGGTAGTTTAAATTTGAGAACTTTGAGTTTATTATCTTTTGAAAACAAATTTTCCGGCCATAAACAATTATGAAACACTATTTTGCGGATTTTATTGATGACGTAAAACGGACCCACGGAAGTAATCTTGCCTCGGTGATTCTTTATGGATCGGCGGCCGCCGGCGACTTTATACCGCAGGAATCAGACTATAACATTCTGGTAGCGCTCAATAAGATCACGCCGCTCGAGCTCAGAAATGCCCACGCATGCATGCGCGAATGGAACAAAATGGGCCACCCGATCCCGGTTTACTTTACAGTGGGTGAACTCCAAAGCGCCGGTGACGTTTTTCCGATCGAGTTTCATCAAATGGAGCACGCGAGAGTTGTTTTGCACGGCGATGACGTCCTCGCCGGATTAGATATCTCTGATAAGTATTTAAGACACCAAACCGAGTTTGAGCTGCGGAGCAAGCTGCTTCAATTGAGACGGCGATACATACATGCATCGACCTCCGTAAAGGCACTGATCGATCTGATGTCAGACAGTCTGGCGAGCTTTTCGGCACTGTTTGCCGCGGTACTTCTGCTCAGTCACATTGATCCGCCTACTACAAAACAAGAGATCGTTGGGATGACTGTTCAAAACCTGGGAATCGACGGCAAACCATTTGATAAAATTTTCAATATCCGTGAAAATGAAACCACCGAGCCCCTGACCGATGTTTCTGCGAATCAGCTTTTTGCCGATTATATGGAGCAGATCGAAAATGTGATCGACGCTGTCGATAAAATGGAAAGACCTTAGCAAAGACCGGCCGGCGGTATTTTGATCGCTTTGATAAAAGTTTTAATCAGGAGACAAAGATGAAAAAAGCATTATTGTTATCACTAACGATTTTAGTTGCGTTAAGCTTCAGCGGCTGCAGTTACAACCTTCTTACCGAAAAACAGCAGGGCGTCAAAGGAAAATGGGCAAACGTCGAAAGCTCGATGCAGCGGCGTGCCGACCTGATTCCAAATCTGGTAAAAACTGCACAAATGACCGGCGTTCAGGAACAAGAGGTTTTCGGACAGATCGCTGAAGCGCGTTCAAAGTTACTCAATGCATCAAAAGAAGCTCCTCAGGGATCGGACGGCGACAAAACTCCGGAACAGAAACAAGCCGTTTTGGAAGCAAACAATAGTTTTGGTGGTACGATCGGACGTCTGCTCCTTCTTCAGGAAAAATATCCGGAACTGAGATCAAGCGAAGCGTTTATGAAAGTTCAGGACGAACTCTCCGGAACTGAAAACCGCATAAATGTTGCGCGCATCGACTACAATCAGGCCGTAACCGATTACAACACGACACGAAATCAATTCCCCGCAGTGTTAACAGCAAATCTTTTGGGATTTAAGGAAGAACCGTTTTTCAGATCTGATGAAAGAGGAAAACAGGTTCCGGATGTTGGAAGCCCGGACTCGTTAAGAAGAGATAAGACGACTACGACGACCGCTCCTGCACCGGCGGCGGCAAACTCGAATACAAATACGAACGTGAACAAGTAGCTTCAGAATCCTCTGGAACTGCACATCGAACAATGATCACAAGGCTTGCCGTTTGGTTCAAACGTGCAGGCCTTTTCTTCTGCGTGGTTTTCCATGATCTGATCAGCGATCGCTTCGATCACGTCGAATTTCTGCAGGCTCGGATGGGATAGATCGAAATCATGGATGGGGTGTCGAGGATCCCGAGTTTCAAGGCGTTTTTCGATCTGCTCCAGCCTTTGATAGATACCGGCAAGTCTCTCATCAAGATCGGTTGAAACTCCTGATTTACCGTGTTCTCCGATGAGTTCGGCGATCTTCTCCGCGAGTTCTTGATTATAGTCTTTCATCATCATTCCGGTCTCATGCCGGAACGCACGCGAGTCGCGTGCCTTCCGACGAGCGTCTCAACGCCCTACCGCTTCGCTTCGGGCAGCAGATCGATCCGGTCCACAACCCCGACGATCGCCGAATCGATCGCCGCTCCCGGTTTTCCGGTCGCCGCCGTCGATGCGCTAAAACCTTCCCGGGCGATGATCACAACGTCACCTTCACCCGCATCGACCGAATCAAGTGCAAGAAGCGTCGTTTTTGTGTCTGCCCCTTCAGGTGTCAGCTGCCGGCATAGCATGATTCGCGAACCTTCATAACGCTGGTTCTTCTGCGTTGCAACAACATTTCCGATTACGCGGGCAATGATCATACTGCTTCTGAATTGTAGACATGGGAATCGGAATCGACTATTCCGACGATCGTGCAGTCTGTCGGCGTCTCATCACGCTTGAAAGGAAATGAAGCCTCTTTTCCCCGGCACCAAAAAACCAATTCGCCGACGCCCGCTCCGACCGCGTCGAGCGCTACCATCGGCTGTCCGATCGGATCAAGATTTTCATCAAGATTCTGCACAAGCATTATCTTTCGCCCGTGGAGCGATTGATTTTTTACCGTGGAAACTACAGTTCCGATAACGCGTGCAAGCTGCATGATCCTCTAAACAAAGTCTATTGTGTCAATTACGCCGACGATCGCAGTGTCAACCGGACAGTCTTTGTTCCCTTCTGCCATTCGGGCAGACGAACCGGCAACGATCAAAACTTTCTCGTGAAATCCGGCACCCACGGTGTCTACCGCAACGACATAATCATCGCGATCCGTTCCGTCCGGATTGATCGGCTTAACGATAAGCAGCTTTTTACCTTTCAGCCGCTCATCTTTCTGAGTGGAAACTACAGTTCCGATTATTCGTGCGATTCGCATATCAAACTATTGTTCGCAATTAGTAATTGGTAACCGGTTTTCAAAAGAACGCACGAAAACTCAATTACCAATTACCTGAAACTTACTGCTTCTCGCTATTTCAAACCTACCGGCAGTGCGTCGTCAACGCTGCCGTGCGGACGCGGAATTACGTGAACGCTGACAAGTTCGCCTACTCTTCTCGCAGCAGCTGCGCCGGCATCAGTGGCCGCCTTTACCGCAGCTACGTCGCCCCTGACGATCGCCGTTACAAAACCGGCACCGATCTTTTCATAGCCGACAAGATGAACATTTGCCGCTTTGACCATTGCATCGGATGCCTCGATCATCGCTACAAGTCCTTTTGTTTCAACCATTCCTAATGCTTCTTGCATTTAAGTTTGCTCCTAAAATTTCTAGATTCGACACGTAAATTTAACTGATACCGCCTAATGTTTCAACTCCGCAACCTGATTTAACAGTTCTATCAATTCGTCCCGCGAAAATGAAACTTTTTCACCGTTTGCTGCGGCCAAATGATCGACTTCGCAGCTAATATTGGTTTGCTCCAAATACCCGCAGGCCTGGCATCTCGCCGATTCGGTCAGGTATCCCGCTTTCTCGCGAATGTGGATCAATTTTTCAACCGCGTCTGACGGCAGATCGTTCGCTCCTCCGAGCGCTTTGGCGAGGATCGCGATCTTCGCCGTATGTTCGAGAGTCTCCATTCTGTCAAACGCTTCCCAGAGATCCTTTCCGTAAGCCACCGCGCCGTGATTCGCCATCAGCAGGGCGTTATGATGCGGCACAAACGGCTTCATCGAATCAGTAAGTTCGTCGGTCGAGGGTGTACCGTATGCGGTGATCGGCACGCATCCGAGCGTCAGAATGACTTCTGACAAAAACGGCTGATCGATCGCCAGACCGGCAACCGCAAAAGCGCTTCCATGCGGCGGGTGCGCGTGGCACACGGCTTTTATATCCGGCCGCATTTTATAAACAAGCAGATGCATGGCGAGTTCGGACGACGCTTTGTTCTCATTCAAAGCGCTGCCTTCCATATCAGTGATCGCCAGACATTCTTCCGTCATACGGCCTTTCGATGTCATCGTCGGACTCGCCATCACGCGGTTTTCGTCCAAACGGATACTGACATTTCCGTCTGAAGAAACGACGTAACTGCGTTCGTACATAAGACGTCCGATCTCAACGATCAATTTTCTCGCATCTGATTCGTTCATTATGACCAAAACTGAAAATCTTTCTTTCGGGGATCTGTTTAAAAGTAAACCACAGATTACCATAAATGAAGTCAATCTTCATTCATGATGATCTGTGGTAAAAGAAAGTAAATCCGTAAGTGTTATTGGGTGGCAACCGGAGCTTCCGGAGGAAGCGGCGCGGCCGGAGCCTTCGGAGGAGGCGGAGCAACCGGAGCAGGCGGCGGTGGCGGCGGAACCAAGTGATAAACATCAGAATGCATGTGGCGTTTTCTCTTTAGTCTGCGGTTTTCCCGTTTTAACCGAAGATTTTCGAGTTTCAGCTGCGTCGCTTCGTCCCGGTCAACATTCGAGCCGGTATTAATACCCGATGAGCCGAAAGAAACAAAAAATCCGGCGATCAGGATACCTATCAAAAACGCCGCAAAAAACGGAATGACGCTTTTCTTAAATCCACAACAATTCATAAATTTTCCTCCGGTGTTTTATTACTTGTATTGAGTACGATCAGCCGGCGAGATCGGTTTCAACAAATCTCAACTTTTCCCGGCCGGCGTATCCGGCGTTGCCAAAAAGTAAGACAAGCTTTCCAAAGAGATCATCAGATCTACATTCTTAAGCTTTACATCATCTTCAACTTTGAGAGGCGTCGGGGCAAAATTCATCACAGCTTTTATTCCGGCCTTCGATGCATCTTCTAAAACTTCCTGCGCATATTGTGCAGGGACCGCGATCACCACTACATCTATATTCTCGCGTTTTACAATTTTTGCAAAATCACGGATCGCAAAAATTTCGACATTCCCAAGCCGGTTTCCGATCTTTCCTTTATCAGTGTCAAACAAAGCGGCGACTTCGAAATTCGTTTGATTAAATCCGTAATAATCAGCAAGTGCGGTTCCAAGCCGGCCGGCGCCGACTATCGCAACCCGATGTTCTCTATCAAGACCGAGTATCTTTTGGAGATGATCCCGCAATTCTTCAACGTAATATCCGACACCGCGAACTCCAAACTCACCAAAACAGGCGAGGTCTTTCCGGATCTGCGCTGAATTCAAATGAAAGCGCTTGGCGAGTTTTTCGGACGAAACCGTTTTTGTCCCGTCGCATAAAAGTTCATTTACGCAGCGCAGGTATATGCTCAAACGGTTGGTCGTCAGCTCTGAGATTTTTTCGACTTTCATTTACGATGTTGATTATAATGGTATTTGTCGGTTTTGTGAAAAAGGTAACAAGTATTCGCCCGGTCAAAAACGGTTTCGGCGTTGCTCTAACCCTTGTTTTCAACTACAATTTGTGTTTCAAGTGTGAAACAAAATGATCTCTTACCTTTCAGGCAAACTCATTGAGAAAGAAGCAAATACTGCGATCGTTGATGTCGGAGGAGTCGGCTATGAGGCGACAATTCCGCTTTCTACGTTCTACGAGTTAGGCGAGATCGATTCCGAAGTTTCTCTTCGGATCTACACTTACGTCCGCGAAGATGCGCTCCAGCTTTACGGTTTTAAAACAAACCGCGAGCGCGCTTTGTTTTTGAAACTGATCACGATTTCGGGGATCGGACCAAAGCTTGCGATCACGATGCTTTCAGGAATGAGCGCCGATGAGATCGTCGGCGCGATCACGACAGATAATATTGCCCACTTGAGTTCGATCCCGGGGATCGGAAAAAAAACCGCTGAGCGTCTTGTGATCGAGCTTCGGGATAAACTTGATGCGGTCGGGATCGTCGATCTGAGCGCGGCGGTTTCAAATTCCGGTGCCGAGTCGCTTTCAGGTAACGAAGTTTACGAAGACGCTCTGTCTGCGCTGATAAATCTCGGCTATCAGCAGAAGGCGGCCGAGCAAGCTCTTAAAAGCGCTGCGGATGAGGGTACGGAAATGTCGGTACAAAAACTGCTCCGCAGGAGTCTGCAGCTCCTGGCGAAGAACTGAACATGGCGAACGATTTCGAAATTATCAATAACCGTGAAGCAATGGCCATCGATGATGACGAACGCCGGTTTGAACTGTCATTGCGTCCGACTCACCTCGGCGAATATATCGGTCAGAAAAAGATCAAGGATAATCTCCGCATCTTTATGAAGGCCGCGCTCAAACGCCGCGAAGCACTAGATCATATTTTGCTGACCGGCCCGCCGGGCACGGGAAAAACAACTCTTGCCGGAATAACCTCAAACGAAATGGGCACGGAGTTCAAATCAACGGCGGCGCCGATCATAGAAAAAGCGGGCGATCTTGCCGCACTGCTTTCGAACCTTGAAGAAGGCGATCTACTGTTTATCGATGAGATCCACCGCCTGAATCCGGCGATCGAAGAAGTACTTTATCCGGCGATGGAAGATTACAACCTTGACCTGATGATCGGTCAGGGAACCGCCGCCCGTTCGATAAAACTGGAACTTCCCAAATTCACGCTGGTCGGGGCAACAACCAGACCCGGACTGATCACGGCCCCGCTTCGCGGGCGCTTCGGAATAATATTCAACCTTGATTTTTATACTGTTGAAGATCTTGAAACGATCGTCGAAAGATCGGCAGGAATTCTGGGTGTGGAGATAGAAAAAAGCGGAGCAAGAGAGATCGCCAAACGATCACGCGGAACCCCGCGAATCGCAAACCGTTTGCTGCGGCGCGTCAGGGATTTTGCTGAAGTCGATTACGACGGAAACATTACCGAAGAAGTCGCAAAAGATGCACTCAACCGTATGGAAGTAGATACATTCGGACTTGATGAAACTGACCGCAAACTTCTGTTAACAATCATTCAGAAATTTGACGGCGGCCCCGTCGGGCTGGGCACGATTTCCGCATCAATAAACGAAGAAAAAGACTCGATCGAAGAAATTATCGAGCCTTACCTGATCCAGATAGGGTTTTTGAACCGGACACCGCGGGGACGAATGGTAACACGTCTCGCTTACGAACATTTTGGACTTGATAACCTTCTGAAAAAAGTCAGCAGTCCCGGTTTATTTGACTGATCCACTGCCGGAACGCAGGCGGCTCGCATGCAGCGGACGTTACCACGTCCGGAAAACCATATCATCTGCTAACCCAACTAAGTATATTTTCGCGCCCTGCGCTCATTGCCCCCGGGTCGGGGGCGTTCCGACAAAGAGAACTTCTGTGGTTTCTCGACGGAACGCAGGCGACCCGCCTGCAGCGGACGTAATAACGTCCGAAAAAGCCCTGTAATCTAAGAACCAGATCAGGCAGTTTTTCGCGCTTTGCGCTCATTGCCCCCGGGTCGGGGGCGTTCCGGCGAAGAAAATTCCGGCACCTGTTAAAGAATCAATTATTCCTGGCTTTCATCTCCGTCACCCGCTTCGGATTTTTCAAGAAGCGATGCACTCGTCACAAGATCATCTCCATCCGTGCGAATCAACATCACACCCTGCGCCGAACGTCCGGTTTCACGAATGTTTTCAACTCCGATGCGGATCAGCTTCGCCTGTTCGGTTATGATCATAATTTCCGAATCATCTTCGACCGGGAATGAAGCTACTACCTTTCCGGTCTTTTCGGTGGTTTTCATGTTGATCACACCTTTACCGCCGCGTTTTGTCAATCTGTAGGTCTCGACCTCAGTCCGTTTACCAAACCCCTGCTCGGAAACCGAAAGGATCTTTTCGTTACCCTCTTTCGAGACCGCACAGATCCCGATCACATAATCTCCTTTCTTGAGCTTGATGCCGCGAACGCCGCGCGCCGCGCGTCCCATCGGTCTGACATCGTTTTCATCAAACCTGATCGCCATTCCCTCATGGGTCGCTATAAGGATCTCGCGTTTGCCGTCTGTCGGGATAATATCGAGCAGTTCATCACCGTCGTCGATATTTATCGCATTGATGCCGTTTATGCGAATGTGCTGATAATCGGAAAGCGCGGTTTTTTTGATCGTCCCTTTTCTCGTCACCATCGTTACAAAAACTTCGTCGGTAAAATCCCTGACCGGCAATACTCCGACGAGACGCCGCGCAGAAGGAATACTCACCAAATTTACGATCGCCTTTCCGCGGGCCGATGGTAGTGCGTCAGGTATCTCATGAACGCGAAGTTTGTAAACCTGTCCGTCATCGGTAAACACCATCAGATAATCGTGCGTCGAAGCGACAAACAAGTGCCTTACAAAGTCTTCGTCTTTTGCCGTCGCACCGAAGCGTCCTTTTCCGCCGCGTCCCTGCTGCGAATATGTCGCGATCGGTGTGCGTTTTACATAACCGGCTTTTGTAACCGTGATCGCAACTTCTTCATCCGGGATCAGATCTTCGATATTCAATTCGACGCCGGCATCGACGATCACCGTCCGCCGCTCATCACCGAACGTCTTTTTGACTTCTTCAAGCTCATCGACGATAACTTCGCGCAAAACGTTTTCGTTATTTAAGATGTTTTCAAGCTCGGCGATATATTTGATTATTTCTTCGTATTCATCAAGGATCTTCTGCCGCTCGAGTGCCGAAAGCCTGCGGAGCTGAAGATCGAGGATCGCCTGGGCCTGAATTTCAGTAAATTCGAGACCGCCGATAACTTTTTCAAGTGTCGTCAAAAACTTATCAAGCGGACCGTCTGAAGGAACACCGCGCCAGTCTTTTTTATCGCGCAGATTTTCAAAATTCCCCGTCAGCCAGCTTTTTGCCTGATCTACGGAACTAGAATTGCGGATAAGCGGGATAATATAATCCAGTGCATCGATCGCTTTGTTCAGACCCTCCAAAATATGCGCACGGGCCTGAGCTTTCTTGAGGTCATATTCGGTTCTTCTTCTGACGACTTCTTTCCGGAATTCAACAAATGCCTCCAGCATCTGTTTTAACGTCAGGATCTTCGGTTGCCCGTCAACGATCGCAAGATTGATTATTCCGAAGGAACTTTGAAGAGGTGTCAGCTTAAAAAGCTTGTTAAGTACGACCTGCGCAACCGCGTCACGCTTGAGTTCGACAACGATCCTCATTCCTTCCCTGCTCGATTCATCACGGATCTCCGAGATGCCTTCAAGTTTCTTAAGGTGAACAAGCTGCGCAATTTTTTCTATCAAACGGGATTTGTTCAGCTGAAACGGGATCTCTGTTATGACAACCGCATTTCGTTCCCTTTTACCGCGTCCGATCAGATCGATATTTGCTTTTGCGCGCATCTTTATGATGCCGCGGCCGGTTTTGTAAGCCCGGTGGATCTCCTCACGTCCGTAAATAAATCCGCCCGTCGGAAAATCCGGACCCGGAATAAGCTTGATCAGTTCATCGGTCGTCGTTTCGGGTTTTCTTAAAAGTGCAATAGTTCCGTCAATTATCTCTCCCAAATTATGAGGAGGGATCTTGGTCGCCATCCCGACCGCGATACCTTCGGAACCATTGGCAAGCAAATTCGGGATACGCGTCGGCAAAACTACAGGTTCCGACAGTGATTCGTCGTAATTCGGCTGAAAATCGACGGTCTCTTTTTCAATATCTGCCAGAATATCGTTTGTCAGCCGCTCCATACGGACTTCCGTGTAGCGCATTGCGGCAGCAGAATCGCCGTCAACCGAGCCAAAATTCCCCTGACCGTCAACAAGCGGGTAGCGCATCGAAAAATCCTGCGCCATTCTTACAACGGTGTCATAAACCGCCGTATCACCATGCGGATGATATTTACCGATACAATCCCCGACGATACGTGCTGATTTTTTATAAGGCTTATTGTAATAGTTCCCCAGCTCCTGCATCGCCCAAAGCACACGGCGATGAACGGGCTTCAGTCCGTCCCTGACATCGGGAAGAGCGCGCCCGATAATAACGCTCATCGCGTAATCCAGATAGGATCTACGCATTTCGTCTTCAATATTGATTTGTTCCTGTTCTATGCCGTCCATTTACAATGTCCTTTTTATGGTTTGTCGCAGTATTATTGAGTTATTCAAAGGTGTGAATAAGAAAAATGATGGATTTTTGTCCTCTCAGGATGTAGAATCATTTTACTAAGAAATTCACCTGATCGCAACTTGGCAGCCTAATTCAAATCTTCGTTTTATATTGATTTTCAAAGGGATTTACGCACTTCCGCCGGTTACTTGATTTCCATTTTTATTCGTGAGTTTCTTTGAGAAAAATGCCCCCGGACCAAAACGAGAAACGTCGCATCAAACGAGTGTCGATCTCCCTTCCTGTGCGGATCGCCGGGAAAAACTCCGATCTGACTGACTGGCACGAAATGTCGCGGACCATCGATGTGTCGTCGTATGGCGCCGGATTCTTGCTAGAACACGAGGTAGAGCGCGGACAGTTGTTGAAACTGACGCTCCCTATGCCTCAACAGCTTCGCTCTTTTGACTTTATGGGCACACATTACAACGTGTGGGGAATCGTGACCGGGTGCGGGAAAAATTCTAAGGATGAAAATAAATCGCTGGTCGGAACGGCATTTATCGGAAACAATCCGCCGCATAGTTACATTCAGAATCCCGGCCAGTTGTACCAGATCCAGTTTGACAATGACGACGGAAGCTATCGGCTCAAGCCGACGGAAAAAATCATCGAGAATGCTTCAAGACCCGAAGTATACCGCCAGCATTCACGCTATGATATTCCGATAAGCGTCACAATTGAGATATTGGATCCCGGCGGTAATGTTTTGAAACGGGAATCGACTGTAATGGAGAATGTCAGTTTAGGTGGAGCCGCCATATTTAGTTCGCTCGAACCTGAAATAGGATCCGAACTGCAGGTGCGAAGCGATCAATATAACGCGAACCTCAAAGCAGTGCTGCGCGGGAAACGCAAAGGTGAGGACGGGATTCCCAGACTCCACGTGGAATTTATAGATGGTCTCTTTCCGCTCTCCGGAATCGACATCGAGTTTTAAGCTGACTGGTATATTTGCAATCTCCCTTTAACCAAATACAATTCGGGTGTGGTAAGAAACTCCAAACTTCCTGATCGTCCGCCGTCAACGATCGCCGTTGCGATAGCCAGAAAACTTTCGATGCTTTTGGGGAAAGTCTTTTTCAGGCTTGAGCATTTCAATTTATCAAATGTTCCTCCGGAAACCGGAGAAGGACTGATCATTGTTTCGAACCATCAGACATATTTCGATCCCTTCCTAATATGTGCGCCGATCGACCGCAGAATACGGTTTATGGCATGGGACGAGGTGTTTAAGAATCGTTTTTCAGACGGTCTTCTCAGAATGCTCGGGGCATTTCCCGTAAGTCTCAAAAAAGGAGGAACTATCCGGGCAATGATCACTTCGATGACTCTCCTGAAAAACGGCGAAACTCTGATGATATTTCCGGAAGGTTCGCGGGAATTCCCGGACGGAAAACACCTGCCATTTAAGACGGGAGCGGCAAGGATCGCTCTTGAATCAAAAGTTGCAATACTGCCGGTGACTGTTAAAGGCGGAAACCGCGTCTGGCCCCAGGGCAGAAAACTTCCGAGACCGGGAAGGATCGAAATTTATTATCACCCTTTGTTTTATCCAGAAGCGGGCGAATCCGGAGTGGATTCCGCGCAAAAAGTCACTGAGAAACTGCGGACGATCATTGCATCCGTCTAACGAGGATCATCCTTCATCGGCGGAAGCTGCGGAAGTCCTTCTGCCTCCCGGCGTTTATTTTCCGCCCGGCGCCATTGTTCCATTGCGCTTCGCACTTTTCTCTTCTGAGCAGGTGTAAGTTTACGATACTCCTCTCGTGACACCGGCGGTTTAGGAGGAGGAGGCATCTTCTTAACTGTTACGCGGCCGTTTTCGATCGTGTAGTCTTTTGTTTCTATCTTTCCGTCACTTATCGTTCCATCTTTTGTAATGATCTTTCCATCCCTTATCACAACCTCATCTTCACCGAGAGTCAACGTGTTTTTGCCGGAACTCTGTTTTGAATCCTGCGAGGCGACATTCTTTTCAGCAGTCTTAGACTGGCCGGATCTTGCCGGCGCGGCTTCATTCTGATCTCCCGCCGGCTTCGACGTCTTTTCAGCAGCAGCTAAAGGATCACTGCCGGAATTTACGTCCGAACCTTGCGTCGAATCAGAATCGGGTGATGTGTTCCCCGTCGTCGCAGCAATCTTTTCTGAACTTTTTGTACTTGGATCGTTTGTAGAACCGGTTTGTGTCGTTCCCGAATCGAGAAAATAGACTCCTGCAACGATGCTTCCGACAAGAAGCATCGTTCCGCCAAGCGCCGCGGCAGCAAGACGTTTCCGACTCGGATAACTTCGGGTTATCAATCCCGGATCTGCAGTTTCGGTCGTCTGACGACCAGAAATTTCGGTGCCCGCATGTGCGATCTGAGTCTGTACCGAGTCCTGAATTGCCGCCGCCGGTAAAACTTCCGTTTCCATTTCAGTTTTTAGCCCGCGCGGACGTGAAGATTCGGGCGACATGAATTCCGTATCCTGGGTAAAGATATTCGTATCAAGAGGTTTGTCTGAAGTTCTGGTTCCGTCAATGGAAAAGCTGCCGTTTTCAACATCAGACAGCATTTCCCGCATTTCCAATGCAGACTGGGGGCGCTGATTGGCATTGAGCGACATCGTCTTGCTAAGAAGCGCGCTTAGACCTTCATCAACATTGGCAAAATCTGCGGCCGGTTTAAGTGGGTCGGGTTCCTCATTCAGAACCATCATCACGCGCGTCAGAGCGTCAGCCGGCGGTGTGCCCGTTATCAGGTGATACACCGTTGCTGCAAGCGAATAGAGATCACTCCGCGGATCGGTACCGGTTCCCTGGATCTGTTCGAGTGAAGCATAATTTCTCGAATATCCAAAAATACTGTTTGCCGCAGTTTGATGGTTTGCATCTGTCGGGTTCCCTTTTGCCAACCCGAAATCCAATAAAACGATCTGTCCGTGGCTGGTCAATTTCAGATTCTGCGGTTTAATGTCGCGGTGAATAACGGGATTTTCCTGATTATGCAGATACTCAAGCGCATCAAGGAGTTGTTTTGTCCAGGTTAATACCTCATCCCGGGAAAACGTCTTCCCGTTCTTTTCCATCATTTCAAAAAGATCATCGCCGCCGATATACTCCATCACGATATACTGGCCGTTGTCTTCAATAAAATGATCGCTCACCTTCGGCAGCGCGGAATGTTTCAGACTGTTCAGCAAGCGCGCTTCGCGCTTAAATGCCTTCTTAAAATGTTCATCGGAAAAAAGCGTTTCCTTTATCGCAACCGTGCTGCCAAACCTTTCGTCAGTAGCGATATAAACGGATCCCATGCCGCCCTGACCGATCTGTTTTCCGATCCGGTAGCGTTCCTGTAAGATTTCGCCTTCTTTAATCATCGATACTCTGTTCTGGATCTAAAAAGTCAATTTGAGTTTTATTATACCCCATTTAAACAAAGAGGCAGACTCGTTTAAGCCCGCCTCATTCCCGATCCGGTATTCTAAGACGCCTTTTAATATGACTTTGAGCCGACATTTGGCAAATTATATATTTTCGCCAGAGTGTTCAATTCATATTTTACGCGCCCCCAATTTGCTTCTGTGGTTATTCCAAGCCGGCGGTTTTTCATCGTTTTATCAAGCTCAGATGCGATACTCAGAACCTTTCTTACCTGAGACTTATTATCGATCCAGCGGTCTTTCTTTTCATAGTCACGCTCGAGCCGATCGGTTTCGTTTTCGAGATTCCGAGCGCGTTTGTTTAGGTCATCTTCACGCTTTGTTCCGTCAAGCTTTCCTTTATCGAGTGAATCATCGAAATTCTTCACAAAATTGTCGACACGTGTTTCAACTCGTTTAATAATGGCTCCGACCTGAGCCTTTGTATAAGTTTTTCCGCGTGCATTCCTCGTTTGCGCGCCGGCTGCCGCAGCAAAAACAAAAACCAATGCCAGAGTAAAGCAGCCTGCAGCTAATCCCGTCAATTTATTTTTCATCATTCTTGATCTCCTTAAAATTGCAAAAATCTATTCTTATATAAACCCGCAACGAATCGCTGCTTGTCTATTCAGACGCACGATTATAATTGTTGGCCGATAAAATACTGCAGTTTTTCTTTATTTTAAGCTTTCTGTAAGTTGTTAAGCAAAAACGGGTTGTGGGATACGTCAGGCAATTTTTCGCGCACTTTGGAGGCGTTGTGTTGTTTTATGGACGGCGGCCGTTCCGGGTTACTCGAAGTAGCGGCGGGTCATATCAAACCAGATGGCAAGCCCGCGCCATTTACCAAATTTTTTATAAAAGTTGATTATCTTTTTGTCTGCGCAGATCTTGTCGCCGTTGTGACGTTTTCGAAATTCGGATCGAAGAAACGAATCAAGCGCCAGACCATCATAGCGTCCAACGAGTTTGAGAAGATTTTCAGCAGCATAATCACCGACCCCCTTGAGTTTCTTCATTTCCTTTTTAAGATCTTCAGTCGAAATCTCGCTCGTTAGCCATTTTTCAGGATCGACGGAACCCGCAGCGATCGATCTGGAAAGTTCGACAAAATACGGCGCGCGGTAACCTGCACGTATTTCATTCCGATAAAATTCTTCATCAACGCTTGCCATTGCCCGGGCTGTCGGGAATGCCCGTTTTCCCTGGGCGGTTGCGGTACCCAATTTTTCAACAAGATTGTTTACCATGATCTTGGTTAAAGACCACGAACAATTGGTTGTGCAGACAGTTTTAATAAGATCTTCGAATACGGTTGCGGAACGAAGCAATCTGCCTGTTCCGCTGTTTCCGAGCCACGTGAAATCCGGGTACTCTTTTGTGATCTGATAAAACTCGCTCAAATCTTCATCAAAACGGAGTATACGCTGTGTTTCGGATACAATCTGCGACAATCTCCCGGAGCTTAATTTTGCACCCTTCAGCGTGACCTTGATCTTTTCACCGGTGTCCGAGATCGTACCGAAGACGGGTTTCGCAGTTCCCCCGCCAAAAACATAAGAGAGCTCCCATCTTTCAGTGTCGAGCGAAAACGGTGCAAGTTCGCTCCATCCATGACTGTAGATCGTATTTCTGAAGCTGAAATTTTGCGGCTTCGACAAGAAATGTTCCATTTATTTCCAAAACAAAAAAATTCCGGAATACTGAAAGATCCAAAGTCCATACTCAAGTCTTTCAGATATTCCGGAGAATTGATCTTCCAAAACGCAGTATTCCTGCTGTTACTTGTTTCCCAAAACCTCGAGAAGCTTCGCGGCTAGATCAGCATCCAGAGACTGGAGCTCTTCGTACTGCTTTCGCGCAGCGGTCGCATTCCCAACCTGCGAATAGACATAACCCAGATTGTATCGCGCCTTTGCAAAACGCGGACTTATCTGCAGACAGCGCTCATACGCCATGATCGCGTTATCTCTCTGTCCGTCAGCAAAGTACGCGTTCCCCAGCAGATAGAACCCGTCGGAATAATCCGGATTGATCTTTGTAAAACTTTCAAGTCCGACAACGGCTTTCTTATAGTATTCCGAAGCTTCCTTGCTTTTACCCATCAGTTGATGAGCACGGCCGAGATAAAAATTCGTTTCACCGTCACCCGGCTCGAGTGCGATCGCTCTGTTGCATGCGATAACAGCAGACGTATATTGCTTCAGGTCATTATACGCACGGCACAGATTTGTATGCGCCATATATTGATTCGGGACGAGTTTTATCGCTTCCTGTGCAACCGCAACTGCATTTCCATTTTGATCGGCAAGACTGTAGTACCAGCTCAAACTTACTTTCAGCGTACCGTCGTTTGGATATTTTCGCGTCCCCTGAAGCGCAATCTTGATCGCTTTTTGGTAGTCATTAAGGTTTCTGTAAGATTCTGCCAGGTTGCCGTAAGTGTTGTAAATATCAGGATTTGAGAGAAGCGACATCTCATACGCCTCGGCAGCTTCTTTATACTTTCTCTGGCGGAAATTATAGTCTCCGATATAAAAATAAGCATCACCCGGAAATCGCGTCCCGTTCTTCAGGGCATACTCTGCCGCGATCTTCTGCTGCTCATAATTTCCCGCTGCGTTATATGTTTTTGCGATAAAGAAAAACAGATCATTGTTCTTCGAATTGAGATCAACCGCTTTCTGAAAAGCTTCTATAGCTCCGGCATAGTCAGTCAATTCATGCAGCAGCTGTCCTTCAGCTATGTAGAAATAATCATTTTTCGGATCAAGCTTTTCGGCATTTTTTATATCCGCCTTTGCACTGTCAAGATCCTTCATCATGAAATACGCCTGCCAGCGGACAGCGTACACATCCAATGGCGTATAGCCATTATCTAATGCCGCAGTCAAACTGTTTACCGCTTCCGAATACTGCTTCAGATTGAAATGAGAATATCCCTTTGAAAACAGCGCAAACGGATACTTCGGCATGATTTGCAGCGCTTCCGAATACTTAGCGATCGCCTCTTCATACATTTTCTGCCGGTAAAAATTGTCGCCTTGCGCCGCCAGGTTCTTCGCCTGCTGCCGCTGTTTATTGCTCTGTGCCTCACCAGATATGGGCTGAGAGATCATCACGGCTAATGCAAGAATCGCAATAATTCCAAAATTTAATTTCCTTTTCATCTTGATAACTCCCGTGCTATTGAAGGATTCCGGGATCCCTCGTTGGTTTCTTAGTCGGTGCCGGTCGAGGCGTTCTCGGTGTCGTCGGCTTCGCAGTGGCATTCGGTTTTGGCGTCTTCACCGTGTTCTGAGTTCTTGTCGGACGCGGAGTGGGATTTGTTTTTCCGGTATCGGTCGTATTTCCGGGATCCGTTGAATCAGTATTATCGCCATTAGAATTTGTACTATCTTCCGCATTTGAATTTGTATTGTCACCAAACACATCTTCATTGCTGTTTGCCGGAGTTGGCTCTTCTTCCGGAGTTTCCTCAGCCGTCGGCTCGGGTGTAGGAGTAGATACATTCGTATTTTCGTCCGGAGTTTCGACTCCCTGGTTTGTAATATACCAACCGATCGCTACCGCGGTACCAAGCAGAAGTAATAAGATCACTCCGAGCCCGCCCAAAATGGCAATATATTTACCGGCCGAACTTTTCTTCTGCGGCGGCGGTCCGCCGGCCGGAGCGTCTTCCCGGCCATCTTCCTGATCTTCAAACCCGCCGGCATTTGCCATTGTCGCATCCGAAACCGGTGTATCCGATGCCGCATCTCCATAATCTTCAGCATCGTCCACCGAACCGGTGCCTGCAGACGGGTCATCGATCGATATCAGCGGGACGGTGGCGTCAGGTGTAAAGCTGCTTTCCTCTTCGTCGTCGAAACCTGTTCCCGTATAGCCTTCATCGCTATACGCCGGAACTTCTGCAGTTTCTCCGAATTCTTCATTTGATCGATATTGGCTGTCCGGGCTTGTTGCAGGAAGACCAGTGCCGGTAAATTCCTCGGTCTTTATACCGAACGGCTCTTCGGAAACTGAACCGGAATCCGACCCGCCTGAAATTTCAGCCATATTGATGACTTCTGTTTTATCACCTGAAAAATCACCATCATCGGCGATCGGCACAAACGCCGGGACATCCGAGGCCGTCCGATCGATAATTCCTACCGCATCCAGATTGGATCCGACCTCGGTCTTATTATCAGCGTCAGGGAATCCGTCGTCTCCGACATTGAATGCGACGGTTTCAGCAGACATCGAAGCCTGAAGTGCATTGAACGCTTTTCGCAGTTCTTTCTGCATGTCGCGCGCACTCGCATATCGCTTTTCCTGACTTATCATCATTCCCTTCAAAATAATGTCGGAAAGTTCCTGAGAAATCTCAGAATTATGTTCGGTAAGCGGACGCAGCGGGTCCGGGTCACCGCCGATCATCGAATCAGCCCGGGTCAGTGAATCCGCAGGCACGACCGCAGTAAGCAATTGATAAAGCGTTGCCGAAAGCGAATAAATGTCACTCCGTGCATTTGTTCCGGTTCCGCGGATCTGCTCCATCGGGGCATAGTGCGGTGTATACCCGACGACGCTTCCTGAACTCGTTACTTTTGTTTCTCCGATCGAACGTTTGGACAGTCCGAAGTCAAGTAAAATTATCTGATTTTCGGGCGTCAGTTTAAGATTCTGCGGCTTAATATCCCGATGAATGATCGGCGGACGATGTTTGTGAAGGTATTCCAATGCCTCCAGCAGCTGATCCGCCCAAAAAAGCACCCAGTTTAACGGGAATGGTTTCTTTGTCGATCTGAGGCGTTTTGAAAGGTCTTCGCCTTCAATGTAATCCATTACCAAAAACTGTTCGCCGTTTTCGATAAAGTGGTCACTGACCTTTGGCAGAACCGGATGTCGAAGCGATGCGAGAGTACGCGCTTCCTGTTCAAACGCCTCGCCTAAAACCGCGTCATCACCGACCGTGGTTCTTTTGAGCGCGACCGAATGACCTAACCGTGTATCAACGGCCAAATAAACTTCTCCCATTCCGCCTTTACCAATCAAACGGGTAAGTTGGTAACGGTTTTGAAGAGTCGTATTGGGGGCTAATGGTTTCATGTTTTATTCAACTGACAATAGCACTGTTTTCTAATTTGAATAGCTGTAAGCTAGTGATCGATGCGTAAATCTTTCTCGGGCAATATCGCATCTTTTCCAACATGTTGCCAACATCGCCCGCCGCCTTTTACACGTCTTGAACATGGTGTCCCTTTTTTTGTCGCAGCGCCGCAAAAATAGACGGGTTCAGGCGGTTCTTTTTGCACCGGCAAATTTTTGGGTTTTGCCTGTAGCGGTTTATTATTTGGCGTTGGCTCATTCTCCGAAACTTCTCCGTTACGCTCGACCTGATCATTTTGCCCGTTGATAACGGACTCGACGCTTTTCGCCTGAGGTTTCGCGGAATCTGTCTGTTCAGTTTCATTCGCCTTTTCGAAATTTATGCGTTCGCTTGAAAAAGAGCGTTCAACTGCATTGTTTTCCGAAACAAAATAACTTGCGATCCCATAAGCCGCAAATAAGCTTAAAAAAACAATGGCTGACTTCCTTATGAGTGTATCGAGATTGTGTTCGGTTTCGCAAAATTCGCAAAAACGTCTGTTCGTAAAAATATTCCAATTTAAACGCTCGATCTTCTCCCCGCAATCACAACAAAAAGTGGGTTTGTACATGATCTTCCCCTGATTTAGTCACTTAAAGGAAGCGGCAATTGTCGATTGAGGCGCAATCACCGGTTCGTTTCAAATGCTGTGAGTTCAATTTTGATCGCCTGTATTATAACCCATCACCGCTCAGATGTTAAGATATTCTAATAACGTTGCGGTACAACTGCTGATTATTTTATTGCGTCTGAGTGTTTATTATTTATTATGCGCTTTCCTAAATTTGTTTCTTTAATTGTTTTTCTATTTTTGCTGTCGGCGGTTTGTTTTGCTCAGGATGATGAAGTGATCAACGTCGATTCCGCAATTGTACGGTTAAATGTCGGAGTCGTTAATCGTTCCGGACAGCCGATCAAGAGCTTAAGTCAAAGTGATTTCGCTATTTACGAGGACGGCGTAAAACAGGAGATCGTGCGATTTGCTCCGACAGCTGCGCCGTTTTCAGTTGTCATGATCCTCGACATGAGCGGATCAACGCTCGGGTTTCGTGAAACGATCAGCGTTTCTGCACTACGGTTTATCGACGCTTTGGCGCCTGACGACCGTGTGGCGATCATCGAATTTTACGACAAAGTAAATCTGCTGAATGATTTTACAAATGACAGAAAGGTATTGCTTCATTCGATCGGCTCGGCAAACGGACGCGGAAAAACCCAGCTTTATAAAGCGCTGGATCTTTCCCTGAAAAAACTCGCCAAGGAAGAAAACAGAAGAAAGGCGGTAATAGTCTTGACGGACGGAGTTGACACCTCTATTCGTGATCAGGACCGCGAGTTTCTTTCAAAACTCGACGATGCGCAAATGCCTAATGCAATTGACCCTGAAAAGAATCCGCAGCTGAACGGGATCCTCAATAACGCAGATGCCTTAGGCGTGACGATCTTCCCGCTCGCGCTTCCCACGGGAGATCCGGCAAAACTTGCAGATCCGCTTCCGATCCAGGTTGAAATGTTTTCGGTTGCGCGCTCGAGATTAAAGCTGCTTGCCGACCGGACCGGCGGAACGCTCAATGCGATAAACCGTCTTGAAGAAATGGGAAAACTCTATGCGCAAGTTGCCGCCGACGTGAGATCACTTTACACAATTGAATATCAGCCGCAAAACGATAATCGCGACGGCAAATGGCGGGAGATCAAGATCGAGGTCAATCGTCCTGAACTTATTTCGCGAACGCGTCCGGGATATTTTGCTAAATAAATTTTTCCGTTGCGACCCAGGTCCTCACGTCGTTTTAGCAGTATTTTGCCGCGTTAGTGATCGCTGCAACTATTTATCAAACTTTGTTTTCCTCAGCAGCTTGACATAAAATGACAAGGTTTGTAGGCTAATCATTCTTGTCGCACCCGTAGCTCAGCTGGATAGAGTACTTGACTACGAATCAAGGGGTCGCATGTTCGAATCATGCCGGGTGCACCACATTTCTCTGTTTTTTTTGCGGCGGCTTAAGTGCCGTTTTTCTTTTCCTCGAAATCTTCTCTTCCAACTTTCGCTGAATTCAGTTCTACACGGCATTAAGACACTGTTAAATTTGAAACACACTGCATTTTGGTAAAACGCTCCTGCAGCGGTTCTGGCTTTTTTGCCCGCCTGCAATTCTTCTTCAGAACCGCTCATCTGTACGATCCGAAAAGTAGGTTTTAATACCGTCGATACCGCGAAAAATTCCTCCGACTGATGCGAAAAATTCCCCATCCGATCAGCCATTCTGATGCGCAGAAATTGATTTCTTAGGAGTCGCATTCCAATGAGGAAATCAGCAAACAGATCAAACTCTTATCGTTAAACCCATGACACCTAATGGTTTAAGACCTAGACATGGCACCAGAAACTAGAGTCTCTGAGCAGTATAAAGGATGATCGGCAAATCCTTTTGACCGATTTCGGTACACTATTTGCGAATTCTAAGACATACAGAACTTCAATTTGAGGTCCTTAAGGAAAAGTTTCAGTGTCTTATGAAAAATTATCGCAATTGGCCGGTCGTGTTTATATCGCATTTTCTGATCCTGCTTCTGCTGACTCAAACCTTCGGACAAATGGCATTTAGCGGGAATCGCAGCGTTTCCCATCAGTCGAGATCCGTTAAAGAAGCAGTTTCTCTAAATATTCCGGTTCCGCAACAGGAGGTAATTGACGCCGCGACCAAGAATTTTCTCAACGGTTTGTCAGGAACGCGTTTTGAGGTTGCAATGAGCGTCATCCAGACCGTAAAACGGGCCGGTGGAAAAGTAGTTGCCGTCGGCTCATGGGTTAGCGGCAAGAAATATCTTGATCCGCTTCTGGGAGGAACCTCGGATCACGATCTGCGGCTGGTTTTTGAGGGGAGCGAACCGCTCGCCAAGGCAAAATATAACCAAATAAGACGCGAAATCGTCAGACAGATCAACGAACGGTTCGGTGCCGAGGCTCCGAAAGTCTTACAAAGTATCAATCTCTACCCGCCCGAAGTTTTGCTCGAGGGTCTTGACGATGCCGATGATGCTCTGCGAAAACTCATGCAGGAAGGCATCAATCCGAATCTCGGCGAAGCCGTGACCGAAGGACTATGGGGTAAGGGTGCAAAAGCATTCCGCGATGCTTATGAAGCAAAAGCCGGACGAATGATCTGGAAGGAAGGCAATCTGATTCGTTCGGGTTTTGCTGATCTTCTGCCGGCATTTGGCGAAAATGCCGGAATCTATACCCTCCAGGGTGCGGGAAACACTTCGCGGCAGTTTGCCGATAAAGTAGACGATGCCTTAAAAGCAGGCGACGCCAAGGGTGTTCAAAAAAGTCTCGAACGGCTTCGCAATACGATAAGAAAAGGACGCGATCTGGGACGATTCGGTAAGGCCGGTTATCTCGATGACCTTCTTAAGGAGCTTGATGATTGCTGTAAGAATGATCTGAAAAAACTCGCCGAGGCAGTTGACGATCCGGCCTTTCAGAGAAAATTAGCTAAAAGTCTGCAGAGGGCAAAAATTGAAGCGGAACTGATGCTTCGTTATGCCGCCGAAACAAACCCGCAGACCATCCAGATCATCCGCGAGATGATGGAAGCCGGCGGCGGCCGATGGGCGCGGGCGAGAGAGGCATTTTTCAAATATGGTGACGAGGTACTGAGACTCGGCGGAAAAGTAAACTGGGAAAAGGCTTTTAAGGGCTTCTTTGCCGTTCTTGCCATTTACCAGGTCTACGATTATTACAAAAAGTTCTCTGAAGCAGATCTTCAGGGGATCTTGGAAAATGCGTTGATCGATGCGACTTTCGCAATTTCAGCTAAGTTTATTATCGGATTCGTGCCTATAGTGCTAAAAGCGATCATGGATGATGCGATCGACTTCGGCTACGCCGTTATCACAAACCAGCAGGATTGCCTTGATCTGATCGCCGGAATCTATGAAGTCAAAGGACGGGAATCGCTTGATGTAAATCAGCGTGCCGAAAGAAGCATTGAACAACTCGCCACACAGTATGAAAATGACCAAAAGGTTGAGGCAGTCGTCGCACTACACGCCCGCAATGCGGCAATGCGAAACGGAAAGGAGGATCCGAAAGCCGAAAAGATCCTTTATGACAAATGCAGCAAAGAGATAGTCGATCGCTGGCGGCTTCAGCGAATTGAGATCATCAGTCAGGCGATCGAGATCCTAAAAAGTGTTGAAAAGGACTTTGCCGCGTTTGAACTGGTCGGATCGATTGATCCGCAGGAAGTCTGGGTTTTTGACGGAAAGAAGGCGAAAGTAAAGGCCGACGCAAAACTGCTCGGAGATGACACGCAGATCCGTCAAAAACTTCAATTGTTTGCCGACAAGATAAAATCTCTCGGCGGCGAGTCGAAGGCGGTCGCAGTTTCAGTAAATAAGGTCTATCAATGGATTCCGGGGGTTGAAGACGAAGATCTGAGTTCGCCCGAGCTGCCGATCTTTGACGCTCAGCGGGCAAAAGAAGAATTTACTTTTGAATATCCCGGCAAGATCCCTCTCAAATTTGAATACTCACTCGATATCAAAGTTCAATCCACGATCGACGACATTTTCAGTGTTGCCGATAAAGGATACCTGGGCGGTAAGCTGATAAAGAGCGTTTCATTTGAAGTCGACGTCCTTTCACCCGAGGGAACTGCCGAGATCATCGCGCCGGCTGAAGCCGCAGAAGGCGAAACGGTCAATTTATCGGCAAAACTGGATGAGAACCTGAAGAAGTTAAAAGGTTTGCGTCTTGTTTGGCAGGACCTGAGCGGAGAAGCACTGCCAAAGACCGGAAACTCCTTTTCCATTTCATCCGAAAGCGGCGGTGCAAGAAATGTCCGTCTCGAGATATACGCCGTCATAAACGGGGAGAATGTTAAGGTTGCAGAAGCCGAAAAACAGATCTCAATTAAACCGAAAGACGAGAAAAACACCGAAGACAAAACCGCCAAAGCCGAACCCTCACCAAGTGTTTCACCGGATAAGACCGAAACAGAAACAAGCACACCAAAACAGCTGATGTTCGGCGGAACGGCTTTTGACATTTGGGAAGGTTCGAATGACGAAAAAGGCTTTCAAATGAAGCGAAAGCCGGCAAGCTCTAAAGGAACCGGGACTTGCCAATGGGAAGCTAATGTCAGCGCCGAAGTTTGGGGTAAATTGCGCCCGTCGTTCGCGCCGGACAATCCGCAGGAACTCGATAAAAAGATGACGGAATTTGCCGCTGAATCAAAACGATGGGGCAAAACAGCGACGGCCAAAGGTTTTTCGATAAATGACTTCAAAGGAAAATTCTCCGATACAAACGTCAGGTTCCGCGGCGGAAGTGCGTCGCCCGATGCCGGATACAGAGGGGACAGCGTTTCTGCCGAGGGCCGCGGATGGGTAATAAGAGACGGCCGGACGATCGAGGTCGGATATAACGTATTTGGCGGCGGTTGTTGGGAAAATTCCGACCGGGCGTTTTTGGAAAGTCAGGCAAAGGCAGCACAGAACGAAGCTCAGGCGATCATAAACAGTCTGACCTTAACGGGCGATGGGGCCTTCGCCAAAAATGCATATTCGGGTCCAAAACTCGACGGCTCGGATATGCCGAAAGTTTCCCTAAGCTCCGATGCTCCGTCACGTGTCAAGGTCGGAGATGTAATTACAGTTCAGGTTTCGGTCGAAAACGTAAAACCTGAAGACTCGCCGCTCGAATACAATTGGTCGGGCGAAATCAAGAGCACACCGGAAGCCGCGAAAACAAAAGCTTCCGTCATCTTCCAACCTGCAAAACCGGGTAAACAGAGAGTCTCGGTATCGGTTGACGGATCACAGTATTTTCTCGGTTCAGATTCGATCGAGTTCGACGTCGGTGATTTTAAAGCCGAGATCAAACAAATAACCCCTCAGACAAAAGTTGCGGTCGGAGTTCCCGTCGCGTTTTCTGCACAGCTAGTTTCCGGCGGAAAACCCGCTGCCGGAAACTATATTTATCGCTTTCAGCCCTCACCGGAAGTCAAATTTGAAACAAATGAATCGGCGGATAAAAATACAAAAGCCGTGTTTTCAAAGCCGGGGCGTGAAAAGGTTTGGGTACAGATCTTAGAACAAAAGGGAGATTCTCTAGAAACTGTTGCGGAATCCGAACAGATCGAGATCGAGATCGTCGAACCGGAATTAAAGATCACGTTTGACCAGGAAAAAGCGCTGGTCGGTAAAGCCGTAAAAGCAAAAGTCGATGTCGTTCCGGCCGACCTCAAAGACATCGATTTTCGCTGGGAAGTTTCTTCAAATGCCAAACAAACACTGGAGTCAAATGACGCCAAAGAGATAACTTTTATCCCGCAGGACAACAAACCCGTTACCGTGAAAGTTTTCGCACGGGTTCCCGTTTCCGGCGACGGTCTCGGCGAGCAGTCCGCGACGATCACGGCCCGGCAATTTGAAGTAAAGGTTGATGTTTTGGGAACTTTAGGACCGAAGCCAAAGGTCTGGAAGGAAAGCGTCGGACTCGTCCCGGTCGATAAGGGCATCGCCGTTTTCCAGAATGTCGGTCTGAAAGCCAATATCACGCCGGCGGCGGAAGACCTTCGCTATCGCTGGACGATAAATGAAGATTCCCATTTCGTCGGCGGAAGCAGTTCTTCGGAAGTCCGGGTCAACCGCAGCCGGACGGGAATGTGCGAAGCATCGGTCGTCGTTACAGACAAAGACGGGATAGAACTTGGACGGGGCTCAGCTGCCTTCAACGTCAGTATTTCTCAAAACGAACTCGATACGGCCGAAAAAGCCGGCGAGTCTGCCGAAAAAGTTAAAGAAGCCGAACAGCTCAATCGCAAGGGACAAATTGATGAAGCGATCAGCAAAGCGGAAGAAGCCGCTCAGTTGAACCCGAAAAATACCGGGGCCAAAATACTCTCCGACAAACTGAAACGCGATAAACAAACGATCGTGACACAGATGGAAAAAACCCGCGGGTTGATGGCTGAAAGCAAATTCCCCGAGGCACAGGCTGAATTCTTCAAGGCTAAGAATCTGAATTCATATTACAAACCTGTTCAGGAACTGGAAGTTGAACTCCGCGACGCATGGTCAAAATACGATGCGGCGATCCGGAATTCACTTGGCGACATAAGGGTTGCAAACGAAACAAAAGATTTCAAAAAGGCACTCGAACTTGCCGGCAGTTTGCGTTCCGAGCACAAATTAACGCCTTCCACCGAGCGCGAGCTTTCCAATTACGAAAACTGGGCGAAAAAGCACGAAACTGAGAAAGAGCGCCAGCGCGAGATCCTCAAACGCGGTGAAGAAAAGTTTCAGGATAAGGACTATGAGGGCGCGATCAAAGATTTTGACGTGATGACGCTCAACTTTAACAATTACTGGAACGGCAACGTCGATCCCGAGCCGAGAAAATACGGGAGGCTGAAGAATGAGGCAGCCGCCTATGTCAAAGAGATCACACAAAATCTGAGTGTCGCTCAGAAGGTCATTGCATATAAAGGAGCAAGCCCGAAACTCCTTGAGCAGGCAGCAGAAAATATCGAAAAGGCCCTCGCAATATCGCCGAATCACCCAGAAGCACTGCGGCTGAAGGCATTAGTTCAAGACCGAAAGACAAAAGCGGTATCCGCCGGAGCGAATCAGGCGATTTCGAGCGGCGACAGTTATCATTCGCGAAAGATCTACGACCAGGCGGTAAAACAGTACGACCAGGCGATCGCGATCGATCCGAACAACAGCGAAATATTCCGAAAGCGCGGGCTTTCAAAACAGGCTTTAAGCGATTCGAGAGGAGCCCTCAGGGATTATGACCGTGCAATAGAGCTCGATCCGCGGAATCACAAGGCGTTTGCCGACCGCGGAAATCTTCGCGGTGCGTCCGGAGATCTGAAACAAGCACACAATGATCTCGATCAGAGCATAAGCCTGAACCCGCAATATGCTCCGGCTTATTCATATCGCGGAATTGTAAAGATACTCGAGAAAGACTATGACGGTGCGGTTTCCGATTTGAATATTTACATCAGATCCAATCCGCGCGACGGCTCCGCATACTTCAATCGCGGTCTGGCAAAGCATTATCAGAAAGACTTAAACGGAGCGATACAGGATTACACTCGAGCGGTCACCTTCAACCCGCAATATTCTTCGGCTTTTAGAAACCGCGGTGCGGCAAAAGAAAGCCTCAACGATCTTTCCGGCGCAAAGACCGATCTTGAAAAAGCTCTGCAGCTTGATCCAAACGATGATTCGGCAAAAAAGACTCTCCAACGGGTATTGGAGAAGTTAAATCGTGCAAAAACAAAACCGCCCGTAAATACTCAGCCTCCGGTAACTACAAAAACGCCGGTGCAAACACGGCCGGGCGAAAAAGCGGAAGTTGAGATCGTAAATATCGAAAACATCGGCGGCGTTGCTAACAAGCCGACCGTACCCACCCGTTTCACGGTACGCGGTTCTTACATGGTCACATTCATTCAAACCTATCACTGGAATAACGGACGCGGCACTTCACGGCCGGGAACGATAGGGTTGCGTCATTCCAGCGGAAAATTATACGGTCCGTGGCGCGCAAGCGGACAGCCGGGACAAGGCGGTGTAACTAATGCGTATTGGCAGGTGCGTCCGAACACCGTCATTCCTGCCGGAACATATACCGTTGTCGATTCTGATCCGGTAACATGGTCCCAAAACACTCAAAGCGGCGGCCGCGGTTTTGCAACGGTCAAAGGCTATGCCGTAAGCGGGTCTTCGCAGGCACCCGCACCTGCTCCGTCTACAACTTCGGCAGAACGGATGCGGATCTCGGTAACCTATATCAACGCGTCCAAACAGACCGTGCATATGTTTGCGACCGGCCAAACATTTGCTCCCGATAACCGGATCTCACCGGGCGGAAGAAGAACCGCTTCAGGAGAAGGCCCGAAATTTACAAGAATAACGGTTTATGCGGGCGCGAACGGAAAAGTGATACATCAATTATCGTTTAATGTCGCACCGGACGGAAAATACACCGTTACATTCGGTGCGAACAATCGGCTCACCGTTCGCCAAACCGGCGGCGATTCTGCCCCGGCCGGTCCGTCAATAAATGTTTCGGGAAACTGGAAGCATTCGTCGAGCGGAACCCTTACATTAAGACAGACCGGCAATCAGGTAACCGGGACCTACCCCGGGGATAACGGACGTATCGTCGGAACGGTCAGCGGAAACGTTGTAACAGGTTATTGGATCGAGAACAATTCCGGCGTCAAATGTTCTACGAAACGCGACGGCAGTTACCATTGGGGAAGGATCCGCTGGGAGTTTTCCGGGGACAAATTTAGCGGGAAATGGTTCTATTGCGAAAAAACAACCGACGGAACCGCTTGGACGGGTACACGTATCCAATAGCTTTTCCGGATCATTGTTTGATAAAGAAAAAATGGATAACCGAAAATTAATGAACTTATTTCTAACAGCACTTATTTGGGGACTTACGATTTCCTGTCAGAACGGTTTTGTCGAATCGGCAGTTGAAACAAACACTCCTCGAATCGGCTCATCCGGCGAAACTGCAACTCAGAAGAAGTCTTCAGATGATCTCGTTTTTACGAGAGAAGGCTGGATATATCATCTGCCGGCTTTGGAAAAGACACCGCGGAAAATCGTCAAAGGATCTTCTCCGACTTTCGACCGAGAACGGAATGAGATCATTTACGTCAAACCGCAATTGCCTCAGGCAGATGCTGAATCGGTTTTGATGATTCACGCGCTGAAAACAGGGAAAAGTCGGGAACTTTTTCGCGAGAAAGGATTTGTCAACTATTTGGAGTACGACCCGAAAGGGGATCTGGTCTTGTTCGTATTGCGAACTCCGCAAGGCAAAACAAAACTCGAGGTTCTCAATTCGACCGGAAAAGAAACGTTTACGGTAATTGAGACGAACAAGGAAATAAATGATGTTTTTGCTCCGGTTTGGTCTGCGGACGGCGACACGATCTTTTTTCACGATATGACAAATTTATTCCATGTTAGTCTGACCGGCCAGATACTAAAAAAGACTCCGCTTGAGAAATTCACCGGGAGCCGTGGATCTGTCACGAGCAGCGATCGGTTTCTTCCGTCGCCGACAGACGACAACTCGTTTGTTTTCACGCAATTGGTACCCGGAACAAAGCTTTTCGAGCAGACATTCGGCGAACCGAATACGGCGCTTTTTCTATACGATCTAACGAAGAATAAAAAGAAAAGATTGACTCCGGAAAATATGTTTGCCGTTGATCCGGTTTGGTCTTCAGACGGTGCGACCATTTATTTTACGGGTTACTACGACATTAACGGCCGTGAAGACTACCCGTTCAGGATTTTCAGCATTAAGAAGGACGGCACCGGCATTACCCCGATCGCAACAGGTGAAGGACCGAAGTTATAAACAAAACATCGGTCCTCGTTACAAAGAAAAAATATGCTGCCGGCAAACGGGTCGTTTTCTGATCAATTCACCGTCCTTTTTCTTTATCGATCAGTTTTTTCTTCCGTTCGATCCCCCAGCGGTAGCCGCTCATTTTTCCGTTTGATCCGATCACGCGGTGGCACGGGATCACCAGGGCGACGCGGTTTTTTGCGCAGGCGCTTGCAACTGCCCGCACTGCTTTTTCATTTCCGATCTTTTCCGCAACCTCTTTATATGAGAGCGTTTCGCCGTAAGGGATCTTGCGCAGTTCTTCCCAAACACGCATTTGGAAAGCTGTCGCGCGGACGTCGATCGGCAGATCCAGTTTTCGAGCCTTTCCTTCCAGATGCCCGAGGATCGCTTCTACATAATTTTTGAGACTCCGTTTACCGTCTGAGATCCCGGCATTCGGATATTCCGATCTGAGATCGGCTTCAAGCGTTGTATCGTCATCGCCGAATTTTACGCCGCAAATCCCTTTTTCCGTACGTGCTACCAGCAAACGTCCGAGTTCACACCCCGTTATCGTATATTCGATCTTCATGCCTTCCCCGCCCTTTTTATAAGTTGCCGGCGTCATTCCTAATTTCGCCGCCGCCTTTTCGTAAAGCCTACTGCTCGAGCCGTATCCGGCGTCATACATGGCATCTGTCACGGGGCTTCCCTCCTGAATTCCCTTTTTGAATTTTTCTATTTTCCTTGCCTCGGCGTATTTTTTTGGTGAAACTCCGATGATCTTCGTAAAAGTCCGCTGAAGATGCGCAGGGCTAAGTCCGACCATCTCGCCAAGCGATTCGAGCACAGGATCCTCTTCCGTCTCGATCAGTTCGCAGACTTTGGTCATTTTCAGAACTTGCTCGTCAACCGCGATCTTTTCTTTCGGCTTGCAGCGCAAACAAGCGCGGAATCCCCTTGTTTCGGCCTCGGCGATCGAACTTACAAAATTCACATTCTTTCTTTTCGGAAGCCGCGCCGTACATGAAGGCCTGCAGAAGATCTTTGTCGATGAAACACAGGTATAGAAGATCCCGTCAAATCGCCGGTCATTCTGCTTTACCGCTTCCCAATAAATTTCATTGTTCATAATATTTTGCCGCTAAAAACTTTCCTTTTTTTGTCCTGCGCCATTAGCATCTTATAAACGCGCGGTTAAATCTATCCGAAAATTGCGGTAGAATTTATAAAACGATGAGTAACGACGAAAACGCGATAGTTCTTTTTGACGGAGTTTGCAATTTCTGCAACGACTCGGTGAATTTTATTATCGAACGCGATTCGAAAAAGTATTTTAGATTTGCGCCGCTGCAGTCGGAGATCGCCGAAGATCTTCTCGAAAAATACAGCATTGATAAAGCGGACACGGATTCCGTTATCGTTATCGAAAATGACCGGGCCTTTACGCATTCGACCGCAGGTTTGAAGATCGCACGGAAGATCGACGGGGCGTGGAAGATATTTTACATTTTGATCATCGTTCCGAAATTTCTCAGAGATGCGTGTTACAAACTCTTTGCAAAATACCGCTACCGTTTATTCGGCAAAAAAGACGCATGCATGATGCCGACGCCGGAGATCCGGGAGAGGTTTTTGGGATAGGCGGGGACACCGCTCGCGGTAAGCGATACGCAATTCGTAATACGCGATACGTAATTCGCGGTTCGTTGTACGCGATACGTAACACGCGGTTCGCAATTCGCTGTTCGTTGTACGCGATAAGTAATTCGCGGTTCGCGGTTCGCGGTTCGCGGTTGGTTGCCGGCAAAGCGTGCCGCAACGAATTGTTCAAATAGTAAATGACACCAAATTTTTCACCGGTAGTGCGCGCCGGGTTTCCAAATTAATCCGGCAAAAGGCGTATCGCGTATTACGTATTACGTATTACGTATTGCGTATTGCGTATTGCGTATTGCGTATTGCGTATTGCGTATTGCGTATCCTGTATCACCTATTACCAATTAAAAATTTATGAAAGCAATATGGAATGGAAAAGTTATCGCGGAGAGCGATAAAACTGTTGTCGTTGAAGGAAATCATTATTTCCCGGCGGAGTCTGCCAATCACGAATACTTTGAAAAAAGCGAAACAAATACGGTTTGCGGCTGGAAAGGCACGGCGAGTTATTACACGCTGAATGTTGACGGAGAGAAAAATACCGATGCCGCCTGGTATTATCCGGAAACTAAAGAAGAAGCTAAGAATATTGAGAATTATATCGCATTTTGGAAAGGCGTTGAGGTCACCGAATAGCCGGAGTGCGGAAGCGCTCGAAAACTGCAGATTTCTGTTGACGTAAATGAAAATCAGCGTGTTTTTCGCGCTGTCGCGCTCATTGCAGGCAGGCTGCCTGCGTTCCGTTGCTCCTTTAGATCATGTTTTCACTTGAGACATTACAATTTAGCAGCCTTCTCAAGCTCGTTGCCCGCGGTGCGCAGACGCCGATGGGCGAAGACCGTCTGCTCGGGCTTCGGCCTCATTCGAGCAGGATCGAACTCGAGAACGATCTCCTTGCATTAAAAGAAACGCTGGATCTCGAAAAGGAAGATGTTTCGTGGAGCTTTTCCGAATTGCCGGATCCAAAAGATTCGATCTCGCTTTTAAAGATCAGGAATACGTCGCTCGAGCCGGCGGTTCTTCGCGAACTCGCGCGGCTTATCTCGCAGTCTCTTGCGGCTAAAAATGCGATCCAAAGTTTTAGGGAATCAAAACCTACGCTTTGGAGGATAGTCGAGAATATCCCGAAGGATCTTTCAAAAACCGCTCAAAACATCGAGAAAAAGATCCTCCCGAGCGGCGAGCTGGATGACTCCGCTTCGCCGGAATTAAACCGGATCAGGCGCGAGATAAATTCTCAAAGAGCGAGTCTTACAAGATCGCTTGAGAATCTGATGCGCTCGAAAAGTGACGCTGTTCAGGACGATATAGTTACCGTGCGAAACGGCAGATTTGTAGTTCCGGTTAAAGCAAATTTCAGCGGACAGATCGGAGGAGTCGCGCATGGAACCTCGTCTTCAGGCGCTACAGTGTTTATCGAACCCCTCGATTCGATCGAGGCAAACAACGAACTCCAGCGGCTTAAGGCAAAGGAAGAGAATGAGATTCTGCGGATCCTCTTTTCGCTTTCCGATGAACTTCGGCAAAATCTCTCATCGATAGAGACCGCCGCTTCGGCGATCGCCGAACTCGATTTTATAAAAGCGAAAACCGTTTTTGCGCGAAATTTCAATGCGACCGTACCGGTTATCACCGAAGACGAATCGCTCGATTTGGTAAATGCGCGACATCCGCTCCTCGAGGAATCGCTAAAGAACGCAAAGTCAGAACCGGGAGCGGTAGCGACCGGGTCCACCAAACAATCAGAGAAAGCCCCGGAGATCGTCCCGGTCAGCTTTGCGCTTTCAAAGCAGAATTCCGTGATGATCATCTCAGGTGCGAATGCTGGCGGAAAAACGGTCGTCCTAAAAACCGCCGGACTTCTTTCGGTGATGGCAGTTTCGGGTTTGCCCGTACCGGCAGAGGCCGCAAAGATTCCCTTCTATGTATCGGTTCTCGCTGATATCGGCGATCACCAGTCGTTGACGGCAAATCTTTCTACGTTTTCATCGCACATTTCAAACATCGCCGAAATGATCGAAAAGCTGCACACGCCTGCGCTCGTTTTGCTCGATGAAGTCGGAACAGGTACCGATCCCGAAGAAGGCTCGGCGCTCGGTGTGGCGATCGTTGATCATCTGCGGAACCGCGGCGCGCAGATAATCGCGTCTACGCACTATAACGGTCTGAAAATTTATGCGGCAAATGATGAAGATGTGATAAACGCTTCCGTTGAATTTGACGAAAAAACTCTCGAACCCACCTACAAGCTTCTGACCGGAATCGCCGGAGCATCTTCGGGGCTTGAGATCGCGCGCCGGTTCGGGATCAGTGACGAAGTGATCGCCAAAGCGCGGGAGAATCTCGATGTTTCGGCTCAGGCTGCGGAAGATTATCTGCACAAACTTCAAAGCGAAACAAAACAGGCGCATGATCTGCGGGTCGCGCTTGACGAGGAACGCGAAGCGACGGCCGAAAAATATGCAAAACTCGATGTCGAATTTCGCAAACGCGAACGGCAGCGGCGAAAACAGTTTGACGAAGAACTGAGCGAAACCGTCGAGAGTTTTGAGCGGCGTTCGAAGGCATTTATCAAGACAGTCGAAGACAAAAAACAGCGGACAAAACTCGAAAAAGAGCTCGTTGCAAACAAAGCAGAATTAAAACGGCACGCGTTTAACGCCAAGGCAAAAATGACGCGCGATTCGGAAAGCAGCGGTCAGACGAATTCAGATAGCTCCTTTTCAAAGGAGGAGATCATCGCAGATGCCGAAGTAAAAGCGGGTTCGGACGTGATTCTGACTCGATTCGGAACAAAGGGCAGAGTTGAAAAGATCGACGGGGACTCCGCCGAAGTGGTCGTCGGCTCAATGCGAATGAAGCAGAAATTAGAAGATCTCCAGGTCGCGGCGTCCCAGGAAAAAACGGGCGAAAAACAGCTCGAAAAGTTAAAAAGATCAGCTGCTCATTCAAATATCGACCTTGAACTCGGCGCGGTGCAGTCTGAGCTCAATTTGATCGGACAAACCACGCTCGATGCCGAAGCCGAGATCGATAAATTTCTCGATGATTCATATGTCTCAAAACTTCAGAAAGTGCGGATCATCCACGGTTTCGGGACCGGCGCCTTAAAAAACTCCGTACATCAATTTCTCAAAGGTCATCCGCATGTCGACAATTTTGGTTTCGCCCCACAAAATGAAGGCGGCAACGGCGCAACGATTGTGGAACTAAAGCAGTAACGTGAAACTTTAAAACAAAGTAGTTTGAAGAGATATGATGCTAAATTCTAAAACCTCTAAAAAACAGCAAAAACCCAAAAAGCCAGAGCATTGACGACAATTACGAAATGGATTCCTGGAATTTGAACGAGAATTTACTGAAGTTATGATCTGTATGAAATTTCGGTTGAAATCCAGTAAGTCCAATGTACACACCAATAAGTAGTTAAATCACCTGATTCATTGTAGAATCTAAACATGTCATGTTTAGGAAGTTTCGTTTATGGCGACGCCTAGAAAGTTTCCTTTTCTATTGCGTATGGATATCAATTTACCGACAAGGCGTCACCTGCGGCAACAGTTCTTCGACTTTTAGATGTCATTAATATGGAGGCAATTTATGCGTATTGTAAAAGCTTTGATTTCATTTATTATTTTGATTTCGTTATTATCAATCAGCGTTTCTCCTGTGCTTGCGCAGTCAATAGGAACCTGGGATGACGTAACACAACTCAACTCGTGGGTCAGGAAATAGTTACCAAAACAAAAAACGGCAAAATGAATTACGGCGTGCTCCGTTCGGCGGATGATTCCGGAATAAAGATCGAACTGGCCGGTGCGAAATCCCTTAGTGGGAATGAAACTGAATTTACAAAAGATGAGGTCAAAAAGGTTTGGCGTGCAACGCTGTTTGAAGGAAAGCGAAACACCGGAAAAGGCGCGCTGATCGGCGCGGCGGCCGGTGCGGGAGCGGGCGGTGCGGTGTATGCAGCGAGTTCAGACGATCCGCTTTCAGGAGCAGCTATTCCTTTATTTGCCCTCGGCGGTGCTGCGCTCGGCGGAATTTTCGGATTTCTGAGCAAGACAAAACACAAAAAGGGCGAATTGATCTACAAACAATAGGGATTGATGAACGATACAAAACTCGGAATTGCCGTTATCGGTTTGGGCGGCGCCGTTGGGACAACGATGGTCGCGGGGATCGAACTCCTGAAAAAGGGTTTGATCGGCCGCGAAGGTCTGCCGCTGGCTGAATTGGACAGCGAAACAACCGCGCCGCTGGCACAATACGAGAACATTGTTGTTGGCGGTTGGGATCTGAACGGGGATGATCTCTCCGCCGCCGCTGCCGAGCACGATGTTTTAATGCACAAACAGTTCATAGCAATAGAAACCGAGCTTTCGGAGATCACACCGTGGAAAGCCGTTTCCAACAATTCATTTCTTTCAAACATAGGCGGCGAAAATATCCGCAAAACCGCTTCACACCGCAAAACAGTAGAATCGATCCGCGCCGATATTCGCGAATTTCAAAAGCACTGCGATGATCTGGTCGTTATTAATCTTGCTTCCACCGAAAAACTCGCTGACGAAACTGCGCAAGTTTTTAGTTCACTCGAAAAATTTGAAGAAGCGCTCGACGCGGATTCCGCGGATGTCTCGCCCGCGATGCTCTATGCCTATTCGGCGATCGCCGAAAGAGCGCCATACGGAAATTTTACACCGTCAGTCGCCGCTGACATTCCCGCGCTGATCGAGTTTGCGGAAAAGAACGACGTTCCGATCGCCGGAAAGGACGGAAAAACCGGACAGACATTTATCAAAACAGTCATCGCGCCGGCGCTCAGGTCGAGGGCATTAAAGGTGGAAGGCTGGTATTCGACAAATATCTTAGGAAACCGCGACGGACTGGCGCTCTCCAACGAAGAGTCGCTGCGCTCAAAAATAAAGACAAAAGCCTCGGTTTTAAGAAACATTCTGGGTTATGAGGTGGAAGATCATATTGTCGATATCCGTTATTACAAACCCCGGGGCGACAACAAAGAAGCCTGGGATAATATCGATATTAAGGGCTTTCTCGGACAGTCGATGCAGCTAAAAGTAAATTTTCTGTGTAAAGACTCGATCCTCGCCGCACCTCTCGCGATCGAGATCGCGCGATGTCTTGATCTTGCAAAACAGACCGGCGGAAGCGGCGTTCAGGAGCAGCTGTCGGTATTTTTCAAGCTGCCGATGACTAAAAGCGGTCTTCCCGAACATGCTTTTCACCGGCAGGAAGAGATGTTTTTTAAGTGGATAATCGAACGATAGTCACTTAGGTTTCCAAATAATAATGCCTTCCATATTTGGGAACTTTCCTTTTTCCCGCCAGAGAAAAGAAACGAAAATTTCTGACTCTAGGAGTTTTGCCAAAGCTATTAGATTTTTTGCGCTCTTATTAGCATCTTGGTTTTGAAAGGAGTAGTTACTTCCCTCAATTGGGTGAAAGCCGTGTTTTGCATGATGTCCTTCTCTAATATTTAGATTGACTTTTTCCCGCAAATCATTAATGTCGATGGACTTCTGAAAAGCAATCTTTAATGCGCTCGCCAAAACACTTCGCCAACTATTAGAAGAGGTCACTCCGGCGAAGTTTGCGCTCAAGATCCTAGTATGAAGTAAATCGTCTAAGTCGTCCGGATTCATCAATAAGGCGTTCGAAGGTTGTTTGGAATGAGTATTGATACGTTTCTGTTTGTTGAGATTTTGCCATTTCTCCTTTTGTCCGGACTTGGGAATTACAGTGCCAGACGGTTTTGGAAATAATTGCTTAAGAAATTGAATGATTATCGGACTTTCCGCCTTAAACCCGCTAATTCGTTCAAGCGTTTCGTTTAATAACTCGACCAGCATTTCATCAGGCTCACTAATCAATTTTTCCCAAGCTTTTGGTAATGACTCTCGAATTATTTTATTTTTTTGTCTCCCATCATAAAGAAATTTCGCATTTTGATATCCGTTCCCATTTTCTATATTAGTCTTATCTAGCAGATCTTCAAATTTTTCAATAGCATCCCCAACCTTCTGTTCCATCAAATCAATGGTGAAGAATTTCCTCTGTTCCCAGCTACCTTCTTCTAAGGGAAGGTAAAACCACCAAGTAATTCCATTTGTTAAAATTGCAAGTCTTACTCCTTGTTGAAAAGCATAATACACAAGCTGTTCTTGATGCTTTTCTAGGTCTTCCGTAGGCTTTTTTATTTCTAGGAATGCTTTCGCAAGAGATTTGATTCTTAACGCATAATCCACGCGTTTCCCGCCTACCGAAAATTCGGGCGTAACTTCATTTGTCTCGAATATATCCCAGCCCAAATTGTGCAAGATCGGAAGTACAATAGCCTGACTCGTTTGGGCTTCGCTATTTGTTAGAAGGGTGCCGCCACTCTTTATCTTATTAAAAAGCGACGAGAGTTTTTCATTCATGTTAGTGCAGTAAATTATATCCTGACAAACTTTCCGTCAAGCCGCTTTCAGCTTGTCTTTCAAAGCAGCAATAAAATTTTCATCCTGAAGAAGATTATTAGCGGTAGAATCGAGAAACTCCCCTGAATCTCTTCCCATAATTTTTCGCAATTCGGCGTTGATCTGTGTTTGATAAGGAGCTGCATTTGGAGATTCGGCGCGCTGCTTGAAGTATTCTAAAACGTCCGCGTCGAGATTGATCGTGATTCGCACTTTGCAGTCCGACAAACTCGTTTCGCCTTTGTTGGCCTTATGTTTCCTGTCGATCCTTTTAAGTCCCGCCTTTTTTGCTTCTGCGCTCGTGACATTATTTTTTTCTGTTTTCTTCATATTCATTTACCATCCAATTCTCAGCTCTTCTGGCAGTAATAAATCGGATCCTGTTCTCGTCTGGCTCGGTAAAAACAAGGTAGACCAAACCATAAGAAGTAATTCCAATTATCGCGTACCGGATTTCTTTCTCAGTTGAATGGGTTTCATCGATAAATTCAATCGCAAAAGGATCTTCGAAAATGTCGATTATCTTCGCAAATTCGATCGCATGCTCATTTTTTACCTGTTCAGCCTTGGATTCAGCCCATTCAAACTCCATTTACCAATTATACATACTTATGCATATGTTCAGAAGCTTTTTAAACCAGAGAATCAGATCTCTTCAATTTTACAGTTAAGATATTTGAGGTGTTCGCTTTCGCTAACTATACTGATTTTGCAAATGGAACCACTCGCAAACAAGATCCGTCCGAGATCGCTCGATGAATTTATCGGGCAGGATCATCTTGTCGGCACAAACCGTCCTCTCCGCCGGGCGATCGAACAGGGACATATTTTTTCACTTGTCTTTTGGGGACCTCCCGGAGTTGGGAAAACTACTCTTGCCCGCATTTATGCAAATGCGATCAATGCCGAACTTTTCGAACTTTCAGCAGTAACCGCGGGTAAAAATGACATTCGAAAGATCATTGATGAGGGGCTCGAAAATGAACGGCCGAAGGTGCTTTTTCTCGATGAGATCCACCGGTTCAATAAAGCGCAGCAGGATTTTCTCCTCCCTTTTGTAGAAAACGGCGAACTTATTCTGGTCGGCGCAACAACCGAGAATCCGAGTTTTGAAATTATTTCCCCGCTTTTATCGCGGCTCCGCGTTTTTGTTTTAGAAGAATTAACTAATGAGCAAATGGCGGAGATCATTGACCGGACGGAGTTTGAATTGGACGCCGAAGCAAAAGAATGGCTGATCTCGATGGCAAACGGCGACGCCCGGCAGGCGATCACGATGATCGAAAATACTGCGCAGCTTTATGACAAAGTAAATGTTGAAAATCTCAAAAACACGCTTCAGTCAAAATTCCTCCGATACGATAAAAAAGGCGAAGAACATTACAACACAATCAGCGCTTTTATAAAGTCGATGCGGGCAAGCGACGCAAACGCTGCGATATATTATCTCGCGAGAATGATCGATGCAGGTGAAGACCCGAAGTTTATCGCGAGGAGAATGGTGATTTTTGCTTCGGAAGATATTGGACTCGCACAGCCGACCGCGCTGGTCGTGGCAAACGAGGTTTTTCGCGCCGTAGAAACGATCGGACTGCCCGAATGCGTGTTGAACCTCGCACACGGCGTGGCATATCTGGCAAATTCAAAAAAAGACCGCTCGGCCTACAACGCGTATAAGGAAGCGATGAAGGACGTAAGCAAATTCGGTAATCTTCCGATACCGATGAAACTGAGAAATGCACCGACAAAGCTGATGAAGCAAATGGGTTATGGTAAAGATTCGGGAGAAAGCACCGATCTGCTGCCAAAGAAACTTGAGGGTAAGAAATACCTGAAGTAGGTAGTGCCTAGACTGTACGTAAAGATCTCCGGAGTTTTCCAAATTCAGACGGAAGCTCCGCCAAACCTGGATCTCAGCGTTTAAGCTCTGCCTCAGCCGCGATAAAACCAAAACTCGACCACTGGTCTCCGGAGCTGATCTCGCTGAAAATCTTATTTGCTTTGTCCTTGTCTCCGTTGATCAGAAACCAGTTTCCCAATCCATAGCCGACCGATGCATCGTTTAAACTGTCGCCGCTTTTGCCGATCTCGTTTAAGAGTTCATCTGCTGAGATCTTTCCCTGAAAGACCTTTATCAGCTTGTAGTATCCGTCGTTTTCGATGATATCGAGATCGTCTTTGATCGGCTGAATTGCGAGTGCGGCCTCCTTTGGTTTATTCAGGCGGCGGAGAGTTGCATAAAGCCAGTTCGTCGTTGCAACCAGCATGTCAGGATTTTTTGAAACTTTTATGCATTCGCGGTAAGCCCTGAGCGCATTTTTGAAATCACCTTTCAGGTAATAGGCGAGCCCGAGATGATACCAGATATTTGATTGGAGAGTTGAAGTCGGGATATTGCGGGCATTTGGTAAACCGTCCGGTTCTATCTCGTCCGGTTTTCCTTCAATCAATTTCGCGGCGGTTTCGAAGTCTTTTACTGCATCGTCAAAACAACGGATCGAAATAAACCGGTGTCCGCGATGGCGATAAAATCGCGGATCTTTCGGGTAGGAGACAATTCCCTCAGTGAAAATTTCGATCGCCCGTTTATAACTGCCCAAATAGGCGTGTCTTCGTCCAAGCCAAATAATGGCATCCGCGTTCTTTGCGTTGTTAACATAATCAGCGGAAGCCTCTGCTAATTTTGCGTTGTACAATTCTTCCGCTTTTTCCGAAAGCTGCGGTTTGACCACGGCTGCAGTTTCAGCGCATTTCGACTGCGCCGAAACCGACAAAACCAATAACGCCACAAGGATAGCGGCAGCAGCGAGCTGCAAAAAGAATTGATGAGTTTTCATGATTAGCCTCGGATTATATCACGCACGTATAATTCCGACTTCCCTTTGCAATGTGATAAATTTGTTTCATGCTAAATCAATTTAATTACACTCTTCCTCAGGAGATTGAATCCGGCGTTAAAAAAACACTTGAAGACTGGAGAACCTCAGGCAACGTAAACCGGATATGGAATAAAGATGCGAGTGTCTGGACGAATTCAGACGAAGACAAATGGCTCGGCTGGCTCGGCATCGCCGAAAAGGAATTGTCCGGGATCCAAAAATATCATGACCTCGCGGACGATGTAAGATCTGCGGATTTTGAAAATCTCGTACTGTTGGGAATGGGCGGATCGTCCTTGTGTCCGGAAGTTTTGGCGGTCACGTTCGGAGTTGAAAATTTTCACATTCTTGATTCGACCGTCCCGGCGCAGATAAAAACGCTCGAAAGTAAGATTGACGTCTCGAAAACTTTGTTTTTTGTCGCAAGCAAAAGCGGTTCGACGCTCGAACCAAATACTTTTTTCCAATTCTTTTGGGAGAAAGTTTCCGCGGCGGTCGGCTCAGAGAATGCCGGCAGACACTTTATTGCGATAACCGATCCGGATTCCAAACTTCATAAACTCGCTGCGGAAGAAAACTTCAGGCATATATTTTTTGGCGAGCCGAGTGTAGGTGGACGATTTTCCGCGCTTTCGGTTTTCGGTATGGTTCCGGGTGCGGCAATGGGAATCGATGTCGACGATTTTCTCAAACGCGCTTTGGAAATGGTCAATGCTTGTAAAACTGATCTTCCAAGTGAAAACCCGGGCGTGCTTCTGGGAGCTATTCTCGGCGTATGTCATCAACACGGACGCGATAAACTGACGATATTTACATCACCTGAACTCTATGATGCGGGCGCCTGGCTCGAACAGCTTATAGCCGAAAGCACCGGGAAGAATGGGGTTTCAATAATTCCGATCGACAGAGAAAGGTTTGTAAAAGCGGTCGATTATGATGAAGACCGGATATTTGTATATCTGAAGCTGAAGGATACAAAAGATAATTCGCTCGATTCAAAAATTTCTTCACTTGAAGCGTATGAACATCCTTTCGTCGAGATAGAACTTGCCGACAAGACGGATCTCGGACAGGAATTTTTCCGCTTGGAATTCGCGACAGCGGTTGCCGGAGCGATCATGAGTATAAATCCTTTCGACCAGCCCGATGTTGAGGCCGCAAAGGTTGAAGCAAAAGCACTTACTGAAAAATACGAAGAAACGGGTGAACTTCCTCACGAAGAGCCGTTTTTTGAAGAAGGCGGTATCAAGTTATTTTCAAGTGAAAAATATATCGAACAGCTGAATAACTTTGTCGGAGTGGAAAAGTCGCTCGAAAAATATATCAATGCGCACATAATCCACCTTCAGGAATATGATTACTTTGCAGTTTTGGCGTATCTCGAAATGAATGCAGAGAATGAAAGATTGCTTCAGGAACTGCGTCACAAAGTACTGAAAAAGGAACTTACCGCAACGGCGCTGGGATTCGGGCCAAGATTTCTGCACTCGACCGGACAGGCGTATAAAGGGGGAGCAAATAACGGTGTGTTTCTCCAAATTACATCTGAAGACGCGGAAGATATTCCGGTACCCGGCCAGAAATATACTTTTGGGGTAGTAAAAGCGGCGCAGTCACGCGGAGATTTTCAGGTGTTATTGGATCGGGATAGGCGGGCACTGAGGCTGCATATAGGCGAAAGTGTTAAGCATGATTTGGAAAAAATTCTTTCGCTCATTACTTAACCTTAACTAGATATTTAATCAAGGCGAATATAGTTAGAAGCTATTCCTGAAACTCAGTTCAATCATGGCTTTCGCAATTCGTAATGGTTGCCTGATTACGCAACTGTGTTTCTGTGAAGATGCAATCCGTTTGCCGGTATTTTCTTTTTTTGTATTTGTACGTCATGTGATACGAAGAACTAACAGAACCGTGCGGCGAAAATATATCATGATATCCGTTAGTTTTGGTGGCTATATCTTGTAATCTTCAAATGCACCATAGAGAATTATTTTGTTTTTGTCATTAACATTCCCGACGATCCATGTACCGATATTACCAACTGCACCGTTAACAATCCAATTTTTACCGGTAACAAAATTTTCTAGAGCGCCATCTCCATTCAGGTCCCAAGCTTCGCCATTTTGGATAACTTGATTGCAATTTTAGTTGTTTTCATGAATCTCTTTTCTAAACGCTTAATGTTCCGATCGGCCAAGATTTTCCAAACTATTTTCAAAGCAATATCATTCACTCTATATCTGAGCACTATTGTTTCTGAATATCCGACATTCGGCTCGAAGTACTTTCTGTTTGGATCGATTTGGATCCTTCGGCAACAGACCTATTTATTCTCGAGTGGAGGACGAGTAATCATCTGCAACTTCAGTCGGTATCGCGAACCAGACTGAGATGCCAATTGAAAAGCTTGAAAATTGTCACTAGTGATTTTCTTATGGCTCAGGAATCCATATCAAAATGAGAACACTAACGGATAACTGTGACTTTGAAACAGGTTTGGGGCGCCCGCCCAATCGAAATCGTGATATTCGATCCTATTTTGAGCGTAGATACCGATCGATACAAAGAAACAAAGCGATGTTGAAAAATACTCGATACATAATTGATCCTCTAAAAAATTGGTGTGAGGATGTAATAATAATGTAGAAATTGTAACATCGACAACGTGGAACACCCAGTCATTGAGGTAAGAGGGTACAGAAACTACCGGAAACACTCGAGATACTTCACACCCGCACCCGTGTTATAAATAACAACCCGTTCATTTTTCTGTATAAACCCATCGGCGATCAATTTTCTGAGTGCAGGGAGGCATGCAGCTCCTTCCGGAGCGATAAAAAGGCCTTCGGTCGAACCGATCTCTTTTACCGCCTTTGTGAGTTCCTCATCACTAACCGCGACCGCACTTCCTTTTGATTCATTGATCGCATCAATGATCATAAAATCGCCAACGGCCTTTGGAACGCGTAACCCCGACGCGACAGTTGCAGCATTTTCAAACTCATCGGCAAATCGCTTCCCGGCATGAAAGGCATTTACGATCGGCGAACACCCGGTTGACTGAACCGAAACCATTCTCGGGCGACGCGAATCGATCCAGCCCATTTCTTCCATTTCATCAAACGCCTTCCACATTCCGATCAGCCCGGTCCCGCCGCCTGTCGGATATAAAATTACATCCGGAAGATCCCAGTCAAATTGTTCGGCAAGTTCGTATCCCATCGTTTTCTTGCCTTCAAGACGATAAGGCTCTTTTAGCGTGGAGACATCAAACCATCCTTCAGCATCTTTTCGTTTCGCGATCTCTGCGCCGCAGTCAGTTATTAAGCCATCGATCAAAGTTACAAAAGCTCCTGTCTGCTGACATTCGACGATATTCGCCTGCGGAGTATCTTTCGGCATATAAATGTGCGCCTCCATTCCGGCTCTCGCCGCGTAAGCCGCCAAAGCACCTGCCGCGTTTCCGGCGGACGGAACGGCAAGTTTTGTCACGCCGAGTTCCTTTGCCATCGAGACCGCAGCGGTCATTCCGCGCGATTTAAAACTCTGAGTGGGATTGTTTGATTCGTCTTTAATAAACAGCTTGAGCTCTAAAGGCAAGCTGCCGGCAAGACGGTCGGCCGCCAAGAGAGGTGTCCAGCCTTCACCGAGACTGACGATGTTTTCGTCATTTACAACCGGAAGTACTTCGCGGTAGCGCCATAAACTCGCGTCCCTATTTTTTAGCGCAGTTTTGGTAAGTGTTTTTGCTGCGTTCGCAAGATCGTATTTTGCAGATAACGGACGCTGGCAGCTTCCGCATAGATTGTGCAGTTGGTTAGCTTCATAGTGAAGTCCGCACAAGGCGCACTCAAGGTGTGTAACATTCATATGTGGGAAGTTTAACCGAGATCGGTTGACGACAAAACCGGGGGAATAGTCTTTTAACTATTTCCAGAAGAATTCTTTGAATAGATTTACTGCTGCTCCGACGCCCAAAGAAATGGTAGCGTCTCTAACCCCGTCCTTGTAACTGTATCTATCGGGATACCACGTTTCCCGTGCGATCACGGCAGAACCATATGCGCCGGCAAGTCGTGGTATTCCGATCACTCTTTTTCCGCTTTTATTCCGTGCGGTAACCGGAGAAAGAAAGGCATTTTTTATTTTTGATCCAAAGCTGCGGTTTTTGCTCCGATAAAAATGACTGTCCAGCTCAAAGGCCTCATCTAGTGCATAAACCGTCGTCTTATTGATTGCATTCTTACCAAGGTTTGACGCAAATCGACGCGTGAAGCCCGATCCGTTTTTACCCCATTCCTCGGGACTATTCGTATATGTTGAATAACCCGCGCTGGCCGCTTGTTTTGCGATGGAGAAGGGGCCGATCGTCGAATTCAGATAACGCTTGAAACGTTTCTTTGCCGTCGGCCTGGCATAGGTTGAGCTCTGCTTTTTTACCGGAAATTCGTTTTCGTTCACATTTTTTTCGGCCGATTCAGTTTTCTCCGACGCCCTGTCCGAAACTATTCCCCGTTCGCTTGCTCCAAATACTGGCTGCTCAACGCTTTGGGCGTATAACGCAGATGTTAATAGCGCTCCGAGGACAAAAAGCGGTATTACGGAAAACGTTTGGATCTTAGCCGTCTTTTTCAAGCCTCTCAAATTTCTCATCTCAATCGTCTCGCAAAAACTACTCTCAATTTTTTTTGTCCTGTCTGGAATTCCCGTCTAATATCGGCTTTAATCCTTTAAAAATATTTTCCGTCATGATCTTTGTTCCTTCTGCATTCGGGTGAATTCCGTCAGGTTGATTAAGCTTTGGATTTAGGGCTACGCCGTCCAGCAGAAAAGGAACAAAATCCACTTTGTGCTTGTTTGCCAGATCGGGGAAAACGGCAATAAAATCTCGCTGGTAATCCCGTCCCATTGTATCCGGTGCAAGCATTCCGCAAAGCAGAACCTTTACATTCTTCGCTTTTACTTTCTCAAGAATTGCTTCGAGATTCTTCTTCATGTTTTCAACCGGGACACCGCGAAGTAGATCATTAGCTCCGAGTTCGAGGATGACTATTGCGACGTTGTCCTGACCGAGGATCCAATCGACTCTTTCGAGACCGCCCAGACTTGTATCGCCGGAAACCCCAGCGTTGACGACCTCGTACTTATAGCCAAATGAATCAAGCTTTTTCTGAAGCAGATACGGATATGATTCGTTCTCGGTCAGACCAAAACCGGCGGTCAGACTGTCGCCAAAGGCGATGATCTTGGGACGGTCCGACTTGATTTCCGGCTCAATGAGAGGTTTATCGATGTTCGTTTTCTTATTTTCGGCAACAGAGATATCGCATGATGCGAGCAAAAACGCCGAGATGATCAGACTGATAACTAAAACCGGGCGAATAAGCGGTAATTTTGACATCTTTAATTTTATACGCATACTTCCTGATTTTGGATGCAGTCTTCCTTTCTACTGTTTGCGTTATTTTCGCAATCGTATGATTATTAATGTTTTAGGGCGATCCGGCGGACTTTCCGTTAATTCAAAACTATTGCTTAAATATCGATAAAAGTCGAGACTTCTATGATAACCCTTAAAAACGTTACCAAAAAGGTCCGTTCAGGAACAGAAGAACTGACTATATTAGATGATGTGTCGCTTGAAATACTAAGCGGACAATTTGTCGCTATCACCGGTGCGTCCGGCAGCGGCAAATCGACACTGCTCGGGCTGATCGCCGGTCTCGATGATCCGACCTCGGGTTCCATTGACGTTGATGGCGAAGAGATCACAGAAATGAACGAAGATGATCTGGCAGCGCTTCGAAGTATGAAGATCGGATTCGTTTTTCAGTCATTTCATCTCATTCCATCGCTTACCGCTCTTGAAAATGTACTCATCCCGATGGAAATCGCCGGTTTGAAAGATGCAAAAACGCGCGGCCGAAAACTCCTCGAAGACGTTGAATTAACAAACCGCGGACATCATTATCCCTCAGAGCTTTCCGGCGGCGAGCAGCAGCGAATCGCCATCGCCCGTGCTTTTGCCAATCAGCCGAGTATCTTATTGGCTGATGAGCCGACCGGAAATCTCGATTCGAGGAACGGAAATCACATTTTTGATCTTATGACTGAACTTCATAAGAAGAACAACGTTACCCTTGTTTTGGTCACTCATGACCAGGAACTCGCCGAAAAGGCGCAGCATCAGATCCACTTGCGTGACGGCAGGATCGTCAGCGACAAATGACCGGTAATTCATGAGTTTTATCTTCAATCTGACAATTCGTGAGATCCGTTCTTCCTGGCGCAGACTGCTTTTTTTCTTCCTTTGTATAGCTATCGGCGTAGGCTCGATCGTTTCGCTTCGTTCTCTTATCCAGAATCTCAGCAAAGCAGTCGGAGGTGACGCACGCGAACTGATGACGGCAGATCTGAGGATCAGTTCGACAAATGACTTTTCTCCGACCGAGATCGCGATGATCGAAGAAGTTTTGGCTGCTTCAAATATCGTTGAAGAAAAAAACGAAATAATTGAGACCTCGGCGATGGCCCGGCCGGCAAAAAGTGACAATCGAACGCTTGAATTCGTCTCCCTAAAAGGGATCGAGCCACCGTTTCCGCTGGTCGGAAAATTTGAAATGCCCGGCGGAAAACCATTTGACTTTAAGCTTCTTGAAAACAGAGGTGCTGTGATCGCTCCGATCCTGCTTGAAGAACTAAATATAAAGATCGGTGAAAAGATCAGGATCGGAGAAGCTGAATTCACGGTCCGCGCAACTTTTGATGAGGAGCCGGGCGGCTCAAGCGGTTTCAGACTCGGTTCGAGGGTTTTTGTCGAGAAAAAAGCGTTTGAGGAGGCCGGGATCCTGCAGAACAGAAGCCGTGTCAATAAGCGGATGCTTTACAGGACTTCGACAAACCCGACTAACCTCGTCGAATCGCTGCGTGAAAAACTAAAAGGCACAACGATAAGGGTTCAGTCATACCGAGAAACTCAAGAAAGGCTGGGCGATCAATTTGACCGGACCGAAAATTACCTTTCGCTGACCGGACTGCTTATACTGGTTTTGGGCGGTGTCGGGATCTGGAATGTCGCACGAGTTTTCGTTGAACAGAAGCGACGGTCTGTCGCAGTACTTAAGTGCCTTGGTGCGAGCGGTACCAAGATAATTTCGGTCTATATTTTGCAGATCGTCGTCCTTGGTTTGGTCGGGAGTCTGTTTGGCGTCCTTCTTGCACAGCTGGCGCTCTGGTACGCCCGGATGAGTTTCAATGACGCACTTCCGCGAACGATGAGTTATTCACTTTCGCCTTCAACGGCACTGCAGGGGCTATTCATCGGAGTAATAATCTCATTGCTGTTTTCGGCTCTGCCCCTCCTGCAGGTGCGAACGATCCGCCCAAACCTGCTTTTACGAGACGATAATAATCAAAATCTAAGAAAGCTTGACCGGACAAAGTGGTTGGCCGGATTCCTGACTCTGGCCGGGCTGGTCGCACTTTCGGTGTGGCAGGCGGGATCGTTCGCAGTGGGTGTTTTTTTCGTGGCCGGCCTCGGAATTACAACTTTAGTTCTTTACCTTTCGGCATTTCTTTTAACGCGCGTTTTAAGGAGTCTCAAGTATCTGGGCTCGTTTTCGATATCGCAGGCAATAAATTCGCTGTATCGTCCGGGGAATCAGACGAGGATCATTTTGCTTGCCGTTGGACTCGGTGCATTTGTCGTCATTTCAGTACAATCGCTCCAGACAAATTTGGTTCGCGAATTTGATCTGACGCGAAATCAGAGTTTACCAAGTCTCTTTTTTATTGACATTCAAAAAAGTCAGATCGGCAAATTTGAACGGCTGATCACGAAAAGCACCGGAGAAGCTCCGGAAACCATACCAACTGTTCGCGCAAGAATTTCTCATATAAACGGAAAAGCGATTGATTATCAGAACAAAGAAGTTCGTCAGGAGCAGGGTCAGATCGGCCGGGAGTTTGCCGTAACGTACCGCCAGAATCTCGAAAGCAACGAAGCGGTAATCGAAGGAAGGTGGTGGAACGGAAAACCGGATGTCCCTCAGGTTTCAATCGAAGAAGACATGGCTAAAACTTTGAAAGTAGAAGCCGGTGATTCAATAACTTTTGATATTTCGGGAAGAAAGATCACGGCTCAGATCGTAAATATCAGAAGACTTGATCTGAAAAACACGAGAACCGCGTTCATATTCGTTTTTCGTCCCGGAGTGTTGGAAAGCGCGCCGCAATCGTTTGTGGCAAATGTTCTGAAGCGAATCCCTGCAAAAGACCGCCAGCGACTCCAAAGAGATGTTGTCGACGCCTTCCCCAGCGTGCAGATTTTCGACGTCGCTGAGATCGTTAAAGTACTTCAAAACCTGGTTGAGAACTTTGTTCTGGCAATTTCCTTTGTCGGCGGATTCGTGATCCTAAGCGGAATCCTGATCCTTATCGGATCCGTCGCACTAACAAAATCCCAGCGGATATACGAAAACGCCATCTTAAAAACACTCGGGGCAAAGCGCCTTACTTTAACAGTAATACTTTTTGCAGAATATGGAGTCCTCGGCCTGATGGCAGGAATCATCGGCGCCGTGTTCGGAACCGGACTTTCGTTTGCGGTGGCGAGATATATATTGGATATTGAATGGGAACTATCGTTCGGATTGTTGGTTTCAGGGATCGGAATTACGACAATTCTAGTAATGATCGTAGGAGTTTCCGCCAGTATCGGCGTTCTGCTTAAAAAACCGCTGTCCACGCTCCGATCGCCTCAGTAAGACGATCTAAACAAACATTTCCTGAGGTTCCGGAACGAGCGGAGCAAATGGATGTCCGATCAGCACTGCCCTCATGTTCACCTGTCCGAGAAGAGTTTCCAAATAAGCTCCGAACCGATGAAGAATCGGCACCAGGTCCTTCTTATCCTTTGTCAGAATAATCTCTTCGATAAACCGCTCCACGGTTTCTATATCCTTATAAAAAATAAAGCCGATACTATCCTTACCGAAATCTTTGAGCTGTTTATGCAGTGAATCAAGTGAGAACTTCTCCGGGTTATGTTCCGCATCCTGCACGGACTGAAGCAGATCCCACATATCTTCGCGCAGTTTGACGGACTGCTCTTCTTTTCGTTTCATTTCCGGAAAAATCTCAGCGGCCTCGACCGCGGGGTCGATCAAACGTGCAAAATTTACAAGCGTCAGCTGCAAGCTGTCGTTTAGCAAACTGTACGAATTCTCGATCTTCGCAAACACAAGCGGTGCGGGTCTGACCGCGATCAGCTGTCTCAGTTCCTGATCGTAAACTTTTCTAAGTTCGATCGAAGCTGTGTATGCAGCACTGTCTAATGATCCGAACAGCTCGTCTTCTTCGTTCGGATAACGCATCAAGCGGTTGTTAATGTAATCCATCATTTCCCGCATTTGCTCATTTATTCTGGCAAAAAGCAGAAGAGCCGGTTTAAGGGGAAGATCCTCATCAAGCATCGTTCCGATTACACTTAACCATTTCAATATTCTGGCAAAATACGGAAGCACCAGTTTCAGATCCGCTTCAAGTGCAGAAGAGATCTCCCGCTCTGCGAGTAGGCCCTGGAGCGCATCGGGCAGAATGTCGCCGGCTTCCATTTCAGCCGTATTTATCAGTTTTTGAACGGCCGGCACGCTTTTTATCTTCGAGATCAAAGAATTATTCCAAACGGTCCAATCGTTAAACCCAAGCGACGTCGCACGAAGTAACCCTTCACTAAGAAGGATGGATTCTTTCAACGCAGAGGATAGTTCAAAAAATTCGTCGGGTGTAAAACGAGAAAGACTCGAATATGATCCCAGGTTTTCAATTATCTCAACCTCGTCCCTCAGCGAATTATTTGGCTCTTCCTTCTTTATAAGATTGGCGAGATCAAGAGTGTGCTTCGAACATCTCAGGAGGATCGAATGTATGAGACTGAATTCGCGGGTCCAATCGTGGGTAGCGTAATCCTTTTTTGCCAGAGTTCCGTTATAGAGTGCCAAAAAGCTCTCCAGACCGGAAAGCCACAATCCCAGTTGGAAAATGGATTCATCTGAATTTATCTGGTCACCAGGTTCGCTATCCGCAGCGTCGAACATATTTACTCCCAGTATTTCAGTATGAGACGCAGATTCAGTTTGTCCGTTGATACTACTCAATTGATAAGTTTCCTCTATATTTGTTGAATTGCGGGAAGCGGTGAGCGGAAAAACACTCTCTTTAGTTTATAACCCGAAATCAAATTTTTAGCAACATAAATATGTAAAACATTGTTGTTAGTCAGCTCTCTGCACCGGACTCCCCTCAACTTATTCCCTCTTTTGAAGACCTGTGGCAGGCGCGGTATATTAAGCTATGAAGATCCTGTTGGCCACAACGAATGCCGGAAAAGTCAGAGAATTAAAAGATCTGCTTGCACACCTTCCGTTTGAACTCCTGAGTCTTAATAACTTTTCGGTAATTGACGTTGAGGAAACCGGAACAACCTTCAAAGAAAATTCGGAACTCAAGGCATCTTCATATTCGCGTCAGACCAATTGCTGGACCATGGCAGACGATTCCGGTCTTGAGGTAGAAGTCCTTAACGGTGCACCCGGTGTTTATTCGGCGAGATACGGAGGCAGGCATGCAAGTGATATCGAAAATACTCAAAAGCTGCTCACCGACATGTCTCAAACTCCTGACGTTAAGAGACTTGCACAATTCGTATGTTCTGTCAGCGTAGCTGACGACAAAGGCGAGATCCAACATACGACCCGCGGTGTATGCCGGGGAAAGATCGCCAAAGCGCCAAGGGGAAATAACGGATTTGGGTATGACCCGGTTTTTATCCCGGAAGGCTTCGACAGAACCTTTGGTGAACTCAGCGGAACGGTAAAACGGGAAATTAGTCACCGCTCGAAAGCGCTGAAACAAATAATTACTTTTTTGTCCGATATTCCTGCGTGATAGCTTGACCAAACGCATATTCGCCTATAGAATTCGGGTTTTGGTCGCGTTTCATCTACGAAATGGATTAAAAAATTCGGGGCGTAGCACAGCCTGGTAGTGCGCACGGTTTGGGACCGTGAGGTCGGATGTTCGAATCATCTCGCCCCGACCATCTATAACAGCAATTTGTATAGATTAAATGCCCCATCTTGCCGTTTGCATTTTGCCAACGGTTACTGGTAAATACTAATTTAGTTTTTGAATACATAACTTTTTGGAGGTTAAAATTAACTATGGCTCGTTTGACACAAACAGAAATCGTCGGTCACATGGCTGACAAGACAGGCTTAACAAAAGCACAGGCTAAAGAATTCTTCAATACACTCTCGGCACTTGCTATGAAAGAAGTAAAGAAAAGTGGTGAATTCACAATTCCGGGATTCGGAAAACTCGTAAAAACAAAGCGCAAAGCACGCACAGGCCGCAACCCGGCCACGGGTCAGCCGATCAAGATTCCGGCAAAAACAACGGTAAAATTCCGTGTTGGTAAAGCGATGAAAGATTCGGTTGCATAAACCATTTTCATTACAAAAAGTAAAAGCATCAGCAAGTCGAATAGATTTGCTGATGCTTTTACTTTTTGTCACTCCCTTATCAAAAAGTTCGTGACAAATCGTTAATTCTCTGTTAATATATCTTTTTTCGTGAGTAACAATTTACCGTGCAAAGCGTACCTAGCTTGCTTTTCAGACTGGATTTTTCATCTAATTTTATTCTAGGCAGCAATTTTTGATATTTAATGGTAACGGGTTACTCAGAATTTCAGCGAGGTTTGAGAGATTTTTCACAAGCTTCGATATTTGGTAATAATTAAGCAATAGATTGTTCCAATACAAAATGGAGGAGAAACAAACCGTGGCAGCAGCTAAACAAATGACCCTACAGGATCGAATCCTGCAGATTGACCATATTCAAGCGCGTCGCTTTTCAAAATTGACAGGGGATGCTCTGGAAATCGCTTCGGAAGGAATTGTTAGACACATTCGTGCATGTGCGAGAATGGATGTGAACCCTGATGCTTCCGCAGTAAGAGAAATCATTGATGATGCATTAAACGGCAGACGAGTATTTGCTGAAGTCTCAAATGATCTCTTAGCGGCATAGTCGCTCTGAATTTTCTGGAAGAAGGCCGTTCAATTTTGAACGGTCTTTTTTCATGCCCTGCTGCTTATTCTTTTAGTTTTAATCGAAACAGTCTGTAAATACCGACAACTTCCTCTTCACCCCGCTCATACCACCTGTCAATGTTCTCAAAATCCAGCTCGCGATCTGCCGGAACCACTAAGAAAGAAAGTTCAGGATCTGCTGCTTTTCGTCGGTCAAAGTTCTTTATGTACTCCCCATATCTCTCCGCTTCTTCCCGTATTTCTCCTTGAGTCAAAGGCTTAGCATCAAAGCTGAGCCTGCTCGAATGCCTCGCCCATCCGAAAAGCGATATCATTGAAACAAAGTCACCTCGTCGCAGACGGCGTTCAAGCGAACTCTCACTCACGTTCTGATAGTACAAATATTGATAATAGCGCTCTTTGTTTTGCTGCCAGCTCAATCCCGCAAAAACATGCTGGTGCCGCGACCACAATACATTCTGCGGCGCGAGAGTGGGCGAATCATCACTTTGAATCGTTCCGATGGAAAGTATGGTTTTTTGATATTTTTCAGGATCACCGGCAGATTCTTCTTTGAGTCTGTTCGCGAGCGGTATGCCGTCGTCACGAAGAATGTTTGCCCGATCGAGCGCCCTGACGGTATAGATACACTCGACAAATCCCCACCCTATTGCTGCGGCGGATATTACGATCGCTGCGACTGCTTTTAGCTTTTTCTTTTCAAGCTCTTTCCAAAAAAGCCCGATACAGGAAAAAAGCGCAAGAGCGGCTACATAATTCCCGATGAATACCTGATAGTGGATCGGCTGTAAAGATCTTCCGGTGATAACTTGTTGATTAAAAACAACGATCGGAACAAGAGCAAATGAAACAACAAATATCACGGATCTCGACCGAAGTTCGACTACTTTAAAAATCACTCCGAGTACCACGGCAACCAAAACGAGAAAACTAATATACTCCGGAAAGCGTGCAAGATCTGGTTGATGCGTTAATACGAGGAGCTGAACATCATCAAGCGTTTCTGACCGTTGTGAGAGCAAATATCCGTATGCAGCAAGAGAAACGAAGCACCCAATACCTAGCAGAAACAGACTTTTAACATCGCGGATCCAACTATTCGGCCGAAATATAACCAAAAGGATGGTTACGCAACCAAGCCAGGCCGCCGCGGTAGTCCAAATGTAAAAGTATGAAAATACCAAATACGTGAAAGATAAAAAGGAAAGAGATCCCCAGATAATTCGCTGAGTTAAGTCCTCTGTCCGCATAAGCTGCCAGATCGCTCCGAGCAGAAAAAGAAAAACCGGAAACGGAACTGCCGGAACATATCTTCGCAAAAACGGAAAATACGGATAAGACACGCCAATCCCCAAAATTTCTCCGATCGCCCCTTCTCCGGCCGCGAGGGCACCGCCGCAAAGCACGGCCAATGCTCCTGACATTGCGTATATTGAATCTTCTGTGATCATGCCTATGAGCCAGAAACAGGCAAGCGCAGCCAGAAAGCCGGCAAGCGCACCAGAAAGCGTCATAGCGGTCGGTGCAGAGATCCCCAGGATCCGGGCCGGGATCGCTACCGAATAAGGCGCCGCAAATTGAATGGAAAAAAGAGATTCCGGCTGCGGGTTTTCACGGGAATGATCGCGGCCGCTATATGGGTCATTCTTTCGCGGACGTCCGTCGATGAGTGCCTTCAAATAAGCGGCGTAAGCTACCTCATCGATATCATTGTATGCATAGTGCCCATGCCACTCGCCGCCTTGCGCGTACCACATTTTAAATTGCGGGTAACATGCAAAGATCGCTAAAAATAAACCGGCTATCATTCCGTATCGCCAACGCAGTTTGGTCATTGAACATTCAACTTTGAACACTTATGATTGAGCAAGAATCCAAATAATAAGATATAAAAGGCGATTGGTAAATTGTTATGAGTCTGAAAGATACGATTTTTGAAGATATGAAAACGGCGATGAAAGCCAAAGACCAGGAGAAACTCTCGGTTTTGCGGATGGTTAAGGCCAAATTGATGAATATTGAGATCGACAACGGCGGCCCGTTATCGGATGAAGATACGACAAAGACTCTCAACACTCTAGTAAAACAGCGACGCGATTCTGCCGAACAATACGAAAAAGCCGGAAGAACAGAGCTCGCCGAAAAAGAACTGTCGGAGATCAAGATCATTGAAGAGTACCTTCCCCAGGCTGCCACGGTAGCCGAGATAGCGGAAGCGGTCGATGAAGCTGTAAAAGAAACGGGAGCCGATTCGATGAAGGAAATGGGGAATGTTATGAAGCTCTCGCTTTCGAAACTAGAAGGTAAAACCGTTGACGGGAAAGCGGTCAGCGAAGCGGTAAGGAAAAGATTACAATAAAAAAATGGACCGATTATCCATGGCGATGATCGGTCACTTCTGCATTAGAATAGTATGAGACTTAATTAAAAATATTTCTAACCCGGTCAATAAATCCTTCTTCCTCAAAATCCACATCTTCAATTTCTGCAAGCTGTTCAAAAAGTTTTCTTTGTTCCTTACTTAACGATTTTGGCGTGACCAGAGTTACGGCTACAAACAGATCGCCTTTACCGCCGCCGCTTAAACTCGGCATTCCTTCACCTTTAATTCTAAAAACAGTTCCGGTCTGCGTCCCGGATGGGATCTTAAGCGGCTCTTCACTCTCGAGTGTCTTGACCTGTATCTCTGCCCCGAGTGCAGCCTGTGCAAATGAAATAGGCGCAGAAGTATAAAGATTTGCTCCCTGGCGTTCGAAAAACTCGTGCTCAGCGACATGGATAACTACATACAGGTCGCCGCTCGGTCCGCCATTCACACCGCCTTCACCTTCACCGCTGATCCTCAGACGCGAACCGGTTTCAACACCCGCAGGGACCTTTACCTGGAGTTCCTTCTGTTTTTCGATCCGGCCGGCACCGTGGCAATCTTTACACGGATCCTTGATAATTTGTCCGTTACCGCCGCAGTTCGGACAATTGCGCATCACGCTGAAAAAGCCCTGTTGATAACGGGTTTGACCGCTGCCTTTACACGTAATACAAGTTTCAGGCGAAGTGCCCTCCGCAGCGCCGTTTCCGTCACAGGTCTCACATTTTTCAAGCCGGGGAATTTTAAGCTTCTCCTCTTTTCCTTTTGCAGCATCTTCAAGTGTGATCTGTATATCATAACGAAGATCCGCACCACGCTGAACCGCCGAACGTCTGGAACTGCCGCCACCAAACATATCGCCAAATCCGAACAGATCGAAAATATCTTCAATATTTGTAAATCCCGGATCAAATCCTCCGCCGGAACCGCCCGCTCCGGCGTGTCCGAATCGGTCGTATCTAGAACGCTTTTCCCTGTCGGATAAAACGGAATATGCTTCTGCAGCTTCTTTAAATTTCTCTTCAGCTTCTTTATCGCCCGGATTCTTATCCGGATGATATTTTACTGCAAGCCGTCTGTAGGAGGCCTTTATATCGCTGTCAGACGAAGTTTTCTCAACTCCCAGGATCTCGTAGTAATCGCGCTTACTCATATAAAATCAATAAAATTGCTAACCTACTTCAACAAAATCTTCACCAATAAATAAATCGAACGCCAGCTCAAGAATCAAGCTGACGTTCTATAATTTTGCGACATGATGCTTATTTTCTCAAGTCGCGGATTTACGCGGTAGCCATCAATGACTCGGTCAGCTTCCCGGCTGCCGCTTCGACCTCCGCTACGGCGGCGCGAATCGCTTCAACGTCATCGCCTCCGGCAATACCTTCAGCTTTGTTGAGAGCCGCGCTGATCTCTTGGTGCTGTTCCTTTGAGAGTCCTTTTCCGAATTCTGCAAGGGTCTTTCTTGTATTTTCGATCAGCGAATTTACGTGGTTTCTCTCTAAAATCAGAGTTTTAACCGCGCGGTCCGTCTCTGAAGATTTCTCCGCTTCCATGATCAGGCGATCGATCTCGTCAGGCGCGAGACCCGATGACGGCGTTATCTGCATTGCCTGTTCGAGTCCGGTCATCTTATCTTTCGCCGAAACATTTACAAGACCGTTTGCGTCAACTTCAAACTCGACATCGATCTGCGGGACGCCTCTGGCTGCAGGCGGGATTCCAACGAGTTCGAATTTTCCGAGACTTCTGTTCTCTTTCGCGATCTCGCGTTCACCTTGAAGGATGTGGATCTCTACGGTCTGCTGATTATCTACGACCGTTGTAAAGGTCATAGAATTCTTCAGCGGGATCGTCGAGTTTCGCTCGATCAGTTTCACAAACAACCCTCCGCGTGTTTCAAGTCCTAGCGAAAGCGGCAGAACGTCAAGCAGTACGATATCCTTAACGTCGCCGGTCAAAACACCGCCCTGAACCGCAGCACCCATTGCAACAACTTCATCCGGATTGATCTCCGAAGAAGGCTCACTGCCGAAAACCTCAGTTACCGTTTTTGCAATGATCGGAGAACGCGTCTGTCCCCCAACAAGGATTACTTTATCGATATCTGCGGGTTCGAGCTTCGCATCCCAGAGTGCTTTCTGACACGGTTCTACCGATGATTCAACAAGATCGCCGACCAATTCTTCGAATTTCGCACGTGTCAAAACCGTATTGACGTGTTTTGGCCCGGATGCATCAGCTGCAATAAACGGCAAATTGATCGTCGTTTCAGTAACTGATGAAAGCTCGCATTTCGCGCGTTCCGCTCCTTCTTTTAGCCGCTGAAGAGCAAGACGGTCTTCGCGGAGGTTTACGCCATGCTCATCTTTGAAAGATTCGACGAGCCAATTTATGATCCGTTGATCAAAGTCTTCCCCACCGAGAAATGTATTTCCGGAAGTCGAAAGCACCTCAAAAACGCCATCGTTCATCTCGAGAATCGTAATGTCAAACGTACCGCCGCCAAGGTCATATATCGCGACGCGTTCTGATTTTTGTTTATCAAATCCATAAGCAAGCGCCGCCGCCGTAGGCTCATTGATGATCCGTTCTACCTCCAGTCCGGCGATCTTTCCCGCATCGCGGGTCGCCTGTCTCTGCATATCATCAAAATAAGCAGGAACTGTGATGATCGCTTCAGAAACCGTCGTTCCCAAAAATTCCTCGGCAGATTCTTTAAGTTTCTGAAGAACTATCGCTGATATCTCCGGCGGGCTGTAAACCTGCTCTAAAACTTTGATATGAGCATCGCCGTTGGGAGCCTCTACTATTTCAAAAGGAACCGTTTCCCGCATCTTCTCGACTTCCGGAGAGTCAAATTTTCTTCCGATCAGTCTCTTTACTGCATAGAGCGTATTTGTCGGGTTTGTAACGGATTGACGTTTCGCGATCTGACCGACCAGACGCTCGCCTTTTTCCGTAAAGCCAACGGTCGAAGGCATCGTGCGACCGCCTTCTTTGTTAGGAATAATTTGAACCGCTCCGCCTTCCATAACAGAAACACAGCAGTTAGTAGTACCTAAATCTATTCCGATTACTTTGCTCATATTATTTTCCTTATTACTTTTTTAACTCTCCATGAAAACTTGCTAAGTTACGATCCGTCTCCATTATCTCTCTTTGCAGATGCAACCTTAACCATCGAAGCACGAATGACTTTGTCGTCCACCTTGTACCCCTTTAATATTTCGGCGATCACCGTTCTTGCCGGATAATCATCGGATTCTTCTGTTTCAACTGCTTCATGAAACTCGGGATCAAAAACCTCTCCGACTGCAGCGATCGGCTGAACACCCATATCGGAAAGTACGTCGTTCAGTTGTTGATCGACCATTACGATCCCGTCCAGAAATGTCTGGAAATCCTTTTCGCCTCCGTCAGCAACGGCAAATGCGTCTAATGCGCGGTTTAAATTGTCAACAACCGGAAGGATCTGTGTTGCCAAACTCCCCAAAACATTTCTGAACGCTTCAGATCTTTCCCGGTCTGTCCGGTTACGGTAGTTTTCAAATTCTCTTTGTCTGCGGATCAATGTGTCTTTGAGGTGATCACGCTCTTCCCGCATTTTCACCAGGTCTTCCGTCAGCTTTGAAACGTCCGCATCATCTCTCGGAGATTCTCTTCGTTCAACGATTGACTGACCGAATGAAAGCTCATCAAATGATTGGGGTGAAGTCTTTAAGGGAGCGATAAAAGAATCATGGATATTCTCGTGCTCAACCTCGGAGTCACCGATCTCGATGACCATATCGGAAGAAATGTCCAGATCTTTTTCTTTTTCTTCGAGTTCTTTTATGAAGTTATCAACTGATGACGAATCAACATCTTCGAGCTCTTCGTTGGTGGTGTTATTAACGCTCATTATTATTTGGGCGGAGTTCCTTCGATTATTTGTTTTGTTGTTTTGATCAGCTTTTGCTGTTAAGCCGATTCATTGAGCATGATCTGCTCGAGGGTTCGAGCCATGTAGCTGACAACCGAGATCATTCGTGCATATTCGATCCGGGTTGGGCCCAAAACGCTCAAGGTGCCGACTGCTGAACCGTCGCCGATTCGGTAAGGTGCCGTTATCAGGGCACAATCTTGAAGAGGTTTTGCCTTATTCTCGCTGCCAATTATCACTCTCACCTCATCACTCAATGAGTTATCACTTGTGATGCACTCATTAAGGATTTGGATAAACCGCGATTTTTCTTCAATGGTTCTTAGAAGTTCCCGAAGTTGATCAAGGTCATCTGAAAAATCGGATTTCGTAAGAATATTAGAGGCGCCGTCAACGTAAAGCTCACCATGCATGTCAGATTCGCTTTCGATACTCTGTGAACAAAGGATCATTGCTGTCTGCAGTTTCTTATCGAAAAGCGCTTTTTCTTCGTGCATCAGAGTTAAGATCTCTGCGCGAATCGCCGATAAACTCTTTCCGCTGAATTCGACGTTCAGGTAGCGGGCCGTCCTGTCGAGCTCATTCTGATCCAGCGTTTCGTTAAGCCGGATCAATTTATTATGAACGATATTCGGCGACGAAACGAGAACAACCAGAACGCGTTTATCAGATAGCTTAACGAATTCGATGTGCTGCAGTCTGTCATGCGCCAGTGACGGCGATACGACAATACCTATATTATTTGAAAGAGCAGATAACAATTGCGACGTGCGTTCCATCAACCTGTCAGGAGTGGATTTTCCGCTTAATTCATCAAGACCCAATTCGGAATTGATCATTCGCAGATCCTGATCAGAAAGGCTTAAAACACCGAGCAAATTGTCAACATAAAATCGATATCCTTCGTCGGTCGGGACTCTGCCGGCTGAAGTGTGCGGCTGCTCAAGCAATCCGCCCGATTCCAATTCGCTCATTACATTTCGAATTGTTGCCGAACTTAATCCGGATTTGCCCGCGAACCTTTCCGCGATAACCTTACTGCTTACAGGTTCACCGCTTGTGAGATGTTCGCTGACGATCGCTGAAAGAATAACCTGTCCGCGAATGTCGGGAAAATTGTGTTTATTCCCTGATTTGGAGTTATTAATGCTCGCAGACATTGTTTTGATTTCTGGTGAGTTTCAAGACATATCCAAAATAGGATATGCTTCCTATTAAATTAAGTAGCATTTTCACGCGGTTCCTGTCAAGAATAAACTGTTAAACTATGATTAACAACTCGGAGGTTTTAAGTCTCACTGAAATAAGAACTTTATACGAACACAATTTTAAATCACTCGACCGTTCAAGAAAAACTCCTGAGATCGAAATCCGCTTCTACCCGTATGTCAACATTAACCATACGATTCGCATTCGTTCAGGAAAAGTTTACGTCCGGATCTCGGAGCTTTTTCGTTTTGCCCCGCGTTTTGCCCATGAATCACTAGCCGAGATACTTGTTTCAAAACTATTAAGTAAAAAAATCCCGGCCGAAGCCAGAAAACTTTATCGCAAGTTCATAAATAGTGAAAGCTTTCAAAAGATCGCAGCCGAAAATAAACGCAGCAAAGGGCGAAAAGACATTATCTCGGCGAAAGGAAGTTGTTTTGATCTGGAGGACATATTCGGAAAAATAAATCTTGTCTATTTCCAGAATGAGATCCCCAAACCTGCGCTAACGTGGTCACGAAAAAGAACTTACCGACGTCTCGGACATCATGACACGGTTCATAATTCGATCACGATCAGTAAATCCCTTGATGATGCCGATGTACCGAAATTTGTGGTTGAGTATGTTGTTTATCATGAAATGCTTCACATCAAGCATCCGACCGTCCACAAAAACGGAAGGCGTTATAATCACACTCCCGCGTTTAAGCGGGATGAGGAAAAGTTTGCGTATTTCTACGAAGCGGAGAGGTGGATCGAAGAAAATTCCGGAGATCTGCGGCGAAAAGCAAAAAAACGAAGCTAACCGCCAGATTATTGACCGTCAAACTGCGTGATGATCGTTCCGATAAATCCGAAATCAGAAACAGATCTGCGTTCGATCCCGGACGCCGTGAAGCGGGTTTCGACCAGCGTGTTTGAAAAACTCTGCTCCCGTTGATCTTTAGGTTCACCTAAAACCCTTACGAGCCTGCCGACATCTTCATTTCCCCGTCCGAAAGTCGCTGCAGCCGCATTGCTTTTTGCGAGCATACCGAATAGCCTTCCCTTCGTAAAGTCATGCGCACTGTCTTGCGGCGATATTTTCCGTCGGTTCCAGCTTGCTATCGCTTTGAAGACCGCGTCAATATTCCCAAGAACAAAGATCCTGCCTAATTCCGCCGCGGCAAGATCTTCATCTTCTGATTGCCATAGATCTGCATTTCCGACCTTCCGGGCATCGCCGCTTAGATCTAGCTCCTTTGACACTGCCGATCTGACCTTTTCGCGGTCTTTTATCTCTACTATTGCCAAAGAGTTATCACCAACGTCGTCAAGCTGAGCAGTAATTATCTGCGAATCTACTCCGCTTAAAAATTCCTCCGCTTTCGAAATTCCGTACGGCTCTAAAAGCGCCCCGGAAAAAGCGGAGATCAGCCGGGCATCCGTTTCGCTGACGCTTTTTGCCGTTACCAGCAAGATGCTTCTGAAAGCCACCTGTGGATTCCGTAGGTCATACCGGGTTACAGACTTTGTCTCGGCAGGCAGCAGGTCATAAGGTTCATTCTTTCCCGCACCGCGCGTCGCGATCGTTTCGCTAAGGATCGCCGAGGCTTCAGGGGATGTTTTTATGAAAATCGTATCTTCAACGCCGTTTTCGGTCTTTTCCGCGGTCCAAACCAACTCCTTTATCGAATTATTTAGTATTTGCGGCAGTATTCGCGAAATAAACCCCCGAGAATTTTCATCTTCGGTCTGTTCAACCGCAACAGAAATTCCAAAAACATCCGAGATCTTTTTGATTCCTTCTTCCGAAACAAACCCGAAGGCCAGCTTATCTCTGGACTTAGCATATGCCGATTCGAGATGCTTATTTTCAAGCAGGCTGCCTGATTCGCCTCGGCTGGCAGAAATCGCTTTTTCGATTGAACCGCGGTCGTTGCCAAAATACACTTTACTGCCTACCGCCGCAGCAAACGATCGCCGCCCGTCGTTAGCCGTCCAGATATACCATTCAGAACCGGTTTTCGATTCCCTGTCGACTTTCACATCTCCGCCGTAAACCCTTCTGATGAAATTACTTAACGCGCCATCAACCAGAGCTTCAACGTGCCAACTCCAGCCGTTAGTTTCGGCAACTGCGACGAATTTCGGTCTAAGGTTCAGTATCGACTGTTCTTCCGTCACCTGGTTTTCGCTTGTATCGAATCCCGTCACAGATATAGCGATCTGTAAACCTTCAAGCGCAGACAGATCCGGAACTACCGCAGTGTCTTTTCTGAATTTTTCATTTTCGGTGATCAGTTTGAGCACCTGTGAAAGATCGTTTGACTCAAAATAGACCAGTGTATCTGTAGATACCAGAGACCGCATATCGGTCCGACTGGCAGTGCACGACGAAAGCAAGACCAGGATCGAAAATAGCGCCGCCCACAAAAACCGCCCCAAAAGTGTCTTATATAGTGTTAGTTCCAATATTAACCCCTTTCATCCGTCTGCATTTGCATCTACCGGACTCCGCTGAAGCTCCTCACTGTGTTAAAATTTGCCGATATGAGCGATAAAATTTTTGCAGATAATATTTTACAAGGCAAGGTGGCTTTCGTTACCGGAGGCGGAACGGGTATCACCGGCGGTATAGCAAGAAGACTTGCTGAAAACGGTGCGAAGGTGGCGATAACTTCGAGAAAGACCGAGAACCTTGAGACCATGAGATCGTTAATCGAAGAAAACGGCGGCGAGTGTTTTGCCGTTGCAGCGGATGTTCGGGACTACGAAGCGGTTGAAAATGCTGTAGCTCAAACGGTCGCGCATTTCGGTAAGATCGACATCGCCGTTAACGGCGCCGCGGGAAATTTTCTTTGTAAGGCAAAAGAGCTTTCGTCAAATGGCTTTGGAACGGTTGTCGATATCGACACAAAAGGAACATTTAATGTTTGTCGTGCTGTATTTGAACAGCTTAAAGAAAATAAAGGTCAGGTTTTAAATATTTCAGCGACCCTTCATTATGCCGCCACGCCAATGCAGATCCATGTTTCTGCAGCAAAAGCGGGAGTCGATGCGATTACGCGAAATCTGGCAGTTGAATGGGGAAGATATGGTATCCGCGTAAACGGCATCGCGCCGGGGCCGATCGAAGATACGGAAGGAATGAAGCGTCTTCTCCCGCCGCAGTTCAAGGAAGCGCTGACAAAACGAATACCGCTTCAAAGAATGGGTAGAATTGAGGATATTGAAAATTCCGCGTTGTTTCTCTGTTCTGATGCCGCAAGCTATATAAACGGAGTTACATTGACCGTGGACGGCGGTCACTGGCTGACCGGAACTACATTGGGTTAAAAATCTGACGTGCTACTGATAATCGATAACTACGACTCTTTTACCTACAACCTTGTTCAATATCTTGGCGAACTTGGTGCAGAAATGCGTGTTGTCCGTAATGACGAGATATCTATTGAGCAAATAGATCGGGAGATAAAACCCGATAAGTTGCTTATTTCTCCCGGTCCCGGCACGCCCGAAAATGCCGGAAATATGCTTGAGATCCTAAGGCATTTTGTCGAAAAGCTGCCGGTTCTGGGTGTTTGTCTCGGACATCAGGCGATCGGACAGCTTTTTGGCGGAAGAGTGGTCCGGGCGCCTCAACCGGTTCATGGAAAATCTTCAAAAGTTCGGCATGACAAAAAAGGCGTTTTTCGGGATATCTATGATGAATTTGAAGCTGGAAGATACCATTCACTGGTCGTCGAAAAAGAATCTTTGCCCGATTGTCTTGAAATAACGGCCGAAACTGAAGACCGGCTTATCATGGGTCTGCGTCATAAACACCTGAAAATTGAAGGAATTCAGTTTCACCCCGAGTCGATCCTGACCTCTCACGGCAAAAAAATCTTGCAAAACTTCCTTGAATTTTGAGATAGTTGAAAAGGCGTGCAAAGTTACTGCACTCCAAAACTCCCACCTTTCGTTCTTCATTCACTTCAAAAGTTCAACACTCACCTTTGTTATAATCACTTTATGTCTACAGACTGGCTGCTCGATTCACCAAAACATTCGGTGAGCAAAAAAGCAGATACCCGGCTTTTCCCATTTCTTTCGCATCTGACCCGCGGAGAGAATCTTTCTTTTAAAGATTCCGCGTCGTTTTTTCGGGAGCTGACTTCGCGCGAGGCACTCGCCGAGCAGATTGCGGGTTCGCTTGTCGCACTTGTCAGCAAAGGCGAAACATTTGAGGAATTGGCCGGAATGGCAAAAGTGATGAATGAGCAAGCCACAAAGATAACTACGCATCACAGGAATTACATCGATATCGCAGGCACGGGCTCAAGCAATGCAAAAGTTTTTAATATTTCATCTGCTGCAAGTTTCGTTATCGCTGGCGCGGGACTGGCGGTGGCAAAAAACACGAGCCGTGCCGTAACAAGTCATTCGGGGAGTGCCGAAGTCCTGAATCAGTTGGGCGTGAAGGTCGCCGGTGAGCCAAAACTGGCGCAGGCTTGTCTGAACGGTGCCGGACTCTGTTTTATGTTCGCACCAAAATTCCATCCTACGCTTTTAAGGGTTGGCGATGTAAAGCGCGGCCTGGGGATCAGAACAAGCTTGAATTTGCTTGGGGTTTTGTCAAACCCGTCTAATGCTCCGATGCAGCTTCTCGGTGTGTGGCATCCGTCATTACTCGAACCGATGGCGCAGGCACTTTCATTGCTGGGAATAACCAAAGCGTGGGTCGTCCATGGTGAAGACGGCCTGGATGAGATCACTCTTGCCGGAAAAACACGTGTCGCAGAAGTGAGCGGCAACAAGATCCGGACATTTGAGATCTCCCCTGTCGATTTCGGATTTGATAAAACTTCGATCGAAAAACTGCGGATCCGGTCACCAAAGGAAAGCGCGCAGATCATTTCAGACGTTCTCGCGAGCAAACGACGGGACGAGGCTCGTTCTCTGATCGTCATGAATTCTGCGGCCGCCCTTGTCATCGGCGGAATTACGGATGACCCGCTCCATGCCGCGCGTCTCGCCGAGCAAAGTATTGACAGCGGATCCGCGAGGATCAAACTCGACAGGCTTATTCAGACAACAAATAAAAAATGAACGGCAGGTTTTGCAGATTCCGCCAATGGATCGATAATTGTTTTTATGTTATCCGCTCTCGGCTGGCTTTACGGCAAGATCATCGACACCAGAAATTCACACTATGAAAAAGGAACCTTGAAGTCCTTTTCACTTGGCGCTCCAACTATTTCTGTCGGAAATATTACGGTCGGCGGAACCGGAAAGACCCCGCTGGTTTCTGTGATCGCAAAACTTTTGGCAGAACGGGGTGAGAAAGTTTGCATAATTTCCCGCGGTTACAAGCGCGAGAATGAAAAAGAACTGGTTGTGGTTTCGGACGGTAAAAAAATACTCACTGACGTAAAAAAGGCAGGTGACGAACCGTTTGAACTTGCCCGGAAACTTCTGGGAAAAACGATTGTAATTTCGGATTCTAACCGCATACGTGCAGGAAGATTTGCGAAAGAAAATTTTGATACAACCGCATTTATACTTGATGATGCTTTCCAGCATTTGAGAGTAAAACGCGATCTCGACATTGTTGTTATCGATGCGACGAATCCTTTTGGAAATAAGAAAACGCTTCCTTCAGGAACTCTACGCGAGCCGCTTTCAAATCTGCGAAGGGCGGATCTCATTGTTATGACGCGTACGAATCTCGTAGAAGACGTCGGTAATATCACCAACGAGATCCGCCAGCACAATGAAGAATGTGAGATCATTACGGCAAAAAGCCAAATTTCAAATATCTCTGAAATTTTCGATTTTCATTCAGGAAACAGATCTGATCTGGTTAAACCCGGCGGCTCCGCGATAAGTTTTTGCGCTTTGGGAAATCCCGGAAATTTTTTCCAACAATTGAAAAATGAAGGAATTTTACCGGCCGCTACAAAAGCATTTCCGGATCATCATGATTATCGCCAAAAAGACATTGATCTTCTGTCGTCCCTCGCCAGTGATTACTCCGCAGACCATTTTTTGACAACTCCAAAGGATGCCGTGAAACTCGCTGAATTCAAATTCGAATTTCCCTGCTACGTTGTTGAGAGCAAATTGATATTCGAAAACGAAAAAAGACTGCGCAGTCAAATCTACACAGTCCTAAACCATTAAATTAATTCTTATTTTGTATCCTGTTCGACACCGCTTCTCGTCTTTTGACTGTTTGCAGCAGGATTCGTCGGTTTCGGTTTCGTCGGAGCTTTATCGTCTTTTGACACAGGATTTTCCGTCGGTTTTGTTTCCGGTTTTTTCGCGCCGTCATCCTGCGGTTTTGGTGTCGGACTCGGATTTTTTGTCGGATCTACCGGTGTAGGCGATGCCTTCGTTCCCGGAGTCGGTGACGGAGATTTTTTTGGTACTCTGATCTGATAGATAGGATTGCCGTTTGCGTCATATCCAAGGAAATCGTCCTGAGTAAATACACTGCCGCTGTTTCCCGGAATAGTGATCGTTTCTCCGCCCTGACCAAACGGCTCGCCGTATGTCGGCGCTCCGCCCGGAGGGGTTCCGGGCCGGGCCCATGGATCATAACCGTCTCCGCCTCCGCCCGGAATATCTCCCTGAACAAGCGGATCATTCGGATCAATAGAATTTGACGGGTAATCGGATGGATTTGGCAAATTTTGTTCGTTAAGACCTGTTGCGGGATTCAGCGGCTGAACCGGCAGACCGTTTTCATCTACAGCCTGGACAGTTGCCGGATCCGTTTGCTTTGCTTTTGTCCAATAGATCAAGCCAAATGCCAGCAACGAAATTCCGGCAAGTAAGATAAACGCGGTTTTCCAGAGATTGTTTGAGCTGCCCTCGGCGGCTGAAGAATCCACACGGGGAATTACGATCGTGTTTTCATCGCCATCAATCCGCGAGGTATTTCCGATATCCTCCGCAAAAGCGGCTGCGGTCTGATACCGCATGTCGGGATTTTTGGCCAAAGCACGGATAACGATCGGTTCGATATCATCTGGAATATCTTCTCTGAATGCGACAAGCGGCGGCGGCGGAACCTCAGCGTGTTTTAACATAAGGTCGGTCGCATTATCAGCTACAAACGGAAGTTCTCCGGCAAGCATTTCAAAAAAGATCACACCAAGAGAGTAAATATCCGACCGCTCATCAGCTTCAACCTCGCCCGAACACTGCTCCGGGGATAGATAAGCCAGATCTTCAAGATTATTGAATCTGCCTAAATCTTCGTCTTCCCCGGAATGAAACGAGCCAATGTCGAGAACCTTTACGATCTCAGTTCCGTTTGCCATTTTTGCGAGCAGAACTTTGTCGCTCGTTAAATGACGGTGGACGATCGAATTTGAATGTGCAGCTGAAAGCGCCGCCCCGATCTGTCTCGCGATGAGGATTGCACGGCCGATTGAAAATCTTCCTTCGTTCTGAATCGCTTCCTTGAGAGTTTCGCCTTCGGCGTCTTCCATTACGATAAAAACTGTGCCGTCGTCATCACGGCCAAAATCTGTCACGTTCAGAATATTAGGATGGGAAAGCCTGGATATTGTCCGGGCCTCAAGTGAAAACCGCTCGACAATATTGTCGTCAACCGCCAAAGCAGGTGCGAGGATCTTTATCGTAACGGAATTCTCCATCAACAGATGGCGGCCGCGGTAAATATTTCCAAGGTCGCTTTCACGCACGAGTTCCTGAATCTCGTACTTATCGGCTAAGGTTTTTCCTATAAATTCATCCATCATAATGATATTTGTTACTTTATGGAACGGTGGGTTTCCTTCAATTTGCGTTTGCTGAATCGTTTTTTTGATTCAAACACCTTTGAATTAGTTGTAACATACGAATTCTCAGATTGGAACAAAAAATGCGGACGAAGTTTGCAAACCCCGTCCACATAAAATGTCTTTTTTCTTCGTTTTAGAGTTTTACAAAAACGATCAAAAGAGCAAACAATACGAGTGATTCGATAAGAGCCAGCGCGATGATCATGATCGTTTGAACCTGACCAGCAGCTCCCGGGTTACGTGCTGCACCTTCTGCTGCTCTCGAACCAACGAGACCTTGACCGATACCGGCAAGTCCGGCAACAATACCAAATCCGATGCCGCCGCCGATGGCTTTTGCCGCACTAACGGTTTCAGCATTATGTGCCGCACCGGCACCGTCCTGAGCAACCGCAGAGATCGCAAGCAAAGCCAATGCAGCGATTGCAAAAATAGCTAATTTAAAGTTTTTCATTTTTATTCTCCTGTTTTATTAAGAAGATCACGAAACACTCCTAACGAAGCCTGCGCGGGTATAAGTTCGCCTCACTTCCGGTATGCGCTTGATTTATACTCACGTGGAGTCAAGGCTCCTGATGCGTGCGGGCATATCTGATATAAATGCAAACTTCAAAAGTGTCTTCAGATCTTCAATTTTCAAATCTAACTTCTAAACTACAGAACTTTTCAAATTACGCCGCAGCTTCAGCTGCCGGAGCGTCTCCGTGCGCATGTTCATCGCCGTGGTCATCATGATGCGCATGCGATACTTCTCCTATATAGATCATTGAAAGAAGTGTGAACACCAGCGTCTGTACAAATGCTACGAAAACAGCCAGCGGCATCAGTGCAACCGGCAGTAAAAACTGCGTAAAGGGCGGATACAAACCGGATATCTGCATCGAGATCTGCTCATCCGCAAACATGTTGGCAAATAATCGAAGCGCCAGCGTCGCCGGTCGGATCAAACTACTGATCAACTCAATTCCAAAGATAAGCGGCGTGATAACCAGCGCCAAAAGCAGCGGAAGTTTTGGCCCGGCAAGATGTCCAAGATGACTCAAAAACCCGTTTTCGCTGATTCCGACATAATTGTAATAAACAAATGAAGTTATACCGAGCGCAAACGTCACGCTGATATGTGCGGTTGGCGACATAAACATAGGAAACAGTCCCATCAGATTCGATATCAAAACCAAGACCGCAAATGTTGCGACAACCGGAAAATATTTATAACCATGTTCGCCGATCACACTTACGACCAGATCTTTGATCGCCAAAAATCCTGCTTCAAGCGTCAGCTGTCCGTGGGAAGGATCATCTTCCGAAAGTTTTCCCTTGAATATCCAGATTACAAAGACCGAAAGGATGCACGCAATAACAAACATTATCGTGTACCACGGAATCGCCGTTTCCGGTGTATATTCACCAAATACCGCTTCCGGCGTGGTGCCCGCTTTTTCCAAAAGAGCACTCCAGATTGGATACGTAACCGCCATCTGAAACTCGTGTACGGGTTCACCCAAATAATGATTTACAAATTCAACGACGAGCGGAGTGTGGTGTCCGCCGCCGCCTTCAGCAAATAATAACATTGTTAAATTTCCCTTTTATTACTAAACGAACCAAATATCCGCAGAATTCCTTCAATAACCACCGCAAATGCAAAACTCGCCAAACCAAGTAAGACTGCGGTCATCGGCAATACATTTGTTAAATAAATGATCGCCAAAAGCAGTCCGAACGCCATAAAACGCAAAATATACTGCGCTCCGAATAATCCCGGTTTTCTTCCTTCGGCTGCGCCATCGAAAATCTTTTTCAATGAAAACTTTAGCCAGTAGTAGTTTACGAAGGACAAAACCCCTCCGGTAATGATCCCGAACCCAAAGATGAGCGAACTGAAAACCGATCCCGCCGCCGCCGCAAACAAAGTTACCAACATCATCAGCCACAAGATTCTGCGATGTGACATCTGGCTTGTGTTTTCATTTACAGTTTCAATAGATTTAACTCTTCCGCCCATTGCGAAACAAGCATTTTATAAGGTTAAAACCTAAAATTCAAAGCCGGATTTCGGTTTTTTAGAAAGGAAAAGTGCAGTGGCAAAGAAAAAAATTCCAGCGGCCAAATATTGTATTTATTCCGTATCATCTTCGTCGATCCGGGAATAGATCGGTATCTTATTTATCTCACTTTTCGGCGGACGAAGGATCTGCGCCGTTGTTCTGAAAAACTGAACAAATCCGATAACCGCACCGACGATGATCCCGGCTACTACTCCCCACGGTGTCGTGCCGAAAGTAAAATCCGCAAACCAGCCAAACAGCATCATGAATGTTACAGACCCAAACAGAACGATTGCCGCAGACGAGGCAAGACCAGTTTTCCTGACAGTCTCATCCAAAGTGTCAGGCGTAAACTCTTTCTGAGTAACGTTTATCGAAGCAGATTCGTCAGCTGACCGGATCGGTGAAGATTCGGTTGATGATAGATCTGTCAGAACGGATCCATCTTTTGGATCTGTTATGGGTAATATCTGGTCAGTTTCGGATTTTTCGTTTGCAATATATTGCGGTTCGGTTTCCGCAAATTTGGGCATTCCGATCGGATCAGCGATTTCAAAAGGTTCGACCTTACGTTCGATCGCTTTTTCCTCACGTCCGGAAATTGACGAATCAGAGACATCAGCATCGGGTTTTGCGGTCGATTCGGGGCTATTTAAGGGCGCGGTCAAACTCGTCTCCCTAAATCCTTCCGATTTGGGATTTTCTTTTAATGGCTCTTCATCTGCATCGAGCAGGCTTTTGATCATAACGAACTTATCAATTTTACAATTTTGTTTTGAACGGCTCCGGATCTGACCCGTAAATTCAGCTGATACGACGAATAATAGCAGTTTCTTTCGCCGATTTTAATTCATATTCAATTCCTCGCCAAACAATTTTCCTGGAAATCACCGCAGATATATTGTTGTATAAAAATAAAAACGGTGTAAGCGTCCATAATATTACTTGCGGAAACGTCTGGCCCGCGATCTCTTTTTCGTAATCGCGCAAGACCAGTTTCACCGCTGCCAGGCGCAACTGTGCCTTTCCAAAACCAAGTGCAAATATCAGCACAACAAGTACTAGTATTATCCAGAAATGGAGTCCGGATGCGAAAAACATAATTGCGATCCCGCCCCAAAAGATCAGATTGAAGACAACTGCGGAAATAAGAGAGATGGCCCATAACAGCGGAGAATAAACTCTTGTTATCTTCATTTGCCGGGTCGTAAACTCCAGAAGTTCGCGAAAATTACAGTCTTCAACACTCGCCGTCAGACACTGCGGTACAAAATAGACCGGCATCCGCGCATCGCTCAACGCCTTTGTAAGCGCAAAGTCATCAGACAGAGTATTTTTCCACTTCGCTCTGATATCCAGATTTTCAAACGTTTCGCGGCGAATCGCCATTGATCCGCCCCAGCAGAAATTCGACCCGGAATTTTCTCCAAGCTGTGAAGCGATCGAAGCATTCCAAACCGAACGGAGATGCGTTGAAAATCCGCCATTCTTTTGGATAAACCACCGGTAACCCGTTGTACAGCCGATTTCGGGATTTTCAAGCGGCTCGACCAGATTAGCCAGCCACTTGTCATCGGGGCGGGCATCGGAATCCATAAAAACCAGCACCCGGCTTTCTTCATCGATCTCCAAAACTGCAGATCTCAGGTTGTGAACCTTTTGTCCGCTGTCGGTCGCTTTTCCCGCAACAACTATTTTCGCATCCCCGTGTTCGCCAGCCAGTTCTTCGATAACCGGAAGCGCCGGATCTCGCTTGTTGTCAACAACAAAGATGATCTCATAACGATCATACTCTTGATTAAAAAGTGGTCTCAGATTCTCCTTAAGACCTTTATCGATTCCCCTGCACGGAATGATGACCGATGCAAACGGTCCGAACTTCGCCTTTTCGCGCCGCAGTTCGCGCTTGAAATAACTGAGAAAATCGATTCCGCCGCGAAGCGATTTGTAGCCCAAAAATATTTGAAATACTGCAAAAAAATAGAATACAAGCATCAGGCGTTTGTTTCCGATTCACGAACCGGGCGACCCTTTAGAAAAGGTTCAAGATATTCCAACGTCTTTCGGGTTGCACCGCGATTACCGACGGCCGAGGCAACTGCATTTTTCTTAAGATCGTTACGAAGATCCACATCGTTAAGCAGTTTGCGGAAGGTTTTCGCAAGTTCCGCTACAGCCGTTTTCTCGTCAACCGCCGGAAGCTGAATAAGCGCGTCGTTCTCGACAAAACCTTTTACGATCGCGGAAAAGTTTTCGGTATTTGCGCCTGTAACGATCGCCGCGCCTGCAAAAGCCGGTTCGAGAACACTCTGACCACCATGTGGTATCAGACTCCCGCCGACAAAAACGATCTCCGCCAATGGATAAACATCACGAAGTTCGCCGATCGAATCCAGCAGTATAACCTCAGCAGCCTTATCCCGATTTGATTCAGGTTCAGAACGCTTTGCCCAGTCAAATCCCGTGCTGCGGATGATCTTCTCAACGTCTTTGAATCTCTCAGGATGTCGCGGCGCAATAAGAAGCCGGGGAAATGCATTCCCAGGGTTTTTCCATATCTCTTTAACGGCGTGCAAAACGATCTCTTCTTCCGGCTCATGGGTGCTTGCCGCGACGATCAGCGGTGCTTTTTCGCTGATATCAAACCGCTTGCGGAGCGCAGTTGTCAGCTTTGAATTTTCTTCTGCAGACTGCTGATCAAACTTCATGTTTCCCGTTATTTTTACTTTACTGCTTCTGATACCCATTTGGATCAAACGTTTTGCGTCTTTCGGGTCCTGCATCAGCGCCAGATCAACATAACGAAGAACGCGTTTCAGTGTTGTCCTGATATACGAATAACGCTTCGCACTCTTTTCCGAAAGCCGGCCGTTTACGATCACCAGCTTCACATTATTTTTGTGGGCCTCACGAAAAAAGTTGAGCCAGATCTCGGTTTCAAAAACGAGAATCATCTTCGGTCTGATTCTTCGGATCGCCCGGCGAACGGAAAAACGCCAGTCGTAGGGAAAATAGAAAACTGAGATTCCAAGCCCGGCAAATAGTTCTTCTGCCAGTTTCTGACCGGTCGCAGTTGTAGTCGAAACCGCAATTTGAAACTGCGGATATTCTTCACGTATCGTCTCGATCAGCGGACGCGCGGCGTTTGTTTCTCCTACCGATACACAATGGATCCAAATAACCGGACCGGCTGTTTCAGGTGTCTCATCGACAAACCCTAGTCTCTCAAAGAATCCGGACGCATATTTTTTTCGCCGTATTATCAAAAGCGGCGACATCAATACGAACGCGATCGTGTAAAGGAAACTGTATAGAAGGAACATTTGCCTTTTAAAGTACAAAAGTCTAGAAAGTCAAAACGCTTTCTAGACTTTTTTGCCAAAATCACCCGGAATCTTTACTTAACTCTTTCAAGATATTTTTCTTCCGTCGGATTAACGCGAATTCTCTCACCTTCTTTCATAAACGGCGGAACATACAGCGTTACACCGTTTTCGAGTTTCGCGGGTTTGTTTGAATTGGACGCCGTCGCACCTTTAAGAACCGGCTCGGTTTCAACGATATCGAGTTCGAGAGTTGTCGGCAGTTCGACACCGATCGGAAGCGTTTCGTAAAACTCAACCTGAATTTTGAGTCCCGCCATCAGCCATTTCGCCGCATCGCCAAGATCATCTTCGCTCATCGAGATCTGTTCAAATGTTTCGGTATTCATAAAATGATGCATTTCTCCGTCAGAATACAAATACTCCATTTCATGCTGATCGAGAACGGCACGTTCGACGTTCTCATTTGAGCGAAATCTGTGTTCGAATGAATTACCCGTAACGAGATTTCTGAGCCTCGTCTGAACGATCGCGCCGCCTTTACCGGGTTGATTCCTGTCAAATTCCATCACCTTGCACGGTGCGCCGTCCAATATTATCGTATTTCCCCTTCTCAGGTCATTTGCGCTTTTACCCATAAAACTGTTCTTAAAATTTATTCTCCGTCTTACATTATAAAGACGGAAAAGAAAAACCTTCTCCGCCTCTTTCAATATGATTGTAGTTTATTGCCTGCGGACTTTTGTGTCTAGTTCGCGTTTGTCAAAGCCCGGTCAGTCCGTCAACTTTTCTCCTTTTTGAATTCGAGCGGTTTTGGTTCCTCGCCCTCCTTCGGTATATCGCGGTTCATACTTTTATAAATTCCAGCGATCACTGCGATCCACTTTTTTGACTCTTCATGTTCGGGCTCGTACTTGAGCGCCGCACGGTAATCCCCGATCGCTGCCGCATACTGGCGGGCCTCGGTTAGCGCAAATCCGCGCTTATAAAATGCCTCCGCCAAGTTTTTATTTGCCGTTTCGTCCTTTGCGTTAGCTTTTACCGCCTTTTCTGCAGTTTGGATCGCGGAATCAAATTCGGTTGTGTCGATAGGATTTCCGCTTCGAGTCCATCCGGATTTTTCTTCTGATTTTTCAACCGTTTCCGCTTTCGGCAAATTGCCGGATTCGCGCTCTTTATCGACAGAATGGACCGCTACTGTTTCGCTTTGACGCTCACCCGCTGAATTGGAATTTGCAACCGGACGTTTTGTCGCGGTTTGCGAACCTCCGCATGCGCTGAGTAAGACCGCGGCCCCAATAATTATAAAAAGATTTTTCATAGTTTCTGATTAATTTTCGATAAACGGACGCGATTGCAGGATATATACCTGACCACGCTTATACCCCCATTCGATATCCTGATCCTGTTTATCCCCAAAAATTTTCTTTATTTTGTTCCCGGCATCGACCAGACGCCTGGCGACAGCATCGGTTAAAACGTTTCGGTTCCCCGATATCGGGATCTCTTTCACACCGCCGTTTTCATCAAAAGTAAGCAGCGAGTCTTCGGCCGAACGGGTCAATACCTGTACTGCATTTGATGTCTTAGAAAACAGGATCTGTTCTGCGATCTTTTTTCCGTCAACAACCTTTATACCCAATCCGCGCTTTGCGCTGATATAAACCGCTCCCTTGTTATCGGAGTCAAACGGGTCCTTCGTGATCAAAACTCCGCTGCTGTCCATATCTACTCCGGTTTGGATCAGCACGCCCATATACGTTCCGGAATGTTCGATGAAATTGCGCTCGCGGGCTTCATAAGCTTCAAAATTCCACAGCGAAGCCCAGACCGTTTTTACCGCCTCAATGATCCCGTCGGCATCTTTTACATTCGGTACCGTATCGTAAAGCCCGGCACCGCTGAAACTCGGCATATCTTCCGCATTTGATGAACTGCGGATAAAAGCACCTTTGCCGCCAAGATATGTTCGCCATTTCGAGAGGATTTCTTTCCGAAGCTTTGGATCAAACTCTCCGTTCTGCATCGCCTCTCTGAATTCCGCCAGTTTTTCCTTCCGGATCTTAGGATTGTGGACAAAATCATTGTCAAATGAGAAATCGGCTATCTTCTTGTCAAAACCGTTTTGTTTTAGAAACTCATGGTAATAATAAAATGGGATCGCAAATCCGTTTGGAACGATAACTCTCGGGATTCTGGCATTTGTCACCTCACCCAAATTTGCGGCCTTTGCTCCGTATTTAATACTGTCCGCCTTCCGCATCTGCCAAAGCGTTGCAAGTTTTACTTCAGCAAGATTTGAAGGCGGTGCTTTTACTATCTGATCAAGAGATTCGCGGCGTTTTTCATACCAATCGAGTTCATCTCTGCCAGCGGGTTTTATCAACGGCTCCGTAAGAGTGGCCTCAAATTCGATCCAGCGGCCATCGTATTCCCTCAGAAGCTTATCCGCATCTTTGATATAGGCGTTTGGAACACCCCAGCCTTTCGCAAGAAGATTTACATGCGACAACGGTGTAGAAGGTTTTGAAATAATAATTCCGGCTACCGGCGGAAGATTGAGAGGAACTTCGTTAAGCACGATGATCTCGTTATAGCCGATCTCAACGGTTTCATCATTTATGTCATCAATAATATGTACCCGTCCTACGCCTTTTGCAGTGTTGAGGGCCAGATACTCCTGGTTGTTCGAAATATCCGCCGAAGTAACCCGGTCGATCTTCATTTTCGCCGTTAGCTCATCGTGCCGTGTAGAATTCGGCTTAAATGCAACTTTTTCGTAGAATGTTCGGTTTATAACGTCATAAGTGTCTTTGATCTGCGCGGCAGGGATCAAATCCCCTTCCCAAAATTCAAACGTGAACTTGTCCACGGTTTTTTGCCAGGCGATCGTGCCCACGATAAAACGTCTGTTCGGATTTATATAAACATCCTCAAATACATCCTGTCCCTTTAATACAAGGTGGTTGCCGCGAAGAAAGTCTTTGTGGAACCTATATTTCTGAGAATTGATGTAATAGATCTTGTTGTTTTCCTTGCGGTCGATCGCAAACATCATGTGCGGCAATGCATACGGCGTGTCCTGATGATAAACGCGTGCCATTAGATCAAAATCGCCTCGTGAGCTGATTCGCGAAAATGAACGGAAGCTGGAATCCGGTGATTTCTCCATTGCGCCGTCCGGTTCGCGGGTCGGCGAAGGCTTCCGGGTCATCTGACCTAACGCCAGCGTTGAAAATGAGAGCGCAAGGACAGCTGCGATTACAAAATTTCTATTAAGGTTTCTCATAAAGACCACTTTTGAAAACAAGCTGCGAAATTTGATTAATTATACCAAAAACAAATGAAGGCTTTAAAAAGCCGGTCGGAACTGTTTGCTACGATGAGATCAGCCGGCAAACCTTTGCCAACGCGCCTGTCTATTTGCCATCTGAATCTTTTTTGAAAAGTTCACGTGCACTGCTTTCGATTGTGTGATCCTCGGTAACAGGCTCATCCAAATATCTGCCGACCCCACTCTCTCCGCCGTATTTTTCCTCAATTAACCTAGCGTTTTCCTCTTCGACCCGCTTCTTTGACTGAACACGTACGCTGAGAAAGAATGAAACACAGCCGAACACAACCGTGACAAACCCGGCATCTTTATGCCCGCTGTATAAGAAAAATGCGGCGATCCCGGCCAGAACCACCGCAATTATTTGAAATACTCGTTCCACTAGTTCTCGTCTTTCGTTATATCGATCACTTCTTTTTCAACTTCGGCGTTTATTTCATCGGCGAATTTTTTCGCCTGACGCCTTTTTTTATACTGCCGCCAAATATATCTAAGCACCAATAAAAGCGGCAACACGATCAGGATCAGAAAAGGTATCAAAGCAATCAGGACACGTATAAGAATCAGAATAAAGCTGAGCGCCGCGTTAAATCCGTCGCTGACCGCTTGCTTAAATTCATAAATGAATCCGCTTGAACTTCCGGATAGGGCAACCGGTGTCCGGATATTGATCTTGATCGTTGAAAGACTCGCCTGGTTTTCGAGGAACTTTTTCCGTCCTTCGATCCGCTCGATCTCCGACCGAACATTTGCGAGTTCCCGCTGGACATTAAGTGCGTCCTGAACAGATCTGGACTGTTCCATTATCGCGAGAAATCTTTCTTCGAGCGCCTTCTTCGCCTTCAATCGGGCTTCTATGTCAATAAACTCTTCGGTAACGTCATTCCCGGAAACGGACTCATCGACGACTCGATTTGCCGTTTTACGGATCTCTGTTATCGTCTGATTAAACTCTTCCGCGGGAACCCTGATCGTCATCATCACCGTTTCCCCGCCGCGGTTTCTTGCCTCGCTATTACTTTTTCGAGACTGAACAACAAAACCCTTTTTATTTTCGGCGATCGCAGTTATCTTCTGGTGGACCTCATCGGGAGACGAAGATTCGAGCTGAAGATCTGCGTTTCGGATGATCTTTCGCTCTAAGGGCTTTGAAGGCTCGGTTTCTGCGTCAGTTTTTTTATCTATCGAGATCTGGTCGGCAGACTGCGGGGATTGTTTTTCGTTTGCAGTCACCCGGCCCGGACTTTCGCCCGATGTTGTTCCACGGTCATCGGCCGGCTGAGATTGAACGGCGGGCTCGGTCATCGGAGCCTCATTTCGCTCCGTTTGTGAAACCAGCTGCTCTCCCGCTCCCATACATCCGGTTAACAGCAATATAAGTGAAGCAATGATGCTAAGACCAAAAAAAGGCTTTTTATTCATGATTTCCTCCGCGCTTATACTCCAAGCGATAAAAACGGAACGGAAAGGAACCGATCAATTGCAGAATTCGGACAGCTACGGCGCCTTCTGGGCCACTTCCTTAAAAGATGCTCCGCGGAAAAATGCTTTGACGGCGGAAAAGATCTTCCTGATCGAGCGAAAGACCTTTGGTGCGAACCAGAGAAAAAATAAGCCGAACAAAACCAGGATGATCGCGATAACAACAGGAGCAAAAACTGCCAATACTGCTCCGGCAAACGCAATAATGTCTTCAATTACAGACAGTGTCCAATTTGAAACCGGTTCCGGGGAAAGATTTGCTCCGGCTCTCAGCGCGGCTTTGGTTCCGTGCGAAGAAAGTGCCAGTCCGCCGCCCAAGAGCGCTGCGATTACGCCGACACTGGCATCCATATTTGCAGTCGCGGCGTATGCGACGACCGCCCCGGCCGGAACACGGATAAACGTATGAACGACATCCCAGACGCTGTCTACATATGGAACCTTATCCGCAACAAACTCGACTAAATATAAGCCGCCCGCAATTCCGATGATCCACCAGTTGTCCAGCACATCCAAACCACCCGGGAGTTTTACAGCACTAAATTTTTGCAGCAGCCCGAGAACGCTTACCGTTGCGTAAAGATTTATGCCCGATGTCCATGCCGAACCAAGCGCCAATGTTAGCGTGGAAAACCAATCCATTGCATTATCTCCTGTAGTCTAAGTCCGCTGCCGAAACACAAACGGGATAATATAGATCATTCGTCTTCGGTTTCGTCGCCGTCATCCGAATCCTTCTTTATCCCGAACTTCTCAAGTCTATATTGGAGAGTCCGAAATGTTAACCCCAGCAATTTAGCTGCTTTTGTGATATTGAAATCGGTACGCTCCATCGCCTGCTCGATCAAAGTCCTTTCAACGTCTTCAAAATCGATCCCGCCGGTCGGCAGAACAAATGATCCGGAACCTGCTATCTCTTCTTTTTGCAGCATTTCCGGCGGCAAGTCGTCGGTCGAGATCGTATCGTTCTCGCAAAGCAGAATAGCTCTTTCGATCGCCGACTCAAGCTGGCGGACATTTCCCGGATAACTGTAATTCTCGATTACTTTTTTTGCATCATTTTCGATCTTGATCTCGCGTTTTGTATCGCGGGTGCGCTTTTTAATGAAGTAATCCATCAGAAGCGGTATATCGGATTCCCTCTCTCGGAGCGGCGGGATCTCGATCGAAAGTACATTAAGACGATAATAAAGATCTTCACGAAAGCGTCCGTCTTTCGTCATTTGGAGCAGATCGCGGTTGGTCGCGGCAACTACTCTTACGTCAACCTCGATCTCCTTTGTACCGCCGACACGCCTGATCTGTTTTTCCTGGAGCGCGCGCAAAATTTTTGCCTGCAGCGAGATATCGAGTTCACCGATCTCATCTAAAAAGAGCGTACCTCCGTCAGCCACTTCGAATAAACCTTTCTTATCTGAAACCGCTCCTGTAAAACTTCCCTTTTGGTGCCCGAAAAGCTCGGATTCCAGCAGGTTCTCATTTATCGCCGCGCAATTGACCGCCTGAAAGATCTGATCAGCACGCGGTGAATTGATATGGATCGAACGGGCAATTAGTTCTTTTCCCGTGCCGCTTTCTCCCCTCACTAAGACGGTAGAATTCGACTTCGCAATTTTCAGGATCAGTTTCTTGACCTTATCCATCTCAGGCGAAGTTGATATTATTTCGACATCGAGTTTTGAAAGCTTTTTGAGTGCTCTCGAAATTGTCTCAAGAAGTTTCTCACTGTCGTATGGCTTTTGAAGGTAATCGAAAGCTCCAAGCCTCAGCGCATCGACAGCGGAGTCTACTGACCCGTGCGCCGTCAACAGAAGCACGATGATCGATTTATCAAAATCCGTCAGCTCTTTTAAAAGATCCAGCCCGCTCATTCCGGTCATCTTCAGATCGGTAAGAACAAGATCAAAGTGGCGATCGGCAACGAATTTCATCGCGGCCTCGCCTGAAGATGCAGTAGTTACATCGTAACCTTCGCCCGAGAGGATCATCTCCAGGATCTCCCGCTGCCCCTTTTCATCATCTACAACCAAAATCGATTTTCTTGACATATTCTATTCCGCCCTGGGTATTCTTACCTTAAAACAAGTGCCTTCGTTCACATTTGACTCTACCGAGATCTCTCCGTGATGATCATCAATTATTTTCTTTACTATTGCCAATCCCAACCCTGTTCCGGTTTCTTTCGTCGAAAAATACGGTTCGAATATTTTCTCAATGTTTTCGGACTGAATTCCATAGCCGGAATCTTTCACCTCTGCTTCAACAAAACCATCTGTCGACGAAAGGAGAACATTCAGTTTCCCGCCTTTTGTTTCCATCGCCTGCGCGGCGTTGATAAAAAGATTATTAAAAACCGACCGCAATACCTCACTGTCACCCAGGACTTGCGGAACGTCTTCCCGTTCTATAACGCTGATCCGAATATTTTGCTCAGATGCGGTCGGCTCGATCAGTCTCATTGAATCGTCAATGATCTTCCGTAAAGAAACCGGTTCAATGTTCAGCCTTATTGGCCGCGAATATCGGAGGAAATCCGAGATCTGCTGATTTATTCGTTCGACCTCAGCCTTTAGTTGGGATGTCAGCTTTTCAAACGTGTCCTGCTTTTCAGGCTCATCAGGTCTGAATTTATTTCTCAGATGATCAAGCGTTAGATTTATATAATTCAATGGATTTCGGATCTCATGCGCGATCGCCGATGCCAATCTTCCGACAACTGCAGATTTCTCAGCTTCCTGAAGTTGAGCCTGGAGTTCGTGAGTCTTTCGAAGTTCGGCTGTCATTTCGTTAAATTGCGTCGCAAGTTGTCCCATTTCATCCGACTTCGAAGCATCGTCCAATTCAAAATCAAGATCCCCTTCGGCTACCCGCTTCGCAGCTTTTGATAAATTTGCGATCGGCCGTGTAAATCTCCAGACGAGCAGAAATGTGATCAGTGTCGATGACAAAAGCGTCGCCAGCATATAGACAAGCGGTAAAGTAGCCCGCTTCGCCGATTCGCGGCGGTCGTTTTTCAAAACGACCACGATATAGTAACGCCCTTGGTTTGTCTCGATCGGAATCGCATGGGTTTCGCCTTCGGCATTCGGATTCGGACTGGTCGAAGCGTCCGGAAAATTATCGATGTCAGATCCCAAACGGCTGCGTCCTTCCATAAGAGGCGGGAGATCGCTGAGTTCTTTCAGATTGAAATAGACAGTTTCACCATCTTCACCTTTCGACGGAAGATATCTGTCGCTCAGGCTATCGTTCACCTGCCACTCAGGGTTTATAACAAGGATATCCTGGATTCGGTCGGTCGTGCGTTTATCAAAAAAGGATTGCCCTTCTCTTTTGACAAAATCACGTAATCGATCATTAGATGTAAGACTGTTAACCCCCAATGCGATTCCGGCGAGAAACGCCTGTTCCTGCTTTTCCCGAAGATTATCGTTTTCAGTCTGCGATTTAATGTTCAGGTAATACTGGACACTCAGCGTTGCTATCAGCATGAGAGCTAGTATGAACAAAAGTCTAATACGAAATGTGCGAAAAAACTTCATATATTCAAACGAAGGCGCCCGAAAATAAAACTCTTGCAGTGGCCGTGACCCGGATGTTATAGTTTTACGAGGCTCGAACGCAAACGCTTAAGGTTTGCAAATTCCTTCCTAAAACAAAAAACTCTCTTCCCAAACACAAATTAACGCAAGACTCCATAAGAGGTATTTTCTTGATGCAATTTATCCTAAAAGATATTCTTTTAAAATCTTTCACGCTGTTCTTACTCATAACCTTCCCATTTGTTTACAAATCCTTCCCGCAAAATGACGACAAATCGCTGCGCACGGAAACGATCGAAAATATCAGATCTGACGATATTCGCGGAGAAGATCTTAAGATCCGTCAGGCCGCGATAGAAGCGCTCGGCAATCGTGCCGGAACTGTCGTTGTAATGAGTCCCCAGTCAGGCAGGATCTATACTATTGTAAATCAAAACTGGGGAATCCGCCGTGGGTTCAAGCCATGTTCAACAATCAAACTCGTCTCCGGCATCGCCGGCTATAATGAGAAACTGATCCGCGGGAACGGCGATCTGGCTAAGGAGTCGTTCAGACTTGGTCTTGACGATTCTCTGGCGTATTCAAATAACAGCTATTTCCAAAAGATCGGATCGGATCTCGGCTCAGGAACGATGATCGCTTACTCGCGTCGATTAGGTCTGGGTGAACGAACAGGGATAAACTCGTCAGGCGAATATGCGGGAAAACTTCCGTATGGAAACGAGAATTTGAGGATTTACTCTCACGCGGATGATTTTGAAGTAACCGCACTTCAGCTGGCTGTTATGGTTTCCGCAATTACGAATGGAGGAGATCTCGTAGTTCCTCAAATACCCAGGAATGATTATTCAAAGGCAAGTTTCCGCGGGTATTACAAGAGAAATCTGGATTTGAAACCAACCGTGTTTGAACGCGTTATCCCGGGTATGATCGGTGCTGTTAGGTATGGAACTGCAAAAGGAATTGACGGTTCAAATTTGAAAATTGCCGGTAAAACCGGATCCTGTATCGCCGACGGAACCTGGGTTGGCTTGTTTACTTCAGTAGCACCGATCGTCGATCCGCGATTTGCCGTGGTCGTTATTACAGAGGGTAAATACGCGAGAGGATCACACGCCGCATCAGTGGCGGGTAAGATCTACCGGGCTCTCGGAACTCGTTTTAATGAGAAATACAAGGGTACATTGGCGAGAAAGACGATCGTCGTTGGCTCAAAACCTCAGACTGTTGCAGCTTCGATAAAGCCGGAAAACACGGTAATTATAGTCCCCAAAGCCGGCGAGGATCGCGTCGCAAAAACGGCCTCAGTTTCGAAGTCCGCACCAAAGGAAACTTCAAAGGCCAGTAACCAGGTGTCTGAGTCGATCGTAATTGAAGTCGGTCACAAAAAAGAGCCGGAAATGAAGAAAGGACCGTCAAAACCCGTGGTCGTAATCGGGGCTAAACAGGAGATCACTCGTCCACGGATCGTCGTAAACTAAGATCCGCTTAAATGCTTAGGTTTCAGCTGATAAGCCCGTGCCTGTTGTCCCGAGTGCACGGGCAATTTATTTTAAAGCTTGACAGAGTCCTAATTCTTGCGTGAATATTGGTGTTTGTATTTTGAGGGGAGCGCACAATTGCGGATTAGTAGTTTACAACGGCTCGCGGATTCAAAAAGTTGCAACTAATTCTAATTCACACTCATCTGAAACGCTGTAAACGGCAGGAACGTTCCCCCCAAGAAAATTTCTGCAATTCTAAAGAAAAACGCTAGATTCACGATGCTTGGAGGAAAATATTGATGAAAACCTTTTTCAGAGTTTTGTTACTTGGAATTTTTGCTGTGGTCCTTACCGCGGCGATGACAACTGCCGCATTCGGACAAGATGATCCGGCGGAAGAAAAAGCTGCGCTCTACGAGAAATATACTGCAAATTATGCAGGAACAATTGAACAGCGAAGAATCGCCGTAAAGGCCGGAAAAGAATATATAGAAAAATATGGGGCGAACGAGGCCGATAAGGAAATCGTTGATTACCTGAAAGGGGCAATTCCGACGATCGAAAAGAGCATCGAAGACGATCTCGCAGCTGAGGCAAAGAGAAAGCTTGAAGCTGAAAAGCAAGCCCGATATGCACGGTTCAACAAAGATGTAACCGCTAAAAACTGGGATGATACGTATGTCTCCGGTGCTGAGATTCTTGCAAAGGAGCCGGATATGCTTGACGTGATGCTCGTGCTTGGCTCGATCGGACTCGATGAGATCTCAAAAACTCCGCCAATAAGCAAATACAACGACGCGACGATTAAGTATGCGAACATGGCCGTCGCGAAAATGAACAGCGGAGTAAAATCAAAAGATTATGGGGCATATGCTTACACCTATAATACTAAGGATAATGCAACAGCCTGGATGAATTACACAATCGGAATGATCATGTATCATAGCCAGGGCAAAACCGATCCGGCCAAGAAAAAAGAGGCACTAAACTATCTTTACGCTGCCACCCGCTTTGAGTCCGACCGCAAAAAAGAACCGAGAATTTACGGGACGATCGGTGACTGGTACTTTGCCAAGGCTACCGAACTGAACGGCGAACGCATGAAACTGGATCAGGCAGACGAAGCCAATTTTGAAGCGATCGACAAATCGGTTGCTCTCGAAAAAGCTTATGCAGACCGCGCGATCGATGCATATGCAAGAGCGTTGCAAATTGCCCGAGCGAACACCAAAGTGACCCAGGCCTACAAGGACACGATGCTCGATCTTATCAAGAAACTTTATGACTTCAGATATCAAAAACCTGAATTAAAGACAGATGATAAGATCAATATGTATATCTCGGGCATCATGGCGAAACCGATGCCCGATCCTGCTGCCGAGGTAACCCCGGTTGTTGAAACGCCTGTTACAACCACCGATGAAAATGCAACGGAAGGCAATGCAGGGAGTGCCAGAACACGGACTGTTTCCACCAAAACAGGCAATCGTTAAAATCGTTTTTAGTGATTTCTTTGGAATCAGTAAGCCGGACGCTCAACATATGGCGTTCGGCTTTCTTTATTTTATGCAGTTTTTTGCTAGAATTAGCATCGATGCCCAATGCACATTCAAAACTCGAGATGGTCCTGAATTATGAATTTGAGGACCCAAAGCTACTCGAACGGGCGCTGACGCACAGATCGTGGGCAAATGAAAAACTGAAAAACGGCGATGCCGATGAAAGCCGGCATCTTCAAAATGAACGCCTGGAATTTGTCGGTGATTCCGTGCTTGGGTTGGCAGTTGCAGAAGAGTTGTACAAGAAAAATCCAGACTTGAGAGAAGGTGATCTCACACTGATGAAACACCATCTGGTGAGTTCTGAAACTTTAGCCAAATTCGCGCGGATCATGGATCTTGGCGGATACATGCGAATCGGGCGCGGTGAAGAAAAAACCGGCGGACGGGAAAAACAGGCGATCCTCGCAGACACTCTCGAAGCGGTAATCGGTGCGATCTTTTTTGATACTGGGTATCATTCTGCACGCCGGTTTATAATTGAGTTGCTTTCGAGCGAATTTGAAAAAGTAACGCCGAAAAGTTCCCTGGACTACAAAACGCTTCTTCAGGAAACGCTGCAGGGACAAAAACGCGAAGCTCCTAAGTATGAGGTTGTAAAAACATCAGGCCCCCCTCATAATCGTAAATTCACCGTTAAGGCATGCTGGGATAATGGCACGGCAACAGGATCGGGAAATACTATTAAAGGCGCTGAAATGGAAGCGGCATCTATTGCACTCGACCAAATTGAGGGCGAGGTTAAAAAACTTCGCGAAGTTATCTGACGTATTATTTTTATGAGCAAATCTGAAAAGGAAGTTGAACCGGAGATAAAATCCAAGGTGGTCGCCCCGCCAAAAAATATTATTTTCGAATATCTGGAATCATTTGTCGTGACACTGATCATGGCAATCTTTGGAATGACATTCGTTATCCAGGCGGTGACTGTTCCGACAGGTTCAATGCAGAACACGATCCTTGTCGGCGATTATCTCCTTGTTAACAAATTTATTTTCAACGCAGGCGGAGACCCGTTGCCGTTCCTTCCGCAGAGGGACATTAAGCGTGGTGACATAATTGTTTTCAAGTATCCAGGAAACACGCTAGACCCGACTAGGGATAAGGCGCGCGGAATTATTCCATACCAGATAAACTATGTAAAAAGAGTTATCGGTCTGCCGGGTGAAACCGTTGAGTTTAAGAACAATCAGGTTTTTATTAACGGGAAATTGCTTCCTGAACACAGGGTTGTCGGAACAGCAAATGATGAAAAATCGGCGCTGACCGAACGAGAGTTTGAACCAAAGAAAGCAGACGAAAGTTATAACGTTTATTATCGTGATGACACAATGGCTTCGGTCTTGGATGGTAAGGATCTTCCGACAGAGGATTTTAACTACGGCGTCGGCGGAAAGATAACAAAAGTGCCCGAAGACAGCTATTTCGTTATGGGTGACAGCCGGGACAATAGCGAAGACAGCCGCGTATGGGGCTTTGTTCCGCGCAATCTGATCGTCGGACGTGCGATGTTTGTTTACTGGTCATGCGACCGCGGTGCGAGCAATGGAAGCATTTTGGGCTGCATCACGAATCCGAGACTGAGCAGGATCGGAACAATGATCAAGTAACATTCCAGTGTATCTCTCTAATTAATATATGAATATCCGGTTCGGCGACGAGGTGAGAAGGGCTTTTGAAAACGGATCGCCTGTCGTCGCCCTTGAATCAACAATAATCTCTCACGGGCTCCCTTACCCACAGAATCTGGATGCCGCCAAAAACGCTGAAAGAATAATCCGGCAAAATCACGCAATACCCGCGACAATTGCGGTCATCGATGGCGAGCTTTGTGCGGGACTTTCTGAGTCCGAGATCGAAATGCTGGCCACGCGTCCCGACATCAGAAAAATATCGACCCGTGATCTTCCGATAGCTTTGGCAAAGAAGCTAACCTGTGCAACAACCGTCGCTACGACCTCATTTATCGCCGATCGCGCAGGGATCAAAGTGTTTGCGACCGGCGGTATCGGCGGAGTTCACCGCGGCGGTGCAAACGATGTTTCCGCGGATCTGCCTATGCTTGCAAAGACTCCGATCACCATAGTTTGCTCAGGCGCAAAAATCATCCTCGATCTTTCTGCAACACGCGAATGGCTGGAAACGAACGGCGTAACGATCCTGGGTTACAAATGCGACGAACTTCCCGCGTTCTATTCGCGATCAAGCGGTCTTTATGTTGATCAGCGGGCGGATTCGGTCTCCGAGATCACTTCTATAATCAGATGCCGCAATGAGCTTGGCCTGAAAAACGCGGTTCTTGTCACGGTTCCTGTTCCCGTAGATTTTGAGGTAAATTCGGAGGATCTGGACACAATTCTGCAAACTTCATTAAAAAAAGCCCGACAAAATAACATCCTCGGCAAGGAACTTACGCCGTTTCTGCTTTCAGAGATGTCACGGCTGAGCGGAGGCAAAACACTTGCCGCAAATATCGCACTTTTTGAAAATAACGCCAGAATCGCAGCAAAGATCGCGGTATCTCTCGATAAACGTTGACCCGTTTGTGGGATAGAAAAGTCCTTTCGTCAGCCGTACAGCGCATCTTCGAGACGAAAACTTTTCTAAACAAGCCTGAGAGTTTGGTTTTCTGTAGACGGCAGCAAAGGATCAGATCGTTTTAGATAACTCGTTTATTTTTTTGATCTTGCCGCAGTGGTGAAAATGACAGATAGCGATCGCCAAAGCATCCGCGGCATCGTGAGGTTCGGGCAATTTTTTGAGTTTTAACAGTATCCGGACCATTTCCTGAACCTGATGTTTTTCAGCCGCTCCATACCCGACGACGGTTCTTTTTATCAGGCGCGGACTGTATTCTGCGATCTCGATCCCGGATTGTTTTCCTACGAGAAGCACAACTCCACGGACTTGCCCGAGTTTTAACGCCACCTTGACGTTACGTGCGTAAAAAGCTTCTTCGACCGAAAGTATGTTCGGCTTGAATCGTTCAACCACTTCTGCCAGATCTTCATGGATTTTTAACAAACGATCGGCGAAATCCAGTTGCGGATCGGTTTTTATCGTCCCGTATGCAACACCATGGTATTTGAGCCCGCTGCCTTCAACGATTCCCCAGCCAAGTGTTCTGCTTCCCGGATCGATTCCTAAGATCTTCACGCGCTTAATTTACCCCGCCAGTTGATCGTCGTCAATATCGAAGTTTGCATATACATTTTGCACATCATCATGATCGTCGATCGCGTCATAAAGCTTGAGCATTTGCTCGGCTTCATTCCCGTCGAGCTTGATGAAATTCTGCGGGATCATCGAGATTTCGGCGACCTGTGACTCAACGGAAGCATTTTCAAGCGCGTCTTTAACCGCATCAAAAGTTTCCTGCTGAGTAAAGATCTCAAAGTTATTATCATCATCCTTAAGGTCTTCCGCACCTGCTTCGATCGCGATCTCAAACAACTCCTCTTCGGACTTCTGATCTTTATCGATCACAAAATATCCTTTTCGGTCAAACATCCATGCCACCGAACCAGCCTCGCCCAGATTTCCGTTGTTTTTGGAAAGGAGGTGACGCATTTCCGCCACAGTACGGTTTCGGTTATCGGTCATCGTTTCGATCAGGATGGCAACACCTCCGGGACCGTACGCTTCATATGTGATCTCTTCGTACGAGACGCCTTCGATCTCCCCGGTACCGCGCTTGATCGCCCGATCGATATTGTCGTTAGGCATATTTGCAGCCTTAGCATCTGAAACCGCTTTGCGAAGCCTGGGGTTCATATCGGCATCGCCGCCGCCGTCGCGCGCCGCAACGACAATTTCCTTTGCAAGCCGCGTGAAGATCTTTCCCCTTTTCGCGTCCGCCGCGCCTTTCTTATGTTTGATACTAGACCACTTGGAATGTCCTGACATTAATAGTATTTCCTTTTATAAGTTATTGTTATCGCTTTAACGAAACGGCAATATATCACGCCGTTTTTTATTTTCGCAACTTCGGCAGATTCGATTAAACCCGCCTGATCGCCTTCTCATTTCCGCTCACTCCCCGCTCAACGCCTTGAAGAACTCCGATCTGGTAATTCCGGAAATTCTTATGCGTTTTAGTACCGATGATTCGCCGCTGATGATCTCTACATTTGATCTTGAAACGCTGAAAATTTTTGAGATCATTTTTACGAGTTCGGCATTTGCTGCCCCGTCTACCGGCGGAGCGGAAACCTTTATCTTCAAAACACCGCCGTAGTCACCGGCGAACCCTGCTTTAGACGAACGCGGAATAACCTTTACTGCAAAGATCAGCGAACCTTCTTTTTCCAGAAGATCTATCATTTCGCGAGCAAAACACCCGCAACTGCGATCTGCAGAAAATGGAGTAAAAACAGAACAATGATGGGCGAGATGTCAAACATACCGAGCGGTGGAATCAGCCGGCGAAATGGTTCAAGGACCGGATCAGTTAATTTCATCAGGAAACGAAGCACTGCATTTCCGTTAGACGTAACCCACGATAAAACTATCCGCACAACGATCAACAACGAGTAGATCCCGAGAAAGCCGTAAAGAAGATATCCGACAAGACGTGTAATGCTCGCCGCTTTGATACTCTCAGCGACGCCGTCAACTGTGAAAAACAAATTGAAAAAAAGCTGAAGGATAAAATATCCAACAACACAAAAGATCAGTATCGTGATCAGCGGCGCGATTCGCGTATCGACCTTCATTCGCGCAAGAAAATTCGCAACCGGATAAACCATACGGTCGGTTAACTTTTTTATTCTGTAAGAAAATCTGCCGATAACGCCGAATGGATTCGGATCGGTGTAATTAAAGATCAGCCGAAGCACCATAAGCACAACGATGATCATTATTACGAAAACAATAAATCCCTGAATTACGGGATACAGTACTGATATCATATATTTCTGCTAGATCCAGTAAATAACCTTTGGCCGAAAACCTAACACGCGCCCCTGGATGCATCCGCCAGGTCATTTTCCAGTGCGGTTATCTTATCAACCCTTTTAGCGTGTCTGCCGCCCTCAAATTCGGCGTCGAACCAGGCGGTTACAATTTTAGGGATCTCTCCTTCGGGTGTAGTTCTTGAACCGACTACGAGAACATTTGCGTTGTTATGCTGGCGGGAAAGCCTTGCGGTTTCTTCATTCCAAACCAGGGCAGCCCGGACTCCGTTTATCTTATTTGCAGCGATCGAGATGCCGATCCCCGAACCGCAAACCAAAATCCCCTGTTCAGCTTCACCACTTACCACCGCTTCTCCGACCTTTTTGGCAAAATCGGGATAATCTACGGATTCCGTAGAAAAGGCACCGAAGTCTTCATAATCTATTCCCAATTCTTCAAGCTGCTTCTTTATTTTTTCCTTTTCATCAAACCCGGCATGATCTGCGCCGATCGCAATTTTTTTTGACATGTTTTTTCCTGATCCTCTGGTTTTCAAACTCCGCGAGCCCGTCATACTTGCTGCAATAAGATAATTCTGATGTCGCTGCCGGGCATCCTCATTCAAATTGATCACTTTAATTCTAACTGAATTGCAGAGTTAATTGAAACTTAAACGCTTTTTGGCAAAATCCTTGCAGGTCGCTAAAGCAACCCGATTTGCACTTCCAAACACCTTATACCTGCACCGTGTATGCAAAATCTTTTGAATTTCCCGTTCGGTACAGTGGAGAAAATTATGAAAACGAAAAACTTGTTCCTTTTTCTGGGCGTTCTGTTTTTAGTCAGCGGGTCGGTTTTCGCCGTTAGTGACACTAAAGAGGTCGTACGTGATGCAGTCTCGGCTGATAAAGCGGAGTCTGAAGCGGCAATCAGAATACTGCGAAGTATGGAACAGGAAGGTATTGAGGCGTTGATCGCTTCGTACCAAGAAGAGATCACGAGATATAAGCAAACAGGAGAAAGATCGGAAGAATGGCGAAGGATCTCAAATGCGATCGACGGCGTTTCAATGCAGAAAGATGCGTATGCATCAGGACTCTATTGGTTCACCGATCTTGATCAGGCGAAAATTCGTGCTAAAAAAACAAACAAACCGATACTCTCGCTGCGGCTGCTGGGAGATCTCAATGAAGAGTACAGTTGTGCAAACAGCCGGTTTTTCAGGTCGATCCTCTATTCGAACAGCAAGATCGCCGCTTTTCTCAAAGAAAATTATGTTCTTCACTGGAAATCGGTAAGACCCGCGCCAAGAGTTACGATAGATTTTGGAGACGGCAGACAGATCGTCAGAACGATAACCGGAAACAGTATTCATTATATTCTTAACCCTCAAGGACGGATCATCGACGCTCTTCCCGGCCTTTACAGCCCCGATGAGTTTATGACGTATCTTGTTCGCGTAAGCAGCTTACAAAACCGTTTTGATCCGAATATTAAAGATTATCAGTCAAATCAGCTGGATTGGCTTTTGAGAAAGTGGAACACCGACAGCAGAAAGATCGGTTTGACCCCGTCGAGTCTGCCGGAGAATGCAGCATCGGTTAAGACAACTGCCAGTTCTGCAACGCCAACCGCGCTTGAAGCGGCCCCGCGAGCTGTAACAAAATCCGTAGTTGAACTGCCGCTTGTCAAATCGATTTCTCTGGAAAGGACGGAATTCGATCAAATCTCGCGATTTAATAATTGGGAAAAACTGGCCGGTTCTTTCATTAAGCCGAAATTCGACGCTGAAAGCGAAAACTTTATCAAATTAAAAACAAATTCAAGTGAACAACTTTCTGACGAGGATTTCGGAAAACTTATCTCAAATCTTAAAAAATACGTGGCGATCGATACCGCACAGAATGAATATGCTTTTCACACAAAGATATATCGATGGCTGCTTGATTCAGAGAATTCAGAAGTAGAAAGTTTTAACGACAGGGTTTATGACAAATTGTTTCTCACCCCGGGATCGGACAAATGGCTTGGACTGTATTCACCCGATATTTATTCGGCTATCGAAAATAACGGCGTTATAAAATAGTACGTTGCGATTTCTTCAGGGTCTGGCCGCACGTTTACCAACTTCAGTGCCGCTTCCAGCTTCGTTGATCAAAGAGGTCAGCACATTATTTTGGATTATCGGATTATTTGTGATCTTCTCGTGATTTTCGCAGACAAAAAAGGCGGAATTCAGCGGAAGCGCCGATTCGGCAGGGTCGTTTTTTCTGTTCCCGTTTTCTTTAAGTGTTTCTGCCAGTAAGGAACGTCTAGTGACACTGCCGTCACCCGGCGCAAACATGATGTTCTTCAGTTGATCGGAACCGAACTTCACTCCTTTTGAATTTCTAAAAGAATCCGGTCTGGTGAGCGTAACCCATTTGTTCTCCTTTTTATCCTCGTAGACCACCAGGGCATTGAGCGTCGGAGAACAGTCGCTTCCAACAACATGCAAACTTACAGACGGAGGCTTCGAAGACTTCGCATTCAGTGCTTCGTGAAATTTTCTGGCGCGGTCGAGAACGAGATTGAAATACTGTTCAAATCTTCCCTGCTCCGCTAAACTGAACTCCTTTTCAAAATCATCACTGCCATAGATCGCCCACCGGTACTTTCTCCAATTTTTTACGTCATAAAGATCGATCTCTATTTTATTCAGATCTTCATCCAAAAACTGCGCAGTTTGCTGATGAGGAAGCAATTGAAAAACTGCGGGCATCGTCGCTATATCAACCGGCGACAGGTACCTCACAAAAGGAACTTTTGTCGAGCCTCCGAGACTTGACTTCCCTCGAAGCAACGCATCAAGTGCTTCAGCAGAGCCTTCATTCGGCGTTCCAAAAAAATACATCCTGCCGAAATATTTTTCGCCCGACCAATCTGGACGCGGTTTTCCGTTCGGCAGATCCGCCTTCCCGTACATCGCCGCATACCGCGCAATTATTCCTCCCATCGAATGCGCCAGTACATTAAACTTTATGTCCGCACGATTTGTTTTCCGCCGCAGCTCTTCGATTTCTTCGATCAGATATTGAGCCGTTTCTACGTTGTCGCGGCGCCAATCGTAAGGAAAAACAAATATCTTGTCCTCAAGCTCTTTTGGCGGATCTTCCCACGAAGCTTCCTCGTATCCCCCTTTGTCCTTCAGAAAATCGATTATTCCCTGGTAAACCTTTATATCCGGCAAAAACCTGATATCGATCTGTCTGATAATATCGCCCGCGATCAATTTGTCCTGGCTCAATCTAAGATTTAGCGCGATCGGCAAACGAAGGTCCTCTTTATCAGAGCGCGAAAAGCTGAACCAAACTTTCTCACCGGTCTCTTTATTGATAAGCTCCGAACCCATGATCCCGGGAATGATGATCACAGGGCGCTTACCTCTTCGCGTCTTTGCTTCACTCTTTTTTGGGGTTAACTCCGGCTCACTTTGTGCAAATGCAGGCAGACCGATCAGCAAAATTATAACGAAGCAAAAAATCGGGGTTTTTGAACTTTTAATGCTCATAATTGATCTTGCCCTTTTCTGTTGATCAAACTCGCCACAAAGCCTGCTCCAAAGCCGTTGTCGATATTAACGACGGTTACGTTTGACGCACACGAGTTTAACATACCTAGAAGCGCCGCGATCCCGCCAAATGACGCACCGTAACCGATACTTGTCGGTACGGCAATAACGGGAACTTTTACCAATCCGCCGACGACCGAGGGAAGCGCGCCTTCCATTCCCGCAGCGACAATAACCACACGGGAATTCTGCAGGATCTCGCGCTCCGAAAGCAGCCGATGTATCCCGGCAACCCCTGCATCCCAGATCCGCTTTACGTTGTTTCCCATCGTTTCGGCAGTCAATGCCGCTTCCTCTGCCACCGGAATGTCGCTGGTTCCCGCCGTAACAACCGAGATCTCGCCGGTGCCAAGCTCGGTTCGATCCCGCAATACTCGGATTAATTTCGCCTGTTCATGCCACTCGGCCTCAGTATAGACGTTTCTGATCTCGCCAAAAACATCGGCGTTTGTTCGTGTAATCAGCACATTCGGCGAACGGGCGATCAGCTTCTCGAATATTCCCAGGATTTGCTCGTTCGATTTCCCTTCACCAAATACCACCTCCGGAAATCCCTGACGCTCGGCCCGCGAGTGATCTATTCTGGCATAGCCGATATCTTCGTATGACAGGTTCTTTATCGCAGCTGCCGCGTCATCGGTGGAAACAGTACCATCGGCATGAGACCTCAGTATTTCACTGATATCACTTTTTTTCATGAAAACGATTCTAACTGCAAGAACGGAATGTTCAAACCCGATTTCAAACAAATAAAAAGCGGCGATTGCTCGCCGCTCCCCCCTGAGAAAAAAGAATGTTTTGATCAGATGAACATACTGATGTATTTGTAAGTTCGGGTTAATTTAATAACCGACCAGACGATCACATCTGTGTTGACCATATTAAGGAAAACGCTGTTTCGCATAATCAATTGTTCCTCGCAACCAATTCATTCCCTGTTCAAAATGACGGCATATTTGCCGACACGCCATCTATATTGCGAGCATCGTGCCAAACCTACGCAGAACCTCTAAGTTTAATAAACACAAAGCTTACACATTCACTTCCAAAAAGTCCGCCTTTTTGGAATCGGTCAAAATGACCGATTACGGCGTTATACTGAACTAATTTTGATCACCTGACACGATTTCCGTTCGCAATCCAAAAGATAAAAATGCTAAAGTCTAAAAAAACCGCACATTATGGAACTAACAATCGCAATCACCGGAGCTTCGGGAACGATCTATGCCGAACGCACGCTTAAACACCTGATAAACAGCGGTGCGGTTGAAACGATAAATCTGATCATGTCGGGTGTCGTCCCAACTGTTGCAATGGTTGAATTGGGCGTGGATCTTAAAAACGCTGACGTCCGGAAAGTTAATAACTGGATCGGTCTTGATCCGGATTCGAAGGTGATCCGGGTTTGGAGACTTGACAACTTCGCCGCCAGGCCCTCGTCCGGTTCTACAAAACAGGCGGGGATGATCGTGGTTCCTTGTTCAATGGGAACGCTTGGTGCCATCGCCAGCGGTGCAGGAACGAATCTTATCCACCGGGCAGCAGATGTCACCCTGAAAGAAGGCCGAAAACTAGTCCTTGTTCCCCGCGAAGCGCCTTTAAGTGCAATACACCTGGAAAATTTGCTCAAGCTTTCCCGCGCCGGCGCAACGATAATTCCTGCATCGCCCGGTTTTTACCACAGACCGAAATCGATCGAAGAATTAGTCGATCATTTTTGTTACCGCATTCTTGACCAGTTTGATATCCCGCATTCTAAGAAAACTGCATGGACCGGTGAAGAAGCAGATACATCGGAGTAGATAATGAAAAAGCTTCAACGAGTTAACTTATTTTCACTTCTGATCCTTACTATTTCTCTTGCGTGTGCAGCGCAGGAGAGATTTGTTTTGCCCGTTGATGAGGGAAAAAGCGACGCCTCGCTCAATACTTTCAGAGCAAAACTCATTGAGGCGACAAGATCTAAGAACGCGGATTTTGTTTTGAACATAGTCGATAAAGACATAAAAAACAGCTTCGGCGGTGATGACGGAAAAGAAAACTTCAAAAAAATTTGGGCGCTTGAGAAAAAGGACAGCGCTTTCTGGGAAGAGTTTTTGACAGTGCTTACAAATGGCGGTGCATTTTACAAAGACGAGGGCAGTCCGAAAACATTCTGCGCACCTTATAGTTTTATGGTCTTTCCTGACGATCTTGACGCCTTTGAGTATTCACTTGTTTTCGGCGAAAACATAAATTTGAGATCGCAGCCGAATCTTTTCGCGCCGATCGTCACCCAATTGTCCTACAACGTAATAAAAGTCGACTACCAGAGTTCGGCTGACGATGGTAAAAATGAGAATTCTTTTGTCTGGATGAAAGTTACAACACTCGGCGGGAAAACGGGTTTTATCGCAGCTCGATATGTAAGAAGTCCGATCGGCTATCGTGCCTGCTTTCAAAAAATGGCCGGGAGCTGGAAAATGACCGCTTTTATTGCCGGTGACTAAATGACCGATCCCTTAAATCGTTTTTCTGACCGCGTAGAGAATTACGTGAAATTCCGCCCGGGTTATCCGCCGACACTCATTGATGAGCTCAAAGGCAAAATTGATCTCAGAAAGACGTCACTAGTCGCGGACATAGGCTGCGGAACTGGCATTTCTTCAAAGTTGTTTCTTGATAACGGAAATAAAGTTTTCGGCGTTGAACCAAATGCCGCAATGAGAAATGCGGCCGAAAACGAGTTGGCTGAATACGGCGATTTTATCCCGGTTGACGGTACTGCAGAACGCACAACTTTAAATGATAGCAGCGTTGACATCGTTGCCGCGTTTCAGGCGTTTCATTGGTTTGACAATCGGGAAGCCAAACTCGAATTTAGAAGAATTCTCAAAAATGACGGTTTTCTGTGTTTGGTCTGGAACGAGCGCCAACTTGACTCGAACGAGTTTTTACGTGAATATGAACGTTTTTTGATCAGGCACGGCACTGATTATGAAATGGTCAGACATGATCAGATCACAAAAAAAACCATCGAAAGATCTTTCGAAAAACCGTTTTCCGCATTTACGCTGGAAAACCATCAAGTCCTTGATTTTGAAGGATTAAAAGGGCGTTTACTGTCATCATCTTATATACCTTCGGAGACAGAACCGGGGTTTGATGAAATGCTCAAAAACCTGATTACTCTCTTTTCCAGGTTTGAGGAAAAGGGTAGAATACGGATTCAATACGATACAAATGTGTTCTACGGAACTATCTAATTTTTATGGAAGAAGCAGCAGCAATAAGAACCATAACTGTGGCGCATTCGCCGGATTCGGATGATGCGTTCATGTTTTATGGTTTGGCAACAAATAAACTTGAAACTGAAGGGTTAAAGTTTGAACACACACTCAAAGATATCCAGACCCTCAATGAAGATGCGAAGAACGGAGTTTTTGACGTAACTGCGATCAGTTTCCACGCCTACGCGTATGTCAGCGACAAATATGCGCTCCTTCCGCATGGAGCTAGCATCGGCGACAACTACGGCCCGATCCTGGTCTCAAAAGAACCGCGCGAAAAAGAAGAGATCCCGGAAATGAAGATCGCGATCCCGGGCGAACTTACTAGCGCCTTTTTGGCGATGAGGATCTATAATCAGGATTTCGAATACGAGGTGGTACCGTTTGACGAGATCACGGATGCCGTGCTTGCCGGCAAATACGATGCCGGACTCCTGATCCATGAAGGACAGCTTTTCTACAAGCAGATCGGTTTGGATAAAGTTTTGGACCTTGGTGAATGGTGGTTTGAAGAAACCGGGCTTCCGCTGCCGATGGGCGGAAATGTGATCAAACGAGATCTTGGCGAAGATCTGATGAAGGAAGTTTCGGCTCACCTGCACAGAAGCATTCAATATTCACTCGATAATCGTGAAGATGCACTTGCTTACGCGATGCAGTTTGCGCGCGACATGCCGCCGGAACTGGCAGACCGCTTTGTCGCGATGTGGGTTAACAAACTTACTCTGGATTATGGAGATCGCGGCCGGGAAGGCGTGAAGCTGCTGCTCGAACGCGGCGTTGAAAAAGGAATAATTCCGCACAAAGTAGATCTCGAATTTGTAAGCTGAGATCTGCTGAGTTTGTATTTGAGAGCCGCCGCGAGAAATGAAATCTCACGGCGGTTTTTGTTTGAAAACAGATAATTGATAAACTTTTACCCGTCTTGCCGCATCTATGAAGTAACTTAAAGAGTCCAAAAAAAAGATGAAAACTATACAAAAAATTTTTGCCGGCTTTGTATTGACCTGTCTTCTCGTTATTGGCGTATATGCTCAGGAAGGACCGATCCAAAGTGAAAATCTCAATCAGATAGAAGTTGAAGAGATCATCAAAAAATTTACAAAAAACGAAGATGATTTCAGATATGCATTGACAAATTATGTTTTTGACCGGAGTGCAACGATTCAAACCATCGGTCTCGGGGGACTAATCACCGGAACATTTCGCCGCGATTCTTTTCTTACCTTTACAAAAGACGGAGAGCGGTTTGAAAAGATCGAATACGCTCCGCCTTCTACGCTAACCGAAATCAGCGTTACTCCGCAGGATCTCGAAGATCTCGGCGGCGTCAACCCGTTTGCGATTAATCCTCAGGATGTCTCGCTTTACACGTTTTCATATATCGGTAAGCAGAAGATAGATGATCTTAATCTTCACGTTTTTGACGTTAGGCCGAAAGTGATCCCCAATCCGAAGAAATCAGACAAGCGTCTTTTTGTAGGAAGGATCTGGGTGGATGACACTGACTTTATGATCGTAAAGTCGAAAGGAAAAGGAATCCCAGAAACCAAAACAAACAAATTCCCGGTTGTTGAAACATGGAGAATAAACGTCGACGGAAAGTATTGGTTCCCGGCTTATTCTGCGGCAGACGATGAGCTCGTTTTTGACAGCGGCCAGGTCGTCAAAATGCGGGTACGGGTTACTTACGACGATTATAAACAGGGACGAAGCGAAGTTATTATTCTCGATGACGATGTAGAAGTTCCGGAAGAACCGGTAGAAAAACCGAAGGAAGACACTCCGCCGGCTCCGCCAAAACCGTAAAACTGATCTGTTCTTAAGTATCGATCAACTGACCGTCTGCATCCCTTTCAATGACGGCGGTCAGTTTTTTATTCTCACGCTCGAGCACTTCCGCCACGGCCTTCCGCGATTCGGTAAGAATTTCCATCAGATCGCGCTCGCCGGATTCGGTTTGAGTTTCGATCGGCGGAAGCAGAAACATCTCGATCGTTCCGGGATAGGTCACCCCGGTTCTTTTCCCCATCAGCTTATCGGTATTGGTAAAAGCAACCGGTATTATCGCGGCCTTTGTCTGAAGTGCCAGATGAATTGCTCCCTTTTTAAACGGAAGGAGTTCGCCCGGCATCGCCCGCGTTCCCTCGGCAAATACACCAAAAGAATAGCCTTCGTTCATGATCTGGCGTGCGGTTTCGAGCGATTCCTTAGCACGTTCGCGATTTGAACGGTCGATCGCGATGACATTTGCGACCGCCATTCCCGGACCAAAGATCGGCACTCTCAGCAACTCCTTTTTTGCAACAAGTCCGATCCTTCGCCCCGCGTAAACGTAAAGCGACGCGGTATCCAGGTAAGAGCGGTGGTTTGAGACAAAAACGTACTGACGACCCTCTTCAAGATTCTCGAGGCCGTGAACATTCACTCTTGTCCCGGTGGCTCTGAGCCAGATCCGTGCTCCCCAGTCACACCAGGAAAAAAAACCATCGCGTTTTTTCTTAAACCGGTAATAAACAAGGAGAGGAGTGGCAATGAATAAGACGATCGTTCCGACGACCAGCCAACTCCACCAGTACCGGAGTTTTCCGAAGACCCGAGATTTGTTAGACTCTTTAGCAGGAAAAACCAGCTTTTTATTATCTTTAATCGCCAAGGAAAAATTTTGCGAATGATCATCCATAAAGTGCGTCTTTATCAGGCTTTCTGTACTTCCCGAGGTCTGACCGGCTTCTTTCTGCTTTTGCTGCTGTCAGCTTTTGTCCTGTCATCAGCGGCTTCCGCGCAGCAGATCCCGACCCCGAAATCCGTTCTGGGTTTTAACCCAACAGATGATAAAACTATCGCCGACTGGAAACAAATTACAAATTATTTTGCAAAGCTCGATTCCGCAAGCGATCGGGTGAAAGTGGAAGAGATCGGTAAAACGACGCTCGGAAAATCACAGATTGTCGCGTACATTTCTTCTGCGGAAAACATCAGAAACCTCAATTCTATAAAGGCTTTAAATCAGCAGTTGACCGATCCGCGAAAACATTCCGGCGACCCTGCATGGAAACTTGGGGAGCAGATCGGCCGCGGAAAGACGATCGTTGCGATCTCCTGCTCGATCCACTCTACAGAAATAGTCGCATCGCAAATGTCGATGCTCCTTGCATATCAGCTGGCGACAGCCTCCGACGAGAATACAAAAAACATATTGGAGAATACGGTTTTACTTTTGATCCCTTCTGCGAATCCCGACGGCATCGATATTGTCGCAGACTGGTATCGAAAGACTCTGAACACAAAATACGAAGGAAGTTCGCCACCGGAACTCTATCACCATTATGCCGGACACGATAACAATCGTGATTGGTTTATGATGAACCTTGCCGAAACCCGAAATATCACAAAACTCTTCTGGCAGGAATGGTTTCCGCAGATCGTCTATGACGTTCATCAGCAGGGGCAAACCGCTGCAAGGCTGACGATACCGCCGTTTTTTGACCCGCCGAACACCAGAATTTCGCCTGTCGTTCTCCGCGAACTCGGTCTTCTCGGTTACAAGATCGCTGCCGATCTTGCGCGCACCGGGGAACAGGGGATCGTTACAAACGCAACCTATGATACATGGTGGCACGGGGGTTTTCGTTCTGCCCCGTATTATCACAATTCGATCGGAATTCTTTCAGAGGCTGCCAGCGCAGAGTTGATGAGCCCGATAAACATAACCAAAGAAATGCTTGAAAGACAGCGTCCGGCGCGCGGGATGAAATCACCGCTCGAACGTCTGACAAACAATCCGGAACCGTGGAACGGCGGAAAGTGGGGCCCCGGGGACATCGCCAGGATCGAACTGCAGGCAGCCTTTAGTGTTTTGGATCTGGCCGCAAGACTCCGGCCAAGATATTTGGAGAATTCTTATAAGCTCGCTAAGGATGCAATTGCTGAAGAAAAAAGTGATCCGGAAGCATTTGTCGTCTATGCCGGACAGCCGAATGAAGAAAATGTTGCGAGATTTCTTGAGATTCTTATGTGGCAGGGAATGGAAGTCTATGAAGCGGTGACCGAATTTGAGGCTTCAACAGACGCCGCCATGCGTGAAAAGTTTGGAGAGATCCCAGGACGAAGTTTTGTTGTTTTTGTAAATCAGCCGCAACGAAATAATGTCCTCAGCCTTTTTGAAAAACAGGTTTACCCGGAAAGGATCAATTCCGAAGGAGAAGCTGAGGTTCCGTATGACGTTGCCGGATGGACGCTTCCGCTCCAAATGGGGATCGACTACGGCGCCATCTGGAATTTCAAGGAAAATGAACACAGCACTCGCGGCTTTAAGAAAATTAGTGATATCAATCAGGCCAGGCGACTGCTGAATCTCAAACCGAATTCCAGGTCTTTCGACAATCTTCCGAATCCGCTAAAAACCAATCCCAAAGTTGCGATGTACAAAGGCTGGGCGAATTCGATGGATGAGGGCTGGACGCGTCTCGTACTCGATAATCATCAGATCAAATTTACATCTTTGATGGACGCAGATTTCAGAGAAAACAAACTCGATTATGACTCCATTATCCTCCCCTCGATCAGCGCACGATCAATCGTCGAGGGCAGAAACGAAAAGGATTATCCGAAAGAATACACCGGCGGAATCACCGAAAAGGGTGTTGCCAATCTCAAGGCATTTGTCGAAAACGGCGGCAACCTCATTTGCTTTGATTCCTCTTGCGATATGGTGATCAAAGAATTCGGGCTTCCGGTAAAGAACGTGCTTGAAGGAAAATCGAGAAAGGAATTTTACAGTCCGGGGTCGATCGTTAAACTTGACGTCGACAGGCGTTTCTCACTCGCAAAAGGATTTGGAAACGAAGTTGCGGGTTATTTTGTCAACAGTTCGGCATATGACATCGAAAATACGGACGTCGTCAAATCGGTCGTCAAATATGCCGATCGAAATGTTCTGCTTTCCGGCTGGGTTTACGGAAAAGAACACATTGAAGGAAAAACTGCGCTTGCTGAGGCCGGATTTGGAAAAGGAAAGATCACACTTTTTGCGTTTCAGCCGCAGCACCGGGGTCAAACCTTTGCAACTTTCAAGTTTCTTTTCAACGCACTCGAAAAATAACGGCAACCTGAAGACGTGAGAAAAAATCACACCGCGAAAATTTCGCATTCTCTGATTAAATGCGCCAAGAGTGTAATCAATAAGTTTTATGATATTTCGTAAGTTTGTCCCCGTCACCGTCTTGATTTTTGTGCTGAGTTTGTCTGCGCTGTCCTTTCCCGAAGCAGAACTTTTCGGCACTTTTAAACTCGCTGCGGAACCGCTTGTCCGAATCGGATTGATCCAGAACGCAAGCGTCGTTTCGATAACGACCAGCGAATCAACACTGGTTGCGAGCCTGCCGGGTGAACCGGATAGAGATCTGGAATCCACAAGCGTCCGCGTTTCCTCAAGTGGTTATAGCCCGCCTTCGTTCGAGATCTATCGGATCGAGATCCCCGGCATCGATACCCGGGAAAAAGCAGATCTTTTAGCAGGAAATATTCGTGAACAATTAGAGACTGAAACCGCTATAACCTCCGGAAAAATGCCGGATACATGGACTGTCAGGATCGGCAGGGATTTTGATTCCAAAGCATCTGCTGACGAGATCTACGCCGCACTTTCGGAAAAGGGATATGCGAATGCGACGGTTATTACAGATAGATTTTCGGTTCCGTCGGATGACGCGATTGCTTTGACAAAACAGATCGCGGCAAGTGGAAAATCAAAAGTCCGTAGCCTGACATCAGCGGCCGCGGTTAACCCGACGGCAAATACCGGCCTCGTACAAACGATATCTTCAAGCCGAGCCGTTTATCAGAGAAACAGAAACGCCTACTTCAATCCCGGGCTTCGCGAGGTCAGTGTCTCCGGAACGAGTTCACAATCCAGATTTTCTTCGCTTAAAGCCGTTACGATCGGTTCGGCATACGGCCGCGGGATCGTCAAACTAAACGGAAAAAGCTACCGAGGCAAGATGGAGGTTTTTGTAAATTCAAGCGGACGAATAACTGTCGTCAACGTCGTCCCGATGGAAGACTACCTCCTGGGCGTTGTGCCGTCCGAACTTTCGCTTCCTCAGATCGAAGCACAAAAGGCACAGGCCGTTGCCGCAAGAACATATGCCGTTGCAAATAAGAATGGTTACGGTGACGAAGGTTTTGACATGCTTCCGACTGTCTGGTCGCAGGTTTACAAAGGCGTCAGCATCGAAACGAAAATGGGTTCGCAGGCCGTGAGAGAAACGAGCGGTGTAGTTGCAACATATAAAGGCGTTCCGATAAATGCACTATATACTTCAACCTGCGGCGGAAGAACCGAAGATTCCGGAAACATATTCGAATTTAACGAGCCGTATTTAAAAGGCGTAAATTGCTCTCTCACAGAAAGGGAGTATTTCTCTCCGTTTATGGTGAGATCGATGCGCGAGCCTGCGCTGATCCGCAACGAAGCAAATTATGAAGCGGTGCGCCTGGCGTCAAAATATGCGGTAAATAATTTTCTGATGATCTCGAATCAGTTTTCCGATGATTATTTCGAAGATGCTCCTAGTGAGACGGAACTGAGAAGCTGGCTGAATCAGGTGGCGGGTAAATTCGGAAAACCATTTCCTTCGGTCAATCAGGATTCATCAAAACCTCTCAATCTTGCGCGGATCCTTTACAGCTTGATCTACTCGCCGAATGCTGAGGAAACTGCAGATACGATCCTTTCCGAATCGGATATCGAATATCAATTGTCTTTTCTGGACGTAAAAGAAGTTCCGAAACAAGACCGTGCGATGCTTGCTGAATTAATGCGTGACGGTTGGTTCTCGATCTATTCCGATTTGACGATAAAACCTCACAAGCACTATTCGCGCGGCAAGATTTTGCGCCTGATCGACAGTATCTATCAAAAAAAGAAATGGACATTCTCGTTTGAATCGGGAACCGCCAAGCCTACAGAAGACGGAAAACTGATACTTCGCAGCGGCCGCGGAGAGACGGAAATCAAGGTGAATCCGAACGTTTTTCTCTTTCGTAAATTTGGCGATTCGTTTTATCAGGTCAAAGAAACTGCGCTCGTCGGGGGAGAAAATGTAACCTATAAGACAAATCCGGCCGGAGAGGTAATTTACCTTGAGGTTGAACCGACCGAGTCGACGACCGTTGCCGAACGGATGTCGCCATTTACGATCTGGCGAAGCAGCATGTCAGCTTCAACAATGCGGGCAAGACTTGGACGATATGTCAAAGGTCTCGGTACTCTTATCGACGTAAACATCAAAAGCAAAGGATTTTCGCGGCGTGCGACCGAACTCGAAATAATCACGACTAGCGGGACCAAATATCTGAAAGGCGGAAAGATCCGTTCGGCGCTTCGTTTAAGAGAACAGCTCTTTGCAATGGACAAGCGTTATGGTTCGGACGGACGCGTCGCAAGTTTCAGCTTTACCGGGCGCGGTTGGGGACACGGTGTCGGGATGTGTCAGTACGGCGCTTACGGACTTGCCCAGACCGGCGTAAAATACGATAAGATCCTCAAACACTATTATTCGGGGATCGATCTCGTAAAGGCTTACTAGGATGACGACACTCTCCGCCGCACTTCTGCTTTTTCTCGTAATGGATCCGCTTGGAAACATTCCGCTGTTCATGACGGCGCTCAAGCGGGTGGATGAAGCGCGGAGAAGGAAAGTAGTATTGCGCGAACTCCTTATTGCATTGGTCGCCCTCGTCAGTTTTCTGTTTCTTGGTCAATACATTCTGAAGGCGCTCAATCTTTCGCAAACCGCGCTGACGACCGCCGGCGGCATCATTCTGATGATGATCGCGATCAAGATGATCTTTCCATCAAACAATTCTTCGCTTCAGCAAGAGATCGAGGGAGAACCGTTTATTGTTCCGCTGGCGATTCCCTATGTTGCGGGTCCTTCTGCAATGGCCACCGCGCTGTTGATGATGAGCCGCGAACCGAGCCGCTGGCTGGACTGGCTCCTGGCGGTTTTGCTTGCGTGGTTTGTTTCGGCCGTGATCATTTATTGCGGAAGTTATTTTTCACGATTTTTAGGTGACAAAGGTCTGATCGCAGTCGAACGGCTGATGGGAATGCTCTTGATCACAGTTTCCGTACAGATGCTCCTAACCGGGATCGCTGAATTTGTCGGAAAAAGTCTTGAAAAGATGCCGCAATGATAAGATTTTCCAAAAATCAGTTGATCGGTTCCGCTATTATCATCGGCGCGATCCTGGCGATCGGGCTCTTTCGGCTTTTTGTTTAGCTTCTCTGACTTTTCGTGAATAACAATAGATCAATTTTTGCTATAGTCGGGCCAACGGCTTCGGGTAAGACAGAAATCGGCGTCGAACTGGCGTTGCGGCTCGGCAACGGAGAGATAATCAACTGCGATTCAGTTCAGATCTACCGTCAAATTCAGATCGCTACGGCAAAACCCACAGACGAAGAAAAGCGCGGGGTTCCCCATCACCTGATCGACTATGTCTCACCCGAAATCGATTACACGGCGGCGAAATGGGCAAAAGACGCAGGACGGAAGATCACCGAGATAGAATCAAGGGGCAACATCCCGATCCTCGTCGGCGGAACCGGGTTTTATCTTCGAACGCTTCGTCAGCCATTCTTTGACGGACCAAAGGCGGATGAAAATCTGCGCAAGCGTTTAACGGAAACGATCGAAAAAAAAGGACCGGAACATCTCCACAAGATCCTCAGCCGCATCGATCCGCCTGCGGCAGAGAAACTCTTTCCAAAAGACTACGTCAGAACAATGCGCGCGATCGAGGTCTGGTTCCAAACCGGCAAACCGATGTCCGAACTTCAGCCGAAACGGCTTGACCCGCCCGAATTTGCCGACAGAATAAAGATCTTTGCATTAAATCCGCCGCGCGATGTTTTGTATGAAAGGATAAATTTGCGTTCGGAGAAACACTTTGAAAACGGACTTGTCGAAGAGGTAAAACGTCTGCGCGGGGCTGGATTATCCGATTCGACGAATGCCTTGGGAGCGCACGGATACAGAAGAGTCTGCGAGTATCTGAGAGGAGAACGCGATCTTGAAAGCGCGATCGAAAAGACAAAACAAGACGTCAGAAACTATTCAAAGCGTCAGTTGTCGTGGTTCCGGCACAAGGAAGATGTTATCTGGCTTGACGGATTCGGAGATGAAAACGCGACACAAAAATTGCTCTGGAGTCATCTCAGCCGGGACCCGTAGAAATTGATCATCTTGTTTGTAAAATCAAATTTGTTATAATCACTATTCAACTTTAAAACTAAGAAAACAAAAGGGGAATCGCGATGGAAAAACAAACTGCCCAGAATATTCAGGACGCATTTTTAAACGCGGCGAGAAAGGAAAAAACGGAGGTTGTTTTTCATCTGATGCAGGGCACGGAACTTTCGGGTTCGATAAAAAGTTTTGATAAATTCTCCGTTCTGCTCGATATCGGCGACAAGGAAGTACTTGTTTTCAAACACGCGATCTCCACGGTTTCCATAGGCAAACAAAAAGACCAGCAATTTAAAGTAAAATATCTTGGACGGAAAACTAATAACGTTTGAAGGAATTGACGGAAGCGGAAAATCCACCCAGCTTCGGATGCTTTCGGGAGAATTGCTTTCACGCGGTTTTGATGTTTTGACCACGCGCGAACCGGGCGGTACACCGCTTGGAAGACGTTTGCGGGAAGCGTTTCTGGAAACGGAAGAAGAAGTGGATCCGCTCGCCGAATTGCTTTTGTTTGCGGCCGACCGCGCGCAACATGTAAATTTCCTCATAAAGCCAGCGCTTGAAAAAGGAAAGATCGTCCTTTCCGACCGCTATGCAGACGCGACATTCGCCTACCAGGGCGCTGGCCGCGGTTTCCCTGCGGCAACGGTCAAACAGGTAATAAAACTCGCCACAGGAGGCTTAAAACCGGATCTGACCGTGTTTTTTGATCTGCCGGTCGCGCGTTCACTTTTGCGGACTACAAAAAGAAGCGATGACCAGAAAAATAACCGCATGGATCTTGAGACCTCGGAATTTTATGAGAGGGTCCGTAAGTCCTATTTGGAGATCGCCGCAAAAGAAAAGAAACGCTTTAAGGTGATCGACGCATCCGGCTCGATCGAAGACATTCAGGCCGCGGTTGTCAAACTTGTCGGCGAATTCCTTGAAAAATAGGCTGTATATTGCAGAACACTTCCAATTATGTTCAAAACGCTAGCCGGAAATTCACAGATCAAAGCGACCCTTGCAAGGCTCGTCCGCTCGGGTAATTTTCCGCAGTCGTCGATCTTTACCGGAAACGATGGGATCGGCAAGAAACAGTTTGCAATGGAGATCGCGCGTTCAGCAGTCTGCATCGATCCGGACAACTCCTCGCCGTGCAACAAATGCCGAAACTGCATGCGTTCATTGAACTTCTCTTTCCCGACGACAGAAAAAAAGGAGGATTACGAACGAGTATTTCTCAGCGACCATCCCGATATCGGAAGTGTTATTGCGAATAAACAGACGATCTATATAAACGCGATCCGCGAACTCGAACTCGAAGCAAATTTTCGCCCTTTTGAGGCGTCGGCCAGATTCTTTATTATCGAAGACGCAGAAAAAATGTCGCCGGGTGCTTCGAATGCTCTTCTTAAAACTCTTGAGGAGCCGGCGGAAACAACTCATATTATCCTGATCACTTCAAAACCGACCGCGCTTCTATCAACAATTCGCTCGCGCTGTCAGATCATAAGATTTGCGCCGGTCTCAAAATCGGAGATCGAAAAATTTCTTTTTGAAAAGCTTTCCTTTTCCAGCGAAGATGCGAAACTGATCGCCAGCGCATCAAACGGAAGCATCGGAAGGGCTTCAAATACAGATCCGGATGATTTCAGGGATAAAAGGAAAAGAATGTTTGAAGTTGTTCGAACACTCGCCGAAAAAAGAAGTTTTGCACCGTTTCTCCGGATCTCGGAAGAGATCAACAGCGCAAAGAGCCGTCAGGATTTTGAGGACTATTTGACGATTCTCGAAACGCTTGTAAACGATCTATGGAGATCGGATAAAATCGAAAATGCGGGGCTCGTAAACTTCGATCTCGCTCTGAATCTTTCTGAGCTGAAAAAGCAGATCCCTGATGCGGCGATATCATCGTGGATCGAAGAGATCGATACCGTCAGGAAAAATCTGCGTTTTAATCTAAACCGCCGGGTTGCCTCGGATGCACTATTTATGGAAATGGCCGGATCATAAACTGATCGGTGGAATTATCTGATACATCCGCGTATTCTTTTAAAAATGTCCGAAGGAATAAAACATGAAATAACTGAACAGATTTCTGCCTCTGCACTCGAACGGATTTTGGCGGGTGCGGGACTTGTCGTCTTTTCTGCCGGCTGTTTTTTTGTCGGACTCATCGATACAACAAAAACACCGATATTTCCCGCATGTCCGATGCTCTCAGTTACCGGGTTTGCCTGTCCCGGATGCGGATTAACGCGCGGTTTTCATGCGTTGTTTCACGGTGACGTTTATACCGCGCTTGATTTTAATGCGCTGATTCCGTTGTACGTGATCGCGTTTTCCTACGCGGTTTTAGCGATGCTTTTGGTGATAATTCGTGGCCGCGGTCTGCCGTACAAACGCGTCGCACCTGTTGGTTTGGGGATCTATCTTGTAGTTTCGATCGTTTTCGGAGTGTTGAGAAATATTCCGGATTATCCGTTTACTGTTTTGTATCCGTAGCCAATTTTGGCCAGAGATTTATTTAGCCGATCTGAACAAGCGGTTTTGTTCCGCTTTCGGGTTTTGCATCCGCACCTTCTTTTCTCAGGATCTCGACTTCCTTAACAAATTCTTCAACGATATCTTCACCCGAAACTTTCCGCATCGGAATTCCGTCCTTAAATATCATCCCGACCTGTCTTCCGAATGTTACGCCGAGCTGTGAATCATGCGCTTCGCCCGGACCATTTACCGCACAGCCCATGATCGAAAGATGCAGCGGTTCTTCAACGTGCTGAAGACGCCGTTCGATCTCTGTGACGATCCCGACAAAATCATCGACGGCAAGACGGCCGCATGTCGGACAAGCGACAACGGTTACTCCCCGCTTTCGCAGTTCCAGACTCTTCAGGATCTCCCATCCGACTCGTATCTCTTCGTCAGGCTCCGCCGCGAGTGAAACACGGATCGTGTCGCCGATCCCGTCGTAAAGCAGAACGCCTAATCCGATCGAAGATTTTATCGTTCCCCCAAAAGGAGTTCCGGCTTCGGTTACGCCGAGGTGCAGCGGATAATCAACCTTCTCTGCCATCAAACGGTATGCTTCGATCGTCCTCCGCGCATCGGACGCTTTTAGCGAGATCACGGTATCCGAAAAACCAAGGTCTTCGAGTATCCTTACGTGACGCATCCCGGATTCGACCATCGCTTCAGGCGTTGCCGTTCCAAATTTTGCGAGCAGATCCTTTTCAAGCGATCCGCCGTTGACGCCGATCCTGATCGGAACTCCCTGAGCTTCTGCTGCTCTTACAACTTCCCTTACGCGGTCGATAGAACCGATATTGCCCGGATTGATGCGAAGCTTATCAATTCCTGCTTCGAGCGCCATAAGTGCCAGTTTGTAATGAAAATGAATGTCTGCGACTATCGGGATCCTGACGCGTTTGCGGATCTCTTTCATCGCTTTTGCGGCTTCCGGATTCGGGACCGCGATCCTGACGATCTCACATCCGGCTTCGACCATTTTGTCAACCTGAGCTACTGTTTCGTCAACATTCTCAGTGTCGGTTTTTGTCATTGACTGAACAACAACGGGTGCTCCGCCGCCTATTTGGACACCGCCGACATTTACTGCTTTCGATTCTCTGCGCATAAATTTCCGTAAAAATAAAACGACGAGCCGAAGCCCGTCTGTTTTTTTGAAGCTAGCCGATAAGCCTCGATATATCGAGGTACATCACCACGACCATCAGAAGCAGAATTAGCGCGAGCCCGACAACCTGGATCTTCTCCTTTATTGCCATCGAAAGCGTCATCCCAAACATCGCGAGAACTGCTTCGATACCGAGCACAGCGATCTGCCCGCCGTCGAGCATCGGAATCGGCAGTAGATTGAATACTCCAAGATTGAGACTGATCACCATCAAAAGCGGCAGCAATCCCAAAAATCCGGAATCTCTGACGACCTGGGCGATGATCTGGACAATCCCGATCGGACCTGCAACGCCGCCTTCTTTCACCGATCTTTCACCGGCGAACATCTGCCCGAAGGCTTTTCCGGTAAGACGAAGTACCCGCCAATTAGATTCAACCGCAAAACCTGCAGCACCGACGACCCCGACCGATTCAAAAGCGGAATCGAAGTTGTTGCTGAACCGAATCCCTATTAGCCATTCGCCGTCTTTCTCTTTTGCCGTTGTATTGATTTCTTTTCGTTCGCCATTTCTGCTAATGATCAGCTTGATCGGAGTATTTTTAGCAGCAATGACAATACTCTTCATTTCCTGCGAATTCTTCACAGGCTTACCGTTAACCGACGTTATCAGATCACCTTTTTGGAGCCCTGCAGTTGCAGCCGGCATTTCGGGATCAATCGAACCGACAACGACGGGTTCCCCTTCCGCTTCGGGTAAGAGATCAATACTACCCATCGTGTTCCCGCCGCGAACAACTTTTGCAGGCGTGATCTTAAGATCGATCCGTTTTCCTTCACGCTCGACCGAGATCGGAACTTCTTTTTCCGGCAGAAGCAGCGTATCTTCCTGGATTCTCATCCACGTCGGGTTTTCAGTTCCGTCGTAGGCAATGATCCTGTCGCCAACCTGTATGTTTGCTTTTTGTGCAGCGCCGCCTTCTTTTACAAATCCGACGATCGGAGCAGGAACCGACGGCACCCCTTGAAACATCGCGATCGCGAAAGGAATAGCCAACGCCAGAACGATATTCATAAACGGACCGCCGAGCATGACAAGAAACTTTTGCCACCGCGGACGCAGTTCGTAGAGTTCAGAATCCGGTACTTTCTCACCGTCCGAACTTCCGCCTTCAAGAGATGAAGTTGCTTCGTCTCCGTACAGTTTTACGTATGCACCAAGCGGAATGGCGCTGATCCGGTAATCCGTGTGCCCTTTCTTAAATCCCCAAACTCTCGGTCCGAGTCCGAAGAACGAATAGGCTTCAACCCTCATACCAAGAATCTTTGCAACGATAAAATGCCCGAATTCATGAATATTTATCGCTACTCCGAGCACAAAAAGGACCGCTAAAACTACTATTAGAATATCTGGCATAATAAATACTTACCTATAAAAAATTGCCCTATTAAGACGAAAACACTGAAACAAAGTTGCAAATTAAAAGTTTAATTCGCGCCACAGACCGAGTCAAATTAAATCGCTTTTGCAAAAGCTGCTGACCTTTCATTAACCTTGCTTTCGCTCTCAAACCGTGCATTTTCGTCTGCCGAAAGTATCTTCTCAAGAGAATCCGCGGTTTCCGATTGATGAGTTAAAACAATACTTTCGTTGATCAGCGCGATATCGCTGAGTCGGATCTTTCCGTCTAAAAAAGCCTGAACCGCGACCTCGTTTGACGCATTTAACGCCTGCCGGAGTGGTACCTCCTTTTTCAAGTGCTTTGAAAGCCAGCGCGAGATTTGGAAAACGGTCAAGATCCGGATCCTCAAAAGTAAGTTTTGAGATCTCGGCAAAATCGAGCGGCGGAAGACAGTTTTTTGATCTGGACGGATAGGTCAGCGCGTACTGGATCGCATGCTTCATATCCGTAACACCCATTTGCGCGATTATCGAACCGTCAATCAACTCGATCATTGAATGGACAACGGATTGCGGATGAACGACAACTCCGATCTCGTCACCGCCGAAACCAAAAAGCCAATGCGCTTCGATTACTTCAAGCCCTTTATTCATCAGCGTCGCTGAATCGATCGTGATCTTATCACCCATGTTCCACGTCGGATGATCGAGTGCTTCTTCGCGCGTCGCATTTTCGATCTCGTTTTTGGATTTTGTCCTGAACGGCCCGCCCGACGCGGTCAGGATCAAACGTCTGACCTCTTCGCGCCTTTCTCCCCGCAGACACTGATGAAGCGCATTGTGTTCCGAATCAACCGGGAGAATTTCCGCGTTATTATCGCGTGCCGCTTTTGTCATCAGATCGCCCGCCATCACCAGCGTTTCTTTATTGGCAAGCGCTACGCGTTTCCCGCTTTCAAGCGCTTTCAACGTAGGAAGAAATCCGATTGCACCGACCGTTGCTGAAACCACGGTGTCAGCGTTTTCTATGGCTGCAACTTCGATCAGCCCCTTTTCACCCGTTTCTATACGCGGAGAACTCCCGTTTAAAGTATGCAGTTTTTCAAGTAACGCCTCGGCACAGGCCTCATCGCGGCAGGAAACCAATTCCGGTTTGAATTTCAATACCTGCTGCGCGAAAACATCCATGTTGCCGCCCGCGCCGAGCGCAACAACGTTCACATCTCCGAGATGTTCAACGACCTTTAGCGTATTTCTTCCGATCGAGCCCGTCGAACCTAAAATTGAAATGTTTTGGGATCTAGAGTGCATTTATTCACAAAAAGATTAACACAGAAAAATCTGCATTAAAACGCGGGAAATTGAGCGTTTGAGCTTATTTTCTCTCCTATTTTCGGTTGATCAAAATTGAAGTGGGTTTTTATCGCGGATGTAAGCGAGGATCTCATCACTTTTTTCGTGATCATCGACCCAATTCTTGAAATCCTGAATTCGTGAATAATCTTCCGGGCCAAACTTCTCTTCGTAGATCGAACTCAGGGTTTTTCTCGTCGTTTCACGTTTGACCTCTTCCTGCCAGTAATCTGTAAAAACTCGGTTGAGTTCGTCGTGAAGATTGCGGCTTTTCAGCGTTTCCCATTCGTTGTCGTCAAGCCAGACTCCGGCGCAGTTTCCGCAGCGGTCAATATTGAAAGACAGATTTCTACCGACCTTATATTTCACGAGAATTCGTCTGCAAACAGGGCAAAGCCGTGCCAATTCGAATTCGGGGATCGTCATATTCGAATCGTCTTTCGCCGGTATTTCAGGAAGGATCGCACCGTGATGTTCGAGCCACTCGTCATAATTTTTACGGGATATCCATTTTCCGCTGCACATTTTGCATACTTCAACAAACAAATGCGGCTCGATCTCACGTTTTTCAAAATTGCTTGCTTTGCAAACGGGACAGTTCATAATTTTTCTCCGGTCTTTCCTTTGCTCTCTAAAGCAAATTCCATCGGCGCCGCGAGCGGATGGGTTTTCTCGTTTCCGGCTTTCTTTCTCGCTTTTAAGAATTCATTGAATTCAGCCGATCTGTTTTTCGGAACACTTAGAGATTTCCATTCTCCCGAACGGAAATGCTTCGCCAAAAATGTAATCTGGCCAATGTGATATGCGTAATGCGTCATTTGGCGGTTTATCGCTTCGACGATTGTATGAGACTCACCGCGAATCGTTACCGTCTTTTCAAAATCATCGGCGCTCAAAGGCTCAATCGCGGAAAACAGTATCTTCCAGCTCCTGTTCCAATTGATCATCAGTAATTCGCGAGAAGCTTCTAAGGTCTCAAACTCCGTATCACGGTTTCGATCGGGCTTTTCTCCGTCAGAAGTAAGAAAATCCGTCCAACGCGAACGCATGTTTCCGGAAATATGTTTGACGACAACAGCAATCGAATTATCTTCAGGATCAAGTGCAGTAAAAAACTCGTCGTCTGAGATTTGCTCCATTGCCCTTTCCGCCATTAGTTTATAATTCCGAAATGTGGCAATCGCGTCTGTTAGATAGTTCTCGACAATTCTTTTCATAATCGAAACAAATTTTTGATCCGATGGATTTATTGTAGAAAATTCTATCACGCTATAAAGCGATCACTAATTGTAAACTTATCGGTAAAACATTTACCTTTTCCCGTTTTCATCATAGAATTACTGTGCCGAAGGCAACTATCATTCGGAGGTAACACATCATAGACCATAACGATTTTTCAAATTCCGATAATAATTTAGGAGCTAATATGGATTTCACCTCGATTGCGATAGGTTCGGGCGTCGCCGATCAAGCAGAGGAGGGGACAACTGCGGGTGCGGTTCGTTCTCGTGAAAGCGCTGCTCTTCAGCCGGTCTCAGCGGATTCGACCGACTATGAGTTAACTCAAATGGCTTCCAAAGGAAATCTGGAAGCGTTTGAGATGCTCTATACGAAGTACCACCGCCGGACATACAGCCTCTGTCTGAGAATGACAAATAATCCGACCGAAGCCGAGGATCTAACGCAAGAAGCATTTATCCAGCTTTTCAGAAAGGTTGGAAGCTTTCGCGGTGATTCCGCATTCACCACATGGTTTCATCGTTTGACCGTAAATCAGGTCTTGATGCATTTTCGAAAACGAAGCTTTAAAAATGAGAAAACAACTGAAGATGGTGAAACACCGGAATACGCGCTTGATCAACCGAAATTGAAGGCAAATTTGCCGATCTTAAACCGGTTGGATCTGACAAAGGCGATCTCGCTTCTGCCTCCGGGTTATAAAGCGGTATTTGTGCTGCATGATGTGGAGGGTTTTGAGCATTCCGAAGTTGCGGAAATGCTTGGAGTCTCCGTCGGGACATCAAAATCGCAGCTGCACAAGGCACGTTTGAAACTGCGCGGTCTGCTGATGAAGAGTAGCGATTGATGTGCGAGACGAGTGCGATCGTTTCATATTCGAACAGCTTCAGATCGTGAGATAACAAGGCAACCTAAGCTAAAGTAGCGCAATCTCACTCTTTGAATTTCGGGAGCTTTAATTAGCTGAATTTGACGTAAAAAAAAACTTTAATCCAATTTTAAATTAGTTGATTTCTTGACACGACCTTTGTGAACAGATGAACTGCGAAAAGTATCAAAATCATATTAGTGCATTTCTAGACGGCGACCTCGAACCAAAAGCTGCAAGTGAGCTTGAAACCCATTTTTCGATGTGCATTGAATGCGCGAAGCTTCGCGAAGATTTTGAATCGATATTGAATTTTTCCGACGAGACGTTTGCAGAAGAATCCGCGCCTCCTAACTCGCAAGCGCTTTGGTGCAGGATCAACAACATAATCGAAACCGATATAGAAGCAGAAATGGCAGCGGAAGTTAAGGCGGACGAAGTGCCAAAGGGTTTCTTTAGAAAAGCATTTTCGACAACCTGGAATTTTACTCCTTCACAAATATTTTCGTCTGTGATCGGCGTGGCGCTTGTCAGTTCTTTGATCACAATCGTCGCGGTGAAGAACTTTTCTGGCCCGGCTGAAATGCACACCGGTGTTGAAATGCAGCCGAACATATTTGAAACGATGCTTTCAAAAGTTGGTTTGGTTGAATCACCAAAGGAAAAATACCAGCGCAGGATCAATGAACAAAAGTCTGCTATCGCATATTGGCGAAAGCGGGTTGAAATGAGAAAGGTTCAGTGGGACAGTCATTTACAAACAGCTTTTGACAGGAATCTTAAAGAGATCGATAAAGTTGTAAACGAATACACAAAAATTCTACAGGAGAATCCTCAGGATAAAATTTCCTCCGAAATGCTTGATTCAGCCCTGTCTGAAAAGATGGAATTCTTACGTGAATTTGCTGAGTTATAAAATAAGTGCGATGAGTTCGAAGTTTGGAAATATTTTTACACTTGCTGCGAACAGGAAAGCTACGATTCTTATTTTGAGCGTAGTTTTTTTCTTTGCGGCCGCACCGGACCACGCTTACGGACAGCGAAAGTTTTCCAAAAGCTATCCGGCGAGTAAAAATATCCGGCTGCAGCTTACCAACAGAACCGGAACGATCATTGTTCGCGGCTGGGATAAGGAAGAGGTAAATATTTCCGCATATCTCGAAAAACCGATCGCATCGATCGAACCCCAGAATCTCAGCGGCACGATCCTTATCAATGTAATAAAAGATAACCAGGGAAAAGCGGAAGTAGGATCGGTTAATTTTACAGTTTATGTTCCTTTTACCTCGACGGTCGATATCGAAACCCGCGTCGGAAACATCGAGGTAAGCAACGTTCAGGGCGGACTCGTTCGCGCACACATCTCTTCTGAGGGCGACATTACGCTGACAAATATCGGCGCGGAAATGGTTTCTGCAAAAAATGTCATCGGCGATATATTTTATGACGGATTGATCAGAAACGACGGCACATACCGTTTTATTTCTACAAACGGAAATATTAATCTCCGAATTCCCTTTCGTGCGTCATTTCGTCTGGTCGCCACGGCACCTTCATCGCGATATATTTCGCTTGGAGAATTCCGGAACACAAGTATGAGTTATGTGGGCAACGGACGACGCGTTGTCGGCAAAGTTGGATCCGGAAGCGCAAGCCTGACGGTTACAAACCAGCGCGGAACAATTTCCTTAATCCGCCGCTGATGTGTTAGATTTGATTTTGGAGATTAACCGAATTTCCGCACTACCACGTTTTTTCGTCCTTTCCTTTTTCTTTTCTTCCTTTAGTAAAAAACAATGAAAACAAAACATATCCTTAGGTTCATCGTCATCAGCGTTGTTTGCGGTCTCTTTGCTTCAAGCGTTATTGCTCAAAAAGAATCCAGTCCGGTTAAGCTCCTGAAGAGTACAAAATATAAAACCGAAACGATCGAATTTGGATCCGGCGGAACGATTTCTATTATCGGTGCTCCGGAAGGATCGATCGAAATCGAAGGCTGGAATAAAGCTGAGGTTGAAATTTCGGCCGAGATCGAAGTTCAGGCTGCAAACGAAGAAGACCTCAAACTTCTTGCCTCGGTCAGCGGTTTTATGATCGAAGACAGCATGAGTCACATTTCGATCTCAAGCGTTGGTTCGCATGATAAGAAGTACCTTAAAAGCGTCAGCAAGAAATTCCCGAAGCGCTTGAGAGATACCCCGTTTAAGATCAATTACAAAATAAAAGTACCGAGCTTTTCGGATCTCGAGATCGATGGCGGCCGCGGCGATCTGACGCTTTCGATGGTCGAGGGAACGATGCGTATAAAGTATCTTGAATCGAATGCCAATTTGAGCTTGATAGGCGGAACCGTTCAGGCAACGATCGGAGCAGGAGATGTTAATGTAACGATCGCCGCAAGAAGCTGGCGCGGACGATTCGCCGAGGTTCAGGTTGCCGCCGGCTCTCTGAACGTTTGGCTTCCGCAGAATTTGAACGCTAATTTCTCTGCAAAGGTACTCCGAACTGGAAAAATAGAGAACGCTTACGAGTCTCTGAAACCGACACGGAAGATGCCGTTTACCGATACTGCAATTGCTGCAAAAGCGGGAAACGGCGGTGCGGAGCTGTCTTTTACGATCGGCGACGGAACGCTTAAGATCGGCGGTTCAGAAAAGATCGCAAAAAAATAGCGGTTCATCCATTTTGAAATTTTCCTTCGGAAAGTGATAGATTAGCTTCTTATCACTTTCCATTTTTAATTTAAATCGGCACTTTTATGACAATAAAATCGGATATTTGGCTGCGTAAAATGGTGGAAGAAAACAAGATGATCGACCCGTTTCTTCCCGAACTCGTAAGAGAAGTGAACGGCAACAAGATCATATCCGCCGGCTGTTCGAGTTACGGTTACGACATGCGTCTTGCGGACGACGGTTTTCGAATTTTCTCTTCGATCTATGGAAATGAGATCGATCCGAAGAAATTTGATGAAGATTCTCTGATCGAGCCGGACCTCAAAACTGCCGAAGACGGATCGCGCTATTATCTGCTTCCGCCGCATCATTACGGTCTCGGCGTTACGGTCGAAACCTTTAGAATGCCGCGCCGCGTGACGGGTGTCGCACTTGGAAAATCGACTTATGCCCGAACTGGTTTATTGGTAAATACAACACCACTTGAAGCCGGATGGACCGGACGACTTGTCGTCGAGATCGGGAATTTCGCGAATCTGCCGCTGAGAGTTTATGTAAATGAGGGGATCGGCCAAATATTGTTCTTTGAATCCGATGAAGATTGTGCGGTTTCGTATGAAGACCGGGGCGGAAAGTATCAGGGTCAAACCGGACTGACGTACGCAAAGGTTTAGCAGCGAACCTCGGGAAACTAAGATTTTCTTGCCGGGGTTTTACATTGCCGGCTCAACATTTCACGGTCTTTTTTTTCTGACCGATCTTGCGCCTCGCTTTTATCTTTTCAATGTATTCGGGAGCAAAAGGGACTTTGCACGCAGTCCCTCCCATTTCGACATCGACCTTTCCGATCCGTTTTGAAGTCTCTACCGCAACATCGGAAAGTTCCAAAATAAATGCAGCACAGGCAATAACAAATCCGTTCATCGTGTACCTAACCCGGTTTTGCGATTTATGGATACTTTTTTCAACCCTCAAGAGCAATTTCCTGATCAGTTTTATATCCAACTCGGAATCGGGCTTAACGGAAATTATTGCAGAAAGCGCGGCCCAACCGGACGAAGCGATATTTTCTTTATCCGAATCGATCCATTCAAGAGCCAACCTCCAGCCATTCTGATTTTCCGAAGCTACCCAGGCAACCGTGTATTCGCTGATCATGTACCAATAAGCCTTTTTTGCCCATTGTCCGAGCTTTGCGTCCGTCATTTTTGAACCATCAGCGAGCAGTCCGGCGAGATACATTGCGTCCGAATTTCCCGTGGCGTAGAGTTCGAGCGCGAGTTTTTGGTCGCCTTTGATCTTTTTCAATATCCTTTTAAGATCGGCAACCCTGACACCAAAAAAAGGCTCCTTGGCGCCATGCCTCATCAGTGTCTTTTTCGTGGTTTCACTTCCAAACGATTCAAGTTCGTTTAGTACTTCGGTTACGTTCATCTTATTATTGATCGCAGCTGACCTTTTTCATCGAAAAGCCAAACCCGCTGGGTTTTCCATCTTTTTCCGCTTCAACCCGAACGGCTATTGAATCTTCGTTCTCAAGCTTGTACACGATCCTTTGCGGAAAATCGTGTTCAGGATTCTCAAAAACCGCATTGTTGTTCTCGAGTGAGGTTAACTTAAAAGATGTTTCCTTCTCTGCATTTGCCGGTTTTGCAACATAGTATACATCCGCACCCTTTTCGATTATTCTGAGATACTCAAAAAAGCCGACACGTCCGTTTTTAACAGTGCGGCTGACCGCAAGCATCATCCCCGCCGGTTTCGTCCAATGCTCCATCGTGTATGACCCTTCAGTTTTTCCTTTATTTTCCCAACAACCGGCAATCCAGTCCAGATCATCGATCGTAACTTTTGCCTTTTCCTGCCCAAAAGAAACCAGTGAAAGTCCGAGTATCACCAACGCTCCAAATCCAAATATCTTCATAAATCCCTCACATTAAGTTTTTGAAAATATTACAAAATTTCCGATTATTTCTATTGTAGAAATTCGACATCTACCCAACGAAAGAATCTGACATCGAAGTCTGCTGTTTTACATAGGCATTCGGACTCAAACCGCTGAAATCACGGAAGTCATTTATAAAATGCGCCTGATCGACATAACCATATGTGTATGCAATATCCGCCCAAGATGATTCGCGATTCCCGCTCATCGATCGTAATACGTTTTGCAGCCTTGTGATCCTGCAAAACAGTTTTGGACTTACGCCGATTTCGCGATGGAAGTTTCTTTGGAGGGCTTTCCAATTTGTCCCGAGACACTTCGTCAAGCTCTCTACTTTTATAACGCCGTGATTCGCTTGAATGATATCGATCGCCGCGCTAATTAAAACTCCATTTGCAGGATGTTCATAAGATCTGCTGAGCGACTTCTCCAAAATTAATATTCGCTCCATGGCCGATCGCGCCAAAAATATCTCTTCTTCTATCTCTTTGCCAAACCTTCCAAATACGGTGTCCAGACTTTCGATCCTGTCAGTAAATTCATTTAGCGGTGAGCGCAGGAGCGGATATAGCCCAGACGGATGAAAACGTATTCCAAAAAGATCCACGGACTGCGTTGCCTGGATACTGATATGGGAAGATATCTGTCCGACAACGATCGATCGCGGCTGCACTTCCGTATGCGCGAAATAATGCCGCTGAAAAGGCATTCCAAGATTGAACACGATCTCCGGAGAACCGTCGGGCAGTATCAGTTCTGCAGGTTTAGATCCGCCACTGTTGTCCTGAAGTATCCAATAACACTTGATGTATCTGCTTAGTCGCGGAGATGGTTTTATCTCGTCGTAAAACATTTTTTCAGTAAAGTTTTCTTCTTTTTTCGCAAAATTATCGATTTTGTGTATAATAGCGGTCTAATTTGTTATTTAGCAAATTTTGCAACTCGTCCATATTTCAATCGCATCTACAATGAAGTGTCGGTGCGTCACATCAAAAAATCTTTTTGCAATCGATTTAAAGAATAACCACACTTTGAATTTCTGTCCCCAGTATTTTCTAATCCGCCCGGAGGAACTATGTTTAACAAATCCAAACTCTTTCGAATTCTCTCGCTTTCACTGATCATCTTGTGTTTATCGGCTTTTGCTTTTGCTGACACTATCAGGTTAAAAGACGGCAGCATTATAAAAGGAACGATCGTCAGTTTCGGCGGCGGGCAATTTGTGATCGTCGTCGGCGACGGCGCGAGGCAAAGAAAACTGAACTTTTTTGCAGATGAGATCGAATCGATCGAATTTGATTCGGTACGCCGCCAGGCCGAAGTAGTAAATACATCGATATCCAACAACGACGAAAACAAAAAGCCTGCCTATACAAAAACGACCGAAGGCAACAATACCGTGATTACGGTTAACTCCACACCGAACGAAAGCGAACCTGAAGATGATAGTTCAACGACAGACACGCAAGACGACGACCCGATCATCATCGATGACGATGACACTGCACCCGCGAATTCGGCACAAAATTCACAGCCGATTGTAATCAACACCAAAGTACTGGCAGATAATACCGCAAACGGCTGGACGAATTCGGGTTGGGTCGTTCGCAAAGGTCAAAAGATCAGAATCACCGGAAGCGGCCGTGTATCGCTTGGAAACGGCAGATATTCTTCATCCGCCGGTATCAGCACACTTCCTGATCCGCAGAAGCTGTTGAAAGAAAAACCGACAGGCGGACTTATCGCGGTCATTGGGGATGATAACAACGATTTCATTTTTATCGGCGAAGAATATGAATTCGTTGCCGAGCGTGACGGTGCACTTTTCCTCGGGATCAATGAAGGTGTCCTCACGGATAATTCCGGCGCCTTTGACGTAAATATCGAGATCGATCCGGAACTCGACTAACGATCGGCATCGATCGGACGTACAAAGGATGGTAGCGAAACGACATCGCTCCATCCTTTTTTGCTGCACGATGAACCTTGATTAATTCCAACCAAAAGAGCACAATTTGTATCTAAAAAGAAATATTATTTCTCAAAGGATTCTACTTATGCACCCGATCTCCAAACGTCGAATAGTCCGCATTTCTCTTGCTGCTTTGCTTTTGTTTTTCACTTTTTCTGCGTTGAGTTTTGCGCAGTCGAGGCCGCAGCGCCCGACAAAATCAGGTGATGAGAAGAAAAACAAGCGTCCTACGCCAAAAACCGCTGAGGAACTGAAAGCAGAAGAAGAACAGCGGAAGATGGAAGAGGAAGCACGGAATGCCGTAGTTGATGACGATGTTCTCGAGATCAAAACGAATATCGTAAATGTCGATACGGTTGTATACAACAAAAAGACCGGACAAATAATTACCGGGCTGAAACGTGACAATTTCGCGATCTTTGAAGAAGGAGTAAAGCAGGAAATCACGAATTTTGCGATGCCTGAAGCACCGATCACAGTGACACTTGTTGTTGAATACAGCAAGTGGTCAGAGATCTTCGGACTATACGGAAGCGGAGGCTGGGAAGCCGGGCACCTGGAAGTCGTCAGACCTGTTGCACAATTTTTATCGCAGTTTATAAAACCGCCCGATGATTACGCATCGGTTATCGCATTTGATATCCGGCCGACGCCGATAACGGATTTCACAAATGATCCGGGGCGTTTGCAGAGTACGATCAGTCTCCTGCTTCGCAACCGGCCGGCTTTTCGTGAAAACAATTTGTTTGACGCAATGAAATTTGCACTTGTCGGCGGAAAAGGCGATTCAGTGGTTCTTGAAAGATCGCCGGAGGAAAAAGCTGAGTACGGCGGAATGGTAGACGTAAAATCGCAACGGCGGGCAATCATTCTTGTTGCGTCCGGGATAGATACGTTTAGTAAGATCAACTACAGTGACGCCCGAAAAGTTGTCCAGAACTCGGGTATTCCGTTTTACATAATCAGCACTGGGAATTTATTTTATAAGAAATATGAGAGCCAACTCGGGGCAACCGATTCGATCAGCGGTATGCCGGGACGTTTGACCTTTTTGCAGGCGCAAAATCAAATGAATACGTTTGCCAAGGAGTCTGGCGGTCAGCATTTCCCGATGACGTTCCCGACCGAATTGCCGTCGATTTTAAATACGATAAACGTTCTTCTCAGAAATCAGTACAGTCTCGCGTATGATGCAGGAGATGAAAAACGCAAGGCCGGAAAAAAATATAAACTTGAAGTAAGAGTAGATGTTAATGGAGACGGAACTTACGATGATAAACAGTTCACGATCCAGCATCGGCCGTATTATGTCCCGGAAGAACCCGATGATAAGAAAAAAGCGGACAAATAATTTGAGTTAAGTAAAAAGCCGTCGAAAATTCGACGGCTTTTCCTATGCGCTGCGGATCTTCAGCCGAAACCGGTCATTTGTCGTAAGAAGTTCAACCCGTACTCCTGAAAACAATTGAGATTGCTTGAGAATCATAGGTAGTCCGCCCTGCGGTACGTTCGCCCCGTATTCCCTCCGGCAAAACACAGCCGAGATCTGCGGATTAATCCGCTGCGTGATTCCGAATCTGATCGCCTTTGAAGCGGGCGGAACAAATCCATTTGTTCTGCGCGGATTTAGAAATTCGATCGCATCATCGAAGATCGAGACCTGAGATTCGATATCCCGAAGCGCCAGATCCCGGTGAGTGATCAAATTTACAACCGCCTCTCTCACCGAATACAAATGGTAATTGCCCCTCGCGTTTATCGGATCATCCGCGCTTTTCGTCAATTCCTTTGATCGATATTTCCAAAGATCACAATAGCGGTTTATAAAACGGTTTAACTCGTCATTGAGATTCAGAAGGTTTCCACCAAATTCGGCCCTTTCTATCACCTGTGCTGACTCATCCGTCCCTCCGTAGCGAACGGCAATCACCTTTGACTGCGGCAATTTGGCCGCTACACTTTCGTTCTTTCCAAACAAAAGCAGACCGGCGACCGTTGGCACAAACTCATTTTCAATCCCAACCGCCAGTAAAAGATCCTTTTTTAGAAACGACGCGGTACTGTAGAGCCGCCGGCCACGCGGTTCCTGTTCGAATCCGTCAGCAAATGACCACAAGAGTGCGTCGTCAAAATCTTTTTCATCTACTCCGGGCACCGGAATATTTTCGTAAAATAGCGGTCGCGATTCATCGAGAAGTGCTGATAATTCTTCGCGAGTTGTTTCCCGCTTTTCCGCTCCGATCCTTAAATAGAATTTTCCGTCCTGTGTACGGTATGGAGGGCTTTTTCCGACGACGTCAAGAGCAACGATTCTGCGTCCGTCGTCAAAAGCTATGGTATCGATATAAGGTATAAGCGATGGGTAAATATCTTCCCGACAAATTCGCGACAATTCATCCTGAACCCCTGCAGGATTTCGAACACCCTCGATCCGGAGCTGATCCGTCACACCGAAAACGATCGTTCCGCCGGCTGTATTAGCCAGTGCAACGATACCCTGCGCGATTTTTTCAGAATTAGAGAGTTTAACCTTCAATTCCAAAAAAGTATCTTCGCCTCCGCGAATCAGCCTTAGAATTTCATTTCGTGTAGTTTGAGGCGGAGGTTGAGGCGAAATATATTCATTAAAATTGCTCTCTGAGGAAGGAATATGACGCTGACTGTTTCGAAATTTTTTTCGCACCATTTCGCTTTTTAACGTTTTTAGTATTTCGGAACTAGCAAGGATCCGGATCTGTGACTTCTGCGCCGCGAAGGTAATCGGCGATGTCATCTGTTAGTTATATTGAATCATTGATACTCGGAAAAGTAAAAAGACAAGAAAAAAGACCCCGTCCCATTGGAAGGACGGGGTCGTTGATACTTCTATGCCGAAATCTATTTCAGATCCGCCATTGCGGCGCCGAAATTGATGTGAAACGGCCGACCTTCAACAACCAGTGCGGGAACAGAATTAACGCCAGACTTCTCTGCCTCAGGGATCCGGGCTTTACTTTCACCCAGATGGACGATCTCGATATCAAACCTTTCCTGATCGATCGTGTCAACGATCATTTGCTCCGCATCAACACAAACCGGACACCCTGCATGATAAAATGTCGCTTTAGTTTTCATTTGTTTTTTACTCCCTCTTTAATATATTGTTTTGAAACCAAATCGATTTGAATCAGAACCATATCAAAACAAATCAGACTTTGTAAGTAGGTACTTTTTAGTAACTTACGCACTTTTCGGGACAAATTAGTGAAGGCACAGGCAAAAAAAAATAAAAAAAAAGCCGATGTCAAAACGATGGTCGAGAACATTGTAGGTTGTAAGTGGTCGTTGACCGTTATAGACCTCATTCGGAATGGTGTGATCCGCCCCGGTGCAATGCAGCGGGAAATCGAAGGTCTGACAACAAAAGTTCTGAACGAGAGACTTCGTAAGCTGATAAGTTTCGGGATCGTTGAAAAGAAGATCTTTCCTGAAGTACCGCCGCGAGTCGAATATACGCTGACGGAATTTGGCGGCAAATTCACTGAAATACTTGATGCGATAGATTCCCTGGAAAAAGGCCTTCGGGAAAACTAACGGTTTTGCCAGTTTTATTGCATAATTGGAGCAATGGATAGCGAGATAATCACAGCATATGTCGGACTTGGTTCGAACCTCGGGGATCGTGCCGGAAACTTGCTGCTTGCTGTCAGGGGGCTTATGGAAGCCGGGTTATGTGTTAACAGACTTTCGGCGATATATGAAACGGATCCGGTCGGAGTTGAAGACCACGACAACTACTTGAATATGGTCGCGGAAATCACCCTGACGAATATTACGCCTTCACAGATTCTGGCAAGGATGATTCGTCTGGAATACCTGCTGGGAAGACGCCACAAATTTATGCTCGCGCCGCGAACTGTTGATATCGACCTGCTGCTCTTCGGAGACCTTTATATGGATACGGAGTTTCTGAAAATCCCGCATCCGCGAATGCACGAACGGAAGTTTGTACTTGTTCCGATGTCGGAATTGGCGCCGCATCTTGTCCATCCGACGGAAAACCGATCGATCGTGCAGATCCTTGACGATCTGGAAGATGATTCTGAGGTCAAAAGATGGTTCCCGTCCGCGGAAAGCGTCGATGATATCGAACAAAATCAATCCAAAGCGTCTACGACAGCTTGATTAAAAAACTCTGTATTCTGCGAATCAATTGAGATATGGCCTATTTAAAACCGGACAAACCCGAAAAAGTTTACGTTCCTGCGCTTCGCAAAGCCAAGCGGAAAGGTGAAAAGCTCATTTGCCTGACCGCTTATGATTATCCAACTGCTCGGATCGTCGATGAAGCCGGGGCCGAGCTGATCCTAGTCGGAGACAGCATGGGAAACGTCATTCACGGATATGGAAACTCCATACCGGTCACTCTCGAAGAGATCCTGTCGGCCACCAAAGCGGTAAAACGCGGAGCAGAGCGCGCGCTGATCATTTCGGATATGCCGTACGGCAGCTATCATGTGAATGAAGATGAAACCGTCCGAAATGCGCTAAAGCTGATGAAAGACGGCGAGGCTGAAGCGATCAAGCTTGAAGGCGGAAGTAACCGGGTAAAGCTCGTAAGACGACTCGTCAACGAAGAGATACCTGTTGTCGCCCACATCGGACTCACACCGCAGTCCGTTCACAAATTAGGCGGTTACCGGGTTCAGGGAAAGACATCAAAAGCTGCCCAAAAACTGATCGACGATGCGAAAAAACTAGAAGACGCAGGCGCGTTTGCGGTTGTATTGGAATTGGTTTCACGTGAGATCGCTGAAATAATTACAGAACAGCTGACGATCTCAACTATCGGTATCGGAGCCGGAAGCAATTGTGACATTCAGGTTCTTGTTCTGCACGATCTGGTCGGGTTGTCATTCGGAAGGCTGCCGCGCTTCGTCCGGCAGTATGCGAATTTGCGTGAAGTAATGACGGATGCTATCAAAAGATGGATGGAAGATGTCCGCAGCGGAGATTATCCAAACAACGACGAATCATACGGATTGTCAAAGAATGTCGATCTGGATAGTCTTAAACGGTAAATTTTTGTGTTATGGAAATAATCAACCGCCGGCAGAGAATAGCTTCTCTTGCGCGAAAACTGAGACGTGAAGAAAAAATCGTAGGATTTGTTCCGACTATGGGAGCATTGCACGAGGGTCATCTGAGTCTTGTTCAAAAGGCGCGGCAGATGAGCGATATTGTCATCGTCTCGATATTCGTAAACCCGACACAATTTAACGAAAATTCTGATTTTGACAAATATCCACGCGACATTACCACCGATGCGGCACTACTCGCCGAGCACAACGTAGATTACATCTTCGCACCGGATACAAATGAGATCTACGGCGAAAATTTCGCAACGTTCGTAACCGTCGACGAAGTTTCCGATAAACTTGAAGGCGCGTCGCGTCCGGGTCATTTCCGCGGCGTCGCAACTGTTGTAACTATTTTGTTCAATACGATCAGACCGGATTTTGCTTTTTTTGGCCAAAAAGACGCACAGCAGGTGTCGGTAATAAAACGGCTCACAACTGATCTTGGTTTTGACACTGAGATCGTTGTAATGCCGATCATCCGGGAAAATTCCGGCCTTGCAATGTCGTCGCGAAACGAGCGGCTGTCTGATGAAGAAAGACAGGCGGCTTCAATACTTTACAAAGCTTTACTGGAGGCGCAGATCGCCATCGAGGGCGGCGAACGGAATACCGCTGATCTGACCGAAATCGTGCGCAGAGAAATAGAAAGCGAGCCATTGGCTAAGATCGATTATATTGCATTTGTAAATAATGAGTCTCTCGAACCGGTCGAAAAGATCGGTGTAAATGCTGTCTTGATAGCACTTGCAGTCAGATTTGGCGATATCAGGCTGATTGATAATCTGGTTATAGAGCCCTAAGCACCGGTTTGGACCAGAATTTGCATCTAACAATCCGGACGCTCGGTATACGAGGTTAAAATTATGAAAACAATAAAGATCCTGAGTTTTGCATTGAGTATTCTGTTTGCATTGTCGATCTCGGCAACTGCCCAAAGCATTATTTTTGCATCCCTCGAAGGCGATAAGATCGATGTAGAAGCTCAAAAAGGAAAAGTCGTTGTTATGGCGATCGGTGCGAGCTGGCTGCCTCTCTCGAATGATCAGGCAGATACGATCAACAAACTTGCGAAAAGATATGAAGGGCAAGATGTAGTTTTATACTTTATCGCCACTGATTCTGCTTCCGAAAAATCAAAAAACTACGCGAGTGATGATGACATCCGGAAATTTGTTAAACGAAACAAGTTAAATGTCACAATATTGAGGGACAGCGATGGAAAGGCGTCTGTTCAAAGATACAAACTGGATCAGCTTCCGGCGTTCATTCTTCTCGATAAAACAGGTAAGCCTGACGGCGATGCGATCAGCGGTATCGATCCGCTGGATGAGATCGACACGGCCGAAATACTTTCAAAGCGGATAGACAAATTGTTATAAGCTATCCGGATTTTCAGCGAAAGAGCCTCCGCCAGAGGCTCTTTTTTTGTCTCGAATTGATTATTTGATCGGTTTGCTATTCAGAATTAGAAGCGGAAGGATCGATTAACGCGGCAATTCGGCAACGCTCAGAAAGCTGTGACGTCCTCCTGGAAGGAATTCACGCTGAACACCGCTTAACATTTTAGCTTCAGATCGATTTCGAACCGTGTTTAACCGAATTCTGCCGCCAGTCGGTAAACAAGATTTATCGGCAGACCGACCACATTCCAATAATCGCCATCGATCTTTTCGATAAAAAGAGCGGCCTGTGCCTGAACGGCATAAGCGCCGGCTTTATCAAGCGGACTGCCATTTTCAACTAGAAACGCTGTTTCCGCCTCGCTAAGCGAAGAAAACTTAACCTCTGTTCGCTGGACGGCGGTCTCAGTCTTGCCATTTTGAGACAAAGCAATTCCCGTTAAAACTTCGTGTGACCTTCCTGAAAGCTGTGCGATCATAGATTTTGCGTCGTCGCGATCAATCGGTTTCCCTAAAATACGGTTTTCTATAACAACTACAGTATCTGCTGCGAGGATCAATTTTTCAGGATGATGAGAGGCGACGGCATCAGATTTCTTTTTCGAGACACGGATCACGTAGTCTTCGGGTATTTCATCCTCTAACTGGCTTTCATCAACCTCAGGAACGATCTTCTCAAATTCCCACCCAACCGCGTTCAGAATTTCCGCCCGGCGCGGACTTCCCGACGCCAAAATCAATTTTGGTAGATTCATATTTGAAGATTTATCATTTATCATCTGTTTAGATAGTATTTGGATACACTCTTTTGTTCAACGCGCGGCGATTATGAGAGACCTTTTTCAATTGCTCCCCAATATATTGGAGCAATTTGACGATTCGAATGAGTTCCAGCAGGCAATGGTTTTCGGCGCCTGGAAAAAGGCCGCGGGGCGTTCGCTTTCGGATCATACGATTCCTTTGAAACTTCGGGAAAAGCGTCTGACAATTGGAGTGGCCGATAATACGTGGAAGCGTCACCTTGAAGAGTTGTCAAGCCAAATGATCTTCAAGCTGAACTCAATGCTCAGATATACCGCGGTTACATTCATTGAATTCGTGATCGATGAACAAAGATTCGAAACAACGGCGGGCAGGCTTCCGGATTTGAATCTTTCAGATTCAGAATCGCGGGAATTGGCGATGAAAGAAATATCGGAGCCGCTTAAACGCTCTTCGCGGGCGATTGCAGATGAAGATCTGCGGAGAACATTTCTTCTCGCTGCCGGGGGATGTCTGGCGAGAAAGAAAAGAATGGGAAACGTGAAATAGAATCTATGGACGTTAGAAAAATTGCGAAACTGGCACATTTAGAGATAACCGAAAATGAGGTGGAGCTATATACACCGCAGTTGGAGAATATCGTAGCCTATGTTGAACAGCTGAACGAGCTTGATACAGATAATATAGAAGCTTCGATCGGCGGTTTGACAAAGGAAGGCGAAGCTACCAATACCGATAGAGCAGATGTCGTACAAGGGTCACTTGGCCAGAAAAAGGCTCTGGAGCAGGCTCCTTCGGCCGTTGAGGGCCATTTTCAGGTTCCGAAGGTCCTATAAAAAAGCAGGAGAGTTTTTACAGTTTGTATTTCTGCCGTCAGTTAATTTTTATCTTTCTTCTCTTCACTGGTTTTGTTTTGTTCGGCTGCAGCCAGCCGGTATTGGAATCGGGCGAATGCATAGAGGCCAGAGTTCCGGTAAGAAGATTTTATTCGTTTCATCTTGGCAACGAGATGAAACCAACAAAAGCGAATCTTGAAAAGCGTATTGAGTTTTTGAGCGGCCGGTTAAAAGATGAACTCTCCGTCCAACCTGAGACAACTCGCGATTATTTTACACAGACCGATGATTTTCCAACCGCCTTTCGCGCCGGAAAGTGCTCGACAAAGAAAAAGGATCGGGTTGAGGTCGAGATTTTACTCTTCTGGAGAAAGGACGAAACCAACATTCAGCGCATGATCCGGGTCGAGGCCGTGCGGGAAAATTCGAAATGGCTCATCGATAAGGTCACATCGCAAAACTGATTTTATGAAAGATCGCTTAACTTTTTATCATCCGACCGAAGAAAAACTGAACGTAATCTCTCACGGCTTCGGTCTGATCCTGAGTATCATAGCGCTTGTGTTGCTCCTTATGGGTTCAAACAGCGGAAAAGGGTATCTGTATATGGCGAGCTTCGGTATATATGGGGCGAGTCTTGTAATTCTTTATACCGCCTCAACGCTTTACCATTACGTTCAGGAACCAAACCTGCGATACAAGCTGAATATTCTAGATCATTCGGCGATCTACGTGCTGATCGCTGGTTCTTACACGCCGTACACATTGAATGTTATGAATACGAGTATCGGCTGGACGATGTTTGTGACGGTTTGGATGATAGCGATAGCCGGCATCACGCTGAAACTTTTTTTCACGGGTAAATACGGAAAACTTTCGACGATCGCCTATATTTTGATGGGATGGCTAGGAGTATTCGGGTTGAATTCGCTTATCGAAAACCTTCCGGTAGAGGGAGTAATATGGCTTTTAGCCGGAGGCGTATCTTATACGATCGGCGCTATTCTCTATGGCCTTAAAAGGGTCAAATTCAATCACGCCATCTTTCACGTTTTCGTACTCCTCGGCAGCATTTGCCACTTTATCTCAGTCTTTTCGTATGTTCTGCCGTTCAGACCGTCGGTCGCGAATAATATCGAAATGATTCTTAAATAAATTGATGAGTGAAATGATTTCTGAAATAGAAAAGACAATCGCGAATGCCGAGTTGTTAAACGGTAAACTGAATGCTTTCCTTTCGATTGAAAAAGAACAGGCACTCGCCCGCGCTCAGGAGGTGGCATTCTCCACTGCTGAAAGTCAGCCGCTGCGCGGCGCTGCCATTGCAGTCAAAGACAATATTTGTGTCACCGGAATGCAGGCGAGCTGTGCGTCCAAAATACTCGGAGATTACCGTCCGCAATATGACGCGACTGCAGTTACCCGCATGAACGATGCAGGCGCTGTCATCATTGGCAAAACGAATATGGACGAATTCGCGATGGGTTCTTCAAACGAAAACTCAGCGTTTGGTTCGGTAAAGAATCCATGGGATCAAGAACGTGTTCCCGGCGGAAGTTCAGGAGGATCCGCAGCGGCCGTTGCGTCAGGCGTGGTGCGATGCGCTCTGGGATCCGAGACCGGAGGTTCAGTCCGCCAGCCCGCATCGTTTTGCGGAATTGTCGGGTTAAAACCCACGTATGGAAGAATTTCACGATACGGACTCATCGCTTTTGCATCTTCGCTTGATCAGATCGGGATATTCGGTCAGAAAACTGAAGACGCGGCACGGCTTCTCGGAGTAATTGCGGGAAGAGACGAGCATGATTCGACAACTGCCGATGTTCATGTCCCTGATTATCTTGGAACAATTGAAGGCGACATCTCCGGAAAAGTGATAGGTGTTCCGCGTGCTTTATTTGGCGAAGGACTCGACCGTGAAGTTCGCGAATCGGTAAACGGTGCGATCGAAAACTTCAAACAGCTCGGTGCAGAAATTAAAGACATCGAACTTCCGCATTCAAAATATTCAATCGCGGTTTATTACATCATCGCAACTGCTGAAGCAAGTTCCAATCTCGCCCGATTTGACGGCGTTCGCTAC
>JAWKHO010000002.1:0-299502 GCA_041394785.1 Pyrinomonadaceae bacterium | reverse complement strand
CCGGCATGTGTTCGATATCGAGCGGAAGCGTTTCAAGAGACTTGAAATACTCCTCAAGATCGTTGCCGATCTCTTCGAGTTTTCCGCCGCAGTTAAAGAGAATATTTCTTGCGGTCTTGTCATCAAGCAGCGCATATAGCAAATGCTCAAGTGTTACATATTCATGACGCAGCCGGACGGCTTCATCCACGGCAAAACTCAATGTTTCTTCTAATTCTTTTGTTAACATACTGCTGTTCTTACACTCATTTCCTGCAAAGTTCTTCAGATCTTTTTTTTGCCATCGCCCGTTTTTCCGAGTTAGTGTAATTGGTTATTTCATTGTAAAGCACTTCGGCGCTTTCGATCGATTGGACCTCCAGAAGCTGCTCGGGCCGGCCGTCAATCCCGAATGTTTCTGCCTCTTTTACCCTGGCAATAAAAACCGCATAAGCTACCAGATCGGCGTACTGATCGGTTTTTTGAAACTGTTTTCGCATTTTCTCAACATCTTCTTTTTTCAGACCCCGAAAATCGGTTTTGATATTTCCCTCAACCGAACATTTCGAGCAGGACGCCAAATACGAATGTTCAAACCCGGCATTATACGTACCTCTGACTTTTACATATTTTCCCGAATAGGCGCCGGGATTTTCCAAAAGGTCGCAAACGGTTACATTTGTCTTTAACCCGGCACAAGAACTCGTTGCGACAAACGTTAAAACAATCAGGAAACGTAAAAGCATCTTTTCACCTATTCCTCCTCGACCGTACAAAGAAACGGAAACTCCTGTGCCTTGGCCAGATTCATCGCCTTTTTCGCTTTCATGTTGGCGATATCGTAAGGGTAGATCCCGGCGAGCCCGACGCCTTCATTATGAACCTTCATCATTATCGCAAATGATTCGGCTTCCGAACGCAAAAAAACCTTGTTGAGAACAAAAACGACAAACTCCATAGTCGTAAAGTCATCATTATGCAGCAAAACCTTGTACATCTTCGGTTTTTCAAGCCGCGTCTCGCTTTCGGTTAATACCTGTTCGTCATGATCATGTTCGGGGAAATCTGACATACGTCTATTCTGCCACAGAGTACACAGAGTGCACAGAGTAAAGCGAAATCAGTACTGCTAACGACAGTTAGCGCGATGAATAACAGCGTTCGAACGATCAGTACTGCGAACGACAGTGAGCGCCTTGGATATCTGCAGCCTTTTGAGGTGAAGAAAATTTAGCCACAGAGACCACAGAGGTCACAGAGTTAAGATTTTCTGATCTTTGTGGGTAGAGACCGTACTTTTTATCACCAGTTACAAAGTAAGGGTGGTCAGTTTGGTTATTGCTGATGACTTCGTTCCAGACGTGATCGTAATTATCAATCGTGCTCACTATCGTTCGCAGTACTGATGTTCCTGATCTCTGTGCTTTCTGTGTTCTCTGTGGCTAATATTCTTCCGGGGCCGCAGATATCCGCGGCGCTCACTGTCGTTAGTAGTACTGATTTTGCTTTTCTCCGTATCCTCTGTGTTCTCTGTGGTGAGTTCTTCTTCCCGTTTTCATTTTCGGGCCGCAGCAATCCACGGCGCTCACTGTCGTTCGCAGTACTGATGTTCCTGCGCTCTGCGCTCTCTGCGGCTAAATTTTCTTCACCTCAAAATAGGTCTTGATCGCATTAAATTCGCTTCCGTTTTCGAGGATCTCAAAGACCTTCGCGTAGTTTTCCAGTCCTTCCACTTTGTGCGTCATCATTCTTCCGAGCCAGCCGGAATACATCGCTTCAGCGAGTGCGATGTCTCTCACGCCCATTTCAAAGTGCTCGCGGTTTGCGTTGACGGTTCCGACCATCACGCGGTTTCCGAGTACGAAATCCTGATTTATCTTGTCGGATCTAACGCCGTCCGTCGTTCTGTCGCCTCCGGTTACCGAAGCAAGGATCAGCACACCGTTTTCGTTCAGACTTTCCATCGCCTCAAAAATTATCGGTGAATATCCGGTGCACTCAAAAATTAGGTCATATTCGCCGTATTTTTCCGCGGAGTCTTTAACGCTGAGCTTGCGCGTCGAATCATACGTCCCGCCGATATCTTTGATCAATTCGGCATTGAGGTAGCCGCCCGGATCCTGAAGACCAAAACCGTGGACCTCAAAACCTCGCAGGCGCAGCGCCATTATCGTCAGCAATCCGACATTTCCGGTTCCCAAAACCGCCGCCGTTTTCGGCCGCCAGATATCGAGTCTGCGCTGAATATCCTCAGCCTGTTTTAAGCCTTTTTCGATGATCGACAGCGGTTCGAGCAAAACGGCGACGTCGGCGATCTTCGGAGGTATTTTTACCAAAAACTCCTCATCTTCAGCGTAATACTCGGCCCAAAAGCCATGAATACGCGATATTCCGCGTTCATAATATTCGCTGTCGGTCGTAAAATCCTGCTGTCCGATCGTGTCGTAAATGCTGTGTCCAAACGGCCTCCGGACGGTCGCCACAACCAGGTCACCCGGTGCAAGATCTTTTACATTTTCTCCGGTTTCCACAACGCGGCCAAAATTCTCGTGTCCGAGCACAAGAAAATCATCGCCCTCCGGCGCCGTGCCATATTCGGCATTGTTGATCTCGCGGTCCGTCCCGCAGGCACCGGCCCTTAGGACTTCAACCAAAACTCCACAGCCGTTTTTAATGTCGCCTGCGGATGGTTTTTCCATCTCAATAAGACGCGCCGAGTTTTTTTCTTTTGGTGTAATTGCAACAGCTTTCATTTTTATTTCTCTTCTAAATTTTCCAAATAAACGTCGATCAACTCGTAGGGGCGACGGCTTGTCCTCGCCCAATGAGCGTAGCGAAAACGGCCCGAGAATTTTGCCGCGGATTTCGCGGATGGACGCGGATAAGAATGAGAACACGGGATTTGCAAAAAAGCATCAAGTTTCTCGAATACAGCATATTCGATTGGCTCTCCGGAAGCGGGCTAGCCTAGGCCATTACATTTTCTTACCTCACCGCAGTTCTTGTCTTATCAAACCCCCAAAAATTTCTTCTTTCCGCGTCCATCCGCGTAATCCGCGGCCAAACCTCTTTCCAAATCTCTTTTGCGACTCGTCAATATTGCGGTTTGTTCGCTTCGCTCATTGGGCGAGGACAAGCCGTCGCCCCTGCGGTTCCTATTCAAAAACCCTTTGCGTTCTTTGCGTTCTTCGCGGTTAAGATTCTTTTTCGCGGCGAAACCCGGTCGCTATCGCTCGCGGTTCTGACAATCACCTACCCGGTCGCTATCGCTCGCGGTTCTGACGATCATTTACCCCGTCGCTACCGCTCGCGGTTCTGACGATCGTCTTGTTCGCGGGCAAATTATTCCGAGGCGTTTTCGCTTCGCTCATTGGTTGAGGACAAGCCGTCGCCCCTACGATCTCATTGCGGTCACCATTCTCATAATTATCGGCAATTCTTTTACATTTGGTTCTTTTCCGCGTCCATCCGCGAAATCCGCGGCCAAATCTCTTTTGCGATTTCTTCATTTTGCGGTTTGTTCGCTTCGCTCATTGGGCGAGGACAAGCCATCGCCCCTACGATCTCATTGCGGTCACCATTCTCATAATTATCGGCAATTCTTTTGCATTCTATTCTTTTCCGCGTCCTTCCGCGTATTCCGCGGGCAAACCTCTTTTTTGATTTCTTCATTTTGCAGTTTGTTCGCTTCGCTCATTGGGCGAGGACAAGCCGTCGCCCCTACAATTTCATTGCGGTCACCTTTTTCACTTTTTCACTTTTTTCCCTTTTCACCTTTCAACTTTTCTCCCCTTCATCATATTCTCCGATCTGTTTCAGTATCTTTCCGATCAGTCCCGTCCAGCCGGTTTGATGGCTGGCGCCTAAGCCTTTTCCGTTGTCGCCGTGAAAGTATTCATAAAAGAGCGGATAATCCTTAAAATGCTCGTCGGTCTGGAATTTCTCGCTGTTGCCGAAGACGGCGCGTCGTCCTTCTTCATCCTTCAGGAATATCTTTGTCAGACGCTTTTCAAGCTCCTGCGAGACTTCCCAAAGCGTCAGCATCCTTTCGGAGCCCGTCGGAAATTCGACCTTAAAACTCTTCCCGAAATAGAAATCGAATTTCTGCAGCGATTCGATGATCAGATAGTTCATCGGAAACCAGACCGGGCCGCGCCAGTTTGAATTTCCGCCGAACATACCGCTTTTCGACTCGCCGGGTTCGTATTCCACCTTGTAAACATCGCCGTTTACGTCAAACTCATAAGGATGGGATTTGTGATAATGCGAAAGCGCGCGGATGCCGTATTCGGAAAGAAACTCGTTTTCAGAAAGCATCACGCGCAAAACCCGCTTGAGGCGTTCGGGATTGATCAGCGCGAGGAGTCTCCGTTTATTAGCGCCTTCGGCCTGAAGACACGCGATGTCATCGATCATTTCGGGCCGGTTTTCGATAAACCAGTCCGTGCGGCGTTTGAAATCAGGAAGCTTGTCGAGCCAGTTTTCTTCAAGGGTTTCAACCGCAAAAAGCGGGATCAAACCAACCAGCGAACGCACCCGCAGACGCACATTTGAATGACCGGGAAGATGCAGCACGTCATAATAAAACCCGTCGCGCTCATCCCAAAGCTCGGTATCTTCGTGGCCGAGATTGTTCATCGCGTCTGAAATATAAACAAAATGCTCAAAGAATTTGCTCGCAACGTCTTCATACACGCTGTCTTCGTTTGCCAGTTCGAGTGCGATCGCCAGCATATTCAGACAAAACATCGCCATCCACGAAGTTCCGTCAGATTGCTCGAGATGACCGCCCGTCGGCAACGCATCGCTCCGGTCAAAAACGCCGATATTATCGAGCCCGAGGAAACCGCCTTCAAAAACGTTATCGCCTTCATCATCCTTGCGGTTTACCCACCACGTAAAATTGAGAAGCAATTTGTGAAAGATCTTTTCGAGAAAATCGCGGTCGCCCTTTCCCTTTTGTTTGCGTTCGATCTGATAAACGCGGAGCGCTGCCCAGGCGTGAACCGGCGGATTTACGTCGCCAAACGCCCATTCGTATGCGGGGATCTGCCCGTTCGGATGCATGTACCATTCGCGGAGCAGCAAAACGAGCTGGCGTTTTGCAAACCCAGGGTCGATCGTCGCCAGCGGAACCGCATGAAAAGCCAGATCCCATGCAGCGTACCATGGGTATTCCCATTTATCGGGCATCGAAACGACGTCGTCATTGTATAAATGCTTCCAGTCTGAATTTCTTCCGTGTTTTCTTTCTTCAGGCGGCGCCGGGAATGCCGGATCGCCTTTGAGCCATTCTTTAACCTCATAGTGATAAAACTGCTTTGACCAGAGCATTCCGGCAAGCGACTGCCGCATGATATTTTTTGAATCGCCGTCGAGATTATCCGGGATAACGCCTTTGTAGAATTCGTCAGCCTCTTGAATTCTTTGAGAAAATACATCTTCGCAGTCTTTGACAAACTCCGGCCGCGAGCTGACCTTGAAATCGTCGACACCTGAATTTTTGCCGCGAAGACGCAGGTATACCGTTTTGCTTTCTCCGCCTTCGATCTCGAATCTATAATTTACCGCAGCTTTTGTTCCTTCGAGCTTCGGGTTTACCGCGTCTTTTTTGCCGTTTACGATGAACTCGCCGATCCCGTCCTTTGTATATTTTGACTCGTTTTGGCCGCCGTAAAGTGCATTAAAATTTGTCTCATTTTCTGTAAACAGAAGTCCGCCGTCTCCCGCACAATAAAGCAAATAATCTCCGCGTTTTTTATCCCTGATCTCGATCGCCGCTATATTTTTAGCGGCGGGATCAAGTGCCTTCATCGTGCCCTTTTTTGCATCGTCAAACCACGACCACGTATTTCGAAACCAAACCGTCGGCAGAATATGCAGCGGCGCCGGATCCGCACCGCGATTGTGAGCAGTGATCTTTATACAGATGTCGTCAAAATCGGCCTTTGCGTATTCGATAAAAACATCGAAGTATTTATCGCTGTCAAAAACCCCGGTATCGATGAGTTCGTATTCGGCTTCGCTTCTGCTTCTTTTTTGGTTTTCCGAGATCAGTTTTTTGTAAGGAAATTCCGACTGAGGATATTTGTACAGATATTTCATGTACGAATGCGTCGGAGTTGAATCGAGATAATAATAATACTCCTTAACATCTTCGGCGTGGTTCCCTTGAGGTCCGGAAAGACCGTAAAGCCTTTCTTTTAGGATCGGGTCTTTCCCGTTCCAGAGCGCGACGGCAAAACAGATCCTTTGTTTCCGGTCGCAGATCCCGGCGATCCCGTCCTCATTCCAGCGGTATGCTTTTTGGTGAGATTGCTCAAACGGAAAATAATCCCAGGCCGCGCCGTCTCGCGAATAATCCTCGCGAACCGTTCCCCAGGCGCGTTCGCTGACGTAGCATCCCCAGAGTTTCCAATCCCGTTCGCGCTTGTCGGCGCTGTCCAAACGTTTTGCTTCTGCTTTCAAAATTTACCTGCCTTATGAAATTACGGTTGTTGATTTCAAGAATGTCACAATTTCTCCGCCTCCGTCTAGTGCATACTTAGTTCACACTTTTATCTAGACTACCCGGTATTTTTTTGGTAACGTCACACCAGTAGTCGATCATTGCGCTTATTTTTACGCCGTTTTGCCGCCGCCGGCATTTTCCGGCTAAATTATTGAAAAGTATATATGATTGATGCTTTCTAGAATTATCAAACAATGAAAAGCAAGTGGGTTTCAAACAGAAACGGGCAATCGAAGACCGCGTCGGCTAAAAAACCGAAGACGGGAAAGACCGAACCCAGAAAAACAAAGCTCGATGAAAATCGTTTTATCGAGCGGCTTGTTGAGATCCGCGAAGAAATCAGCGAAGGACTCGGCGCATCTGCTGAAGAGACGATCCTCCATGTGCAGGAATCTCATGAACTTGACGCGGAGCAGAGCGCCCAGCTCGACATTCTTCATTCGCAGGCTTTTGCAATTCGCGGCCGCGACAAGGAAGCACTTTCTGTTTTAAAACCTTACGATACCGAGAAGAAACGCTCCGGACTGGATCCGAAAACGCAGGTACTCATTCAAAGCCAGCTTGCTTTTGCACTCGCAAAAAATGACGACTCGGCAAACTCACTCGAACTCATTAGATCTGCCATCGAAACCGCAAAAGAAAACAATTATGACGACATCTTCGGTGAACTCTATCTGATCTCTTCGATCGCAAATACAAATCTCGGCGAATATGAAGATGCACTTTCCGATGCGGATACGGCGCTCGATTATTTCCGCGATATAGCAGATTGGCGAAAAATGGCCTGGGCCTATTACCGGATCGGTGCGGTTTCGCTGCTGAAAGGAATGGCCAAGCGTTCGCTCGATTATTTTAATCTCGGGATCCAGATGGTCGGCGATAATTCGGCTCCGGTGGTTCTGGGAAGGATATTTGCCGATTCGGCTTCGGCATACTGGGCACTGAATCAGCCGAAAGAAGGGATCGAAGCACTTGACCGCGCGATCGAATATTTTACGCAAACGCATAATCGACTTCTGCAAATTTTTGCCTACAACGATCTCGGCGTGAGTCTGACCGTGATGGGAGACTGGAACCGTGCCGAATCGGCGATCGAAAAATCGATCGAACTGGCCGCCGAACTCGATCATCCGCATCTCGCCGGCATATACGAATCGCTCGGCGAACTCAGATTTCTTAAAGGCGAAACCGAAGAAGCGGCAAAGACGCTTAAAAAAGGGATCGATCTTGCCCGCGAACAAGGCAACAACTGGTATCTCGTACAAAATTTGATCACCTGTTCGCGAAACCTCCTCACCGAAGACGTTGAGGAAAAAACAAAAGAAGCCGTTGAATCCTGCCGCGAAGCTCTCAATATCTGCAAAAAGCTGGAAGAATCGGCTTTTGATAATCTGCTCCGGCTTGTTTTTGCCGAAGCCTATTTTCAGCAGGAAGAGAACGCGATGTGCGAACGCGAGCTCAAACTGATCGAAGAAAATGACCCGCAGGCGGATTTTTATGTATTGGGTACGCTGCAAAGACTCCGCGGCATGCTCGCACTCCGGAAAGAAGACAGTAAAACCGCGCTGACGCATTTCAGAAAGAGCCTGACGATCTTCGAATCGCGCGAAGATGTTTACCACAAAGCGCTTCTTCATTCGCTGATCGGCGATTCACTTGCCAAAACCGATGTTAAAAAAGCCGCCGATCATTTTGTCGCGGCGAGCGAGATCTTCAGAAAACTCGGTGTAAAAAAAGCCTACCGGCTTGCCGAAAAGAAGATCGACGGGCTTGAAAAACCTAAACGGGGTTCGGCCGCCGCAAAGGCAGCCGGCGAAAACGGCTCGGCAAATTCGCAGCTTCTCATGCAGCGTCTTGCCGAAGCGACCGCCTCGCGCGAACTGATCTTTCGTGAACTTGTGGCGATCCTTCAGCAGGAAAGTAAAGCAGGACGGATGATCGTCGCCGAATCCGACGGAAACGGCGGATTCCAACCATTTCTTACACACGGCTATACCGCGGTTGAAAGCAATCAGATCGTTAAGGAAATGCACGCGGCGATCGTTAGCGGAGACGTTCAGCGTTTTGCAAAAACAAAGAACACGGCCGTTTTTGAACTTCGTCCGCAAAATGCGGCGCCGGCAGTTCTGCTCGTCTTTCCGAAATACAGCGCATGTCTTCATAACGGCGAAAAATTTAACCCGCTGCTGCAGATCGTCGAACTCGGAATGGACGTCTGCGCGCTCCGGGAAAACGACGGCGACGATCGCGTAAATGAAAGTCAGGATCCGTTAAAATCCCAGGGAATTCTGCCGGGATTTATCCATTCATCACCGGCGATGACGTCGCTCGTCGAAGAAGTTTATAAAATACGGTCATCCGATGTAACCGTACTCGTAACCGGCGAATCGGGAACCGGTAAAGAACTCGTTTCGCGGGCGATCCATTCGGTTTCGACAAGAAGCGACAAGGTTTTTGTACCGTTTAACTGCACCGCCGTTCCAAAAGAACTGACCGAAGGACATCTCTTTGGCTACAGGCGCGGCGCGTTTACCGGCGCGCAGAATGATTCGCCCGGAATGATCAAAACCGCCGATGGCGGAACGCTTCTTCTCGACGAGATCGGTGACCTTCCGATCGACGTTCAGCCGAAACTTCTCCGTTTTCTCCAGGAAGGCGAGATCCAGCCGCTCGGCGCCCGGCAGCCGATAAAGGTGGACGTCCGCGTGATCGCTGCGACAAATATGGATCTTGAACAAAAGGTAAAAGACGGCCTTTTCCGCGAGGATCTGTTTTATCGGATAAACGTCATCCGTCTTCGCGTACCGCCGCTTCGCGAACGCCGTTCGGAGATCAAACCGATCGTCATGTATTACATAAATCATTATTCGCAGCGTTTTAATAAAACCGGAATAACGATAAAACCGCAGACGATCGACCTGCTGATGGTTTCGGATTGGGAAGGAAATGTGCGGCAGCTCTGCAACGAGATCCAGCGGATCGTCGCCCGTGCAAAAGACGGCGAGGTGATAACGCCCGATCATATTTCACCTGAACTAAAGAAAAAACCCGTCCAAACGACGTTTGATGAAAGCGGAAACGTCACACCGATCATGTCACACACCGGCTCGCCCGGAACATTTACGGTGGGAATGGAAGGAACGACGATCGAAGACGCCGTCTCCGAACTCGAAACCCAGATGATCCTCGATTCGCTCCGCCGAAACGACGGCAATATCACCCGCGTCGCAAAAGAACTCGGCCTGACCCGCCGCGGTCTTTATATGAAGATCGACCGCTACGGAATAAAACGAGCATCGTAACCGGAGCCGGAGCGCGGGCATCCCTGCCCGCAACGCCGCTCGCGGCGTAAGATCTTTATCATGTTCGAAGCCGATATAATATTTCGCGTGAGGAACACGCGTGCGGGCAGGGATGCCCGCGCTCCATGCCCGCGCTCCGTCTCCCGTCGCTTGTCACTCATCCCCCGTCACTTGTAATCTCATATACATGGAAACAACCGACCGATCCGTCACCGCCGAGATAAATCTTTATTACGACCTCTTCATCCCCGAAAACGCCGAACCAAACGCGCCGCTTCTCATCACCGTCCACGGCTACGCCGCACACAAAGGCTACATGATGCGCGAGGCAAAACTCATCGCGCCCGCGAATTTTGTCATCGCTTCGCTTCAGGCTCCGAACAAATTCTTTCGCGAATCAAAAGACGGCGAGTACAAACTCGCATTTGGCTGGCTCAACGATTTCAAACCCGAAGAATCCGTCGCGCTCCATCACAAATTCGTTCTCGATGTGATCGACAAACTCGCCGAAGCGGGTACCATCGACCCCAAAAACGTCTATCTCCACGGTTTTTCACAGGCCTGCGCGCTCAATTTTCGTTTTGCATTTACAAATCCCAAAGCGCTCAAAGGCATCATCGGCATCTGCGGCGGAATACCGTCCGATCTTGAAACGAGTGAAAAATACTCCGAAACAAGTGCGGACGTTTTATACGTTTACGGAAACGACGACATTTTTTACACGCAGGAAAAGTTTGAAAACTATGCGGCGAGGCTGAAGGATTTTGCGCCAAATCTCCATACGCAGAAATACACCGGCGGGCATGAGATCACACAGGAAATGCGAGCCGATATCAAACAATGGCTGGCGATGAAGAAGCAGCAGGTTACCTGATCTGCTTATATGTTTTGCCAAGAAGTCGCGGCGGAAACCCGACCCAGTAAAGCAGCTGCCGGATCGTCCATTTTAAGAACACCCAGAGGAAATTGCGGTTTTCAAAACGCCTCGACGAAGCCGTCACCGGCATACGGATCTGAACAAAACGCCCTTTCGTCCGGATCCTTTTATATAGATCGACATCTTCAAAAAGCGGATATTCGCGAAAACCGCCGATCTTGTCAAACGTCTCGCGCCGGACAAAAAACGCCGAATCGCCGTAAGCCAAACCGAGAACGCGAAGATTCGGATAAAGCCACGTCAAGAATTTCGCCCAACGGCTGCCGCCTCCAAAAATGATCTCAAAATTCCCGCCGATGATCTCCGCGTGGTTCAAAAACCGTTTGATCTGCCTTCCCGAACCCTGGATCGGACGCGTATCGGCATGAATAAACCACAGAATTTCTCCCTCAGCCGCCTTCGCTCCTTCATTGAGCTGGCGTCCGCGGTTCGGCGAGTCGAGCTTTACGAGTTCGAGCTTTTTTATCTCCTTATAATCCTCAACGATCTCGACCGTCCGGTCCGTACTCCCGCCGTCGACGACGATGATCTCGTCCACATTCACCAGACGAGAAAGCACATCGAGCGTTTTCGTGATCGAAAGTTCTTCATTATATGTGGGGATAATGACGCTCAGTTTCATAATCAATGCTGCCTGCAGTTGCTGACTAAAAGATTACACTATTTTTATTGGTTTCGTAGTCATTCTCCGACCGATAATCCTTTCTAGCCAATATCCGGCAAGCGATCCTTAGGAGGCAGTGTGAATTTGTTGTTCACTAGTTACCTTCAAATTCCCCTCCTTCCCAAGGAGGGGTGTCAGCGCTTCGCTGACGGGGTGGTTGTCCACACGGCAAGTTCGCGGCTTGTAATAATTCTGGCGACCTCGAGCAAATTAACACAGCACATCAGACTCCCCTCCTTCCCAAGGAGGGGTGCCCGAAGGGCGGGGTGGTTCCGCCGCAACCCAGCCCAAACTAAACGAAAACCAAAACCCCCGCCTCCCCAAGAAGCGATGCCCGAAGGGCGGGGTGGTTCCGCCAAAACAAAACCCCTGCAAAACCCCATTCCGGTTGCAATATCCCGACCCAAATGTTATAAAATCAATTCGCCTTTCGCGAGAAAAGCGAATGACTTATTCCACAGTAGCTCAATGGCAGAGCATTCGGCTGTTAACCGAAGGGTTGTAAGTTCGAGTCTTACCTGTGGAGCCAATCTTTATAAGCCAAAAAGCCCGACTCTTTTGAGTCGGGCTATTGTTTTTCCCTTCATTTTTATCACTCCCCGCCGGAGCGCGGGCATCCCTGCCCGCAACGTCGCTTGCGGCGTAAGAACTTTATAATGTTCGAAGTTGGTCGAATATTTCGCGTGAGGAACACGCGTTGCGGGCACGGATGCCCTGGCTCCGAATTAAGAACGCCCCCGGCCGGATCGCAGGCTGCCAGCCTGCAATGAGTGCGAAGCACGAAAACACAACCTGTGTCACGTTCGAACATTCCCATGAGTTTCAAACTCAATACAGGCAGAATGCCCCCCGGGAACGCAGGCTGCCAGCCTGCAATGAGTGCAAAGCACGAAAACACAACCTGGTCACGTTCGAACACAACCGTGAGTTTCGAACTCAATAAATGCAAAATACAGCATGCGTCAAAAGTAACCCCTCTCACAAAACGATCAACTCCGCCGCTTCTCCCTTCTCCCCAAAAAGAATCGCCGCCTGATCATATTTCTTCCCCAGTGCAACCGCCTTATCCAAAACAATCCCGATCACCAAAAAACTCTGCTCCGGCGTCCATTCCCCATTCGGATCCCTTCCCTCTCCTTCAAAAATCTCAAAACCCGCCAGTTCCGCCTTAAGTCTCTGGTTGCGTTCTTGATTCTCTTCCCAATCAAGTTCAACAGACATCGGATTCCAGGCCGTGATAAAACACCAGGATTCACATTGATACCGGTCTAACAGTTCATCAACGCCCACATGCCCTCGACCGATCCTGATCGGGTTTTCAAATCCGTCAATATAATATTCAGCCTGATTGTAAGATCCGATTAGATCTTCACTCATATTAAACAAACTCCAACGCCCCCCGCAAATTCCCCGGCCGGAGCGCGGGCATCCCTGCCCGCACGCTTGTTCCTCACGCGAAAAAGCCGCCATCATCTCCGCTCCAAACCGAACACTCTCCACGTGGGGTTCGCGCCTTGCGCTCATTTAAGCAGTGATCCTGGCGTAAAGACTTTTAGTCTAACCCCGAAATACATTCTCATTGTGCCACTGGAGGAATGACGACTCGGGAACCATGGTCAAGTCTTTCGGTTTTCTAATTTCCTTACCATGTAATTCGTAATAGGCCCTTCCATTTTCAAATTCTTCCCGAATTCTCTTACTGACTTCGATTCGGGTATCTGGTGAGACTGTAATATATCCGCGATCAAAAAGCGCATGAAGGTCTTTTCGTAAAAGTAAACCATTATCACGACGATGTTCTTTTACGATTTCAAAGGGTTTGATATGAGCGGCATCGAGTGCGGGGAGTGTACGCTCACCTGAAAACGCACATCGGCGTTCGTAACCATCAATCACAGCCACTCGAAACGTTCCTTGACCAAGTCTTGGCTCGATAATAACCGGTTCACCAAAAGCGGGTTTAGCTGCCGGAACGCCAAGGCGCGGATATCTGCGAATCTGGATTTCTTCCCAGAGCTGTTTACCCGGTTGGACGGAAAGATCGTAAGATTTTCCCTGAACGATATTTAGTCGGAAATCTTCTGGAACGGGAATCCATTCCTCTCTCTCGAAGAAAAACGGCTGTTCGAGAAGGATGCATCCGATACTGTAATCATCATATCGACTTTCCTTAAGCCTGCGGTATTTTTCAACTCGCTCTCGCATAGCGGAGTAGCTTGATGCCCCGTTCTTCTCACCGAACGCTTCCCAAGCAATACTTATCGGAAGGATACTGAAATGCGCAAAAATGCCTCCCCCTACGATGAAATTATTTGGGGAGTGCAGTTTGAACAGAAAAAGTTCGCCGGGCTGAAGCACCCGAAAATTTGTCTTCCCGCCAGGTTTCCAAAAATTAACTTCGTCGATTTCGGGCTTGGACTTTAAGAGTTCAAACCAATCTGTATCAGTAATTCCAATGTAAGATTTGATCATAATTTTCTGCTTGGTTCAGAAAATGTTGGGACCGAATTGATGCGCTTAGGAAATCTCTTAAATACTATCACGTAATCCGTAATGCGATGAGTGAAAATCCTACGAGATCTCGATCTAAAAAGAATGTATTATTTCCGAAGTTTCGATCCCAATAATCCAATGAATAAACTCAAAGTTGGCATATACGACCTGCTCCGTACAAAGGATCTCGATGAGCGACTTAAGATTTCCGGACTTTTGGAATCTTCTGATTGGACCAAAATAGAGGGCGAAGAAATGCTGGTTCGGCTTTCGATAATTCTTGCAAGAGAAATTGCCTCACGCGTTTCCAGTGAAATTTCCGGCACTTCGGCCGACCTAAACAAAGAAATCGAAAGTTTGCTTTTTCAAAGTCCGGAATTTTTGGCGGATCTTCTTGGGCCATTGATGCCGGTTTCTTTCGAATCCCTTAGGCGGATCAGACCTGCGCTGCCGTTGACATATTCAAACGCATATCCGGATACGCCGCTTGGGGTTTCTGCATTGCTGACCGGATCATCTCGGAGTCCGGCGCTTCGGACGCAGTTGATAAAGGAATTGGCTACTTGCGACCGTGCTGATTGGTTGGTTTCGTTCGTAAAATTTTCGGGAATTCTTCATCTTCTCCCAACGCTTCGTGAATTTACTCAAACGCCGCTTTCTGATGGTGCGCCAAGGCTTCGTGTCGCAACTACGTCTTACCTCGGCGCGACGGATATTAAGGCGATCGAGGCGCTTCTCGAACTTCCGAACACCGAAGTTCGTGTTTCGTATGACACAAAGCGAACGCGCCTTCATGCAAAGGCATATCTCTTTCATCGGAAGACCGGATTTGGTTCGGCTTATGTCGGTTCGGCAAATGTCTCAAAGGCGGCTCTTGACGAAGGACTCGAATGGACGGCGAAGATAAGCCAATATGAAACCGAACATTTGTGGAAGCATGCCGTCGCGACATTTGAATCGCATTGGGAAGATGAATCCGAATTTACTCCGTGCGCAGAAAAAGATCTGACTACACTCCGAAGTGCTTTGGCACATGAGCGCGGTGCTGCTCCTGATGAAGGAGCGATCTCATTTTTTGATCTGCGGCCCTACGGTTTCCAGGAGGTGATCCTCGACGACATTGCAGCCGAAAGAGAAGCCGGTTTAAGTAAGCATCTTGTAATCGCGGCAACAGGAACGGGTAAGACAATGGTCGCCGCATTCGATTACAAAAGATTTTGCGCCGATATTGGCGGCCGGCCTAGTTTGCTTTTTGTTGCGCACAGGCAGGAAATACTAAAGCAGGCGCAAGCGGCTTTCAGACAGGTTTTAAGAGATGGTAGCTTTGGCGATCTTGTGTTCTCCGGTCAAATACGTTCTCAAGACCAACATCTTTTTTGCACGGTACAAAGTTGGAACGCGCAAGACTTTGATCGATTACCAACCGACCATTTTGAATACGTAGTTCTCGATGAGGCGCACCATTCGGCCGCGGATTCCTATCAAAAGCTGATCGATCACGTCGAACCAAAAGCTTTGCTCGGTCTTACGGCAACGCCCGAACGCAGCGACGGAAAAAGCATACTCGATGATTTTGGTGGCGCTTTTACACATGAGATTCGGCTCCCCGAAGCGATCAATCGTGCTTTGCTCAGTCCGTTTCACTATTTCGGAATCCCGGATCTTTCCGGTATTGATTTTTCAACGGTTGCTTGGCGGCGCGGTGGGTACGACTCAGTGGCGCTTAACGATATGCTTGAAGGTAATTCGGCGCGTGCTGATTGGGTGATGAATCAAACGGAAAGTCATGTTTCCGATCTTTCAAGTGTCCGTGGTCTTGGATTTTGTGTCAGTATTGCCCATGCAAAATTTATGGCGGAATATTGCGATTCCAAAAATATTCCTGCTTTGGCATTGACCGCCGATTCACCCCAAGAAGTACGAAACGAAGCGCAGCGCCGTCTTGAGCGTCGGGAAATCAGATTTATCTTTACCGTGGATCTTTACAACGAGGGTGTAGATCTACCTTTTATTGATACTGTACTGTTCCTTAGACCGACCGAGAGTTTGACTGTATTTCTTCAGCAGCTTGGTCGCGGACTTCGCCTACACGACGAGAAATCACATCTTACGGTTTTAGACTTTATAGCGCCGCAAAATCGGAATTTTAGTTACGCAAAAAGATTTCAGGCTCTTACCAGCAGACCAAATCTTAGAATAGATGAACAGATCAAATCGGATCTACCCTTCGTTCCGGCAGGTTGCTTACTGCACCTTGAAAAACAAGCAAAGGAGCATGTTTTAAATAACATAAAGGCGGCAACGGCAAACCTTCGAGGCGCCCAATTCGTGTCTACTCTTCAAGCTATGAGGTCGCACTTTGGCGAGAAGATAACGCTCGAGCAGATGATCGATTATCTGCATCTTGATTCACCTGACGAGATCTATAAGAAGGGCTTGCCTTCGGTACTTTTAGAAAGAGCTTTCGGGAGAGATCTTGGGAAATATGGGGATGCGTTTGAAGGTTTTGAAAAGGCAATTTCGATGGGATTTCGAAAACTTGCGCTAGCCGATGACACGATAATGATCAAAGAATCGCTAGATTCGATCAGATCCGAAGCACGAGTATCAGATACAAATATTGCAATGCTACAGACGGTTATCTGGGGTGATAAAAAACCGGGGGATGGAACACTAAGTGCGGTAGACCAATTTATCCTAAAAAGCGAAAAGCTCGTAAAAGACCTCGTCGAACTGCTCGAATGGCTATTAAAGCATAAGACCCCGATTCACGAAAAGCGGTTTGAAAATATGACCGGGAGGCTTAATCTACACGCGTCTTATTCTAGAAAGCAGATTTTGTTAGCGCTTGGTGAGGGATCGTTTGAAAATCCAAAAGCATCGCGCGAAGGTTTGTTTCATTGTGCGAATCGAAAACTCGATGTATTTTTTGCCGATATTAATAAGAGTGAAACAGACTTTTCACCGACTACGATGTATGACGACTACGCCCAAACTGACCGTCTGTTTCATTGGCAAAGCCAATCGCAATTGAGTGAAAACACCCCAACGGCAAACCGATATATCAATCACCGCGAGCAAGGTTACACGCCAATGTTGTTTATAAGAGATCGGAAAAAGCTTTCAAATGGTTTGACCGCTCCATACTTCTTTGCAGGGCCGTTGCGATTCAGAAGCCATGAAGGGTCGAAACCGATATCATTTGTATGGGAGTTGGAACACCCCTTGCCGGCCCGGGCGCTTTCCTGGGCAAGGCGGGTTTGAAATCGACCGATCAAGGTTTAACGTCAAAGAATAATCATCGACGGATTGTGAAAAATGTGCGGCGGCGCGGACGTTCGGCTGTCGGTATCTTTCGATAGCTTTTCGTTCTTGGAGGGATCCGAATCCCGGCGAACGGTGCGGCGTGTGATAATACTGCTTGATAGTGTTCGAACATTACCGCGCATTTCGAACGCTGCCGCGTTCGTGCGGGCAGGGATGCCCGCGCTCCGGCGGTGGAACGCACGCGACCCGCGTGCAATGAGTGCGGAAGCACGAAAGAGTTTCCCGGTGGTGTTCGAATTTTATCGGCATGTTCGAAGATAATTGTGTCGGTTCGAACGCTATCGCGTTCGTTGCAGGCTGGCAGCCTGCGGTCCCGGGTTGGCTATGCTTCTGTTGTGGGTTCGTCGGCGGCATTGAAGAGTTCGTCGGAGATATTTTGGGCGGCGGTTTTTACGTCTTCGATTAACTGCTTGATCGTTTCTTTGTTGATCTGTTTTTTGAATCCGACGAGACTGATCGCGGCTACGATTCTTCCGCCGTGGTCGAAGATCGGGGCGCCGACGCATCTTGATCCGATCGTTTCTTCTTCAAAATCCACCGAATAACCTCTTTCGCGGACGACGGCGAGTTCCTCTTTCAGCTTTTTCGGCGAAACGATCGTGTTGTCGTTATAACGCGGAAGACCGTGATAGATCAGCCGGTCGATATCGGCTTCGTCCCAATCGCTGATCAGCGCCTTGCCGGCGGCGGTGCAGTGGACGCCCATTCGTTTTCCGATCCAGGTTTCGACCTTCGGTGTGTAAACCGATTCCATCTTTTCGATGATCACCGTCTCATTCTGCTCGAGGATCGCCACGTGTACCGTCAGATCGGTTTTTGTCATCAGCGCTCTGACATGCGGCGAGGCGAGTTTTCTGAGATTGAGACCGTTCATCGCCATGTTGGCGAGCGTAAAGATCTTCAGGCCAAACATATACCGCCCCGTATTTTCATTCTTGTGCAGATAGCCGAGGCGTTCGAGCGTCAGCAGATGTCCGTACGTACTGCTCTTCGGCAGCGAAAGATTTCGCGTCAGTTCGGAAACGCTGAGGCCGTTTTGCGAACCGGCGAGTTCTTCGAGAATCACCATCGCTTTTTCGATGGCGGGAACGGATTTGGTTTTAACAAGTGGAACTGAAAATTCGGCCATTTGATGATACTCCGGTGGATTAAAAATGTGTCTGTTGATTGTACCTGAAATCCGCCCGAATTCAGTATCCTGAACTCAAACGGTGTTCGACGGGCTGAACGATATCGTAATTTTAGGCAAATAATTGTTTAATTTCAACCGGCCGATATTTTATACTCGCTTCTGTAACCAAAACGAAACATTTAGATTTCGGCGTCCTAAATAGCAAATTTCATAGTTATTTGGAATGTTCAGGTGGCAGCCGGGAGACCTCAAACCTCAAAAAAGAGTAAGTCGGGAAACCCGCAGCCGCGCCGCACCGAAAACGCAAAAGCTGTTACTTTCAAACTAACAACACGCGCGCACTTTAGAATTCAAAAAACAAACGTTTTCATGGATTTAAGGTTTTTTGGCGGCGGAAGTTCGGAGAAAACAGTTCGGCAGTGCAAAACACTTCAGGAGACTTTTCATGGTTCCAAAATCAAACTTCAGCCCGCTTTCAAAAATGATCTTCGTACTGCTTGCCGTTGCGATATGGGTACCGGCAGCATCTGCGCAGTCAAATGTTCTCTATGAATCAGACCGCTGGGAAAGATCAAAAGATGCCGTGATCATTTCGGATATGTCAAAGGTTTCGCCGCAGAGTGCGCTGACGGATGACTTGAGGAAAAAGGGATTCTGGAAGGTTTTGGAGTACGAAACAAAAGACGGCTTGATCGACGGGAAAAGTATTTCGACAACGCCTTTTACCGGTGCGCCGAATGTCTCTCTCGATCTCAACAAAAACGGCTGGTATGCCGTTTATGTAGGCCTCGGCGGAATGGGCCGTTTTGCTTTCGGACAGGAAAGCGAAGCGCGGATAAAACTTTCCGGCGATACGGCTTTTCAGCACCGTCATTATTCGGGGAAAGAAGATGATATCGAAGAAGTTTTTTTCAAAGCCGCTGATCTTACGGGGCAGAAACTCGAGATCGCTCAGATGCGGATGAAGCTTCTTGAAGACGGACGCATTCCGGCGTACCCGCGTCACACCGTGGTGATGTACGTCAAACTCGTCCCGCTGACGGAAAAAGAAGTGGCCTGGATAAAAGCTGACCGCGCACAGAAAGATTCGAAAAAGCTGATCGGCACGATGGACGCATTTAGTTGGCTCGGACGCAATTCCCCTTCTACAAAAGCGGAATTTCTTGAAAATTTCGAGGCTTTTCGTCATACCGATTTTGGAACGCTCGTATGGCAGATCGTTGGCGGAGACATCGTAAATTACGATTCAAAGGTCGGCACGATCGTCGGCAGCCTGGCGGATGATCCGCCGCGGACGGGCGATGGGAATGTGACCGAATCCGTTAATAAATACATCGAGCAGGGACTTGATACGACCGAGATGGCGATCGAAGCGGCGCATTCGATGGACAAAAAGATCCTTATCGGTTTCAGATCCGCCGCCTGGCAAACTCCGCCGGCATTTGAAGACTATTTCAGTTCACAGTTTTACCGGGATCATCCCGAATGGCGGACCTACGACCGCGACGGAACACCCGTAATGCGCATGAGCTACGCCGTCCCCGAAGTCCGCGAGCACATCTATTCCCTGCTCCGTGAGATCATGGCCAAAAAGCCTGACGGGATCGAGATAATCTATTTCCGCGGTCTTCCGATGATGCTTTGGGAAGATGCCTTTGTCGAACAGTTTCGAAAAAAATACGGCGCCGATGCGAAGGCCGTTCCCGAAAACGACCGCCGGATCTTTGAACTCCGCGGAGAGATCATGACCGGTTTTATGCGGGATGTAAGAAAACTGCTTGATGAAGCGCAGAAAGAACACGGACGCCGGGAACCGTATCTGCTGACAGCGTCGGTCGTCCACAACGAAGCGGACAATATCAAATACGGACTCGACGTAGAACGCTGGGTAAAAGAAGGACTGATCGACAAGATCAGCATCTTCCCCGCCGCGTTTCACACCGATACGAGCAAGCCGATGGAGCTCGATTGGTTTCGGCGGATCACCAAAGGAACAAAAACGCAGTTTTACCCGATCATGATCGGCTGGAATCTATCTTCGTATGAAGACGCGATGGCGAGCGCGCGGAAATATTATGACGCCGGTTCGGGCGGTCTGACATTCTGGGATCCGTATCCGACCGGCACCTATCGCCCGCGTCCTCCGCAGCGCGAAAAAAGTTACCGTTATGCGGTGCCGGGATACTGGCAGCTCGTCTCGAGAATGGGACATGACGGTGAACTCCAAAAACTAGAGGCTGAGAAAAGGCCGGCGGCAAAATATATTCCGCTTAAAAGATGGGGAAACTACTGGTTCGGACGCTGGTATCCGGATGTCGGATTCTAAAAGGCAGATCTTGATCTTATGCTAAAAGTTGACCTCAACATATCGATCCTTCTGAAAGAATTTCCGTTTATCAACCGGTTCGGAGAGGCGGCGAAGCTCGGCTTTAAGGCCGTTGAATTCTATTGGGACGAGACGCACGATGCGGCACAGATCGCGGAAGCGGTGTCGGATACGGGTCTGGAAGTTGCCGCATTTAACCTCGATGCGGGAGATCTTGCCGCGGGAGACCGCGGTTTGCTCAATGATCCGGAACGCGCCGGTCGAATGAGTGAAAATCTGGAAGTTGCGATCGGGCTAGCAAAAGAAACTGGCTGCACAAGACTGACCGCGCTTGCCGGAAATCTCCGCCCGGATGAAGACCGCGAAAAACAGCTTGAATATATCAGAAGCAATCTTAAGTTGATCTGCGGCGAAGCGGAAAAAGCCGGGATCACGGTCATGGTTGAGGCGATAAACGGATTTGATAACAAATACTATCCCTTTACAAACACCCGCGAGACGCTTGAGTTTATCGATTCGGTCGGCGCTTCGAATCTGAAGTATCTTTACGACATCTATCACATGCAGCGTATGGAAGGTAACATCACCCAAACGCTTAAGGAAAATATCGACCGGATCGCGCATATCCAGATCGCCGATTCACCGATGAGAAATCATCCGGGCAGAGGCGAAATAAATTATTTAAATGTACTCAAGACGATCGAAAGCTGCGGTTATCAGGGTTCTGTCGGGCTCGAATTTATCGCAGACGGAACGACGGCCGAAAACCTTGCGTGGCTTCCCGAAGAACACAGAAGCGGGATCGATCTGAATACGCTGGAATTATAGAAGTATGGAAAACGAAGACGTAAAAATTGGTTTTATCGGTTTGGGGATAATGGGCAAACCGATGGTGAGAAATCTGCTCAAGGCGGGCTATAAACCTCTGGTCTTTAACCGCAGCCGGGCCGCGGTCGACGAGCTTTTAGAAGAGGGGGCACTGGCGGGTGAGTCTGCAAAAGACGTTGCCGGGCGGTGCGACATCGTCATTACTATGCTCCCCGACACGCCGTACGTCGAAGCCGTTGTTTCAGGCGAGGGCGGAATAATGGAAGGCGCCCGCGAGGGTCTTTTGATCGTCGATATGAGCACGATCTCTCCCGTCGTCACACGCCGTCTCGCAGCGGAAGCCGCGGAAAAAGGCGTAAAAATGATCGATGCGCCGGTCAGCGGCGGCGACAAGGGTGCGATCGCCGGAACGCTTTCGATCATGGCCGGCGGCGATGCTGAGGATTTTGAACGAGTAAAACCGGTGTTTGAAGCGATGGGAAAAACGATCGTCCACTGCGGACCGGTCGGCGCCGGGCAGACGGTGAAGGCGTGCAATCAGATCGTCGTTGCGGTCGTTATCGAAGCGATCTCCGAAGCGCTGGTACTCGGTTCAAAAGCGGGCGTCGATCCGAAGGTCGTTCTCGAAGTTTTGAGCGGAGGTTTGGCGCAGACAAAAGTTATGGACATGCGCGGACCGACGATGATCGAGCACAATTTTGCGCCGGGTTTTAAGGCAAAGCTTCATTTAAAGGATCTGAATATTATTCTCGAAACGGCCGAAGAATACGGCGTCGGGCTTCCGGTTACAAAGATCGTAAGCGGAATGTTCAAAGAACTGACCGAAAAAGACAGAGGCGATCTCGATCATTCGTCGCTGCTTTTGGTGATCGAAGAATTGTCGGATCATTCGATAGTAAAAAGCCGCGCAAGCGACGCGTGAATTCAGCGGCGAATTTGAACGGCGGTTTTTGAGGGACGTTGCTGCGTCGCGTGAGCGACGACAGACCGCGGGAAATTTTTCAATCGTCACGAACGTGACGCGGGCTTTTTTCTTCGTGTTCCGTGGGTTAAAACCCACGGCTAAAATCGGCAACCGCTGACGCGGTTTAGGAAAGAAATCGTTTTGTTTTTGGTGCTGAAGGCACCTTCAGAAAGTAGCCAGAGGTGAAACCTCTGGATCTTGAGCAGATGGTCCGCGCATTGAAGATGCGCAAGAACCGCCGATCTTTTCGCACCTTCAGTGCGAGCTGAAAATGCGATCTTTCCAGACGTTTCACGTCTGGCTGCTATCTGCCCGCCGCTTTGCGGCAGAAACGGAATTTATTTATTTCCCGCGGGTTTTAAACCCACGGCTCAGGTCAACAACCGTTGAAGCGGTGAAGGGGAGAATTTGATTTGTTTTTGGTGGATTAAAACCCACGGCTAAGAATGACAACCGTTGACGCGTTTGAGAGAAGGGCTTGTTTTGTTTGTGCTTGGTTGAAACCCACGGGTAAAAATAACCACCGTTGACGCGGTTTAGGAAAGAAGTCGTTTTGTTTTTGGTGCTGAAGGCACCTTCAGAAAGTAGCCAGAGGTGAAACCTCTGGATCTTGAGCAAATGCTCCGCGCATTGAAGATGCGCGAGAAACGCCGATCTTTTCGCACCTTCAGTGCGATTTGAAAATGCGATCTTTCCAGACGTTTCACGTCTGGCTACCATCTGCCCGCCGCTTTGCGGCGGAAACGGAATTTACTTATTTACCGTGGGTTACAACCCACGGCTAAAATCGGCAACCGCTGACGCGGTCGTATCGGAATAAACCTATGAAAGAAACGGAAGAAAATACGGAAAGCTTTGGCAAACTTAACCGGCGCAGATTTCTGCAGACCTCGGTCGCCGCTGCCGGTGTAACTACGCTTTTGTCCGGTTCCAAAAAAAGCGTTCAGGCAGCCCCGCCGGTTTCTGTAAACGCCGAAGACGTAAAACAATTCGTTCCGGCCGGCTCCGGGAAACCGGTTTACATTTCAGATCTCGGAAACAGTTTCCCTTCTACCGCAATGTCGAGAAAATGGCGCAAAGAAAAATGGAAGGTTCTTGATTTTGAGACCGAAGATACAAAGGGCACGATGCTCGTTTCGGGCCAGAACACAACCCCGCCGGAAGTCACATACAAATTCAAACAAAAAGGCTGGCACGCGATCTATATTGCGCTTTATTCATACCGCTATTATTCCCGCGCACAGGTAAAGCTTAAAAGCGACCCCGTATTTTCGATAATTACGCAGCGCGATGAGGTTTGGCGCCGGCAGTATGAAGAAGGCCGCGGGATCTTTTATCCGGTAAAGATCGATGAACATTTCTGGAAATACGCGGACGTCACAAATGAGGAGATCAGCTTTAAAACGCTTTCGATCCAAACCGTTCCGGAAAACGAAGATTCGGTCGGGAATATAAACAACGCAGTCTGGATCCCGTATGTAAAACTCGTACCGCTTTCCGATGAAGAAGTGGAAGAAATAAAGAAAGAACGCGAAGAAAAAAATACGCGCCGGCTGATCGCCACACACGATGTTTTTACGCCGCACTGCTGGATGCGCTGGACGGGAAGAGAAGATATTGAGCGCGAGATCGAGCCATTTAAAAATACCGATTTCTTCCGTATGGAATGGGAAGCCGGTATGGGTGATGTCACCTATTATCCAAGCAAGATCGGGCGTTATTTCACGCTTGATTGGCAGGAGAATCACTATTCACAGATCCACCGTCACTATGTGGAATCGCATAAACTGCTTAAAGAGAAAAACATAGATCCTTTTCGCGTAGCTGTTGAAACTGCTCACAAAGCCGGACTTGAATTTTACGCAGCCTACAGACCGTCAGGTTTTCTCTTCCCGCCTCCCGAAGATGAATGGAATGCGGGCGGTTTCTTTGACAAGAATCCGCAGCTTAGGACTAGAGATCAGGAAGGGCGTGAGGTTCCGCGGCTTTCATATGTCTATCCGGAAGTAAGAAAATTTGTCGTTTCGATCCTCGATGAGGTCGCTGCAAATTATCCGATCGATGGTGTGACGCTCGCTTACTGCCGCCGCCCGCCGTTTTTGATGTACGAGAAGCCGGCCGTCGATGCGTTTATCAAAGAGTACGGCTCCGATCCCCGTAAATTGCCCGAAGAAGACGCGCGCTGGCTTAAATTCAAGAGCCGCTATATGACGATGTTTATGCGCGAACTCCGCACGGCATTAAACGAAAGAGCAAAGAAACAGGGGCGCAAAAAACCGATCGGTATCTCGGCCGCTGTTCCCGGCACCGAGCGCGAAAACAAATACTTTGGTCTCGATCTTAAAACGTGGGCAGATGAAGGCCTTGTCGATAATCTGGTCGGTTGGGGCGGACTTCATTTTGACCGGATGACCTTTCTGAAGCCGGGCGAAGCAGACTATCTTGTAAACTGCACAAAGAATTCCAAATGCACGCTCGCGCTTAATATGATGCCGCGCGTGATGACGCCCGATGAATATATGGAGCGGGCCGATCTTTTCTATAAAGCCGGCGCCGATTACCTCTATTTCTGGGACACGTATCAGCGAGGCGATTACAGTCCCGCGTGGACCGCGCTCCGGCGTTTGGGTCACAAGGAAGAGATCGCAGCATGGGCAAAAGGCGGCGCGCCAAAAAGAAAGGAACCGCCAAAGATCAAGTTTCTCAAATCCGGAAATTGGGATTACCGGTATGCATCGCCGGGTTAAAAACAAAAATTCCGGAAACTAAAACTGCAGCAGAAGAAATAAGGAAAAGGAAGTATTTATGAAAAAAGGGCTGGATCTAAACCGCAGAGAATTTATCGCAAGCACCGCGATCGGAGCGACAGTTGCCGCGACGGCGAAAAAGAGTTTTGCAAGACCGGATCAGCGGGAGCCTGATACGCGTCCAAATATCGTGTTTATCATGGTCGACCAGCACAACCCGCACTATTTCGGCTATGCCGGTCATCCCGTCGTCCGCACACCGAATATCGACCGGCTTGCAAAAAGTGGTCTTAATTTCCAAAAAGCATACTGCGGAAATCCGCTCTGTATGCCTTCGCGCGCCGGAGTTTTTACGGGTCTGACAACACGCGGCCATCGCGCGAGAATGAACGGCGTGACGCTCGATCCCGATATCCCGACCTTTACAGACGAACTCCGCAAATCCGGTTACCGGACAAAAGCCGTCGGAAAACTTCATTTTGGAAGCGCCGTGAAACCTGCCGATATTCCGCTTGAAAATATCAGCACAAAAGATTTTCCCGAGCTTGCGCTGTTTTGGAAACGAGGGATCGTAAAAGATCTGCCGCTTCCCTATTACGGTTTTGAATCGGTCGATCTGGCAAACGGACACAGCTTCGGTTCATACGGACATTATCTGCACTGGCTCGACAAAGACTTTCCAAAGGAAGCAAAACTTTTGCATGACGCGGTTCCGCTTACCGAACCGACGCGGGCTTATAAACTGTATAACCGCAATTCGTTTAAATGGGCGCTTCCCGAGGAACTTCATCCGACCCGTTGGATCGGTGATAAGACGGTTGATGCGATAAATACGGCTGCAAAAAGCAAAGAACCATTCTTTATCTTTTCGTCATTTCAGGATCCGCATCCGCCGTTTGCGCCGCCCGAACCGTGGTGCAATAGGTACGACGAACGGGAAGTTCCGCCGGCGATCGCAAAAGAAGGCGAACTCGATAATCTTCCTCCGCATTACAAACTCCAGCGCGATACAAATATCGTTACTCAGGGGACAAACGGCGAGCCGATGAGCTGGACCGATCCTTACCGCAATGAATGCGTCGCGCATTATTTCGGTTTGATCGAAATGCTCGATGTCGAGGTCGGTAAGATCCTCGCATCGCTTGAGAAGAACGGACTTGATAAGAATACGATCGTTATTTTTACCGCCGATCACGGCGAAGCGGTGGGCGACCACGGAATGTGGGGCAAGGGTCCTTATCATATCGACAGCGTGATCCGCGTTCCGCTTCTGATCAGTGCTCCCGGAAGATTTGAAGACGGCAAAACTCTTAGTGAGGTCGTCAGTCTGCTCGACATCGCGCCGACAATTTATGAAGCGGCGGGCATTAACTTCTCGCCTCCGGGCAAAGAAGCACCAAATGCCCCGGGCGTTCTGGCCGGAAAAAGTCTGATGCCGCTTCTGCTTGAGGCGCGGGAGGAAGGAAAACGCCGCAACGTTCTGATCGAGGAAGATGAGGATTATCTCGGTTTCAGGATGCGGACGCTCGTCAACGACAGATACCGTATGACGGCATATTCAGGTCAGCCATACGGAGAGCTTTTTGATATGCAGGAAGATCCGAATGAATTCCGGAATCTCTGGAATGAACCCGGAACAAAAAGCATCAAGGCGGATCTTAAGGACGAATTGCTCGACAAGATCATGGAAACGGATCATCCGCTTCCGAGACAAACGGCGAGGTCTTAGTTTTTTTATAGCTTTATGATCGGACGCAAGAACAATCCGGTAGACATAAAACGGCTTTGTTTGGCTCTCTGTGCTTTTACGCTTACGGCGACGGCTTTTGCACAGAGCGATGAGACAAAACCGGAGTATTCCGCGCTTGAGCATCTTCAGCGGAATCTGCGCGCTGGTTCTCCTAAACTCGCCGTGCCTGACGTCCCACAGCTGATCCCGCAGTGGAAGACCGAAGCTTCAAAAAAACTGAGGGAATTGCTGAGAGTTGACGCAAGCAGGAGTGTCGCGCTCAATCCCAGGAAGGTTGAAACACAGAAACGCGACGGCTACCGTTTGGAAAAGATAATAATTTCGACCGAAGAATATACGGATGTTCCGCTGCTCATTTTGATCCCCGACGGGGTTTCGGCTCAAAATCCCGCGCCGGCGGTTTTGTGTATTTCGGGAAATGTCCCCGGCGGAAAAGATGAAGTGGCCGGCGAAAGATCAAATCCCGAAGCCGCACGCGGACTTGATATTTATGGTGACGACTATGCGCGCCAGATAGCAAAAATGGGATTTGTCGCACTAGCGATCGATCTTCGGAATCACGGCGAGCGAAAATACCGCTCAAACAGCGATCTTTATAAACTGAACAGCTCGGCGGAAATGATGGGCGTTATTAATTCCAACGCGCTCCTAATAGGTAAGACATTCTTCGGGATGAATGTATTTGATCTTATCCGCAGTATTGATTATCTCGAAACGCGCGGCGAAGTGGAAAAAGATGCGATCGGCGCGATCGGATTTTCCCTGGGCGGAAACCTGGCTGCATGGCTGGCGGCGCTCGATAAAAGGATAAAGGCCGTCGGCATCGGCGGAAACTGGTCTTCCTGGAGAAGGCTGGCTTTGCGCGATATCAATTCCGATAAATACAAATTTGCAAATAAGCCGCTCCATTTTATGCCGCACCTGAGCTATCAGGTAATTCCGGATTTTTTCACGTATCTTGACATGAACTTATCGGTCGCCGCCGCTGCGCCGACGCCGATGATCATGTCGTTTGAATATGAAAACTGGCAGTTTGACGATATTGATGAAGCCCGATCCGATATGGAACCGGTCAGGCGTGCGTATTCCGGAACGGGCGCGGCTGATGATCTGAAGATCGAATACGTCAGCGGACCGCATAAATGGCGGAAGGATGTGATACTGCCGTGGTTTACGGATAGACTAAACAGAATTTCAAGATCAGAAATAACAGAGAATAAAACCAGATGAAGCTCAAAGGAAAAGTTGCGATCGTCACGGGAGGCGGTACCGGTATCGGAATGGGTATCAGCCGTTCGCTTGCCGAAGCGGGCGCGCGTGTTGTCATAGTCCAGCGGACGATCGATAAGGCGGAAGCGGCGGCCGAAGAATTGCGAAACGAAGGACACGAAGTCCTTCCGTATTGTCTCGATATTCGCTCGCGCGAAGGCGCCGGCGAACTCGTCCGGAAAACGCTTGAAAAATGGGGACAGCTCGATATTCTCGTCAACAATGCAGCCGCGACTGGTTCGCGCTATGCTGCGCCGTTTCTGGAATTTACCGATGAGATATTCGATGAGATCCTCGATATCAATCTCAAGGGCACATTTATCTGTTCACAGGAAGCGGCGCGGGCGATGAAGGAACGCGGCGGATCGATAATCCATATTTCTTCCGTCGGTGCATACGCCGCACAGGAAGGAGCGGCCGCATACTGCGCCACAAAATCCGCACTGCTCGGACTGACAAAAACTATGGCACTCGAACTCGCGCCGCTTGGTATTCGCGTTAATGCGATCGCGCCCGGCGATATCCGTACGGAAACGAGTGAAAATGTCGTCAGCGAAAAGAAAGAGAGTGGTCTTTCGGGAAATTATACGCGGCGGATCCCGCTTAACAGACGCGGCGATCCGGCTGAAGTGGGTCCGACGGCGGTCTTCCTCGCGTCGGATGATTCTTCATACATTACCGGCGAGACGATCATCGTCGACGGCGGATTTTTAATTTACTAGAAAACGTGATTTTACATGAATACAAACGATCTCTTCAGACTTGATGAAAAGACCGCGATCGTCACAGGCGGCGCGGGAATATACGGTGTTCACATCACGCGGGCGCTGGCCGAAATGGGCGCGCATGTCGTTGTCGCTTCGCGGAGTCTCGAAAACTGCGAAAAAGTGGCGGCCGGAATGCGCGATCAGGGACTAAAAGTGTCTGCGATGATGCTCGATCTCGGCTCGGCGGATTCGATCACCGAAGTGCGCGACGAAATGGTTTCGCAGTTTGGCAAGGTGGATATTCTCTTTAACAACGCCGTCGCGAGAAGCGGCGGCGATCCTTCGACGGTTACCGAGGAAGACTGGGTCTCTGCGATGCATATCAATTCGACCGGGTTTTTTCTTTCAAGCAAGATCTTCGGCGAACAAATGATCAAACAGCGCTCGGGCGTGATGGTAAATATCTCGTCGATCTACGGCGTCGTCGGACCGAATTTTAATATCTATGAAGGAACCGACATCACGAGCCCGGCAAACTACGCATTTGCAAAAGGCGGGATGATAAATTACACGCGCTACGCCGCAAGCTATTACGGACGCTACGGGATCCGCGTAAACACGATCAGCCCCGGCGGATTTCAAACCGACCAGCCCGAAAGATTTATCGAAAACTATTCAAAACAAACACCCCTCGGACGTCTGGCGACAAACGACGACATAAAAGGAGCCGCAGTTTTTCTGGCATCGGATGCTTCGGCTTATATCACAGGACAGAATTTGATGGTTGACGGAGGATGGACTGCGATATAAGCAGCATTTACAAAAATTATGAAACTAAAAGGTATTGTTCCGCCGATCGGAACACCCGTTACAGAAGATGAAAGAGTCGACGAAAAGGGACTGAGAAATCTCGTCCGGCATTTGATCGGGGGCGGAGTTCACGGCGTTTTTGTCAACGGCACGATGGGATGCTTTGCGCTTCTGACCGATGAGGAACAGATCCGCGCGGTAGAGATCGTCGCCGATGAGGTCGGCGGCCGGGTTCCGGTTGTTGCCGGTGTTTCGGATACGGGAACAAACCGGGTGATCAAAAAGATCAAACAGGTCGAGAAATTCGGCGTCGATTTTATCACTGCCGTACCGCCATATTATTTCAGACTCGGCCAGACGCAGGGAGTCAGCTTTTTCCGCGATATCGCACAGGCCGCGCAGTCGCCGGTGCTTATCTACAACAATCCCTATTTAACAAAACTAGATCTCGACATCCCGTCGCTCATCGAACTTTCAAAAGAGCCGAACATCGTCGGTCTCAAAGAAACCAATCAGGACTGCAACCGCTGGACAAAGCTCTTTGAAACGTTTCGCGGAAACGAAGATTTCAGCATCCTTCTCGGAACCGAACTGCTGATCGCTCAGGGAATGTTGATGGGTGCAGACGGAGCGATCGGCGGCGCGCACAATATCGCGCCGGCATTCGGCGTCGGTCTATATGATGCGGCCGCTTCGGGTGATTACAAACTGGCGATGGAATTTACCGATAAGCTCAGCCTCGTCTGCAAAGTTTTTGAATACGGCGAGATCTGGGGCGGTTTTGAAGCCGCGCTTCAGGTTCTCGGAATCTGCGAAAAGACGGTGTTTGCGCCGTATCAATCGGCAACGGATGAAGACCGCGAGGGTGTCCGAAAGATCCTTGAACAATGCGGACTTCTGACAAATGGGGTTCTCGCAAAAGGAGACGCGGCATAGATAGATGCGGGAACTGAGGTTACAGGATCTGTTTAGGCGGGCCGGTTTTTTGGTAATTCTGGCTGCCGTATTCTGCTCGGACTCGTACCCGCAAAGTCCGGAACGCTTTATGAAAGCAATCGAGCAAAGCAGAACTCTGATCGCTGAAACGATGGAGAAGCAGAAAATTCCGGGGTTATCTATTGCCGTAGCGATCGACGGACGGATCGTCTGGTCGGAAGCGTTCGGATTTGCCGATCTTGAGAATCAGATCCGTACTACGCCGAAAACACGTTTCCGTATAGCCAGTATTTCAAAAACTTTTACCGCAGCGGCGATGGCGAAATTGTATGAACAGGGAAAGCTCGACATCGATGCTCCCGTTCAAAAATATGTCCCGAATTTTCCGCAAAAAGAAGGGGAGATCACCTCCCGCCAGCTTGTCGGACATTTATCGGGGATCAGACATTTAAGACGGAGTGCTGACGAAGCAAAAGACGAATTTTATGACCGCAAGAAATATTTCAGATCCGTCTCCGAAGAATTGAAGTTTTTTGAAAATGACCCGCTGGATTTTCCGCCAGGAACAAAATACGGGTATTCAAATTTCGGATTTTCGCTTCTCAGTGCGGTGATCGAAGGGGCCGCGAAAAAAGACTTTCTGACTTATGTAAAGCAGGAAGTATTTGATCCGCTCAACATGCCGGATTCGGCCGCCGACGAGAATTCGAAGATCATACCGAACCGGTCTGCGTTTTATTCGCTCAACAAAGAACGGGAATGGATAAACGCTCCGTATATCGATCAAAGCAGAAGCTGGGCGGGAAGCGGTTTTCTATCGACATCTGAGGACCTTGTTCGCTATGGTTCTGCGTTTCTGCAGCCCGGATATCTTAAGGCGGAAACTCTGAAAGAAATGTTTACTTTGCAAAAGACAAAAGACGGCAAGGAAACCGAAGCCGGTTTTGCATGGCGAATAAAAAAGGATTCGGATGGAAGGGTCTTCTACAACCATCCCGGTGAGAACGTCGGCGGTAGGTCGTATTTGGTGATGTATCCGAAAGAGAAGGTCGTTGTTGCAATGCTCCACAACATTACCGGAGCGCATCTCGGTTCGATCATCGCGATCTCGAAGCATTTTGTGGAAGAAGTTACGGAGAAGGGCAAGCTTTAAGAATGAAGATCACAAATGAAATCTATATCGTCGGAAGCCTTCAGCTCGGAATTTCGGACCGCTGGGACAGTCATGTCTATCTTGTGAAGGGACCGGAAGGGCTGATAATGATCGACGCCGGCGGAGGAACCGATTGCGACCGGATATTTGAAAATATCCGCAGTGACGGTTTTGACCCGGCGGACATCAAGGCGCTTCTTCTCACCCACATCCACTTTGATCATTCCTGCGGCGCGGCGGAAATACGCGAGAGAACCGGATGCAGAGTTTATCTTTCGCCGAGATCCAAAGACATGCTCGAGCGCGGAACCGCAGAAGAAGCCGGTCTCGACCGGGCAATAAAACAGGGCGTTTATCCTGAAGGTTTTCAGTTTCGAAACTGCACCGTAGATCAGACCGTTGACGACGGCGATGTGATCGAAGCAGCGGGTTTGACGTTTAAGGCGATCGGCGTTGAGGGTCACAGCCCCGATTCTGTTTGCTACTTATTTGAATCAGCCGGGGTGCGAAATCTTTTTGCAGGCGATGTTTTGTTTTACGGAGGAATCATCGGTTTGATAAACGCACCGGGCTCGACGTTGGAGGGTTACCGGAAAGATCTGTTGAAACTCAAAGGTCTGAATATCGACGGGCTTTATCCGGGTCATTTTCTTTTTACTGTAACAGGCGGACAGCGGCATATCGATGCGGCAATCGCGGAATGCGGAAAAGGGACGGTTCCGCAGACAGTCGGACAATACGGCGTTGTTTTTTAATGATTTGTTGAAATGGCGGAAAACACAGACATAAAAGAATTCAGCTTTGAAGATCTCAAAGACGCGGGAAAACATACGCGGCTTCTCGGGATCCCGGACAATTCCGGCGGTAAAAAGATCGGTCTTCCGCTGCTCTTTGCGCGCGGAGTAAACCCGGGCAAAACGCTTGTCGCAACCGCCTCTGTCCACGGAGACGAACTTGAAGGAGTGCAGGCGATCCAGGATGTTTTCCGCGACCTCGATACAAACAAAATGAGCGGCGATCTGATCGCCGTGCCGGTTGCAAATCCGCCTGCTTTCTACGCGGTGCAAAGAGAAAGTCCGCTGGATGGGTTAAATCTTGCAAGGACATTTCCCGGAGATGAAAACGGTTCACCGACCGAGCAGATCGCTTTTTATCTGGGCACAAAGATCATTCCGCAAGGGGATTTTTATCTGGATCTGCATTCCGCTTTTACATCGTTGATGCCGACGATGGTCGGATATGACGCAAGCGATACTGAGGCCGGAAAGAAATCAAAGGATGCAGCATTGAGAATGGGAACGCCCGTTATCTGGGGACATCCCGATCTCGGACCGGGGCGAACGCTTTCCGTCGCCGCTGATCACGGAATTCCCTGGCTTTACATGGAATCTTCGAGCGGTGCGCGGGTTTCGGCGGACAAACTTCCCTTTTACAAAAATACACTTCTCAATCTTTTGGGTTATCTCGGGATCATCGACCGCGAAACGCCGGTTTCAAAACCCGAACTGCACCTGATCGGTTCGGGAGATGTTGACACGACGCAGGCCGTGAGATCGGCCGGGTTTTTTGTGCAAAAAGTAAGTTTGCTTGACCGTGTCGAAAAAGGAGATCTGATCGCGGAGGTCAGGGATCTTTTTGGAGAAGTTATCGAAGAAGTGACGGCAGACCAAACGGGTTATGTATCGGTGCTGCGCTCGAATCCGCTCGTCACAGAAGGCGATACGGTGTGTCTGATCAGCGGCAGCATTGAATAGAACGCCGGTATCAGCTGTGCTCCGGCAGGTGAATAACGATGAAGGATAAGTTTACAAAGGTCTTTACTTGGTGTTTATGTCTGGCGGCTGCGTGTTTAACTGTGCCCGGCCAGCATGACAAAAAGCGTCCGAACGTGCTGATCATCTCCGCTGACGACATGCGGGACTGGGTCGGATATATGAACGGCTATGAGGGCACGGTTCATACACCGAATATTGATAAACTCGCAGAGGAAGGTACCGCATTTTCAAACGCCCATACTGCCTCGACGATCTGCAATCCTTCAAGAAATGCCTTCTTTCTCGGCAAACGGCCTTCAACCACCGGAATTTATAACAATGCGCAGTGGTGGAAACCCGCCTATCCCGATGAAGTTCCGATGCCGGTTTACTTCAAGAGAAACGGTTATCTAACGGCCGGAGCCGGCAAGAACTTTCACGATTCACCCGGAAACGATCCCCCTTCGAGCTGGGATCAGCATCAGGAACTTGGTCTCGACAGCCCCTGGAACTATGCGAAATGGACCGTCGAAAACTACGCGATCCGTTACGGGCACCGCGGCCCGATCATCCAGGATCCGGATTTTATGCCGCTAAACGGAATTCTGCCGATCTCTTCGCCTCTCGATTGGGGCGTCATCCCGGATAAGCCGGAGAATGAATATGCCGACGCTGAAACCGTCGAATTCGCAGAACGGTTTTTGAGCGCAAACCAGGATAAACCCTTTTTCCTTTCGGTCGGAATATTTCGGCCGCACATGCCCTGGTATGTTCCGAAGAAATACTTCGATATGTATCCGATCGAAGATGTGGTGATCCCGACGGTTAAAGAAAACGACACCGATGACCTTCCGGCGGAAGGCAAAAAGATGGGAAACCAGGCCGATTATCCGAAAATAATAAAAGCAGGAAAATGGCGGGAGGCGGTGCAGGGATATCTGGCAAGCATCACCTTTGCCGATGCGCAGGTCGGCGCGATCCTCGAAGCCCTGAAGAAAAGCAAATATGCGGACAATACGATCGTGGTTTTCTGGTCTGACCATGGTTATCACATGGGCAGCAAAGGACTGATGCATAAGTTTACGCTTTGGGAAGAATCGACAAAGATCCCGTTTGTTTTCAAAGCGCCCGGTATCTCGCGTGCGGGCAGTGATGTCAGAAAACCCGTTGATGTGATGAACGTTTATCCGACGCTTCTTGCTCTGTGCAATTTACCGGCAAAGCGCGATCTCGACGGCTTTGATATGACGGCGCTTATCGCCGATCCGGAAGCCGAATGGAGCAGGCCGGCGATTTCGGAATACCGAAAAGGGCAGGTCGCTGTTCGCTCGATGAACTGGAGATATATCCGGTATTCGGACGGTTCGGAAGAACTCTATGACCGCAATAAGGATCCCAATGAATGGAATAATCTCGCAGCTGATCCGGCAAACGAAAAAGTTCTCGCCGAGCACCGAAAATGGATTCCAAAATCTTTTGCGGATCCGGTTCCGGTGAAAGACGCGTATTTCTTTGATCCGTATCAGTACACGTGGCTGGTGAAAGAAACAAAAGAATACATAGACGGGAAAAAGTAGTAAATGCGGTTTGTTACTGACAATTTGAAATTGGTACCGGCAGTTTTTCTGATCGCCTACAGTCTTTCGGGATGCCAAAGCAGCGCCGTTTTTGAAAAAACAAAACCGACGGAAAACGCGCAGGAAGAGAGAACAGCCGAGCCGTCACTTTCCGGAAACGAAATGGTCTTTATAAAAGGCGGAACATTTTCGATGGGCAGCGATGACGGAATGCGCAACGAACTTCCCGTTCGTGAGGTCTCGGTAAAGTCTTTTTGGATGGACAAAAAAGAAGTTACCGTCGGCGAATTTGCAAAATTTGTTGAGGCGACAAAATACGTAACGGATGCGGAAAAATTCGGATGGTCGGGCGTTTTTGATCTTTCAACCGGAAAATGGGCACGGGGCGAAAATGCCACCTGGCGAAACCCCGATGCGGACGGCAAGATGCCGGCAGAAAACGAACCCGTCACACAGGTTTCCTGGCAGGATGCGGCGGCTTTCGCTAAATGGGCGGGAAAGCGTCTGCCAACCGAAGCCGAATGGGAATTTGCCGCCCGCGGCGGTCTTACGGGGAAAAAGTATTCATGGGGTGATGATCTCAGACCAAACGGAAAACCTGTCGCCAATTGGTGGCAGGGCAAATTTCCGGCAAACAATACGGGCGAAGACGGATTTGTAAAACGCGCCCCGGCAGCGAGCTTTGAGCCAAACGGATACGGTCTTTACGACATGGCGGGCAATGTATGGGAATGGACCGCGGACTGGTATGCCGAAGATTCATACTCGCGCTCCGCGAAGGAAGATCCGAAAGGCGTTCCCGCAGGAACCGAAAGATCGATCCGCGGCGGTTCGTGGATGTGCGCGGAGAATTTTTGTTCGAATTACCGCGTTGCCGCGAGAAGCCAGGCGACGCCGGATTCGGGACTGAACAATCTTGGATTCCGGTGTGCAAAGGATATCAGCTCGGAAAAAGACGGTAAGAATTGAGAAGCAATACGGTTTTATAAACGGAGGTTAAATAGTGGGATTTTCTATGCTTGACTGGATAGTGGTGGCGGCCTATTTGGGTTTGGTGATCGTCATCGGCACATCCTTCTATCGAAAACACAAAGATGCAAAAGACTATTTGCTCGCCGGCCGGACGATGTCATGGTTTCCGATCGCGATCTCGATCATCGCCACCGATCTGAGCGCGCTTTCGTATCTCGGTGTTCCGGCGCTTGTTTATAAAACGGATCTTAAATATATGTCGACCGCATTTACCACGCCCTTTCAAATGGCGCTGGTCGTCATCATTTTTGTCCCGCTTCTTTACCGCCTCAATATCTATACCGTTTACGGATATCTCGAAGGACGCTTTAACAAAGAAGTACGGCTTGCGGCGGCGATCCTGTTTATGGGCGGAAGATGGGCGTGGCTGGCGACGATGACATTTGCAACGTCGGTCGTTTTAACAGAGATCACCGGAATGAACACCGTGCTTGCGATCCTGATCTGCGGACTCGGCACGACGTTTTATACATTTCTCGGCGGAATGGAGGCTATCGTCTGGACGGACTTTATGCAGTTCTTTGTCCTTGTCGGCGGCGCAGTAGCAATCATAATTTTTATCCTCTACGGATTCGGCGGCGACGTCGGACAGATATGGTCGATCGCTGAAAATGCCGGGCATACAAAGATGTTCGATTTTTCGACCGATTTCCGGGCAGAGTTTACATTCTGGGGATTATTATTCGGCGGGCTTGTTTATCAGATCTCGACCTACGGCACGGATCAGCTCAATGTTCAGCGGTATTTTGCGACAAAGGATCTTAAAAGCACCATTTGGGCGGCGATGGGTTCGGCGATCATCCTGCTTCCGGTTTTGCTTCTTCTCTATGCGATCGGTATCGGTTTTGTCGCCTATTACCAGACCAATCCCGAACTCGCCGGCACCCTGACAAACCCTGACCGCGTGATGCCGCATTTTACTGTGAACATTCTTCCGGACGGACTCCGCGGTCTCGTTATCGCCGGAATATTTGCGGCAACGATGTCGAGTATGTCTTCCGGGATCAACTCGCTTTCGACGAGTACGATCAAGGACCTGCTCGAACACATCAGTCCTAAGTTTCAGGAACGCGAACTCTATTGGGCGCGTGTTCTCTGTCTCGGGTGGGGCGTCCTGGTAACCGTATCGGCCGTCGCATTGATCAGCGGACAACTGACGATCATCGAAAGATTTAATTCGATCTACCAGCTTTTTGCCGGTCCTTTGGTCAGTATCTTTTTGCTTGGAATTCTGACAAAGCGGGCATCTTCGCTTCCGGTTATTGTCGGCGCCGTTGTCGGATTTATTACAGTGATACTGGTTTCGAATCTTACGCCGATCTTTTGGCTCTGGTATTCACCGATCGGTTTTCTCGTTTCGGTTTCGATCGGCTATCTCGGCAGTTTTATTTTCCCGCGCGAGATGCCGGATGAACCCGACAACATAATTTCCCAAAACGCTGCGGAGGAAGAAAGTCTGCAGGAAGGATCTTTATGAACAGGTTTTTGTTGAGTTTAACGCTAATTACGCTTCTTTTCGCTATGGTTACAAACACACAGTCTGCAGCAAATGACGAGCCGCAGATCAAATGGAGAAGGGCGGCAGATCTGAATCTTCCGCGCGGCGGATATTTTGCTGCTTGGCATGACGGCGGTCTCTGGATCGCCGGCGGAAGTTATTGGAAAGACGGCGAAAAGCTCTGGACGAACGAAGCGAGCTTCTACGATCCGGAAAAAGGCTGCTGGACTTCGGCAAAGCCGCTGCCAAAATCTTTCGGATACGGCGTAACGGCGGGCATCGGAAAAGATCTTTTTATACTCGGCGGAGTTGACGGAACCGGCTCGCTGAATAAAGACGTTTACCGCCTTCGCTCGGATAAATGGGAAAAGATCGGCGAATCCCCTTCGGGATTTATTTATGCAGCTTATGCCGCGATCAGTAAAAAGATCTATGTCTTCGGCGGTTCGGTGAGTCCTTCCGATGTGACAAAAGCGATGGATACGGTTTGGATCTACGACACGGGATCAAATAAATGGAAGCAGTCAAAACCGTTTCCCGGCGCACCGCGTCAGATCTTTTCCGCCGCCGCCATCGGCGATCAAATTTATTTCTTCGGCGGGATAACTCAGAAACCCGGCGAAAAATATCACAATCTCGATGACGCATTCCGGTTTGATACAAAAACCGAATCCTGGAAAAGGCTCGCAAATATGCCGGTCGCAATGCGGGCCCACTGGACCGTTTCCGGCGGAGGATCGATCTATCTGATCGGCGGCTATGCCGATGGCGGACTCGATTCGGTTTATCGTTATTCGCCTTCGGAGGATTCATACGAACTTGTTTCAAGACTTCCGCAGCCGCTGATGGATACAAAATTCCTTTTTAATGACGGGAAATTTTACGGCGCTGGCGGCGAAGACGATTTAATGTCGCGGTTTGGCGGGTTGGTTATAGGAACGATCAAAAAATAGGACGATTATGGAAACAAAAGCCGCGGTTTTATATGAAATGGGACTCGCCAGGCCTTACATCGAAAGCTTGCCGCTAAAGGTTGGCGAAATTATGCTTCAGCCTCCGGGTGCGGGCGAGGTTCTGGTCGAAGTTGCGGCCGCCGGTTTGTGCCATTCGGATCTTTCGGTGATCGATTCATCGCGCCCGCGCGTTATGCCGATGGTGATGGGACACGAAGCAAGCGGCATCGTCCGCGAGACCGGGCCTGAAGTAAAAGGTTTTGTCCCCGGCGATCATGTCGTGTTTAGTTTTGTACCGGTTTGCGGCAGATGCCGCCATTGCGCAAACGGAAGAGCCGCATTGTGCGAACCGGGCGCGAAAGCAAATGTGGACGGAACTCTACTTAGCGGCGCGCGTCATTTTTCAGATCCGGGGTCGAAGTCGTGCAATCATCATCTCGGAGTTTCATCATTTTCGGAATTTACGGTCGCATCGCAGGAATCGCTTGTAAAGATCGACAGATCATTGCCGCTCGAAACCGCCGCTCTTTTTGGCTGCGCCGTTCTGACCGGTGTCGGAGCCGTACTGAATACCGCGCAGATCGGATCGGGAAGATCGGCTGCTGTTTACGGCATGGGCGGCGTCGGTTTGAGCTCGGTGATGGGTGCCCGGGCGGTTGGCGCATTTCCGATAATCGCCGTCGATATTCTGGATGAAAAACTCGAAGCCGCACTCGATGCGGGTGCAACACATACCGTAAACGCGCTGAATTCGGACCCGGTCGAAGCGATACGAGAGATCACAAAAGGCGGCGCGGAATATGTGTTTGAAAGCGTCGGGAGCGAAAAAGCGCTGATCCAGGCGTATCAATCGACGGCCCGCGGCGGAACGACGATCACAATGGGACTTCCCCATCCTGACCGTATGTTCTCGATCCCGGCATTCAGTATCGCGGCCGAAGAACGCTGCATAAAAGGTTCGTACATGGGTTCGAGTGTCCCGAGCCGCGACGTGCCGCGCTTTATTTCAATGTATCAGGCCGGAATTCTCCCGGTCGATAAACTGCACACGCACACGATCGCGCTTGATGAGATCAACGAAGGTTTTGACAGGCTTGCCGAAGGCAAGGCGATCCGTCAGATCGTGACATTTGATAAAAACGGGCAGAAGTGAAGATCTTTTAAGCCGCAATTGAGGAGTTTACCGCCGTGAGAATTTTAAAGTCATTTATGTTTGTTTTTGCATTGACGCTCATGATTTTTACAAACGCCACCGCGCAGGAAAAAGTGATCGTCGCATTCGGTGATTCGATCACCGCACCGCGGAAAAATGTCGTTACATATTCGGACGTTATCCGGAGCGAATTTGAGAAGAAGGGGCTAAACGTCAAAGTCATAAATTCGGGCGTCGGCGGCAATACGACGGAACACGCGAAAAAGCGCTTTGAGAAAGACGTACTGGCTCACAAGCCCGATCTCGTGATCCTTCAGCTTGGAACTAACGATGCGGCGATCGATGTTTGGAAAGATCCTCCGGCAACCGAATCGCGGGTAGCGATCGACGTTTTTGAAAAGAACCTGCGCGATTTTATAAAAGCCATCAGAGCGCAAAACGGGAAAGTGATCCTGGTTACACCGCCGCCGAAGCGCTGGACCGAAAAGATGAAAGGGATGTACGGAAAACCGCCGTTTGACACTGAGGATGAAGACGGATGGAACCTGATCTTGAAGCGCTATGTGACAAGGATCAAAAATATCGCCAAAGATGAAAAGGTTATTCTTCTGGATCTAAACAAGGCGTATTACAAGTATCACAAGAAGAAAGGTCAGTCGATGGATGATCTGTTTCTCGACGGTCTCCATCCGAATTCCAAAGGGCAGAAGATCGAGGCCGATCTGCTTCTGAAGTTACTTAAAAAGATGGATTTTGGCTTGTAGGTTTGATTGAGATGTCCGCCGAAGCTGCGCGAAAAATTTTTGAAAGAACACTGCTTGAGATCGATGCGGGAAGAGCAGTCGAAGAGGCCGTTTCGTTTGAGGAAACCGCGGTTTCGGTTAAAGGCGAGCGTTTCGGGTTTGAAAGCAACACCCCGATCTTCGTTATCGCGATCGGAAAAGCCGCGGCGTCGATGGCGCAGGGTCTCAGCAGAGCCGCCGGTAAACGTATTAAACGCGGCGTGATCTCCGGCATAGTTTCAGCAAAAGAAAGAGCGGAGGCGGATCAGCGATGGAAGATCTTTGAAGGCGGACATCCGCTTCCGAACGAGGCGAGTTTTGATTCCGCGCGGGAGGCGTTTGATATTTTGGATCAGGCTGATCGCGAACGAGGAGTCGTTATCTATCTGATCTCCGGCGGCGGTTCGGCGATGATGGAACTTCCGAAAAATGCCTCGATCGGTCTCAGCGATCTGAGAGATCTCAATCAAATACTCGTAACGTCCGAGGCTTCGATCGCGGAGATAAACGCCGTCAGACGCGCGGTTTCAAGTGTTAAAGGAGGCGGACTTTCTGAAAGGGCGCCGAACGCAAAACAGATCAGCCTGATAATTTCAGACACATCGGCAGGAGATGTCTCCTCGGTCGCTTCCGGACCAAGTCTGGCGCCGGCAGCGGGTCTTCCGGATGCGTTTTCGGTTATCGAAAAATATGAACTCAAATCGCTTCTCCCGAAGCCCGTTATAGAAACGCTGAGCGCAGAGCAAACGAAAGTATCTGAAACCATTGCAGCTGGCGCCGCGTATGTTTTGCTCGACAACAGAATAATGACCGAAAAGGCAGCGGAAATCGCCCGGGAATTGGGCTTTGCGGTAATGATCGACAAAACTGCCGAAGACGTGCCGATTGAGAAAGGCTGCCGGAAATTGCTCGGCGAATTTCTTTCGTTTAGAGACTCGGCGGCAAAAAATCAACCGGTCTGTTTTATTTCGGGCGGAGAATTCAGCTGCAAAGTAAACGGAGACGGTTACGGCGGACGGAATTCGGAAACCGTTTTGCGGCTTTTGCTGCTGGCCGAAAAAGAAGCTTCGCTTTCAAAGTTTACCTTTCTCAGCGCCGGCACTGACGGGATCGACGGCAGAAGTCTGGCAGCAGGAGCGGTTGCGGACGAAACATCGTTCGCGCGGGCTCAGGAGAAGGGACTGGATCCGCACGACCATTTAAGCAGAAGCGACAGCTACACTTTTTTTAGTAAGATCGGCGGAAACGTGATGACCGGCCCGACCGGAACGAACGTCCGCGATCTGCGGATATTGATTTCAAACTAACCAAAGGAGACTATGATTGAGAACATAATTGTCGGAGACCTGAAACTTCCCTTTTCGCATGCGACGAGATTCGGAGATCTCGTGTTTGTATCGGGACAGGCCTCGGTCGATCTGGACACGGGCGAAATTATCGGAGGAAGTTTTGCCGAGGAGATGGACCGCTCTATTGAGAATCTGAGTATTGTGCTCGAAAATGCGGGTGCCCTATGGGAAGACATTGTAAAAGTCGGCTGTTATGTGCGCCGTGATGAAGATCTTTCGGAATACAACAAGCTTTACCGCGAGTATTTCAGCGCGCCGTTTCCGGCAAGAACAACCATCACAAAATGTCTGCCTGAAAGCCTGCTTTTTGAGATCGACTGCATCGCCGCGATCCGGCCGAAATAATTGGTAAGAATCGACGATACCATTTCCGGACGCGGACGCAGGCATCCGCCGGAACGCAGGCGACCCGCCTGCAATGAGTGCGGAGCACGAAAATAGTCTTTTATCATGTTCGAACATTACTTACGGAGTTCGAACGCGGTTGCGTTCGTTGCAGGCGGGCCGCCTGCGTTCCGGCGGGAAGATTCCGGAGTCTTAATTCCCGATAGTATTAATGGCAGCAGATAAACTGCTCTGAAGATTTCATAAAACCTATGAGTGAAAATAGAAAAAAATTGCGGATCGGTGTTTGCGGTGTTGGTTCTATTGGCTTTCGTCACGCGAGGCTCTTATCACTGCGTGCAGATACCGACCTACTGATCTGCGACATGGCGCAGGAACATCTTGATGCGGCGGCGGATCTTCCAAACCTCAAATTCTCGACAAATTCTTTTGACGAACTGCTCGATTCCGGTCTTGACGGTCTGATCATCGCCACGCCGGATAAGTTTCACATCGCTCAGGCCGAAGCGGCACTAAAAAAACAGATCGCCGTACTTATCGAAAAGCCTGTTGCGGAAAATACCGCTCAGGGCGAGCGACTTCTTAAAACCATTTCAGAAACAAACGGCAAAGTCCTTGTCGGTTATCCGCTGCGTCACAACCTGATCTTTCTCAAAGCAAAGGAACTTATCGATGAAGGCGCAATCGGCAGCCCAGTTTCGTTCCACATCATGCTCGGTTCGTATAACACGCTTGTCGCAGCAAAGAACCGTTTCAATGCCGATGACCGCGACAAACTCTTTGTCGATTACAGCCACGAATGGGACTATTTGAACTGGTTTTTAGGAAAGACCAAACGCGCAGCGGCAGTAAGCCATCAATCCGGAAACCGCGAGAAGACTCAGAAACCCAATGTCGTAAACGCGATCCTCGAACTTGAAAGCGGGATCTCCGGAACGGCGCATCTTGATTACGTCTATTCTCCGGGTATGAGAAATTTTACCGTGATCGGAGATCAGGGCACGGTCGGGATCGACGCAGTTAAAGGAATCGTATCGCTTCAGGTTTACAGCGAAGAATTTGAGAGAACATACAAGTTTAACGAATCATTCGATTCGATGATGTCGAGGCAGATCGACCATTTTGTCGCCGTCATAGAAAATAAAGAAGACGTTAGGGTCACGCTCGATGACGGACTCAACGCGCTCCGAATAGCCGATAGTTTGATAATTTCAAGTCAAATTCTCACCTTCCAGCCCGTTTTTGATAACTTGGTTCAATAGGCTGAACAGAGTTGTCAAAACGTGAAAATAGTATATTTACATTTCGGTAATACTGCTCTATTTAATCTTTAGCAATATTGATTTTGTCTAGCTATATCAGCGCCATATGCTGATCGAACCGGGTCCGGTTTCTTCGGATCGGGAAGGACGGAGAAACGGCTGAAGCCGAAGCGATTAGAACAAAATCGAATTCAGATCATTCGCAGCATCGTACGTTTCAGGTTTTTTCTCCTGACACTATCCGAAAAGTTTTTCGTAAAAGTCTACTGTAGTTTCCGCGGAGTTTTCTGTATCCGAACTTGAGTACAAGACCGATGCCTGCAGGAAAAATTTAAGTCCGAATAATGAAAAGGAGTGAGCAGCTATGAAGAGGACAATATGTTTTGCGTTGTTTGCGGTATTAATATTTGGTTTGCAGATCGCCCGGGCTCAGACGAGCAACCAGGGATCGATCGTCGGTACGGTAAAGGATCCGACCGGAAGCGTTATCCCCGCGGTTGTAATAACAGTTACAAATAACGAAACAGGTGTTGCCCGAACGACGACAACCGACGACCGGGGAAATTACAGGATAGATTTTCTCACTCCCGGCAGATACAGGATCGAAGGTTCGGCGGAAGGTTTCCGGCGGGCGCAGATCGCCGAAGCGGATGTTCAGGTTAGCGATGTTTTAAGGGCTGACCTGCGTATGGAGGTTGGCGGAATAAATGAAGAAGTGACCGTAGCCGCCGACGGCGATGCGGTTCTCAATACCGAAAACGCCACGCTCGGAACGATCGTAAATGAGCGGACGATCCAGAATATGCCGCTCAACGGCCGTGAATTCCTCGAACTCGCCGCGCTTGTTCCCGGTGCCGAATCGGGCAACCAAAAAAGCGGTGTCTTTGTCGCAAAGGGAGTTGCCGTCGGATTTAACGGAAGCCGCACGGGTTACAACGGATACTATGTTGACGGCGCCGATTCAACCGATTCCTATTTTAACCAGCTGATCGCTTCGCCGGCACTCGATGCTGTAAAGGAGTTTCGTGTGGAAACAAGTCTTTACTCGGCACGATACGGCAGAGCGGGCGGCGGTGTGATCAACGCCGTCACAAAATCGGGTACTAACAAATTCAGCGGAACCATCTATGAGTTTCACCGAAACAAAGCATTTGATGCGATCCCGTATTTTCAAACCCTTAAGAAAAGCGAAACGCCGCCGTATAAATTCAACCAGTTTGGCGGCACGCTCGGCGGACCGATCATCAAGAACAAAACCTTTTTCTTCTTTAGTGCTGAGTTTTTCAGACAGACAAAAGCGGGCGACCTTAAGGAAGGTTTTGCTCCAACAGCACTCGAAAGACAGGGCAATTTTACCCAGTCGGTGAACGGCTATACGCAAGGTCCGGTAACGCTTGTAAACCCATACTGTAATGCTCCGTGTACCCAAACAACGATCGCAAGCAAGATACTTCCGGCAAACCTGATCAATCCGGTCGGCCAGAAGATCATGGCACTGATCCCGGACGCAAACTATAATGATCCGATCTTCAATCTCCGCGTATTCCGAAGCGGAAAAGCCGAAACCGAAAAGTATCTGGTAAAACTCGATCACAACTTCAAAGACGGAAGTTCCTTAAGCGGCAGCTTTAACTGGGGAGATTACGACAGCGTTGACCCCGGAATAATTGAGTTTGCCGATGTCAACCGTTTTGATTACAGCAAGACATTCGCCGTCGGCTACACAAGAGTTCTGACAAAGAATCTTGTCAGCGACACAAAGGTCAATTATTCGATATCAAATCACGGTAATGACCAGGCGCTGAACGACGAAAACTATGCAGCGGAATTCGGTTTCTGGACGGGAACAACTCTGAAACCGGATGTCGTCGGATTCCCGAGATTTCAGCTCTACACACAGGGAAACCGTTTTATGGCGCTCGGCGGACAGGGCCCGAACCGCCGCAATAACAAAACGTGGAATTTCCGCGAAGACCTCGTTTGGGTTAAGGGTAACCATACATTCCAGGTCGGCGGTGATTACAAAATGCAGAATTACGGCTGGCTTTATGACACGCATTATCTCGGCGCTTACTACATCGGTTTTAACGACGGTAATACGAACCAAAACACCAATTACCGCGTTACGGGACAAACGTTCGCAAGTCTGCTCGCCGGCATCTCGGCCTATACACAGTATCAATACGGCGATTCGACTTTGGCGAGAAACGGACGCAACAGCATCGGATTGTATGTTCAGGATGACTGGAAGATCTCGCAGCGTCTGACAGCAAATATCGGTTTGAGATATGACTATGAACCGGCCTTCAGATCGCTCGACGGTAAATTTATGACGCTCAATTTTGAGAGCGGATTGCCGTGGTACTGCGCTGATACCGATCCGGACCTGCTAAAAGACGTAAAATATAAATTCGAAACCGGCGGTCCGTGCCGGGGTTACAATGCAAGTAAAACAAATTTTGCTCCGCGTCTCGGTTTTGCTTTCCGGCCTTTTAACGACAACAACACCGTTCTGCGCGGCGGCTACGGTTTGGTTTACACCAGCGAAAACATGTACACGACCGGCTACGGTTCCTTCCAGGCACCTTTCGGCGGAACATTCCTCTGGAGAACAAGATCGCCCTTCCAGCCTGACGGTCAGAACCATTTGACAACCTTTGATCAGGAACCGTATCAGCTTCCGCTTTTAGCTCCGACGGTTCCGGCAAACATGTGGATCAACCCTGAGTACTACCCGACCGGCAACGTTCAGCACTGGAATCTCGGCGTATCGAGAAATCTCGGCTGGGGCGTCGTAATGGAAACAGCTTATGTCGGTTCGAAGGGTACAAACCTGAACGGTCTCAGAAGTCTTGCCAACTACGACCGCGAGCTCTATACGAAATTGACCAGTCAGATCCCGGGTTTTACAACGATCAACCTGCGGCTCAAAGGCTTCAACTCGAGCTATCACGCGCTTCAGGCAAAGGCAACAAAACGCTTTAAAGACGGCTTTAGTTTTCTTGCTTCCTACACCTGGGGTCACGCGCTCGCCGAAGCTTCAAATGACCAGGTTGATGAAAACACGGATGCCGATACAAACGAGCTCAACGTCGTTGTGGTAAAACGCATCTGGAGCAATGCGGATTTTGATATCCGTCACCGTTTCAGTTTTTCGGGATCTTATGATCTTCCGTTCGGAAGAGACCGCGCGATCGGAAAAAGCTGGAATAAATTCGTCAACGGAATACTTGGCGGCTGGAGAATGAATATGATCGCAACTTATCAAAGCGGCTATCCTTTCTCGATCCGCAGCGCCAACGGACGCGTTCCGGATATGATCTGCGACGGAAAACTTCCTTCTAGCGAAAGAACGCCGGAACGATGGTTTGACATTTCCTGCTTCCCGGAAAAAGCTCCGCAGGTCGTAATTATCGATGGCGTCAGCCGCTCGGTAAATCTTAACGGTAATGCACCGCCGAATATCATCCGGGGCCCGAACTATATCAATTTCGATTTCGGGATCCACAAGGAGATCCGTCTGCGGGAATCGCTGAAGCTGCAGCTTCGCGGTGAAGCGTTTAACGCATTCAACCGTCCAAACCTGTTCGGACCGAGTGTCAACAACTTCCTGAACACGACGTCCGGCGACGGCATCACGCGTCAGCGGGATAACCGTAATATTCAGATCGCCGCCAAGCTGATATTTTAGCGGCGACACCAGAGAGATAGATGCCTTGGATCTTTTTCAGGGCATCTATCATTCGTTATGGCTGGAAAATTGATCTTAGATTCAACAAAACGCCCGTATTTTGGGCGCTTTATTAAGACGAATTAAATTCACAGTTGTTTGAAAACTCCTTTTAGCAACGGCATACGACCCGTCCCCAAGCCACGTCAGTTCAACCCGCTGAACAAAGAAGGCAAATTGGCCACAAAAGCTATTTACTTTTCCGTAACACTCATTTATGTTGAAGTACATAAGCGAAATAACCTAAAAAATTCGAAGAGCTGAAATAGATTCTCTTTCAAAAAGAACTGAGATCTTCGAACAACGAAAAACCCAAAAAAAGTTGGTTATATAACATAAGTGGCATCGTATGCCGTCAGGATATTGGTTTGCCCTGACGCAGATCGGAAAATCCACGAAAGTTTTCTGCTATTTCCATAGAGCGTTCTGTCTCTAAGTCTGACGTATTAAACCGGTGCCTGCTAACAACAACTAAGTCCGAATATTAAAGGAGTGAACAACTATGAAAAGAACACTATGTTTGACATTGTTTACGATGTTACTTGTAGGCGTACAGATCGGTTTTGGACAAACGACTAATCAGGGGGCGATCGTCGGAACTGTACGGGACCAAACCGGGAGTGTGATCCCGTCGGCAACGATAACGATCACAAATATTGAAACCGGTGTTGCAAGAAACACGACAACGGATGACCGCGGAAATTACCGGATGGATTTCCTGACACCGGGAAATTACAAGATCGAAGGAGAAGCAAACGGTTTCCGTAAAGCACTCCTTACTGAAGTGGCTGTAGAGGTTAATGATATCAGACGTGCTGATATAAATATGCAGGTTGGCGGTATAAACGAAGAAGTTACGGTCAATTCTGACGGCGCTTCCGCACTCAATACGGAAAACGCGACGCTCGGAACGATCGTCAACGAGCGAACGATACAGAACATGCCGCTTAACGGCCGTGAATTCCTGGAATTGGCGGCGCTCGTCCCCGGTGCGGAATCCGGCAACGGAAAGACCGGTGTTATTGAAAATAACGGAGTCGCCGTTGGATTCAGCGGCGCGCGGTCCGGATACAACTCATATTACGTTGACGGAGCAGAATCAACGGATTCGTACTTTAATACCCTGGTTTCATCACCTGCGCTGGACGCGATCAAAGAATTCCGTGTAGAAACGAGTCTTTATTCCGCGCGCTACGGCCGGGCAGGCGGCGGTATCATCAGTGCCGTAACAAAATCGGGTACGAATAAATTCCACGGTACGCTTTACGAATTCCACAGAAACAAAGCGCTTGATGCTCTTCCCTATTTTCAGACCAGTCCGAGAGATGCGACACCGCCATATAAATTCAATCAGTATGGCGGAACGATCGGCGGCCCGATCATCAAGAACAAAACGTTCTTCTTCTTTAGTGCTGAATTTTTCCGTCAGACAAAACCCGGAGATCTCATCGAAGGTATCGCGCCGACGGCAAAAGAACGAATCGGCGATTTCAGCGAAACGATCAATCCGTATAACGGAAAGCCGGAAGTGATCGTAAATCCATATTGTGACCAGCCAAATCCGGGACCGCCGTATTGTACCCAAACACCGATTCCCGGAAACATACTTCCGCAGTCTCTGATGAGTGACGTCGGTTTAAAATTGATGGCGCTGATCCCCGAACCGAATTATGACGATCCGATCTTTAATCTCCGGGTATTCCGAAGCGGTATTAAGACAACCGATAAATACCTCCTTAAGATCGATCATAACTTTAGCGACGGCAGCACGCTGACCGGAAGTTATAACTACAACGTTTACGACAACGTCACTCCCGGAATCATCGAATTTGCCGACAGAAACGATTTCAATTACGGAAAAACGATCGCTCTCGGCTATACACGAACCCTCACAAACACCCTCGTATCCGATACCAAATTCAGCTATACATGGAGCGAAAACGGTTACAAACAATCGCTTACCGACAAGAACTACGCCGAAGAATACGGCTTCTGGATGGGAAGTTTTAAGCCTGATGCCGTCGGATTCCCGCGTGTTCAGCTTTACACGGTCGGAAACCGTTATATGCGGATCGGCGAACAGGGTCCGAATTTAAGGGATAATACAACTCTGACCGCCCGAGAAGATCTTGTTTATATCAGAGGCAATCACACATTCCAGATCGGCGGCGATTACAGATACCAGGATTACGGATGGCTGTATGACGTTCATATGTTTGGCGGCTATCTCTTCGGTTTTAGCGAAGGCGGAACCGCCGGAAACAATAACAACTATCGTGTGGCCGGGAACGTTTGGGCAGATCTTCTGACCGGTATTTCTTCTTATACAAACTACAGCTACGGTGATTCAACGCTCGCGCGTTCAACCAGAAGCGCACTCGGTTTGTATATACAGGACGACTGGAAAGTAAATGACCGTCTGACTCTGAACCTTGGTCTGCGATACGACTTTGAGCAGCCGTTCGGTTCAAAAGACGGCAAATTTATGACCGTAAACTGGGATACGGGAATGCCGTGGTATTCAAAAGATGTAGATCCGGCACTCATCGCAGATCTTCAGTTTGCACACGAAACAGGCGGTCCGAACCGTCCGTACGACGCAAACACGACGAACTTTGCGCCGCGTCTCGGTTTTGCATACCGCTTCTCAAAGAATGATTCGACGGTTGTCCGCGGCGGATATGGGCTCGTTTATACGAGTGAAAATCTGTACACAACCGGCTACGGTTCATTCGTCGCGCCGTTCAGCGGAACATTTATCTGGAGAACAAGAGCACGGCTTCAGCCGGACCGCAGGGAGCATCTGCTTCCGGTCAGCGAAGAACCGTTTGAACTGCCTCTGACATCGCCGACTGCTCCGGGCAACACCTGGGCAAATCCGCGTGAATATCCGAGTGCTTACGTACAGCACTGGAATCTGGGAATATCAAGAGATTTCGGCTGGGGCGTTGTCGGAGAGTTAGCTTATGTCGGATCCAAAGGAACACAGCTCAACGGTCTCGGCTCGCTGAGAGCTTATGACCTCGAGCTCTCCGATTTGACGAGGGATAACGTCCCCGGTTGGAATAATATCAATCTGCGACTGAAAGGCTTTAATTCAAAATACAACTCGATGCAGGTCAAAGTGTCAAAGAGATTTTCGGACGGATTCAGCTTCCTGGCCGCTTATACATGGGCTCATTCGATGGCCGAATCTTCAAATGACCATATCGACGAAAGCACTCTGGTTGACGTTGATGGGACCGGTATTCCGATTCTCCAGCGGATTTACAGCAATGCGGATTTTGACGTGCGGCAAAGGTTCAGCTTATCAACCTCGTACAATCTGCCGTTTGGGAAAGGCCGTTATTTCGGACGCGACTGGAATTCCTTTACGAATGCGATCCTTGGCGGATGGCGGATCAATATGATCGCGACCTATCAGGGCGGATATCCGTTTACCGTTAAAGCGACAAACGGACGCGCGCCAAACCGCATCTGCGACGGAAATCTGCCGTCGAGCGAGAGAACACCTGAAAGATGGTTTGATTACACGTGTTTTGAAACTCCGCCGGCGCAAACGGTTGTGATCGATGGTCAGACGACATCTGTAAATCTGCAGGGTAACGCCGGACCGAATATCATTCGCGGTCCAAACTACATCAACTTTAACTTTGGTCTTCATAAAGAATTCAGAATAAAAGAATCGATGAGGATCCAGCTTCGCGGCGAAGTCTTTAATGCATTCAATCGCCCGAACTTAATTGGCCCGAGCGTCAATAATTTTATTAACAATGCTTCGGGAGCGGCTATTACGCGTCAGCGCGATAACCGCAATATCCAACTTGCTGCGAAGTTCATTTTTTAGGAAATGAGTTGCTAAGTGCGTTGGGCTTGACAGGAGGCTTGTATCTTAGTCCAAGTCTCCTTTTTTCGACCAGGATTTTTGCCGAATGAGGCAAACCGGAGAAACCAGATGAGTAAAATAACCCGCCGTGATTTTATTGAAACGGGTGCAGGCGCACTCGCCGTTGCACTTACAGCAGGCCGAACGGTGTCTGCCGCAAAACCGAAAGCTCCAAACATCATCATGATCGTTGCCGATGATCTCGGTTTTGCCGATCTCGGATGTTACGGCGGCGAGATCGATACACCGAATCTCGACAAACTGGCGGCGGAAGGGATGCGGTTTAAGCAATTTTACAATTGCGCGGTTTGCAACGTTTCGCGCGTTGCGATGCTGACCGGCATCCATCCCCGTTTCGAAACGGCGGAAGACTTCTCCGTGACAACATGATGACAGCCGCCGAAGTATTAAAAGGTGCCGGATATGAAACCGCGATGAGCGGCAAATGGCATCTCGGGGTGAACCGACGCGACCGATCGACCGCGGTTTTGACGAATATTACGGATCGATGATCGGCGCCGTAAATCTTTTTGATCCATCGGCTCCGGATCCGCCGTTTGTAAATCATGCCGGACCGGACAAACCGTTTGTTCATAACGCTCAAAACATCACAAGCGTGCCGGAAGGTTATTACGTTACCGATGCGATCACCGATCATTCGATCGCTCATATCAAAAAATTTGCAAAATCAGACAAGCCGTTTTTCCTGCATCTCGCACATTTTGCGCCGCATTACCCGATGCAGGCACCCGATGCGGATATCGCGAAGTATCGCGGTAAATATGACGAAGGTTATGAAGTTCTAAGAAAAAGACGTCACAAGAAGATGATCGAAATGGGGATCATCGACGCCAAATGGGAGATTCCGGAACCCGACAAAAAACTCGGCAATTGGCGCTACGATCTCGCGGTAGATGACTGGGATTCATTTGAAGACAAGAAATGGGAGATCGAAAAGATGGAGGTCTATGCGGCGATGGTCGATCACCTGGATCAAAGCATCGGCCGCTTGATGGACACCCTCAAGGAAACCGGGATCGATGACAATACGGTCATCGTTTTCTTCTCCGATAACGGCGGATGTGCCAGCGATATCGTTCCGGGTTCGGAGAGATATGACGAATATCGCGAATATAACAAAGGCAAGATCGCCGGCAGAAAGGATTCTTACATTTTCTGCGGTCCCGGCTGGGCCACGGCTCAGTCTTCCCCGTTTCGCCGGTACAAGACCTGGACTTACGAAGGCGGTATAACGACACCGATGATCGTCCGCTGGAAAGGCAAGGTCCGACCGAATTCATTTACAAACGAGGTCGGCCATCTGGTTGATATGCTGCCGACGTTTATGGATATTTCGGGCGCAAAACACCCGAAAAATTTAACGGCGAAGATACGATCCCGATCGAAGGAAAAAGCCTGAAGTCGGTATTTTTGGGTGAAAAACAAAAAGAAGAACGAGAGCTGGGGTGGTTTCTTTACGGCTCGCGCGCTTACCGGATCGGAAAGTGGAAACTCGTCTGGGGAGTTACCCGAAAGAAATGGGAACTGTATGACATGGAAGCGGATCGTACGGAAACACACGATCTTTCGACAAAACATCCGGATATTGTCAAAAAGCTTTCCACTGCCTGGTCGGGATGGGCCGAGAGGAGCAATGTTCCGGAACGAGAGTGGGTCGGTTAAAGCGATTCGTTCTGCCACATTTTGGGAGGTCCGGATCTGCCTTAAAGATATATGACAGCGAAGAAATCGATACTGGATAGTCTGATTTTTACATCCGTCTTCCGTTTGTCGGCGACGGGGATGCTGCTTTGTCTTTTGATCGTTTTATCAGCAGGCTTGAGCTTTGGTCAGGAAAGGATCGAGGTTACCTGGTATAACGCGGCCGATCTCGGGATCGCGGGGCGCGGCTGGACCGATACGAACACGCCTTATGACCGGCTCCCGAAACATGCCGAGAAAAAAGTTCCCGAAGCCGTCTGGAAACGCGGTTCGAACACGGCCGGAATGACTGTTCCGTTTGCCACCGATGCTTCAATGGTGATCATCCGCTGGAAGCTGCGGAATCCGGGGATCTCGACACCTTATTTATCATCGATGAGCGTTGCCGGATTGGATCTTTATTTGCGGAAGAACGACACATGGTTTTGGGCAGCTTCCAAACCGCCGGAGCCTGTCAAGAAAGGAAGCAGCACCTCGGAAACTACCGCCACTTTTCTCCGCGGTCTTTCGCCCGAACTTCGTGAATATCTGCTTTATCTGCCGATCTACAACGGCGTAGAGAGCGTAGAGATCGGTGTTCCCGCGGGTTCGAGGTTTGGCAAAACGGTCGGCGATACCGAAAAGAAGCCGATCGTTTTTTACGGGAGTTCGATCGTCCAGGGCAGCGCCTCGTCGCGGCCCGGAATGACCTACGTTTCCCAGCTCGGACGGCGTCTCGACAATCCGGTCGTAAATCTCGGGTTCTCGGGCTTATGTCATATGGAACCCGAAATGGCTGATCTGCTCGCCGAACTCGATCCGGCGATATTTGTTATCGATTGTCTTCCGAATATGAAGACCGCGGAAATTTCCGAGAGAACGGTTCCGCTTGTAAAGAAGATCCGACAGGCGCGGCCCGATACACCGATTGTTTTTGTTGAAAATCCGAAATACTCGCAGGCGCTTTGGAATCCTGTGAATTTGAAGGCAGTAAATACGAAAAACGAACTGCTTCGAAAGCAGTACGACAAGCTGCTGAAAAGCGGAGTTTCGAATCTTCACTATGTAAAGGGTGAAAAACTTTACGGTATGGACGGCAATTCGACCGTTGACGGAGTACATCCGACGGATTATGGATTCACGCTTTTCGCTGATGCTCTAGAGCCGGTGCTGCGCGGGATCCTGGAGGGTCAGAGGGCGAAATAATGCCTTATGCAGCGAGCCGATCTGAAAGATAAGGTCGCGGTAATAACCGGCGCCGCGAGCGGAATCGGGCTGGCGACCGCGAGGGCTTTGGCCGCCTCCGGAGCAAAGACCTGTCTGGTTGACATCGATGATGCGCTTCTTGAAAAAGAGCAGGCGAGATCCGCACGGCCGGAAATGAAGCTTTTGCCGTACGGGCGGACCTTGCAAACGAAGGCGATATTGATTTGCTCAAGCAATCGGTAACGGAAAAATACGGCACTGCAGATATTTTGATAAATAACGCCGGCCTTCCAGGTGGTCAGTCCGATCGATGAGTTTCCGGTCGAAAAATGGGACCAGCTGATAAATGTAATGCTCCGCGGCGCGTTTCTTTGCACACGGAAATTTCTCCCCGGAATGGCGGATAAAGGCTGGGGAAGGATCGTCAATATCGCCTCGATCCATTCGATCGTAGCATCGCCGTATAAATCGGCGTATATCAGCGCTAAACACGGGCTGATCGGATTGACAAAGACAGCTGCGCTTGAAGCCGCTGAAAAAGGAGTGACCGTTAATGCAGTTTCGCCGGCGTATGTCCGGACACCGCTTGTCGAGAAACAGATCACGAGCCAGGCGGAAATGCATTCGATCCCTGAAGAACAGGTGATCAAAGACATTATGCTGAAACCGATGCCGCAAAAGGAATTGATCGAGCCGGATGAGGTAAGCAGCACTGTTTTGTTTTTATGTTTACATCCGCTGCGCGCCACATTAACGGACACAATCTCGTCATGGACGGAGGATGGACGATCACTTGAGGAGAAGAATATGGGAAAGGTCATAAAATTCGGAAGACGTGAATTTCTGGTACTTTCAGGCGGTTTAACGGCGATCGCGGCCGGCACATCAAACGCTGCAGAGCCAACGACTCAGGCAGATGCGGTTTCCGCGGAATTTGGCGGTATCCCCGAGAACGGTGCAATGGAACGGTTTACCCTCGATATGGGATTCCGCGCACCCCGCGGCGGACCGGTCACGGCTTTAAGTGACGGCACGCTTCTTTGGGTGACGACCGATCCGGAAGCGCCGTATCTTGCAAAATCGATGTATTCGATCTCGCGTCTTGCGATGCGGCGTTCGACCGACGGCGGAAGGTCGTGGAGCAAGCGGCAGGTTCTACAAAAAGGATCGGAAACATATTCGGTGATGTCATTTGTCATCCGTGCGCTTAAATCCGGAAACGTGATTCATATCTTTACTCGTTCGAGCGGCTACGACTACGAGACCGGTCTTCCCGAGAAATCACTTCGCGAAACATATTTCGAACATTCTGCCGACAATGGAAAGACATGGAGCGCGCCGCAGAAGATGCCGACAGGAGAGCGGTATCAGGGCGATATCCTTTCAATGGAACAGCTTCGTGACGGACGGCTTGTCTATCCTTTCTGTTTTCTGACAAATGTCAGTTCGCAGTTTGCCGTGTCTGTTATGTATTCCGATGACGACGGCAAGACCTGGCAGCGTTCTTCAAGTGTTCTCCGAACAGGAGGAGGAGGTTTTGAAAGCGGTGCGAGCGAACCGACACTTGTCGAACTTCCTGATGGAAAGCTGTGGATGCTGATCCGTGCCCAGACCGGTTTTCTCTGGGAGTCTTTTTCGAGCGACCGCGGCAAGACGTGGTCTGCTGCAACTGAATCAAAGTTCCCTTCAAGCAATGCTCCGGCATCGATGCTTCGCTTAAAGAGCGGTGAGATCGCCGTTGCGTGGAATCCGCATGTCGATTCGAACTACGCACGGCAGAGTCTGGTGATCGCTTTGACGAGTGACGGAAAGACGCTTAAAGGAATGAGAGAGTTTGATTTTACTGACTTTACGGATGATCCGAAGGCTTCGGTTCCGCACGTTACTTATCCTTTTCTGACAGAAGCAAAGGACGGAACGATCGCTATTTCCTACAACAAGGGAAACTGGTCCCGTCATAATCGTCCGACTCTGGCAAGGATCAACAGATCGTGGATCCTTGAGAAGACGGATGTCGTCAATTTCCATGACGGAAGAACCGGCTGGCACACGATCGATCCGGGACCGAACCGTGCGGCGGCGATCGAGAAGTATCTTCTTGAGAACGACAAGCTGTGGCTTGAGATCACACAGAATCCGAACAACAAGAACAACGATGCGACCGGAATAGTGAGAAGCATTCCGCTTGTTCAGGAAGGCGAGATCACCTTTAAGGTCAATTCCACAAAGGCTGACGGATATCTGATCCTCGGCGACAGTCTTCTTTCACCGAGGAATCTTGATGAAGGATGTCTCCGGATCCGTATTTCGGATGGAAAGATCCATCTTGCAGCGGGAAAAGAAGAACGGCTTCAGAATGACCGGCGGACGACAAAATACAACTATCTGCTCCACCGGATAAAGGAAGAGACGGAATATCCGAAGGCATTCGGATCGGGTGAGGAACTAAACATCTCGGTCAGATACAACAGCGCGGCACAGAAGGCACAGATATCGGTAAACGGAGGACCCTCTGTCGAACTTAAAACAGCAAAGGTTCTCGGTCTGGCGTATGTCAGTCTTCTTGCTTCAAACGGCGGCAACATCCGCCTCAGTTCGATCAACACCAATCTTAAATAGGTAAGGAAAAACGATGAGCAAAGATAATAAATTCGGACGACGTGAGTTTTTAGTGCTTTCAGGCGGTTTGACCGCAGCTTTGACCGGCGCGGCGGGTGCTGTCAAAGCCGCTGCTCCAAAGAACGCGATTGCAGCAGGTGCGGTTCCCGAAGTAGGATCGCTCGAACGACTGACGCTCGACCTCGGGCACCATGCAAGCCGAGGCGGACCGATCGGCGCGATAAATGACGGCAGTCTGCTGTGGGTAACGACGGAACCCGAAGCGCCTTATCTTTCAAAATCGATGTGGCAGATCTCGCGTCTGACGATGCGGCGTTCGACCGACGGCGGCAAAACATGGGGCGGACCGCAGGTGCTTCAGCAGGGCACAAAGGAGTATTCCCTTCTTTCGCACAATATGCGCCAATCGGCAAACGGCACGCTGTTTCATATCTATGTCCGCTACAGCGGTTACGATTACGAAACCGGCACACCGGAAAAGTCTCTGAGCGAAGTGTTCTTTGACCGCTCAACCGATGGCGGAAAGACATGGAGCGCGCCGCAGAAGATGCCGACGGGAGAGCGTTATCAGGGCGACATCCTTTCAATGGAACAGCTTCGTGACGGACGGCTTGTCTATCCTTTCTGTTTTCTGACAAATGTCAGTTCGCAGTTTGCCGTATCTGTTATGTATTCCGATGACGACGGCAAGACCTGGCAGCGTTCTTCAAGTGTTCTCAGAACAGGAGGAGGAGGTTTTGAAAGCGGTGCGAGCGAACCGACTCTTGTCGAACTTCCTGATGGAAAGCTGTGGATGCTGATCCGTGCCCAGACCGGTTTTCTCTGGGAGTCTTTTTCAAGCGACCGCGGCAAGACGTGGTCTGCTGCAACTGAATCAAAGTTCCCTTCAAGCAATGCTCCGGCATCGATGCTTCGCTTAAAGAGCGGTGAGATCGCCGTTGCATGGAATCCGCATGTCGATTCGAACTACGCACGGCAGAGTCTGGTGATCGCTTTGACGAGTGACGGAAAGACGCTTAAAGGAATGAGAGAGTTTGATTTTACTGACTTTACGGATGATCCGAAGGCTTCGATCCCGCACGTTACATATCCTTTTCTGACAGAAGCAAAGGACGGAACGATCGCTATTTCCTACAACAAGGGAAACTGGTCCCGTCATAACCGTCCGACTCTGGCAAGGATCAACAGATCGTGGATCCTTGAGAAGACGGATGTCGTCAATTTCCATGACGGAAGAACCGGCTGGCACACGATCGATCCGGGACCGAACCGTGCGGCGGCGATCGAGAAGTATCTTCTTGAGAATGACAAGCTGTGGCTTGAGATCACACAGAATCCGAACAACAAGAACAACGATGCGACCGGAATAGTGAGAAGCATTCCGCTTGTTCAGCAAGGCGAGATCACCTTTACGGTCAATTCCACAAAGGCTGACGGATATCTGATCCTCGGCGACAGTCTTCTTTCACCGAGGAATCTTGATGAAGGATGTCTCCGGATCCGTATTTCGGATGGAAAGATCCATCTTGCAGCGGGAAAAGAAGAACGGCTTCAGAATGACCGGCGGACGACAAAATACAACTATCTGCTCCACCGGATAAAGGAAGAGACGGAATATCCGAAGGCATTCGGATCGGGTGAGGAACTAAACATCTCGGTCAGATACAACAGCGCGGCACAGAAGGCACAGATATCGGTAAACGGAGGACCCTCTGTCGAACTTAAAACAGCAAAGGTTCTCGGTCTGGCGTATGTCAGTCTTCTTGCTTCAAACGGCGGCAACATCCGTCTCAATTCGATCAACACCAATCTTAAATAAGGGAAATACGACAAAATTATGAGCGATTTTATTTCATTTCTTCAGACCATCGATTCACCCACTGTCTGCAATGCGATCGAACTTCTCGACATCAGACCGGGCCACGTCGGATTTACTTCAAACGCCGTAAAGTGTTTGTATCCGGAGCTCGGCCCGATGGCCGGTTATGCCGTCACGGTCCAAATGGAAACCGTTACGCAAATGGTTCCGCGCGATCCTAATGTAACGATGAAGCTTTATGAGGCGATCGATGCAAGCCCGAACCCGGTTGTTATCGTTATTCAGGAGATCGGCGAATACAAGGAATTTGCGGCCCACAGCGGCGATGTGATGACTACGCTTGTCCAGAATTTCGGCGCGATCGGACTCGTCAGCGATTGCAATGTCCGCGACTTTAATGAAGTAAAAGAGCTGAATTTCCATACATTTGCCGCAGGGCTTTCGGCAAGTCATGTCTACTGCCGGATCGCCGATGTCGGAATGCCGGTTCAGGTACACGGAATGACGGTTCAGCAGGGCGATATCATCCACGGCGATATCAACGGCGTTGTGAACGTTCCAAAAGGGCACGACGACCAGATGCGCGAAAATATCGCGAAGGTCAGAAAATCCGAGCAGGATCTGATGGCGCGTGTTCGGGAAGGCGGTTTTACACTCGACGATCTGCGCGAGCGTTTGGGAGTTAAGAAATAATCCGGGATCCGGAATTCTCAGAATTTTTATATATGCAAAAACGGTTAATTTTATCAGCGCGCCGATGTTTTCTGTTTTGGATTGCTGCGTCGGTCTTCGTGTTTTCACAATTTACTGCTTCCGCACAGGATAACGGTTTTTTTGAAACGGGCTCGGTGCGCGCACCCGCCTTCAAAGGCGAAGTCAATGCCTATCCCGTGACATCGCGGACATCCTCGGGCGCAATATTTATCGCCTGGTCTTACAGCGTACCGGGAAACCGGGACGGAAAGATCGTTGGCGCTACGTCGACAGATAACGGAAAAACATGGAGCGAACCGGTGCTTGTCCTCGATATTGAGGGAAAATTTGACGGTGATCCCTGCGTCATCATTGACGGCGACCGGATCCTGGTTTATGCATCCTCAGTTATCCCGCCGAACAAGATCGATAAAAGCGACATTTGGATGGTGGAAAGCAGGGACGACGGAAGATCCTGGTCAAAGCCGGTCGAGATAAAAACGCCTTACAACTATTTTGTCGGAAAACGTCATATCGGACTTAAATTAAAAGACGGCACGCTCGTTATGCCGGCGTCTTATGATCTCTGGGCTCAGGAAGGAATTCCGGCAAAAACGGAAGGCGAGATGGATCTCAAAGCGGGAGTAATGCTTTCAAAGGACGGCATTAACTGGACCCCGCACATAGATCTCTATCTCTTTAAGAGAAAGGTTACCCCCTTTTCAACGGGCGGTGTAGTCGAACCGGCGATCGTCGAACTCGCCAACGGCGATCTCTATATGCTGATGCGGACCGGGACGGAATACCTTTATGAATCGCGAAGCAAAGACGGCGGAAAGACATGGTCTGAACCCGTACAGAGCAAATTATACGGTCACAACACGCCGGCTTCGCTTTGGCGTCTTGATAACAGCCCGAAAGAAATAATCGCGATATGGAACAATTCGCCGCGCAACCGTTTTCCTTTGAGCGTAGCGATCTCGGCAAACGGCGGAAAGACCTGGTCAAAACCAAAAGATGTTGCCACATCAGAAAAACTGCAGATCTCGTATCCGGGGATCACGCAAGATAAGAACGGAATATTTGTTGCCGTATGGCAGGAACAACTGCCGGACGGCGGCGGGCGGGCGATCCGCTATGCAAGATTTGACCGAAAATGGGTTTACGCTGAATAGACCCGCGACGAGTTATGAGATCGATCCTCGAAAAATATAAAGAGTTTTTACCTTTCTCAGAAACCGGCGAACTCCGCAGCCTTGGGGAAGGTAATACTCCGCTCATTAAGGGCGACGGTATCTCAGAAAACGGCGATCTTCTCCTGAAGATGGAACAGATCAACCCGACCGGTTCCTTTAAGGATCGTTTTGCGTCGCTCGAAACTGCGCTGATGAAACAGGCCGGAATAAAAACCTTTATCGCGACATCTTCCGGGAATACGGGCTCGGCGCTTCTGCGTTTGCCGCAAAATACGGGATGAACTGCCTGCTCTTTGTAAATGAGATCACGCCCGAAAATAAACTCAGGCAGATGAAGATATACGGCGCAAAGGTTTTCAGGGTAAAAAATTTCGGAGTAACGAATGAGCTTTCTGCACCGATCTTTGCGCGCCTTCAGGAGCTTGCCGAAGAGAGCGGTACGAGACTCGTCATCTCGGCTTACAAGTATTCACCTGAGGGAATGGAAGGTGTAAAGACGATTGCGTATGAGATTTTTGAGCAGATGAGAGCGGTTCCCGATCACGTTTTTGTTCCGGTTGGCGGAGGCGGACTTTTGACGGGGATCACCCGCGGATTTCACGATCTTAAAGAACGCGGTTTTACGTCAAAAATACCGCGGATCAATGCCGTCCAGCCCGAGCTGAATGACACTGTCGTGACGCCCTTTGTCAAGAAACTGGATGAAGCCCGCGAGGTCTCAACCACTACGTCGATCAGCGGTTTGGCAGTTCAGGTCGATATCGATGCGACACGGGCGCTTGAAAGTGTAAAGAAAACGGGCGGTTTCGGTATCACCGTTTCGGATGATGAGATCTATCAGGCGCAAAAACAACTGTGCGAAACGGAAGGGATCTATGCCGAACCGGCCGGCGCGACATCGGTGGCGGGTTATTTAAGAGCGGTTTCCCGTGGAAGGATCGGAAAAGATGAAAAGGCCGTTTGCATCATCACGGGGCACGGTCTGAAAGATACGTCTGCTGCGGAAAAAGCTCCTGTAGAAGGTGAAAGCATGATCGGTTTAGAGGAGATCACAAAAGATCTGATCGGCGATAAGTAATTATTGATGAGTAATGATCTGAAAATTTTGGTTGGCGGTATCTATCACGAGTCTCATTCGTTTTCGAGTGAACCGACCGATATCGAAACTTTCCGAAAAACACTGCTGCTTGAAGGCAGCGATTCGATCGAAAAGCTTCGCGGTACGACGAGCGAAATGGCCGGATTTATCAGAGGTGCGGAAAAGTTTGGTTTTGAAATGATCCCGACGCTTTGGGCATGGGGTGTTTCAACCGCTCCGGTTAAGGCTCAAGCCCTGGATGAACTGATTGATGCCGTCCGCCGCGAATTCGAAAAAGCCGGAAAGGTCGACGGGATCCTGTTCACACTCCACGGCGCGATGGTCTCGGAAAAATTCCCTGACGGTGACGGATACATTCTTACAAAGTTCAGAGAGTTTGCCGGAAATGATATCCCGATCGCGGTCACGCTTGATCTCCATGCAAATGTTTCTGAATTGATGACCCAAAAAGCGGATGTGATCGTCGGGTATGACACATATCCGCATATCGATCAGGTAGAACGCGGGCTCGAGACTGCGGAACTTCTCGTCAGAACGATAAACGGTGAAATAAAGCCCGTGATGAGTCTTGAAAAACCGCCGATGATCATTGTTCCGAATATGCAGCTGACGGATGCGCAGCCGATGAAAGATCTGATCGCTCATGCGCACCAACTCGAAAATGAACCCGAGTTTTGTCCATAACCGTCGCCGGCGGATTTGCATACTCGGATGTTCCTGAGATCGGCCCGGAGTTTTGGTGGTAACCGATAACGACCCGGATCTTGCAGAAAAATGTGCGAAGGAGATTGCCAATCGTTTCAGCGATCTTGAAGAAAAATTTGTTCCGCATTTACCGGGTATTTCCGAAGCCGTAAGAGATGCTATAGAGAGTGATCTTCATCCGGTGATCCTTGCAGACATCGGCGACAATATCGGCGCCGGAACAACGGGCGACAGCACTTTTATTTTAGAAGAACTGATCGCGCAGAGTGCGGGAAGCGGTGTGGTAATAATTGCCGACCCTAAAGCCGCAATTCAGGCGACAGAAGCCGGTATCGGCAACACGGTAATGCTTTCCATCGGCGGAAAAACGGATTCCTATCACGGCAAACCGCTTACGCTCGAATGCGAAGTTAAAAATATCACCGACGGCGTTTTCACAAACCGCGGACAGATGCGTGACGGAATTATTGAAAATATGGGACGCACCGCAGTCGTCGAATCAGAAGGGATCAAGATCGTGCTGACGGAATTTAAGATGCCGCCGTGGAATCTCCAGCAGCTACGTTCGGTCGGGATCGAGCCTGAAAAGGAAAAGATCATCGCGCTTAAATCAGCGGTCGCCTTCCGCGCCGCATACGAACCGATCGCCGGAAAAATTATTGAAGTTAATACACCCGGGCTATCTTCGATCGATCTGAGCCAGTTTGATTTTAAGAATATCGGCGGACGGCTGAGAGCCGGTTCCGCAGGCCCATAAGGATTTTTATTGTCGTCGAAAAACGAATCAGTAAACAGAAATTTGAACGGAGTTAGAAACTTGTCCGACACGCACCAAAAGGAGAAACTACAAATGCGAAGTTATGAAAAATCATATCAATTGTACAAACGTGCCTGTAATTCTATGGCCGGCGGCGTAAGCAGCCACTTTAGAATGTCAGGTGCTCCCCACCCGCTTTTTTTCAAAGAAGGAAAAGGCGCCCGGATTATTGATGTTGACGACAATGAGTATCTTGACTTTACCCTGAGTCAGGGGCCGATGATCCTCGGTCATTCTCATCCTGCGGTCCTCGAACGGGTTCAGAAAGAAACGGCACTCGGCCAACTCTTTGCGGGACAGCATGAACTGGAGCTGAACCTTGCGGAAAAATTGCAGAGCCTGATACCGTGCGCCGAACTTATCCGCTTCAGCAACAGCGGTTCGGAATCGGTGCAGGCGGCATTGCGTCTGGCGCGCGGTTTTACCGGGCGAAAGAAATATATAAAATTTGAGGGTCAGTATCACGGATGGTTTGATAACGTACTGATCAGCCAGCATCCTTCGCTTGATACCGCGGGTGAGTTTGAATCTCCGCAGAGTGTGCTTGAAACAAACGGACAATCGATAAACGTGCTCGATGACATCATCGTTTTGCCGTGGAACGATATCGGTGTCGTTGAAACTGCATTTGAAAAATACGGCGACGACATCGCCGGGATCATCACCGAACCGATCATGTGCAACAACGGCTGTATCGAAGCGCTCCCCGGATATCTGCAGGGTCTGCGCGACATTTGTGATGAATATAAAGCAGTGCTGATCTTTGACGAGATCATCACAGGTTTTCGACTTGGCCTCGGCGGCGCACAGAAACTTTACGGTGTGATCCCCGATCTGGCGACATTCGGAAAGGCGATGGCTTCCGGGTTTCCGGTCAGTTTTCTTGCCGGGACAAAACGGGTGATGGAATATGTGGCAAACGGCAGCGTAATGCACGCCGGAACATACAACAGCAATAATCCTTCGATCGCTGCCGCCGCTGCAACCATCGAGGTGCTCGAAGCAAACGACGGCGAAGTATATACACATATTACAAATCTCGGCCGCCGGCTTCAGGAAGGCCTCCGCAAACTCGCCGAACAAAGCGGGCAGGATGTACTTGTCAGCGGTCCGGGACCGATGACACATGTGTCGTTTACAAAATGCAGGAAACTTACAAATTACCGCGACTGCCTTGAGGCTGACGCTTCAAAATATGCCGAATTTACACGCGGAATGCTCGACCGCGGAATACGAGTGATCGGCCGCGGCATCTGGTACATTTCAGCTGCGCATACCGAAGCGGATATCGATGAAGCTCTGAAGGTAGCGGCTGAAGTCTTCTCGGTAATGGCTCAGAAAGAAAAAGCAACCGTCGGTGCGTCGGTGATCTCGGTTTAACAAAAGGAGAATTGAATGCGTTTTGTAAGTTTTTCACGGCCGGATGCGGAGCAGAATCCTGCTCCGCATCTTGGCGTTTTGCTCGATCAGGACCGCGAGATCCTGGATGTTTTCAGTGCCTTAAAAGTGCCGGAACATACTCACAAAGCGAGATCCTCATATCTCGAATGGTTTGATCTTGATGGTGACCTTTTTCCGCAGATACAAAATGTCGTCAGCCGCGCTGCCGAAGCCGGGATGATTTTGAAAAGTCGATCCTGAAACGGAGCGACGTAAAGCTTCTCGCTCCTGTTCCCTTTCCCGGAAAGGTGATCTGTATCGGACTCAATTATCGCGACCACGCGATCGAAAGCGGTATGGACATTCCGGAAAATCCGCTTGTATTTTCAAAGTTTCCGACATCCGTTACCGGACCCGACGAACCGATCATCCTTCCCGAGGGAAGCGAAAAAGCGGATTATGAGGCTGAAATGGCGGTCGTCGTCGGAAAACGGACAAAGAATGTTTCCGCAGATGAAGCTTTTGACTATGTTTTCGGCTATACAAATCTCAACGATGTCAGCGAACGCGGTTTTCAATTTGCCGATGGGCAATGGCAGCGCGGAAAATCCTGCGATACGTTTGCACCGACCGGGCCGTTTATCGCGACAAAGGATGAGATTCCGGATCCCCATTCGCTTTCGATCAAATTACGTTTGAATGGCGAAACTCTTCAGGATTCAAGCACAAACCAGTTGATCTTCAACGTTCCCGAGCTTATTTCTTATCTTTCCAAAACGGTCACCCTCGAACCCGGAGATCTGATCGCCACCGGAACACCGCCGGGTGTCGGGTTTGCAAGGAAGCCGCCTGTTTACCTGAAAAAAGGTGATATCGTAGAAGTTGAGGTCGAAGGGCTCGGAACTCTGAGCAATCCTGTCGAATAACTCATCGCAATTAATTTCACATATATTTCAAACTGAATTAACCCGGGATTCACGGCCGAATGCGAGAATCCCGATATGTTTGAGACATATCAAAAAAAATTCGGCTTTTGGTATCTGATCTCGGTCTGCGGCTATTGTCTGCTTCTTCTCTGCATTATCGAAGCATACGAATGGATCATAAAAAAAGCGCTGCAAACATGGAACGCCAAGCTGAGTCCGCTGAAGTTTCTCTGAACTGATCACTCAAAGGAACACAGGCCGCCAGCCCGCGATCCTTCGTCGGAACGCACGCGACCCCGCGTGCAATGAGTGCGGAGCACGAATAATACAGGTTAGGTGCGAAGATGATCAAGTCGGTTCGAACGCAAAAAGCACGTTCGCTGCAGGGCGCCTGCGTTCCGGCATTTGGAACGCACGCGACCCCGCGTGCAATGAGTGCGGAGCACGAATAATCCACGGTTAGGTGCGAAGATGATCAAGTTAATTCTAACGCAAAAAGCACGTTCGCTGCAGGCGGGGGCGCCTGCGTTCCGGCATTTGGAACGCACGCGACCCCCGCGTGCGAATAATCCACGGTTAGGTGCGAAGATGATCAAGTTCGAACGCAAAATAATCCCAAATGGACGGTTAGAGTGCGAACGATAATCGGGGGCACCGGATCAGGTGCGAAGATGATCAAGTCGGTTCGAACGCAAAAGCACGTTTGCAGGCTGCAGGCGATCCGGGATGATCAACTTCCGTAAATCTTACGCGCCTGCAGATATGAAAAGCAAACTGTTTCTGATCCTGTTGTCGTCACAATTTCCGAGTATCCGTCACGCGACTTCCCGCAATGAATGCAATGAGTGCAAAGCACGAATAGATCCACGGCGTTAGGATGCGAAGATGATTCAAAATCTGCGTTATGAAAATGTCGTCGTCCGTTTTCTCGGAAAAGAGGGCGCCCTTGCGGGGAAATATGTTTGCAGCGGGCAGCGACCCGATCGAACCGGCTGGTTTACAACCGTCTGGCTCCTGGCGGATGATCGACCATTCATAATATCCGCCGGAACGCACGCGACCCCGCGTGCAAAGCACAATGTTAGGTGCGAAGATGCACGAAAGTTAACCGGGGCGCCTGCGTTCCGGCATTTGGAACGCACGCGACCCCGCGGCAATGAGTGCGGAGCACGAAAAATCCGAACGCTTCCGTCAGGTAAGAAGATGATCAACTGAGTCCGAACGCTTTCGCGTTCGTGCGGGCAGGATGCCCGCGCTCCGGCTTAGCGCCAAATTCTTAAATACCTAACAAACCATTTCTGCACCCACGGTTTCTTCAAACCTTCGATCGTTTTTTCGGTTCCGAGTGCCTGCGTGATCTTCGCGAGGGTTGGATAAACGTGGATCGCTTCGTTGAGATCGGCGATCGAAAGTCCGTGTTTTATCGCGACGGTGAATTCGCTTAAAAGCTCGCCGGCATGAATTCCGACGATCGTTACGCCCAGGATCTTGTTGCCTTTCAATACTAATTTTGCAAAACCATCCGGATCGCCTTCGGCCTGTGCGCGGTCGTTGTGCGAAAAGGGGACTTTGTAAACATCGATCGAATCACCGAATTTTTCGCGGGCTTCTCTTTCTATCATTCCGACGCGGGCGACTTCGGGTTCGGTAAATGTCGTCCACGGAACGACGGAATAATCGGCTTTTGTCGTCAGCGGATAGAAGAGAAAACAATTTTTCAAAACGATCTGCGCTTCATAATCCGCCATGTGCGTAAACTGGAATTTTCCGTTCACGTCGCCGGCCGCATAGATCGCTTTGTTGGATGTCCGCAGATAATCATCAACCGCGATCTTCCCTTTTTCGAGTCTGACGCCGGCGGCTTCGAGATTCAAACCTTCAGTATTCGGTTTTCGGCCGGCCGCAACAAGGATCTCACCGGCTTCGATTTCTTCCTCGAGGCCGTCTTCCTTTATAACGGTAACGTATTTCCTGCCCTTTTCGTCTCTGCGGAATCTTACGGCTTTTGTTTTCGTCAACACATTTATTCCTTCGCTTTCAAAAACACCTGTAATAAATTCCGAAACTTCTTCGTCTTCGACCGGCAGGATCCGCTCCGCCATTTCAATAATGGTTACCTCGGAACCAAAACGCGCAAATGCCTGTCCTAATTCACAGCCGATCGCGCCGCCGCCGAGGACGATCAATTTTGCGGGCAGAGCCTCAAGATGAAAGACCTCTTCAGTTGTAATAAATCCGGTATCCCGAAGCCCCTCGATCTCGGGAACAAAAGCCGAAGACCCGGTGGCTATACAAAAGCGCTTCGCCCGCATTTTGCGCAGTTCGCCTGGAGCAAGCTTGACCTCGATCTCATTTCTTCCGAGAAATTTCGGCGAGCCGAAAACTATCTCCGCACCCATTTCTTCAAAAACTTCGGGTGCATCGTGTTCTTCGATAACACCGATCACATCCTGCACACGGCCGGTGATCGAAGCAAAGGAATCATCCTTAAATTTTAAGTCTTGAATCTTGAATCCGTACTTTTCCGCCTGCTTCATATCGGAAGCAAAACGCGCCGAGCGGATCAGCGTTTTTGACGGGACACAGCCAGTATAAAGACAATCTCCGCCGAGCTTGTTCTTCTCGATAAGCGCCACCTTTGCGCCGAGGATTCCCGCACCGCCCGCCGCAACAAGTCCGGCCGAACCGCCGCCGATCACTATCAGGTCGTATGTCTCGTTCATAAGATCTTGGGGAAGCGTGGTACGTAATACGCATTACGCTTTACGCGATTCGCCGGGAGTTTGCCTGCGGAATACGCGGAATGACGCGGAAACAAATACGGTTACACGACAATCAATTTTCCCATTTCTTTTTTTGCGCGTAAATCGCGTAATTCGCGCGAAAAATCTTCTTTCCGCTTTGTCCTCTATTGCCGCGGATCCTGTTAAGCAGCCAACAATTCTACTAGGTTTTTCTTTTTCTTCGCGTATTTCCGCGTATTCCGCGGGCAAACTCTCCCTTCCGCTTTGTCCTCTATTGCCGTGGATCCGGTAAAGCAGCCATTAATTCTCCCAATTCTTTTTCCGCGCATTTCCGCGTATTCCGCGGGTAAACTCTCCGTTCCGCTTTGTCCTCTATTGCAAAAATACCGTTACGCAGCCATCGATTCTACCAATTCTTTTTCCGCGTCATTCCGCGTATTCCGCGGGCAAACTCTTCCTTCCGCTTTGTTTCTCTTTCGCCGCTGATACCGCTTTAATTCCAATAAGATACAATTCTTATAACACTTACATTCTCAAACGGGAATTTTATTTGCTAGAATTGAGATTACAATTAAAGCACATATAGATTATTTAAGATCAAATTTTAGAAACTGGACGGAGGAGACGAAGTATGAAGAAATATGGAATAGGACTGCTTTTGCGCTGGTTGGCATAACAGCGCTGATCGGATTTAACGGCGTTTCGGCGAAAAATCTTTCAATCGCTGAAAAATTTGCAAATACCGGAGTGGCCGCTGAAAGCGGAACATATAATTTTGACGTAAATCACAGCGCGATCGGTTTTGAAGTAAAACATATGGACTGATCTATGTGCCTGGTTACTTTACCGATTTTTCGGGCACGATCAATTACAACGCGGACGACGAAACAAAATCTTCCGTTGAATTTACGGCAAAAACGACGAGCGTCGATACGCGTGTTGAAGGCAGGAACAAACACCTTCGAAGCGCCGATTTTTTTGACGTAGAGAATCATCCGGAAATGACATTCAAAAGCACAAAGGTTGCAAAAAGCGGCGACAAGCTGATGGTTACCGGCGATTTTACACTTCGCGGTGTAACAAAAAGCATCACCATCCCGGTAAAAGTTGCGGGGTTTGCAGAAGGACGCGGCGGAAAGGTAATGGGTGCGATGTCAGAAACAACGATCGACCGCACGGCTTATGGTGTAAATTACAATCCTGAGGGCAACGTAATTTCGAAGGACGTTAAGGTCATTTTGAATGTTGAAGCCAGGCAGGCTAAGTAAATTTCAGATTTCAAATTTCAGATTTCATCAGATTTCAGAGTCTGTCTGAAAAGCCATCTTTTTGCCGCGAAGCGGCATACCGAAAGTAGCCAGATGTGAAACATCTGGAAAGATCGACGATTGGTTATAGCCCTGAAGGGGCGTAAGAACTGCTTTCTTACCAAACCCCGTTTGACCCAGACTTGGCGTTTCAGAGTTGATTATTCAAGACAGTATCTACTTTCTATTTGCGGTTTCACCGCTTAATTTGGACTTTTCAGACAGACTCTTTTTTCTGGCATAGCGTTTGTGTAAGTCATCAATTGATCAGAATTGTGTACGGATTTCGATACAAACAGGCGGAGACTGATTTGGCAAAAAACAATTCGAAGATAACCAGACAAAAAGCCCTTGAGCGGATAGAAAAAGGAAGACGGTCAAAATGGTGGCGGCGCAAGGGCACACCAAAGAGCGGGTTTACGTATTGCGATAAAGACGGAAAAAAGATCGCCGCCAAAGCCGATCTTCAAAGAATAGAAGATCTAGTAATTCCGCCGGCCTGGAAGTATGTCCGCATTTCCCCGTCGCCGCGCGGCAAACTTCAGGCAGCCGGGATCGATGAGGCCGGACGCGTTCAATATCTTTACAGCGAAGCGTTCAGACGAAAACGTGAACGTGAGAAATTTAAGAAGATCGAAGATTTCGGCGGATTTTTACCAAAGTTGCTGGAAAAGACAAACCGCGACATGCACCTGGACGGATTTCCGAAGGACAAGATACTCGCACTTGTAATCCGGTTGATAAATTCGCTGTATATCCGTATCGGATCTGATGACAGCGTCAAAAAATTCAGGACTTACGGGATTACGACGCTGAAGAAAGACCACCTGAAGATCGGACACGACGGCACGCTAACGTTCGATTTTGTCGGAAAACATCGGGTCAGGCAGAGAAAAGTTATGGTTGATGAAGAATTGGCCGATCTTTTGAGAAAGGTACGAAAAATCGGGAACAACAAGAAGCTTTTCGTGTATCTAGATGAAGAGGGCGACGCGCACGCTGTAAAACCGGCCGACATCAATAAATATATAAAGGATTCGACATCAACAGAGTTCTCGTCAAAAGACTTCCGGACATGGGGCGCTACGCTGCTTGCGGCACTCGAACTCTCGGAATCGGGCTGCTGTGAAGATGAAAAAGCGGCAAAGAAAAATATCGTTGCCGCTGTAAAAAATGTCGCCGAAGAATTGGGAAATACCCCGAGTGTCTGCCGCGGTTCATATATCCATCCTTCAGTTATTAAAGCCTACGAAGAAGGGATCACGCTTGAAGAATTTACACCGAAAAAAAGCCGCAGGATAAAACGCATCGCCGGCCACAAACCCGAAGAAAAAGCCCTGATCAAAATGCTCCGGCGAAAATGAACGGCAGTCTTTAGTTTCTCAAAAGTACGACCGGTGACTGCTCGGCGTCGAGGATCTTTTTGTAAAAATCCCTTACCGATTCATAGTTTGCTTTCGGCACCAGACTGCGCTTCGTGATCATCGATCTTTTGAATGTGAGCTTTCCGTCAGCAACAGAATAGCTTGTTTTGTATGAACCGAAAGACGTCTTGAGATCGACCGGATCCGGCAGTTCGTCCACCGAAAAATTCTTTGGAAGTTCAAACGTAGCAGTTTCTGAAAAGCTTCCCGATTCCAGACGGATCGGGTGGACGCGTTCTTTTTCTGTCAAATAAACCGAACTCGAACGGCTGACGATGGCAGGTTTGAAGATCAAAAGCCTGTCCTGCATCAGCTGACCGTAAAGCGGAGCAGAAAACTCCACATCGAGGTCAAATCCGGCATTTTGATGATCGTCCCTGGCTTCAAAATTCAGCAGCTTCGCAGACGTCGCTCCGCTTGTCAGCCATCTCTCGATCACCCTCGTGTAATCGCTTTTTGAAAGTTTGCGGTAAAGCCTTCTTTCATATTTTGAAGACTGTCCCTGGGAATTTTCGCTCACTTTTACTGTGATCGCACCTTTTTCGCTGATCACTGCATTTACATTCCGCTCAAGCGAATTGGAATCCGGCGGAAGCACGGGCATTTCGCTCAAAGTACCGGTATCGCCGGCGAGGATCAATCCAAAACTTCCCTGCAGATAGTCCGGAATATCGCCGACCGGCGTCAGATCATCGGTCGCGTCAAAGATCAGAAGACGGCCGAGAGCCTCGTGTTCAAGGATCGCCGGAGATTCGGTTTCTTTGCCGACCACAACAGCGATTATGCAGTGGTTGAACTGTCCCGGCGAAGCCCAGACGGCTCTGACAAACGACGGGTCTCCCGAATAAATAACGACCGGAAACGCATCGATCTTCAGCACTTTCAGCATCGCCCGCATCAGTGTCGCTTTATCTTTACAATCTCCGTAACCCCGCTTCATAACAAGATCCGAAGGACGCGGACGAATACCGTTTCCGTGTCCTACGTCGATATCGATCGATATATATTGAATATTCTGAACATAAGTTCCGATCGCCTTGATCTTATCGAGTTCCGTTTTTGCATCCGCCGTAAGCTCGCGGGCCTTGGCAGCGATCTCATCATTGATCACAACCTGAGGTTCGTACATATCGGTGGCCCACCGTGAAACGTCCTGCCAGTTGTTAAAAACCTTGTTTCTCGAAGCGTTCGGATCTTCGGGAGAATAATTTATCGCCAGCCAGGGCACGATGTTCGGAACCGAAGGACTCATCGGTTCGGACTTTATATAACCGAGATTTCTGAGCTCCCAGGTGTAGGTATTCCCGTTTATTACAGGTTTTACTTCAGGATTGTTAAATGTAAAACTCTCTGCCTTCCAGCCGGCCGGGAGAGATAGACTGTATGTCGATACCAGCGCCGGAAGATCATCCTGAGCAAACCACTTTTCCTGATAATAAAGCGGTTCTTCTTCCGTCGTGATCTCATAGCCGAATATCGAACCGATCTGCGCATCGCCCGAACCGTCTATTACCTTTATCCTGCCTTCGTTGTAAACGTCGTCGTTATCTGCGATCTGATCGATCACATATTTCTTGCCGTATTCTTTGACGCTCTTGTCCGGATTGATCATCCACGCGTTGATATCGCGGACCTTGCCCGAACTGACGAGATAATAAACAACCGCCACGGCTTCTCTTTGACCTTCTTTTGTGAGTATGCGGACGGCATTTCTTTCCGTGGTTACGAGTTTGCCGCCCGGTTCGAGCGTTACCCTTTTTTCGCTGAGCAGTGCAACGGCGGGCACTTCCTTGTCATAGGATGGGATCGCCGATCCGGAAGCTGTTTGAAGCCAGGAAGGTGCGCTGTCTGTATTTGCAAGAGAAAAAGTTGCGAGAGCTGCTGTAATTAAGATCGCAGAACAATAACGGCGTAAGTGAAGCATAATTCCTCCGGTCTGTTTATAGCGGCGGTGGAACCGCTAATGTGCAGATCTGCTAGTCGTTTTTGACCAGTGTGATCATGTGATTGTTGGCTCTGTGAAAAGCGTCAAACATATTCTTGATCGGTTCGTAGTTTGATTTGTTGAACAGGATGTTTCCGCCGCCGCCGAACAGGAAATCTCGCTCGTAGATCAGCTGATTTTTTCCTTTATCGATCTTTATTACGGTTTTCAGCGAACCGATACGGCTCGGATCCTGAACATCTTCCGGAGCATCTGCATTGTCGAGTTCATAACCCGCCGGAAGGTCGATCGTGATGTCATCTTTTTCAGACCATGGGAAACGGAAATAGATACTGTATTTTCTCGTAGCACTCGAAAACCTCGGATCAATTCCATGTTCAAAATATCCGGGCTGAAGGAAAAGCCGCTTGCCGGTTTTCTGTGCGTAGTTTGGAATTTTCACCTTATATTCATAGGCGAAAGGCATTTGCCAATCCTCTACGTTTTTCACCGCAATTTCCGATAGCTCGGCCGTGCTCATTCTTTCTTTGACGGCATCTTTTAGAAACTCTTCGCGTTTTGCAGGCGTTTCGTCGTAATTTACTGCTTTATATTGCGATGCCAGATGTCCGGAATATTCGACCTTGACCGTACCTTCGAGTGTACCGTCTTCGAGAAGTTTGAAGCGGCCGGTTCTTTTTGCGAGCGATTCACTTGCTTCGGAAATCGGAGTTTCCGTCGTTACATAGTCTTTATAGGCCAGCAAAAAGACAGAAGTGCTTTCTTCAAACCACTCGAGTTTTCCAAACGGCAGGTAAGGTGTGCCCGGATCAAAGTATTGCCATTCTCCGCCGATCTTCACCGCAACCCCTGCAAGATGAATAAAAGACGTATGGGCGCGGTTTGGATTAAAGAAGAGTTTGCTGCGGTCCCCCGTAAAAGCAATTCTCGTATCAAATCCGGCGGCATCGGCCAGCGACGCAAAAAGCTTGTTTATTTCGTATGGCCGGCCCTGGAGTTTTTTGTAGGTGTCGTCATCAGATCCGTTGGATTTTATCTTTTCCCGGTCGTCATCGGTCAGCGTGCTGTCGTACTCAATGTTCTTTACCTTCGTTCGGCAAAATTCAAAGAGTTTTTTTAGTTTGTCCATATCGGACGCTGCGCCCGCAGTGATCTCATCGGCTGCGGCTTTCATTTTTTTGCCCGGTTTTAAGGTATCTTTGATCTCAAAATATTCCGCCAGATCACCTCCGGCGTATGACCAAAAATCTGTGGTTGTATTGCGAAGCATCCGGTCGCTTACGTAATAAAGCAAAAGCCAGGATCTTACCTCATTTTCCGGCGGCATATTCGGTTCGGATTTGAGCGCAGGAACATTTTCCATCGTCACGCGGTAATAACCGCCCTTATCCTTTACAAACTTATTGTCGTCGAGATTAAACGTGAGATATTTTACGTTGAGCGCGGGCTTGAAGTAATAGGTGGCGTTCTGCATCGGAATATCACGCTGAAAGATCATCGGCATATTATCGGCGTTTCCTCTTCGGTAAACTTCCTTATACCGATATTCAAGTACAACTCCCGCTTCGATATTCGGCACTGCAAATGATTTCGCTTTTACCTTGACCTGATCTGTCTTTACGATTTCTTTCTCAAAAACGTCGTCCTTGTTGAGTTCGACGATACTTCCGTCCGGCTTAATAACGCGTGCCTCGATATCTTTTATCTTCAAACCTTTTACAAATGGAATGTCCACTTTGCTGAACTTTTCGCGGCCGTTCTCGGTAAAGATCTTGATCCTTACATAGTGCTCCATAATGAGGTTTTGCGTTGAATCATTTACGCGAACTTCCCAGAAGATCGCTTCGGCATCGGCATCTTTTTCGATCTTCCCTTCGGTCATCGATAATTCCTGAGGAGAAACCGGACGCCAGTCGTCGCGTGCAAGAACCGTTTGAGAAGCTGCAAAAAGCAGACACAACAAAACCACCAAAATCAAATTTCCGGATTTCAGAGAGAGCATAATGAGAGTACCTCGATTTTATAAAGCCGCAAGAATACCAGCGGGAAGCATTTTTATGAGAAGACGTGCGGACGGCGCACACCCGTAAAACATGGCTTTTTATTTTTCGTCCTAAAAGGCGAAAACGATAGTACTACAACAATTGAATTTTGTTCAATCTATCGGACAAATTCTGCAGCCCCGGTTTTATGGTATAATCCCGGAAATTATTGTTTATCGAGTCGTTTACGTATTTCGGGAAAGTACTAAAAAAGTTGCCTTCGCAGTATGTTTATTTCCGTAAACTTTCGCGATCATCCGGAAATACTTCGAAATTATTGATAAACCCCAGCTTTTCAACAAAATTCTTCTCATCCAAACAGCAGTAAAAAATACTCACGGAGGTTTAATGGAGTCTGCCATGACGGACGCTATGTAATTAATAAATTCCGGCGGTTGTGATTTTAACCGCCGAAGGAGTCGGAAAAATGAAATTCAAACCGGGAGTTTTGTGCTCTTTATTGCCGCTTTTGATCGTATTTGGTTATACAACTCATTTTGCGAACGAAGCACAGTCACACATTTTCAGAACAGGAATCAATCTCGGGCAAGTCGAAGCCAGATTGGAGTTTTTGTATAAGATCTCGCCCAATGGTCCGGTCCCTCCGGCCCAGCTCTCAGCAATTGCGACAAACTTAAGCAACGCGTATGCGCATATCGAAACCGCTGATTCACTCTTTAATAACCCGCGGAGTCCGAACCGGGCTCAGCAGACAAGAAATGTACTTACACTGATCTCCGGATACGAGAATCAAAACCGGGGCAAAAATTTCCGCGCGAGAGCGATCTACATCCGAAAAATTGTCGCTAATTACAGATCACTGCTGGCTGTCACATTTTCGAGTTCCAGAAACGATGCGTTTCAATCAAGGACAAACTGCGACAGCAGAATATTCGACACAGGATACAATTTCGGAATGGTGATCCTGACTTCAACCATGGCACCCGGAAACAAGAGTTACCGCAGTAAATTGCGTGCAGACACGTACCAGCGAAACCGCTTTAGTGCGATGAATGGGCACATAGAAGCAGGTCTCAGACTTGCTCAGGACGGCTATGCCCCGGGAGCGCGCAGCGGAAACGTCTATAAAGTATGTTGCTCCTTCGGACCAAAGCAGAATTGGGATGCGTTCCGCAGTATGATCAGGGGAAACAGTACGGCTGCAGAATATGAGAGAGCCAAGAATTACCAGATCAACGCGATCGCAGCTTCAAACCTGCGTCCGGGCGCCTGCGGTTCAAACTCCGTTCGAAACGGAAATCAGCCTTCTAATACGGTATGTCAGTGGAGACCGAAAACCGTACTCGGCCAAACGACTTCCGGATGCGAATGCTGGTGTAATGGATCGAAATCATCAAACAGCCGCTGCGGGGGAACACCGCCGCGGACATGCGGAAACTGACCGGGCAGTCTACTAAATAAAGATCTGATCAACCGCGTTCCCTTAAACCCGGTTTTCGGGAACGTATGTTATAATTTCGCAAATTTGTAAAATCAGAAAATCACAATCGTTTTTTCAGGAGACATTTTAAAACATGGCTGTTGATTACAGTAAAATACAGGAACTTTTAGGCAGCGATGCCGAAACGCTTTTAGGTCACACTTCAAATACGATCCCAAAAGAAAGTATTCACGAACCAGGCGGCGATTTTGTCGACCGTGTCTGGCTTGAATCGGACCGCAATCCGTCCACATTGCGTTCGATCCAAACGCTTTTTGACAACGGCAGACTGGCGGGTACGGGTTATCTTTCGATCCTTCCGGTGGATCAGGGTATCGAACATTCGGCCGGCGCGAGTTTTGCTCCGAATCCGAAACTTTTTGATCCGAAAAACATCGTCGAGCTCGCGATCGAAGGCGGCTGTAACGCCGTAGCATCGACATTTGGTGTGCTCGGTGCTGTTTCGAGAAAATATGCACACAAAATTCCGTTTATCGTAAAAGTAAATCACAATGAACTTTTGACGTATCCGAACAATTTTAACCAGGTTCTCTTCGGCACGATCGAACAGGCGAAAAATCTCGGCGCGGTCGGCGTCGGCGCAACGATCTATTTCGGTTCTGAAGAATCCGAACGGCAGATCGTCGAGATCGCTGAGGCTTTTGCATACGCTCATGAACTCGGCATGGCAACGATCCTTTGGTGCTATCTGAGAAATTCGGCGTTCAAAACGTCTGATGGCGACAAACATGCTTCGGCGGATCTTACCGGCCAGGCAAATCATCTCGGTGTGACGATCCAGGCCGACATCATCAAGCAAAAATTGCCGACGACAAACGGCGGATATAATGCGCTGAATATGGAAAGCAGCTACGGCAAAACCGACCAGAAGGTTTACAGCGAACTGACGAGTGAAAATCCGATCGATCTCGTAAGGTATCAGGTAGCAAACTGCTACATGGGACGCTGCGGCTTGATAAACTCTGGCGGAGAATCAAAAGGTGACGGCGATCTTGCAGCAGCTGTACGAACCGCGGTGATCAACAAACGCGGCGGCGGAATGGGACTTATTTCCGGCCGCAAAGCGTTTCAGCGCCCGACGGCCGAAGGTGTCGAATTGCTAAACGCGATCCAGGATGTTTATCTGAGTAAAGAAGTTACGGTAGCGTAGCGGATTTCAATTGCATTTTCGTCAGGCAGCCGGGTTACATTCAGGATCCGGCTGCCTTTTTTTTGAATGCCGGCGCCGCTGTTTGCCGGAGTTCGGTGATATTTTTTGTGATCTTCTATTTGTCAACAGCAGGTGAAAATCGAATGAAAAACAAGAATCACAATGTTCTCGCTCTTATTTTGGTTTTGATCTTTTCTTCCGTCATTGCCGGTCAGCACGGCAGCCGGAACGAACCCGCGCCGTCCGGTTTGACGGCCGCGCAGTGGCGGGACGACCTGCGTTATTTTGCAGACCGGATGCGCAAAACTCATAAAAATTTGTTCTTTAAGATGTCGGAAGAAGAATTTGATGCGGCCGTTGCAAAACTCGATTCGCGGATACCGGATCTCAAGCGTCACGAGATCATTGCCGAATTGATGCGGATCGTGGCGATGACCGGTGACGGACACACGCGGCTGCGGTTCGAACTGGCGACCGGACGCGACGGAATTTTTCCTGTGGCTTTTTATCGTTTTGAAGATGGACTCTATGTGAAAAAAGCGGCAAAGGAATACGAAGAAGTTGTCGGCGCAAAGATCTTAAAGATCGGAAATGATACTGCGGAAAGCGCCTTACAAAAGGCCGCTGAACTGACGGCTGCAGACAATATCATGGGCAAAAAAGCGATGGCTCCCTATTTGCTCTCGATCCCGGAAATCACCGACGCTCTCGGAATCTCGGCCGGCCTTGATTCGCTTTCAATAACGGTAGAAAAACCCGGCGGCCCGAAGGTCATAAACATAAGCCGCGGCGGGGAGTTATCCGATCTGTTCCGCTCGCCCGAAAATTGGATCAGCGCCCGGACCGGCAGCGTTCCGCTTTACGAAAAAGATCCGCAAAATAATTACTGGTATGAGTATTTGCCGGATACGAAAACGGTCTATGTAAAATACAATGCGGTTCAAAACAAACAGGATGAATCGATCGCTCAGTTTTTCGGTAAAGTCTTTGAATTTATTGAGAAAAATCCTGTTGAGAAATTCGTGATAGATATGCGGAACAACGGCGGCGGAAATAATACGTTAAACCGCCCGATCTATCTCGGTTTGATCCGATCAAAACTAAACAAGAAAGGAAAGGCCTTTGCAATTATCGGCAGAGAAACATTTTCCGCCGCGCAAAACGGCGTCAACAAACTCGAAGAACTGACAAATATCACCTTCGTCGGTGAACCGACCGCCGCACATCCGAATCATTACGGCGACGCTGCGCGGATCACACTGCCGAACAGTAAACTGGTAGTTTCGGCTTCGACACTTTACTGGCAGGATCTTGATCCGCGTGATACGCGCCGCTGGACCGCACCGGAGATCGCTGCAGAAACAACTTTCGAAGATTACAAACTCGGACGTGATCCCGCACTCGAAGCAGTTTTCAATTTTGAGAAAGGGATCTCGTATGATGACCTTGTAGACGAAGCGACAAACGGAGATTTTCCGACATTTATAAAAAAGTATCGCGAGTTTAAAAAAGATCCGCGGCGGAAATACTACGAAACGCAGACCGTTATGAACCGATTCGGTTATGAACTTCTGGGACAAAAGCAGATCGACAAGGCTATCGAAGTTTTCAAATTGAATGTTGAATATTACCCTGAATCGTCAAACGTTTATGACAGTCTCGGCGAAGCGTATCTTGAGGACGGAAAGCTCGAACTGGCTTTGATCAATTATAAAAGGTCCGTCGAGATCGATCCGGGTAATGAAGGCGGAAAAAATGCGATCCGGAAAATCGAACAGCTTCTGAACTAAAGCGATGCCTGTTTACGGGAAAAGTGAATGAACAAAGTGCCAATGAGGCCGCCTGAAAAACATAGCGCCGTCGTCCCGACGGCTGTCATGAGAGCGTCTCGCTCTCATGCGGCTTAACGATTTGCCGCATTGGCGGCGGCAAGATGCCGCATCCACAGCCACCGAGACGGTTGCGCTGCGCCTTTCAGAACGCCGCCATTTCATTTGTCCGCAGATCCAAACCGCTTCTAATCCTTAGGAAAGAGCGAACGATCGATCCCGGGAACGATCTTCAAAGCGTTCTTGTAATAGAATTTTTTGAGCACTTCGTCCGGCAGATTCAAACCGTACATCTGCCAAAAAGCGTGACGTTTTCTAAAATAATCGAAGTATTCGTCAGAAGTTTCAAAAATTCGGAAGTACGTATGATATTCCGAAGGACGATACGTGTCTTTTCCAAACAAGACGCGGTCCTGATATTTGATAAAAAATTCACGCGCAGATTTAGGCTGCCGTCCAAGTTCGGCGACGATCGCGGCAACTTCGGGATAGACGTTCGGATATTTGTCGAGAAGTTTTCCAAGACTTGCCAGATCATTTCCGAGCCAGCCGAAATGAGCATTTATAAAGATCGTCTTCGGATTTCTCGCAAACAGATTATGCTGTTCCTGCATTACAACTTCCCATGAAGGATAGCGGTCGGCCGGGCGCGCACGGTCCGGAAACTGTTTGAGCTCAAGCCAGCGTTCATTATATTTATCATGCGGATCGAAGAATGAACGCGGTTCGCCGGTATGGATCAAAACCGGGATCTTCAGCTCGGCGCACTTTTGAAAGATCGGATCGAGTCTCGGATCGTCCGTATGAACGCGCTGGCCTTTGCTGTCAACGGTCGTCAAACCGAGGCTTTTGAATATTTTCAGCCCCTTTGCGCCATTTTTTACATCAGCCTCGAGCTGAGCCGCTGCTCTCTTGCCAAAATCGGGTTCGTCGATCTTGCTGAAATCAACATTAGCGAAGATCAGGAAACGGTTCTCATATTTCCCTTTGAGCGCCTCGATTCCTTTGGCCAGATCTTCCCCGCTTCTTCCGCTCAGGTTTACGAGAACCTTCATGTTCATCTCATCCATTTCGGCGGCCATTTTTGCCAGATCTTCCGGCGTTCGTTCGAGCCGCTGATGATTATGAATATCGATGAACGGAAACTTTGCCTTTGTAATAATGTGCTCGGGAACTATCAGCGTAGACTTCGGCTCATATTCCTCGATCGACATCGTCTGACCATACGCGATCGATGTTTGAATAAACAAAATCGCAAAAAAAACGGAAATTACGGTAAACGTTCCGGCAATGTGCCTGACAGAAATATTATTATTTTTCATTGAACTATTTGTCGGGTTCGCATTTCTCCCAGAAATAACCGGAGGCAAAAGAGACCCGTTATTCTCTATTTTAGTAGACTTGAAAATCGTTGTTAATCTGGTCAATCAACTCGTATACGGCAGAAAGGACCACCGGGCAAAGTCGGTCACAAATTTATCATCTGCGGTGTATTGTTTATAGTAACTACAAATCGCAAAATACTGAAGCTTCACAGAGATCAATGAAGATCAATACGATTCTTTTTCTGGCAATACTTCTTGTATTTCAAATCCATCCTTTCGGGAGGGTTTCGGTGAGTTCTGCGCGGGATCTTACCGCAAGTCGTGCCGGGTCTAATAAAACCGGCGGTTATGATCATCAGTGGAGGGAAAAAGATCTTTCCGCTCTCTTAGAAAAAGGACTCCGTCATGGATTCCCGGGTTTTATTCTGGGAATTGACCAAAAAGGCAGAAAGCCCGTGATATCCGCAAAAGGATTATCAAGTATCGAAAAACAAATACCTATCCGCTCGGACGATCGTTTCCATATCGCAAGCATCACAAAGATATTCACCGCTGTTGCCGTACTGAGACTGATCGATCAGGAAAAACTCTCCTTAAATACAAAAGTTACCGATGTCCTTGATCAAAAGCTAATTTCCCCGATTCCCTATATTGACCAAATAACGATCTCGCAGCTTCTCGATCATTCAAGCGGAATCTACGGATTCAATAATGATAAGGAATATGTGAGAACCTGGCTTGGTGAAGGTGTAAAGGAACGGGTCCGGTGGACGCCGAAAAAATTGATTTCCCTGTCTTACGGCGCGAGAGTAGAACCGTTTGGCAAACCCGGCACAGGTCATTACTATGGCGACACGAATTATGTTTTGCTGGGACTTGTAATTGAAAAGATCAGCGGAAAAAGCTTACGAAGATTTGTTGCGGATGAGATCTTTGAACCGCTCGAAATGCACGATACGGCTTATTTGGGCGAAAAGGCGGATCCGCTTGAGTTCGAATTGCCGGCAACCGTCGAAGGCTATCTAAGACGATCAGAAGAACTGGACTCTGTTGTAACGTTGGATCCCGGATTCAAAAATATCGGCGAAGGTCTGGTAAACACGACGTCTGCAGCGGAAAGAATAGACGCCGCTTCCGGAATAGTCAGCACAGCTCGCGACCTGCTTACGTTCGGACGCGCCTTTTACGATGGGAGATTGCTGTCGGAAAGATCTATGCGCTGGTTTTTCTCGGCAGGAAGCGGTATAGAAAATGATCCGATTGGAACGGTAAGGCAGTCAGTCGCGGCGATTCATCGCAGGAAGTATGGCGTAGTTTACGCTTCAACGGGTGATGGTCCGGGAGGAATAAATGCGACGCTTGTTTATCATCCAAAGTCGCAAACTCTTGTCGTCGCCTTTACAAATATATTTGGTCTTTTTGACGAGATCGATTTTATGAATGAAGCGATAATTAGCGAAATGATTTCAAAGGAGTTTTAGAATGCGTGTAAATCTCTGTCTGGTTATCCTGATGACTTTAGCAAGTGCTTATATAACAATCGGTCAGAATCGTTCAGATCTTGAAAAACTTGTCGAAACGGAAAAAGCCTTTGCTCAAACCGCGCGTGATAAAACGGTAAAACAGGCGTTTCTTGAGTTTCTGTCAGACGACGCGATCGTATTTGAACCGTCTGCAGTAAACGCCAAGAAGGTTTGGAGCGCGCGACCGGAATCTTCCGCTCTGCTCCAATGGAACCCGGTATGGGCGGATATTTCGAGAGACGATAAGATCGGCTATACAACCGGCGACTGGAGTTTTCACCCAAAAGGCAAGGACGATGCGCCGGTCGCATTCGGGCAGTACATAACTATCTGGAAAATCGATTCGGAGAAAAATTTTAAGGCAGTGTTGGATATCGGGATCTCGCACCAGAAACCGGATACCGTCAAAACCGATTGGACGTCTCCTCAGATCTCGGCTTCTGATGAAAAGCTTTCGGGCTCAAGCGTGCCGGCCGGCCTGACGACATCCGGTTTTGAAGATAACTTTGCCGCAGACATCAGGCTTTACCGGGAAGGAAAATTCCCTCTGACCGGCAAGGCTGCAGCACTGCGCGAAACCGAAAACGAATCCAAAAGCCTTAAAAACAGCAAAGTATTAAAAGAAACTTGCGAAACAATCGACGATCTCTCGTATTGCTACGGCGAGATCGAACGAGTCGGAAAAGACGGAACAGTACGGACCGGCAATCAGCTGGAGATTTGGAGGGCGCGAAACGGAAGGTGGAAGATCGTCGTTCATCTTTATTCACCGCTTCCCCAAAAACCGGAAGGATCATGAATAACAAAAATAATAAGTTAAACAGAAGACAATTTGCGATCAGCGGCGGAGCGGGTCTTCTCGCAATGGCGGGTTTGGGAAAAGTACACGGCGCAGGAATATACGGCCAGGGCTCAAAACCGCTGTCGGATAAATTCCTCGCCGAGCTTCCTAAAATGATGGATTTTGCCGGCGTGCCGGGTGTTGCTGCGGTCGAGGTAAAAAACGGCGATGTAAGCTGGCGGCAGGATTTTGGAGTGATGAATGCCGATACGAAGGAATCCGTCACGGCACAAACCGTTTTCCCGGCGGCGTCGTTAAGCAAGCCGGTATTTAGTTATGCGATTTTAAAACTTCGGGAAGAAGGTTTGATCGATCTTGATAAACCGCTTATCGAGTATCTTCCCGGAGATATTTCGCCGAATGAACCCCGCACGAATAAAATTACTGCGCGCCACGTAATGAGCCATTCATCGGGTCTGCAGAACTGGCGCTTTCGCGCAACAGATGAATTAAAACTCGCATTTGATCCCGGCACCGGATTTTCATATTCGGGTGAAGGATTCGTATATCTCCAGCGGACTATCGAGAAGATCACAGGAAAAAGTTTCGCGCAATTTATGCGGGAGAAGTTATTCGATCCTCTTGGAATGACCGACAGCAGTTATTTCTGGCTTCCGCAGTATGAGAACCGCGCAGCGATGAGTCATAATTCGCGAGGACAGGTAAGACCGCCGTTTGGCGCAAAATACATACCAAAATTGATCGAACTTTCCGAAAAATGGAACAAACCGCTTGAGGCCTGGCGGTATGAAGATTATGAAAAAGCGATGCCGGAGATAGAACCGGACTTTCCTCCGCTTCCGAATTTTATGCTTCTCAATGCCGCGGCGAGCCTTCAAACGACGACAAAGGATTTTTCCAAGTTTCTGATGCTGATGCTGGGTCAGGCAAAAAACAAAGCCGCCGTTAAACCGCGATCGCTTGATGACATGCTTACTTCGCAGATCCTGATAAACGGTGCCTTATCCTGGGGGCTCGGGATCGGACTCGAAAATTACGGCGGACATTCATATTTCTGGCATTGGGGTGATAACGGAAACTACAAATGCTTTGTGATCGGCGAACGCTCAAAAAAATGGGGCATGGCGATCTTTACAAACGGCAGCTACGGAAACCGCATTTGGGAAAGGATCGTGAGAGAAGCCACAGGGATCGATCATCCGTGTTTTCTGTGGATCTAGTTTTTCCGATGGTCAAAATAAGTCAATTGTTAGACGTCCTTAAAAGAGACAAACTATGAAAACATTACACCGCATCCTGTTTGCCGCACTCTTGTTTACGGTATTCAGTTTCCCGATTCCTCAAGCCGCTCTCGTTCAGCCGGCTGCAGCACAGGATCAGGATCACAGAGCATTTGATGAAAAGATCCGGAAAATTGAGGAATTTGTAGCCCGGCAAATGAGATCCGAAAAGGCTGTGGGTCTGACGATCGGATTTATCAAGGACGATTTCAGGTGGGTAAAGGGATTTGGTCTGGCCGATCTTGAAAACGGTATTCCGACCGGGCCCGATTCTTCATACCGGATGGCTTCGGTTACAAAGCCGATGACGGCGATCGCAGTTTTAAAGCTTGTTGAAGAAGGAAAGATCGGTCTCGATGACGAGGTTCAAAAGTATGTTCCGTATTTTCCAAAGAAAGAGTATCCGGTAACGATCCGCCAGTTGCTCGGTCATTTGGGCGGTATTAGTCATTACAAAAATTACGATCTCGAGGGGCACATAAAAGTACATATGAATACAAAGGAAGCGATCGCAATTTTCGCTGACTTTGACCTCGTGCAAAAACCCGGCACTTTTTATAACTACTCGAGCTACGGTTTCAATTTGCTTGGTGCAGTGATCGAAGGTGCGAGCGGAAAATCATACGGCGAGTATATGACGGAAAACGTTTGGAAACCGCTCGGGATGAAAAATACCGTTATGGATGATCCGCTTCAGATAATTCCAAACCGCGTCAAAGGCTACCAAATGATCGGCGGTAAGATCATGAACTCGGAATTTGTAGATATCAGCAGCCGCTTTGCCGGCGGCGGAACCCGCTCAACGGTTCCCGATATGCTCAATATGGCGAAGAATCTATACGAAGGAAAGATCCTTTCGGAGAAAATGCGAAGCGAGATGTGGACATCTCAATACACCGGTGACGGACAAAATATTGGATACGGATACGGTTGGGGGACAAATACGGCAAACGGGCGTTTTGTCGTTGGACACGGCGGTTCGCAGCAGGAAGCGAAAACGTATATTTTAACCGTTCCGCATAAGAAGTTTGCCGCAGCAGTGGCAATAAATTTTGAGAATTCCAATCCTTCGGCTTATGTGACCAGGCTTTTTGAGATCATTCTGGAGGAACCCTGGTCGATCCGTACGTTTTCAGGCGATCCTAAATATGCCGATACGCTTCGCGGCATGGATTCGGCGTTTGATCTGGGAATGAGATATTACGATCAGTTTGGGAAGCCGCAGACATCTGATGCCGGAGATCTCGCAAAGTCATTTAAATATTTTAACGATGCTGTGAGTCTCCCGAAAGATGAGGCGCGGCAAAAATTCCTGATGGGAAATAGGACCTCTACGGGCGAGCCTTTTGTAAAAATGATCTCCTACATAGCTGATACATTAAATCGAAACGGAAAAGATCTTGATCTTTACTACGACCGCGGGGTGATACTGCTTTTTAACGATTATATAGAATGGTACAAAACCCGGAACAACTTTTCGCCCGATCTTCGATTCACCGCGGCGTTTGAAAAACAGATCGATCAGTGGAATCGAGACTGGGAAAAAACCTGGAATGATAAAACAAGGGATCTCGATATCAACGCATCTTCGGATCTAAGGGTTATCAGTGAAGAATTCGGAGCAATGTTTAGGGGTATGAGCGTATATCCTGACTTTGTAAACGAACTCGATGATCTGGCAGTAGGTTTTGCCGAAGCGGGAAATTTTGAGAGATCGCTCGAAGCCGCGCAAACAAATCACAAACTTTATCCTGAAGCAGACAAATCAAATGCGACGCTGGGAACTCTATATATAATTGCCGGCAAAAAAGATCTCGCGCTGCCGCTGCTTAAAAAGTCTTTTGCGATAAATCCGCGGGGCGAGGCAAGCGCGGGAAGTCTAAATGGAACGGCATACGCTTTATCGGGACTTGGTCTTGACGAAGGGGGGCTGAACTTGCTTTTAGCAGCAATAGAAATTCACCCTAAAGATCCGAATCTGTATTTCAGCATCGGCGAATTCTATAAAAAATTAAATCAAGGAAAAAGTGCTATTGATTTCTATAGTAAGGCACTTGCGATAGATCCGAATTTTCCAAATGCAAAAAAGGCTGAGGACAATATAGCGAAACTCAAAAAATAGTTTTACGTTACTTCCTTTCTTAAAAAAAGCCGCACGAGATTTAAACTCATGCGGCTTTTTTGAATCCACTTCCGGAATCAATGCGAAAACATATTACAAGACATACAAGTCATAACTAAAAAAAGGATGGAAAAATGAAAAAATTATTATTTGCAGGTTTTGCGTTTCTATTTGCGTTCGGATTTGGTTTTAGCAGCATTTCAGCACAGGAAATGAAAAAGAACGACAATCCGATGGTCGGCGGTGCAGCGATGTATAAAACAAAAATATTGTCGAAAACGCCGTCAATTCAAATGATCATACGACCCTTGTTGCTGCAGTAAAAGCAGCGGGACTCGTAGAAACACTCCAAAGCAAAGGCCCGTTCACGGTTTTTGCACCGGACAATGATGCGTTTGCGGCACTTCCGGACGGAACGGTAGCAACTCTGCTCAAGCCTGAAAACAAGGCAACTTTGACAAAGATCCTTACTTATCACGTGGTGGCCGGTAATTATGATTCGAAAAAGATCGCAAAGGCTATCAAGAAGGGCAATGGAAAGGCAATGCTCAAAACAGTTGCCGGCGGGACTTTGACGGCTTCGATGGACGGTGATTCGCTTATTCTGACAGATGAGAAAGGCGGCACATCGACAGTAACGATCGCCGACGTCAGACAGTCAAACGGATACATTCACAGTATTGATTCGGTATTAATGCCGAATTAATCGAAATTAAGTTTTGAAGAAAAAGCCGCAGCGTGAAAATGGCTGCGGCCTTTTTCTTTCAAAACAAAGCGAATTTACTTTGTCATCTTCATCGAATAGCTCTTATGGATCGTTTCGATCCAGGCATCAGTGTTTATAAAACCGCTTCCGGCTTCCTTAAACTTTCCGTCAAAGGCCGCTTTTTTGATATCTTCAAGAGACTTTCCGTTTTTCATATCCGTGCGAACCGAGATCGTCGTGTCGATCAGCATCTGATGATAGTCCCTGAGATCGCTAAGCGTCGAAACCGGCCCATGCCCCGGAATCAGCTTGGCATCCGCCGGGATCATCTGGATCATTTCGCCGATGTTTTTGATCAGCCCGGGAACACTCCCGCCGCTGTTCAGATCGACAAACGGAAACCTGCCGACAAAAAAATCATCACCTAAATGGACAACATTTGAACCTGTAAAAAAGATCACGGAATCACCATCGGTATGGCCTTTCTTAAAATGTACTGCCTTTATCTCTTCGCCGTTAAAGAAAACTGATAAACCCGATCCGTATGTGATCGAAGGAAGTCCGGGTTTTGCGGTTGGGGTGCGAGCCTGTCCGCGCGTATCGGTAGTGCTGAGCAATCTTTCGCGCACATTTTGGTGAGCGATTATCACGGCATCCTGTCCGAAGATCTCGTTGCCGCCCGTATGATCGCCGTGCCAGTGGGTGTTAAAGACATATTTCGGTTTATCGCTTCCGAGTTTCTTTAGTTCGACCTTTATTTTATCAGCGATCGGAGCAAACTGCGTGTCGATGGTCAAAAGTCCGTCTTCACCATAAGAAACACCGATGTTTCCGCCTTGTCCGAAAAGCGTATAGATATTTCCGCTGACCTTTTCGAGTTTGAAGGTCTGCTGACCGTTTGCTGTTTTATGGCTGCCTTTGATCAGCGAAATATGTCCGAGCGCTGTGGAAGTAAACAAACAAAATGCCCCGATGCTAAAAATTATTCTCCGCATAGATTCTCCTGTAATAGTTTTGAATTTTGGATATGATACCACGCCTGAAACTGAGACAGATCATTTTAGGAAAGTTTCAGTAAATATCCGGTTTCGTCAAAATCAGGCTTTTTTCTTCCGGTAAGGATAAAGTGAACGGCATCGCGGTATGTTTGGGCGTTTGGTTTCCCGCTGAAACACGGTGTTTCGATCTCCGTAAGACTCAGGTAGCTCACCAGAACGCTCATCAGCATCCACAGGAGAATTTCTTCGTCTGTGCCGATCGGATTGTGTTTGCAAATGATCGTGCGGTCTTCATAAATACCTTCGCAGATCTTTGCAAATTCTTTTTCGGAGATCGTAGATCGGGATAAACTTTCAGTTTCCATCGCTGACCTTTTCTAATGTGAAGCCGCCTATGCTCCGGCCGGTCCGGATCCGGAGACTAGAATCCCAGAACAATTTCGGCGACATAAACCCGCCATTACTTGCTGATGCTCATGGAGAAGGTTTCTTAAACTTCCTCTTCGTACATCAGATAATCCGTAGCTTCCATTCCAAGGGATTCGTAAACCTTCTGAGCATGGAAATTGTCTTTTTCCACATACAAGCGAAACCCGCAAACCCCGCCTTTTTCTACAGCTTTTGCTTTTACAAAGTCGTACATTCTGCTGTAGATCTTTTTTCCGCGGGCTTCCGGAAGAATGTAAACACTTTGTATCCACCAAAACCAGCCGTTGCGCCAGTCGCTCCATTCTTTTGTGACCATCAGGCCGCCTACTATCAGGGCTTCGGCGTTTTCGACAACTACATAAAAAGCCCGCTCAGTTCCGTCAAAAACCGCGCGAACACCGCCCGAAATCTTCTCCGGATCAAGCCTTTTCCCCTCGGTCTCAAACGCCATCGCCTGATTAAATTCGATCATTGCCTCAGCATCTCTTTCTTCGGCAATTCTAATTTTGAACACATCCATTTCTTTCACCCTTTACGGCACCGATTCCCGCGGATATTTTTGCGACATGCCTTCTTCGGTCATCAGCTTTTCGATCGCATCGATCTCCATCGGCACAAATTCAGAAACGATCTCGACACTATTCTCGTGGATGATCAACAGATCCTCAAGCCTGATATAGATCATCTCTTCAGGAACGCGTAAAGCCGGCTCGATCGTAAAGACCATTCCGGCTCTCAGCGGTCCGTCGATCTGTCCGACGTCGTGTGTTGCCATCCCGACCCAGTGTCCGAGCATCGATCTGCGCCCGGCTCCCGCTTTATATGAATTTACAAAATTTTCTGCCGCCTTTTTGTAGATGTCTTTTGAAAATGACGCTTTCGCAAGATGCTGTTCCATTTCCTGTGCCGCTTTTTCAGAGATCTCGCCGGGCGTTTTTCCCGATCTTATGTTGTAAAGAATGGACTTGTAGCAGGCGAGATAGAATCCGTAAAGATCGCGCTGATCGCGCGAAAATTTCCCGTTTACGGGCCACATACGCGTCACATCGCTCATGTAATAACCATAATCGGGCGCGTAATCCATCAGCAAAAGATCTCCGTCTTTCATCGTTCCTTTGCCTTTATGGTAGTGCGGAAAATAGGCATTTTCGGCCGCGGCGATCAGGGAATAGTATGCGTCTCCCTGTCCGCCGTTTCGGTAATAGATATATTTTGCTACCGCGTCAAGCTCGTATTCCTTCATCCCGGGTTTCGTTGACCGCATCGATTCCATAAGCGCAAGACCGGATAAGCGGGTGGCTTTTCGGATGAGATCCATTTCGGCAGCACTTTTTATCAGCCGCATCTGGTCGAGAACCGGCGAAAGATCTTTTATCTCGAGCCCAGGCAGCCTTTCGGCAAGCAATTGTCTGAACCGAATGTGTCTTGCCATTCCCGCATCCCAGGCATCTGAAGCGATATCCATTTGGACGCGGATCCCGAGATCACGGCTTTCGGCAAAACCTTCAGGCGGACTGAACGGCGTGTAAATAATGGAACCTGTTCGCCGCACGTAACGCGAGAGATGCTCCGCGAAGAGTTCCGATCCGTAAACGGACTGAATCCGCGTGTTTTTTGTTATCAGTTCGCTGTCCTCAGACGAAAGCATTTTTCCTTCGCCCGCTTCTCTCCCCTCATTTCTGTGCGGAATGTAAAGTGCCGCGCGGCGCGAACCTCCGTCAAGAAGAAGATAGGCATGCGGTACTTCGACGCCTGTCAGGTAATAAAATTCATTTGACTGACGAAAACGCACATAACCGCGCGGGCTCGGTTCGCCCTGCAGAACTGCGACGCCGTTTCGTCCGATCGCATCAAATAGTTTTTCGCGGCGCGCCGTAAACTCGGCGGCGTTGAAATCTTCGGTAAATAAAGGAATGTTTTGCGCGGCGGCAGCCGTTGCAAAAAACATGATAATGAGCACGATTCTGCTTAGTCGTTTCTGTGTTTTGAGCATATGTCTTTTTTCAGGCAGCGGTAACTTGGGATAAATTCAAAACCAAGATGTCATAAATCGGGACCTGAGGCAATAATGCCCGCGTTTTGAAACCTCCTTTTAACAAACAAAGCCCTGAGGAGTGTCCGAATAATGAGTTGTTTTATCTTCTTTGCGACTTTGCGACTTTGCGTCTTGGCGGGAACTTTTTTATCCCGCAAAGGCGCTAAGGTCGCAAAGTTAGACCGCTTGTTTTCTTTCAACCTCACACTATTAAAACACAACAAAACCCCGATCTTTCTTGACGAAGTACCCGCCGCCAACTAATCTTATATGTTTGCCAAAGGGCAGAAACCGGAAATCATATGAAACTTCGAATTCTCTATCACGGTAATTGTTTTGACGGCGTCTCCTCCGCTGCGATCTTCACAAAATTTTATAAAGCAAAAATTAACGCCGATGCTGATATCGCCTATACGCCGACGATGCACCGTGCCGGAAATGCTTTTGATAAAGAACAATTTGACGGCGATGAAAATGCGATAGTTGATTTCAAATATTGTCCGGATGAAAGACTGACCTGGTGGTTCGATCATCATCAGTCAGCTTTTTTAAGCGATGAAGATGAACAGCATTTTTTGAGCGACACTTCAGGTAAAAAGTTTCTGGATACGACGAGTAAATCCTGCGCCGAATTTATCGCCCGCATCGCAAAAGACAATTTCGGATGGGAAGACGGTTCGCTGAAGGAACTGATCGAATGGGCGCATATAATCGACGGGGCTCTTTATGAGAACGCCGCGCAGTGCGTAGAACTAAAGTCCTCCGCACTAAAACTGATGCAGGTTATCGAAGGCGAAAAGGATCCTTCATTTGTCGAGAAGATCATCCGCGACCTCACCGAAAAGTCGCTCGATGAGATCCTTGAAAGCGAGGAAATTCAAGATAAGCTCAAACCGATCCTTAAGCAGCATTGGGAAACCGTCGAACTGATAAAAAGAAAAGCGAATTATTCACGCGGCGTCGTCACGTTCGATCTGACCGAAGACAAGATCGACGGCTACAACAAGTTTATCCCTTACTATTTTTATCCGCAGACGACGTACAACGTCGCCCTCATCCAAAGTTCTTTCCGGACAAAGATCTCCGTCGGTTCAAACCCCTGGGCACCGCGCCCGCGAATCCACAATATCGCCGAGATCTGTGAACGCTACGGCGGCGGCGGACACGCCGTGGTCGGCGCAGTATCATTAAAACCCGAAGAACTCGAACTCGGCAAAAAATACATGCAGGAGATCGTAGAAGAACTTCAGTTTGATAAAGACTGACGGAGCACGGACATCCTTGTCCGCCTGATAAAAAGGCTGCAATGATTTTCGTCATCTGACAACAAACTTGAGCGGCGCGAGTATCGCTTTTGCCTCATCGTTATAATAATCATAAAGAATTGACGCCGGGCGTTTTTGCCTTGATTCCGCATCGAGGTTTGAAGCTGAATTTGAATTTTGACCCGCCGATTTGCCCATAAATAAACGACGATCCGGTCAGGCAAAATATCGTAGCGGCTGATGATCCGGTCATTTTTTCAAAAAGCTTTGGAAGGATTCGCGGCTGACGTCAGCTCCCGGCGGAATTCCGATCTCCGCAAGAAGCATTCCGTAGCCTCTAAACCCGACGCGTTCGGCAGAGACCTCGCAGGTTACAGTTTCCATGATCTTTGCATTTTGCTTGTCACATTCGTATTTGAGGTCGATCTGGCGGGATTGGCTGACATCCGAACCTGACACATTTGTATCTTCCCACTTGACATAATGATTCTGAACTACCTGCGTCATCAGCGCGGTATCGTCATTTGCTCTGATTTCACGCGGTTTTCACCCGAGAAAGGAAAGGCGACAAGTCCATAGCTATCGGATTTGCCAGTTCGTTTAACCGGGGCATCAGAAGTTCCTTTACATTCTTATCGTTAACAAAAACCTTAGCAATTCTTGGCTGATTGTCCTCTGACTCCGCGGTTGGACGATCGGCGCCGAGCGAAACAAGGAATGCATCTAAAACATTTACATGGTCGTCTGCGTCAGTTACTAAACTCCGGATCAACTTATTCTTAAGAAATTGTATTCCGCGTGAGATAAGACATCGTAATCTGCGGTCTTTGTCGTAAGTTGTGAAACGCGTGTGTCAGAAGCTGATTATGAGCGCGGTAGTTTCGAGACGGCCGGGCCTTTCCCCAGCCATAAAAAATGGGGTGTTTGTTTCGTGCTCTCCGTAATAAACGCCGCTGCTGCCCTCTTCTATTGCCATGTTGGAAAGAGTTTTGAAACTCGCTCAGCTTCCCTATCTCATCTGCAGATAATGATGCAGACCGTAGCGCAAGCGCGTAAGGTTCGTCTATTTCCGCATTTCGTGTTTTTAAGTATGCGAGCGCTTTTCCAAGATGTTTATCCTCGCCGATTCGCGGATTCCCGTCGCCGGTAATCTGACGTCATAATCATCGCCAATGTTCTTGCAATATATGATGTGAGCAATTTCGTCCGCTCGGGATCTTCATTCTTTCCCAGGCATAACTTGTCCAGCTTCCTGTCGCCACGCTGCTGGCTACGAAGCCAGCTTTCTGCCGAATTGATGATGGTTTGATCCACCTCGATCTCAGCCTTTGCGTCTTTAAGAAATCTTCAGCGCGTAGTTTAAGCGCACATCTGCGCTATCGCTTCCGCCCCAATACGAAAACTCCACTCTCCCGGGATCTGATATCCGAGAAGTCTTTTCATGTCCTTTTTGTAAATACTTGCGTGCCGTGCCGCGAAGTTTGTTGTCCTCGGAGCTGAACTTCAGGATCATTAAATTCGGATAAGTCGAAGAGATCGTTTGTTCGCCGCATCCGTAAGGCCGCTGGAGCAATCCGTCAACCGATTCGGCAACATGAGCTAAATAGGATTCGGATAGATCTTCAGATTTGCGCTTTGTGTATTTTGAATGGTGTTTGCCGGGAAATTAACGTCAAATTTTTCAACCTGTCGGAACAGCTTTGAGGATGTGGTGACAACCTCGAGACCGTCAGGACGAACGGTAACCGGCTTTTCGATCGAGTGTCCGAATCTTTTCCGCCGACTGCCGTAATTCTCTGTTTTCCGTCTTTTACAAATTTGTCAGCACGATACCCGAAAACCGCATTTTCCGAGCTGCCTGATCGAACTTCAATTTCATGTACCTGATCTTTGGATTCATTTACCGAAGTCCGTGATTCGGTATCCAGGAAGGTAAACCAATCGGCTTTTGGCATTGAAACCTTCACCTTCTGTTTTGAGTCCGTGTAGTTTCTGATCTGTGACGGAAGGTAAATCTCGTCATTTTGTGTAATGAATTTTGGCGGATCGAGATCCGCAAAAAACGGCTGAAATGCCTGTATTTCCTTTTCCGCGATTCCGATCTTGCCGTTTTTAGTGGATGCGACGGTATAGAGTTTCCACGTAGTAATACTATCCGCCATTTTGAATTTGAGTTCGGCTTTGCCATTTTTATCGGTAATGATCTCGGGCGCCCAAACCAGTGTCTCAGGGAAGTATTCGCGTAAACGCGGCGTAGCACTGATCGGAAGATTTGCCTGATTTTCGCGGCCTCCGCCTCCGCCGCCATTGCCGTTGCCGAACCCATCGCCATCTCCCTCACCGACCGTCATCATAAGAGCAGAAGACGTAGTATCAACAAGATCGCTCCCGGCCTGCACTTCGACGACCGCGTCTACCGTTCCAACATCCATCGTCACCTCGATCTGCGTCAGACTTTGAGAACTGACGCGGACGTTTGAGTAAACTGCTTTCCTGAATCCGGCGGCCGATATTTCTACCGAATAATTGCCGGGTTCAACATTTTCGATCAGAAATACACCTGATTCGTCGCTCTTTCCTTTCAAGATCACCGATCGGTCACTAGTTGATACTAAAACATCCGCTCCCGGAATTACCGCTCCCGTCATATCTAAAACGGTTCCCCTGATCGCTCCCTTGAGCCGGAAAATATATGTAGTCTATTACAATCCGCGAACGATCCATTCCTTTAAATCGCTCGGTCACAACGCTCGTAAATTTAGCAAGATCGAAATCGTCAAAGCGGTTTGCGTCGCCTCTAACACCGTCTTTTCCCATGCTCCGTATGCTGATCAAAGCGATTTCTTCCGTTACCGGCGTTATCGTCGTTTTGCCGTTTACCACCGTTTTTTTATCGGAATATCTGGATGTTTTTTCAAACAGAACATATGCGGGACGACCGTAGCCATCCCTGATTTGTTCGGGTGGTATACCGCCTCTCTGGCATTTCTGTAAATTCGCTTTCTGGCGGGAAATGCCCTTTTGCCGGAATTTACGTTTTCGCTCAGAATTCTATTAATAGCCGATTCGGTTTTCGAAAAATAATTTGAATAGGTTTTCCAGGCCGAGAAATCATCGCTGTTGTAATAGAACCCATCGTACTCCGTCCTCGCCATAGCTCTCAAAATTAATAACGTAGTAAATACCTGAAACATCGTATGAGACCTTGTATTGGCGTCCCCATGGATCTTTTAATTTCTGCGGGTCACACCATGTGCCGTCAGAACCTCATCAAGAGTTTTGTGGTCTCTGACAAATTTGCCGGTTTTCTCATTATATTCTCCGACCGCTTTATTTATTATTTCGCTGAATTTCCGGAAAAATGATGAAACCATACCTGTGCCGTGAAACGGGTGTATCGAATTTCTTATCGGCACCTGCGCTGATGATATTTACCGCGATCCGTCGGTCATATACGTATTCAACCCTATATTTTTGTTCCCACGGATCAAGCATCTTTTTCAACGCTCAAATTGTAATCTTCTAATATCCGCTTAAATGATCCATCACTGTCCGGAAATTCAAAGTCTTTACCATATCGGTCTTCAAGCGCCGCCTGAATCGGTTCAAACTGTTTTTCAAAAAATACTTCCTCGAAAAGAGAACTTTCGGTTTTTTGTGATCGAACTCACCGCCGTTTATCTCCGGACGATAATATTGGTTCGACAATAAAACCTCTGCGGCCAGCTGCATTTCTCCGAGATTGGTACCGAAGGATCGAGGTCGTTCAAATCGTTGATCGAAATGCTGACGAACGATCTTTGAAACCCATCCATCCGAAAAATCTGCTGAAATAGCTTCCAAATTCAGCATCAGTTCTTGCTCTCTCCTCGATTGCTTTGTCAAAAACCACAACGCCAAGTGCGCTTTTCACCGGTTCGTTTCGACCGGCACTGACCTTAAAATTTACATTGGCTTCTTCGTTCGGTTTGTAGGTAGTGCTCGAAAACTTTGCGTCAAGATCAAGATTTTGTTTTTCCGGAAAAAAGATGATCCCGTGATTCGCGTAATTTAGTGACAAATAGCCGCTTTGAGATTTTTCCTATATTAAGCGGAAATCAATATCTCACCTTCAGATCTTCGTTAAAAGGGGAATTGGACTTGCCGCCCTCTTTTTTTAGAAGTACAAAATGAGAACCTATCACCGAATGGTTTTTGACGACGTCGACATAAACAAAAGCATCTTGATCTTGTCGCTTTGATCATTACATTAACGTCTTCATTCTTCTTATAAATGCTCCGCTCGGTGAGACCACAATTCCTGAACCATTTCGCAAAGAATATCTGTCTGTAAATACACCGCGGTTGTGGTCCTTATCCTCCGCGCTGAGCTTAATGTTCCAGATAACCGTCATCAAGCGGCGGAGTATTAAATCCTCGATCTTCCCTGCACCGTAAGAATTCGTTTTTATTCTTTGAGCGCCTGTAGTCGTATCCATTTGTTTCATTTTGGAATGTTACATCGCAAACTGCCGGACGTCCGTCGGCATAAAAAGTAGAAAAATAAAGTGTCATCGGAAGCTTTTTGATTATTGGTGCTCCGTACGACGTAAATATGAATCGGCTCTTTTGATAAACGCACATCAAAACGTCTTTGCTCGGTCTTATTGGTAGTAAGGTCGGTCAGATATGCAGCATAATGCACGTCTTCAAATCTCTTCCATTGCGATTTTTGCAGACTGGCAAACTCAGCTGCCAGATCGAATCGGGCGATAAATCTGCCTTCTGAATCTGTCTCCCTGGAGCGAATCATTTTCAACAACATCGTATTTTTGCGTCTTCCAGTTCCAGCTTCTCGTTGATTCCTGAACTACTCTTACCCTCGCGTTTGTCAAACGGCTTTCCGAAAAGATAGTCCGCGCTCACCGTGATCGATGCTGTTTTTTCATCGGGCAGGTAGAAAGTTTTGTCCGGCACAGCCTTACAGAAAAATTCTGGAAGTTCATATCTTGAAACCTTAAATTCTTGTCGGCCGCCTTTCCGAATAACCGTCAGACTCGATCTCGATGAAGTATCCTCCGGAGTTTCGAGTTTTCCGGGAATGTTCCACGCGATAGACGCGATACCGGAATTTGACGTTCTGCGGTTTCCCGATAAAGCAAGGTATCGTCTTCATCTTTTATCTTAAATTCAAGCTCGCTGTTTGGGACAACATTCTGATTGGCATCAAACAACAACGCGCGTGCATTAAACGTTTGTCCCGGCTGATAGAGCGGCTTATCTATCGTGATAAAGATCGATTTTGAGGTATCAGGTGTTATCAGTCCGCTTTCGACCTCAGCCGTAAATCCGTTCTTTGCCCCTTAATTTTGAGCCCGGCGTCGTCAAGCACGACATCCTCGGGAACGATAACGAAGTTCGGCAAATCCCTTTTTTGTCTGTTTTAGAGCTTGCATCAACTTTGATCTCGTCTTCATCGGGCATATCTATCTCGAGATAGCTCACCCGTGATCGCGACGTTACTTACCGGATTCATTGTCGCGCGCGTTCCTCGCTACGCCTTGACGCGAAAAGTTTTTTCCGGTCTGGATATAGTTTGAGGCGACCACACGAAGTTCGAATACGTCCCTGACCAATTCCGTCAGAGAAACAATGCCGGTTGAATCACCAATCGAATAACGCAGCCGGTACCAAAGAAACCGCTCATCGTCCTCATTGGCGAGACCGCCAAGAGGTATCGTCATTCTGTGCCTGCTTTTTCCGCTCCTGATATTAAGTTCTTGTGAGACCTTTGAGCGGACATTACCATCCTGATCCATCAGTTCGAGCGTTGCAGTCCTCTTTATGCTTGCGCCCGAATTCGCAATCCAAAGCTCGATCTCTCTCCTTCTCTTCCATTGACGTATAAAGGTCAATCGGATTCAACCACCGTCTGTGCGTTTACAGAAATGGTAGATAAAAGACACACGCCCGAGATGCAGGAATTATTATTGAGGACGAAAAAGTATCGGCACTTATCAATGATTTGAAAGAGTTGTTCCCAAACGAAAACTTCACACTCCGATCCAATGGACAATAAATTAAATAATTCATTGGACACTTGCCTGTCACAAACTCCCGACCCGTGGTGTTTTTAAGTCAGTAGCACAAATTCAAACACATTTTCGGAGGCAGACGATTAAGAAATGAGGAAATTTCGATATCTATTTTTATTAACAATTTTATTAACATTCGGAAGCAGCGCGCTGGCGGGCGACGACTACGGTTTCTGCAGCAGTCAAAACTGGTCAAACGGAAAAAAAGTTTCCGCAAATGATCTTCGCGAGGTGACGATCCCACGGACTGATCTTTTAACGGTGGACGGCAAAAAGAACGGCGGGATCAGCGTAAAGGGCGAGAACCGCAGCGACATCCTGATCCGTGCATGCATCAGATCCTGGGCTGACGATCAGCAAAAAGCAGACGCGATCGCAAAAAATACGCGGATTAATACGAGCGGCGTTATTCAGGCTGAGAATTCAGACAGCGATGCAAACTATTCCGTTTCGTATCAGATCCTCGTGCCGAGAAATACCAATCTGAAACTCACCGCACACAACGGCGGCGTTTCGATCGAAGCGGTTCAGGGGAATCTGAATTTTGCAACGGTTAACGGCGGTGTAAAACTCAGCGAGGTCGGCGGAAGCGTGACGGGTAAAACGACAAACGGCGGCGTAAAAGTGGATCTTTCGGGAAACAGATTTAACGGTAGCGGGTTGAACGTCGAAACAACAAACGGCGGCGTCAAACTTTCGCTTCCTTCAAATTTTGCCGCAGACATCGAAACCGGTACGGTCAACGGCGGTTTAAAAAGCGACTTTGAGGAACTTCAGGTTGAAAAGAAAGACCGGTCTTACGGAAGAAACAATAAGGTCAGCGCAAGCATCAACGGCGGCGGTCCGAAGATCCGGGTCGTCACCACGAACGGCGGCGTGAAGATCGGCACGAATTAGATCTCAGAAAAAGTATTTTTTCTCCTCCTCTTAAATAATTATGGCTGCGGTGATCGCGTTTGATCCGCAGCCCTTTTTTTGCCGTCAGCGATATTTGCTCAAATTATCCTAATTCAAAACAAATTTTACATCGACCTGCGAACGTATCGTGATCGTCCCGGGCGAAAAAGTCTGTGCCGCTGAACCTGAACCTTCGCCGCCGATCGCCCCGATATAGTTGGCTGTGATATTAGGCACCGGATATCTTGTGCCGCTGTCTTCATTGATAACCAATGCTTTCCCAATCGACTGGCCGAGTGCGCCGGCAAGTTCTTCCGCCTTAAGTTTTGCGGCCCGGATCGCCTGGATCCGCGCGTCTCTTTTGTGTTTGATAAACTCTGAGGATTCAAACCGTACACCTTTTACTTCCGTCAAACCCGTCATCAAAAGATCCGAAAAGAAGGATTCAAACCTTGTAAGATCGTTTAATTTTATCGTCACCGATTTTGAAACCTCATATCCGACAAAAATTCTCTTTCGATCCGGGCCTGTTCCAATCCATTCGTAACTCTCTGAAACGTTTATGAAATCAGTCTTTACATCCTTTTCGTCGATCGAATATTTTTTGGCAAGCGCGAGTACCTGCGACACGATCCTGTCATTCTCCGTTTTGGCCGAAAGCAGAACCTTGTTGATCTTCTTTACCGAAATTGAAAAAACAGCGCAATCCGGTACGACGTTTATCTCAGCGGTTCCGGTAACACTTACCGTCGGCTGCTGATCGATATTTTGTGCGTTTATGCTGGCAGCAAAAACGATAATTGATATAAAAATGGTTTGTATCTTACGAAATGTCATTTCGAACCTCCTCTTTCTGCTTTTCGGATTTATTTTTAGTTTATGATTTTTGGGCTTATCTTTGAACGTGGCCACAAAAGATTTTTGCATCCGCCCGTTACGGGCGGGTGGGTCTTCGGCGCTTTTATTTACTCCCGTCGGAACGCACGCGACCCGCGTGCAATGCGCGTCACCACGCGCGAACTTCCACGGTTATCTTCGAACCTGATCACACTGTTCGAACGCTTTCACGTTCGCTGCAGGCGGGGACGCCTGCGCTCCGCCGGAACGCACGCGACCCGCGTGCAACGCGCGTCACCACGCGCGAACTTCCTCAGTCATCTTCGAACCTGATCACACTGTTCGAACGCTTTCACGTTCGCTGCAGGCGGGGACGACTGCGGTCCGTCGGAACGCACGCGACCCGCGTGCAACGCGCGTCACCACGCGCGAACTTCCCTGATCATCTTCGAACATGATCGCGGATTTCGAACGCTTTGCGTTCGCTGTAGGCGGGGACGACTGCGGTCCGTCGGAACGCACGCGACCCGCGTGCAACGCGCGTCACCACGCGCGAACTTCCCTGATCATATTCGAGCATGATCACGGTATTCGAACGTTTTCACGTTCGTTGCAGGCGGGGACGCCTGCGGTCCGCCGGAGCGCGCGCGACCCGCGTGCAACGCGCGTCACCACGCCCAAAATTCCTCAGTCATCTTCGAACTTGATCGTGCTGTTCGAACGCTTCCGCGTTCGCTGCAGGCGGGGACGCCTGCGGTCCGTCGAGACGAGTTCCGTTGAATTACGCTTTTGGGTGCGACTTGTCGTATACCGCGATCAGTTTTTCCATCGAAACCTGAGTATAGATCTGCGTTGTCGAAAGGCGTGCGTGTCCAAGGAGTTCCTGAATATCGCGAAGGTCAGCTCCCTGATCGAGCAGATGTGTAGCGAACGAATGGCGAAGCGAGTGCGGAGAGATATCTTTTATGTCTGAACACTGTTTTATGTATTTATCCACCATTCGGCCGACGCTGCGTGTCGTCAAACGAGTCCCCTGATAATTTACAAAAACGACATTCTCATCCCGTTCGGCGGGCGGACAATTGTTCAGAAATACCGGGCGAGCTTCGTTGAGATAGTACATCAGCGACTGCAGCGCGGGTTCGCCAAACGGCAGTATCCTTTGTTTATTGCGTTTTCCGGTTACGCGTACGAGTTTTTCCTTAAAATCGATATCCCTGATATTTATCTTTACGAGTTCGCCGACGCGCATTCCGGTACCGTAGATCAATTCCAAAATTGCACGGTCTCTTTTTCCGAGATCCGTCTCAAGATCGGGGGTTTCGATAAAGCGGATCGCATCTTCGATCGAAAGATGCGTCGGCAGTTTTCGTTCGATCCTCGGGGTCGCAACTAGTCTCGCGGGATTGCTTTCGAGCTTTCCTTCGCGGACAAGAAACTGAAAAAAAGTGCGAAGCGAGGCGAGTTTTCTCGCGATCGATGTTTTTTTCTTGTCTTCTTCGTGAAGCTCTGACATCCATTCGCGGATCGTGATGTGATCGATCTCATCGACCGGGATCTCGGTGCGTTTTCCGTCTGCTTGTAAAGGTGCGAGATAAAAGTGAAATTGTTCGAGGTCGCTTTTATAATTGCGGAGCGTATGCCGGCTCACATTCCGCTCGTATTTCAAATGCTGCAGAAATTGTTTGAGATGTTCTTCGAGCATATTCGTCAATGAATAGCGGAAAATGGAAATTGGATAATGCTTGCAAATCAATTGTGCATTATCCGTTATCCGCTATCAATTTGGCCTCGAAACGTAATAGCCTTTTCTCGATCTGATCGTCAGGCTTTTGTCAGTTTTGATGTTCAGATCAATGACGCGCATTTTTCCGTCGCGGATCTCGTCGATCGGGTAATAACCCAAAATATACTGCTGTGCGAGTTCGACGGAAATCTTTGTAAAAGCGTCGTCGAGTTCCTTTTCATCGATCGGAGAATAGACAGCGCCGCCGGTTTGCTCGGCGAGCGTTTTCATGCGGCGTTCGGCGGCAAGCGCTCTGAGGTTTGCACTGCCTGCACGGCTTCCGGTTCGTTTGTAATTTTCGAATTCGTTTGTATGCACGATGTAGATCTGGCAGTTATTTTCCTGAACCGTTTTCACCATCTGATCAAACGTCGCATCGCTCAGCGTATCCTGTCCGTCCGAAACGATAACGATCACGCGTCTGCCGGCGTGATCCTGCAGATAATTCGAAGCTTCGATAATTCCGTCGTGAAGCGCGGTTGCACCCTGCGGTTTTTCAAAAAGTTTAATCGCCTGAATCAATGCAGAAACATCTTTTGTCAGCGGTTGTTCGAGTTTTGAAACCCCGGCTACTGAATAAAGCGCAGCGAGGTCTTTGTCGGGACGAATTACGCGTTTGAAAAACTGGATCGCCGCTTTTTGTTCAAACTCCCTCGCGATCGTCACACTCGAACTGTTATCAAACAGCAGCGCAAGCCGCACGGGACTTTCCGCACGGAATACTTCCCCGATCTCGACCTCTTTATTGTCGATCATCAGCCGGAAATCATCGATCGTTAAATTTGTTACCGCGCGGCCGCTCGCATTATCAACGACCGAAACCGGGATCGGCACGAGAGCGGATTCAACGTTTATCACATCGTCATCCGTATTAGCGGTCGGCGTCGGAGTTGCAGAAACTTCCGGAATCGGAACGGGAGTTTTTGTAACGACCTGCGTAGGCAGATAGGAGCCTTCTTTTTTCGGCTTTTCAGTTTCCTTTTCGGGAGTTTTTTTTACACGGGCGCTTTGCGCAAACGAGGTCGGTGCGATCGCAATAAATACTATTGTGAGTAAAACCCTGAATTTCATACTTTCCGCTTTGATGTCAGAACCTTCTCAAAAGTTACCGCCGCTAAAATTATAAAACCCGCGAGGCCAATTATTTCAGCTTAACGGTATAACAATTCATCGGTAATCCTGAGCTGTCATCAAATTCTGCGCCGGCTTTTATACCGATCTTCGCGATATCTTCGGCCGTTTTTGTTTTGTCATTATATGCGACATACATTGCACCGAGCGCATAATCGCTGCCGCTGCCGTATGCGTAAAATTTTGAAAGTTCTTTTACGTAGCGGTATTCGCTTAGCGCGTAGATCCCGCTTGAATTTGCCAGGAGCATATTTGCGCGGGAGGTTTCAAACGCGTCCGAATCACGTTTGTCGGCCTTCATGTAATATTCATCTTTGAGCATTTTATGGATCTGGATCTGGAAACGGAAGATCTCTTTTTCGTTTCGGAGAAGGAATTCTTCTTTTGCATTTTTCAGCAGATCTTCGAGTGCAGTCTGCGAAACGCTCCATCCGGTAAGTGCAAAATAGTTTTCTTTGTATTTAACGATCTTCTTGTTGTTTTTGATATAAGTCGCTGATTCGAGCTGATTTCCGTAGGTCGTCAAAGAATCCGCCGCGATCGCCGCTTCTTTGCCTTTCCGCACAACCACGATAGTCGTCATAAAGTCTCTCCCGAAATTTTCGTTTAATTCTATTTTGAGTAAAACTCTATTACAAGCGGCTCCTAAGCAAAAAGATAAGCACTATGGATTTTGACTCCAAATAGTGCCGAAGGATTTGTTTAATTTTCATAAGCGAGCGGGTGGTGTGCGATTCAGAAGCCCGACCCCGTACCTTCCGGCGTTTCTTTGACCGAACTGCGCCCGGGCCGAAATCTCTTTTGTCGATAGGCTCCGGTCCGGCTTTTTGCCGCTCTTCTTCAGCCGGAACCGGAATGCCGGTGTCTCGGACTCAGGCAGGTTCGGCGCTGACGGCTGCAGACCGCCCGCGCTTCCTTAATACGTGTGCCGAGATGTTGGCGACGAGAGCGATCGTCATCAGAAGTGCCGCCGCTGCAAATGCCGATCTCATTCCGCGGGATACTGATCCGGCAGCTGCCGCCGAAAGATCATTGATCCCCGCAGCATAAATAAAAACGGCTCCGATAAATGAAGCGCCTGTGATCAATCCGAGATTGCGGGAAAGAGTCAGCATACCCGAGATCACTCCCCGTTTTTGCGGTCCGGCATTGCCGATCATAAACGTATTGTTTGACGCCTGAAAGACCGCGTAACTCGTTGTAATAACGACAATTGCTGCAACATAGCCGGCGGCTCCAAAACTGACCGGCAGCACGGCAAGAAGTGCGGAACCCGTAAGAATCCCGGCAAGGCCGATCATCGTGATCCGCGCCGGATCAAAACGGTCTGCGATCAGTCCGGCAGGTATTCCGCCGATTGCGGCGAAAAGAGGGCCGACCGAAAGCAAGACTCCGACAGCGGCAGTATTGAGCCCGAGGCCTTTTGAGAGGTAAAACGGCCCGATAACAAGCGTGGACATCATCACCGCTGAAACCAGCGAATTTGCCGTCAACCCGGCCGAGATCGCCGGATCACGGAATACCTTGAGCTCGATCAATGGTGCTTTGGCCCGCCGTTCGTAATATATGAACGATATAAATCCGCCGACTGCCGCCAAGAGCAGGATCACTTTTAGAGAACCGGATTCTTTGGTCCTCGTCACAGCCAGTGCATACGATGCGACTGTTAGAGCGAAGATCGCGGTACCGGGAAGATCAAGACCCGAAAGGACGTCTTTCGCAGCCCCGCGGCGGTCTTCGGGCAAGTATTTCTTTGCCAGAAAGAAATTCAGGAATCCGATCGGAACATTGATCAGAAACAAGGAGCGCCATGAAAATAATGTCATTAACAGACCTCCGAGCGCTGGTCCGAAGGTCGTACCGATCGCCGACATCGAACCGAGCAATCCCATAGCGCTGCCGATCTTCCTGTTCTTAACGGTGTCACCGGCAACGGCCAACGTGAGCGCGATCATTATCGCCGCACCGGCGCCCTGCATCGCTCTTGCCGCGATCAAAAGTGAAATATTCGGAGCAATTCCGCAGAGAAATGACGCAGCAGTAAAAATCGCGATACCCGACAGCAGCAGCCGTCTTCTGCCCGTAATATCGCCTAACCGTCCGGCGATAACAATGAGAGTCGTAATCACGAGCAAATAGGCGAGAATTATCCACTGAACACCCTCAAATGTTGTGTTCAGCGCGTTTGCGATTGTCGGGAGTGCAATATTTGCGATACTCGTATCGAGCGACGGCATAAGCATTGAAAGTGAAAGACTGACGATCGCGAAACTGACTGAACGTGATGAAGTTTCTTCCCGAATCCCCGCAGCGCCCGGTTTATTTGTAGTTGTTTTTATCATGGGTGAGATTGTATTGCGGATTTTGGCATAGCGGAAGACACAAAATTTACACTCTATTATTGCGTCTGACGCCATATATCAAATACAATCGCCATTATGTCAAAACCGGATCTCAATCTGCTGTTTGCTCTCGACGTGCTGCTCGAAGAAGAGAGCGTGGCTGCCGCAGCAAGACGGCTCCGGCTTAGTCCATCGGCAATGAGCAGAACTCTGGCGCGTCTTCGCGACACAACGGGTGATCCGCTTCTGGTAAGAGCAGGACGAGGACTTGTCGCTACACCGCGGGCGCTTGAGATCCGTGAGCAGGTCAGCCGGTTGATCCTGGACGGGGAATCTGTCCTGCGTCCGACAGGAAAGATCGACGCCGAAGCGATCTCCCGTACTTTCACTTTCAGAACGAGCGACGGATTTGCCGAAAACTTCGGACCGGAGATCATCTCACGGGTCAATAAGGAAGCACCGGGAGTGCAGGTTCGTTTTGTTCGGAAGACCGAAAAGGATAACCGTATGATCCGTGAGGGTCTGATAGATCTCGAAACCGGCGTCGTTGGGAAAAATACCAGCCCCGAATTAAGGGTAAAGAAGCTATTCAGGGACCGATTTGTTGGCGCCGTCCGCAAGGACCACGCGCTGTCGTCCGGAAAGATCACACTTTCCCGGTTTGCAGATGAAAGACATATCAGCGTCTCAAGAAGGCCGGGCGGGATCGGTCCTGTAGACCGGGAACTTCAAAAGCTGGGTTTTGAGAGAAAGGTCGTTGCAGCGGTCGACGGGTTTTCAGCAGCACTCACGCTTGCCCGCTCCACAGAATTTGTTGTCTGCGTCCCCGAAAAGCATACGCTCAATTTGCGCTCTGAAATGTTTACCTTTAAGCTTCCGCTCCGCGTACCGGAGTTCAATATTTCTTTGATCTGGCATCCGAGGTTCGACGCTGATCAGGCACATCGATGGTTTCGCAAAATCGTTCTTGAAACATGCACAGCCGATTCCCGATAGTTCGAAAATTCAAAAGCGGGAATTGTCTTCAAACCGAACGTCAGTGAATTTCTTGTCGGAGAGATTCTGCGCCTGAGATCGATCGGGATTCCATTCTCTACAGACTTGCCAACCATTCATCCCAGTCTTTTAGCGCCAACTCCACCTGAAACGCATGTCTTTCGCGCTTATTGCGGTATTTCCTTCTCAGTTCAGGAGGAAGGAGTTCGAGCAGACCGAAGGTAATGTTTACGGGCTGAAAATTCTTTGTTTCGGCATTTGCGACATATCTGCATAATGATCCGATCGCTGATTTTCGCGGCGCTTCGATAAGTTCATCGCCGCTGAGGAGCCGCGCGGCATTTATTCCGGCAAGCCAGCCGGTTCCGACCGATTCGAGATATCCTTCGACTCCGGTGATCTGACCCGCAAAAAAAAGTTTCGGATGCTTTTCAACCTGGAGCGAATCATTTAACACTTTCGGCGAATTGATAAATGTATTCCGGTGGATCTGTCCGTACTGCAGTATTTCGGCATTTTCGAGCCCGGGAATCAGCCGGAGGATCCTTTTCTGTTCCGGATATCTCAAATGATTCTGAAAACCGACCAGCGAATACGCGTCGGCCATTTGGTTCTCCTGCCGGAGCTGGACGGCGGCATAAGGTTCCCTCCCGGTTTTCGGATCGGGCAGCCCGACCGGCTTCATACAGGCAAACCGCAATGTATCGACACCGCGACGCGCGGTTTCTTCAAGCGGGAGACAGGCTTCAAACCAATGTGTTTCCTCAAATCTTTTTAGCGGAACTGATTTCGCATCGATCAGTTCGTTGTAAAAAGTTTCGTACTCTTCTTTTGTAAACGGGCAATTTATGTAATCGTCCCCGCCCCGGCCGTAACGCGCGGCTTTGAAGGCGATGTCCATATTTATCGAATCTGCAGCGACGATCGGTGCGATGGCGTCATAAAAATAAAGCTGATCATCGCCCGTCAGCTTCATCACGTCTTTTGTCAGCGCATCGCTTGTCAAGGGCCCCGTACAGATAACGGTGATCTCGTCATACGGAATTTCGGTAACTTCCTCACGAACGATCGCGATATTCGGATGCTTCTCTATCTTCGCAGTTATATACTCAGAAAAATTCCCGCGGTCGACGGCAAGTGCCGCACCGGCGGGGATCTTGTTTGCTTCCGCTGCTCCCATAATGAGCGATCTGCCGCGGCGGAGTTCTTCTTTTAACAGATATGGTGCGGAACCGGGCTGATCGGTTTTAAGAGAATTCGAACAGACGATCTCCGCGAGTTTTTCCGTTCGGTGCGCAGGAGTTTGCCTGACGGGACGCATTTCAAAAAGCTTTACATTTACTCCCATTTCCGCGGCCTGCCATGCGGCCTCTGCTCCGGCAAGTCCGCCGCCGATGATATTTAAATGACTCATATGTAAATATGAGATTCTACGCGGGGAGTAACGGAATGTTAAATAGACAAATAAAAAAGCAGGAGCCTGAAAAACGTAGCGCCGTCGTCCCGACGGCTGTCATGAGAGCGTCCCGCTCTCAAACACGCCTTTTCTGCACAAAACGCGGCAACAAACTGCGGCGACAGAAACCAGACGATGACGCTATATTTAACAGACACCTGAAATATCAGGGATAATCCAAACCCTATCCTTTTGTGAAAACCAGTTTCTGCTTCTGATCTCCCCGCGGGGTTTTGGTCTCGCTCGAAACTGTCAGGGTATTTCCGTCAGACGACAATTCCCATATTTCAACGGTCGTCAGCGAAATAGAACCCATCGGACCCTCAAAACTCCGTTCGGTAGTGAGTTTAAGCTTTCCGTTTTCAGTCTTTGCCTTCAGCTTTGCCTCGCCGCGAGGCATCTCGGCTTTTGTTTCCTTGCCGTCGAGGCTGAATGTCATCGCGCCCGGTTCTCCGCCGCCGGGGCCTCGCCCTCCGCCCATTCCGCGTCCGCCGCCGCCTTCGGGCGGAGCTTCGCGCTCTGCTTTTCGCTCATAGGTAAGCTCTTTATCGGTTTGCGATACGTTCATCGTCATCGATTTGATCCGCGCCCGTTCGCCGAGTTCGCTTTTCGCGGTATCGAGTTTCCAGTCACCGGAATAATTTGAAATGCTCTGTGCCGAAACGGACATCGCACCTAAAAACAGCAGGATGCCCGCCGTCAGAAAAAGACTTTTTCTCATCGAATGTTTCTCCTAGATTATGAATATGAAATCAGCTACTTTGACGCCGATTCTACCCGTTTAGCCGAAGAAAAAAAGTAAAGTTTTGTAAACAAAAAAACTGCGGCGTGACCGTTGATCTTCGGTCACGCCGCGCGGGAAATAAATGGCCGTAGATTACTCTTCGATCCGGTTCAAATTACTGTTCTTCCTACCGTAAAGGAAGTAGATCACCAGACCGGCAAGCAGCCAGATACTGAAACGCATCCAGTTTGTTACGCCAAGTTCGGTCATCAAGTAAGTACACAGAAGAAGACCGAGTATCGGAATAAGTGATAGCTTCTTGATGAACGCCAGCCAGAGCATCTCACCGGTTAAAAGTACAAACGCGATCATCGGGATCTTGTGCGAGAAAGCTCCAAACCATGATTCTCCCTCGGCCGGCGTTATGGTAAAGAAATCGGTGAACATATTCGGATTGAAGTAGTAAAGCACATAAATAACAACCGCCAATATTACCGGCAGGATAAACTGCGCGTTTACATAAGGAACGTAGCGTGTCTGTCCGCGGAATTCTTTTTCCTTAAACAGAACGCCTGCACAAACGACAACAAACGCAAAGAGCGTTCCGATACTTGCCAGATCCGTCACCTCCGTCAGGTTCATAAACAGCGCGGGGATCGCGACGACAAGACCTGTAATGATCGTCGCAAACCACGGAGTATGGAATTTCGGATGGATCGAAGAAAAGATCTTCGGCAGAAGTCCGTCGCGGCTCATCGCCATCCAGAGTCTCGGCTGACCGATCTGGAAAACGAGAAATACGGTTCCGAGTGCGATCACGGCGCTAACCGCGATGATCCCGGCAACCCACGGAAGATTTGCGCCTTCAGGACCGAACACGAATGCAAGCGGATCACCGACGTTGAGCTGCGTATAAGAAACCATTCCGGTAATGACAAGTGCAAGCGAAATATACAACACCGTACAGATGACAAGCGAAAGGATCATCGCCCGCGGAAGATCCCGGCTCGGATTCTTCGCTTCCTCGGCGGTTGTCGCCAGTGCGTCAAATCCGATATACGCAAAGAAGACCGCCGAAACGCCTTTAAGTACACCCGATGCACCGTTTGGCGCAAACGGCGACCAATTGTCCGGATTTACATACGTAAACCCTAAAAAGATCACGAGCAGAATGATCCCGATCTTTAAGACCGTCATTACATTGGCCGTCAGTTTTGATTCGCGAATGCCGATATACACGAGCGTCGTCATTATCGCGGTGATAAGAAGCGCCGGCAGATCCATGACGACCGGAATACTTCCAAGCAGCGGAGCATTTGCCCAGGCAGAATAAGCATCGACGGTCGCACAATTTATCGCTGCATCAGCGGCGTCGCAGCCCTTTGTGATCGCCTCCATCGCGGTGCCGTCTGCAATTGCTTTATTTACCGCCTCAAAACCGCGGCTGGCGGTCAGGAAGTCCATCGTAAAATGAAGCGGAATGTTTATTCCATAGCCTTTTAGAAGTCCCGTAAAATAATCCGACCAGGAGATCGCAACCGCGATATTCCCGATCGCATATTCAACGATCAGATCCCAGCCGATGATCCAGGCGATGAGTTCCCCCATCGAGGCATAAGAATATGTATATGCCGAACCCGCAATTGGAATTCTGGATGCAAATTCCGCATAACAGAGCGCCGCAAACCCGCAGGCGATCGCCGATATAACAAACAAAAATATCACCGCCGGACCGCCTTCATATGAAGCTTTTCCGACCATCGCAAAGATCCCGGCTCCGATGATCGCCGCAATTCCAAGCATCGTCAGATCGAATAACCCGAGCGTACGCGTGAGATGGACATTGCCGTCATCGCCTGCCGGAAGTTCGCTGAAATCGTGCGCCAGCATTCCCGCGGCAGCATCTTTTTTAATTTGTTCGATAGACTTCTTGCGGAATAGATTGCTCATAGTGTTTTCTTGTCAGTTTACGGTTTTTCGTTAACTTCTTAGGAAGAAAGAATTTTGGAGAAAGCGCTTTTACGCGAATTTTATATAAAAATACGGGAATTGCAATGGAATTTGATCGATATTAACATTTTTTATCAGGCGGAACTCGTTTGAACTCCCGATACAACTTGTATTGAGATCTGTACTTGAAGAGCACTCTTAAAAGCTCGGGTATTATCGTTTTAATGGAAGACCGGTCGATCCACAAAAATTTAGACACATCATTTGTTAATCTTTCTGCGCTGATCAAGTATCTGCGCAGGAGACAGTTTTCGGGGAGCGTCAAGATCCAGCTAAATGGCTATCGCGCCGAAATTACTCTTCGCGGCGACAACACGATCGCTGTCCACGAACACGACGAGATCTCCGGTCGGGTTTCTGACGGCGAGGAAGCACTTCAGCGGCTGCTCATCCGGGCGCGCGAACCCGGCGGATCGATAAATGTATTTCAGGCAGTTTCCGCGGTGGGCGCAGCAAACGGAAACGCGGGCCGGATAGCCGAAAGTCCAAAACCTGTTCCTGCGGTTTCTGCCGCTTCAAAACCCGCAGAAACGATCATTCCAAAACCATCTGAACCGCTGCCTGCTGTCCGTCCGGTATCTCCGCACACAAACGGTGCTCCGAAGCGGCCGGGAAAACCGAACCACGGCGCAAATGTTCAGAATACAAAGCTGAAGATTCAAAAGACGGATCCCGCACGCGCGGCGAAAAGGACTACGAGTCTTCCGGATTTTCCGTTCAATCTGACAAACAAGGTCGAGGCAAGGGCGCAGCAGGAGTTATCTTCGCCTGAAGACTGGCAAACGCTGATGAAACTGACGGTCGAACTCCTCACAGTCGTCGATCGTTCGCTTGCCGCTGCCAACCTGAATTTTAGTATCGAATTCCGCAAGATCTGCACCGAGATCGCCGGCGACTATCCTTTTCTCAACCCTCCCGCAGAAATATTCAGCTATTCGAAAGGCAGGATCCGGATGCGAAAACAGACAAGTGCAAAGATCTTTATCAGCGGCGTGGCAGAAGCGCTGCGCAGGATTCTTCTCAAACTTTCAAAAAGCGGCAAATATTCAGAGATCTACAAACTCACGTCTCAAAGACTTCAGGTTCTCTTAAATAAAAGAGCTTCAGTTTACGAAAGATTCGCGATCACGCCTCAGATCAGGCGGATCATTTCGCGTTAAGACCGCATTACAAAACACCCGCAAGATCATCCCCCGTCCGGCAGTTGCCAATCAAAAATCTGCGTCGTAGACTTTTTTTCATGGAATGGAAAATTTTTTGGTCGGCTTTTGTAACGCTGTTTTTGGCGGAACTCGGCGATAAGACTCAACTTGCCGTGATCACGATGACATCGAAATCCAAAGCAGCGGTTTCGGTTTTTCTCGGGGCTTCGCTGGCGCTGATATTGGTCACGCTGCTCGGTGTGGTTTTTGGTTCCGTGCTCGGAGAATATATCCCGACAGAATGGCTTCAGCGGATCGTAGCCTTTGCTTTTATCGCGATCGGCGTGCTGATGCTGTTTGGCAAACTATAATTTACCGCTTTTGGGGAATATGCGCGGCAATACGGAAATCCCGCATCTTATGGCATTATTGAAGGAATCAATATGAAAAACGTTCTTGCAGCATTGTTACTGTCGGCGTCAGTCTTCATATTCCCTCAGTATGCCCAGAATGCGCTCCCGATCAGCGAAGTGCAGGGCAGCGGAAATGTTTCACCTTATGCCGATATCGAAGTAACGGTTGAAGGCGTCGTTACGGCGATCGGAAGACGGGGTTTTTATATCCAAACCCCTGACGACAAAGTTGACGATAATCCGGCTACTTCGGAAGGAATTTTTGTACTTACTCCGGGGCCTCCGTCCGTTGAGATCTTACGGGGCAGTTTTGTCAGCGTCAAAGGAACCGTAACCGAATACCGGCGCGAAAATGACGCCTATTCACTTTTTCTGACAGAGATCACAAACCCGGAAATAACCGTTATCGAAACCGAGTATCCGCTGCCGGCTCCAGTGTTGCTAACACCGGCATCGCTTGACCCGGAAGGCGCGCGCGATCAGCTCGAGCGTTATGAAGGAATGCGGTTGCAGATCGACGAACTGATGGTCGTATCGCCGACCGGAGGTTTTTTCAATGCCGATGAAGACCGGATAATTTCTGACGGAGTTTTTTACGGTGTTTTGTCCGGTACGGCGCGCCCGTTTCGTGAGCCGGGTATCGATGCGGCAAAAGCCGCAGCAGACGGTTTACCTGATACGCTTTCGGTTTTCGACATGAACCCGGAATTGATCCGTATTGACAGTAAATCGCTTGGAGGAGCAGTTATCGATGCAACATCGGGAGCATCGGTCAGCAAGATTGTCGGCATTCTCGATTACAGCTCAAGCGTCTATACGCTTCTAATCGACCGCGACGCCGAGACTGTGGTTGCCGATAACCGGACGTTTATTCCGGCAGGGCCTGCAGCAGAAAACGAGATCTTGATCGCGGCTTTTAACCTGGAGAATTTCTTTGACGACGAGGAAAACTCGATCCTTGCCGAACCGGAAGCCAAACTCACGCCGGCGAATTTTGAAAGGCGTTTGAAAAAAGCCTCTCTGGCGATCCGTAACGCGCTTTCGCTGCCGGACGTCCTGGGTGTTATCGAAGTAGAAAATGCCGCCGTTCTCGAGAAACTGGCCGACAGCATCAACAGCGATGCGCTTGCCGCCAGCGGGATTGACCCGAAATATGACGTGATCTTAGCTGAGGGAAACGATCCGCGGGGAATCGACGTTGGTTATTTGGTCAAGGCATCGAAAATAAAGGTCTTGAATTTTGCACAACTGGCAAAAGATCTAAAACTCGAACATCCGGAGGCTTTGCCGGGCGAAGCGTTATTTTCCCGTCCGCCGCTTCTGGCGGAGTTTGAAGCTGCAAGTGATGATCCTGAAAAGAGTTTTAAGTTTACGGTTATCGTAAACCACTTCAAATCCTACAGCGGGATCGAAGAAAAACGCGTTCAGGATAAAAAACGGATGCAGTCTGAATTTTTGGCAAAATTCGTCAGCGAACGCGAAGCTGAATATCCGGACGAAAGACTTATCCTGATTGGCGACTTCAACAGTTTTCAGTTTAACGACGGCTACAACGATCTGATCGGAACGCTGAAGGGAACCCCTGATAAAAATGTGCTTTCTCCGACGGAGACGGAATACCAAACCGGCCTGCTTTCTCTTGTCGAGCTAACGACTCCTGAAAATCGTTATTCATATATTTTCGGAGGTTCAGCTCAGGTGCTCGATCACATTTTGGTCAATTCGAGGGCCCGGGCCGCATCGGCAAAATTCGGCTATGCGCGTCTCAATGCTGATTTTCCGAAGATCTATGCCAACGACCCGGATCGTCCGGAAAGAATTTCGGATCACGACGTTCCGGTTCTTTATCTTTCTGCCGCGCCGTCAGTTGCTGCTTCGGACAACAACGAGACCGTGGAATCACCGGATGACGAGGTTCGGGAAAGTGCTCCGGTCCGATCCTCGCTTTTCTATTCGCTTGACGACAAGACTTCTGATGATTCCGAGGTTTTGATAGAAGAATGGATCCGCGCCAAGACTCGTGCCGCAGATGAAAACCAAACCGGGGCCGATATTTTCAGCCGCAGTGCGGGCGGTCCGAACGGAGCAGAATGGAATCCGTCGGGAGATCTTTACCTGATGATCGCACTGCAGGGCTCCGAAAACGAAACACCGGAAATACTTTTAAACGGAACCGCGATCTCGGGTCTGGAAACGGTTAAATTGAGCTCTGAGAATTCCGGCAACACTTTTTACTGGCTCAAGCTGCCCGCTCAGCTTTGGCTGGACAATCTCCGGGATATCGTCAACGACGATCTTCCGCAGCTGTACGGAGAGGATTGGGTTGATAAGATCGCTGCGGGTGAGATCGGAGCGGTCGCGCCGGTAAATACAGGAAAGGTAATTGAGATAGAAATTCGCTCGGGCGAAGGAAGTATCAGGAAATTTTTCCATGCTGCCTTTGGCGAATAAGACCGGAAGGTAATCGGCGCGGCACCAGAATATCGGTTCCGGAAGCTGTTTTGAAGATCTGATTATGAATTATAACGAGACTATATTTATCACCGGTTTTCCCGGTTTTATTGCCGGCCGGCTTGTCGAGCGGCTCTCCACTCCCGATACACAATTCTTTCTGCTGGTACAAAGCAGCTTTCTTGAAAAGGCGATGAAGGATGTGCAGCGGATCGCCGAAAAAACAAAAACACCGCTAAAGAACTTCGCACTTATCGAAGGCGACATTACAAAGCCGGATCTCGGGATGTCAGCGACTGATCTTGATGTAGTTATTCGCGAAACAACCGACGTCTATCACCTCGCCGCGGTTTACGATCTGAACGTAGAGAAGGATTTGGCTTATAGGGTCAATGTTGACGGCACAAAGAATATCAACGATCTCGTAAAACGCGTCAGGAATCTTCACCGGTATAATTATGTTTCAACCTGTTATGTCGCCGGAAAGCGTGATGATCGGATCTATGAGAACGAACTTACCCACAAAGCGGGATTTCGCAACTACTATGAAGAAACAAAACACTATGCCGAAGTGAGTGTCGAGGAACTGAAAAGCGAATTTCCTGTGACGATATACCGGCCGTCCGTTGTGTGCGGAGATTCGATCACCGGAGAGACGGCAAAATATGATGGTATCTACTATGTAATAACATTTTTGATGAAGTTTCCCGAAGTGTTCAGGCTTGTAAACGTCGGCAACAAAGACGTCAGACTAAACCTCGTTCCCGTTGATTTCGTGATCGACGCGATGACCGCACTCGCAAAGGATGAAAAAGCCGCCGGCAAGACAATTGCGCTTGCCGACCCCAACCCGCTGACCACCGAAGAGATCTGTGACCTGATCGCAGAAGCGATCACGCATAAGAAATCAGTAATTACACCGCCTCCGAAACTTGTGGAAACATTCTTAAATTCCCCGATCTCGCCGCCGCTTACGGGTCTTCCGCATTCGGGGGTACCGTATTTCTTTATTCCGCAAACCTACGATACCGCGGTTGCCGACAAACTGCTTTCCGCTCACGGCGTGAAATGCCCGACGTTTTCTGAGTATGTCGGAAATCTGGTTGCATTTGTTCACAAGCATCCGAAACTCTAGGTATTTTGAGCATAAAAGCAAATTATTGTCCGGGTTGAACATCAAAGCCGTAAAAACCAGCATTTATAAACTGATTATGTTCTTGAAAAAAACCGGACCGTTCCTTGTTTTATTTGTCGCTTTGTCAGCCTTGGCGCCGGCATTATTTGCTCAGACACCAACGCCGGCGCCGGTTGTTGATGACACCCCGGAAACGATTTATACCGAAGAGATCAAATTGAATGTTTCGGCATTTGATACTTACGGCGATTTTGTTTCCGAGGTAAAAGCAGATGATCTTGTGATCCTTGAAGACGGCAGGATCCACCAGGCAAGCAGTATCAGAAGACTGCCGGCGAGTATTTTGATCGTTCTCGATACCGGCGGCGAAATGCGCAATGTCAAAAGTCTTCAGCAAACCCGTGAAACGGCGATGTCGCTTGTCGCATCGCTCTCTGGAGAAGATTCGGTTGCTCTTCTTGAATACAATGATAAACCGAAGATCCTTTTGGAGTGGACAACCGATAAGGATCAGACGCTGAGCGTTCTGAAAAAGGATCTGAATTTTGGCAGGAGATCCGTTTTTGTCGATGCGCTCAATCTTGCCACCGAATTTCTTCGTAAATCCGAAAATGAGAATCGGCATCTCGTGCTTATCACCGACGGTACCGATTCATTTGACCGGGCGGACAGAAGAACCGAAGAAATGCGCCGCTTGATGACGACAAATATCAACGTCCATGTGATCAGCTATACACTTCTTGAGGCCGCGAAAGTTGAACCAAAAACAAAAAGTACCGGCGCAAAACCGCATCCGAATCCTCTGCCTGATGAAGTTATCGCCGGTTTACCAAACGGCGTGAGAGAAACGGCGAGAGCAACAAAAATTCTGACGATCAATACCGATAAGGAATTTCTCCGCGTTATGAAAAAAAGAAAGCAGGATCTGGATGAAAGTTCGGACTTTCTTCTCGCGCTTTCGGAAAACACGAGCGGAATGTATATTCTCCCGCAGACAAAGGACGAGATGACAGAAAAGGCAAAGCTTATCGGAAAGATCATCGATTCAAATTATGTCGTAACTTACACACCAAAACGGCCTTTGAGCGAATCTCCCGACGGCGAGATCCGGAACGTTGAAGTGTCATCAAGACGTGCCGGACTGCGGGTTTCCGCAAAAAGAAAACTGCTGATCGATAACACACCTGATCAAACAACGAATTAGCTGAATTTCGGATTCTTTACGGTCAGCAGCAGGAATGCTGCGCAAAGCGAGATAAACGCGCTGACCAGGAACGCGACGACCGAACCGATCTCAGTCCATAACAAACCAAAAAGCAGCGACGCAGGAAAAACCGTTATTCCAAAAGCCAGCGCATAAAATCCATAAGCAGTGCCGCGTTTTTCTTCAGGCACAAGATCAGCCACAAGGGCTTTTTCCGCTCCTTCCGTCAAACCGAAAAACACACCGTATGCGAGGAACAGCCCAAGAGCCTGCCAGGCATTTGAGACAAATGCAAAACCGCAGTAAACGAGTGCGTAAAGGATCCAGCCCGCGAAAATGAGTTTTCGACGGCCGACCCTGTCCGAAAGATCCCCGAAAACAAGCGAACTGACGACTTTTGAAATATGCAGCGCCATCCACAAAAGCGGCAGTAGCGGAAGAGGTATCCCGGCTTCCTGAGCTTTTAATATGAGAAACGCGTCTGTCGAATTTGAAAGCGTAAAGAGCGCGATGATCAAAAGAAAGCGCTTAAAATTGCCGTCAAACTCCTTGAGCGAAAGCTTTAGCGGAGCCTGCCTCGGAAGATTTTCAGCAATGATGTTCTCTTCTCTGACAAAGAAGATGATCACAAAAAGCCCGATCACGATCGGGATCGAAGCAAAGAGAAAAACCTCGCGATAATCTTCCGCGTTAGGCTGATACGGGTCGTTCGCCAGGAAATACAAAAGTATCGATGCGACAACCGGTCCGATCACCGCACCGAGATGATCTGCTGCGCGGTTAAACCCGAAAGCAAGTCCGCGTTTCTCATCTTCAACGCTTGCCGCAAGCAATGCGTCGCGCGGTGCGGTGCGGATTCCCTTTCCAACGCGATCCGCTAAACGGACAAAAAGCACCTGCTGCCAGCTGGTTACAAATGCGAGCATCGGTCTGACGATGCTTGCCAGCGAATAACCCGCAAAAACCGGGAGTTTTCTTTTGTCAAACTTGTCGCTGAGATAACCCGAAAAGAGCTTAAGAAGACTCGCCACGGACTCGGCAAAACCTTCGATCAATCCGATTGCGAATGGTGTTGCGCCAAGCGTCAGCGCGAGAAATGCGGGAAGAAGCGGATAAATGATCTCGCTTGAAGTGTCGTTTAACAGACTGACCAGACTGAGTGCGAGGACATTTCCCGACAGATTCTTATATCGTCTGAAGTAACGTTTGATCCTGAGAGGCATTGATGAGATCCATTATCGGGACTTTTTGGTGCGCGCCGTCTTGGCGGGTGCACCGGAATTCATATTCCAAAGGGCAAAACCTCCCGCGGCTGCGACGGCGAGGATGATTAAAACGACCAGCGCGCGAATCGCCAGTTTTACGGTCTTTTTCAGGATCCGAAACGTAATATATGCCACGGCGAGCATTATCAGAACAAAAATTATTGCGGCAATAACCATAAATCAGTTCAGTTCCTTGTTTTTGAGAGATCTCTCTAGCTGATCGATATCTTCTTCGGAAAGCGAGGAAGTTTCGGCCGGCAGCGAATAATTCCCGTCGGCCCAGTCTCCGAAATCGAGAAGCTTACATCTTTCCGAGCAAAACGGGCGAAATTCATTCCCGGTAAACTCGGTTTCTTTCCTGCAATACGGGCACTTTACTTTCATCACAAAATCCTTTGAGAAGAAAGACTACCATAGATTTTTGGAGATAAAAAATGATTTGGTTCGCCAAAAAAACGGTTGATTGTTTTACTTATTGGTGTAATCATAAAGGTTATAAGCCGTATTTTCAGCGTATTGAACAAAGGGCGCGAATGATGCGTAAGACAGTTTCAGAGAATTTTAAGAGGATTTAACAGAAAATGAGCGATTACAAAAAGCAATTCGAAAAATGGCAGCGCGAAGCAAAAGAGAAATTTGACGAGATCGACGGACAGCTCGGTTTATCGGAAAAGCTTGACGAAGGTGTAAAGGTCGCTAAAGAAACTGCAAAAAAAGGTGCGGAATCGGTAAAAGCCGGAGTTGGCAAGATCAGGACCGAAGCGGAAAAGACGTCGGTCGGTAAAAAAGCCGTGGAAGTTGCCGATGATGCGTATGAAACCGCCGAAGACGTTTATGAAACCGTTGAAGACACTGCTAAGAAAACAGCGAAGAAAGCCTGGGAAGCCGGCGGAACGGTAAGAGAGGTTGCAGAAGACGCGAGTGAAAATGCCGGCGATGTTTTTGAGACCGCTGCGACAAGTGCGGAAGATGTTCTAAAAACCGCCGGCAAAAAGGCGGGGGAGTTTTTCGGCGTCGCCAGCGAAAAGGCGGGTGACGTCTTCGGACAGACGCGAAGGTCTGTTGAAGCAACGGCAAACAGCGTTACCAAAGCTCTCGGACTCGGTGCAAGCTGGACCAGAACCGTAAACGCTACCGTAAATACGCTTCGCCAGACTTCGGATTGGGTTACTGAAAAGCCTCTTCAGGCGGCAGCGACGGGAGCTTCAGTGGCGGTCGGAGCCGGTCTTGGAGTTGTGTTTACGGGGTTAAGTTCTCATTGGCTTTTCAATTCTGCACTTCCCGCCTGGTCGGTTCAAAAGGCAAGCAGGCTTTTCACCGAACATATTAAGGATCAGGAAAATCTCATCCTCAAGGGAAACCTCTCGAAGGCTGAAGCGGAACGCGTGCAATTTGAACGCAAGATCGCAAGATACGTTGGCGCACCTCTTTTAGGAGCCTTCTCCTTCGCATCTGGTGCGGTGATGATGACCAACATCTTTAACCCGAAAACGATCACCGGCGCACCGCTAAGCTGGCTGATCGGCGGAAATCCGATGCTTGAAGGAGTCTGGTTCTTTGGAAACGGAATGGTTTGTTTTAAGACGAGCTACGACTTTTTTATGATCTCGCTTGAAGATCATGAAGATGTTCAAAAGATCGTAAAAGAAGTAAAAGGAATGCTTCCGCGGCAGGCTGAAGTTTAGACCCTATTTCAGCTGGATCGGAAATGGCATAAAGCAAAGAATAAAAATCAGAAGGGTCAAAACCGCGATCACCTTTCTTTTTCCGTCAAGCGGGGTCTGATCAAATGGCTCCGGATGCTTGATACGCATCATGATCGCCAGGATCACTGCAAACAAGAACCCGCTCGGACTCCCAAAAAAATACAGTCCCGAAACTGACAATAACGCCATCAGGACAAACGCGACCCTTCCCGTCCAGTAATGGACCCGCTTACCAAGCGCAGCATAGATCGCGTGTCCGCCGTCGAGTTGTCCGGACGGGATCAGGTTCAGCGCGGTAACGAGAAACCCGATCCAGGCAGCGTTATAAAACGGATTAAACTCGATCGGAATCGACAGATCCAGCCCGGCAAAATAGGCAAGAATTCTCATCATCAGCGGATCTGCGAAAATTATTGTCAGATCGCCGGAGTTTGCCGGAACAGGCGGAGCATTCTTCATTGTTGCGACGGCAATTACGGCAACCGGTATCAGCGCAATAAAACCCGCGATCGGACCGGCGACTCCGATATCAAAAACCGCACGCCGCGAGGGGATCGGAGAGACGATCTTGATAAATGCACCGAGTGTACCCGCAGGACCGACAAGCGGCGGCGTCGGAAGAAAATAAGGCAGCGTTGCATCGACGCCGTAAAGACGGCACGCAATATAGTGTCCGGCCTCATGACACGTAAGAATAAAAAGCACAGAAAGCGAAAACTTGAGCCCGTATTGAAGTATTACAGGCTGCGTGTAAAGCAGCATAAACGCCGCAACTATCAGGTTTCCGTATTCATTCGGAAGCGAGAGAATGACGTCCAGTGCGCTTAACGAGGTACCGGAATCAATACTTTCAAAAAAATAAAGAGGTCCGAACGGGTAAATGATCCCCGCTACGGTACAGGTTACGACCGTGATCAGCAGCAGGATAGAATGTTTTATCCAGGTCCGTCTTGAAGGACGCATCGCTCTCCGGCGAAATGTTGGTTGGTTTAAATAGGAATTCAGATCTGACATTCTGAAAAATGGAATTAAAAAAATCGTAAGCCGCAAAATCTAATACTACAATGTTTTGCGATCTACGATCTCTTTTTAGAACAGATTTTCGGCAAACTAGTTTATTGCTTTCGCCTGAAGATTTTTTCCCGGCTTGAAACGAATCGTCTTGCCTGCCGGAATCGGAACTTCTTCTCCCGTTCGGGGATTTCTGCCGATGCCGCGCTTTCTCGGTTTAACTACAAAAACCCCGAATCCGCGTAATTCAATTCTCTTTCCTTCGGCAAGCGCATCTCTCATCGCATCAAAAAGTGCATCGACTACTTGCTCGGCTTTCTGTTTTGGTACTCCAGTTCGATCAGCTACGGTGTTAACGATATCAAGTTTAATCATATTATCCTCTTTTGCAAATAGCTTTTGGAAGACCCTGTGTTCTGGATTTATTGATATTAAAGGTTTTAGCCTTTGCCTGTCAAGATTTTTAATCCCCGGCAAAACGCCGCTGGCGAAAAATAATCGCGGCCGGGAGAAACACAGGAAAGACCGGGAATCGGGCATCTATTGCCGGAATCCTCAGTCGGTATGAAAATCAAAAAAATGCCGAAGCGCTGTATCGGGTACTTCGAAATGCGGAAAATGACCGACCCCGGGAATTTCTATAAACTCTTTGTCCGGCATAACTTCACGAAATCTTTTTAGAAGATGCGCGCCCGAAACCGGATCGTCCATTCCGATCATCAACCGAAACTTCCCTTCAAAGCGCTTTAGCGCGCCGACCCAGCGGTCGCGATAGACCGCGCGTTCGCTCATATATCTGATCAATTTGTGCGTGATCTTTTTCCCGCCGCCCGATTTGATGATCCCAAGGAAATCGTCAAGTTCAGCATTTGTCGGCTGAGTTTCTTTCCCGAATACAGATGCGAGGCTTTTTTTGAGACGATTCTCGGTAGCAAGCCTGTTAAACAAAAACCCGACCGGACTAATCAGGATCTTTTGTGCCAGGATCGGGCGATGGGTTTCGGGAAAAAGGGCGCCGTTCATCATAAAGATCGATGCGATCTCAAAATTCAAGTGCCCTTCTTCGCGCCGTGCTAAGAGTTCCTGAATGATCGTGTTGCCGTAGTCGTGAGATAAAATATGCAGTTTTTCGACTTTCAAAAAACTGACAAGTTCCTCAAGAAGATCCGCCTGGAGAAAAGTTGTGTAATTAAGATCCGCCGGTTTTTCCGAAAATCCGTAGCCGATCATGTCATAAGCGATCAGTGAAAACCGTTCTGACAACTGCCCCCAGATCTTGTGATAATCGAAAGAAGAGGTCGGAAAGCCATGAAGGCACAGAAGTACTTCTTTTTCAGCATCCTGCTTGATGAAGAATATCGGATAACCCTTAAAATTAAGATGTTTTCCCTTTTGTTCCCATTCACTGATCTTCATAATTATCGAAGTAATTTCTGTCTGAATACACAAAATGGTAGAATTTCGTCACCCAATACTATTATTTTAACAGGTAACACACTATGCGCTGGAGAGATCAGAGACAGAGTACGAACATCGAAGACAGACGCCGGATGGGCGGAAAAGGGATCGCCGTCGGCGGAGGCGGGATCGGTCTGCTGATATTAGTAGTTGCGGTTTATCTTTGCGGCGGAGATCCGAGCAATCTTCTCCGGCAAACTCCGACATCCGAGATCCAGCCGACGCAGAATCAGCCTCGAAACGGAAACCAAACCGAAGATCAGCTAAAGAGTTTTGCCGGCGCGGTTTTGGGAAGCACCGAAGACGTTTGGCGCGATGTCTTCAGACAAAACGATCTCAGATACACCGAGCCAAAACTCGTCCTTTTCACCGGCCAGGTATCTTCTGCATGCGGTTATGCCGATGCGGCGATGGGGCCTTTTTATTGCCCCGGCGATAAGAAAGTCTATCTCGACTTCGCCTTTTTTAAGGAACTGCAAACGCAGTTTCGCGCACCGGGGGATTTTGCCGCGGCCTATGTGATCGCGCATGAAGTGGGACATCATATTCAAAACGAACTCGGAACGATGGATCAGGTAACGCGTGCCCAGGCGAGAAGCAGCAAGATCGAGGGAAATAAATTGTCGGTTGCACTCGAACTTCAGGCGGATTGTTTTGCCGGGATCTGGGCAGCGGCAGCAAACAAAAAGGGATTGCTCGAAGCCGGTGATGCTGAGGAAGCGATCCGGGCAGCAGCCGCGGTCGGCGACGATATGATCCAAAAGCGCGCTCAGGGCTACGTAGTCCCCGAATCATTTACGCATGGTTCTGCACGCGACCGCGTTTCCTGGTATACAAAAGGATTTCAATCGGGTGATGTAAGACAGTGCAGGACTTTTGAGTAAGATCGAATTGGGATTTGCGATTTGGGCTTTGAACTTCGGACTTTGGGCTTTGGGCTTTAGACTTCGAACTTTGAACGCTGAACTTTGGACTTTGAACCCTAAACCCTCACTCCGTGATCGGCTCAAAAGGCTTTCCATAAAGCTCCTGATAAACCCATCCAAGAAAACGTACTTCCGCAGTGCACAGCGATTCGATCCAGCAGCTTGTCAGATAAAGGCGCTTTTCGATATTTGACGGCAATTTTTCGGCCTGCCCGATATGTGATTTGCTTTGCTCAAGGTTATAACTTTTCGCAATATCCTCATTGTTCTGCTTTGCTTCGCCGAGTGCGAGAAGTATGTCGCTGATCCAGCGGCGGAGTTTTTCTTCCGAATCATTTTCAGCGATCGCCTGAAAAACCCCGATCGCAAACCGCGCTTCGGCATTCTCAAACGGATATGCCTCGATCCCTTTTTGCCGGTCATCTTCCTGTTTCCAGCGAAAAAGTTCTTCGACATGGACATGCCGGACGATCGCAACGCGCTGGTCAAAATTTAGAAAAAACTCCAAAAGATCAGCGAGAGAATTCTTTTCGATCTCACCCGAATCCATTTTTATCAGTTTGGGCGGCTCTGTTTGCTGTGCTGATTTACTCATAATTTTTAGCCGGGACGCAGACAGCCCGCCTGCCGCGGACGCACCGCTTCCGAAATACAATGATCTTGTCCAATACGCAGCAGTTGTGCCGGGCTTCTTTAACTCTTTTCGCCCTCTGAAAGATCCGCGACGACATTCCCCGTCACGACTCCTTTTCGGTTTTTCAAATCCATCGGCGAAAACTCTCCCAGCGCCCGTTCGGACTCATCATTCATGAGCCCCAGACGTCTCAGCAATTCAATTGCAACTGCCGGACGGGCCCTTCCGTCATCGCCGTCTTCAACTTTTAACGCAATCCCAAGTCCGCTGCTCCATTTTTCGGACGGTAAAACCGTCGCACACCAAACTCCCTCGGCGCCGACTTTAGAGATGATCTTTCCGGAAAGCGCCTGCATGATCTTTGTATCGAGCCTGATGCTCCCGCCGACAAATTCCGGAAATTTTATCTGGGCGGCGATGATCCTTCGGCAGGCTTCCTCAAGCTTTGCCCGGTCTGCAATTCCGGATTCGCGGACGGCTGAATCAAACTCTTCGGGAAAATTGAGTCTGGCAAATGCTTTTGCCATTGCTGACACCGGAACCGCAAAATTGGGTGCCGAACAGCCGTCAATTCCGGTCCTGATCTCTTCCTTTGGGACACCTGAAAAGAGCGAGGTTGTCTCAATGATCGCCCGCTGGACCGGGTGGTCGAGCGACAAATAAGACCGCAGCTCAGCGCCGATATGTTTTGCAAAGGCAAGCATTGCTGAGTGTTTTCCGGAGCAATTGTTATGAAGCTGGGTTGGCTTTTCGCCGCTTCTGATCAGCGATTCGGCGGTCGGATGGTGAAACGGAGTATGCGAACCGCATCCGAGATCGCTTTCCGTAAGCCCGGCTTTCGCAAGCATGCCGAAAGCCGTTTCTGTGTGAAAACTTTCGCCAGAATGCGACGCACAGGCCAGTGCGATCTCCCGCTCATCGAAACTAAACGCATCGGCGGCTCCGCTTGTGATAAACGGGATCGCCTGAAAGATCTTTGAAGCCGAACGCCAGAAGGTTACCGTTTCCGGCCGGCCTGTTTTGAAGACCGTATTTCCTTCGCCATCAAGGACGATAATATGTCCACGATGGACAGATTCAAGCGTTTCACCGCGGAAAACTCTGGCTATTATTGGTGTCATGTTTCGTTCGTATAAAAGAGAACACTAAATCTATCAGTTCTCATCTACTAACTCTCATCTATTTCGGGATCAGAATATTAGCCGCCCAAAAAGAACTTCCGAACAGACGATAACTGAGAGATCAAAGAGAAGAGCGCTTTTAGTTTCCGGTGCCTTTTTGTTTTGTCCCCCTGATAAGCTCCGCGGCATGTTTTCGCGCCGTCTCGGTCACATTTTCTCCGGCTAGCATTCGGGCGATCTCTTCGGTTTTCTCGGCATCGGTCAGCACTCTTACGAAAACTTTAGTTTTTGCTCCTGATATTTCTTTCTCGACCGTAAAATGCTGATCCGCCAGCGCTGCAACCTGCGGCTGATGGGTAACGCACAAAACCTGCTGCGTCTTTGAAAGTTCTTTCAGTTTTATTCCGACAGCTTCCGCAACGCGTCCGCCGATACCCGCATCGACCTCGTCAAAAACTGCCGTTTTCCCCAGCGACGCGATCTTTGCGCATGTCTTGAGGATCAGCATCACGCGCGATGCTTCTCCTCCCGATGCCACTTTTGCAAGCGGTTTTGGTGATTCCCCGGGATTTGCGGAAAAATAGAATTCGATCCGGTCAAACCCTTTCGCCGAAAAATACCGTTCGCTTTCCGTGCTGCCGAGATCATCCGGCGCGTCAAACTTTACGGCAAACTCTGCTTTTTCAAGTGCAACAGACCGGAGGTTGTTCTCTACTTCTTTTTCAAACTTCTTTGCCGATACCCGGCGTTTCTCATGGATCGCCCCGGCGGCCGAAATAAACTCTTCGCGCTTTTTCAAAAGCTCCTTTCGGAGTTCGGCTTCACGAATTTCCGCCGTTTCAATATTTTCAAGCCTTTTTTCGGCATCGCTTAAATGCGCGAGTACCGTTTCGATCGATCCGCCGTATTTTCGCTTGATCCGCGAGATCTCCGCTAAACGGCTCTCGATCTCTTCAAGCCTTTCGGGTGAAAACTCGATCGAACTATTAAAATCCCTGAGTGAAAACGCGAGATCTTCGAGGACCGCTTTTGCAGATTCGATTCCTTCAGTGTAATCAGCAAAACCCGAATCAAATTCTGTAAGATCCGCGATCATTCTGGATACTTTTTCAAGATTTGCCGTGATCGATCCTTCGCTTTCGTAAAGAAGTTCGTAAGATTCACCGCTTAAACCCGAAAGTTTTTCGACATTGTTCTGGCGTTTTTTCTCCTCTTCAAGTGCTTCATCTTCGCCCGGCTCTATATTGACCCGGCGAATTTCTTCAACCTGAAATTTCAGAATATCAACCAGCTGGAGTTTTTGAGATTCATCTTCCTTTAGTCCTTCGAGTTCTGACTTTGCTTTTTCAAAAGCCCGGAATGCGTCCGCACATTTTCTGCGGTCATCTTCGAGTCCGGCGAATTCATCGAGGATCTCGATGTGATTTGCCGGTTGAAACAAGGTCGCCTGTTCTCCCTGTCCGTGGATGTCCGCGAGAAACCCGCCGATCGTTTTCAGAAAACTCTGCGTCACCAATTGATTATTTACAAAAACGCGGTTCTTGCCGTTTGCTGAAATGTCACGGCGAATGATCAGTTCGGTTTGCTTATCATCATCGATATCAATACCGCTTTCCTTAAAAATCCGGCTCAATTCATCATTTGTCTCAAGCAAAAACAGTCCTTCGATCTCTGCGGATTCCGCTCCTTCCTTGATCAGATCGGATGAAACGCGTTCCCCCGTCAGCGCGCCGAGAGAGTCGATTATTATCGATTTTCCGGAACCTGTTTCACCCGTCAGCAAATTCAGACCCTCGCCGAATTCCAGCGAGAGTTCATCGATCAGGGCGACATTCTTGATTTTCAGGAGACTTAACATCGATCGGTAATTATTAAACGTATGCGCCATTTTATTCTAAGTTGGATTTGAAGCGAAACTCATCAGTTTGTTTTACCGCTTTATGATAGAATTTTGTGATCTCAGCTTTATCTAACCGAAAAATCTATGAATGGAATCCGCTGCCCGAAGTGCGATCTTGTAAATCTCTTATCGGCCGATAGCTGCGCCCGATGCGCGGCTCAGCTGTCGGAACTGCCTTCGACGGCACAGGTATCGGTTCCGGTCGATCAGATGTTTCAGGCGAGACAGTTTGCGGGAAGCGACCGCAGCGGCATTCCCGAAGATAACGAACTAGGCAGAAAAACGTTCTTTTGGTACCGCGTTTATTGCGGCGCAATGGTGGCGATCTACGTGCTAACCTTGGGACTCGGCGCGGTTTTGATCTTTAGCCCGCCCGATCCCGATTCGTTCAGCTCGGCGGAAAACACCATAGCCGGTTCGGTTTATCTGGTGATCGGTTTAGTTTTTGCGGTCGTTTTTGCTGTGGCCTTATTTCTGCCGCGAAGATCTTACAACTGGATTGTTGGCATTGTAATGATGGCGATCGGAATGACAAGCTGCTGTTTTGTTCCGGCGGTACTCCCGCTGTTGATTTTCTGGGTCAGACCCGAAACCCGGGCATATTTTGGAAGAAATTGATGGAGATAGTCTTATGAAAAAACAATTATTATTTACACTCGCCGCGGTCTTATTTTCAGTATTGATCACAGCGGCGCAGGAAAAACCGAAAACCTATGAAGCCGACCCTAAAGATGTGGAGTCGATCGATTCGATAATTAAAGCGACGTATGATTCTATCTCCGGCGGTATCGGTGTCAAACGAAACTGGGACAGATTCAATTCGCTTTTTCATCCGAGCGCTCGTCTTATCCCGACCGGAAAAAACCAGCAAACCGGCGTTTTTGCAGCGAGAGCAATGTCGCCCCAGGATTACATCGATTCTTCGGGTGCATTTCTTGTGAATAACGGTTTTACCGAAAAAGAGATTGCGCGTCATACGGACACTTTCGGAAACATCGTTCAGGCCTTTTCAAGTTATGAAGGAACATTCACGCAAAACGGCAATCCCGGAAAGATCCGCGGAATTAACAGTTTTCAGCTCATGAATGACGGAAAACGCTGGTGGATAGTAACGATTTTCTGGCAGGCTGAAGGCGCGGATAATCCTCTGCCCGAAAAGTACCTTAAAAACGAGAATTAGAGACGCTGTAAATTCAGGGCGTTTTGGACCGGTTTTAGCTTGACGTTTTGTTTCTGAAACCTATAATCGTAGGTTGCGGCAGGGTAGCTCAACCGGTTAGAGCGCGGGATTCATAACCCCGAGGTTGGGAGTTCAAGTCTCCCCCCCGCCACCACAATTTTGCAGAACGGCAGTTTTCAACACGAACTGCCGTTTATTTTTTTAAATTTAAGATTCACGGAAACTTCTGATTCTGAACTTTGCCGTTTTCCGGTTTTATAAAAGGCTTCCAAGAACGGGGCACGTCATCGTCGCCGAAGCGGATTCCTTATATTCCCGCTACACTCTATGCAATCTCTTCTTTAGCGGGTAACAGCCAACCGCGAAATAGAAGAGGTATAAGTTCCCTTTCTGCCGCGGGTGAAAACCAATTTCCCTGAGCCGAATCTGCAGTTCGGATTTAGCGTCCATTGGTAATAACCGGCAAGATTTCCGGTTGTGGCATCGAGACGAAGGAGTTGCCCTCTTACAACGGCTGTTCCACGAGCATTTCCGCCGCCTTGTTCGACAGCCCTGTACCGGTTTGTCCCAAGATGAGTAAATTTCCACGTAGTCGTATTCACTCCTTTTGTTGTTTGCCTCCAGGATCCGGCTATATTGCAAAGTCCGATATTCTCGGCCTCGACCTTGATGCTAACGTTTGCCCGGATCCCGCCGCCCGGGCCGCCAAAGTTCGGATCGGTCCAGGTGTAGTTGACATTGTTCATCCCGTGGACATGTGTCCGGCATGCGGCTCCGCCATCGGCGGCAATTTTCGAGGGATTCGGCATTTCGGTCTTTATCGAATCTCTTGTCTGGCGGTTACTCATTCTTCGGTTGTCGTCAGTCAATGTAACTACGCCCGTTGTGCCGACCGGACAAACACTCGGCTGGTTCGAACTCGTTACCCTAACCATCAATCTTAATTCCGTAACTCCACTCTTACTGGTTACCCCCAATCCTTTGACAACCTGCCAGTTTGTTCGATGCCGCGGATTTCGGCCGGCAAGCAGATCGTCGCTATGCGAAATAAATCCGCCCCTTATAAGCTTCCCGTCTTTAGCGCGAACAACACCGTCACCCGAGATCCGCACCGGACCAAGCTGAAAACTGCCCTGATATCCCGGAAACGGCCGCTGCGGATTCGCATAACCGGAAAAACTGAATGCAATTTCTCCGGGTGCGGTCCGTGCGATCCGCGTGCCGGCGTTTCCGATATTCGCCTCCCTGCCGGATATTCTCTGACTATCCTTCAATTGGCGATAAAACGGTGAAACGGCCGTGTTTTGAAGATTCCCACCGCTCGATCTGACGATCTGATCCGGTAATACAAAGCCGCTAAATATGGTGCCGAACGACAATAGCCCGATCAATAGAAGAGCAAACCATAAAACCCGTTTTGGTTTTATGGGTAATTTATGTTGTTCTTTCATTTTCTTTTTCCTATCGCGGTCAAATTGTCAAAAAACCAATGCACATTTCAGAAATGGCAAACGAAGATGAAAAGACAGCGTACATAAAATAGCAGCTCGCAGATTTCGTTTGATTATCAGTTTGAAGTAAATTCAAAGCTCCTCTTCATACGAAAATACGTCTTTGTGTTTGATGGGGTTGGATTTGGAATCTTCATTGGAGCGATCCAAACCTTCTTTCCCGGCTCCGACCGCGGTTTGAGCCGTTAATTTCGTCTTCGAAAGCGAAATCCAGGCGGCCCTGCATATAAATTGCAAACCGAAAAACCGCAAGTTGCCCGAACCCCGCCGGGATTTGATCGCCTGGATCATTGCAGTAGAACTGATCAAAAAAATTTTAGATGGATCAAATCCTATCATGTTGTCAGTGCGTGTTTCAATTTTTTTGCCGGCACGATATTTGGCGCAAATACACCTGTTCACAAAAAGCAGGAGCGTTACAGTCTTTATATAGAGCAGCAAAAAAACTTAACAAGAATTTTAGTTCGGTTATAATCCGATATTATGAGCGCGAAGCTTCTCGACACAGAGATCAGGTCCTGCACGGTATGCGCAGGATTTCTGCCCAATCCTCCAAAACCGATTTTCAGTTTTTCCGGATCGTCGAAGATCGTTCTTATCGGTCAGGCACCCGGGATAAAGGTGCATAAAAGCGGAACTCCGTGGGACGATGCGAGCGGAATACGACTGCGCGAATGGCTTGGGGTTTCGATGGAAGAGTTTTACGATACCAAAAACTTCGCGATCGTTCCGATGGGGTTTTGCTACCCGGGGAAGGGAAAAAGCGGCGATCTTCCGCCTCGTCCGGAATGCGCGCCGCTTTGGATGGGCCCGATACTTAAGCAACTTAGGAAACTCAGGCTAAAAATTCTTGTCGGCGGTTATTCACAGAATTATTTTCTAAAAGATTCGCAAAGGAAGAATCTTACCGAGACGGTGAAAAACTGGCGCGAATATCTGCCGGAGTTTGTCGTCACACCGCACCCTTCGCCAAGAAATAATATTTGGCTTAAGAAAAACCCGTGGTTTGAGTCTGAATTGATCCCGGAGCTGAAGCGGATAGTGAGCAAGACTTTGCAGTAACAAACCGCGAACTGCAAATCACCTGAGTTTATCATTCCCGACTGCAGAATGGCGCTGTTTTGCAATCCCTCAGAAAAAAATACAAACTCAGTTGATCTTAAGCGGCTGTCTGGAAAGGCAGCCTTTTTCCATTTCAAGAGAGGCACCTATTAAAATATTGTTTATGCATATTTTAGGAATATCTATTCATCACGAAAGATCAAGCCGGCACTGACGGAGAACGTCCATTGAATCGCTTAAGCGCAAATACTGCCACAGGTGCAGGGATTTGGTATGCAATTAAGAAAACCGCCGCTGGTTTGTCCGCTGCAGCATTGCGACCTCAAATTTTGAGCGCAGGTTACGGCTGTGCCGGTTGCATTGACAGGCGTTCCGGGGGGAAAGCCGCCCGGATTGACACAGCTTTGGGCATTAATGGCAGCGGGCGCGACTAAAGACGAGATAACAGGCAAGGCAATCATGCTTGCCAAACCGACTCTTTTGACAACTTCGCGTCTGGTCAATCCGCCAAAATGGTCGGAAAGTTCTTTTGCGTTTTCAAGGAGATTATCTTTCTTTAATCCGTCAATTGCGAACCAAACAAGGTCTTCCGAAACCTTTGTTTTCATTTCTTTGCTCATCATTTCGCTGATCTCGGCAACCGTCCGTCTGCCATCGCAGAGCTGATAGACTAAACCGGCTGTTTGATTCAAACAATAGGCTTTATTGATAGTTTGATCGTAGATCAGGACCTCACTATCCAGGTCCCGGACGACAATGTTTGCCTTGCGGCTGATCGGTTTGTTGGTCATTAAAAATATGCTTATCGTTCAATTAAACTCTGCTCATATTCTTAAACGGGAAAACGACCGGGAAACTGTCATCGGCAAAAATAATTTATATTTCTAGAATGAGGATCAATCGGATTTGGTTTGAGATATGTTACAACCCAAACTTCAGCAAATACAGCGTCACATCTCATTTAGGCAGCAGTTTTATTTATGAGACCAATTACAAATTCTTCGGATCCTTAACTCCCCTTCTTTTCAAGGAGGAGTGGCGCTGCTTCAGCGACGGGGTGGTTGATCGCGCTATTTACCGCGCAGCACAAAATAAATTCTAGGTCCAAACATGAATACGCGGAACCATCCCGCCGTTTGGGTACGCCTACTTAAAAAAGAGGGAGTTTGAAATTATTCAACGGACATCTTCCCGCAAACCTTCTTCCGCAACGCGGGACAAAGCTGATCAATCTCTTTTTTCTAAAACGGCAAAATAGCTTACCTGATCAGCATCAAAAAGCTCTTTTAACCGCCAGCCCGTATCGATTAGGATCGTCTTCATTTCTTCCGGAGAGACAAAGAGATAATCAAACCATTCCCCTACATAAATTCCGTATCTGACTCTCAGGCGGATCTGACCGGTCATTCTTCCAAGTTCCTTATTTCGCTTTTGGTATTTCAGATGAGCTTCATCAGCGGTTAGGTACGGATTTATCGTCTTAACGATGATCCATGCATTTGACCGGGTGATTCGGTGCATTTTCTCAAGGATTAGTCCGGCATTTTCGGCGCTTCCGAGTAGTCCAAAATTATTTCCGAGCATTAAGATCGTTTCAAAAGTATCTGGCCCGAATTTGTCGATCTCTTCGATCGATCTGATCAAAGCCTTTTTCAAACCCCGCAAACGGCAGACTTCGACCGCTCCAGGGGAATTATCGATCCCCGTAACATCAAGTCCCTTCTCCTGCAGATAAAGAGAATGCCTGCCGGCACCGCAGCCGATATCCAGGATAGCGCCGCGCGCCTTGCCGATCATCAGACGTTCGGTTTCGGACCAATCCTCAAAACCGCTGAAATACATCCCCGGATCCGAGCCGAAATCCACATAGTTATCGTCACGTTCGACGATCTCCGGCACCGCCTCATCGCCGCTTGAAAGCGCGTTAAATTGCGCGAGCAGATATTGTCCGTATGCATCATGGTCAGGTTTCATAGATTTACCAGCGGTGAAAGGCCGGATGACCTTCTTTTACGGCGACAAAAAGGCCGGTGCAGGTGGCACACACTTTACCGCCGGCGGTGAGCTCGGCTTCGACTGTTGCGCGGTCTTCTGTCGAATCTGTGATCCATGCGCGAACCCGGATCAGCGCGCCGCTTGGTGTCGGTCGAAGAAGTTTTACGGCGTAGTTGGCTGTAACGGTGCAGGCGGGTTCGTCAGCTCCGTTTTTCTTCATCAGATAATGCGCAGCCGCCCAGTTTGAATGACAATCGAGAAGCGAGCCGATGATCCCGCCGTTGAGCATTCCGGGAAAGGCCTCGTGATGGGGTTCGGCTCTCCATTCCATCAGGTATTCGCCGTCTTTTTCAAAGCTCCTGATTTTCAGTCCTTTTTCATTCGCCGGTCCGCAGCCGAAACAAATGCTTTTCGGAGCGTATGTTTCCTGTATCGATCTTTCGGTGTTCATAGGTTTTATCGTAACTAAAACGTGTTTTTTGTACGAATTGTAACCGCGATGCTTTTTTTCAACAATCTTTAAGCGAACCGAATCAGCAGGTTTTGCGCATGTCATTGGCAGATCAACGTCTAAACTCCGGCGCTTATCACATGATCTGACCGCTTATCACAAAAGCCGATAACTTTACGCGCAGCCGCATTATGATCGGGTCTCAGCGTTATTGATTTTTAATTTTAATCGGGAGGCTTTCAAAAAATGTCATTATCAACGGTTCCATTTGTTTTGAGGATTTTTATAAGATCAGCTGGTTTTGCACTGATCGTGCTTTTTCTGGTTTGTCCTGCCAATTCGCAGAATGCGGGGCAGGTTTCATCAAACAATTCAGCGTCGGCGCCCTCGGCCGATCCGCTGGTTTTTACTGAGGAAGACCGCGAAAAGGGCCTCAAATACCTCGAAGAAACGTCCGAACTCTTCTTTAAAGAAATCTCAGAACTCACCCCGGCTCAGTTAAATTTTCGCGAAAGTCCTGACCGCTGGTCGATCGCCGAAGCGGCCGAGCATATCATCATCGCCGAAAAAACGATCCTTTCGCTGATCGAAAAAAAGGTAGTTACGGCGCCGCCACCGGCCGGCAAAGACAATTTCCGTCTGCAGGATCAGGCGATCTGGATGGCGATCACCAACCGGAATACAAAATTCTCGGCTCCGGAACCGGTTCAGCCAAAAGGGGAAATGAGATCAAAAGCGGCCATTCTGAAGGAATTTCGTGAAACCCGCGGCCGGACATCCTCGTTTCTTAAAAACACCGGAGTTGATCTGAGAAACCGATTTGGAACGCTCCCCGTGATCGGCACGATCGACGGATTTCAGTGGTTTATCTTTATCAACTCACACTGCTACAGACATCTCGAGCAGATAAAGGAAATAAGATCGGATCCGAAATTCCCTGCAAGATAGTGTGTCTTTTTCAGGGAATATCGCGAAAAAGTGCGTGATTGATAAATGCGGGTCAGCAAATTAACTCACGCACTTTCGCGATTTTTTATATATTATTAGGCTGAAATTGAAACTGCCTGGGCGGAAAAAGTGATAGGACCGACGGACCGATTCGAGAATTTTCTGACGACAAAACGCTTTGTCGGCATGAAGTGGTTTATCTTTTGGGTGCTGTTAACGTTTGTCGGGATACTCTTTACGGGTTCGCTCTACGTTTCAAAGATCGCCCAGGATGAAACTTACAGCATTCTGAGTGCATTGAATTCGCAAATGCTCCGCTTTCAGATCTGGGCCGTTTTCTCGCTGCTGATCATCCTGCTCAATCACCTGTTCCGGAAGAAATACAGAAAATGGAAGTATCTTTTTCCGCTGCACTTCGTTTCGAGCGTTATCTGGGCGTTTCTTGCCGCCGCCTTGTTAAGCTTTGGTAATTGGCTGATAGGCGGCTTTCTCAATCCCGGTTCCTCCTCGTTCGCCGGCATTTTTAACACGTCACTCGTGCCGAATCTCGTACTCGGGATCGTCGGATACAAGATAATTCTGACGACAAATGTCGCGATCGATTATTATGAGCAGTTCAACCGGGAAAGGACGCATTCGGCAAATCTCGAAAAACAACTCGCTCAGGCGCAGCTGCAGGCACTGAAAATGCAGCTTCAGCCCCATTTTTTGTTTAACACATTAAATTCGGTTTCGGATCTGACCCTCGAAGACCCGCGGCGCGCCGTGACAATGATCTCGCGGCTTGGAGACTTTCTGAGAATGACGATCAACAGCAGCGAAAATCAGAAGGTTAGTCTTTTGAGCGAACTCGAATTTATTAAAAGCTATCTGGAGATCGAGAAGATCCGTTTTCGCGACCGGTTAAAACTGGAATTCGATATCGAAGAACAAACACTGGCGGCTGAAATTCCGAATCTGATACTTCAGCCGCTTGCAGAAAATGCGGTCAAGCACGGGATCGCAAAAACGATCTCTGCAGAGAAAATAAAGTTCACATCCAGACGGGCCGGAAACGCGCTCCGCATTGTGATCGAAAACGACGGAATCACCTTCGGTCAAAATGGTTTTTCAAAAGAAGGCGTCGGGATCCCGAACACGCGCGGCCGGCTGCGGCAGATATACGGAAGCGATTTTACGTTCAAACTGTTTTCCCGCGAATCCGGCGGCGCTCAGGCTGTTTTGGAAATTCCGTTTCGGGCGGTCGAAGATCCGGAAGTTGTCTTTAGCGAAAACGGGCAGCACAACTGACGGAAAAGTGGAGAGTTTGCGGAATTCAGATGGAGTTGATCAGGAACCGGCTGATTATGCACAATAAACCGATAAAAGCTCTGATAGTTGACGATGAACCGCCGGCACGGTCCGTTATTCGTAAGATGGTTGCGGAAGACGATGAGATCCGTGTCGTCGGTGAATGTTCGACCGGAATTGAAGCGATCGAAGCGATCGCGAAACTCGACCCCGACCTTTTGTTCCTCGACATCCAAATGCCGGATCTCGATGGGTTCGAACTTATCGAATCGCTTGCCGGTGAAAAGATCCCGCACATTATTTTTGTTACTGCCTTCGATCGGTATGCCGTCAGAGCATTCGAAGTTTCACCGGTCGATTATCTGCTCAAACCGTTTGACCATGAACGGATGGAAAAAGCTCTCGAAAAGGCAAAGACAGATCTGCGAAATAAGAACACAAAAGAACAGAACGATCAGGTGCTGAGTCTTTTAAATCAGTTGAGACAAAAACAGGACTATCTTGAGCGGTTTGTGATCAAGAAAAACGGGAGGGTGTTTTTCTTGTCAGCTTCCGATGTCGATTGGATCGAATCCGACGGAAATTATCTTTATTTGCATGCCGGAGCCGAAAAGCAGATGATCCGCGGGACTTTGAAGAATATCGAATCGAGACTCGATCCTGACAAATTTTTTCGGATCCACCGCTCGACCATCGTAAACCTCGACCGCATTAAAGAACTTCAGGTTCATTTTAACGAAAACCACGTCGTGGTCTTAAAAGACGGAACCGAGTTAATTTTGAGCAGACGCTGCAGGGATATATTGTCGAAGAAATTGGGTACTCAGATCTGAGCGGCAGACTCAAAAATGTTAATACTTCAGGCGCGGTCATCAGACTTATAATCTTCAGCGTCAGGAATATCCGTATTCATCTCGAGTTTTCGCGTTGTTTCTTCAACAACACTCGGAACTGCAAGATCCTTTGTCCTGCGCTTTGACGCCGGTATGTTCAAATCAAAATCCGTTTGCTGCGGCGGAAGCGCATGTTCCGTTTTCTGATCTCTCAGCCTCAGTTCTTCTTCGGCTTTCGTCCTGAGTTCGGCTTCACGTGCTTTTCTTAGACTGATCACCTGTCCGATGCCCTGTGCCAGCGTTGCAAACGCGGGTATCAAAAGCCAAAACCACCAAAACGCGGCCATCGGCTGAAACGACAAAAATATGGAAATCCCAAAGAATGCAACGGAAACAAAGAGAAAGGTAAGCGCATCTTCCCACTTCGGCGTGTCACCGCGTTTTTTCTTACCCTCCTTTCCGGCATAAACCAATTTTCCTGACATGGCGTCAGAAACCAGCTTTATATCGCTTCCGCACTTGCGGCAGTATTTACCGTTACCCGGATTTTTGGTTCCGCATTTTGGACAAAACATGTTTTGAAATTCCCGTTTGTTTTTTTGCAGCAGTTACGATCATTTTCGCCATCCGGCGCCGGATCGTAAGGCGCAATTTTTCTCACTGCCGTCTATTTTAAGAAGCCGCAGCTTCATTTTGACTTGTCAGTCTATCAAATTTTTTATCAACCCAATCTATTTTAAGCGGATTTGTGCTAGAATTCCGAAAATCTCGCCTTTATAAATTTTACAAACGGATCTAACAAATGCTTGCACTGATCGCAATTATTTTTCTGACGTGGCTTGTGGTCGGCTATTTTTCATACGGCCGCTGGGTTTCAAAACAGTTTGACCTCGATGACTCGCGCGAAACGCCGGCGAACAAGATCAATGACGGCGAAGACTATGTGCCGACGAGAAAATTCTATCTCTTCGGCCAGCATTTTTCCGCAATCTCCGCTGCCGGACCGATCGCCGGACCGATCCTCGCGTGTATGTATTTCGGCTGGCTCCCGTGTCTTTTGTGGATCGCATTCGGCGTCGTTTTGATCGGCGCGGTGCATGATTTTTCTAGTCTTGCGTCTTCGGTACGGCATGAAGCAAAATCCATCGCCGAGATCACGCGCGAAAAACTCGGAACCGGAGCCGGACGCGCGATGATGGCGTTTATCTGGATCGCACTTGTTTATGTGATCGTGGCATTTACGGACATTACGGCCGGAACATTTGTCGCCGGCGCGGATTCGCTTGTCGGAAACAAAAGTTTTAATCCGGGCGGTGCCGTAGCTTTTGCGAGCGTTACATATCTCGGACTTTCGATAACGCTCGGATTGGTTGAGAAATTTCTCAAGCCGCCACTCTGGCTTTCGACCGTCATATTTGTTCCGCTTGTTTTTGCACTTGCCTGGCTCGGCACCGTTTATTCAGAGGTATTTGTTTTTGGTCATTTATCGTGGTCGGTGATAATTCTGATCTACTGCGTTGTTGCATCGCTCGTTCCTGTTTGGCTGCTGCTTCAGCCGCGCGGTTATCTGGGCGGTTTTGTTTTATACACGGCGCTCGCCGTCGGCGTTATCGGGATCTTTTTCGGCGGTTATGAGATCCGGCAGCCGATGTTCAATTCGTGGGACATAGGCGGGATGACCGGCGCGCTTTTCCCGTTTCTTTTTGTCACTATCGCCTGCGGCGCCTGCTCGGGATTTCACGGATTGGTCTGTTCGGGTACGACGTCTAAACAGATCGATAAGGAATCCCACACGAGACCTGTCGGTTACGGTGCGATGCTCGCTGAAGGATTTGTCGCATTTATCGCACTCGTTACGATAATGATCGTGGCGTCCGACGCCGTAAAGGGAGTTTCACCGGGAACGATCTACGGCAACGGGATCGGCAATTTTCTGACGCTGATCATCGGATCCGAATATCTGCCGTTTGCGATCACCTTTGGTGCAATGGCTTTTTCGACATTTGTCTTCGACACCTTAGACGTCTGTATGCGGCTCGGAAGATATATCGTCCAGGAACTTCTCGGTATCCCGGGCAGATCCGGCGCAATAATCGGAACGCTTGGTACGGTTGCACTTCCGGTCGTAATTGCGTTCTCCGCAAAACAGGGTTCCTGGCTCGACTTTTGGGCACTTTTTGGCGCGTCAAACCAGCTCCTTGCGGCATTGACGCTGCTTTCGATCACGGCCTGGCTTTATCAGGCGCGAAAGCGGATCGCATTTACACTGATCCCGATGCTATTTGTTTTGGTGATCACGCTCTGGGCGCTGAGTTCGCTGGTCATCGGAAACTTCGCATCGGCAAGCGGATTCGATGTAAGATTTATAAACGCACTGGCTTCGCTGGCACTGATCCTTCTGGCGATCTATCTTGTGATCACGGCTTTGGTAAAACTTAAAGCAGACCGTCGCAATGACACAAAAATGGCACCAGCTGAAATTTAAAAGTGCTGACGCCAAACAGTTAACCCCGATCAAATTATGCTTAAACGAATTGCTTTAATCTTTTTACCGGCCCTGATCATCATTCTGTCTTTTTTTGCTGCTGCCGCTCAGGAAAAAATAACTGAGATCAAACTCAGGGTTTACCCGCAGTCTGCAAAGATCCGTCCGCACGAAACCGCGGTAATTCAAACCGAGTTTTACGGTACGAAGAAAAAAGGATTTCTTGACCGGCTGATCGGCGACGCTCTTGAAGCAAAAACCAGGATCCAAAGCAGCAATTGGAAAGCAGCAATTTCGGACAACGGCGGTTTTCTTTCAAAACCGTTCCTGTTTCAGGAAGAGGGTGAAAAAACAAAATCGGGATTCAGCAACTTTATAAAACAGGGTTTGGGTGCGGCAGCTTCCAAGGATTCCGTGCTTTATACCGCGCCCGCAAAACCGGGGAAATATACGATAAAGATCACTAATGGAGGTCTCAGCGAAGATATCGCGATAGAAGTAAGTAATTCGGCCCCTTCTTCCGAAGCGGATTCAAAGATCGCATTTGTCGGTGATCCGAAAAGCTCCGACCCCTATTTTTACCTGGCAGAATACTATGCCCCGTTTATTGCTCAGGAAACCTGGTTTAATCCAAAGGCCGATCATATCGTCCGGTTTGATTTCGATGACGACTGGAAGGCAGACAATAACTGGGAGAATCTGGAAAAAGGTTCATCGCAGGCGTATGTCTATTACACGGTTATGGAAACCGGAACGCATTGGTTTGTGATCTATAATTTTTTTCATGCCCGCGATTACTCCGATGTCTGTATCGTCGGAACCTGTCACGAAAACGACAATGAAGGTTTGATCCTGACGGTGAGAAAAACGGAATCAAAATTCGGAAAGCTCGAAGTTATGGAGACGCTCGCGCACAACAATATCTATTCTTATTCAAATGAAAAATCGATAAAGAAAGGGGTCCACGATATTGACGGAAAGATCGATCTTTATGAAAAGGTCCGCCCGATCATATTCATCGAGGCGGGCGGACACGGAGTACTTTCGAGCGACTCAAAAAGTTCACTGTTTTCCGCCGATAAGATGGAGTTTAAGCAAAATACGGGGATCACATACGTTTACAAGAACAAAGCGGAAATACCGGGCAGCGGCAATGACCGAAACGTCGGATATGCGCTTTTGCCGATCTATGATCAATGGTGGGCAAAAGGAAATCAGGAAGCGTCCGATTCGAACGACACATTTGATGATTTCTTTACTTACCAGCCGCTTGGAAACCGTCCCGGCGCACGAAGCAAATTTATTTCCGGAGCGTTCAAGGGAAGAACCGCGAGCGACAATATGGCTAAGCCTTTCTGGGCCTGGCACGACCGCCGAACAAAAGATAAAAAGGTTTTGGGAACCGGACAATGGGCACTCGATCCCGCTTATTCGGTTTCTCAAAACCTCTCTTTCCCGAAAGATCAGCCATTTTCCTTAGATTACATTTTCAACCCGTATCTCGAGATCGCACCGGCTGAAGTTCCCTAAACTTACCCGTCATTCAACCGGGATATCCTGAAGCTGAATAATGCTGTTTACTTCATCGCCTTTTTCGTAAAAGAGTTTTGATCCGTCTTTTGAAAGCGCGATCTGATAGACCTTGCCGGACTTCCATTCTTTCAGTTTTTCGGCCGGCTGATCATCGATCGTCTGCCGCCAGAGCGTTGTATTTCCGGAGGTATCGAGATAGAGGAACGATCCGCTGTCGTGCGACCATTCAACAACAGGAAGATTCCAGCTCGTCAGTGCGGCAAATTGTCTGACCACTTCTCCCGTTCCTGCGTCAAGCACCGTAAATTTCAGCGGGTTGTTAAAATCTTCGGGATCTTTTTCATCATCAGGGTAATAACAGAAAATATATTTCCCGTCCGGCGAGACCTTCGCTCCGTAAGTTCTCTTCGATGTGATCTGTTTCGGATCTTTGCCGTCACGCCCCGCGCCCCACAAAACTCCGTACGCCTTATCTTCTGCTTTTGCGATGTAATATACGTTTCCGCTTTCGGGTGAAACCGAGGGATTTCCGACGTTTCCGTTCTTCGAGATCTGAACGGGATTTTCGCCGTTCGAGTCAACACGCCAGACGTTCATATTTCCGCTACGGTTCGACAAAAAGAAAATGTGCTTTCCGTCTTTTGTTACAGTCGGCGAAAAATCCGCGCTCTTATCCGATGTGATCTGTTTTTCGTTTTTCCCGTCCGGATCCATGATCCACAGATCAGAATTTCCGTTCTGCTCTTTTCCAAAGAGGATCTTTCCACCAAAATTCCATTCCGAGCCAAGAGAAAGAAGCGCTTCGCCATCAACATTCTTGGCGATCTCCGATGCCGAATCGAGGTCATCAAACGGCGAAACATAAAACGTCGTTATCCTGTTTACGCGGGTTGCGATGATCGAACTGAGATCGTCCGTCAGACTGATCCCGTTTATACCTTTCAGTCCATTTGTTATGATCCGCGCCTTTCCGTCAGGATAGGATACAAACCAGACCTCGTCTGTCAGATTCGGAGATTCGGCACCGTAAGCAACTGCGGCAATACCGCTTCCGTCCTTCAGCCAGACCGTTCTTCCGACCCAGATCCAGCTCTGATCGGAGAGCGTGCGTGTTTCGCCGGTTTCGGCATTGACGATCCCTACTTTTGCCGGCGGACTTTCGCTGTCATTATCGACAACAACGGTCGAGATAAACTTCCCGTCCGGTGACCATGAAAGACCGTAAACAGAAAAGCCGGCCAAAAGATCGCGAACAGCAACGATCTTCTCGTTCTTTCCTTCGATATCAGTTATGACAAGTGCGGACTTCTTTTCCGTCAGCTGATTTCTGACAAAGGCGATTTTTTTGCTGTCGTGCGAGATCGCCGCGGGACTGTCGATGTCGTTTAATATCTCGCGAGGCGCTCCGCCGAGGATCGGAATGCGGTAAAGTTTGGCGACCTTCGGAGTTTTTGAAGGTCCTTTCTGGTAAGCCGAATAATAGATCCCGCTGTTGTCCGGTGAAAACGAGATCCCGGAGATCAGCAGATTCGATTTCGGGAGAACTTCAAGCATATTTCCGTCTTCGATCTGCCTGAGAAGGATCGCATCGCCGTCGCTTTTTCGATCGATGATCGCCAGATATTTCCCGTCACCCGAAACCAGCGAACCCTGAACATTCGCGCCGGACATCAGAGTGCCGACGCGGAACTTCTGAAACTTTGAATTGTAAAAATTATTTGCATTTGAAACGTAAACATACGCGGCATAAGAAAGCGCTGCGGCGCAAACGCCGATCAGGGATAACGCGACGAGAATCCGTTTTGTAAGGAAATTAGAACTAGCCTGCGCGTATCCTGCGGGCGATGCGGTCACATTTGCCAGATCATCCTGCGAATCATGGATCTGACGCTGTTCGGCGATGATGTGCGTGACCGAGTGCTTTTCAAGTATCACCTCTTCGTCTTCGGCGGTGATCTCGGTTACATCTTCAACAAAACGGTAACCGCGCCGCGGGATCGTTGTAATAAACTCGGTATTTTCGTCGTATTTTGCGAGAGTTTTCCGAAGCGTGCTTATATTCTGCGCAAGCGTCGCTTCCTCGACAAAAGTATTTGCCCAAACCTCATCAAGCAGCGCATCTTTTGTGATCACCCTTCCGTTGTTTCTGACCAAAACAAGAAGTGTTTCGAGAGCTTTGGGTGTAAGCGAAACCAATTCGTCATCGCGCCACAGGCACTTTTGATCTTCATCAAGCCTGAAACCGCCAAAATCGTACATTTTATTGTTCATATCCGGATTTTCGGAATCTTTGATATAAATTTTAGTTCTCTTTCAAGACTAAAATATAGACCCCGTTATAAATTAGCCTTCAGATGAGGGAAGCTAATCAAAGGCGCGGATGTTTTGTGGTCAGCAGCAACTGCAGTTTTGAACTTCCCTCATCTTAAGAACATTTTTTGTTTTATACAAGTTTCACGCAAGCTTCATTCCAAAACCGAAAAAAGCAGGATACAGCACATTGCCGAAAATCCAGACAAAGATCTCGATAGAATCGAGCGAGCGTTTAACGATAAAACGAAAGCGCTATTCGATCCGTGCCTGGTGTGAAACATGCGAAAGACAATCGATAATGATCGTGCCTTCGGAGGCGGCATTTCTCGCTTCTCAGGATATCGATTCGATCATTTACCTGATGTATTCGAATCAGCTTCATATTCGCAAGGTTGATAAAAAAGGATTGTTTGTCTGTCTCATCTCGCTTTGTATGCAGAATTTCGAGTTTGAAACGGACGAATCCGAATTCGAAAGCGATGTGGAAGTTATAGAAGTGGAAAAAGGCGAAACGGCCTATGACCTTTTGCTCAAGGATTAGAAAATGAACCGGAAACTTAAACTTTTTATTATCTTTACTCTGATAATTATGCTCAGCTCAGGTCTCATCGCGCAAAATAATCCGTCTCCGCAGATGACGGCCGCAAACGAACTGGTTAAACAAAAAAGATGGGCAGAGGCGGAAAATGCCTTTTCTGCGATCGTTAAAGACGAACCGCAGAATGCGCGTGCCTGGTTTAGTCTCGGTTTTGCAAGACATTCTCAGGAAAACTGGAAAGGCGCGATCGAGGCCTTTAAAAAGAATGTCGAGATCGCGAATGTCGCATCCGGCATGTACAACGTCGCCGCCGGATATTCTCGTCTGAATCAAAAAGATCTGGCATTTGAATGGCTCGAAAAAGCGCTCGAAAACGGTGCTGCCTTTGGTTCGAATATCGGCGCGGATGAAGATTTTGAGAACATCAAAAACGATGCCCGTTTTGAAAAAATGCTCGAACTCGTTAAACGGAAATTAAACCCCTGTATGTATTCCGAAGAAGCTCGCCAATTTGATTTCTGGCTTGGCGATTGGGACGTGTTTGTCGGCGGAAACAAGGTCGGCGAAAATCTGATCGAACTCGATACGCAGGGCTGTACGCTCGTCGAAAACTGGACAAACAACGGCGGCGGCAAAGGAAAAAGCCTCAACGTCTATAACGCCGCAAAGAAAAAATGGCAGCAATTCTACGTCGGCGGACAGGGCGGCGTTCTCGAATTTGATGGAAACTACAAACCCGATGAAAAGATCATGTATTTTACCGCCGAAACGACCGGACCAAACGGCGTAAAAACGATGCACATCCTTGATTTCCACGATCTTCCAGATAAAACCGTCCGGCAGCGCTGGCAGCAATCAACCGATGGCGGAAAGACATGGAACAATGTCTGGGATTCGATTTATAAGAAAAAGGGAAAGACAAAATAACTGTTAAATGAACCATTCGGCGTTATATTCCTTTCCGGCGATCCAGAGTCTTGTTCTTAATTCCGGTTCGTTCCCACCGTCAACAATTTTGATCAATGAATCTTCAATTTTTTGTGTTCGGAGGAATTTGCGGATCTGTTTTTCATGCTTCTTTTTTTGAGACGAACTTCCATATATCACTACAACCCCAATGGTGTCCTTAGCCTCACGAATCTCCTCAAAAAATGGTTCGATCCTTAAACTCAGATCTTTATAAGAAAGCTCGCCAAACTCATCCCGCAAAGCAAAATTATGTCCGTTGTTGGCAACGAGCCCAGATCCGGAATGATCAGGAGCACAATTCTTTGGCAGATTCGAAATGCTGACAGTAGCCGTAACTGTCGTATCAACCAGCCCGTCCGTTGACACTTTAAGTTCAGAAGTTCCCTGACCCTCGACTATTTTTCCCTGGTTTATGCTCCAAACATATTTCAAACCGCTTTTATTGATTTCCGCCGGAATAGAAACTGAAAATGAAAGATTTTCTCCGGGGTTCGCCGTATTTACGGGTTCTACAACGTGAATTTTCGAGCAAGGATTCTGAACGGTTTGGGCAAACAGAAGTGAATTCCAGAGAAGAATAGAAATAGCTGCGATCAGTAAGTTTCTCATTCGTTCGGTTCTAGTCAACGGATGACGTATCCGCTCCGGCTGGTACGACCCAAAGTCTTGTTCGGATAGTTTTTTCTTCGCCCCGGTGGACGAATACAATTCTCGATGCTTCGATATCGCCCCGTTTTATCATAAATTTTTGTATGAATTTCTCGCGTTTCTTAACATCCCCGGCTCTTCCGTAAATGACTACATAACCCGTCGTATTTGGATCGGCCAAGAGCTCTTTTACATATGGCTCAAGTCTGATCCGCAATTCCGATTCAGATAATACTCCAAATTCATTTCGCAGGACCGGAATTCTATCGATGGCAGTAATCGACGATCCGGAAGCAGTAGTGCAAACGCATTTGTCGGGCAATCCCGTAATTTCAACAGTCACAGTAGCAAGAGTATAGGAGCCACGGTCTTCAGGAATTACGATAAGTGTTGGAGTTCCTTGACCCTTGATCAGCTTGCCGTAGGTTACCGTCCAATTATAACCGATCTTATCAAGATCGACTTCACCAGCAACATATGCGGTGAAAGTCTGATTCTCTCCAGGCAAGACAGCAACTGCGGGTTCCAAAACTGAAATTGTCGGACACGACGGCTGCTCCAGTCTTGAAGAAATCTCATCGGCATTGAATTTAATGTCGGTTCCTTTTGTGATCTGGCAATCTTTACACTCATTCGTATTAGTATCGGACGGCACGATCCAAAGTCGAGTGCGAATTGACGGTTCCGAGCCTATGTACGCAAAGACGATCCGGGAAAGATCGATCTCGCGTTCCTGACTCAAGTAAAAAGCGATAAGCCGCTCGCGAGCATGGACTAAATCTTCGGGACCAAAATTGATGATCCATCCAGTTGAACCGGGCGCATCTCTCAAGCCAAAAGCGAATGGGTCAAGCCATTGCAGAACCGCCCGCTCGGTTAACTTCCCAAATTCATCAGGGGGGTGACCTTTTGGCATATGAGCAATAGTTCCCGATCCGGAATATTCAGCAGCACAATTCTTTGGTAAATTTAAAACCATAACTTTCGCAGTTACGGATGTTGCAATCAGCCCTTCCGTCAAGACCTTTATTCCAGAAGTTCCCTGACCCTCGACTATTTTTCCCTGATCTACGCTCCACTGATATTCCAATCCACTTATATTAAGCTCGTCGGGAATCGAGACTTGATACGAAAGGATCTCCCCGGGATTTACAGCCACCACCGGCTCGATGACCTGAATTTTCAAACACGGATCCTCTTTCGCTTGGGCAAACGCGACCAGTTGAAACAAAATGATCGATAATACTGTGAAGGGATATTTTTTCATTGAGAGTTTTTCCTTTCGTCTAAAATACACTCTTTTTATTCGTTAATTCCAGCTTTTTCGTGGGATCGGACCTGGCATGCTTTCAAACCTTTTCTCAGGCTTTCGATATAATTGACATCCATACTCGGTTTTCGTGCTACTGGTTCGCTTACGTCCCGGAGGGACAGATCGATAATAGCCCCGCCATTTATGGCGGGGTCATTGGAACAAGTAACACAGTCCCATCGGAACGACTGATATGAATCGAACTCAGCCGTCCCGATGGGACTACTACACCCGCCCGTGTTTTACCCCGCCATAAATGGTCGGGGCTATTTTCAATTGCTCCGCCGGAGCAAAAGAGAATTTACTGAATATAACCCCGGAATTACGCCTTATCAGATTCGAAGACATTTTTACGTGATCTAAAATCCATCTTTCTATATTTTTCGGTAAAGAACACTTTTATCTGTTATTATGCGGACCAACAAAATAAACAGAACTTCGCTTTACCGCGATCACGGCATAAATTTGCACGGACCGACCGCGGGAAATTCTGTCGGGTAAGTTTTTTCCAATACAAGATCATGTGGGTTTTTTAAGCTGATCTTCAAAATAAAAGGAGACAAAATGGGAAAAATAATATTAGGAGTTATTGTCGGATTTGTTGTCTGGACAGTGGTATTTATTGGCGGAGAAGCAGTTATCAGAGCGATCGCGCCGGGAGCGGTTGCGCCTGCGGATGTTACATATTTTGATTCTACAGGCATTCTTTTGAGTTACCTTCTGCGAAGTGTGATCGCCTCGATCCTTGCCGGGTTGTCGGCTGTTTTGGTTGCGGCGGAGGGTTCTAAAACGCCTTTGATACTCGGCGTCGTACTTCTGCTCGTCGGCATCATGGTTCAGGCAAGCGCTTGGAGTGTGCTGCCGGTTTGGTATCACCTGGTATTTTTGATCCTGCTGATCCCGATGACGATACTTGGCGGGAAGCTTAAGAAAGTGTAGAAATATCATACGCAGGGCAGAGAGTTGAGACGGTCTGAAAAAAAACAGGAGTTAGTTGGCACGTTAGAATCAGTCTAAACTCCCCTCCTTCCCAAGGAGGGGTGCCCATTTATGGGCGGGGTGGTTGTCCGCGCAAATATGCCGAAATTTCAAAATTGAACTATTTTGTATTTGACCACGATAGTAGCCCGAATTTTCTATTGTGTTTTTTAATTAACCACGGGGTCAACCACCCCGTCAGCGAAGCGCTGACACCCCTCCTTGGAAAGGAGGGGAGTTTTTTTTGTTTCCTTTAAGTTATTTCCGGGTGATCGTTGTGCAGAATAGTTTGCTTTTCAATCGTCAACCAAGAATTTGGATGAAAATATAAAACTCCCCTCCTTGGGAAGGAGGGGAGTTTTTTTTGGTCCGACAATTATGAAGATCCTGGCTGCTTGCTAACTTTTTGTATCCAACAAAGCGTAGCTTTTTTCAATTAGATCTATTTTTTTTAGCTCTATTTTCCCAACTTTGCACTCATTCGCCGATGACATGCAATTTAGTTTTCTCCCATTCGCTGATACAATTCCTGCATACCAATTTTTAGGAAGCGTGGAGAAAATATGTTAAACGAAGGCGATAAAGCACCTGCATTTACGGTTAAGGATCAGGACGGAAAAAGCGTAAAACTCTCAGATTATAAGGGCAAGAAGGTTGTGCTCTATTTTTATCCTCGGGATATGACGCCCGGATGTACAAAGCAGGCTTGTTCGCTGCGGGACGGTTTTGCGGAGTTGAAGAAAAAGAAGATCGTAGTTTTGGGTGTTTCGACGGACGATGAACAATCGCATCAGAAGTTTATCGAGAAATACGAACTCCCTTTTACGCTGCTTGCCGATACCCAGCAAAAGGTCAGCGAAAAATACGGCGTTTGGGTCGAAAAGAATATGTACGGCAAGAAATATATGGGTATCAAGCGGACGACTTTTTTGATCGATGAAAACGGCAAGATCGTCAAGATCTTCAAAAAAGTAAATGTTTCCGAGCACGCCGATGAAGTGCTCAAAGCCTTTGCAGCATAAACCCCGATTTGTTTATTTTTGCGCTCGCTGATATGTTTTTATCAGCGAGCGTTTTATCACAATAGCCCCAACTATTGGATCCCCCAAAATTTTTAGTCCCCAAATATCAACAAACTAATATGAATATTCATAAGAATATCGGAGGAGAATAGTGTCAAAATTTATTTCATTAAGCCTGGTTTGCGTAATGCTGCTGATGTCGTGTCCGAGTATTTTTGCGGATCAGATAGTGTTAAAGAACGGAGACCGTTTTACCGGAAAGATCGTAAAAAAAGACGGCGACAAGATCGTTATCGAAACCGAAGCAGCGGGGACGATCACCATTCTTTGGGACGCGGTGGATAAGATCATCGCGGATGAGCCCGTAAACGTTAAACTCACAGATGGCCAGCTGCTAAAAGGAAAGGTCGCCACCGGAGCAGATGAGAAGATCGAGGTCGAAACACAAGATGCCGGAACGGTGGAAATTCAAAAAGAGAACATCGAGATCGTCAGAAGTGAGGCCGAGCAGGCAAGCTATGAAGCTGAACAGGCGAGACTTCTCAATCCCGGTTTTGGAGATCTTTGGACGGGCTCGGCGGACGTCGGATACAGCCTGACCAGCGGAAATTCCGATACAAGAGCATTGACGGTAGGTGCACGGGCTGCACGGGAAACAACTCGCGACAAGATCAGTGTTTACGCAAATGCGATCCAGGCAAGCAATTCGACATCGGGCGTAAAGGAAACAACTGCGCAGGCGGTGTGGTTTGGCGGAAGATACGATGTGAATCTGAGCGATAAAACATTTGTTTTCGGAACGGCTGATTTTGAATACGATAAGCCGCAGCAGCTCGATTTTCGGACCGTTTTCGGCGGCGGTTTCGGTTACCGCTGGCTTAGGACTGAAAGAACAAATCTTGATCTGTTTGGCGGTGCGGCATTTAACCGCGAGTATTTTTCAGACGGAACGCGAAGAAATTCTGCGGAGGCGCTGATCGGTGAGGAACTAAAATTCAAACTTACTGATTCGACTATTCTTGAACAAAGGTTTGTCGCCTATCCGAACGTCAGTGATCTCGGTCGATTCCGTTCGACATTCGATGCCTCGCTTGTCACCCAACTGAGCAAATGGCTTGGCTGGCAGGTTACAGTCGGAAACCGTTTTAACAGTTCGCCGGTTTTGGGAGCGGAGAAAAACGATTTCATTCTGACAACCGGGATCAGAGCGACTTTTGGAACGAAGAAGTAAAATTGTCTCCGGAAAACACCGTTTAGACGGTCTAAATCAATAGGTTAAATAAGACACATTTCATTTTGGTTGAGGTGTGTCTTTTTTCTGAACTATTCTTTTGGTTCGCCATTGTGAACCCGATCTTTAACTCCGTTCGTGTATATTTCACAAATGCGGGGTGCGTTGTTAAACTCGTAACTTTAAATTTTTCGCATCTGCGGATTAAATCCATGTTGTTGAAGTTAATGAGTTTATGACAAAGGTTCTGACAGCGTTTTTGGTTTTGGTTCTTCTTTCAGCATACGCCTTCGCCGATCAGGTAATTATGACAAACGGCGATCGGCTGACCGGAAAAATAGTTTCAAAAGACGGTGATTCTGTGATCATTCAGACCGAGGCTGCGGGAATCGTAAAAATAAAATGGTCGGCAGTTTCGCAGATAATTTCCGACGACCCGCTGACCGTGACGCTCAATGACGGAAATGTTGTAAAAGGCAAGATCCAGTCAAAGGAAGACGAGATCCTTATCGATACGGCAGATGCCGAAAGCGTTACGATAAAAAAAGACGCGGTGAAAATTGTCCGGACACCCGAAGAACAAAAGAAATTCGAAGAAGCGCAAAAGCGGCTGAAGGAATCGCGTTTTACTGATTTTTGGAGCGGGACGGTGGACGTCGGTTTCAGCCTGACAAGCGGGAATTCCGATACGCGGACACTTACAGCAGCGCTGCGAGGCACGCGTGAGACGGCGGGAAAGAAGATCTCGGTGTATGCCAACGCACTTCAGATCAAAGACACGTCGAATGACCTCGTCAGGACAAAGGCGCAGAGCATCTGGGCCGGTGCGCGGTACGATGTGGATCTGAACCGGAAATGGTTTGCCTTCGGTTCCGGTGATTTTGAATACAACAAACCTCAAAAGCTCGATCTCCGTGCGGTATTGGGCGGCGGGTTTGGTTATCATGCGGTCAAGAATGACCGGATCACACTCGATCTGACATCCGGCGTTACAAACAATTATGAGAATTTCTCAACGGGAGTGAACCGTAATTCCGCCGAGGTGCTGGTTGGTCAGGAACTCAAGTTCAGATTGAATTCCCGCGCACGGCTTACCGAACGCGCGATCTTTTATCCGAATATCTCGAGGTTTGGCGAAGCCCGCGCACTTCTGGATGCTTCGCTTCAAACTGATATAAACAACTGGCTCGGCTGGCATTTAACGGTCGCAAACCGATTTAACAGCCGTCCGATCGATCTTACAGAAAAAAATGATTTTATCCTTTCTACCGGACTTAGGTTTTCATTTGGGAAGAAGAAAAAGAACTTAGGGAAATGAGAAGCGAACCTCGGGCTGTCAATTCCTCTCTAAATACTGTAATATAAATCTCCCTTATGGGGGCGAAAGGCTTCGACAGGGGCTTGTATAGATCTTTGGATGCACGTCGGGCGTTCTTTTGGTAGCCCGTTAAAAATGCTGAAAGGAAAACAAATGCTAATCAAGAATTAGCTCTCGCTGCCTAACTTAAGTTAGCTACAGCGATGTCTCACCGGAAGTCTGCTTGATGCGACCGGCCGGGGCACAACACAGTTCAAGCTAGTGCGCTTTCTCCGTCTGCAATTGCGCGCGAAAACTTCGTCAGACTAGTCTGTTTTGAGGTCTTGTCAATTCACATACTCAAAGCAGATGAAACTTGAGTGAACTGACTAAACGTGTAGATTCTACTGGTCGCAACCTTTGGATGCGAGTTCAATTCTCGCCGCCTCCACCAATTTTTTTTACAATTATGACGATCATTAACCGACTCAGCATTTATTTGCTGCGTCGGTTTGTCAATTTTGGTCTTAGTTTTGTCGTAATCCTTTTCGACAACTATGCCATGCTAAACTTCCGCTTAATTTGTAAAAGTAGTCTTATTGGTTGCTAAATATACTTTAAAGCTATTAAAGTAAACTTAAATGTACGTAAGTTTACTTTACTGTCTTAAAGTAAACTTATGCAAATTTAAGTTTACCTTGGTTAATAAATGGGAAATATAAATAAAATTGAAGATTTTGAAGCCGGACACTATGAAAGCGGCTATGGGTACCAATATTTCGTTCCGACGAAGATAAATAACCAATGGCAGTGGACAGACGGAACCTTAAACGAGTTGCTTGAGAACGCCTCAATAAAACTTGGCGAACTCAACTCATTTTCAAAACTTGTTCCAAATATCGACCTATTTATAAACCTTCACGTAACAAAAGAAGCCGTGATTTCAAGCAGAATTGAAGGAACGCAAACTAACATTGGCGAAGCACTATTGCCAGAGGAAGAAGTTAGTCCGGAAAAACGAGATGACTGGAGAGAAGTGCAAAACTATACGGCGGCGATGAACAATTCGATATCGGAACTCGGAAACCTTCCATTATCTTCCCGCGTCTTAAAAAACGCGCACAAAAAATTGCTGGAAGGCGCCCGCGGCGAACATAAAATGCCCGGCGAATTCAGAACGAGCCAAAACTGGATCGGAGGAATGTCACTTAAAGATGCCTCATTTATACCGCCTTCCCACCAACTAATAAACGAATTAATGGGAGACCTTGAAAACTTTATTCATAACCGCGAAATCCACGTTCCCGCAATAATTCGCATAGGAATTGCCCACTATCAGTTTGAGACTATCCATCCGTTTCTTGACGGCAACGGAAGAATCGGACGCTTATTGATCACGCTGTACCTTGTTAGCGAGAGTATATTGAACCGACCTTTGCTCTATCTTTCTGTTTTTTTTGAACGGGATAGAAGCCTCTATTATGACAACTTAACGAAGGTTCGGGAAAAGAGTGACTTGCTATCATGGTTAAGATACTTTCTTGTAGGAGTAGAAAAGACAGCTGCCGAAGCGGTAAACACGTTAAGCAATGTAATAGCTCTGAAGACAAATATTGAAACGGATATTACTCAGGATTTAGGCAAACGCAGTCATAATGCGCTCGTGCTTTTAAATTCGCTTTTCAGAAATCCGGTAGTTGACAGAAAAAAAGCACAAGAAATATTAAATTTGAGCCCAAAAGCTGCTAATGATTTAGTAAACATTTTTCACGAGCGCGGCTACCTGAAAGAAATGACCGGAAACGAACGTTATCAGGTTTTCTTATTTGAACCATACATAGAGCTTTTTGAATAAATCGCATGTAATGTCTCATAAGATAACGGCCGATATATCGTTTTCAATACTTCCGAATTCTAATGCGAAGTGGAGATTCTTATCGAAGCCGGATATATTTTGGGGGTTATTATAAAAAGCACGAAATCGTTTTGACATTGTTCCTGTTACCTGACGGAACAACCATAAACCTCATGATTCTGAAACTTGAAAAGATTTGGCCCGTTTATGGAGTGAATAACAAAGTGGGTGTTTTTCTAAGTACAAAACAGCATACCAAAAAGTTTAATGCCGCCTACAAACTGATCAAAAAGGATTGGTTTTTCCACAATCCAACCCGCGCAAATGTCGGTTCACTTGGTATTGTTCCCGACGTTCCCGAAGACGCGATTACAAGCCCCGAATACCAGGTTTGGCGACTTACGGGAGGTTTCGAACCGGAGTTTATGGATCTATTGCTTCAGACGGAATATTTCAGAACACTGGTTAGCTTCAACCGTGTCGGCGGCGTAAAACAGCGAATGTATTATGCAAATCTGGCGGAAATACGATTACCGATGGTTTCGAGTGAGATTCAGCAAAAATTTATCGTGCAAATAAAGGAAATTGAACGAAATCAAAAGAAATCCAAAAGGCGTTTAAATTGGTTAAGAAAAGAGTTGAGGAGCTGATTCTCGGCACTTTGTCCATAGATGAAATCTGACACGAAATCTTCGATACTCAGGCTGTTCCTCGTCGAGCTTTGAAGCACTAAAGAATGATGTTTTAACCGGCTAATACAATTGAACTATCTAGCTGCAGTCATTCCATCTCAAGATGTTTTTTTAATCTTTTAAGATCGGCTTCGAGATTTTCCTGGAGTTTTTTTGAAAGGACAACGACCGGTGTATCAAACGGGATCTCGGCAATGCTTGTAATCTTTATGCTTGCATTTGTGCCTTCATCGGCCTTTTTCAGACTGTAGGATATATTCATTTCAAACGGCTCATCGGAATAAATCTGCACCATTTTATTTTCTTCAAATTTTGTAACCAGAAGCTTTGCGGAAAAATGCTTACCGAGAAAATTCCCGACGCGTTCGATCTTTGCACCTTTCTTATAAAGACCGGATTCCATCGGAAAAGATCCTGAAATATCGCGGATCCATAATTTATCCTGTTTCGGATTGAACATTACGTCTGCAACTTCCTCCGGTGTCCGGTTTATCGATACTTCCGCCTTTACATCTACAGCCATTTTTAAGAAAACTCCTGAAATGAATTTAACTGCTATTCCGTGTTTTTGAAGTGTGTGTGGAAAAAACAATATCAGCAAAAAAACTTACTGTAAAGAGTTTACCATCAATGAATTAGACAATGCCACCGGTTTGCCAGAGCTTGATCGCTTCTACCGGATAGATGAGCATGATGATATTTATCAGCAGACTGTCCCTGATCGTTAATACGAGAATTATCTCGACCGCAACAAAAACGATTATCGATCTCCAAACCCGAAGTTTATACGCTATGAGAAATCCGGCAATACATGCGATGACATCACCGATCGAATTTGCGATCGAATCTCCCATATATTCGAGCGAAGCGGTATTTTCCCGATACTTTTCGATCACATATTTTGAGTTTTCCAAAACTTCCCAGGCGCTTTCACCGATAACAGCGATAAAAAGCATCCAGGCGAAAGCGATCCGGCGATTCAAAATGAGCCGTGCGAGCCAATAAAAAAGAAACCCATGAAGAATGTGAGTGAAAAAATACGGATCAAAAAAATGCTGCGAATTGTGTTTGCTCCAAACATCGCTTGACCAGATATACAAAGGAGTATCCCATTTACACCACCAGATCCTGCCCTGTGCGGCAAGTATGACCACCATTAGAACGACTGCGCTGATCATCAATATCCACGGCAGTTCGTTTTTCCAGGAATCCGTCTGGATCAGCGGTTTTTCTGTTTTCGGGATTATTTTCATGTTCGCCCAGCCAAACTGAGATATTTCTTTCGACGATCTATAATTTTGCCTTGTCCCATTTTGTGCGGACTTCGATGATCAGTTTGGCGACCTTGTCGTTCACCTTTTGAAAATACTCATCCGCCTTCTTTTGATCAAATTTCGGATAACCCTCACCTTCTTTGTAGAGACCGATCGACGAAGGAAAAGGTGTCGCCGACCATGTTCCGCTTCGCGGATACGGCGTCGCAAGATCATCACTGTATTTTGTCTGGTCAACCAGTTTCGGATCGATCGCCTGAATATAGGCCGTCTCATTCCAGCCGGCATGTCCGCCGTCTTCACCGAAAACTTCCTGCGTAATATCGGAAGCAAATGACCACCAATTTATCACCAGCGTGCGGACATTCTTTTCATTGGCAACTTCTGAAGCAACGTCCTGCAGCACCGCGGTTTGTCCGCCGCCGTGGCCGTTGAGGATAATAATGTTTGTAAATCCGTTTCTTGCAAGCCCCTCAAGAATCTCTTTTACAAACGGCCGGTAGGCGGCTTCGCTCATTTTAAACGCTCCGGGATAGGCAGCCAGACTCCCGGTCATCCCGTACGGCAATACAGGAGCGATCATTGAATTGGTGCGCAGAGCGATATCTCTGGCCATCGCCTCGGGTGCCGTATTATCCGCGCCGTTATTTACCACGCCGTGCGGTTCGAGTGTCCCTGTTGGAAGAAGGACCGTATTTATCTTTGCCGGAACCGTTTTCTGAAATTCCAGCCAATTTATACGGTTCATTTCACGTGTGGAAACCAGGTCTTTTGTGTTCTGTGAATATATACAAATGCTGAGGAACAGAATAAGCGGAATAATGTGACTATACTTTTTCATGATGTCGCTCCTGGCTTATCGTATATCAAGCCCTTTCATAGTTTTGACGAAATCTGCAACAAATTCGTCTTGCTGTATATGTTTTCCGTCTATTGATACCAGCCTGCCCCGGGAGATCGTCCCGGTCTGAGCCGTTTCATCGGTTGAGTAGAGGATTGTATTTAGTAAATTATCTTTTGAGGCGGTTTGTATCAAAGGATGTTTGTCTGAAATGATGCAGGCGTTAAAAGGTTCTCCGACCTTAAAATACCGGGATTCATAATTGTTCATCGCTCTTCTTCCGGCAAGCAGCGCCTGATCAATAGCAAACGCCGCGGAGTTTTCATGTCCGCGTACCGCAAAAGTGTTGCGCGAATGCGAAACCGTGCGCTGTCCGTAATCAAGAAGCCTTAGCTCTTCAAAAGGATTCAGGCTGACGTGCGAATCGGTTCCGATACTCCAGTTTCCGCCATGATCATGAAACTTCCGAAGCGGAAAGATCCCGTCTCCGAGATTCCCTTCAGTAGTCGGACAAAGCACGACATTTGTTTTCGAGCGAGCGAGTTCGTATATTTCTTTTCCGGTTAAGTGTGTCGCGTGCACAAAATGGAAACGATCCGAAAGATCAAGATTTCCCAGCATCCATTCGACGGGACGCGAGCCGAGAAATGCTTCGCAGTCTGCAACTTCTTTTAGCTGTTCCGCAATGTGTATATGAAACGGTATATTCCGCGGCATTTCCTCCGCCGCAGCAACAATAGTTTCGGGTTCAACTCCGCGCATCGAATGAATTCCGATCGCCGTATTCGCGCCTTCATATTCATCCGCAGCTTTTTGCGACGCTTCAAACAAACGCGTGTATTCAGGAAGGTCGGGTGAGATAAATCTTCTCTGGGCATCCTCAGGCGGTTTTCCGAATCCGCCTTTTTGATAGAAGATCGGGATAAGGGTGATATTTATCCCGGTTCTTTTTGCTGCCGAAACCAATCTCGAACCCATCTCAGCGGGATTAATATATGCTTTGCCATATATATCGTGATGAAGATAGTGAAATTCCGCAACGTTTGTATAGCCGTGACGCAGCAATTCGGCGTAGAGCATGGCTGCGATCGATTCGAACTGTTCGGGACTCACGGACAAGGCGATCTTATACATCGCGTTTCGCCAACCCCAGAAATCATCCGCACTGCTATCCTTGAAATGTCGCTCAGCGATGCCGGCCATCGCGTATTGAAAAGAATGTGAGTGAGCATTTTGAAATCCGGGAAGCACATAACCCGAAATGATCTCATCACAGCCGGCGGACTCCTGATCGGGTTCGATCGATCTTATAACGCCCTCTTCGTCCGTGGTCAAGACCGCGTTTTCGATCCAGCCCTCGTTTTGGAGCAATGCTTTCAGATGAAATTTCATAGAAGCGAGATCAGTTCTTCGAATGTACCTCTGAGCAGTTTTTTAATTTTCCCGGCCTTCTGCTCATCATATTCGGTTTCATCGAATTTCATATAAAGATCCTTTGACATCTCCAACTGCAGCGCGTTTACGCCGTTGGCAGGATCACCTTTAGAACGCGTCAGATATCCGCCTTTGAACGGGTCGTTATGATTCACCTGCCATGAGGAATTCCGCAGATTTTCTAACGCACACCTGATGATCGGATCCGAAGCCGTTTTCCCTTCGTTATTGCCGAGAATCAAATCAGGAAAGGGTGTCTTGCTGATCGTCGCAACGCTTCGCCTTATCGAATGTGCGTCCCAAAAAAGCACACGTCCAAATTCACCCCGCAAACTTTCGATCAGTGAATCGATCTTCTGATGATATGGAAAAAAATAATTTGAAAGCCGCCGATTGATCTCCTTGTCATCCGGTTCCAAGCCTTTTTCTCTATACAGGTCCGCTCCGAGAAAATCAGTGGTTGGGCAGAGTGCGGTGATCAGCCGGCCGTCATCATAAAGCGGTTTGCTGTTCGGTTCGCGGTTAAGATCGATCACCCATCTCGAATACTTTGCATGGATAACCGTCACGCCGATATCTGCCGCAAAATCATATAACTGATCGAGATACCAGTCCGTATCGTCCAGTTCAGACAAATGCCGCTCATTATAATTGCCTGCGAGATCCGCCGGAAATTCAGTTCCCGAATGCGGGATACTAACGATCACCGGCACGCGTTTTCCTTCGCGCGGCTCGATAAAATAATATGGCGTAACGCTCTCTTTCGGGCCGTCTTCAGCTTCGTTCATAGATCAATTTACGGCCCCCGTAAATACCGGATTATGAATAATTCCGATAATGTTGCCCCACGGATCTTTGACCGAAGCGACAACTACGCCGCCGCCGACATCGGCCGGTGCTTCATGCTCTGTTGCCCCCAAAGCGATAAACTCCTTAAAGGCGGCTTCGGCATCGTTCACCGCCCAATAACACATCGAAGCATTTCCTTTTGTCGATGAATTTTCATCCTCGGTCTGCAAACCGAGTTCAAAACCGTTGACATTAAACCCGACATAAAACGGCTCATCAAAATACGGCTTCACTCCGAAGGCTTTGGAGTACCATTCTTTTGCTTTATCGAGATCAGAGACTTTATAGATCGACGTTGCAAGTCCGATAAATTTCATATTTTTGTCATTCTTTCTCTTGTTAATATTAGCCAGCGTTTCACCTACCGGAACGTCGGTGTGAAGGATCATCTTCCATTTCCCTCCGCTCTTCACCCAGGTTGATGTGCGGTATGCTTCGCCGGTTACTTCAAGTCCTTTTGAAGTACCTTTTATAAATGAGCGGTACATCATAATACCGACATTTTCGGCCGGAAATTTAACGACGATCTCGGAAAACCGATAATCCAGCAAAACTGCGCTTTCAAACCCCTTGATCTCGGCATCCCGGTCAATATAACCGCCGCCGAAAACTCCGTGAAAATTATCCAGAAAGAGATCGGGCAGAACGCTCAGATTTTTCTCTTTTAAGGAATCATAGAAAAATCTCTCCTGCCTGATGATCTCCTCGCCTTTTTGCCCTGATGCCGGAATACAAAAAACCGGTAAACAGAGCGCAATTACGATCGCTGTTTTAATAAAGCTCATCTGTTTCTCCCTAAACAGTTTTGCCGAATCTTAACCGGTTTCGCAGCCGGGCTTTTTCCGCCTCTTGTTCTCTGTTCTTCGGCGGTGCAGCAGTTGTAAGCGAGGTCAGAAGTTTTTCTGAAGCCGTGGTGATCTCCTTTACTGCTTTTTCGAAAACCTCTTTGTTTGCGGCCGAAGGCTTTTGATAACCGCTGATCTTTCTTACATACTGAATGGCGGCTGCCTGAATTTCGACTTGAGTCGCAACCGGATCATAGTTATATAATGTCTTAATGTTTCTGCACATAAATTTATTGATGGATTCTATCACATAACTTTGGTGTAAAATCTTAACCCGAAAATCAAGCAATAATGCTCCCGGAACTCGTTAGATTTTTGAGGTTTCGGGATCTTCGGAGCCGCTGATACCGAATCTGGGCGGCGAAAATTATAGGAGCTAAAAAAGGTTATGAACCGCAAAACCGCAGTGCACACCCCGACAAACAACCTCGATGAAAGCAAAGATTTCTATTCGCGTTTAAAATTCGAAATGCTTTCTGAAGACGAGCCGACAATGTTTACCGATGGTAAAGCCCTGGTCGAGATTAATCCGGATCGGTTTGCCCGGGCTGGTATAAAGATCTATTCGGAAGATCTGGCAGCTGCAGTTTCAGAGCTTGGAGATGAATTCGAAGTCCTCGAGATCGGCGATGGATTTTTGCTGAGCGATCCGAACGGGGTTTGGGTTTATGTGATCGATGAGTGGCTCGAGATCGATCATAAGATCGGTGAAAAGTCTTTTGGTTTAACGGGAAATTTCGCCGGTCTCAGTATTGAAGGTCACGATATTAACCGGACCGCAGAATTTTGGAGCGCGCTGGGATTTTCAAAAAAAGACGGCGATCTCGATCAGGGCTGGGCAACTTATTCAGACGGCGAAGGCTTTGATATCAGCCTGATGAAGCCCTTGATGTGTCCGCATTTGTTTTTTAACCCGGGAATGACCTATTTCAACGGCGGAAAAAACTTAACCAATATCGGGCTGCTTCGTGAGGCCGGTATTCCGATCACGGAAGAAATAACGGTTTTCAATAGTGATAATATTGCAGACAATGTGATAATTCGCGATCCGGGAGGACTCGGATTTTTTATATTTAACGATTGACCTGATGGCAGTTGGTCGTAGTATCTCGAACAGGAAGATTGCGGCTATCTGAAAAGCGTAGCGCCACCGTCTCGGTGGCTGTGGCTGCGGCATCTTGCCGCCGCCAATGCGGCAAATCGTTAAGCCGCATGAGAGCGAGACGCTCTCATGACAGCCGTCGAGACGAGGGCGCTACGCTTTTCAGACAGCTCCTTTTGTTTTGCAACGAGAGCTTTGACGCTCAGGTCAGTTTTCTATTTATTTGAATTCTCCTGGTTTGTATTTGCATCGGCATCCCCGGATTCCGGTTTTTGAGGTTCCGGACTGGTTTGTTTTTCAACTATCGATTTCAGATTCGCCAAGCCTTCTTCAAAATCCTTTCCGACCATCGCATCCATGTCCATAAACACCAGCATTAAATTCATCGGCCGATCCATGCTTCCGGTAAATCCCCATGTCACTTTGGTTTTCCCCTCTCCCGCATCTTCGGTAGTGATATATGCCTGACTCGTAGCTTCCATCGGTTTCTTAAACCGAAGTTCGCTGTCGATCCTTTCTCCGTCGACTATCTTTGTGATCTCCTGCTCGCCGTGGCCGACATCTTCCATTTCACTTTCCCATCTCGATACATACCCGACTTCTCCGTCTGTACCTGACGAGGTGAGTTTTATATTCGGATCTTTCTTTACCCACGGACCCCATTCATTCTGATTGTTGAGAGTCTTTATGTATTTAAAGACTTCAGCCCTCGGCTTGTCGATCACGACCTCTCGCTGAACTCTGAAATCCGTAGGCGTTACCAACATCAATACCACCAGGCCCGCGATGAATAAAACTATCACTCCCAATAATGCGATCAATACTTTTTTCATAAATATCCTCCTTTCTTTAAACTGCGGCAGCCGAAAGGAGTTAACTCCTTAGCCGCGGAAAAATCTGGATTGCTGGTCAGTTTTTTGATTATAATGGCAAAATTCATCAACACAAGCTTTTTTATGCTTTTGTGATCAAGCACTTGCGCAAAACTCAAGAGGTAATTATGGAAAGGAAAATATTTGTCGGAACTTCCAAAGGTCTCTTTACATTCAGCCGAGCAGAGGGATGGAAAACGAGCGTCGACTTTGAAGGACAGGGCGTCTATGCGATCGGCAGATCCGGAGGACGCGTTTGGGCATCACCTTTTACCGAATGGACCGGAACGGCTCTTTCGTATTCCGACGACTTCGGCGAAACCTGGGCAACGGTCGATGAGCCGCTGAAATTTCCGGAAGAAAAGGATGCATCGCTTGCAAAGATCTGGCAGATCACGTCGGACGGAAACGGAAAAATGTTTTTCGGCGTAGAACCATCCGCTCTTTTTACTTCTGACGACAACGGAAGATCTTTTGACCTCTGCGAAGGACTTTGGAACCATCCCCACCGCGCCGAATGGACACCCGGTTTTGGCGGGCTTTGTCTTCATACGATAATTCCGATCTCGGAAACTACGTGGCTGGTAGGCTCATCAACCGGCGGCGCCTACCGAACCGAAGATGCCGGAAAAACCTGGGAAGCATGTAACTCAAGGATCAGAGTATCGTTTATGCCGGAAGAATATCCGGAATTTGGACAGTGCGTCCATAAGGTCGCGCACGATCCGGTAAATCAGGATCAGCTGTTTCTCCAGCACCATGAGGGCGTTTACAAAAGCACAAACGGCGGAAAAACCTGGGACAGCATTTCTGATGGCAGGGATCTCCCGACCGATTTCGGTTTTGCCTGTGTTTCAAATAATCCGGACACCGCATTTATTATCCCGATAAAGGCTGCCGAATTTCGTGTTTTCCCGGACGGGAAAATGGCAGTTTACCGCACACAGGATGCGGGCGATTCCTGGCAGCGTCTCGACAAAGGACTGCCGCAGGAAAATGCTTATGATTGTGTTTTGCGGGATTCTTTCAGCTCGACCGGTGATTCGGATCTGGCTTTCGGCACAACCGGGGGAAGCGTGTTCTTCTCTGAAGACAACGGAGATTCCTGGGAAGCCGTTGCAAATAATCTGCCGCGAATTACCTGCGTCCGGGTTTACTGATAGATTCTGAACTGAGAAAACACAATGAAAACTTGTCCTAAGTGCACCAGAAAATATGATTTCAATATGAGCTTTTGTCTCGATGACGGTAGTCCGCTTGTTATCGATGAAGAAGCGGAAACCCTGGAAAAACTGGGAACCTCGGATATTTCGCCGGGCAATACTTCATCAAATCAGACGAGAGAAACAGATCAGCAAAGACAAGCGACAAGTCTGAGCAGCAGCGCAGATAACAAACCCGGAAGATCATATCTTGGAATTATCGTCGGAATATTTGCGCTCGGCTCTTTTTTACTTATCACGCTCGGAATCGCCGGAGGCGTCTGGTGGTATCTGAGCAGTCAACCGGAAACCGCTCCGGGAACGCGCAACGAAACCCGTGAAGAATCCGATCCGCCGGTCAAAGATCCTTCTCCGCCGGTTAAAAAAACCGGTGCTCTCACGATGGAAAATTATAAAAAGGTCAAACCCGGGATGACTTATAAAGAAGTGGTCGAAATTCTTGGAGAGGAAGGCGATGAGGTAAGTTCGACAAACATCGCCGGTTTTAAGACCTCAACTTATATGTGGAGATCGGGTTCGTTTACAAACGTCACGCTGACATTTCAAAATGAAAAACTCATGAGCAAATTTCAGATGGGACTTGATTAACTCTGAATACTGCTAACCCCCGCTCAGTGAAGGAAATATCGATACTTCATCATTTGCCGAAACCAAAGTTTCGATCCCATTCAGATTTCGCGTGTTTTTTGAACCGATAAATATGTTTACATGCGGGCGGAGATTTTTCTGTTCGTCGAGGAGTTTAAAACGCAGTCTGTCATCGCCTTCGCAAACTTTATCGAGTAGTTCGTAAAGCGTAATTTCTTTCTCCGTCTCAAGCGTAAGATCCGATTCCTCTTTTTGCGAATCGCGAAGAAACATTTGATGCATCCAGATCTTGATCATACTTTTAGAGTGACAGGTGAACGGTAGCAAGTGACAAGTGACAAGATAGAAACTCACCGTCTGGTTTTTTATTCTACCACGAAGATCTGATTGTCAGATTTTTGCGAAATGAACCGCTGGCCGCCTGTAATTTGCATTCGTCTCACTGCACAATCGCAGAAGCCCTTGCTCACGCGCGGGCTGCGAACACAGCTGTCACCTGTCACTTGCCATTCCTTGCTCGTCGCACTGCATAATCGCGGAAGCCCTTGCTCACGCGCGGGCTACAGACATACTGTCACACGTCACTTGTCAGTCCTCGCTCGTCACACTGCACAATCGCAGAAGCCCTTGCTCACGCGCGGGCTACTGACACTCTTGTCACTCGTCACTTGTCACTCGTCACTTTTCACCTGTCACTCGTCATCGATTTCCCCAACGTCCTGACCAAACTGCAGTAAATAGCGGTTTGGATCGTAGATCCCGAATTCGCGCATGCCGTAATCAAAGTTTTCGATCTCATAGCAAACTTCGGCGGAATCCTTCAGCGATTCCCACATTTCATCAACGTCATCCGGATAAAAATAAAGTGAACCCGTAAATACGGTGTCTTTATGTTTTGAATGCTCGTTTCTTCCAGACAGCATAAGAACGACATCGTCCTTTCGAAGAGACGCCCAGCACGGTTCTTTTTCATCCGGATAAACTCCCTGCACCGTAAAACCGATCTTCTGTTCATAGAATTCAATACTTTCTCTAAGATTCGCCGTTTCCAGCATCGGTATCAAATCTTGCAATTTCATCTAGCTGCCTCCCTGTTTCTGTTTTTACGCGCTGCGCCAAATAAGGTTTTCTTTGCAAAGCACTGAATATTAACTTAATATTTTCCCGTTCAAACACATACCGCCGGGAGCAGAGACTATGATTAAGAAGGTTCTTATCGGTTTGGTTGTTGCAGTTGTTCTACTGCTCGCCATATTTTTTGCGCCGGCTTTTTTGGTTCCGGTTGTGACAAATGAAACACGGGTTACAATAAATAAACCGCGCGAGGAAGTATGGAAAAAGTTTATGGACTCAAGCCAGATGGGTAAGTGGCTGGTCGGCTTTAAGAGTATCGAAACGATCAGCGGTGAACCCGACAAGGTCGGAAGCAAACACAAGATCGTGCTCGAAGAAAACGGACAGCGTTTTGAGGCGACGGAAACCGTGAAAGAAGTTGTCGAGAACGAAAAGTTTGCGTTTGAGCTCGCGGCGGATGCTATCAGGGACGACATCACCGTAACGTTGATCAACAAGGGACTGACGACCGAAGTAGTCCAGTCCGAAAGAGTGACGGCTGACGGGGTTTTTTACAGGGCGATGTGCTTCTGGATGAAATCCTGGATGAGAGAAAGATCGCAGCAGAATATGGATAATCTTAAGAAATATATCGAGGAAGAATAGATTTTATGAATCATTGGCTGATGAAGGAAGAACCGCAAAAATGCACTTTTGAGCAGTTTGTAAAAGACGGCAAAAGGGTATGGAAAAAAGTGAAAAATTATCAGGCGCGAAATAATATCCGCGAAATGAAAAAAGGCGACCTCGTACTTTTTTATAATTCAGGAGACGTCAAAGCGGTTCAGGGTGTGGCAAAAGTTGTTTCGGACGGAGGCTATCAAAGTCCCGAGGATGAACGCTGGAATTGGGTAGATATCGCACCGGTCAAGCAGTTTAAAAACGAAGTTACGTTAAAACAGATCAAGGAAGACAAGTTTTTCGAAGGCTTGCTTTTGATCCGGCACACACGGCTTTCCGTGATGCCCGTCAGCAATGATCATTTTGACAAGATCGTTGCGTTGTCGAAGGGTTAGATCTTTTTCTTTTTGCTCGATCTGGCGCGGGGATTAAATTCCAGTGCCAGATCGATCCAGTATTTTAGCTGAGCCGGTTTCTCAACCGCTTTTTCTTCGACAAAGACAAATCCTTTTAGCGGACGGCCCGTAAAATCCATCGGTCTGGCGCCTTTTTTTGCGATCAGATTGTCGTAGATTTCGGGATCGGTCCGCAGCATCAGATCCTCCTTCATCACACCGACACACATTTTGTCATCAACCATAAAACACAATCCGCCCATCATTTTCTTTTCCTCAAATTCAACACCGTTTGAAAGAAAATAGGCACGCAGACGGATCGCTAATGGTTCTGAATAAGCCATTGAAATGGCCCGCCGGATTATTTCAGGCGGATTCGCGGTTATCAACCGCGATTTTGATTCTAAAGGGGTCGTGACGGCGAGACGCCATCCCGACAGCCGGCAGGATGCCGGCGCTACGGACGCCGGCGCTACAAATTACATATCCGGTTCGTCAGCTGATGGTCCGTAAATAGACGGAACGGGAACATCAAGAAGACGCATATAGACCGAAAGCTGACCGCGATGATGGATCATGTGGCTCAAGACAAACCCGCGGATAACCGCTGCCTTAGGCATTGTGAAATAGACCTTTTCACCATCCCTCATAGTCCAGGGTTTCATAATTTCGTCATCGCTGACATTTCGCAGGATCTCAAGCGCGGTTTTCACGCCGTTATCCAGTTTTTCAAGAAGTTCGGCGGTAGTTGCGGCGATCTCGGGCTTGTAATCCATTTCAGCAAAATCGAGAACATCCTGATTGATCGATGCTCCCGTCCAGTCAAATGTTTCCGCAACATGCGACGCTAGCCGGCCGAGCGGCATCGATTTTTCATGCGGCTGCCAGTCAAATTTGTCTTCCGGAAGCCTTTCGAGAACGCGTCGCGCCGTTGCCGCTTCCATTTCCATTTCCATTGCCAATACCTGACCTAATGTCGGGCGTGCTTGTGCTGTTTCCATTTTTTTACTCCTTTTTCTAAAACATATCCGGTACGCTTTATTGACGAACCGGAACTTCCAAACCGGACAATCTATTTCTCTTTTCTGATCATGCCGCCAATAAGAATTCCGACCGCACCGATCACCGGATTGAGAAATGCGACCCAAACGGGCTGCTGTGATTTCTGCATCGCTTCAGCATTTGTAACAGGTCCGGTTCTGACCTCATTCGGTTTTTCTGTCATCGCAACTGCGATTCCCATCGCTATTCCAACCACCAACACGATGCCGGCAAAAACCTGCACCGTACCCGTGCTTTTCGAGATCATTTTGCACAAAAATCCGCCAAATATCGCCGCGAACAATCCAAGTACAAACGTCAGAACTATCCACAGCATCGAGACTTCATAGCTGTTTGGCTGGTAAGAACGTTCGGCTCCGAGAATTGCGTACAGCGCAGAAAAGGTTCCAATTACAAATGCCACCATCGCAACATATCCGGCGACAACGCCTCCAATTTTTCGTAACATATCAGTCTCCTGTTAAATTGAATTTACTTGCAGATCAGGTTTATTTTACGTAAGAAGACTCCGCGCGTGTCTTAAGCGCCCTATTCCAGTCTCTTGCAAAATCCTCAATGTCGAAAAACATCGACATCCCGATCTTCATCGGCCAGCTTTTGACAGATGTTTTATCTGTCGTATTGATAAGCGTTTTTCCGCCTTCAAGTCTCTTCAGTTTTCCCGACCAGCCGCCTTTCATCCAGCTGCCCATCGAATACTCTATTTCGAGAAGCACCGGTTTTTCGCTCCGAAGGATCTTAAAGTCTATCGGCCCGGCATCTTTTGTCTCTTCGGTCCACGTCTTTTCACCGGTGATCTTTACGCTCTTAAGATCCTTTTGCCATTCCGGATATTTTTCACGTTCGGTCAAAACATTCCAGACGATCTCAGGCGGCGCATCGATGATCGTTTCCTGCGAAAATGTTCTTTCAGACGGAACCAGGATCCCGGCCGTCACAAAAACAATACCCAGAAACAGAACAACACCGAGCAGTATTACCGCGGTTATCTTTACGAATCTCATCTTGTGTAATTTAAATTACGCAAAATCAGCCGGAACGGTTCAGTCTAAGCCGCCGGCTCAGTTTCTACCGGTTTCCACGAAAGCGCGACTTTTTTAACATTGATATCCGTTTTTCGCGGCAGTATTTCGACGCTTTCCACATTTATCAGATCCTCATTCTGAAATTCCATCAGTTTTCTCTGGATCTCCTCTTCGATCGCGACGAGTTTTTCATCAATTTCCTCAACCGATTTTTCGGCATCGGCCGCTTCCCGTCTTTCCTTCATCGTCGTTCCGATCTTTGTTGCCTGCCGGGCGATCCCGCTGTAGCTGCGGCGGCTTCCGAAAAGCGAACCGAGGATCGTTGTCCCGATCGAGATCGCGGTTCCCATCGCATGCGAACTCGCCTGCGAAGCCTGCGTGTCAGCTTTTGCGACGGCACGTTCGCGCTGCCTGCTGAGCGAATCGATCTCTTTTTGATAGTCATCTCTGATCTTCGCAACAAAATCATCCCGTTTTTCGCGGGCGTCATGCGCGAGCCTGATCCGAAAGGCTCTTTCATCCTCATTTGGAAGCGACACAGCATCCAGTGTTTCGCAGGTAAAGATCGTCATCGGTTTTCCTTTATAAAGCCAATCAACAAAATCGTTCTGCCAGGCTTTTATCGACTTTGAAGAAACTTCGGAATCGATCTGCGCAAACTGAAATCCGTCACGCGGTTCGGTTTCGAGTTCGTTGAGCGTATATTCGATCACCTCGCTTTCGTCCCAGTTTATGTATTCTTTAAGCGGCGCAACAAACATCTGCTCGCGGGTTTCATTGATATTCAATTTTGAATCTTTATATAAAACATCCGCGTAACCTAAAACCTTTGGCTCATAAACCTTACCTTGTCCGGGCACAAAAACCTGCGGAATTTCAGGATCAAGAACCGGTCTGTTTCCAATATTTGAAGAAGCTGGCGGCACTGCTGCTGTTACCCCTGCTGCAACCGTCGCTGCCGCAGTCGATCCGGTCTCTTCGCTTTCCTGATCTCCGGTCAATTCCTTAAAACGGTTTCGCATTATCGGCCCGGCAAGATATGAAAGCACCCACCGCGTAGCAAAAAGCACAGGATGGGATTCCGCCGTATCGTTGAGCATAAAAACGCGTTTTCCTAATCCGGATAGCTGCTTGCTCAGTTCCGCTTTATCGGCGCCGCTGTTTGCCGTAACCAATCCTTCGAGTACCTTTTCCTTATCGCGCTCCGTCTGAAGCCGGCCGATAAACCAGGTCCCGACATTGCTCAGCGCCTTGTAATCGAGATCGCCCGGATTCTGCGTCGCAAGCAGCAGTCCGACGCCGAATGCACGTGCCTGTTTTAACAACGTCAGAAACAATTTCTTCGAAGGCGGATTGGCGACCGGCGGCAGATAACCAAAGATCTCATCCATGTAGAAAAGACAGCGCAGACTCGAGGTTCCCGATTGTGCACGCATCCACGAAACGAGTTCGTTCAGCAATAGCGTCACAAAGAACATCCTTTCCTGATCCGAAAGATGTGCGATCGAGAGGATCGACATCTTCGGTTTTCCTTCTTTTGTATAAAGGAGATCGTTGATGTCGATATTTTCGCCCTTTGTCCAAACGGCAAACTGCGGCGATGCGAGAAGATTATTGATCTGTGTCGCCAGTTTAAAACGCTCGCTTTTCGGATAATACGCTTCAAGATCGAAAGCCCCGATCTTGTTCATCGGCGGATCCTGGATCAGCGCGATCAGCTGTTCGATCGTCACATCCCTTCCGGCAAGCCATTCGGTTTGAATAATATTTGCGAGGAGAATGTGTTCTTTATCCGTCAGCGGATCGGCGTCGATCCCGATCAGTCCGAGAAGACCGCTGACCAGAGTCGAAACGCGTTCGGCGATCAGTTCGAGATCATCAAGATCCTTTGGTTTATCAAATGATTTCAGGATCGAAAGCGCTTTGCCGGATGAACTTCCCGGAGTATAAAGCTCGCGCGTTGTCGAATCCATAAACATTTTGATCCGCTCCGGCTGCTGTCCCCAATCGGCCAAACCGCTTTTCCATTTCGCAGCTTCGGCTTCCGCAAAATCGTCAACCGTGATTCCTTTTTTTGAAGCCTCGTCAGCACTCACCCACGGGAGAAACTCTTCTTTTGAGAGATCCGGAAATGTTAAGAACAGATTTGTCAGGTCGCCTTTCGGATCAACGATGATCGCCGGCACGTTATCGATAGCCGCTTCTTCGAGCATCGCCACGCACAAACCCGTTTTTCCCGAACCGGTCATTCCCATACAAACGCCGTGTGTTACGAGATGCTTTGAATCATAAAGTGTCAGGTTTTCCGTGATCGTCTGCGTATCGGCATCGTATTCCTTGCCGAGATAAAACTGTCCGAGTTTTTCGTATGCTTCATTCATAATTAAATTTTCTGATAAATAAATACCTGGTTGCTCGCGGAGTCCTTTCCGGTTTTTCCTTACGAAAATCCCACGGGGGAACGGGATCACTGTCGGCCCAGAGTCCGAGCCGGTTCTGTTTTGCGAATTCCTGTGCCTTTGAGTATATCAATCTTTCGGCCGGAGTCTGCTGTTTTTCGTGAAATTTATAATGCCATGCAAAACCGCGGCGGATCTGCTCAACGTTAATATTCTTTCCGTCAACAAATACTTCTGCGATCGTCCGTCCGTATTTGTCACTTCCGAAAGACCGGAGCGTAACGTTCTTTTTGTAAACGAGGTCAGACAAGCTTTGCTTTGATCTGGCGCCAAACGGCTGATTGAATTCCGGGGCATCGATCGTCGCCAAGCGGACCTTCTGACGCTTTTGAGTCGCGCGGTCAAGAACCGTGATCGTGTCGCCGTCGCTTACTCCGACAACTTCAGAAGTTTGCGCCGTCTGAACCGGCCTCAGATAACAGGCCGAAAAAAATATCGTCCCGAGAATAAAGATCTTTGCCAAAATATGCATCTCGAAAATTTGCGGTCAGCCGAAAAGGATTTCGGGCAATTATACAATTTCGGGAGGATTACTTAAAAGAAACTTGCTGCAGCTCCGCAATGCGATTTTTCAACAGTTCCGCCGTTTTGTAAATCAGGCAGTTTCGGGTCACTGATTTTTATGAAAAATATAAAAAATCATGGACACAAATGACCCGAATCAGCTCAGAAAAAGGAAAATTCCGTCCCGAAAGAAATACTTTTCTGAATTAATTGCATTTTCCCCGATGATAAATTATCCTTCTCGAATCACTTCATCATAACCGCAGTTTTGAGGAGCATTTTTGGCAGATTCAGCCGTAAAATTTGGCATTTCTGATATCATTCGCGACTTTCTTTTTGTCGAAGAATCCGATTTTTATCCCGATGAGATCTGGGAAGATTTTGCCGAAGCTTTTGAATTATTTCTGACAGACGACGAGATCGAAGTCTTGAATTACCGGTACGGCAGCGACGACTTCTGCCGGTTTTCTGTTGATAAGAGAAGACGGATCCTTTCCGATCTCATGCTTCGTTTTAACCGGAGCGAGTTGTTCAATGAAATGGATTCGACAATGAAAAACTGCGAACGGGAGATCTTTTCAGATTATCAGGATGACGGACCGGTCAATGCGTCAGGCGTTTCGGACGGTTTTGTCCGTAATTCGCTGTTAAGACTCGGATTGGAATATACACCGGCTTCGCTCGGCGATCTCGATTTCGACTCACAGATCGGGGATTTTCCGGTTTACGTTTGGCGGTCTTCAAATGTCGAAATGCCGGTCCGCGCCTTAAAACAGATGCTGCGAAATGCAGAGGACGAAGGATTCGGACATTTTTTTATCGTTGCCCAGCCACGGCTGATCGTTGATCTGCCGAATTCGATCGATGGGTGTATTCCTTATACTTTTCTTCCTCTGATCGATCAGAGCGTTGATACGGGCGAAACAAAAGCGAATGATTCGCTTTTCACAATGTAAATACGGGCGAACTTATGATTTCATACTCAGCGCAAGAGCTATACATCGAAACTTCCTCGTCAGTTCAGACCACCGGGCTCGAGAAACTCGAATTTCTGACTGCAAAAATTAAACGTCTGATGTTTCAGCTTGAAGAAGAAGAGCGCGCACTAAATGCGCTTCGCGAAGATGTCAGGCTTGCGCGGCGAAAAAAGAAGGAACTCTACGAGATCAACCGCGGTTTGAGTACAAAACTCGAATCGCTTCAAAAAGACGGCGAGATCGTTGACGAAAAGATCAACGGCCTTCTCGAAGCGATAAGTGATCTTCCGATCGAATAGATTGTACGTTGTTTAAGGTATTACCGCGAATTTAATGGAGACAGCTTATTTTAATCACTTAAGGGTGAGAACTTGATATCTAATATATAGAAATCTCTTATAAATTGGTGATGTCTTAAAAGTCGATTTAGGTGCTGAAGGCACCTTTAGAAAGTAGCCAGAGGTGAAACCTCTGGAACATGAACAAGCGATTTGCGCATTGAAGATGCGCGAGAAATGCTTCTGCTTTCGCACCTTCAGCGCGGTTGCGGTAGTAGTCTACATTTCCACACGTTTCACATCTGGCTGCTTTCTTGTCGCCGCTTTGCTGCAATGAATTCAGCATCAGAGGCATCCCCAATTGAAATACCAAGCATTCGTTACCGCAATTTCGATTTTTTTCCACTAAATTTGTGACAGCGGATGTTGTTACTTTATCGCCTCTCTCAGAAAATCATTCAGCGGCTTCATCGCCTTAAACACCTTCACCGCATACTTGTCGAATTTCGGATCCAGGATCGTCTTCTGCGAAAGTTTATCCTGATAAGCGATAAAGCTTTTTAGCTGAAGATATTCGATCATTTCGTGATCTTTGTCGAAACCCTTCGGTGCGGTTTTGAGTCTTTCGCCGCTGATCTCTCCAAAGTATTCTTTAAAGAGTTTTGCGTTTGATATTTTCCTGATCGTCTTCGGATCTTTTACGATCGCGTTGCGGATCGCCAGTAATTCCGCCGAAGAAGGCATATATTTTCCGCCGGCAAGAAAACTTGCTCCGGGTTGAATGTGTATGTAATAGCCAGGAACCGGAGATTTTCTTCCTCCCGGATTTATTGAAGCGCCGAAATTTATCTTGTACGGTTTTTTGTCTTTTGAAAAACGAACATCGCGGTAAATCCGAAAGAGACAATTCTTTGCGTCGGTTCCCGTCAGTTCAGGATCGAATCTGGAAATACCGGCGATCAGCTTTTCTACAAATCCCGTAAACTCGGTTTTTGCTTCCTCAAATTCGTCTTTGTGTTCGTTAAACCAATCCCGGTCGTTATTTTTTTCGAGTTTCTTAAGAAACGAGAGCACTTTTTTCATGTCCACTCCTTTTTATTTCTTTAGCCTAAAGGCATCCGCCATCACATAAAATATCCAGTTTTGCTCCATCGACCCGCGAAACATCCAGGCGTTAACACCGTCAGCAAAGATCGCAACATCATCGCCGCCGTGTGTCTCGTCGTTCTTCGGGATCGCAGATTCCTGCAGGTAATCCGGATTCGTAACGTCTTTATCCGTCAAAACTTTTCGCTCTGAAACCGCGCCCGGACCATTAGCATATCCGAGCGTTGTGTAAGGCTTCTTATTTCGATCAAGAGCCGGATCTGATTTTGCCTTCCCGTCGCTGCCCGGTTCTCTTACCAATCCCATAATGTTGTTTCCGCGCGCCGGATATCCCGCAAATGTCATCGTGTGGCTGTGGTCGGCGGTAACGATTATCAGAGTCTCATCAAGATCTATCTTGTCTTTTGCCGTACGGACCGCATTTGAGAGTTCGATCGCTTCGGTCAACGCGCGATAGGCGTTCCCTCCGTGATGACCGTGATCGATCTTTCCGCCCTCGACCATAAGAAAAAAGCCTTTCTTGTTTTTTGAAAGAATATCGATCGCTTTTGACGTCATCTCCGAAAGCGAAGGTTCGCCCGCTTTATCTTTTGCGCGGTCGTGTTCATACTGCAAATGCGAAGGCTGAAAGATACCGAGAAGATGATCTGTCTTTTTCGGGTCGATCGCGTCAAACTGCGCTTTATTCCAGACGTATTCCGAATTCTTATACTTTTCTTTCCATTCCGCGGTCAGATCTCTGCCGTCCAGTCTTTTTCCTTTGTTCCCGGGATATTCGACGTCCTGCATCGTATTCGGCGTAAAATACGCACGGCCTCCTCCCATTGCTACTTCGAGCCCGTCGCCATACGGAAATTCGATCAGCTGACGTGCAATGTCTGGATATTTCGCGTCGTATGCAGCCTTGTCAGAATCAAAAATATCCGCGTCAGATTCCCATCCGCGTTCCGGCGAGTGAGAATAACATGCAGCGGGAGTAGCGTGTGTCAAACGCGCTGTCGAAACGACGCCCGTCGATTTACCGATCTCTTCAGCATATTCAAGCAATGTTTTCCGCCAGTGTTCGCGTCCCTTTTTATTGCCGTTGAGTACGTTTTGATTAACCGATATCGCACCGTCGACGGTTTTTATCCCGGTCATTATCGCTGACATCGTCGGAGCGGAATCCGCCGTCTGCTGGTTTACATTATAAGTTCGCGAAAGTGCCGAAAACGGGAACTGTTCAAAACTCAGCAGATTTTCTTCGCCGCTTTCACCGCGAAGCTGGCCTTCGAGAATTCTGGCCGCAGCAAGCGTCGGAATACTCATTCCGTCTCCGAGAAACAAAATAATGTTTTTTGCCTTGCGCCGTTTGTATTTTATCTGCCGGCTTTTGGCGATCTGGTTCCAGCCGTCACGCTCCCAGGTAGCCGGAGTTTCTTCGCGTTTGACGGGGAAATTCTTTGTGTCAGAAGTCTGCGGAACAACGGTAGCCGCGGAAAACGCAGTTAGCAACAATACTGAAATTACTTTGCTGATAAGTTTATTCATAATGTGATCTATTCTCGGTTTTTGGTATTAAGTTTTGATTAATGGCAGACCCGTATCCGCTTTTTAGAAACGGTCTCAAGTTCCTTTTCGGTTTGTTTACTATTTTGTTCTATAAAAGTGGGTTCTGTCTATCGGGATCTGCGATTCTGCGGTTTCAATTTAGCGAGCTTCAGAGACCGCCGCCGGGCCTTTTGCCTGACAAGGGCAAAGTCGATATTGTTCATTTCAAGCTTTTCTGAAACCGCTTGAATATGATCTTTCGCTGCCGCCGCTTACTTTGCGGTTCGTTTCCAAACGTATTCTCTCTGTCTGGACCAGTTTCCGTCTTTTAATAAAAACGAGACGGTATTATGTTCGTCTCTGTTTTCCCGGATCTTATGCAGGTCTTTCCACTGTGTTCCGCCGGGTGCAAAAAATGTCATCTCGGTCATTCGCTCGACAGCATCGCCGCTTTCGACACTTCGCATCTCACCGCTGCCAAAAACTCCGGCCGAATTTAACTGCTGAAGGATCGCCGCGCGCTTTTGCGGGTGCCAGTAAAGATAAAACTCCCAGAAATCACCCGCTTCTTTATTATCTTTAAGACCAAAGAGTCTGCCTTTGATACTTTTCTTTCCAATCCCCCATTTCCATTCTGTTCCGTACTCATCAAACGGTTCGTTCTCACTCATATATTTTGAATTGTCCGTGGTCCAGCGTCCGGTTCCGGCCGTCATAAACTCCATGTGTTCGCGCAGCCATTCCGGCATCTGATCGTCTGTATTCTGTCCAAACGAAATGCTGCATAGAAATGCTAATAGTAAGATCTGTAAAAGAAATATTGATAATTTTTTCATAGTGTTTGAGATCCTTTGCCTTTTAGTACTTGCCTGCTGATAGGCTGAACAAACCGGAGATGCCCACAGGCACCTGTAGTGGTGATCAAGTGTCAGTCAGTAGTGCGGGCGGTAGTGAGTGCCCCTCGGGCTGATTACACGGCGAACAAGCTAAAGGTGCTCACTGGCGTTCGCGGTACTGATTGAATCGGTACTGCGAGCGATAGCGAGTGCCGTCGGGCTGATCATCGCTTAGGCAGTACCGCGAGCATTGCGAGACGCTGCACAAGTCGGTCAAAAACTTTTTCTGAACAAATAAGAGGCTCGCAGAAAAAAAGTCCTGCTGTTTCGCTCAAACCGCGGTTCTATCTGACCCGTAAACGGATTAAATCCTCCGTAGTTAAAATTATCATTATACCCGACGTAAAATGCCGTCCCCGGATTTGGATTCCAGCCGAAAAGCACCTGACCCGTCGCGTTTCTGCGGAGAGTGTTGTAATCCCAGCGGGCCCTCGCGAAAATAAAACGCGTGAACTGATAAGCTGATCGCAGGCTGAAGATATTTGTATCGAACGCAGTCTTACCCGTGTCGTTTCTGACGAGACGGCTTTTATCATAAAGAAATGTAAAATTCAGCGGATCGGTCGGCTTGTAAACGACGTCTGACTGGATCGTAAATTGTTTACCGCCCCCCGGATCGAGCCGCGGGTCACCGGAAAGTGCGGCCGTACTTACCCTTTGAAAACGCCCGGCTCCAAAATCGAAGTCGAAAGCGTTGTAGTTGTATCCGAGTCTTATCCGAAATGAGAATTGCTTTGACGGTGTCGTGCTGAAGATCGCAAAATTCCGGCTCTGAAGAAGAGATCTTTCCGGCGAGCCAAAGAATGCTCCGTTGCGCGTATCCAGTCGCGAAAGTCCAAATTCGTCTTCGTAGATCTTTTCTTTGCTGATTATCGATTCAAAAAAGAACGAAGTACTGCGCTGAAATCCGAATGAGATATTGGCGCCTCCGATCAATTCCTGAAGCCGTCCTCTGCCGTCATATTTCACCACGCCAAACTGATACGATGTGAGGCTGATCACCTTTGCATCGGGATCGGTGTCTTTGTTTATTCTGTAATTTGCCCAGACTTCGTGATTGTCGGTTCTTGAAATAAACCCGGAATCGGCCCGGAAGTCTTTTGTGGTTCCCGATGTGCTGAGCGTCCAGCCGCTGTTTCTTGAATTGTTTACAGCATTCCAGACGTAGGAGACACCATTCCCGGTGCGATAACGGTTATAAGTATTTCCGCCGCAGATCTCCCGGTTTCTGATCGCCTGAAGCGGTTCCACCGACGGATCGAATAATGAGTCAAAAAAACATCTCCGGGAATTGCTTGCTGCAACCTGAAATTGAGAAACGGTAGCGTCATCCAGCTTGATCCGTCCGTCAACACTCCCGACGTAGTTGCGCTGCTCGGGAAAACTTCTAACGGTGCCGAAAAATCCGATATTATTTTCCTTTCCGAGATCGCGCTTTAGTCTTACAACTGCAAACAATGCGTTCCGGTCCAGAAACTCATCGATGTTAGGCCTTACCAAAGGATCGTTCTCATCGTCTTCATCAAAATTTCCCGGTGCATTATCGGAGGCCGCCAGTAATCCGAATGAATTCCTGCCGATCTTACCCGTTAGTTTTACAGCAAGGTCGGGATCAATGATCGTGCGTGAGTTGAAAACACGGATCGGTGACTGAAATATATCGGCGCCCTCAAGAAAGAACGGCCGCTTTTCTGCAAAGAAGACCGGAAACCTCCGATTCGCTTCGACGATCGGTGCATCGGCTTCAATTTCTGCGAAATCCGGATTGATGGCCGCATCAAGCGTAATGTTCGGTGTGATCGTATATTTGATGTTTATACCGAGGTCGTGTTTGAAAGATTCATTAACAAACCTGCCGGGATCGATCGAATTCTGCATGAGCTGAAAACGGGGGATTGTTCTAACGCGCCGTCCCGTTTCGCTGAGTGTAATACTTGGTATGATCTGTAAAGTTCTCTCGGATTTGATCTCTTCAATCCCGCTGATCCTCCCGTGCTGGATCAGCGTCCCTGAAATGCTTCGGCTTTTCGGCATCCACGAACTATATTCGCCGTTCAGATATTTTGTATTGCGGATAACATTAAAACCCCAGGCCGCTCCCGTACCTACCTTATAGCGCAAAGATTTGAACGGAATTTTTGCTTCTACCGACCAGCCCCAGTCTTCAATAACACCTTTTGATTCCATTACTACGTCCACGCTGTAGTCCGGATAATCGTCGCCCTCCGTATAAACCCCGTCCTGCTGAATTCCCAGTGGATTAAATCCCAGAACATAAGCGCGGCGCTGATCGTCAAATGTGTCTCAAACCATAGCCGGACGTTATCATCTTCCAGTATATTATCCGCGTTTTGCAACCGTTGCCCTTATCTTTTCGCGAATATCCCAGCATTTAAAAGCGACGTAAATGTACTCGTCGTCATACATTAAAAATGTTTCGGTTTTATTGGTCGGCGGCGTGTTTTCGCCGGGATATGTTTGAAAATTCAGCTCAAACTTTTTCGCGGTTTTCCAAATCTCTTCATCAACAAAACCGTCAATAACCGGCGACGTTTCAACCTTTGGAATATCTACGGGATCTGATGTGCGGTTAGAAACCTTTGCTTCGTTTGAAACTTCAACTGTGTCCGGTTGTGCGTTAACCACGGTAAATAAAACGCAGCTTAGAATTAATGAGAAAATGAATTTCATAATAAGTGTCCGGTAACTGCGGAGCGCAGTGGTCAGTTGAGAATTTGTCATGTGAAAACAGCCGATTATTATTGTTATCCGTAGATTTCTGTCGCTATCTTCGATAGCTTTGCGTTAATCGCCACGACGATCCCATATCTCGCGATATGGGCTACAGGCTCGGCGCCGTCTTCGACGGCTAAGATCTGTTCGGCTACTTCTCGTCTTTTTCAGCTATTTTTTGTCTTTTTTGGAAAGTTCGACTCTCAGGATCACGGGTTCGAATAATCTTTCCATCGGGAAAAGCGTACCGTCTGTGTTAAAACTGTCGAATTGTGAATTGGCAATGTAATAGAACCGGCTGCCGACGATCACGCCCGTGGTCGGAACGTTAAACATCGGATGATTTTCTTCGAGAGTTTCGGCGTGCGTTACGCGCTTCCTTTCCGCGTCCAGGAAAAAACGGCGAACCATGTTTTGCCCTGGTTTTACTACGATCAGCGAGTTTTCATAGAAATAGATACCGTCGATCCCCTTTGCCGATACGTCTTCCGGATATCTCAGATTTGTCATTTCCCTCGTCGCGATATCGATGATGTTTACGCCGAACTGGTGAGCGACGTAAAGAGTCTTTCCGTCGTCGGAGATCGTTATCCCGTTAGGATTGGCGAATCTTTCAGGCTGGAGAAAAACTTCGAGCTCGTCTTTTTCATGTTCGATTCGGTAGATCGCAGCGTCTTTGAACATATGTGTGATAAAAACGTCGCCCTCTTTATTCAGCACGAGATCGTTAAAAAAATGCTCTTCTCCCGCGGCGTCGAGAACAAACTTTTTTATAAGTTTTCCTGTCGTCAGATCATACTTAAAGATTCCAGCGGGATTTGTGTCGCTTTTGCTGTAGCCGATCAGATTTGTCCCCAACGAACTGCAGACCCACAGAATCCGGCGTTTTTCATCAACCTTCATTCCGATCACCTGCCACAGACCGTCTTGTCCGGGAGAAGTAAAATCGCTTGCCTTTCCGCTGCTGTCGACTTTTACGATCTTTCCTTTTCGCGTACTGCCGATATAGGAAGCTTTGTCCACGCGGTCATAAGCGATATTTTCGGGAAGAAGATCCTTTTCACTGAGCGTAAATGAGATCGTGCTGTTGTTTACCATAACGGGCGGATCGGCCGTTTGCGCCGCGGTGCTTGCACCTGATATCGCCAGAAACAAAACCATAAAACTATATTTTTTCATTTTTCAAATTCTCCTTTTTTTTCTTTTCCGAAAATTAAAGCGTCAGCGGAAAACCGGCCCGGCCCCGACAGCAGCAGTACCAAAAATGCAGAAAGATACAGGTAAGCCAATTCTTTATGCTCAAATGGATGCGAGGCGTGATACACAAAAAATGCGACAGACAAGCCAAATATCAGCGGAACGAGAGCAAACCGTGTCAAGAGTCCGATCGAAACCGCAATCGCACAGAAAAACTCGGCAAAGATCATTAAGATCATCGAATTTCGACTGCCGAGCCCGATCGGATCGTGATACTTGTCGGCGTATTCTGAAAAACCCCGAAGATTTGAAAGCCCGTGCTGAAGCATCATCGAAAGACCAAACAAAATTCTCATCACCAGAAGCGAAAGATCCTGCAGCCGGAAACTCTCATTAGCGGTCAGAAAACCAGCAATTTTTGTTTGCATTTAATTCAAAAGACCTCTGATCAATTGCAGGTGCATTCGGTTTCAGCAGCAGTACAAAAACTGAATCCGGTCGTATTTGCAGCAGTTCCGCTGCAGCAAAAAGTTGTGGCCGCCGCCGAGCATGCGGCCGGCGATTGATTGCAGCCGATAAATTCACCGGCGCCGTTTGAATTCGTTGAGGTTGCCGAACAGCAAGTGGAGTTTAAGCAGTTTCCGGACATACATGCGCCCGGAACCGCACAAGCAGCGCCGATCGCCAACGCTCCGGACTGCGCCAGCGCTGCCTTCGGAGCAACCAATGAATAGATCATCGGCAAAGCCGCCAGTGTGCCAAATCCGGCTTTTCGGATCAGTTCGCGTCTTGATGTCGCGGAGTGATTTTCGGCTTCAGGGCCTTTATCCTCCAGAAGATTTTCACCACTCAATTGGCTGAGCGCGAGCAAAACGAGATCGCGGCTGATCCTGATATTTGCCCGGAGGGTGAATTCATCAGCGATCTCCGTTACGGAACGCTTACCGTCACAAAGATTCCAGATCAAAGCCGATGTCGAATTAAGACACACCGCTTTATTAGTGATCAGATCGTAAACAAGCGTTTCGTCTCCTATTTTTTGGACTACTAACTGCTCCCGGCGGGCGGACACTGGTTGTGTATTTTTCATAGTAAATAAACTCTCCTTGTGGCCTGCACCGCTAAAGAACGGTGCTGCTTTGTGATCAGGCCTTCTTCTACCGAATATGCTGAGAATTTATTTAAGAGTGCTTAGAAGTGAAAGTGATTTGATGTGAAACGGCGGAAATCTGCAGTGGAAAGGTGATTTGCAGAATCGCCTTAGAGCTTGCCGCCCAAAAGCTTTTCGGCATTTTCGCGATAACTCCGGCTTAGTTTGAACTCGGTTCCGTCATTCAATAAGACAAAGAATTCGCCGTGGAAATGCGAATGAAGTTCCTTTATCCGGTCGATATTTACGATCGTCGACCGGTGGATGCGGAGAAACTTTTGCGGATCGAGCGTCTTTTCAAGGTGTTTGAGCGATTGTCTAATGAGGTGCGACCTGCCTTTAGCACGGATCGAAACATAGTATCCTTCGGCGCTGATCCAGTCGATGTCTCTGACATCGATAAACGCCACCTTTCCGGTAGATTTGATGATGATCCTTTTTTGATAAGCGCTTTCCTTTTGCCGGCGGTCCGCGCTGTTCTGATTTCTGTAATCATAGAGCAGGCCGGAAAGCCTTTCGCTCAGATCATCTATTTGTTTTCGTTTAATATGCTGCGAGGCAACTTTGAGAGTTTCTTCAAAACGCTCGTCGTCAAAAGGTTTGAGCAGATAATCGAGCGCGTGAAATTTGAATGCGCGGATCGCAAATTCATCAAACGCCGTGACAAAAACGATGACCGGCATCGCCGAAGCGTCTATATTTTCGATTACATCAAACCCGGTCATATCCTGAAGCTGAATATCGAGAAATACCAGATCGGGATTGAGATCATTAATGGCCTTTGCGGCATCCTTGCCGTTTGAACTTTCACCGACGATCTCAAAACGTTCTTCGCTTTTCAGAAGATCACGGATACGCTTTCGCGCCGGGGCTTCATCATCAACGATCAGTGTTCTTATGGTTTTCCCGTTATCTTTGGTCATGCGATCCTTCGGCAATGGTGCGGTGTGGAATTCTTAATAATACACGCGTCCCGCCGTCTTCGGCACCGGTGATCTCAAATCGGAAATCCGATCCGTAAAGCTTTTTCAATCTTTCTTCGGTATTTCCCAAACCGATGCCCTGTTTCGAGTTTTCTGTAAATCCGATCCCGTTGTCGCGTATAACGATCTCAAGAAACGCATCTTTTCGTGCCGCTGAGATACTTATCAAACCCTTTTTCTTGGTATTGGCGATCCCGTGTTTGATCGCATTCTCGACCAGCGGCTGCAAAATAAAGTGGGGCACCTGACATTCCCAAAGGACGGAAGGAACATCGACATTTACTTCGAGCTGATCCCTGAATCTTTCGCTTTCGATATCGAGGTACAGATCGAGCAGGTCGAGTTCTCTCCGAAGCGAGATCGTCTGCTGATTTGTCGTCTCGAGATTTATTCTGAGGAGTTCGCTGAGGCGTGCGATCACCCGTCTTGCTCCCTTCGGATCATCGCTCATGATCGCCGAAACCGTATTGAGCGTATTGAAGAGAAAATGAGGATGAAGCTGCATTTTAAGCGCATCGAGATTTGCCTGAACGAGTTTCGTCTCGAGTTCCAGCTCGGTCTTTGCCGACTGAAATTCACGCAGCTGAAGACGTTTTGAAAAATCAAGCGCAAAGCCGAATCCCAAAACAGCCCAGTAAGTAAGCACGCTCACATGAAATCCGCGGCCGAACCGGTATTTGTAATAGCTCCAGATAAGATCGTACGTCAGCTGCTCGCAATCACAATTTATCGAACGCGTCACAACACTTACGATAAGCAGATAAACCGCCGCGAAGATCATGCTCATGATCAGGTGGATCGGAAATACAGAACCCCATCGGTCCCGGTCGCTTAATGAATATTTTTGTCCGAGCCAGAAGATGAGCGGAGTTGAGAGCGCCCAAAAATATATCGGCAGATTTGAGACGACAATATTTACAAAAACTACGGGTTCACCGCGCGTTTCAACCGCGATGTATTCCTGAACAGCCGCGATCGCTCCGATCAGTGTCCAGAAAACAAATACCAGAAAAAATATAAGCCAAAATTGTTTTCTGCGAACCCGCGGATCGGAAACTGTGTGCTCGCTGTTATGGTTAATTTCCATGTGCCGGGTATTTTTCGCCGCAGGATCTCATTTCCTGAAAACGGCTAACGCGCCAGTTTACATCCCAAATGTATGTCGCAGATAAAAAATACGGCGAAGCGGCCCGTTTGTGAAGTAAACCGGCCCGATCCATGGAAATTTTTGTCTAAGATTTTTTGATCTCGATCTGCAGACGGTTCCCTCTCAAATGCCGAACGTCTTTTTCATCGATCGGCTTTCCGTTTATCTCAATCCGATCCGAAAGCGTTCTGCCGCCGAGAAATTCTATATATCTGATCTTTTGCCCCTGATAATCTCCGAACTTTCGAAAATCGAGCGACCCGGAAGAATTCGTGATTTCTGTCTCAGACCAGCCGCTTTTACGGTAGCCGTAACCGTCTCCGCCGTCTTCGTACAATTTTGATATTTTGCTCATTCCGGGTTGAACCGCACCGATCACATTCAGGGTGATCTCGGCATTTTTCATCTCGCCCGTATGCTGCACAACGGATTGCGTCGGTATTACGGCGCCGACTCTGACAAAGATGGGCAACCGATCCAGCGGAACGCTGATATAGTGGATCTTGCCGCTTTCAAACTTCTCGCCGGTCCACCAATCGATCCATTCTGCGCCCTCCGGCAAATATACGCCGCGCGTTCTCATCCCGTCCCGGACAACGGGAGCGACAAGAACATCGGAGCCAACCATATATTGATCATTGTTGAGATACGTTTGCTTATCTTCAGGGAATTCGTACCAAAGCGGCGCGATCACGGGTGCGCCGGTTTTTTCATGTTCACGGAAAAGAGTGTAAAGATAAGGCAAAAACTTATAACGCAGTTCTATACTCGCGCGATTTATTTTTGTGTATTCATCACCAAACGCCCACGGCTCCTTATCGCCGACCCATCCTACCGAATGAGAACGGAGAAACGGCGTCAGCACAGCGGCCTGAAGCCAGCGCGTATAGAGTTCGCCTGTCGGCATTTCCTGAAAACCGCCGACATCGCATCCGACAAACGGCACCCCCGAAACGCTCATATTTGTAAGCATCGGGATCGACAGCGCGAGATGATCCCAGCTCGCGACGTTGTCGCCGGTCCAGACAGCTGCATACCTTTGAATACCAGCAAATCCCGCTCGTGTCAGCACAAACGGGCGCTTCTGAGGATCCAGTTTTCGCAAACCCTCGAACGAAGCACGCGACATCTGCATTCCGTAAACATTGTGATACCGCCGGTGCGTATCCGGAAATCCGTCGCCGGAATGCGGCGTGTCATAGGGAAAAGTCTTATTGGGATGATGAAACACTTCCGGTTTTTCGGTTTTGTCAGTCAGAAAAACTCCGGGTTCATTCATATCATTCCAAAACCCGGCAACACCTTCATCGAGGTGCTTCTGATACCAGGAACTGAACCATTCTCGTGCTTTCGGATCCGTGAAATCGGGAAAGACCGATTCCTTTGCCCAAACGTTTCGCACGAGATCGCTTCCGTCGGGATTTTTTACATAAACGCCTTTGCCTACACCGTCCGTATAAACCTCGTAGTTTTCATCGATCTTTACACCGGGATCGATTATCAAAACGGTCCTGAACCCGTCCTGCCGGAGATCGCTGATCAATTTCGAAGGATCCGGAAAACGCTCTTTATCCCACGTAAAAACGCGGTATTCATCCATGTAATCGATGTCGAGATAGATCACATCGGCCGGAATTTTATTACGCCGGTATTCATTTGCGATCGTTCGAACGCGCGATTCAGGAAAGTATGACCAGCGAGACTGCTGATTTCCGAGTGCCCAAATCGGCGGAAGCGGAGTTTTACCCGTCAGATCCGCATATGCGGTTAAGACATTTTTTGGGGTTTTCTCCGTTCCGCCCGTAAAAACAAAATAATCGAGTTCGCCGCCTGCCGCACCGAAGGAATATCTTTCGGGCGAGGTTTTGCCCATATCAAAGAATGTCCGAAAGGTGTTGTTAAAAAAGAGTCCGTATGTTTTCCCGTTATAAAGTGCGTAAAAGAAAGGGATAGATTGGTAGATCGGATCGGTCCCGATCGGATATGCAAAGGTATCCGTATTCCAATTGACAATATATTTACCGTTGCGCGACATCTCGGAAAAAGCCTTTTCTCCAAAACCGTAATAGGTTTCAACCTCACTGCGGCGGAGTTTTGAGGTTTGAATTTCACCCGTTTCGCTGTCATAGAGCGCGGGATGCTTTGGATCGTCTTTGAGTATCGCTTCGCCGTTTTCGTCAAAAATATCTATCAAAAAAGATCTCTTTTTGATCACAACCCTTGCACCGGCATAATTTGTCAGAATAATTTCGTTTGCTTTTTGCGTTACTTTCACCGACGGTGTTTTTCTGTCATGTGAGTGATCGATCGCATAAGAAAGATTCTTTTCAAAAGTTCCGGTTGGGGCAATGCGAATCCGGATCGTATTGAGATCAAAAAACTCGATCAACGCATTTGCCCCGTTTGTCGTTTTGATAACGACACCGTTTGGCCTTGTTTCGGAAACGGTCTGGACATCGCCGAGTTTTTTCCACTCAGCCCGAAGTGTCCCCGAAAAGATGAGAAGTAGACACAAAAAAGAGCAGAATTTCGCTGCTCTATGGATGACTTTGGCTGGAGAAACTTTTATGGTCATTTTTTATTAAAAATCAATTCAGTACCGCGAACGATAGTGAGCACCATAAAATAATTTCGGGTTGATCCTTTCTAGAATGCTGAGAATGAAGTCTCTTAACATTTACCGTCTTAGTTTTCCATCGTGCTCACTGTCGTTTGCTGTACTGATGAGCTCCCAATTAGGGCTTCGGCGGACGTTTGTCTTCAGGCACATTTACATAAACATCGTCATAAGAAACATAGCCGTCTTTTATCACCGTGCTCATCAGATTGTTTATATCCACCACCTGTACTTCGAGCAGGATCGCCATGATGTCTTTGCTGATCGCGTCGTTTGTAAACTTCTCCGCATTTGCAAGCGGCTCTTTTTTGGCAAGTTTGATCGCCGCCTCGACCGCCGCATTCGCCAGCGGAATGATCGGTTTGTAAACCGTCATCGTTTGTTTTCCTTCGGCAATTCTCTGAAGCGCATCCTTTTGAGCGTCTTGTCCGGTAACAAGAATTTTTCCGGCCAGGCCTTTCTTTTCAAGTGCCGAGACAACACCGCCTGCCATTCCGTCATTTGAAACAACAAAGGCTTGTATGTCGTCTTTGTTCTGCGTCAAAGCATTTTCAGCCATGTTGAGCGCTTCTTCGGTTTTCCAATCAGTGATGAATTGATCCGCGACGATCTTTATTTTTCCGCTGTCGACGGCCGGCTGAAGGACCTTTAATTGTTCCTTTTTCATAATTACGGCATTGTTATCCGTCGAAGCACCGTAAACCATCACGTAATTTCCTTCGGGAACTTTTTCAAGCGCATATTCGGCGATTTTTCTGCCGATCACGGGTACCTGATGTGAGACGTAAACATCGATCTTGTCAGAGTTTATAAGGCGGTCATAGCTAATCACCGGCACACCCTGCGCCTTTGCTTTATCGACCATCGAAACGGCCTGTGTTGCGTCATGCGGTGCGATCACCAAAACGTCGATCCCTTTTGTCAAAAGATTGTCCACGTCGTTTGCCTGTTTTGCGGCCTTATTGTCGGCAACCGTGATCTCGCATTCGACCTTCATTTCTTCACAGTGCTTCTTAAACGCTTCCTGATCGCGCTGCCAGCGTTCTTCTTTCACGGTGTCCATGGCAAAACCGATCTTGATCTTGCGATTCGGATCATTCGGATCTCCCTGATCCGTCGGAGCTTTTACACAAGCGGAAACAAAAACCGCAATGATCACAAACAAAAATAATTTCAACTTCATTAAATTTCTCCTTAACTTACGTTTGTAGCCGCGTTTCCGCGCTAAGATCTTTTTCCGACCATATCAAGCCCGACCGCTGCGACAAGGATCGAACCCTTGACGATCTCCTGCATAAAATCGCGGACATTGAGAAGCGACATTCCGTTGTCCAGACTCGCCATGATCAGCGCCCCGAGACACGCACCGAAAACCGTTCCGCGTCCGCCCATCAGACTCGTTCCGCCGATCACACACGCCGCGATCGCATCGAGTTCGAGAAGCGTTCCGGCATCGGGAGTCGCACTGCCGACACGGGCCGTATAGATCAGAGCGGCAATTCCGGTCAATGCACCGAGTATCGCAAAAACTTTTACAACTACCGCCTTATTATTTATCCCGGAAAGCCGCGCGGCATCCGCATTTCCGCCGATCGCGTAAATATACCGGCCGAAGGTCGTATTTCCGGTGACAAAAACCCCGGCGATCGCTACCGCGAGAAATATCAAAACCGGGATCGGAATTCCGGCATACGAATTCATCACGTAGATAAACAAAACTATTCCGGCTATCGGAAGAATGGATTTGAGAAGTTCTTTACCTAAATTGGCTTCGCCGAAACCATATTCTTTCTCCGATCTTACTTTTCTGAACGCAAAGAAAAGCACCGCACCGATCGCCACCGCGGCAAGTATCCAGCCGACCCGCGGATCGATATACTGCTGCCCGATCGCCTTAAAGACCGGATCGGAAACCGGGATCGTTTCGCTCTGCGAGATACCTTTTATCGCGCCGCGCCAGGCGAGCAGACCTCCGAGGGTAACGATAAATGCGGGTATGTTTAGATATGCCGTAAGCCCACCCTGGATCAGACCGATCGAAACACTTACGGCAACCGCCGCAAGCATCGCCGGCAGCATTCCGTAACCGTAATTCGTCATCATTATCGCCGTCACGCCGCCGGCCAGTGCCAAAAGTGAACCGACCGAAAGATCGATATTGCCGGAAATGATCACCATCAGCATTCCGACTGCAATGATCCCCGTAACGGATGTCTGCAGCATCAGATTCGAAAGATTTCGCGGTGACAGGAAGATCCCGCTTGTCTGGAGATAAAAGAAGATCCATATCAAAACCATCGCCCCGAGCATCGTATAGGCCCTAAGTGCCGAAGTTTCGATCTTAAAAGCTTTTTTCTGTGCTGCTGTTTCGCTCATATTTTTCTCTTTTGGGATATATTTCGCTTAAACCACAACCTTTGTCTCACCCGTCGCCGCCATCATTATCTTCTCGGGCGTTGCTTCGATCCGCGAAAATTCGCCGGTTACTCTTCCGTCATGCAAAACGATCACGCGGTCTGATAAGCCTAAAACTTCCGGCAATTCCGAAGAGACCATGACGATCGCCAGACCCTTTTTGGCAAGTTCATTGATCTCAGCGTAAATTTCCTGTTTTGCTCCGACATCGATCCCGCGTGTCGGTTCATCGAGGAAAAGAACTTTCGGGTTTGTCAGAAGCCATTTTCCAAGTACGACCTTTTGCTGATTTCCGCCCGAAAGCGTTCCCGCGATGGTCATCGAGGAATTTGCTTTTACTCTTAAAGATTCCATCACCTTTTTCGTCGCGCTTCTTTCGCGGGAACGGTGAGTGATAAAACTTCCGGATATCTGTTTGAGACCGGCGAGTGTCGAATTATCAAGGATCGTCTGCTCGAGGATCAGACCGAATCGCTTGCGGTCTTCGGTCACAAAACCGATGCCGTAGCCGATCGCATCCGATGGTGAACCGAATTCTGCCTTATTGCCTTCGACATAGATATCTCCCGAATTTTTACCTTTCCATGCTCCGAAAATCGCCATCAAGAGCTCGCTTCGGCCCGCACCCATCAATCCGGCGATCCCCAGAACTTCCCCTTTTGCTACTGAAAAAGAGACATCATCGACGAGCTTTTTGTCGGGGACGTCCGGATCATACGCAGTCAGATTTTTGACCTCGAGCGCTGTGTCACCAAAATCGTGTGTCGTTTCCGGGAAAATATCCCCTACTTCACGGCCGACCATCAGGGCGATCACCTTGTCTTTATCGAGTGCCAATGCACTTTCGGTGCCGACCGTCTGTCCGTCCCGCAAAACGGTGATCCGGTCCGACATCATAAAGACCTCATCGAGCTTGTGCGAAATATATATCATCCCGACACCGCGTGACTTGAGATCTTTGAGGATCGCAAAAAGAGTTTCAACTTCCGATTCCGTCAGAGCCGCTGTCGGCTCATCAAGTACGAGTATTTTTGCCTTGTGCGACAAGGCCTTTGCGATCTCGACAAGCTGCTGCTGTCCGATCCCGAGATTTCCCACAACCGTTCGCGGATTGAGCGGCAGGTTGAGGTCTTTTAAGAGTTGAGAAGATTTTTGATAAACTTCGCCCCAGTTTATTACACCGAATTTTGAAGGTTCGCGGCCGAGGAAAATATTTTCGGCAACGGTCAGCTCCTTAACCAAAGAAAGCTCCTGAAAGATGATCGCAATCCCGGCTTCTTCCGCCTGTCTTATCGTCTGAAAAGCTTTTACATCATCTTCGACAACGATGTCTCCGGTGTATGTTCCGAAAGGATAGACGCCCGACAAAACCTTCATCAGCGTCGATTTTCCGGCACCGTTCTCGCCGACAAGCGAATGAAACTCTCCTGCATGAAGATCAAGCGTAACGCCGTCCAAGGCCTTTACGCCCGGAAATTCCTTCGTGATCTGCCTCATTTCAAGAAGTGCCATAGGAAATTCTTTTTGTTTGAACCTGCAGTTTTTAGTTGCCGTGAATTATAGCAAATTAAACCCGTTCTATTTCAAACCGATTCTCTTGAATGCTCTTCGGGCATCTTCATTTTGCATAAACCAATACCACACCTTTCCGCTTCGCAGATTTTCTGCACCGAGTATTGTCATTCCCTGATCGATCCCGAGAATATCTTTATCGACCCAGCCGTTATGCGGATTAAATGCATCGGCAAATCCGTATTTTCCGTAAACCTTGTCGCCGTATTTCGCCTTCATTTCTTTAAGCGTCGGCACTGCGATATCCGGAGTAAACATCAGCGAACCGGCCACAGCATAAGGAACGACCGACCCGTCAGTGCGGTCGTGTCTCGGCGGTGCACCCCAGGCAATATATCCTTTCTCGGTGTCTGATGCCGACATGCCCCACATCTTTTCCGAATACTTGGGAAAATCTTTGCTCAATTCTTCGACAAAGAACTTCTGATGTGCCCGCGTTGCCGCAACCGAATTCGCGTAGTAATCAACGAACGGCGGACGATGTTCGCGGCGGTTGCGGAAATCGATCCAGGCGTGTGAATACTGGTGCAGGAACAATGGCGAACTCGATGCAAGATAACGGTAACCGCCGTATTCATTCCAGTCCCGCTCCCATGCGTACCACGAATTCGGCGAGATCGGATGCGTTTTCGAACCGATACCGAGAATGTAAATTATCATCTGCTCGCTGTATTTGCCCCAGAAATTCTTGAGGAATCCTTCTTCGGGTTTCCAGCCGTGATTGAGCAGATACTGATCACCTGCCTGCATCCATTTATAATCAACCCTTTCCGATATCTTGTCAGCGAGTGCTCCGATCTCCTTGTCTTCCGAAAAACACTGCTTGACCGTCAAAATTCCGCCAAGCAGAAGCGCGGTGTCGATCGACGAGATCTCGCTGTTCCAGCGTCTTTCTCCGGTTTCAAAATCGGTCCAGTGATAAAACCAACCGTTTTTGTGGAATGCCTTATTTGCATAAAAATCAAGCGCATTCCGCGTTCGCTGTTTTATTTCTTCCCTCGGCTTCCAGCCTCTTTCGGCAGCTATGCAATAGCTCGTCAATGTAAATCCTGAGGCCGCCGAACTCGCAATATTATAGGCACGGTGATCTTTTGGTTTACGCGTTCCGTCGCTGCCGACGCGGTCGAGGGTCTGACCGTTTTCCGGATTAGTATGTTCCCAGAGGAACATAAAACTCCGTTTCGACATGTCTTCAAGAAATGCATCATCTTCGGCAGAGATCCTCCCGGCGGGAATGGGAGCTTTCGGCGCCGGAACTATCGGACCGAAATCTTCTTCATACGAAGCGTTCGGATTCTTCGGATCCGTTACTTCAAAAACGCTCTGCATTCCGTTGTCGCTGCTTGTTCCGACAATCACCTGAAATTCGCCGGGCTCGAGAACAAGTTTCATATCGCGGTCGTAGAATTTCAGATCTTCCGGTGTGAGGGTAAATTCGATCGTTTGTTTTTCTGAAGGATCGAGCGTGATCCGCTTAAATCCGCGCAGTTCTCTAACGGGTCTTGTAACGGTCGCGGCGAAATCGTGGATATAAAGCTGAACAACTTCATCTCCTTTTATTCTCCCTCTGTTTGTTATATCGACCGAAACTTTCACGTTTTCTGTCGGGTTGATCTTGAGCTTATCGAGACGCAAATTCTGAAGCTGAAATCTCGTATAGCTTAATCCGAAGCCGAATGGATAGCGGGGTTCATTTGAAATATCGAGATATTTTGATGTGTATTTATTTGCGGCCAAAAAGGGCCGGCCGGTCGTTTTATGGTTGTAATAGATCGGGATCTGTCCCACAGAGCGGGGAAAAGTAACCGGAAGCTTTCCGCCCGGATTCGCATCGCCGAAAAGCGTATCCACGATCGCCGGGCCGGCCATCGTTCCGGCAAACCACGTTTCGAGGATCGCCGGAGAATTTTCAGCCACCCAATTCAATACAAGCGGTCTTCCGTTCATAAGCACGACGGCATAGGGTTTTCCGGTTGCGTGGATCTGCTTGATCAGTTCGAGCTGCCTGCCCGGAAGTTCGATCCCGGATCTCGACGACGCCTCGGCAGACATATCCGCCGATTCACCGACGACCAATACAGTAAATTCAGATCCCTTTGCGGCATTTACAGCGGCTTTGAATCCCTCATCGGTTTTGCAGTAAGCATCACAGCCTTTTTCATATCTGACCTTCATCGAAGGAAACTTTTCTTTGAGCGCTTCGAGCACGGTGACCGGATCGGCCGGTTTGCCGTCTCCCGACCAGTTTCCGTTCATTTCCTTTTTATTATTTGCCAGATCTCCGATCACGGCGATCTCTTTTACATCTTTGCTGATCGGAAGGGTTTTGTTTTCGTTTCGAAGCAGTACAAACGATTTCTCAGCAGAAACCTTTGCGTAGTCACGGTATTCTTTTTTGAAAACTTCAGCTTTCTCACGCGCTGCATCGGCAAAAGGCTTTTCAAACAAACCGAGACGATATTTTACGCGAAGTACATTTCGTACCGCGTCATCAATTACGGCCATCGACACCTTCTTATTTTTCACGAGCTCCGCACCGTATTGATTGTAGAGACGCGAAACCATTTCCATATCGGTGCCCGAATTCAAACCGTACATCGCCGCCGCCGGTTCATCCTTCGCCAAACCGTGGAACATCAATTCCATTACTGCCGTGTAATCACTGACAACCAGTCCGTCAAATTTCCAGTCTTTTCGTAAAACGTCGCGCAGAACAAACGGATTCCCCGTCGCCGGAACACCATCGATATCATTAAAAGACGTCATAAATGATCCGACGCCGGCATCGATCGCTGCTTTAAACGGCGGAAAGTAAACCTCGTACAATTGTCTTCGGGTTATGTTCGTCGTGTTGTAATCGCGTCCGCCTTCGGCCGCGCCGTATCCGACCCAGTGTTTTGCCGTCGCCATTACGCGGTCGTTTGCGCTGTAATCATCTCCCTGAAAACCGCGAACACGGGCAAAGGCGATCTTTGAACCGAGAAATGTATCCTCGCCCGAGCCTTCAATGATCCGTCCCCATCGCGGATCCCGCGCAATATCGACCATCGGCGCAAAAGTCCAGTGAACGCCCGCGGCCTTTGATTCGGCGGCGGCGATCGCAGCGGTCCGTTCGATCGATTCGAGATCCCAACTCGCAGATTCGCCGAGCGGCACCGGGAAGATCGTTCTATAACCGTGGATTACATCAAATCCAAGGAGGATCGGAATTTTAAGACGTGATTCGAGCGCGGCTCTCTGGAGTTCATTTGTCATTTCGGCTCCGCGTACGTTAAGCGTTGAACCGAGCAGACCTTTTCGTGCAAGTTCGAGATGTTCGGGCCGGAATTTTCCGTTGGCTTCGCCATCGAGCTGCTGCAATTGTCCGAGTTTTTCAGCGAGGGTCATTTTTGCCAAAAGCGCATTTATATTTCGTTCGATCGCGGCATCTTTTGCAGAAAGTCTGCGCGTAACTGTCTGCGCTGAAGCAGACGAAATAAAAAGTACGAATACAAAAACAATACCGATGGTTTTTAATTTTTTCATTTTTCTAATTGTAATTTTTAGCTTTTCATCAGTCTGTTGACTGTAAATCCAGCCCGATTGATCAGGACGGCTTTTTTAATCGAACTTTGGAATTATCCGTCGAAACCCGCGCTCACGCTTGGGCTACTGACGCTTCTCAAAAAATCTTTCTAATTCTTACACCGCTCAAGATCGGATTATCTTTGACCGCTGAAAATTCAATATTGATTCCACCGCCGTCTTTGGTCGAAACGATAGTTTTTTTGGTCAGCGCTCTCATAAACCCGCTTTCTTTTGCCGGATCAAAACTCTTGAAGATCATTACCCCGTTTATCTCCACATCGAAAACTCTCATTCCGGCTTCCTTAAACTTCGGTTCGACAAACCTCAGTTCGATTTCATATTTCCCCGCCGGAACGTCAAAACGAAAACCGCTTAAACCTTCCTGCATAGTTTGAAAAAGAGGATCGTCCGGACTTCCGAGCGCGTTTCGCAGCGTCGAGATCTCTTTTGCGTCTGCGCCGAAAAAACCCCAGCCGCCGGACTCGTATCTCTTATCCGCCGTCCAGACCGTTTCGGATCGGTCTGTAAAATCGGCGTTCGAACCTGCGTTTACGGCGATCTCCTTAAACGAATTGTCAAAAGCCTTCGAAGTGTCTGTGTAAAAAACTTCGGCAGAGTCTGCCGCGATATTTTGGTTTCCGCCGTATGCTCTCGCCGAAAAAAACGTTTTTCCCTCCGATAAATTTACTTCCCAGGAAACCTTATTATTTGCCGCTGCTTTTGTTCCAAGCGAAATTCCGTTTTGAAAAAGTTCAGCTTCAGGAAAATTTGTATAAACGTCGATCGTATGTTTCGGGCTACCGCTCCGGTATTTCCAGTCGCGGACGGCAATATGTACGACCGGCTCGCGCGAAAAATTCGAGCGGTAAAAATATGAAATATCTTTCGGCCGGCGGTCGTAATCGTACAGCCCTTTCTGATTCAAATGCGGGATCGTCTCACCGCGGAATTCCGAACTGAAATCAAACTGATTCCAAACCGCGCTGCCTGAAAGATATTTCCTTTCATTGATCTGCTTTAGATATGATTCATGAAACATCCTCTGCCATTCGATCGTCGAGTCAAAGCGTTTTGGTTGTGACGAATGCAGGCGCTGATCCGCATTTCCTCCGTATTCGCTTATCATCAGCGGTTTGCCCGGCAAACGGCGATGCTGCTCATCGATAAATTTTCCAAAATCCTCAAACGTGTCGTGATACCAGCCGAAATACAAATTCCAGCCGACGACATCGGTTATCGCCGTTATTCCGGCCTGGTAATAATTCTCCCGTTCACCATAATCGAACGCGATGGCGGTCGCCCGGTCCGGATCTTCGGTTTTGCAGATCGCTTCGAGTTCCTTTGCGAGTTTTAGTGTCTGCGTAAGGTCAGCCGCCGTTTTTGGTGAACGAAGAAACACCTCATTCATATATCCCCACATAATTACAGAAGGATGATTTCGGTGCTGACGGATCATATCGAGAAGCATCGTTTTTGAATTTTCGCTAAATGCCTCAGATATCGTTATAAGATTTACGATCGGAATTTCCTCCCATATCAAAATTCCGAGTCTGTCCGCCGCTTCGAGAACTGACGGATCCTGCGGATAATGTGCCAACCGCAAAAAATTGAAACCGTTCTCTTTTATTATCTCGAGATCCCTTACCTGAATTTCATCTGGCACGGCGATGCCAAAACCTTTTCGGTCCTGATGCCGGTTTGTTCCGCGCAGTTTTAAGTGCTTGTCGTTAAGGAAAAATCCTTCGTTTGCGTCGAATCGAAACCATCGAAACCCGAGAGGGTTTTCGATCTCATCGATGGTTTTACCGGCAGAAATGATCTCGGTCCTGATCCTGTACAGATTCGGGTCATCCGGAGACCAGAGCATCGGATTCCGGATAATGCCGGAAATCTGTTCAAAAGTTTTTTCACTTCTGCCGCCGATGCGAATTTCCGAGGTCATCACGCTGATTTCCCGGTTCTGATTGTCAAATATCGTATTTTTTACTTCTATTTGTTGTGATTTCGCACCTGAATTTACGATCGTTCCTGAAACATTAACTCTGGCCGAACTCTCCGAGACCTCCGGTGTTGTGACTTTAATACCCGGCGAGGCGTGATCCGTGATCTTCACATGTACATCCTCTGCAGCGATCAGCCAAACATCGCGGTAAATGCCGCCGAAGATCGTAAAGTCCTGATCAAGCGGCGGGATGTCTTTGTCGAGCTTGTTGTCAATTTTTACCGCGATCAGATTCGGCTTTTCAAACGAGATCGATTCGGTGACGTCAAAAGCAAACGCGGAGAATCCCCCAACATGTCTACCGATCTCAATGCCGTTTACATAAACTTCCGCCGTTTGGTTAGCACCCTCAAAGAACAGGAATAATCTTTTATTTCTAAGCGACGGATCTGCAACAAGCTCGCGGCGGTACCAGCTCTCACCCCGCCTGTAACCCGGTTCGTCATCAAAGGCATCCGCAAGATTTGAAGTGTGAGGAAGTGAGATTCTTATCCAATCTTCTGAATCAGGATCCGGAGTTTGCGCTCCCTCTTTCTGCCCCGGGTAAAACTCCCAATTGTCATTGATCGTGTAGCGGACTCTCGCAGACATCTGCGGCGCAGCTTGCGGCACGGTACCAAACATCAGTATGAAAAAGATCCCGAATATATGGATTTTGAAACTGATAATCTTCATTGCGCTGCCGCTTTTGCTTTTCGGTTTAGCTTCCTTTCTGCAACGCGTAAAAACTCTTCGATCTGAGAATCCCAAAATTCCCAATTATGAACGCCGGGAAGCTCTCTGTATTCATGCGCGATCTTCTTTTCGTTTATCAGCGCCAGGAAATCACGGTTTGTCTTTATCAGTCTGTCTTCGGTTCCGCAGTCAATATAGAAAAATGGCAATTTGCCGACTTCGGTTTCGTTTTTTTCGCGCAACAGGCGGAAAATATCGTTTGCCATCCGCGCCGGATCATTATCGTCGCCGAAAACTTCATTTATCGAGACACGCGCATCCGGACTGTTTTTAAGACGCAGCGGTCCGTCAAAAGCGCCGCTGAACGATCCGACTAATTTGAACGCATCCGGATATTTAATTCCAAACTTCACCGCACCGTATCCGCCCATAGAAAGCCCGGCAATCACCCGGTTTTCTCTGTTTCCATGGGTTCTGAATTTTTTATCAATGAGCGGGATGAATTCATTTATCAGATAACTCTCGTATTTGTCATCCTGCGCGGTAACACTATCTGAATACCATCCGTTGCCTCCATCGGGCATCGCGATCAGGAAATCATAATTTTGTGAATTTTCGGAAAGTTTTGTCAGATCCGTCCAGTTCTTATAATTCCCGCCTAAACCATGGATCAGATAAATTACCGGATATCGTTTCTCCGGCTTTCTTTCGTAATCGGCCGGAAAAATAATGCGATATGGCATTTCCCTTTTTAATACTCTGCTGACATGTGAAAAGTCGCCGGTTCTGTTTTGATCGTTTCCCGGCACCGCTGCAGGAACGCCGAAAAGAACAATACTGATAATCAGCCATTTAAACCACGGTCTTTTTCGAAACATATCCCTGAACATTGATTCAAATGTGCAAACACCAGCTGCCGGAAGCTTATTTATTAAAGATTGCCGCAATATACGCGGGCCGCGTATCCGAATAAAAACTGGAAACGGTGCAATGAGAGTGCATCGCACCGTTTCTTCGCAGCAACCAGATCAAAAACTTAATCTAAGTTGCTTTCGACATCTTCTGCAGTCAGCAATTATGCAGCCTCATCAAAACCGCCATGCTTATGCGCCGACGCCGAAATCAATTTAGAAACTGAAACGGATCTGAACTTCGCCGACCCTTCCGGAATAAGCACTCGTTGCCATACCGAAGTTTACGTTGTCAACCCGCGTGCTGGCGCTGCCGGCACCAAAGGTTGCAAGATTCAACGTGTTAAAGAGGTTGAAGAAATTCACTCTGAGATCCAGTTTAGTTGCCTCGCCGAAAAATCCGGTCGGAGGAAAGGCAAAGCTTTTCGCCAGTGAGATATCAACATTAAAATATCTCGGTCCCCGGAAAACATTACGGCCAATTCCCGGAGGATTGTCTGCGAGTAATGTGCCGTTTCTGGTTGTTAAGAAATAGTTGCTGCAACCGACACCCGTATTACAATTCGCGCCGTTTATGCGGTTGTTCGGAAATACCCCGTTCAGATAATTCTCATTTGAATTGTCCAAAGGTGCGGTTCCGTAGTATTCGATCGGCCGAATTACACCAACATTTGCAGTGTCTGATGAAGCAGCGAGTCCGCCGTTCGTGGTTGGTGTCCACGGGAAACCGCCGCGCCACGTAACGATGGGACTGATCGTCCAATTTGAGAAAAGATCGCCAAGAATGTCCGGCCGGCCCTTGAACCATGAAGGTGCCCACGTACCCGAAACATTCAGGTAATGCGTTACATCGAAATCGGACGGTCCTTTCTCTGAGCCGTTGTCTATCGGGAATGTCTGGTTGGTGCAGCCGCATGGTGCCTCAACCGAAACTGTGTCGAGACTCTTTGCAAAACGGTAGTTGATATTAAAATCCACATCGTTTGAAAGACGTTTCTTTAGTCCGGCAACGAGTCCGTTATAACTCGTGTTTACATCCGGACTTGCATAGTAGACCGGATTAAACGTGGTCGTTCCGGTTCTCGGATAAATGAGATGAAGCGGCATGATGCGCACGAAATTGCGGCCGACGCTTCCCGAATACCCGAGTGTGGCAACGGTTTTCCAACCCATCTCATATTGAGCTTCCATTGAAAATCGAGTGACAAAAGCCGTCGGCAGATCTTTTGGTGAGCTGTAGATCTCGACCGAACCTCTGAGCGGACCGCCGTTTGGACCAAAACCGCCGCCGATCGTCGTATTTTGCGGATAGCCGGTTATTGTTCCATCCGTGCTCTGCACAAACTGGATCGTTCCGTTTGCGGTGACGCCGTTGTTCGCACTGCTTCCGCAGCAGAGTCCGTACCTTGTTCCATTTGGCGGAGTGAACCGGACATTCCCGAATAAGGCGCTTGCCAAACGATCGTAACCGACCCCTACTCCGCCGCGGATGACAAGCTTGTTGTCAAACCTCATCGGACTCCATGCAAAACCGATCTGCGGAGCAAAGTTGTTCAGATCTTTGTCGGTAAACTGCGTTACCCGTTCGATCCTTGCGTCGAGTAATGCGTTGTTGCCTTCTCCCAGCATCAAACGCCCAAACTCTTCGCCGTTACCGGGCGCGATCGGTGCAAAGTATTCCCATCGAAGTCCGAGATTCAGCGTAAGATTCGGTTTTGCTTTCCAGTTGTCCTGAACAAAAATTCCCGTATTCGAGGTATTAAAAGGAATGTCGTTTGCGTTCGGAGTACCCGTCGCATCTGCCGTGACATTCTCAAAGATCGGTGCGCCGTTTGCGTAATTCCACATTCGAACGAATGTAAACAGCGGACGGGCCGTCGCAACCGCAGCAGAATTATTCAATTCTTTGCGGTATTGAACACCAAACTTCATCGTATGATTTCCCACAACATTTGTAAGAGTGTCACGGAAGTCCATCTGTGTCTGCTTAAATTTCGCCGGTGTTGCGCCGCTTCTTGGCGCTCCGAATCGCAGACGGTTACCAAAGATCTGTTCGATCTCGATCCCCGGAAGACCAAAGTCGCTGTCCGGATTTGCTGCTACTTCGTCAAATGACCAGTCAGTATAATTGAACCTGAATTCATTGAGCATTGTCGGCGAAATGTTGCGTGTATAAATTCCCCCGACGAGATAGGTAAGACGATCGGAATTTAGATCCGACTGCGGCCGTGACTGATTATTTACCGTAAAGCCGGAAGCCGACAGCGGAGTAAAGTTCGAGGTAAATGTAAGACGATCTTTTTCGGTGGCCTGATAATCAAGACGGATGACGTATTGATTTCCTGCAAAACTATTTGAAGTTCTTAATCTTACATACTGCAGATCTGCAATACCGTCCAGACCGCCGCCCTGGTAATTGTTCGCATCGGGAACATAATTTCCGTAAGTGCCGGTAAGCGACCCGACATCGAGTCCTCCGTTAACTACCTGACAAAAATTCGGATTGTTTGTGTATGAGCCCGATAAAAACGCGCAGCTTGGTGTCAGAACTTCACCGATCCGCGGTTCCGCGCCATTTGCAAAAAGCAGTGCGGGAATCGTGCCCGGACGATTTGTAAGTATTGATTGCCGATACGATTCGGTTTCGGCAAAGGTCGGATCTGACAGCCCGCTTGTCGAGTTTCGCGTTCCTTCATAGGCGAAAAAGAAAAACAATTTATCGCGCACAAGTTTTCCGCCAAAGCTTCCGCCGTAGGTCTTAAATTCGTCATTTACACGCGTCGGACTTTGTCCGAAATTGTTGGACGCATTTCCATAGAATTTGTTATACGCATTGAAACTGGGGTCGTTGAATTTTATGAATGCGCTTCCATGCCAGTCATTTGTTCCATACTTTGTGATTACTTTAACCTGCGCTCCACTGTTTCGTCCGTCTTCAGCAGAATAGGTACTTGAAAGAACCTGAACTTCCGAAACACTTTCCTGCGTTGGTGTAATAACTGCGGCACCGCCCCATGTTTGGCTGTTTACACTGACGCCGTCCACTTCATAATTATTGGAAGTTACGCGCTGGCCGTTTGCAGAGATCTGCGTCTGATTTTCAACAGCAAAAATTCCATTGTTCGATCCGCCGGGTCCTGTTCCGTTGTTACCGATCCGCGCCGAATCACCGCCCGAAGAACGCGCACCGTCTCCGAATACCCCGGGAGCCAGTCGTGCCAATTGATAAGGATCACGACCCACTTGCGGAAGTGCTAAAACCTCCTGCGTTGTAATATTTCGGCCAAGGTTTGGATTCTCGGTTTCAAGTGTCGGAAGAGTGTCCGCATTTACCGTAACGACAGCTGAAACATCGCCGAGTTCCAGATTCAGATCAAGTGCCGCCGCACTTTCTGCACCAATCGTAAAGTTTTCAACCGTTTGTTGTTTAAATCCGCTTGACGTTACCGTAACTCGGTAAGTTCCTTGCGAAAGACCGCTAAAACTGTAAATACCGCTGGCGTTTGTGACAACACTTCTCGATTGGTTTGTCGCAGTATTCGTAAGGACCACCTCGGCCCCGGAAATTACCGCACCGGTTCCATCGCTTACGGTGCCTTTCAAACTCGAGCCGAATTGTCCGAAGACTGCCGTGCCCAGCATAAGGATAAACACGCTGCATAAAATTACACGCAAGCGGTTGACGGAAAATGAATTCATCTTGAAACCTCCAGAACCTGAGTAAAGTGTTAAGAAATTCGCGTTGCTGAAAAATTCAGAAAGTGATCGATTTGTCACTGATGCGCAGAAAATCTAAAATTTTTTGGTTAAATCGTTTTAGTAAATCGTTTTAGTTGGTAAAAACTTATATCACCATTGATTCGGGAAGGTCAATATTTTTTTAACATTGCTGTAATTTATCTTTCAGCCGATTCTGCTGAAACCGAATTAAGACGTCCCGAAATCTCTTGATTAGAATTTATCCTTGTGAGAAACTTTTCGCCATGTCGAGCAAGCCGGAAAATTCATCGGGTAACGGATCCTCAAAAAAAAGCAAAAGAGGTGTCAGCCTGAGAGACTTGGCGAACCATTTAAACCTCTCAACTACAACACTTTCACTGGTTCTCAACAGTTCGCCCGGTTCGAGTTCGATACCACAGGAGACAAAAGACAGGATCTTTGAAGCTGCTGCAGAATTTAATTATCGCCCGAATTATTTTGCGAGATCTCTGCGTGCTCAGAAGAGTTTTACGGTTGGCGTGATCGTCGCCGAACTTAGCGACGGTTATTCCGCGATGGTTCTGAACGGCGTTGAATCCGTACTGGTTAAAGAAAACTATTTTTATCTTACTGCGAGCCATCTGCACCGCGACGATCTGCTCGAAAAAAACCCTCAGATACTGATGGAGCGGCAGGTCGAAGGAATAATAGCCGTCGATACTCCGATCAGGTTCAAACCGATCCTGCCCGTAGTAAACGTCTCCGGTCACGAGAATATCTTTGGCGTGACGAACGTTATTCTGAATCATCAGAAAGCTGCCGAACTCGGCATCAGGCATTTGGTCGAACTCGGACACCGGGAGATCGCGGTTATCAAAGGACAGGAATTCAGCGCGGACACGGAGATCCGCTTCCGGACGATCGCCGATGAAGCAGCGAAACAGGGCATCACAATTGATCCGGAACTTACGTATCAGCTGAAAGGAGATACACCGTCGCCTCAGATCGGCTACATCGCAGCGAGAGAACTTCTGGCGTCGAAACGAAAGTTTACCGCCCTTTTTGCATTTAACGATATTTCCGCGATCGGCGCGATCCGGGCATTCCGTGAATCGGGCCTTAAGACACCCGAAGACATCTCCGTTCTTGGGTTTGATGACATTTATTCAGCTGCTTACCATAACCCGGCACTTACGACTATTCGTCAGCCGCTTTTTGAAATGGGTGAATTGGCAGCTCAGACACTTCTCGAAAAACTCGGAAAACCACACGATATAAAAAAATACGATACGCTCACCGTTGAACCGCAACTCATCATCCGCCAGTCTACGGCAATAGCAAAATCTTAGAACCTCTTGATGAAACCGACATCAAAAAAAAGATTTCTGATCTTTGTTCATTTTGGATTTTTGCTCGTCGGGATCATCACGGTTTTGCTCGGTCAGATCCTGCCGATCCTTTCAAAACAGCTTTCTCTTTCGGATACGGAAGCGGGATATTTTTTTATAGCGCAATTTTCAGGGTCGCTCCTCGGTGTTTTTCTTTACAACCGCGGGATAAAGAATTTCGGATTTCTTAAAACACTTTTTGCGGGTTTTTGCTTAATGGCGGCCGGCTGTCTGGCGCTGAACGCGGATGGTTTTCTGACCTCATTTTCAGCCATTTTGATTTACGGAACTGGCATTGGTTTGACTATCCCGACGACAAATATGCTCATCGCGGAATTGGATCCTTCGCGCTCGACGGCGAACCTCAGCTTTCTAAACTTTTTCTGGGGAGCCGGAGCTATTGCCAGCAAACCATATGTCGATTTCGTGGGAACCGTTGATAGTTTCTTTATTCCAACTGTAATCTTGTCCGCCGCGCTTTTTCTTGTCGGCGTTGTCATTTGTTTTTCGCAGAACGTTACTGCGGGGAAAATACATGAATCACCGGCAGTCACTGATCGGAGTCCTATCTGGAAGACCCCGACGGCATGGCTGATCGCCTTTTTCAACTTTATCCAGATCGGGATCGAGAGCAGCGTCGGCGGTTGGATCACGACATTTGAACTTCGCATGGCATTTGTATCACCTCAAAAATGGCTTTCAGCCGCTCTTATCTTTTTCCTTTTTATGGTGATCGGGCGCGGGATCGCGCCGATGATCGTTCCTTTTCTCACAGAAAATGCACTGCTCATGATCAATCTGTTGATGATGACCGCCGGCGTGATCGTAATCTTTCTTTCCTCGGAGTTTTTTGTTTTGATCCTCGGGGCGGGCATTTTAGGACTCGGAACCTCGTCGGTCTTTCCGACAAACATGTCGCGTTTTACAAAAATATTCGGACCGGAATCTACGCGCCGGGCGACACCCGTTTTTGTGTTTGGAAGTATCGGCGGAGCTTCAATGACGTGGCTTGTCGGTTATCTGTCAACGGCTTTTGGCGACCTGCGGAGTGGTTTTATCGCGATCCTGATCGGCTGTCTGATTCTTATTTTTCTGCAGTTTTTAATTGCCCGGAGATCCGGAAGGTATTATAGGTAAGTTATGAATAGGAAACTCATCGTGCTTTTTTTCGTGGTCTTTTCTTTTTCTACGCTGGTATTTGCGCAGGATAAACCTTACGACCGGCAGAAGACCTGGGATGCTGAGATTAATTCGCTGCTTGAGATCGATACAAAACAGCGTCCGCCAAAAAATGCGGTGATGTTTGTCGGAAGTTCGAGTTTAAGAATGTGGAAAACACTTCCCGCGGATTTTCCGAAACTTGAATTTATAAACCGCGCTTTTGGCGGTTCGGAATTCGAAGATCTGATCTATTACGCGCCGCGTATCGTTTTTCCGTACCGTCCGCGGAAGATCTTTGTCTATGAAGGCGACAATGACATCAACTCGGGAAAAAGCGCCGAACGTGTTTTAGAAGATTTCCGAATCTTCGCAAACATGGTCAAAGAAAAGCTGCCCAATACAAAACTCTATTTCATTTCCATCAAGCCGAGCATCGCCAGGATCAAACTTTGGGGTGAAATGGAAAAGGCAAACAGATTGATCGCCGACGAAATTAAAACGATGAAAAATGCCCAATATGTTGATGTTGCGTCAAAAATGCTCGATGAAAACGGTAAACCGTTTCCCGATATTTTTATTACAGATAATCTTCACATGAATGCGAAAGGCTATGCGATCTGGCGTGATGTTTTTAAAAAGTATGTAAAGTAAAACGCGATAATACGGATCGTTAGAAAATGGCGGTTTATCAATCTCAAAAAGAAATCTCCGCCAAAACGGGCAAGTGATCAGACGCCCATTTGCCGTCCCAAATGTCCGACAGTACGCCATGTTCAAAAACTGCGGTTCCCCGTTTTACAAAAACGTAATCGATCTTTCTATTTGGAATAAGATCTTTAAATCCGCTGAAAGTGGAGTTTCCGCCAAAATGACCGTTTCGGCTATCATAACGCGCATCTTTAAGAACCAACGGATATTTTTCGGCCGTTTTTCCGGTCAGTATCGCGTATGGCACCGAATTTTCTTCTACGTTGAAATCTCCCGTTAAAACGAAAGACGACCCGGTTCCAGCCAAACTTTCGATCTTTGCGAGTATCAATTTAGCGCTTTCCTCCCGTGCCTTTGCGCCGACATGATCAAAATGGGTATTGAACTGAAAGAATGTCTTTTTAGAAATATTGTCGCGAAATTTTGCCCAGGTGACGATCCTCGGAAACGCCGCGTCCCAGCTTTTGCTTCCAGCCTTCAGCGGATCGGTGGAAAGCCAGAAAGTATTTGTTTCGAGCAATTTAAATCGGCCTTTGCGGTACAATATCGCCGAAAATTCTCCTTCATTCTTACCGTCCGTCCGTCCGACTCCGCACCAGGCGAATCCCGGAAGGAGAGCTTCAAGATCCCGAAGCTGACCGATCAGCGCCTCCTGAACTCCGACAATGTCAGCCTTATGAAAACGGATCACATCGGCAACTTTCTGCTTACGAAATTCCCAGGCGTTTTCGCCGTCGCGCGGTTCGTTGTATTTGATATTGAACGTCATCACGCGCAGAGTTTTTTCGGGCTTTGCCGCGCTTGCGCCGGAAACGCTGAAAACACCAAAAAGAATGCAAATGACAAAAACATGTTGTTTTAATTTCATATTAAATAGTATTTCCGGCCTATTGGTCCTTTGGTTTCGGATCCGGATCGATTATCAGTTCGGGCGGAAAATCGGCAGCATCGGCCTTCTCTTTTCTCCGTTTGTTTTGCTGACCCCAGCGGTTCGGCTTAAGAGGAATATACATCCCGCCGGTTTCTTCCATGGTTTTAAAAAGCTCACTGCGCATCCTGTTTACAGTCTCGCGGTATTGCGGATCAAAGATCAGATTTTTTGACTCAAGCGGATCGTTCTGAATGTCATAGAGTTCGTTTATATCCCAAAGGCCGTAATAATTTATATACTTAAACCGGTCTCCGCGAAGCGCGTGAACGGTCGGGGTTTGGGGAAACGCGTATTCCCAGTAATACTCATAATAGATCGAATCGCGCCAGGTAATATTCCTGCCCTCGAGAAGCGGAAGATAGCTCTTTCCGTCCATGTTATCCGGAGCCCGAAGTCCGGCAAGTTCGAGAAAAGTAGGAGCGATATCGATGTTTGCAACTACCTGTTCGACCTTCTTGCCGGGTTTTAAAATAGCCGGAAGCTGCATGACGAGCGGAACCCGCATCGATTCTTCGTAAGCGGTGCGTTTATCGATCAATCCGTGTTCACCAAATGCAAAACCATTGTCGCCCATTACGGCGATCAGCGTGTTCTCATATAATCCTTTTTCCTTGAGCAGATTAATGATCTCTCCGATCCCTTCGTCTACCGCTAAAAGCGTCTCCGCATAACGCTTATAGTAATCTCCGATATCAAGATCGCCCTGTTCCCATTGATACGGAAAATCGACGCCGTGCCAGGAATTCCGCTGATCTCTTACCCAGCGTGGTGCGCCGGAAACATTTTCAGGATTCTGGGTTTTTGGTTCAACAAAAGTTTCATTCTTGTATTTTCCTTTGTGTCTTTCGGCCGGGATAAACTCGGCGTGAACGGCTTTGTGAGATAGATACAGCATAAACGGCTTTTTGCCGTTTCGGTTCTTTAGCCAATCCGTCGCATAATTATTGAGCTCGTCTGTAATGTATCCCTTTTGCGGGACTTTTTTCCCGTCAACATTCAGCCCGTCTTTATGCGGTAAATAATGTCCCTGGCCTAAAAATGATACCCAGCGGTCAAAACCCGGACGCGGATCATCAGTTCCGCCGCCCATATGCCATTTTCCGATAAACGCAGTTTCATAACCGGCCTTCTGCAGATACTGCGGAAAGAACGTCAAACCATCAGGCAGCGGACTGTCATTATCAACCACGCGGTGACGATGTGCATATTGCCCTGTCAGGATCGAGGCGCGCGATGGAGAACAGAGTGAAGTAGTGACAAATGCATTCGGAAGATAAACGCCGTTTCTTGCGATCGAATCCATATTCGGCGTCTCGATAAATTTTTGTCCCTTTAGAAAACCCATCGCGTCATACCGCTGATCGTCGAGTAAGATGTAAACGATGTTATAGCGCTTATGATCCTGAATTTTCGGGAGTTTAAGATTCGCTTTACGGGTCGGCGATTGAGCACAAATCAGGTTCGCCGCAGCCAGAAAAATAAGACCGGTTCCCATAAACACTATAGATTTCTTTAAAATTTCCAGAGTTTTTTTCATCGTTTCTCCATTTTTGTAAAGCGGTAGAATTTCTCAAGGCCTTATATTTATTACGGCGCTCGCTATCGCTCGCAGTTCTGACTCTGCTTATCTTTTACGCAACTGAAGCCGACATCATTTAGTCTCTAACCTCCTAGCGGTAGGTTCGTTGCGGCGCTCGCTATCGCTCGCAGTACTGATTCTATTGATCTTTGACGCAGCGGAAGCCGACATTATTGAGCGCGGAATCGGGAGTCGCACTGCTTCTTCCGGCAACCCGGTAGTTTGAACAAAAATTTTCAGCGCACATCCACGAACCTCCGCGCATCGATCTTTCCTGTCCGCTTTGTGGTCCGCGGGGATCATTTTCCGGTGAATTTGCGTAGTAGTTCGGATCGTACCAATCCGCCGTCCATTCCCATACGTTTCCCGCCATGTCATAAAGACCGTAACCATTCGGCGCAAAACTTCCGACTGCGGCCCGTTTTATAAAACCGTCTTCTTCCGTATTTTTTTCCGGAAACTTCCCCTGCCACCAGTTTGCGACGGGTTTTCCGTTCGGCCGAAGCTCATCACCCCAAAAATAAGTTTTTCCGTTTAAGCCTCCCCGCGCGGCATATTCCCATTCCGCTTCCGTCGGCAGACGCTTCCCCGCCCATTTTGCATATTCATTTGCGTCATTCCAGGAAACCTGCGTTACAGGTTCGTCTCCATAAAGCCTACCGCCGTCACCATCAGGATTCCGCCACGTTGCGCCATTACCTTTTGTCCACTCCTTTTTGCTAAGATCAAAAACTGCCGACCAGCCAAATTTTTCAGCTTCCGTTTTATATCCGGTTGCTTCAACGAATTTGGCAAATTCATTGACCGTCACTTCCTTTGTATCCATCCAAAATGATCTGACTGTTACCCGGTGCACAGGTCTTTCGTGCGGCATCCCCTCCTTGCTCCCCATCAGGAAATCACCGCCTTTAATTAACACCATTCCATTCTTCTCTTTTGGAACGGCGGTTTTGCTTTCCGGCTGAGCGGCGCACCCGATGAAAAAAGCTGCACTTACCACAAAAAAAACTAAGGTAAAACGTTTTAGTAGCCGATGCTGCATCTTCTCTTTCATGTCGTAATTCTCTATTTGTAATTGAAATGCTGCCTGAGAATATGTTTTTGTTCTTTCCGAAAGTTACAGGATTAGCCTCAACAAAATCAAATTTATTTCCTTGTACTTAAAACTAAAAGTTCAGAAAACGGATTTCTATTAATAACCGATCATTGTTTTCAAACGTGAAAAAATATCAGGCACACCTGGATACTCAATAATAGTGCCTGATTTCGCCGGACTCTAATCTTGACATAAAAGTAATGATTTGAGATTCTTTACCTTAAAGTAAATCGGAATCCATCTAAGTTGGTGTAAACGTATGAAGATATCGGCACAAGAAGAATATGGTTTGCGTTGTCTTGTTCAGCTTGCAGCGCTCAAAGACGACGAAACTCTGACGCTTCCGCAGATCGCCGAACGTGAAGGGATCTCACAGGCAAATGCCGGAAAACTGATGTGGATGCTGAGCAAAGCAAATTTCGTAAACGCAACACGCGGAACAAAAGGCGGCTATTCGTTGGCGCGTCCTTCAAAAGATATCTTCTTAAGCGAAGTGATAAAGGTTTTGGATGCCGATGAGATCGAATCGCATTGTGAAGGATATGCGGGAGTAAAAGAATCGTGTGTTCACACGGGAGATTGCGGAATCCGTCCGGTTATCGTCGGGCTTCACGAGATCGTGCATAACGCACTTTCGCAGATCACGCTTGCACAGCTAGTCGGAACCGAAAAGAAGGTAGATGAAAGATTCCACCGGATCCAGGGCCTTCAATCGACGGTAAATATATAGAGAAAAAGAAATTATCCACAGATGGACACGGATTAACACAGATTAGAACGATAAATCCAACGTGGATTTTAGACCTGGAACTTGAGACCCGGGACTCAAAACCTTGAACCTGAAACTTTGAACTTCGAACTAATATATGAGTACAGCAACAGAATTTTTAACAAACAGAGAATACAAATACGGTTTTAAAACAGATATCGAAACGGAAGTGATCCCGAAGGGTTTGTCCGAAGACACCGTCAGGCTGATCTCGGCAAAGAAAAATGAACCCGAATGGATGCTCGAATTCCGTCTTAAAGCTTACCGTCACTGGCTGAAAATGACGGAGCCGGACTACTGGGCAAATTTCAAATATCCGCGTGTCGATTTTCAGGATATTGCTTATTACGCGGCGCCGAAGGAGAAGGAAAAGAAGAAATCTCTCGACGAAGTGGATCCGGAATTGCTCGATACGTTTGAAAAACTCGGGATTCCGATCACCGAACAGAAAATGCTTGCAAATGTAGCCGTAGATGCGGTTTTTGATTCGGTCTCTGTTGCGACGACATATAAAAAGAAACTCAAGGAAGCGGGCGTTTTGTTCTGCTCGTTTTCCGAAGCGGTTGAAGAATATCCGGAACTCGTCAAAAAATATCTCGGATCGGTCGTGCCGACTTCGGATAATTTCTACGCAGCACTTAATTCAGCGGTTTTCTCAGACGGTTCGTTTGTTTTTATTCCGAAAGGCGTCCGCTGCCCGATGGAACTTTCGACATATTTCCGCATCAACACGCAGGAATCCGGACAATTTGAAAGAACTCTGATCGTCGCCGAAGAAGGCGGTTATGTGGCATATAACGAAGGCTGTACGGCGCCGCAGTTTGACACGAATCAGCTCCACGCGGCTGTTGTCGAACTTGTTGCGCTCGACGACGCAGAGATCAAATATTCGACGGTTCAAAACTGGTATGCCGGTGATGAATATGGCAAAGGCGGGATCTATAACTTTGTTACAAAACGCGGAGCATGCCGCGGAAAGAACTCAAAGATCTCGTGGACCCAGGTTGAAACCGGTTCGGCGATCACCTGGAAATATCCGTCCGTAATTCTGCAGGGAGATAATTCGATCGGCGAATTTTACTCGGTCGCGCTGACAAACAATGCACAGATCGCCGATACGGGAACAAAGATGATCCATCTCGGAAAAAACACGAGTTCGACGATAATTTCAAAAGGAATTTCTGCGGGACATTCAAACAATTCCTACCGGGGTCTTGTAAAGATCATGCCGAAGGCCGACGGAGCGAGAAATTACACCCAGTGCGATTCGATGCTGATCGGCGACAAATGCGAAGCAAACACATTTCCTTATATCGAAGTAATGAACAGCAGCGCACGCGTCGAACACGAAGCGACAACTTCAAAGATCAGCGAAGACCAGCTCTTCTACCTGCAGCAGCGAGGACTTTCGCAGGAAGACTCGATCTCGCTTATTATCAACGGTTTCTGCAAAGAAGTTTTCAAGGAATTACCGATGGAATACGCCGTTGAGGCGACAAAACTTTTGGGATTGAAGCTCGAAGGAAGCGTCGGGTAGCAGCGGCAGAAACCCGCACGAGAGTAAGGGTGCTCGTAGGGAGTCAGAAGACGATCGAAACAGGTGACGATCATTTGATAGATAGAATTCGGCACGTGCCTAATCTGCATAATGACTTTCTAATTGAAACCGTAAGGAGGTGCTAAACAAAGACCATGGACATAAAACAAATCTACCCGGTTTTTATTGTTTCGGATATTTCAAAAACAAAGAAGTTTTATACAAATCATTTTGGTTTTCAGATTGCGCTGGAATTGGATTGGTTCCTTAACTTAAATCATCCCAGCAACTCAAATCATAGGATCGTTTTTGTTCAGAAAGATCACAGCAGCGTTCCTGATTTTTACAAAGGAAGAACGAATGGATTTGCACTCGACTTCCGAGTCGAGGATGCGACGGCAGAGTTCGAGAAATCTCTAGAGTCAGGAATTGAAATAAAACAACAATTGCGTGATGAGCCTTTTGGCGATCGACACTTTATTGTCACCGACCCGGACGGCGTTTTGATCAATGTCGTTCAAAGCATCGAAATGACGGAAGATTTTAGTGGATAACGGACACGTTTGCGAAGATTATGAACTTAGGGCCAACTCAAAAGAAAAATAGTTTAGATACGGCCGCAATGATATTTTTTTACGTCGTTGAAGGTGACGGAAATAAATCGCGAAAATGTTCGTCAAAGTTACCGACATAGAAATTTGAAACGTGAAAAAGATCAAACTGCCAAACGCTCCCGAACCGGTCGGGCATTATTCATCAGCCGTTGAGCATGACGGCTTTATTTATGTGTCGGGACAGTTGCCGCGTGATGCAGTGACGGGCGAAGTTGAAACCGGCGCGATCGAAGCACAGACGGAGCTTGCTCTGCGAAACGTTGAGGCGATCCTGAAGGCCGCCGGAAGCGATCTCGGACACGTGCTGCAATTTACGATCTACGTTTCGGACATGTCTCTCTGGGACAAGGTAAATGAAGTTTATAAACAGGTTATGGGAGAACACAAACCCGCACGGGCGATCGTTCCGGTAAAGGATCTGCATTTCGGGACAAAAATTGAAATTCAGGCGATCGCAGCAGTGAAAGAATAGATTTACCACAGAGAACACAGAGCGCACAGAGATTTTTGATGGAATTGAACAAGATCAGCGAGAAAATAATTGGTGGTGCGATCAGTGTTCATAAAGCGCTAGGTCCAGGACTTCTTGAAAGCACTTATGAGGTTTGTTTGATTCACGAATTGAGTAAAGAAGGTTTGAAAGTGCAGTCTCAACTCGCCTTGCCGGTTGTTTACGATGGAATCAAACTCGACGCAGGATACAGAATCGACTTGTTGGTTGAAAATTCGGTGATTGTTGAATTGAAAGCAATTGATAGTTTATTACCGATTCACGAAGCACAATTAATTTCATATCTAAAATTGAGTGAGATGAAACTCGGATTGTTGATTAATTTCAACGTGAAATTGTTAAAAAACGGCGTAAAACGATTGATGAATTAAGAAACTCCGTGCTCTCTGTGCACTCTGTGGTAAAAATTTTTATGAAATTACCGATCTATCAAATTGACGCATTTACAAAAGAGATCTTCGCCGGAAATCCGGCGGCGATCTGTCCGCTTGATGAATGGATCGATGCGGATCTGATGCAGAGCATCGCGCTCGAGAACAATCTTTCGGAAACCGCTTTTTTTGTAAAAAGAGATGATTTCTACGAACTCCGCTGGTTTACACCGACCTTTGAAATGGATCTTTGCGGACACGCCACTTTAGCCAGCGCTTTTGTGATTTTTGACCAACTCGCATCAAACGAAGAGGTTCTGAAATTTCAAACAAGAAGCGGACTCCTTGAAGTGGGAAAAGATGAAGACAGACTGGTTCTCGATTTCCCTTCGCGCCCGGCTGAAAACTGCGAGATCCCTGAAGGATTGATCGAAGCGATCGGTAAAGAACCAAAAGAAGTTTTACGATCGCGCGATTATCTTTTGGTATATGAAACAGAGGAAGAAGTGCGCACGCTAAAACCGAATTTCGCAGAGCTTTTAAATATCGATACACACGCCGTGATCGCCACCGCAAAAGGCGACGATTGCGATTTTGTTTCGAGATTTTTTGCACCTGAGGTCGGTGTTTTTGAAGATCCGGTAACCGGTTCGGCGCACTGCACGCTTATTCCGTATTGGGCGGAGAAGCTCGGAAAAAACAAACTCTTCGCCAGACAAATTTCCGCACGCGGTGGTGAATTATTTTGCGAACTTAACGGCGACCGCGTAAAGATCGGCGGAAACGCGCGGCTTTATTTAACGGGCGAGATCGAGATCTGACACAGCTTTTTGAAATGGAAATTTGGATCGATATTTTAGGGTGGATCGGCGCGCTGATAATTCTGCTCGGATATGCGCTTATTTCGTTTCAAAAAGTTAAGGGTAATTCGCTTGTTTATCAATTGATGAATATTTTTGGAAGCATTTTTCTGGCGGCCAATACGCTTTATTACGGAGCGATACCGTCGAGCCTTGTAAATATCATCTGGGCAATAATCGCCGTATTTGCGATCATTACGATCGCCGCGAAATGGAGAAAGAGATCGGTTTAACTGCCGGGAATTTTTGATGAGAACACATACCGAAGAAACACAAACAAATACGTCGGCCGAAATGGCTTTGCAGTATCTCCGCGAAGGCAACGAACGATTTCTGAATAATCTGGAAAGACAGCGCGATCTGCTCAGGCAGGTAAACGAAACCCGCGACGGACAGTTTCCATTTGCCGTAGTTTTGAGCTGTATCGACAGTCGGACTTCTGCCGAACTGATCTTTGATCAGGGTCTGGGCGATATTTTCAGCATCAGGATCGCCGGCAATGTGATCAATGAAGATATTCTCGGATGTATGGAATTTTCCTGTAAACTTGCCGGTTCAAAACTGGTCGTCGTTCTCGGACATTCAAAATGCGGAGCGATCAAAGGAGCCTGCGACGGCGTTGAACTCGGAAATCTCTCGACGCTATTAAATAAGATCCAGCCGGCGGTTTACTACGAAAAAACCGTTAAAGAAAACCGCAACGCGCAAAACGGCGATTTTGTCGAAAAGGTATCGGAAATAAATGTAAAACGAAGTGTGGAAGCGATCATCGAACGAAGTATTGTTTTACGAAAAATGATCGAAAATAAGGAAATAGGCCTGATCGGTGCGATGTATGACGTGGAAACCGGACGGGTAGAGTTTCTGGAAGATACATTTATGTACGGCGGGGTGAAACATTTTTATCTCGATATGAACGCGTCGGATACAGCTTCGTTGTAACGCTGTTCATGTTGGAAGAAACACTGGAAATAAAAATTGTTTCGCCACAGAGAGCACAAAGAACACAGAGTTTGTGAAGATTTGTATCGCTTAAAAGAAGTAAATCAAAACCTTTGTGCACTCCGTGTTCTCTGTGGTGAATTTAGAGTTAAAAATTATGCTATTAGAAGTAAAAGATCTGTATGTTGCCGTTGACGGCAAAAATATTTTAAAAGGCCTGAACTTGCAGATAAACAAAGGCGAAGTTCACGCGATAATGGGACCGAACGGTTCGGGAAAATCTACGCTTGCAAAAGTTCTTGCCGGACATCCGGGTTATGACGTGACCAAGGGCGAGATCCTTTATGACGGCAAGAATTTGCTCGAAATGGATCCCGACGAACGAGCAAGAGACGGCGTTTTTATGGCCTTTCAATATCCGGTTGAAGTTCCGGGTGTTTCAAATTCGCAGTTTTTGCGTCTCGCGTACAACGAGAAAATGAAGCATACCGGCGAAGAAGAACTCGATCCGCTTGAATTTAACGATCTTCTCAAGGAAAAGGCGAAGATCGTCGAAATGAGCGCGGATTTCTTTAAGCGTTCGGTCAACGTCGGTTTTTCGGGCGGTGAAAAAAAACGCAATGAGATCCTTCAGATGGCTGTGTTAAACCCAAAACTCGCGCTGCTTGATGAGACCGATTCGGGACTCGATATCGATGCACTGCGCGTTGTTGCAAACGGCGTAAACCAGCTCAAGAGTTCTGAAAATGGGATCATTCTCGTGACGCATTATCAGCGGCTTCTCGATTACATCGTGCCGGATTTTGTTCACGTTCTCGCCGGCGGGAAGATCGTCAAAGAAGGCGGAAAGGAACTGGCACTGGAACTTGAAGAAAAAGGCTACGACTGGGTAAAAGCCGCCGGAAATTAATTTTTTCGCTCCGGGCGGTTAAAGGGTATTGAAAGCACCGCCGGGGAAGGTTGAAATGGAAGAACTTCTGCGCATTGTTTTGCCGCTGTACCTGACCGTCTTTTTCGGTGTCGCATTTATCTGGCGGTCGTATCTGGTTTGGAAACGCACGGGAATAAATCCATACGTCGTCGGAAAAACGGACCGTGCCATCGATTTTGTCGAAAACATATATAAGTTTCCGGTTCTGATCTTACTTGCGGCGGTGATCGTCTATTCGTTTTTTCCCGGATCTTATCAGTATTTTGCGCCGGTTATTTGGCTTGAACATGTTTGGATAAAAATTGCGGGTCTCGGATTTATGGCGTTTGCTTTGATCTGGACGGCCACCGCGCAAATGCAAATGGGCAAATCTTGGCGGATCGGGATAGATGCTGAAAACAAAACCGACCTGGTCGAGAAAGGGCTATTTAAAGTTTCGCGAAATCCGATCTTCTTTGGAATGCGCACCGCGCTTTTTGGTTTCTTTCTTGTTCTGCCAAATGCGTTTACGCTTTTGGCGATGGTATTGGCAGATGTGCTGATGCAGATCCAGGTAAGGCTTGAAGAGGAACATTTAACGGGCATGCACGGGGAAGAATATACAAATTATAAGAAGAAAGTGCGGCGGTGGATTTGAGGAAATGTCAGCGGGGGGAGATTTAACCGCAAAGGTCGCAAAGGTCGCAAAGGTCGCAAAGGATTTTTTGAAAATATCGTGGCGGCGGATTGTCCCAGCATAATGAGCCAGTCGGTGAAAAACCTGAAGAGATTTTCCCGCAAAGGCGCAAAGGGCACGAAGGAATTTTGAAAATATCGTAGGGGCGGCGGCTTGTCCCCGCCCAATGAGCCGAACGGCGAAAAAGAGGTTTAACCGCAAAGGACACAAATGTATTTTGCAACAGGGGTGTATGGCTACTGATCGTCTTTGGCCGTAAAAACGGATTGGCGAACCGCGAATCGCTTAAAGCGAATCGCAAATAAGATTTCAACAAAATGAGTTTACAAACAGGAAAAGAAACGGTTTATCACGCTGATTTTCAGCAGAGTTTGGAAAATTCCGTTCAGCCCGAATGGCTGAAGGAACTGCGTCAGAAAGCGTTTGACCATTTTACGGCAAACGGTTTTCCGACCCCGAAAAATGAGGAATGGAAATATACTGCAGTGAGCAGTGAGCAGTTAGCAGTGAGCAGGTCAGAACCGGAAGCGGCAGCGACCGGGTTAAGCCGCGGTGTTGAACAACTCCTTTCGGATATCGACACCGGAAACCGGGTTGTTTTTGTCGACGGTGTTTTCAATTCGGAATTGACAACGATCAAAGATCTGCCGGATGGCGTGATAATCCTAAATTTTGCCGATGCATTTCAAGATGAAGCTTTTAAGACAAATCTTGGGAAATTTGTTGATTACAGTTTTAATGGTTTCACGGCCTTAAATACGGCCTTTGTCGAACAAGGCGTTTTTATCCACGTCCCGAAAAACACAAAGATCGAAGACGCGGTACACATCGTTATTATCGGTGAAGGAGAAACCGCAAACTTTCCGCGCATTTTGTATGTCGGCGAAACGGGAAGCGAAGCGGAGATCGTCGAACATTACACGCGTGCAACGCTGCGGTCCGGTCAGCGGCCCGCTCAGCAGGATGAAGCGGTGAGCGCGGGACGCACTCACGACAACCGGCAAGACACCGGCGCTACGGACGGCGCTGCAGCGGAATCGAAGTATTTCACGAACGCGGTCGTTGAAATAAACCTGGCGGATAATGCAAAACTCGTCCATACGAGAGTTCAGCGCGAATCGCATGAGGCGTTTCACATCGTCACATCAAAAACCGCGCTCGGACGTGCAAGTGTTTACGACAATACGAATATCACACTCGGTTCCAGGCTTTCGCGACACGACCTGGGTCTGCAGTTTAACGGCGAAGGCGGCGAAGCATGGGTTGACGGTCTGTATTTGTTGGGCGACGGACAGCATGCGGATACGCATTCGCGGATCGATCACAAAGTGAAAAACTGCGTTTCACATCAGAATTACAAAGGCATTCTCGACGGAAAATCGCGCGCCGTATTTAACGGAAAAGTTTTTGTTCACGAAAACGCCAGCGGAACCGATGCGGAACAATCGAATAAGAATTTGCTGCTCTCGAATGAAGCTCGCGTTGATACAAAACCGCAGCTCGAGATCTTTAACGACGACGTAAAATGCGCGCACGGTGCAACGGTCGGACAGCTTGAAGAAGAAGAACTGTTTTATCTGCTGAGCCGCGGACTGAATGAAGATCTCGCCAGGAATCTTTTAACATACGGTTTTGCGGAAGAGATCATAAACAAGATCAGGATCGGATCGATCAAAAAGGAATTGGATGAGGCGGTTTTGAATAGGCTCCATGCGAGATTGGAGGCTTAGGGAAAAGGTTTAACCGCAAAGGACGCGAAGATTTGTTGGGAAACACCGTAGGGGCGACGGCTTGTCCTCGCCCGTGAGCGTAGCGAAAAATGACATGATAAATAAGACCGTAACACGTAAAAATTCCTTGCGATTACGGGATTTCGACTATTCAAGCGAGAATGTTTATTTTGTAACTATGGTTGCAAAAGACCGACGGAAATTGTTCGTTCAAAAGAAATTTTCGAACGAAATAATCGAATGTTTATTAAACTTGAGAGAATCGATGAAATTCAACATGTACGGATATTGTCTGATGCCGGATCATTTTCACGGATTGATCGGGAAGGGCGAAAGCGAATTATCCTTGGGAAGAATTTGCGGTGCATTTAAGAGTTTGACTACCAGGATCTATTGGAATTTTGGCGAAGGGAAATTATGGCAGCGCGGATATTATGATCATATTATTCGAAACGAAGAAGACTTTTTTGATTGTCTAAAATACACAAAGGAAAATCCTTCGAAAGCAAATTTAGAGGATTGGGAATTTGTAGGAAGGGTAGATTATTTGCGGTAGTTTTTTCGCCATTCGGCTCACGGGCGACCACAAGGGATCGCCCCTACGAATCCTTTGGCGCAACCAGCGATTTAATCAGTAGTGTAGAGAAAAAGGAATGAAAGCAGTAAAAAAAATGACTAATTTTGACGTAAATAAGATCCGCGAAGACTTCCCCGTTTTGTCATCTACCGTAAACGGGAAACCGCTTGTTTATATGGACAATACGGCGTCTTCGCAGGTGCCGAATCTGGTGATCGAACGCGGTGCGGAATATCTCAAGCACGAACATTCCAACGTCCATCGCGGCGTCCATTATCTTTCTCAAAAGGCGACCACCGAATATGAGGCTGCACGCGAAAAGGTGCGCAGGTTTATTAATGCCAAAGAAGCCGCCGAATGTATCTTTGTCCGCGGAACTACTGAAGGGATAAATCTCGTTGCGGGTTCTTACGGCAGGAAGTTTATAAATGAAGGTGATGAGATCATCATCTCGCAGATGGAACATCATTCGAATATCGTTCCGTGGCAGATGATCGCCGAAGAACGCGGCGCGAAGATCCGCGTGATCCCGATGACGGAAAAAGGCGAGCTGATCATTGATGAATACGAAAATCTGCTCAACGAACGAACAAAGATCGTTGCGATCGCCCATATTTCAAATTCGATCGGCACGGTAAATCCGGTAAAAGAAATGATCGAAACAGCGCATAAATTCGGCGTTCCGGTTTTGATCGATGGTGCTCAGGCCGCGCCGCACATGCGGATCGACGTTCAGGATCTCGACGCGGATTTTTACGCTTTCTCGGGACACAAGATGTTTGCTCCTACCGGCAGCGGCGTGCTTTACGGAAAACGCGAATGGCTTGAAAAGCTGGATCCATATCAGGGCGGCGGTTCGATGATCCGCAATGTAACATTTGAAAAAACGACCTATGCACCGATCCCTGAGAAGTTTGAAGCCGGAACTCCGGCGATCGCGCCGAGTATCGGTTTGGGTGCGGCCATTGACTATTTAAATTCGATCGATCTCGATGCGGCTTTCGAACACGAACACGAGTTGACGGCATATGCGCTCGAACGTCTTGCCGCACTCGACGGCGTAAAGATCATCGGAACAGCGACCGAAAGGGCTTCGGTAATTTCGTTTACGATCGAAAACGTCCACCCGCACGATATCGGAACGATCCTCGATCAGGAAGGGATCGCCGTCCGGGCCGGGCATCATTGCGCGCAGCCGTTGATGGATTTTTACGACGTCCCGGCAACGGCGCGGGCAAGTTTTGCGTTTTACAACACGAAAGAAGAAGTGGATGTGCTTTGTGATTCTATTCAGAAAGTGATCGATGTTTTTGCTTAGATCGGGTCTCTGAAGGTGACAAATATAATAGCCTGGGGTGAAATGCAGCGAAGCGGAATGGAACCCCCGGACCGCGAGAAATTGATTCCGCTCGCCGAAGGTGAGCAACAATTGTTTGACATTTGTTCGACGCCTACAGCGTCGGGGCTGTTCTTCGATCTATTCCCGGGGTGGCGGCGAAACGCCTTACCTCGGGCTATATTATTTAACCCCGTTGGGGTAAAGAGGGTCGAAACGCGGCGGGACGGATCTGCCATACGTGTCCGTAGCCAAAGCGTAAGCACGGGCCTTCGTTGTCAATAGTATTTCCGTAGCCAAAGCCGGAGCACCCGTGGATTAGAGATCGGATAGGATAACGGAAGCCCTCCCTGACGGGTCGGGCTACTGACACAACTCCGAGCGGCGTGCCGCAGACGATGATCTGAATTTATGACAAGTAAGTTCCAACCATTAATAGACGCTGACCGACTGGCATCTTTACGCGACAGCAGCGATCTTATTTTGATCGATGTCAGGATCGGTGCTGATGCCCGCAGCCGCTATCTTAAAGAACACCTGGCGGGAGCCTTTTTTGTTGATCTCAACGAAGATCTTGCCGACATCAAACCAGACGCTGCCGACGGAGGCAGACATCCGCTTCCTTCCTTTGAGAAATTTTCCAATGTGCTCAAAAGATGCGGGATCACCCCGGAGAGCTTTGTCGTCTGTTATGACGACATGAATGGCGCCAATGCCGCTTCGCGTTTCTGGTGGATGCTGAAAGCGGCGGGACACGAGAAGGTATGCGTGCTCGACGGCGGTTATGATTCGGCGGTCAAAGCAGGATTTCCATTGAGTTCCGGTGAAGAACAAGCGCCGGAAGTCTCTGCTTATGAGATAAGAAATTGGCGGCTTCAAACGGCTGATATCGGGGATGTTGAAGCAGCAAGAAAGGATAAGGATTCTTTGGTTATAGATGTGCGCGAGGCTGATCGTTTTGACGGAAAGACCGAGCCTTTCGACAAGATCGCCGGACACATTCCGGGGGCAGTAAATATTCCATTTGCGGAGAATCTGACCGGTGACGGAACGTTTCTTCCGCCAGATAAGCTGCGGGAAAAATACGCGGAGACTCTCGGAGAGCGGAAACCGGAAAATGTCATCGTCCACTGCGGTTCCGGCGTTACTGCGTGTCACACACTGCTCGCCTTTGAGTATGCCGGACTCGAGATACCAAAGCTCTATGTCGGCTCGTGGAGCGAATGGTCGAGCAATGATCGTCCGATCGGCGGTCTGCAGGCGGGGAAAGAAAATGAGTGATGTCGTCGTCAGACCGGCCCGGATAGAAGAAATTGATACCCTACTCGAATTCGAACAGGGGATCGTTAAAGCCGAACGCCCGTTTGATCCGACATTGAAAGACGGGGAAATTCATTATTACGACCTGCGGGAACTCACGTTATCGGCGGAAGCAGAGGTGGCGGTAGCATTGATAGATGGCGAGATCGTCGGATCCGGATATGCTTTGATCAAGAAGGCTGAGGATTTTTTGAAACACGAGCATTATGCCCATTTGGGTTTTATGTATGTAAAACCGGAGCATCGCGGGAAAGCGATCATTAAACAGATACTCGAATCGCTAAGGAAATGGGCGATCGATCAGGGCGTTACGGAGATGCGGCTTCAGGTTTACAGTGAAAACGCGGCGGCGATAAAAGCGTATGAAAAGGCCGGTTTTAAACCTCATATGCTCAAGATGAGAATGGAAGTGAACCGTTAGCGGAGTGATAAGCCAAGGCGCCGGTAAGCCTGCGGATCTTACTGATCACGGAAGCCCGCGCTCATGCTTAGGCTACTGACACAGAACGAGAATGATACGACCAAAAAAATGGAAAAAGTAAATTTAGCTGAAAAGTTATCGCTGATCACTGAACATTGGCGGCCGAAGATCGTCGGCGAACTTAACGGCCAGGAGGTTAAGGCCGTAAAGTTTAAGGGAGAATTTCCGTGGCATCATCACGAAAATGAAGACGAGATGTTTATGGTGCTCAAAGGAAATTTCCGGCTCGATTTTCGCGATAAAAGCGTGGAGTTGAGCGCGGGTGAATTTATTATTGTTCCGGCGCGTGTCGAACATCGGCCGGTTGCGGATGAAGAGGTTGAGGTCCTGCTTTTTGAACCGGCAAATATTAAAAATACCGGAAATATTGAAGACACCGAATTTACCGCGCCGATCGGTGAAAAACTATAACCGGAAAAACTCGTATAAAGAACCGAATGTAAAAATTCAGGGGAAATGAGAATGAAAAAGTTATTTGCATCACTTTTGGAAAGTCGCCGCCTTTATAAGGAATTTAAAAAGACGAATAAGATTTATAAGGTCTTCCGTTATTCTGCGACCGGGATTTTTGGTATTTATGCATTAATCCTTATATTCCCGCAGATACTTTTTGCGCATCAGACGAATCATCAGAATCTGCACGTTCATTCCCGTTTAAGACCGAACGAAAATGCGATCATCGAGATATTGAAATCCGCTGACGAGAAATTATCAAGATCTCCGATCTATGATAAAAGCTCGCCTCAGAACATTTTTCTTACGGAATCGCATCCTTTCTATAAGTTCTTTACACTCAGCGCCTATTCTTTTGGATCAACGATGCCATATGTGGGAAATGTAAGGATCAATAAGACCGACATCGAAAAGGACCTCGTAATTAGAAATACGGAAAAGCCCGATCGCAGGTCGCTCAGCGGAGTTATCGCCCATGAAGTGACGCACAATCAGATCAGCAAAAAATACGGATTGGTGAAATATATGCGTATCCCGAGATGGAAAGACGAGGGTTATGCCGAATACATCGCCGGTGAAACTACGCTCTCTTTTGAGGAAGGCGTAAAACTGTGGAAAGCGAATGATAATTCTCCGCATCTGGTTTATTTTAAGTATCACCAGATCGTGAAGTTTCTGCTTGAGACGGAAAATGTAAGCGTAAGCGACCTTTTTGAAAAGGAATTCGACGTGAAGGAATTGGAGCAAAAAGTATTTAAAAGAGTATGTCAGAACTAAGCGATCTTTATCAGGAAGTAATTTTAGACCATAACAAGAATCCGCGGAATTTCCGCGTGATGGAAGATTTTGACAAGCATGCTGACGGAAATAATCCGCTGTGCGGCGATAAGCTTCAGGTCTTTTTAAAGATGGACGGAGATGTCGTTGCGGACGTATCTTTTCAGGGTTCGGGCTGTGCGATCTTTAAGGCTTCGGCATCGATCATGACGCAGACGGTGAAGGGAAAAACAAAGGCGGAGGCCGAAAAGCTGTTTGACGAGTTTCACCGGATGGTGACCGGAAAGCTCGATATCGAAACCGACGAAAATGACCTTGGAAAATTGAGGATCTTTGCCGGCGTTTTGGAATTCCCCGCCCGCGTAAAATGCGCATCTCTGAGTTGGCACACCGTAAATGCCGCGCTTCACGATGAAGACGAAGTTTCGACAGAATAGCAGGAATCACCACAGAGAACACAGAGAGCACAGAGAAGACAAAACTTAAATCATTTCCGTTTGGTTGTAGAGATCCACTATATGTTCCACAAACTATTTACGCGCATCTTACTTTGTGCTCTCTGTGTGCTCTGTGGCTAATCCTCAAAAACACCTCATGAACCGCCAAATCATTGCAGTTGTAACGCCCGTAAAGTATCCTTCCGAATGAACCCCAAAATCTGACGTTAAGTTCGGAAACGATGGATCTTAAAAGCCTGCTGAAAAGTTTCTGGCAGATCGTTTATGTATTCCGGATCGCCGGTCTGCACGCGCTGAGTTTGTTTTTCATTTCAAACTCGGTCGGTTTGCTGGCGATGTCGATCGGCATCCACGGTTGTCCGCCAAGACCTGAATTCAACAACTGGTATCTTTGGCTAAACATCATGTTTGCCGTGCCCTTTTTTGTCGGGAGCCTGTATTACATACTCCACCCGAGCGTCTGGCTGCTCGCGCTCAACAAAAACCTGGTTTTTTCACCAACCGACATAAATGTGCCGTTCTTTAGTACCCATCCGGCTTACATATTTATCGATGCACTTTTTTTCGTTCCGGCGATCGCGCTTTTTCAAAGCGGCCGGGCGGAAACGATGTGCGAATTCAAAAGCGAATGGGCAATGGGCTGGGCGCTTTTGGTGCTCGCTTTTTTCTATCCCCTTCTCCGAGTATTCAGCTGGTATATACTAAAAAGAAAGATCCGGGCGATGACGCTGAAACCGCCGGTACTGCCGATCTTGTGGGGCTATCTGATCGCGCTTCCGCTGATCATGTTCTTTACCTATTCATATATGGATTCGCATGTACTGCCGAGATTGCGGGTTCCGGTTGTCAATGAACTAACTTTCAAAGGAGGGCTCGACGAGCATCCGGAATTTTTGAATAAGGTCGTGCGGGTTCAGGGAATTCTGTCAAGAGGCATTGCAAAATGTGGACTGTTTGGCAGAGATCCGGAGGAAGTTCCATTTCCATACGGAACTGTACTTTTGGATCTTGGAAAAAACAACGGGCAGATCATGGTGCAGGCAGACAGGGCGCATCTGGTAAAAAATCTCGAACTCGAAGCAATAAATAAAAAAGGAAAGATCTTCGAAGCATTCGGTCGTTTAAGCAAACTCCCGAATCCTAAAAAGCGGCTCATCTGCGGGATCGGGAAAGCAGATCAGGAACAAAAAGGCGGACTCGCTTTGCTCGAACTGGAAATGCCCTGAGCTCAAGCTGCGAGTCCACACTTTTAACATCCGATCGGGTTATCCCGCCGATTTCACCTCGAATTTGGTATCCATCATAGTAAGCACACGCTGCGGGAATGGAATTTCTATTCCGGCTTTATCAAGCGCAGCCTTGGTAGCGGATACTACGCGATCGCTGGTTTTGCGCGTACTGGATTGAACCGAATCCGTCCAGTAAAGCAGTTTTAAATTAACGGAGGAATCAGCGAGTTCGACAACGTTTACATCCGGAGCGGGTGTTTCCAAAACACCTTCCGTGTTCTTTAATACATCGAGCAGGATCCCGCGCGCCTTCTCATGATCTTCGTTGTAGCCGATACCGACAACGATCTTTGTCCGTCTGTGCGGAAAAGCGGTTCTGACAAGAACGGATTTCATATAAAGCTCGTTGTTCGGAACAACGACGCGCTCACCGTCATAAGTTTTGATCTTTGTCGCCCGGACATTTATCTCTTCAACGGTCCCTTCAAAATCATCGATCTTTATCTGATCTCCGATTGCAAACGGCCGGTATAATAAGATCAGGAAGCCGGCAAAAAGATTCTGCAAGACATCCTTGAATGCAAAACCCAGAGCTACAGAACCGATCCCCAAACTTGTGATCAGACTACCCGGACTGACACCGGGGAAAATTACAGTTGCAGCAACAAATACACCGAAAACGACGACGAGAAAATACCCGATCCTCGCCATCAGCGAGGCAAGCATCACATCGACCTTGGCTTTCAGTGCCGCCATTTTGATCACCCGGCGGGCGACGTAAGCGAGACCAAAGAAGATAAGAAAGACGACGACGCCTACCGCGATCAACGGAAGCTGGGCAAAAAATCCGTTTGCCATTTCGACAACCGTATTCTGCGCGGCCTGCCCTGCTTCTACAGCTTTTGTCGTAGCATCCTGGACGTTTGAATTAGTAGATTCCTGAAACAAAAATAGACGAAACAATATTAAAATTCTCCTTTATTACAAAGACTTAAAAAAATGCTGCAGGTAGATTTTTAGTTAAATTTGACTTTGGGATTCGATTAAAAGTGTTTGAGATGCCAAAAGTATATTATAAACTGCGGCGTGAGGATAATGACCGATGGACTGTCGAAAACACGTGCATGCTGAAGATTTCCCGGTATCGCCGGAGAAAATGTTTGAAATTTTGTGCCGGCCGAGTGCGATCTGCGGCTGGTGGGGCGCATCGCAGGCGATCGTTCTGCCTAAAAATGACGGGGTCTGGACCGCCGCATGGGGTGAGGACCCGGATGATCCTGACTATATATCATCGTTCAGGATCAAAGAATACGAACCGCCGCGGAGGATTCTTTTTACCGATGCGGAGTATTTCTCAAAAGACGGAGGCTTGCCGTTTGAAGCAGATCTGACTGCGGAATTTATCGTTGAACCAAGTGATTCCGGTTGTACACTGAAGGTAATTCAGGACGGATTTCCGGCCGATCCGGTCGCCGATGATTTTTATTCCGCCTGCGAAACCGGCTGGAAAAACACATTTGAGGGAATCCGAAAATATCTTTCCGGCAGATGATCCGGTTTTACATTGAAAGACTCCGAGGTTTTCCGATCACGTCTGGTGGGTTCTGCACATCCATAAAAAACTGATCGATCCAGAAAGCGAAATAACCTGCCGAATAGGTTCCGCGTCCATTTCTCGGAATAACAAATGATGAAAGATCAAAACGGATTAGAACTCAATCACGATTTTTATAAAGACATCGTTGCCGGGATCCTGGAAACACATTTTCCGGGATTGCAGTATTCAGCCGCGCTGATCGGCTGGGGATCTGAAGTTATCGGATTTGATGACGATCTGTCCGCCGATCACAACTGGGGATTGCGGTTTCAGATCTTTCTTTCAAAGGATGATCACAAAGATCTGGGTATTAAGATCAACGAAATCTTAAATACGTATCTTCCCGAAACGTATAAAAATTATCCGACTAAGTTTGAGATAAGTGTAAATCCGGATCAGCGCGATCCTCATTTAGCCGGGCTTTCCAGACATAACATCGATATAGAAACCCTCGAATCATTTTTTACGCGTTACCTCGGCTGGGACCCCGGCCGGGCTATTTCTTCAAACGATTGGCTGGGATTTTCCGAACATAAGCTTCTTGCAGTAACGAGGGGAAAAGTTTTCCACGACCCGAAGGGTAAACTCGAAAATGTGCGGGAAAAGCTTAATTATTACCCTGAACACGTTTGGATTTATCTTTTGGCAAAGCAATGGAAACTGATCTTTGATGAGCAGGCGTTTGTCGGAAGATGCGGATACAGCGGCGATGAGATCGGCTCGCGGATAATTGCGGCGCGGCAGATCGAAAAGTTGATGCGGCTTTGCTTTTTGATCGAGAGGAGATATGCGCCGTACAGCAAATGGTTTGGCAAGGCTTTTTCCAAGCTGAATTGTGCAGACGAATTGATGCCTCTTTTCGAAAATATTCTGGACGCAAAAAACTATAAAACACGGGAAAAGCATCTTGCCGTGGCTTATAAAATAGTGATCGGCCGCTTCAACAGTCTTGGGATCACCGAACGAATGGACGATGAAATCTCGGAGTATTTCGGTCGGCCGTTTTTGGTTATTAAGGATGAAGCTGTTGTAGAATATTTGCGGAATTCGATTCAGGATGAGGAGATCCGCACTACTCAATTTTAGTTGATCGAGGATGATTACCGATTATCGGTTTTCTCTGCACTAACTTCCCTAAAATCAACCACCTGAAAATTCGGGTAGTGCCTTAATAGTGGGTTGTTTGATCTTCTTTGCGACTTTGCTTCTTTGCGGGAACTTTTTCCCCCGCAAAGAAGCAAAGTTTGCAAACTTTAGTTGCGTGCTTTCTTGCAGCCACGCACTATTAAGACACAGCCAAAATTCTTCATTAGACCTCGGGCCCGAAAAAAAATGACAAAATTCAAGCAAGCTATTTCCGCTGAATAGCGCAAAACTCAGTTTCGGAATAAACTGTTTTGGTTAGAAAAAACAGTATGCCTATCCCAATAAAGATCTGAAGACACACACAAAGTGAAAATTACAAAAATCGAATTGATCGAGATCCAAATGCCGCTTGTCCATTTTTTTGAGACGAGTTTTGGCCGAACTTACGAACGCCGTATTATCCTCGCGAGAGTTGAAGATGAAGACGGCCATGAGGGCTGGGGAGAAACGACCTGCGGTGAAACTCCTTCTTACTGCGAAGAATGGACCGATTCGTGCTGGGAAACGATCTCAAAGATCCTCGCGCCGATGGTGATCGGAAAAGAGTTTGAAAACGCCGGGGAATTTTGGGGATTGATGGAACGGGTCCGCGGAAACCGGATGTCAAAAGCGACGCTCGAGACCGCCGTTTGGGACCTTGAAGCTAAAAAACTGAACGTTCCTCTCTGGCGTCATCTCGGCGGTACGCAAAGAGAGATCGCCTGCGGTGTTTCAATTGGGATTCAGGACACCGTCGAGCAGCTGATCGGGAAAATTCAAACGGAGGTCGATGCCGGTTATCAGAGGATCAAGATAAAGATCGCTCCGCACTGGAGCTACGATGTGATCAAACAGGTACGCGAAGAATTCGGCGGCATTCTGCTGATGGGTGACGCAAATTCGGCGTTTACATTAGGCGATATTGAACTTTTCAAACGGATGGATGAATTCGAACTCATGATGTTCGAACAGCCGCTCGCTTATGACGATATTTTTGATCATGCAAAACTCCAGAAGGAAGTTAAGACTCCGATCTGTCTGGACGAATCGATCCGGTCACCTGAAGATGCACGGAAAGCCATCGAATTCGGAGCCTGTAAGATCATAAATATTAAACTCGGGCGCGTCGGCGGACACTCGCAGGCGAAACTGATCCAGCATATCTGCCAAAGTGCCGGAATCCCCGTTTGGAGCGGCGGAATGCTCGAATCCGGCATCGGCCGGGCGCATAACATTGCAATGTCCACACATAGCGGATTTACTCTCCCGGGCGACGTGTCTGCAAGCAAGCGCTATTGGCATGAAGATATCATTGAACCGGAAGTTGTGGTCTCAGAAAGCGGAACTATCACCGCGCCTGAAAATGCGGGCATCGGATATAAGGTAAAAAAAGACCGGATAAATGATCTTGCAGTCAGACGTCTTGAGATCGTATAAAACTCAAAATCATATAGCTATCGGACGGCTGACAGAAACGGAATGTTGAATATTCCCGGCCGCTTTTGCAGTGCGTCAGATGATGTTTGTCGGTTATCGCCCGGAATTTTCATCTGCCAATACTAATCTTCCGATACCTTCATCGAGTTTCGAAACGGTAGTTTCGTCATAGCCCCAGAAGTATTCGGCAACCTTTCCTTTCTCATCGATCAGAACATGCGTCGGGTAAACAAAATTAAAGGCAGCCGGGTTTTCCGGATCTTTGGGAAGATATGCTCCGAGAAGTTTATACGCTCTGGGCAGCACTGCATAGTCAAAGGGAATTTCTTTTAAGAATTTCCCGAGCGCAATTTTGTCGTCGGGGGCCGGTGCGAGAAATACTACATTTTTATCTTTATATTTTTTGACGATCTGATTGAGCTTTGGAATCTCTTCATGACACGGCAGGCAGAAGATTGCCCATAAATTCAAAACTACGATTTTGCCTTGAAGTGATTTCAGGTCATATTCTTCATCGTCCATACCAATTGCCGTAAAACCCGGAGCATCCATCCCCTTAAGCCCGACCAGCCTGTTAAGGTCGCTTTGCTGAGGAACGATAAAAGCGGGCAGACACAAGACAAAAAACAACGGAAGTAAAACAAACTTTTTCATCTGCTTGCTCCTTCAAAACAATCATTCGGAACACTTTCTAAAAATAGTGCTTTGGTAAGATGCCCGGTCGGTGCTTGCAAAAGGAGACGTGAGCATCTTACCCGATCCAACTAATTTCAATATTGAAAATAGCTGTGAGGAGGAAATTCATAATTTTACGGAGCCGGACTGCATCCGCAGAATGCCAGGCCGCCGATCGTAAAAGTAACTCCGGCATCGCCGTTACAGCAAAGCGGGTCAAATTGATCACATGATGTTGGGCCGTTATTCGGAACGCCGTTGGGGTCTCCGACCGGTGTAGTAGGTGCAACGCAGCTTTGTGCAAACAAAGCATTCGGTGCAACAACCGATGAGATCAATGGAAGCGCAATGACGGATGTCAACCCGATCCTCTTTATCACGTCACGGCGCGAGAGACCACTAAAATATCCGGGCAGCTCTTCCGGGTTTTCGATGAGGTCTTCTCTTTTTAGTTCTTCTATCGCGAGCCAAACCATTTCTTTGTCAACAGCCGAGTTTGTATTCCTGCTTAATTCCTCCCGGATCTGATCTGTGGTTTTTTTACCGTCACAGGCATTCCATACAAAGCCAGAGGTTTGATTCAGACAAACTGCCTTGTTTTTTCTCAGATCGTAAATAAGAGTTTCGTTTTCCAACTGCTTTACAACGATGTCCTCGGTGCGGGCAAGTGGGTTTTTTACATTAGTCATTCCGGACGTTCCTCCATAAATCTTTAAAATAAAATATTGAGATGACGGCTCCCCAACACCGACCGGTGGAGACCCCGATTGCAGAGCTCTCACCGCCGCAGATGATTGGAAGGCCAATTCTTTCCAGTCGTGTAATAAGACTTGGGTATTAAAGACGCATCTCGTATTCCTAATTTCCGGCAGAAACCACGCAAAGCTGAGGTGTAAACTTGAGATCAAATTGCGGTGATTTAAGCGAGGGGTAACGGCAGGATGCTTTTCCCGCGAACAAACAAGATTTCATCCGGGCAGGCCCGATGGTCAGTTCTCCTGAATGCGAAGAAGTTAAAAAGAATTCAAGTTGAATTTATTGAGCTTGTTTTTATCGAACCGGCAGTGTGTTTCAGTAAATTTGTTTCTTCGTAAAAATCTATAAAAAATCGGATTTAATGCCGGAAGACCGGAGCGGGCCGGTCTTCGGAACCGAAACAACTAAAAGCTGATCTCTTTGAACTTTGCTTTCGCACTTGAGTACATCTTTTGAAATTCAGGATCGTCCTTAAGAGCTTTCATATCTGGGTTGTAGTTGAGTTCCAGAAACGTTACGCGCGGCGCATCAACTTCAAGCGCTTTGGAGAGCCACGACAATGCATTCTCGCGTTCACCGAGTGCGAGATAAACAAGGGAGATCAGGTAATAATTGTTAAATGATCTTCTGAAATCCTTATGATTTGTAACAGTTTCAAGGATACTCAAAGATCTTTCTCTCTCACCCGCCCTGGCGAAGATCCGGCTCAGTGTGAGGTTATAAATAAACCCTTTTTCATCAAAGCTTCCCTCGGCATCGAGGATCCCGAGTGCTTTGTCATATTGGCCTTTTCGTTCGAAGATCTCAGCCTTAACTTTTTTGGCAAGAAAACTATCCGGTTCTATTTCAAGTGCCCGGTCGATAAAGCTCATCGCTTTGTCGGGCTCATTCTTAAAATTGTAAGTTTGAGCAAGAGCGGTGTTAACCGGCATTGACTGCGGATCGAGATTCTGGGCGATTTCCATCGACCTCACACCGTCGTCGATCTCGTTGTTGAAGAAATAACTCCACGACAGCCGCAGGTGTGCGATCGCATTGTTCGGGTCGATGCTAATCGCCTTTTTCAGCAATTCGCGCTCTTCCATCAATCCGGCTTTTGAGGGATCTCGTGTGAAAGCCAAAACGACGATCGCTTCGGCACAATTCGGGTCCAGTTCGAGCGCCCGTTTTGCGAGCGACTCGGCTTTATCAAATCTTTCCTTCGAGTTCGGATCGTATCCGTAGTATGCCATCAATGAGATACTGTCCGCCAAACGCGCGATTGCCTGTACAAAATTCGGATCTTTTTCTACGGCCTTTTCAAAATATTCGATAGCTCTAGAGAGATTTTCGCGGTTTCTTTTGTTTGAATGATACAAACCCATCGAATACTCTTCGTAAGCCTCGAGGTTTTTTGTGTAACGAAGATGCGGAGAGTTTTTTATCGAGGCGTTTGTAAAACTACTACTATCCAGTGCAAATTTGCCGGCGATCCTTTCGGCAACTTCATCTTGCAGCTTAAAGATATCTGAAAACTTTGTATCGAATTTCTCCGACCAGACCGGCGTCTCTTTTCCGACGCTTATACATTGAACGTTTATCCTTATCAATTCGCCGTCACGCTGAATCGTTCCTACAAGAACCGCGTCAACTCCCAGTTTTCGGCCAATCTCGGTCGAATTTCCTTCCTGTTCATCCGTAAAAGTGATTACCGAGCTTGTCGGAAGAACTACGATCTTATCCTGTTTACTTAGTTTGGAAATCAGCGTATCGGCCATCCCCAATCCTAGTTTTGCGTCTTCCTTTTCGCCGATCTGCTGAAACGGTAATATCGCGATCGATCTGATCTCAGAAAACTCGGAAACTGAATTTCGGGAAGAATAATAGAGCACCCCGAGAAAAGCGGCGAGTATCAATCCACAGGCACCTAGAAAATAGAGTGATCTTCTTGTGGACGCAGCTGAGGGGGCCGAAACTGCAGTTCCGTCCGGGTTTTCTTCTAAATAACTGTCATGATATCCATTGAAGGAACCGTTCAGATTTCCGGCAGCCGAATTTCCGCTGAGGTAATGATCATCTTCCGTTTCCGGTTCTTCGCTCGCGGCATTTTCGTCTTTATCATTCTCAACGATTTCTTTTACATCGGCGGTAAAACGATAACCGTATTTGCGCAGAGTTTCGACATAACTTTCCCCTGTTTCATCATCCCTGATCGCCCGTCTTATCCGGTAGATCTGCTGCGCGAGATTGGTTTCTTCAAAATATTCCTCTTCCCAGAATTTATCGAGCAATTCTTCCTTTTTCATCACGCGGCCGGCATTTTCAACAAGAAAACACAGGATCTCAAAGGTTTTCTGCGCAAGAGGAATCGTTTCGCCGTTGTTGACCAACTCGCGGTTCCTGACGTCCAAACGGCACGAACCAAATTCATAGTAAAGTACTTTTTCAGATACCATGTACATCTCGCTTCTTCTTTATTCCGTTTCTTTCCGAGTAAGCTTTTGTGAATCCAGATTCAAGTAAAAATTCGGGCAAACGGTTAAATCACTGATTCTGTCCGGTGTTTCAAACTTCCGCCGTTATGACCTATCTTCAGGTCTGGCATCAGCATAACTTTTTGAAGTTAACCATTTGATTCACCTTATTGGTTAAAAGCACGCAACATTAATTCCATGAATCCGCGAAATACGCACCGCCCTCCCCGTAAGTATGTGTTTTTGCTGTTACATACCGATTTTTGATCAAATAAAAGTTATATTAATTTCAATTTGAAGTTGTAACACGCGCGCGGCTCGTACCATTATTTTAGATAAAATTCTGCTTTTCGGATAAGAATAATAGAATTCCGGACAACTTCGACAATTGCTTACAATGCAGTTTTATATCCCTCGCGTATGATTCTGCTCCGGTTGCTGAAGACTTGTTTGAGTAAGAATTTTGCGTTGCCGAGTTTTCTATTTCCGTTGGAAATTGGAGCGGCATAGAAATAATAAGAGGTCGGTTTCTGGTCACATTGATGAGCGGATAATGACTGCTAAAAAAACCGCCGTCATTTCTGACGGCGGGCAAGTTCCATCCGAAGACCGGATAAACAATATCGGATTAGAATTCGAACCTGAAAGCGAACTGCATGATCCGCGGTGCATACGTATTGGTAGCCGCGATCTGTCCGAAATTGGTAGCCCTTATATTAAAGATATTACTGTCTTCAGGAATGAAGAAGTTAACATTATTTAATACGTTAAATGCTTCCGCTCTGAGTTGGATCCGGTATTTTTCCCCGATCGAAATATTCTTCATGATCCCGGCATCCCAGTTGAAGAACCAGGGACCATCTATTATCGATCTTGCCAACGTACCGGTCTCTCCCGCTTGCGGGACAAAAAACACCTGACCAGTTTGGTAAGAACTGCGTCCCAATTGTTGTTGGATTGTTCAACCGAACTGATTCCTTCCTGAAGTGCTGATCGTTCGGACTTGAGCGTGGGCGTGAAAACGCCATTTACATCACCTAAATCCTACAAATGCACTGGCGTTAAAAGCAGACCGATCATTTTCATGTGGATTCATCAGTTGAAATGCCGCACCCAAATCTGCAAAGCTGATAACTGAATCGGTTCGATCGTATTATTGGTATTTGCAACGCTGAAAACCGTTCCGGATTGATAGGTATAAATTCCGCCGATGCTCCATCCATCCAGCAAACGCTTCAGAAACCCTGAAGTATTTCTAAAGAATGGAAGTTCGTAGATGAAACTTCCGACAAAACGATGAGGCGCATCGTCATCCGAAAGCGCTCTTCCGAAACTTCGATCAATTAGATCGAGCCCGCCGCGCTGCGTATCAGAATCGTTTATCGACTTAGAAAATGTATACGCTGTTTGGAACAGAAGGCCATCGGCACCATATCGCTTTTGAAAATTCACTTGAAGTGAATCAAAGGTCGAATTGCCCGCAGTGGTCAAGAGCGAAATGTTGCCCAAATAATCAGCATTAACACGACGGGTGTTACCATTGTTGATCGTTATCGGGCCGGTTATCGCCGGTTGGCCCGCTAATCTTAATGTGGTTGGTAAAAACGTTCCTAATGCCGGATTAATTTCTTCCCGAACATATAATTTGCGTCCCCGATTACCCACATAGCTTATCCCCAATACGTAATCGTCAAAAAACCCGCGTTCAAAAGTCAGGTTGAATTGTGAAACCTGTGGGGTCTTCAGATTAGGGTCAAGCGGCTGGGAATCTCCTGCGCCGGCGATTGGAGCATTTACATTAATTCCGGAGGCCAAAAATGGGTTTGTACTAGTTGCTTGGAGGCCCTGGTAGTTTGGAAAAGGGTCAGGGGCAAACGGATCTGCTAGAGTTCCTCCATTTGGGAAGAAACTAGCGTTCGTACCGCCGTAACCGGTTGCGTTTAGTTGCTGAAGCTGCGTGTCTCCAATCACCGCACCGTAATATAATCCGAAGCCTCCGCGAATAACGGTGACATTCTCGCCAAGCAGCTTGGAAAAGAGGCCGTCTCCGGCACCGCTGAACGAATAAGCAAAGCCTACTCTCGGTGCAAAATTGTTTCGATCGGGGGCAACCCCTCCTCTCGGAACGGTACCGCCTAAAACATTGTCCGGATCACCGACGTAAACCAAACCATTCGGCGCCCTTCCGCCCGGTGCAATAGTAATCGGCAATCCATTGAACGTCCGTGAGCCTGCTGCTAATTGAGGTGAAGTGGAACCCGGCCGGTAAAACGCTACCCTGTCAAGTAGATCCTTCAGCGGCGATACATATTCATACCTGAGGCCGAAGGATAGAGTTAGATTCCTCCCTATATTCCAAGTATCCTGACCAAAGCCGGCAAATGCCAGCTGACGTGAGTCCCTTCTTCCGGCGGCGCCATACTGAGTAGCGATCGGCGAATTTCCGATAAGCAAATCGGCAAAATCATTACCGGTAGTGTTTCCGCCGAAACTTCCTGAAAACTGCAAGAGCCCTTGGTTAATGAAAACAAAATCTTGTCCCTGCTTGTATTTGGTCGCATCCACTCCAAATTTCATTCTATGCGGACCGAGTACCCAGCTTACTGAATTCTGGATCTGATAGTTTTCGGTAACCCGGCTTTGGGGACCCTGGATCGAATTCCCGATAATAATCCCTCTGTCAAACAATCGAAGCTGCGGAGGTCCGGCGAACTGGCGATTAGAAACAAAGTCTGCCTGAAATCCGATCTCTTCGGGTGTCGTTTGGTTAACCGGTGCAACCCCGGGCTGCTTGTTCTTTGAAATGTTGATCAGCAATGAATTGACCAAGTTCGGATTAATTACGTAAGTATATTTTCCAATGTAATTCTTCGTTTTTCGAAGATCGACCGAACCAAATCCAGGAACATTGGCGCCGCCAAATGCGAACGGATCGGCATCATCGGTATCGGTATAGTTCGCCGTAAAATTCAACAAATGGTTTTCTGAGATATTGTGATCCAGCCTCAGCGTAAAAAAGTTGTTTATTGTGATTTGATCCGCGCCTACCTGCGCCTGACCGGTTGCGTCTGCCTCCGGTAAGAACTGCAAGTAGTATTGAGCGATCGGCGAAAATCTATTGGTAGGAATTCGATTATTGGGAAACGGCAGCCCGGTTGCCGGATCGATTATCGTTCCGGATTGACTAAAGTCGCCACTTATCTCCAGAGGAGTCGGAAGATTTGTTATCGTTTGAGTTGCACCAACTTTTTGTCCCCGTCTCTCAAAGTCAAGAAAGAAGAAACTTTTATCCTGCCCCTTATAGATGAAGGGCACGCCTTCGCCAAAATTCAGGAAATAGATAGGACCGCCAATATTAAAACCAAATTCTTTGCGTTCAAAAGTTCTCCTTAGATCGGCACCCGGCGCAGTTCCCGCCGGCGGCAGCGCTTTATCTAAAAATCGGGCCGCGGACAAAAAAGTAGGCCGGTAGAAAAAACGTCCATTTCCGTGAAATTGATTTGTTCCTGACCGGGTAACTACATTAATCACAGCACCCGTGTTTCGTCCAAACTCGGCTTCAAAATTTGAACTGAGAATTCGAAATTCCTGAACTGCGTCCGGTCTGGGTTGACCGCCAATAGCTCCTCCAACAGCGACCTCGTTATTGTTTGCCCCGTCCAGAGTCAGATTATTTTCGACCCCACGACTCCCATTAACTCTTATTCCTAAGCCTGAACCAAAACCACTACTTGACGGTGCTACGCCCGGCTGCAGCAAAGCTAAATTGAGAACGTTACGTCCGTTAAGCGGCAATCCTTCAACGCGTCTGTTATCGACGGTCGTTCCCAGCGTTGCCGATTCTCTGTCAATCAATTCAGCACCTGCTGTTACGGTTACCTCGTTCGTCATCTGTCCGATCGAAAGCTTTGCGTCCAATGTCAAGTTTCTATTTGGTTCAACCTTTACTGACGTCACTCTGAATTCTGAAAAGTTATCAGCTGTAACAATGAGATTGTAAACAGAAGGATCTATTTCAATGATTTGATATGCACCGTTTTCATTAGTTTGGACCACTCGGACATCAGTTCCCTTCGCCGGATCCACCAGCTTGACCGTTGCGTTTGGAACCACTGATCCGTTTGGATCAGTGACCGTACCTCGAATCGTACCGCGCGTTCCTTGTGCGTTAATCTGGATTGCAGAAATCAGGACTCCAAATATCATTAAAGCCATTCCGCTTAATTTAAGAACACTATTCAGAATAGGTGTGCTCAATATACTTCTCATTTTTTTACCTCGCTTTTTCCATAAAATTTACCGGTTGTTTCCTGTTAGTCAGTGAACCCATTTATTCTTCGCAACGGGTCCGGGTAGTTAAAGAAAAAGCAACTATTATTCCCGTAAGCTCTGAAAAAAAAGTCAATTAAAATTGATTTTTCTCTGTCCTTTTCTTTTAGCAGTGGAAAAGGGACTAATGTTGATTTTAGGAATTTCGAATTCAGGTAAAGTTCATTAGGATTTCAAGTAGACTTCAATCGCGGTATTTCGTATTCCGGAAACGAAAAGTAGTTTGTTACGAGGCTTTACATTTATATCCAAGATTTTGAAGGATGAATGCAATAAAGATTTAGATTGTGAAGCACCTCAACTTGTCCGACTGGTTAATTAAGTCATTCGATCTAACCATTTCAATAATAAAGACAGTATCGAGAACAAATGGCGTCTATCAATCATTAGTAGAATTTTTGTTAAGTCTTCAACAATCTATTTAAGATCTGTTTGTTCGTAGCAACTAGCATCCGGGTTTAAGAGTTTGGACTCAGTCAACCAATGCTTTCGATTCGGATATTAGCTGTTAGAGAAGGAAGTTTGATGTGACCTGAAAATAATATCGAATGAGAAAGAGTCGCCATGTTTGCTATATCTAAATCAAAATTTTCTGCGGAAGAGACGAAATGAAAATTCAGACGACCTGGCAAAAGCATTTGATCTTTCATCGTTTTTAAGTTCGATAAGATCAGGACCTGAAGACGACCGGAGTTTATTCGGAACGCGACTCGAGTTTCTCAATGGTTTTTCTTAGCGTCTCCGTATGATTTTTGAAAAACCGGCGGCGAATGAGAAACCAAACGGCCACAAAATAGACTGTCAGCCCGCAATAAATACCTGCCATCAAAGCCGGCTTTTTAGAGAGCGGTTCAAAGAGAAGTAAAAACAAACTCCCGGTTAGCATCAGAAAAATAACGGGCTGCATTTTCCGGTAGAAAAAAGCTCTTCCGCGCTCCGCCTGCAACAGGTATTTGATAAACTCCTTATTACTGGAATTTATCTGGTTAAACGCTCTTCTCAGCGAATATAGATTATTTATAAGAAGAACCAATATTCCGATAAAAAAACCCATTTCACCAAGCTTCGTAGTGATCACCTGATTACTGTCAGAAGCAATAAAGACAACTATCCCACCCATCGACAACAGCAGAAAGATCGTCGCTGCCTTTTTGAAAATGACCTTGCGGCGGTAGCGTTTTATAACCCTGACAGCTTCTTTGGCATCAGGTAGACCTTTGATCTCGGCGGATTGCCAAATGTCTTTTAGTTCATTCCAGTCTTCCATGTTTCTTTACATTGTCTGCCAGTTTCTGCTTTATTCTGTGGACTTTAACTCTTATATTGCCTTCACTTAAGCCAACTATTTCGGCAATTTCTTTTTGCGGCAATTCTTCTAACACCAGCGAAATAATAAGCTTGTCCGTTTCCTCTAATTCACCGATCGAATCGTAAAGAACTCTCAACTTTTTCGAATGCTCCCGTTTAGCCGTTTCGGATACTTTGTTTGGCAGATCATGGGGCAAATCTACGGTTCTTACCCGGTTTGATTTTTCGATCGCGCGCAAACAAACATTTGTGGCGATACGAAAGATCCAGGTGCTGATCTTAGATTCGTTCCTAAATTTGGAAAGGTTTTGCCAAACAAGAATAAAGGTTTCCTGGGTTAGATCACGAGCCTGCTCGGGATCGTTGACATATCCCATACATACTCTGAAGATTCGAGATGAAAAATTTGTATAGACTTCCTCAAAGTTCATTCGCTCAAAAATGATCGTAAATTATCCAAAAACCACTCGGTATCGTCGTACATGATAAAGTGCAATCCTTTCCCGGCAAATCTGATGTCCGAATTCTTGAGCGACGAATATTGTGCTTTAACTTCAGACTTTTTCGACTTAAATAGCGGCTGAAACATAACAAGCGTCGGAGATTTTATTGCCGCGATACTTTTTCGTAAGTCCGTATTCAGCAGCTCACAATAAATTTTTCCGAATGTCATTCTGTCGCTCTTTGCAAACCATCCGAGAACTGCTTCCCTATCTTTACTATCGGTAACCATTTGAGAGACGAGGTTTTTCTGAAAACTGTAAAACTCATTCTCATTCATACCTTCAAATTGTTTTATGGATGGTGTGCAGTCTAAATTACTATTTCGCTTAAAATCTGGTTTGTTTATGGCTGACGGACTCGGAAGCGCGTCAACGATCACGAGTTTAGAAACAATACCCGGATGGTCCGCGGCGATTTTTAAAGCCAGTGTGCCCCCCAGACTATGTCCGACCAGTATCGGGTTCTTTATATGTTTATCTTTGATAAATTTCAAAATATCCTTTTCCCATAACTCAATGCTCGGATCGGCCTGCGCAGTATTACCTGCAAAACCGCTAAAGCTTATGGCATAGACCTTATTGTTATCGGAAAGTGAATTCATCGTTTCGTTCCAGACTTCGGACGATGTACCAAGGCCCGCGAGCAATATCACAGTTTCTTTGCCATTTCCCTTTTCTATGGCATTGACGGAAGAGACATGCTGAGCGTAGCCCGCGGAAAAACACAGCAACATTATAAAAATTACAAATGGGGATCTAAGACTCAGCATGATAAAAATTCTCCTAAAATTAATCTTTCTAATCTCTTGGATACAAAAATCCGCATAATGTTACATAAAACGGCGGAAATCATCTCCATTATTCAATTCAAGGAATTTCTGTATTACCGATAGTTGCGGTTCTTTTAACGTCTGTATCAGATCCGGCAAAAGTTTAAAGAAAAAGGCAAGATAAAAATAAAGATCAGCCACAAAGGCGAAGTGCTGGAAAAGAGTTTAATACTTCAAAAGTTATTATGAGAAAAGTTATGTGAAGAATTAGGGATCATCTTTCAGATCTACAAAAAAGTCTTAACGCGGAGTTAAAAATATTCTTTTACTCAAATAATCGATCGTGACGGGATCATACTTTTCAAGAAAATTATTACTGATAAACCCGACCGCATCGTCCCGCGCGAAATAACCCGCTTTCGGCTGAACTATCACATAAACGTTTTTATTCTCGATGTCTCCAATTCGAAAATTATTAATACGCGCCACGGGAAGCCTCACGGTTCCGCCGACGCCGCTTCCTGAAAAGTATGTTTCGGGTGCGAGTTTTGGATCTGCCACTTTGAGACTTTCCCATATATTTTGAGTCGTGTTTAAGTAAATATCCTCAGTTTCAAAAAGACTTGCGCCGGTATCGAGTCTGAAATCAGCTTCAATGTTTTCACTGAGGATCCCGCTGATCCTCGGAATATTGTTATCAAGTCTGAATGGCAAAACGCTCCGGCAATCATTACCTTTTACCGGCGATTGCGAAAAATCGATAGTTTGATCTTTGTAACTTATATTAATGCTGAAATGCCTCAGAAAATCGTATCCGAGGATCCCGTCGACCTTCATATCCGGCGGCGCTAAGACACCGCTCAGATCGTATGAAGTTACTTCCATTCCCAACTCTTCGGCGTCACCAAACGAAAGCGAATCAAACCGCGCATTCTTTACTTCGATCACCCCGGCTGTTCCTTCGACCTCACTCTTTCCCGAAACCGGTAAATTTATCTTCTCTGCCGTTTTAATATCTACCGCTGATTTACTTGCACCGGTATCTAATAAAAACAACAATTCGTGGCTGTCATTTGCCGTCATTTTTAGAAAAATAAGGCGCTGATGATAAATGATTGCCGAAGGTTTTCGGGCTTCGATCACGGTGCAGAGACCAAAAGAAAACAGTAAGCATCCGATCAACAGTTTTGTTATTTTCATAATGAGTTCCGTAACAAGTCCGGATAGAGCGAGAGTTGGCTGACTTTGCAGTTAAAATTGAATTTTCTAGGGATCACCATTTTCGAATATCCAGCGTGCGATCAGATCAAGCAGATCCTCCCTGAAAATCCCGTGACCATTGCGGTGAAAGAGTAAAACCGAATAATTCTGATCGCCTTTTCCTAAATTGTTTTCTATCCGGTTCATACTCTTGTTGATCCTAATTTGTGTGTCCTTTCCGCCGTAAACAAAAAGCATCGGGACATTTACTTTTTTCCAATAAGGAATCGGATCATAGTCTCCTACGGTTTTCCCGAATCTAAAGGCATTGTGATCAGGGTCGGTCGGAAATCCTTCCACCGATCTCTTTCCTTTTAATTCACCTTTTTTCGCCTTGTCTAAGGCATCGGCATATTTATCGAAATCCTTTCCTGTCATGCCGTAATGGATTGCCTTGCGATGAATGTCGTTGACTACTTCGATCTGCTTCTTATCCAATCCTTCGCGTTCTGCCATTTTTTCGACCTCGTCGATCATTTGTTCCAGGATCGGGACCGTTGAAGCCGAAATACTTATTGCAAATGCGATACTTGATGAATTCGCTGCTGCTACAGGAATAACGTGTCCGCCCTGGCTAAAACCGATCACTCCGATCCGGGTTTTATCAATGTCAGGATACTTTTTCAGAAATTCCACTCCGGCGATCGCATCATCTGCCAAATCGGAAAAATCGGATGTAACCCAATCGCCGGTTGATTTGCCGCTTCCTCGTTTATCCGGGTACAAAACCGCAACTCCGCGTTTTACCAGAGCCGTGGCATAAGCGGAAGTCCATTGGTTTTCGCGCGAACTTGTGCCGGAACCATGAACGATCACGACGGCGGGAAACGGACCTTTGCCGTCCGGTATAAAAACAGATGCAGCAATTTTTACGCTTCCGTTTATATAACTAACTTCTTTTTCGGTATGGGTTAGATCTGTATTCTGGGAAGCGACAACAGCAGCGAGGCCGAAGAACAGAATAAGTGATCTGAATGAACGATAAATCATAAATAATTCTTTAATTATAAAAGCTGATACGCCAGCAGAACTATCTGAAGGCGCCAACGGGCGAACAAAGACTGATTCTTTTGTCTATGACCAGTCGCGAAAAAACACTTTGTTTCGGAATCAAAGTTATCAAATCTCAGGGAAGGATGTATTGCAGATTTCTAGTGGATTAGCACATTCCTAGCAAACCGAAAATATCTGTCTGTAAGCTGAGGGTGTCGTACCCGTCGCCTTTTTAAATACTCTTGTGAAATGACTCTGATCAAAAAACCCGGCTTCGAGAGCTATCTCTTTTATCGGGGTCCCCGAACCGGCGAGTTTCAGACATGAAAATTCGATACGTTTTTTTCTTATGTAATCTCCGATCGTATGATCAAAATAGCGTCTGAATTCTCTTGCCAAATGCGTAGGATGAACACTCTCGGCGCCGGCAATTCCATCGAGCGTCAGATCGGCAGCAAAATCCTCATCGATAAGATCTTTTATGCGGCAGAGCCATCGGGGCGGTATTTTTTGAACTTCATTACTGGACGCACGAAAGGTTTCGGCCAGTATCTCTAAGACCAACCCCTGTACGGTCAGATCGGAAAATTCGTCCGGTTGACAGATCTCTTTGTAGAGCCGTGTAACGAGGTAGATTATGCTTCCACTCCGGAAAACCTGCGGAGAATCTAAATTGTTGTTTGAGCATGGAGTATTCTGCAAGGTTTTCGAATCCAGCCGGATATTGAAACAGCGGGATTCGGTATGAAAATAGTTTGAATGAGATTCATTTGCCGGATGAAAGATCAGATTTGAAGCATTGTATAAATTTTCTTTTCTACCGCTGCGCTCGGTCAGATCTCCCTTTAGAACGAAGCAGAGATATGGGAATTCGTGCGAATGCGTATCCAGTTTTGCGGAGGGTGCATATACGGTTTCGGTAAAACCATGACCAGAAATCGAAGCGCTTTTGAGAATTTTTCCGAATCTCCAGCCGGATCGATGCTCCTTAAAACCATCTTGTTTCAAATAAAACTGCATAAATGATTCGCTCCTGATCGTTTTTCCGTTTGATCAAATAACACCGCAAACCTGAGTTTTCTGACATCCGCTTCTGCGCCGAAATGTCTGCACGCTGCGTAAATAGGCCTCCGCCTTTATTGAGGTTTCACCGTAAAAAGCGTGCTTGGAGTCATTTCATCAAAATAGAGCAGCGCATCACATACCGTTCTCAGATCATCGACCGCGTTGACGGTCCAATTCGAGCGAACCGTAACCGGAGAAGAAAGACCGCTGTTTGACCGGTAAAAATGATCCAGATCCAGGATCGCTGTGTTTAAATTTTCCTGATTGAGCAAATAAGCAAGCGTATCTTTTTCGGCCGGTTTATAAACGCCTTTTTGATAAGACACACCGGCAAGGGCCCACTCTCCCTTAAACGAAACTGATAAGATCGTAAAAAGTCTTTTCCCTAGAGATTTCTTAAGATGCTCTCCCATCGGAATATAGCGAAGTAATGTTTCATTATCTTGCTGTTCAGAGTTTGCTTTTCGCTGGCTGAAATTCGCGAGATGAGAATTTGCTCCCCAAATAATGATCTTGCGTCCTTTTTTATACTCGCGGAGTATCCACATTATATTATCCGCCATTTGCTCATCCCGCACATTGCTTGCCTTAATCAGCTCCGGAGCATTTACGGCGGTATTTATATTTTCAAGCGTGATCTTCGGTCCTTTTGACCTGTAGTAGATGCTCAGCTCCATTGCATCGATATTTTCTGCGACCTGCATCAGAATTTGATTTTTCTTCTTTTCAGAGCGATCAGAAATTCCTTTCGATGAAGATCCGATCAGTGACTTCATTTGACGAAGAAGCTTTCGATATTCCAGATGCTTTGAATCATCGATCTTTTTCGCACCATAACCCTGCAAAACCTCTAACATTTCAAGCAGCAGTTTTATGTCTGACCGGGAAGCCCCCGAAAGATCATCCATTAAGAATTCTTTAATGAGCTTTGCCGACAGATCGGATGAAAACTGCGGGTCAAATCCGATAAAATCCAGCGAATTCTGCGATCCGTAAGACTGCTTAATATAATCAAAAAGCGGCATCGCCTGAGCACTGTTTGCCCACGCATCATAGATCCTCTTTGAAACCGACGTGTATGTGGGTTTTCCATTCTTCAGATCGAACCGTGCATTTTCGACCTCAACCAAGCCTGACTCAAAAGCAAGCACGTTGAAACCGAGCTTCTGATGCAGATATTTCACGAGCCTGATCCTCGCCTGGAAAGCCTTGCCGTCACCGTGATTGAATTCGCCCAGTTGGACAACCTGAGCATCGCCGATCATCTCTCCAAATTTCTCAAGATCAGAAAAGTCTTCGAAATTTGCTTCGGTGCTCTTTAGTTTGATTATGCTTTCCTTAAATGAGACCTGCGGAATATTGGACTGCGAGAAAGCGAAAAAGGAGATCAGTCCGCAACACACGATCAGACATACAAATCGAATACAAAATTTCATACTCTTCTGCTCTTTGATCAAACCGGCAGTCCGGGCCGAGCAAACTTTTTTACGGGTCTTACCGGGGCTTCAGCAGCATCAGCTTTTCCGTTTCTCCGTGAGGGAAATAATCGATAACTTTTTCCTCGCCTTCGATCCTAACTGTTACGGACAATGGCTTTTCCGGCAGCCACGCATTGCTGAAACGCCCGTCATTTTTGGCAAGCACAAATTCCATTCCGTTTCGAAGTCCTGCTTTATAGGCTTCACTCCCCTCGCGGAGTCCGGTTATTTTCTTGTTCGAATAGGATTCCCTGATCGAAAAACCGGGATCGAATGCCGGAACGTCAGTTTCTTTGAGTACATATCTGTTGTCAAAAATATCCTGACTAACCCTGATCGGTTTGCCTTCAATAATATAATTCTCAAAATCTTTTTCCGCACTGGCGCCCATTTTCGCCGCGAGTTCAAACAGATCTTTTCCGCTGAAATTCCCTCCTTTATCAGAAGATGCTTTATAAACTTCTTTTACAAGATCGCCGATCGATCTGTTCTTATCAAAACGGCGGATCTGTGCGTCCCAATTAAACGCCATCAGTGCACCGCGGTAATAGGAAAGCTTGTTAAACGCCTGGCCGTATTTTCGCTCTTTGACGGCTTCGAGTACGTCATCAAAATTTGCCGATCCGTGCGGATTATCCGCAATATTTATGATGTCGCGGTTTATCAGTTCGATAAACTCCCGCTCGGTGATCAGACCGCTGCTGAGCAGCAGCGTCCTCGCAAAATATTCGTCAAACCCTTCATAAAACCATGCATATTTGAGCGAACTTTCTCCCTCTTCCGGCTTGATAATTTCTCCGTTCAGCCAGTTGTGCGACATTTCATGGGCTAGGAGCAGATAAAGCTGTCTCCGCGTCACATCCTGTTTTAGAAATGTGATAAAACTGTTCTCAAATCTTACACCCGCCACATTCTCGCTTCTTGGCAGTATAACAATATGGTAGAAATCCTGTTTTGAACCCGGAAAATAATCGCGCTGAAGTTTAACGATCTTTTCGGCGGCATCGACAATCTCTTTTCTTGGTATATCAAAATCGCCCCGCACAATGATCGAATAAGGTGTATCGCGGTATGTAAAACGACTGACATCTTTTTTCTCGCCGCCGCCGATCACGGTCGAGATCAGATCTTCCAGACTCGCGGTGATCTCAAATTTCCTTGGATTTGAACTTATATTGGAATACGTCTCCCAATTTTCAGGCACCCCGGCAAAAGAGATCTTCAGCTCGTGTTTTTCTTTTAATTCTCCGATCTGAAGCGCCCACTGACACCCGGCGAGATGAAAATGTGTCGATGAATTGTTTGGACTGTAAGTATTGAATTTGAATAATTCCGGATCGTAAGACAGCAGATATTTAATTCTGATCCGGCCGTCTTTGTTCGGCACGGCTATTCTCTTATCTTCGCTTTCGCCGGGTTTTATTACGGTTCCCGCTTCGCCTTCAAAAGATTTTACAAATCGATATAGATTCGGAGTTCCGAAATAATCGGTTGGGAGGGTGACAGAAACGGGGGCTTTCTCCGGCGATTCAAAATCAACTGTGACCTCTATATTTGTTCTGTCGGCAAGCGGCAGCGGTTTGATCTGATAATTTATGGTCCCGGCAGAAGGCGGGTTGATACTCAAAAATGAAAACAATAATAATAATAGTCCGTACATTCTTATCCTCCGGTCTTATGGCTGCGTCCTGACAGCGCGAAGCTGAAAAGAACCCGCACCTAAACTTTGTGGCTTTGTGGCTCTGCGGGAAAAAAATGTTCCCGCAAAGCCGCAAAGCAGATAAAACACAACTACTGATCTTTTTTTAGTTCGCCCGATCGCGCTAAGGTGCAAAAGCCGCTCATATTGCGGCGATCAGGGTTATCTGCCGAAATTTTCACGGTAAAATTCATCGATGGTCTTAAACAAAAGATCCATATTCGCTTCTTTGAAATAAGGATTTAATAAAACGATCCGCAGCCAGTTTTTGTCCCAAAGCCTCGGCAAAGAAACAAAAATATCCGCCTTTTTCAAAAGATAATTTTGAAGATCTTCGTTTAATTTGTCCTCATTCGCATTGCCCGTCGTGCCTGCGGTTATCCGAAAGCAAATTATATTGAGCTCCGGTTTTACGGCCGTTTCTAAAAAATCTCTCTTCCCGATCTCGGCTTCGATATTGCGGGCGGCTTCTATACTCTTCGCTATCAAAAACTCAAATCCGTCTTTGCCGATACCCGTCAATGTCAGCCAAAGCTTCAAGATTTCCGCGTGTTTGCTGCCCTGAATTGTAAGCTCGCCCAGATTGCCCGAACCGCGTTCATTCATATAAGGGGCATTTATTTGAAAATGATCCCTCATTAATTCGAAATCACGGAACAGACATAATGACGCGGTTTTTGAAACGTAAAGCCATTTGTGCGGATTAAAACTGACCGAATCAGCAAGTTCGATCCCGTCTAATCTGTGTTTTTCACTTTTTGAAAAAGCCAGCGCGCCGCCATATATGGCATCTGCGTGAAACCATAGATCAAATTGCTTTGCGATCTTCGCCGTTTCCCTAAGCGGATCAATGCTTCCAACGGTTGTGGTTCCGGCCGTCGCAACAACACAAAACGGATGATCTCCGCGCTTTTTGTGCGATTCAATCTTTTCACGCAGATCGCCGAAATCCATTCCGGCAGATTTGTCCGTTTTTACCTTTATTACCGAATCTCTTCCGAGTCCGAGGATCATCGCGCATTTTTCGATCGATACATGCGCGAGCTCTGATGTAAATAATACGGCTCTTTTCTTTGACAGCCGAAAACCACCGCCGTCCGTATTCAGCTTATTATTTCGCGCGATCGCGAGCGCCTGTAAGTTGGCAAGCGTCCCGCCGCTTAACACGATCCCTCCGCTCTTCGCGCCGAGACCAAAAAGGTTTGCGACCTTTCCGGTCAGATTCCGCTCAAGATCGGTTAGAAAGGGAGACATTTCATGAGCGAGCAAATTATTATTTATCGCCGAAGCATAAAGATCGCCAACGATCGAAAAAATGCCGGGTATGCTGTCCATGTGTCCGATATATCCCGGGTTTGCGGGATTCATGCTGTTTCGCAAGACGGTATCGAGATTAGAAATTGTTGCGGCCTTTGAAGATGAACCCGAAAAATCGCTCAAAGCGGCAAAATCTATATCGCTGCTTTTCGGCAAAGTCGGCGAGTTTTCCGCATCTGTCAGAAAATCGATCAGCATATTTGCTGCATTCAGAATTAACTCCCGCGCATCCTTTTTATTAGAACCATCCGGAGCAATAAACCAATCGTTTACCTGTAAATCTTTTTTTCCCATGCAATATGTCAATTATTCAAAACGTGCAGCAGCGAATCGATCTGTCCGGGATCATTATAAAAATGCGGGGAGATTCGCAGGCTGTTTTCTCTTAAAGATGTGAATATTTTCCGTTCCTTCAGATACAGATGCCAGTTTTCAGCTGACATACTGTTTTCCGCAGGCTTAACTACAAATATGGAAGAGAGATCTTCTCCGGCCAAGGGGCTTAGAATATGCCATTTATTGCGGTCAATCCCTGTGATCAGTTTGTTAGTCAAAGAGCTGTTAAATTCTTCGATGTTTTCAGTTCCGATATCCGAGATATATTTCAAAGCACTTATCCACGGCAAAAAGTTGAAAAAATTTGCGGTTCCGAAAATATCGAGAAGGTTGTTTTTATTGTTATTGTCGTAACGATAATCAGTTAGATCTCCCAAACCTTTTGACAAATAGCTCAGCCAATACGGCTTTTCGTAATCCATTTCATGCCGGACGGAATCTTTTATCCAGCCAAACCCGGTTCCATACGGACCGAGAAGCCATTTAAAACCGCAGCTGAATATCGCGTCAACAGAAACTTTCGCAAGATCGAAGCGTTTCGTGCCGAAACCCTGGCTGCCGTTGACAAAGAAAAGAACGCCGTTTTCACGGCAATATTTTCCGATACGCTCGAGATCGATCACACTTCCGTCAAAAGAATTTACCCAGGAAACACACAAGGCCTTTGTTTGTAAGGTCAGATTTTCTTCCAGATCTTTAACCGTGAGTTTCCGGCCTGAGCGGGGCCGGATCAGTTTTACGTCGACACCTTTTGACCTCAGCGGCAGCCACGGATAAATATTCGCCGGAAAATCTCCGTCAACAAGAAGTATCTGATCTCCTTTTTCCCAACCTGATCCCCTTGCCAATATATCCAGCGTGTAGGTAGCACTATTGGCAAGAATTACTTCCGCAGGCGGAATGTTAAAAAGACTTCCGATCGCATTCTTGAGCCGCGCAGGAACTTCAAAGAATAATTTGTCATCAAGAATTCCCGGATCCTCTTTCAGCTTCGCAGCTTTCTTCAACTCTTTCACCGCGCATTTTGGAAGCGGTCCCTGATGTGCACAATTCAGCCAAATGCTCTCAGCGTCAAGATTAAAATCGGCAGAAAAACTTCTCATCTCCATTTGTCGTCAGAATTCTGTTGTATATCAGCCGTCGACGATCTCGTCATCAAAGTGCGATCCAAGGTAATCTCCAACCGTCTTGATCACCATCGGCATTCTTTCACTTCTCTTTGTAGCCTGATCCAGACCGTAAACCGTTTCCGAAAAATTCAGCCGCTTTTGAATTTTCCATATAGAGTCGTGATCATCCGGAGAAAATACTCTAGCCGGGTTTCCGACCGCGACCCAGCCGATCGGAACCGTTGCGTCTTCTAAAAGCTTAGAACTGATATGCACCACTCCGTTTACCCTTATCTGCGAGCCTGAACATAAATGAGCGCCGTGAAAAATTGAGGCACCGGTCGCAACAAAAACCGAATCTTCGATCGTGCAGCCGACGACATGGGCGTGCGGTCCGATAAGAACATTGCTTCCGATCTTTGCCGAATGTTTTGGAGTTGACCTTACGACGGCGTTCTCAAAGATCACAACATTATCGCCGATCTCGATCTTACCTCCTTCGGCAATGATCGCCGCGCCAAACATTATTTTGCAGTTCTTGCCGATCTTAACGTCTCCGCAAACGACAGCATTTGGAGCAACGTATGCAGAATCCTCAATTACCGGAATTTTCGCATTGTGTTTTATTTTCATTATGGGCTCCGCGGAAGATCATTTTTGTATCACAACTTTTTCAGCACTCTGTCGAGGTGTGTCTTTATAGCACTCGCTAAAGCTTCGTTTCCTTGCTCCTTCGCCATCTTGTAAGCCTTTTCGTAGGAATCCTTCGCCTCCTTATTCTGGCCGTTTGCTTCGTACCCTTCTCCTAAACTGTCAAATACATTTGCCGAATTTGGGTAGTTTTCGGCGTTCTTGCGAAACAGACGGATCGCTTCGGCATAGTTCTTCTGACCAAGGATCTGATACGCAGCCGTATTAAGCGTGTCTTCGGGAATAAGGATTTCATATCCGAATCTTTTTGAAAGCTTTTTGTAATGGGATTCGAGATCGGCGACCGTATTTATATTTTTTGGCGCCCAGCCGTCGAAAATCTTTCTAAGACCGGCATAGTAAACGGGCAATACGACCGATGCATGATTGTCTTCTTTAAACTCCCGGAATTCGAAGTCAAGTTTCTTAGGTTTTTCGCTTTCGAGCAGTTTTCGAAAACGATTAAATCCTCCGATATACTGCGGTTCATCACCTATTCCGAGATACATCGTATTTTCAAATTCGCGTTTTTGTCTGAACAATTTTGCCGCTTCCTTTATGACAAAATCATCGTCATAATCCAGAACCGGACTCGCCGCGATATATGCATTGAAAAGGTCGGGTCTCGTGACAAACGAATAAACCACTGTCATACCGCCGAGCGAATGTCCGGCAAAGATCCGCAGCGGCCGCGTTCGATAATTCTTTTCAACAAGCGGAATAACTTCCTTTTCGATGAACTCAAGAAACCTGCCGCCTCCGCCAACCGTTCCGCCCTTGCCGTCATCGGTCGGCGTCATGTCTCTGGAACGGTTTGTATTCTGAATACTGACAAGGATCATTTCGGGCATCTGTCCGCCCCAGGCCTGCTGCTCGATGATCCCCGCCATCATCGAAGGCTGCGGTGCATGCCCGTCAAGCATATAAACCACGGGAAATTTTTCGGTAGTTTGCTGATAATTCAAAGGAACCCGTACCCAAATACTGCGCTGCTCGTTAAGCGTTTTTGATTCGATCAGATGTACATCATGATAAACGCTTGCTATCTGCTGAGTTTGAGCAAAAACTGAAACCGGCAGCAAAATACAAACTGCCAGCCACATCGTGTGTAACCTGCCCGCCATGATAAATCGTTGAAATGATCGTCTGTTCATAGGTCTTTGATGCACTAACTTTTCTGCAGGCGATTAAAAGCCGCCGAATGCCCGCGTTTCTGCCGGCGGGCCGGATCGGAATTATTTGTTCTGTACGGATCGTGAAACTTTTCCCGGAATCCGCAAGAATCGAAGATCGCCTTAAGTTGTTGGTTAATATGTTACTACGGCGTTTGAACGAATGCTTATTATTAACCTGAATTGCAAATCAATTTATCTTGAATCCCGCCGGTTTGCCGAAATTCCGGTCTGTATTATGCGGCGACCGACAGCAGCGGGCTGGAAATTCACCGGCAGTTGAATTCTTTCTCAATTCTGCGTTTGGCCGTAACTTTTTCTCTTTCTGCGAAATCAATTAACAGATAAACCGAATAAAACCAATTAATTGATCGAGGAAAAAGAAATGAAAAATAAGGTACTTGTATTATCTGTATTTTTGGCATTTGCAGTCTCATCTGCGATTTCGGCAAACGAATCACCGCACACCGATATAACAAATACAGAACGAAAAATGGCGGAATCAATCACCGCAGAACAGCTGAAGGATTATTTATACTTCCTTGCTTCGGATGCGATGGGCGGACGCGATACTCCATCGAACGGTCTCGATATAACCGCACAGTTCTTAGCGTTAAATCTCAAACGCTGGGGATTCAAACCGGCAGGCGACAACGGTACGTTTTTTCAGGAGATGACAGTTCGTACCGATTCAATGGATCCGGAGAATACAAAACTCAGCATTGGTTCGAGGGAACTTACCATCGGAAAGGATTTCAGCAGAATTTTTGCCGGCAGTAACGAAGCCGAAGGGGCTTTGGTTTTTTGTAAAACCGGATGGATGGTCAAATCTAAGAATATAAAAGGCTGTGATCAGATCGATGTAAGAAACAAGATCGTGGTTCTCTATACAAATAAGATGCCGAACCTTACCAGAATTACAAATCCGCCTGAGGGTGTTACTTCTTCCGATCTTCCGAGAGCAGGCACCGGCTCGGATTGGGCGGATCCTTTAATGTTTGCCGGCGCAAGCGGAGCAAAAGGAATAATACTTGTCGCCTCGCCGGAACTTCAGAAAAACTGGGCGGGTATCAGACCAAGCGTCACGCGTCTTGAGAAACTGTTCGAATACAAAGAAAATTCGCTGCCTGTTTTAGTAGTTTCTCAGGAGATAGGTGAAATGATGTTTGCAGGCGAAAGCGGAGATCAGAATTCGGACCGGGCGTTTGAGATGAAAAAAACCGCGAAGATGCTTTCCGGGAATACGATCAAACGGCAGACGATAAATAATGTTGTCGCAATATGGGAAGGCAGTGATCCGAAGCTGAAAGCCGAAATGGTCTCGATCGGTGCCCATTATGATGCTCAGGGAATCCGCGATGAAAATGAAGCGCCCGCTTTTATAACGCTTACCGGTACCCAGACGGAAATTAAGATCCTCTTTCCGGGAGGTAAAACGCCGGGCGGAGACAATATTTCAAACGGCGCGGATGACAACGCGTCCGGAACAGTTGCGGTTCTTGGAATTGCGGAAGCGTTAGCGAAGGCAAAAAAACGCCCGAAACGCTCCGTGCTTTTTGTATGGAATTCGGGCGAGGAAAAGGGTTTATGGGGAAGTAAATACTATAATAAATACCCGACGGTCGATCTAAAAAATGTTGTCAGTCATTTCAATCTGGACATGGTCGGACGCAGCAGGATGCCGGACGACACAAATGAAAACAACAAGAATCTTACCGGACCTGATGAGGTGTACGTTATGGGCTCTGAAATGATGAGTTCGGTCCTCGGAAGCATCACCAAAGAAACAAATAATTCATACCTCAAACTGAAGTACAACTACAAATATGACGATCCGAAAGATCCGAATCGGTATCTCTTTCGATCTGATCACATCAGTTTTGCACGAAGCGGCATCCCGTTTGTTAACTGGTTTTCCGGATCGCACCAGGATTATCATTCGCCCGGTGACAGCGCGGATAAGATCGATTATCAAAAGCTGGAAAACATCACCAGGACGGTTTTTTTAACTTTGTGGAAGCTTTCCGAACTTCGCGATCGGCCAATGATCGACAAAGAACTTCCGCCGGAATTGAAAAACTGACGCTCGGTTCTCCCTGCCTGAATTGAAAATGATCCGGCAGATGTCGAGGTTGGAACCCGGAGGAAACACTCATGAGTGCTTTTCCCTTTTCAAAACGATCATCGTGCCGATCATTTTCAAGAATTCGGAATTCCCCGAACCGTCCGTTACCGCAGCTTCGCATACAACAAGCGTTCGGCCGTTCTTGAGGACCTTTCCGGTCGCCACGATCTTATCGGCAGTTGCCGGGCGCAAAAGATTTACCTTGAATTCAACCGTCAATACGTCAGCATCTTCCGGCATGACGCTCAGAGCAGCGTATCCGCAGGCGGAATCAGCGATGCTCGTTAGAACTCCGGCATGAAAAAACCCGTGCTGCTGCGTAAGACCGCCGTTTTTTGCACATTCTATTACTACCTTTCCCTCTTCGATCTTCGTGATCTTCGCGCCGAGGGTCTTCATAAAAGACTGCTTGTCAAAACTGTTTCTGATCTTTTGCATAAAATTTTCGGCAGCCTTATAACCGCTGCATATAGACTTTCAGGACCTTTCCCGTTTTATCGATGATCCTTATTCTAAAGTCACCTTTCGGCAGCATCAGCGGCGGTATTTTCTCACCTGAATAAATAATGATCTGATCTGTCGGAACGGCATCGGCGCTGTCATCTTTAAAAAAAGCCTGAATTAAAAGAGGTTCCTTTTCGTCAAAGATGGCGGAACGAATTTCAGGCTCAAGCCGCTGAACTTGTATCCTAACCGGTTTCTTACTTCCGTTCATTTTAAGAAATGCGGCCCGGCCGTTCTCAAATTTCATACGCGGATGAAAAATGCGCATGTCGTAGCCGGTTGAACGTCCGTAAAATTCACCGTCCACATTCTTAAACACCATGGGTTTTTCAAGAAGTCCGCGGCCCGTCAGATATCTGTAAAGCGGATTCTCATGCGTGCGGTTAAACCGCTCACTGTATTCGAGCTGATCTATTGTAAACGGTTCGATCTTGCTGATCTTCTCAAAATGCCACGCCATAAAAGAGAACTCCTTAAAAGAGCTCTTTGCATTATGTCCGCGTCCGGCGTGGACCAGGATCTTTGCGTCCCGATCATTCTTAAGGATCCGGTCATAAATATTCTGAGCCTGGCCTTTTTCCCGTACCTCCTGACAGAAAAACGGATCCTCTTCCCGGGGGTCGCATCTTTCTTCGTATTCATAAGCAACTACCTTAAAACCGGTTTTTATCGCCGTTCTGATCAGGCCGGCAAAGACTGGATCGTCCGTGTAAAATCCGGTTGCCTGTATCGGATATCCGCGCTTGTTGAGATCAATGTCAGAAGAACTGAGCGCCTCTGCAGCAAAGTAACGGAATCCGTGCTTATACAGATCCGAAAGAAGCATTTCCGTAAACGCCCGGTGAAACGGCGTTCGGTGCTCTTCATTTATCATGATCACCTGTTCGTTTTCAGCGATTGCGGAAATCGATTTGACGGCATCCATAGCGTCATAATTTTTAAGCGGAGAGTCCGAAAGTTCTGCGCTGTTTTGTTCTCTTTCGGATTTCGCAGACGGCAGATCGGCTAGAAACATGTCTTCATATTTGTAAGCTTCACGGTAGTTACTTACGAAACTTTCAAGCACCGTCATCCGCTCGAGATATAAAGGTCTCATCGGCGAGGAAAGATAATCGTTTTCTTTGGCTTTAAGCTCCAGAAGCGGCGTCAGATAATTGTTTTCAGACACATATTTCTGAATTATCCGGTAAGGATTCGGCAGATCGCCGCTCATTTTGACGGCCTGTGACAAAGAGGTATCTGCGGCAATGATCGAAATAATTGACAGCATCACACCTCTCAGCAGCAACGTTTTATATCCGGGCAGCTGTCTGTTCATTTTTATCGTGACAACTTTAGATTCAGTATCACGGGTTCCTGTAACTTCTCCTCGGCAAGTTCACCCTTATTGTTGACAAGAGACCATTGACTGTTCGCTACAAAATGAAAATTGTCGCCTACCACGACGCCGAGGGTCGGTTCATTAAAATTTTCATGATTTGCTTCGAGAGTTTGAAACCTATCTATCTTGCTTTTTGCGTCATCCAGGTGAAGTCTGAATACCCGCTGCGGTGTTACGCCGTTTTGGATCCCGATCAGGTCACCGCTGTAGTAATAAAGACCGTCGATTCCGAGCACTGTTATATTCGGCGCCGGGATCAACTGCACGATATCCTTCGAATCCATGTCTATCCTGAAGATCCCTTTGGAGTAATCAGCGGCAAACATCCATTTCCCGTCAGGTGAAAGGGCCAGTCCCTGAAGCGAGGCAAACATTTCGCTTTCAATAAATACTTCGATCTCGTCTTTTTCCGTTCCGATCCGATATATCTTCGGAGAAATACTGTCAGAGGCATATACATTTCCGGATCCGTCTATTACAAGATCACCAAGCGCATGTTTTTCTCCCTCGCCGGAGACAACATATTTTTTCAGCAGTTTTCCGCTCTTTAGGTCGTATTTGAACACGGCTGACTTTCCGTTTTCACTTTCTTCAAAACCGCGCATTTGCGGAAACGCCGCGCTGCTTGCCCAGAGAATACTCCTCGCCGGATCTACTCTCATGCCCAAAACGCTCCATAAACCGTCCGCTTCAGAAGAGAAATCCCTAACCATGCCCTTTTCATCAACCGCGACGATCTTTCGCTGATGGACACTGCTGACAAAATGCCGCCGTGATTCCGGATCGTAGGCGATCCCTTCCGTGATCAAAGTTTTATCCGGGATCGAGAAAAGCTTCGTACTGATCTTCAGCGGGTCTTTGTTTTTTCCAAATCTGTTTTTCAGCGCCGGAAACCGTTCGAGTTCGAATAACGATTTGAGGTCATCATCTTTTTCCAGAGAGAAAAACAACCCCATTTCCGCAAGACGCTCCAAACTCAGCAACGCATCTTCGGCCTTTCCGTTTAATGCCAGAGCTACGGAAAGATTGTAGATCAGACGCGGATGATTCTGACGAAGAGCATTTGCCTTGCGCATATTTTCGAGAAAATCGGGTAATCTTCCGGCCTTGTAGTTTTCATAGGCTTGCTTTTCGGATTCCTGACTTCCCTTAAAGTCCTCGGGTGATTGACCTGCTCCGAAATTCGCTAATAGGTTAAAGACAAAAAGACCGATTATTAGTTTCAATGTAATTGTTTTCATATTCTTCTTCGGCGCGGGATTTGTATTCACAGGTAACCGAACCGTTCTAAAGGCTTCTCACCCCTTAACAGCTGATCTTGTGTCTTTTAATGATCGAATTCAGCGTTGTTGCATTTATATTCAAAAGCTTTGCAGCTTTTAGCTGATGTCCGCCGGTTTGCCTTAATGCCTGCTTTACAAGATTGATCTCGTAAAGCTGCTTCGCCCTGCGAAAGTCGATTCCCTCTTTTGGAAACTTCATCTGCAGATTTTTGAAATAATTATTCGCTTCCGATTCTCTGATCGTTTCAAGCTTCGAAGCGACGCTCGTCAGAGAATGAACGATCTCGCTCAGCACCGAAATATTCTTTTCCCCCTTAAGGTCCGGAGCTTTTTTCTTCTGATCGTTTGTTTTCTTTTTTGCGGGATCTATTACCTGAATTTCCATTTAGAATTACCTCATTTGTGTTCTTTCAATTTGCTTTTTTTCCGGCTTATCTGAGCCTGAAAAACGTGAAGTTTGTCGATCTAACTGGTTAGTAAATAGGCAAAATTGATTCCATGAAAAATTTCAGAATGGCAAAATAAATCCATAACCCTTTTGTATACAACAAATCATCCGTAATTTCTCAAACAAAATTTACAGTAAATTTAGATTATTCAGATTGGAATATGAGGACTTCAACTTTAATTTAGATTAAATACTAAATTTCGGAAATTTCTATTCAAAATGGTGAAAGATCCGGAAATTCGTAAGTACCGCGTAGGGGAAAATATCCGATCGGTGGTGGGCGGGAAAGTCGGCGCTACCGGATTGAATTGGTGCAGCGATTTTTTAAAAAAAAGAAGTCCGGGCATTTCTGCCCGGACCTGATTATCCAGATAAGGAGTTAAAACTGATAGCGAATTCCAAATTGCATCCGGCGGGGAGTACCGCGAGTTCCTGTAAATAACCCGGCGCTGGAGTTGAGAGAAATAACTCCTCCTGCCCCTTCCGAGATACTGACGCCTCTCGTGCCCGCCAGATACTGTTGATTCAACACATTAAATACTTCCCAGCGCAGCTGCAGCGCATGATTCTCATTCCATGGGAATCTGAAGGTTTTTTGAAGACTCATATCGAAAACCGAATACCCGGTGTCGCGAAATGCGTTTCTGTCGCCCGTTTCACCCGGCGCCGGTCCGCGAAGCGCTTTTGCAAGAGCATCAAGGTCGCTGAACAAATTTGGACTATCGCCTCGCGTTGGCGAAGACCGGATCGGGGCAATACGAACTCCGCGTGAAGTGATGTTCCAATTCGTGTCCCAGCCATCGCTATCGAATATCCCGTCATAAGGACGACCGGTGTTAAATCTTACGATTCCTCCGAGCTGCCATCCTCCGATAAAGAAGTTCGCGGTTGTTCCGAGATTGTCGAACATCTGTCCGCGTCCGAAAGGAAGCTGAACGACAAAATTGGCATTTACAACGTGAGTCGAATCGAAGTCTGAGACGGCTATACTATCCTCCGGCCTGATCGGGTTTAGAATAAATCCGCTGCCGAATGAATCGGCGGTTTGAAGACCGGACACATCGTCCATTGATTTTGAGTACGTATAGTTGAAATCGTAGCTCAACCAGTTTCCGAGACGCTGCCGGAAACTCAGCGACCCGCCGTGATAATCTGAACTTGCGATCGTCCCGAAAGCACTCAGAGCACCATATTGCGGATGATAGAAGAGATTCGGTATGTTTTGATCATCGAGAAATGCTTGAATTCCCGTCCAGTCCGTTGAGGGGCTTATGAAGCGATAGAGCCCCTGTGTTGATGTCGGACGGTTCAGACTCGTCGCGAGCCCCGGAAACAAATTCTCAAAAAACGGAATCGTTTGAATATTGGCGTTTGGAACTCCGGCAATTGCAGCATCGCGGAGTAAACCTGCAGCGGTATACCAATCCATTCCGGAGGCCGGATCGACGATGTTGTTTATCGCCATAACATCCCGCGCGCCAAGCAGATTTCTTGCCTTTCGATTGACGTAGCTTGCCTCGATGTACATTCCTTTTGGAAGACTTCTGCCGAAAGCAAAACTCCATTGGTAATTGATCGGTGATACTAAGTCACTATCCAGACTGGTTTGGATCGCAAAAGATTCATCGGCAGGCACGCTGAATACCTGTGTTGGAGCCGCGATTCCCGGAAGGCTTCGGATATTTTGATCAAATCCGGTAAATAGAGGCGCAAGATTGTCAGTTATGTTATAAGTTTCGGCATTGATATTACTCGATGCGGTAAACCCGATTGCGCTCAGTCGGTCAAAGTTAACCGCGAGCTGCTGACCAAAATAATCATTGACAATTCGGAACCCGCCTCTGAAGGTAGATTGCCCCTGTTTACCGAATAATTTTCCGAAGAAGCCATCCCGAAAGTCGGGTGACCATGCCACGGCGATCGAGGGCTGAAAGTTGTTCCAATCCATCGGATATGTTCCTTTGGCATTGTTTGCCGGTCCGGCAAGTTCAAAATTGATCAATTCATTTAGCGGAATCCCCTGCGCAGCGCTCGCGATTCGCCTTTCAAGAAACTCGCCGAGCGGCTGATCCGGTCTTACCTGAAATCCGTTCTTTTCATAAACCGGGCGGCTCAGCCCATACCTCAATCCCATTGTTAATGTCAGATTTGAATAGGGCTTCCAAATATCCTGGAAATAAAGATCGTATTCCTCAGTTGCAAAAACACGCTCTGCAGGGGTTCCCGAAGGCAGCGAACTGCCGTCAATATCAAATGTAAAGTTAGCGCTATATTGTGAGAATCTACCAATCATGCTCGATATGACCCTACGAAGATTGAGCCCGTCTTCAATATTCGAATATCCGGCATTTCTTATCTCAGCATCAATAATCGTTCCGGCTGATTCATAAAATGAACCGTTCGTAACCGCGTCATCAAACGCTGATCCGAAGCTGGTTCGTCTATTCTCAATGAGTCTGACGTTGCCGCCAAACTGAAATGTATGTCCGCTTTTTATCCATGTGAAATCATCAGTAATGTTGATCGTAGGATTAACCCGCGATGCAGTTCTGGAAAAATTCAAAGGCTGAAATACGTTTCGGAAACTTATCCGGTTACTATCCGAATCGCCTTGGCCGCTGGCGGAAATTCGCGTCAGTCCGTATCGAAAATTGTTGATCATATTCGGACTAAGCGTCCAATTATGGCCGATCGCATAACCATAGGGATGGCTCCAGTTTCTTGTCGAAGGCGTATCGTTAAAGGCTCCGCCAACTGTGCTCGAATCCCACTGATAGTTACCCCTTGCAAAGATCTGGTGCCGATCGTTTATATTCCAGTCAAATCTCGCAATATGCGTGTTTTCACTTATCGTTGCAGGGGTATTGAACCGGTAGCCGGCCGTATTGAATCCGTCTCCGGTAGTTGCGTCATTTGCCGGATACTTGCTCGCGGCATCGGCAAATACTGCTAACGCTGCGGGATTAATACCAGCCTGTGGAAAGATCGCATTTAATTGCGCCAAATTCAGTGAGCAATTCGCAACCCTCGGATCGGGGTCTTTTGGACCGCATCCCGGCCCGTCTGCCCGAAAGTTAAAAATTCCCTGCCCAAGGCTTGGCAGCGGCACAAGATTTACGATCGAACCGGCACTCGATTCCCGCTGGCCCTCATATGAATAAAAGAAGAAAAGTCTCTCTTTTAGGATCGGCCCTCCGATCGCGCCTCCGAAAACATCGCGTGCAAGACTGGGACGCTCTACCCCTGCCTTATTGTTAAAAAAGTCATTGGCAGAAAATTCGGTCGGACGATAAAAATAAAACCCTGCACCGTGAAACTGATTTGTTCCGCCCTTTGTTACCAATGAAATTTGAGCTCCGGAAGATCTTCCTTGATTTGCGTTAGGGTTTGTCGTCGTGATCCTGAATTCCTCAACGGCCTCTGTTGTGAGCCGCAATGCAGTAGATTGCGTCAGATCAAATTGTGAAGTGCGTCCGCCGGTTTGTTGATCGTTGATATCGACACCATCGAGCGTGACATTGGTCTGATCACTTCTTGCACCTGCCGAATAACCTTCCCGGGTCACACCCGGCTGAAGCGTGAGAAGATCAGTTACGCGGCGCAAATCAGTCGGGAGGTTTGTTATTTGTTGGGGAACGAATGTATTGCCGATAGTCGCATCCTGGGTATTCACTACGGATTCGATCGCGGCGCCAGTTACATCTACGACCGCGGTAACTTCTCCGGGTTCAAGTACTACATTGATCGTCAGTGTTGAATCGATCAGCGCCTTTGCGTTTCCATTGACAGCCTTCTTAAAATTTGCTGCTTCGATTTCAACAATATAGCTCGCAGGCGGAATCCCCGGAAAGCTGAATGTCCCGTCATTTTTCGAAACCGTTGTTCTCAAATATCCCGTTGCCGGATTTCTGATCGTCACCGCAGCTCCCGGTACTGCTGCACCGGTTTGATCGGAAACGGTTCCATCTAATCTTGAAGTCCCCGACTGCCCGTTTACGTTCACCGCAAAAATTGCCAAAAAGACAAATGTGAGGGTAACTAATAATGTGCTGATTCCTGAATTTTTCAATTTCATAGCTTCTCCGAATTTAATAGGTTTTCCGATACGAGGACGCACACGCCGTTCCGGATTTTAAGTGCTATGAATTGTGGTTTAAGACTTTGGAGAAATAATTCAAGATGAATTCATAATATATCCTGCTTCCTGCAGGCTTTCGTATGACATTCCGCAAATCCTTCAGCTGACATGTCAAATTGAATTAAAAAAAAGTTTAAGACAAAGTTAATTAAAGTCCGGTTCGTCGAGAATTCGTTTTCGATACAAACGCAAATCCGATTCAATTACTTAGGTAAGAATTCAAATTAATGAATGACTTCTCGCTGGAACCTACTTCGGATCGGCAAAAAAGGCTGAACCGATCGTTAGCAACCCGCCGCATGCTGCCGCAGGCAAAAAAAGGTCCGGGACCGAATTACTCGGATCCCGGACAAAAAGTTTAAGGAACAAACAGTTTTCTAGAAACTGAACTTAAACCCAAACCGCACGGTTCGCGGATTTTGGAAACGTATCGGCTGCTGATAACGCTGATCCGTATTGATCGAGTTTCCGTTATTGTTGATAAGGCTTGTGATCCTGTCAGCTGTGATCCTGCCGTCAAAGAATGCGCGGTCAAAATCCTGATTATCACCGATCGTGACACCCAATGCGGCAAAGTCGCCGGATTCGAATACGTGATCGGAGATCGACTCAAATAAGCCGAGAACGTGGTTTTCGTTAAACAAGTTGAGGACATCGACATTAAGCTGCATCGTGAATTTGTTGTCTCTGCCAAACTTGTAGCGATAAACCATCGAAGCATCCGTTTCGGTGAAAACTTCCGTTCTTCCAAGATCACCGCGGCCGAACAGCGGTATATACGCGTTGTCTATAAGATCCACACGGGTTGTCAGCGGTGTTCCGCTTTGACCTATGAAGAATGCCGACATTTCCAGTTCCTGATTTTGCGGCAGGCGGATCAGCGGGCTGTTATTGTTAAACATATAGGTTCCGAAAACCTTGAAAACATGGGTTCGGTCCGTCGGAAGCAAGCCGTCATTGGGTGCGCCTCCAACGACAAAACCATCAGCCGGAGTGTCGAAGAAACGGTTTACATTCGGACTGTTTCTTGCACCGCCGTTGACCAGAAATTCATCCGTACTCGCGAGTCCGGAGTAGTTTCCATAGAGTCGGCTCCACGTATAATTTGCGTTGAGAATGAAACTGGTCCCGAATCGTTTGTCGAGGATCATTTCAACGGCATCATATTGCCGCTTCGGCTTGGCCGCAGGAGCACCTACGTCATATTGTCCGCAAGCTGCTTCGGCACATATTCCGCGTCCCGGATTTCCAATGAAGTAAGCTTCATTACCAGACGTATCGTGGTAGCCGATATCTTCGATCGTTTCGTTCAGTGTTTTTCGTGTGTAGCGGGCACTGAGCAGAGTCTGATTACCAAAGTCGATCTGCGTTCCGAATGTGTATTCCTTTTGTCTTACCGGTTTGAGATCGGGTTCGACCCGGAAATCAGAAGGATCATTCGATGGAACGCGAAAGTCGGTAAACACGAGACTATTCGCCTGTACATACGCCAGAGTATAGTCAAATATGTTTGTCATCGATGCCAGCAGCGGCGCACGATAATCTAGGAAAGTATCCCCGCCGAAAGATCCGCGCGGCAATTCATATTTGAACCTGTCAAAGAATTCACCGTAATTACCGAAGATCTTTATTTTGCCGTTTTTAAGTACGTCCCATGCAAAACCGAGACGCGGCGCGATCTTATCGGAAAAAGAAAAGTCGATCCCCGGTGCTCCCGGCGCAAACGATGGAACGTTTTCGCGTTCGATCCTGACTCCGAGATTCAATGTCAGATTCGTCAGAGGCTGCCATGAATCCTGAACATACAGGCTTTCGCTGGCGCTGCTGGCGGTTCCCGAAGTTCCGATCTGGACCAATCGGGCGTATCCTACCTCGCCGGGGCGTGCACCGAATATCGTGCCGTCCTCAGCGGCGGTTGTTTGGCCGAAAAAGAAGAGAACGCGACCCGGTCCTACGTAGCCGTCTGAAATAGTATTGAAGATCCCGAATCTTTGATATCCGAATTTGAACTGATGGCGCCCTCCGAAGTTGCTTAAAAGTATGCTGGCATCAGCCTCAAAATTTGTTCGCTTGGAAATATCGAACAATGTGCGGTCATTCAGGAAGTTGTTGTATCCAACGTCGCAATTGAAACCGTAAGGTAATCCGCTGGTTGCACACTGGAAACGCGTACCATCCGGAATACCGTAGTTTGCGATCTTCTCATTGAGATATCCTCGTGAAAACCGCGAACTGAAAACGAAATTTGAACCGGCAACATAGTTACCGCCGACATTGAAGTTGGAGGATGGCTGGCGGCCGCCTTGCTGTGATTGAAATTCGGGGTCAACACTCGGAGCCGCGGATACCGTATTTGAAGCGACCAGAGTATTGTATCCGGGCAGTAATCCGTTTATCTTGATGGGATTATATGTAAAGGTACTGAAAACCCTCAGATTATCCGTGATCGCAGAATCGATCCTTGCGAAAGAATAATCAAAACGATCTTCTCTGCGGAATTCGCCGACGCTGCCGTCAGGAAAAGTATAAATTCTTTCATTTCGAACAAACTGCGGAGCCGTCGATGCCAAGAACCACAATCTGTTTTTGATGATCGGGCCGCTCAGAGAGGCAGAAGGAAAGAATGAAAGGCCTTCATCTCTGTTTGGAATTATGTATTGCAGATTTCGCGGATCCGCTCTGAGTATCGGTCGATCGATCGCGCCCAATCGGTTCGGACGAAAATCAGCGCCGACATCACCGTGCCAGTCATTCTCGCCGCCTCTGGTAACAAGGTTAATCACCCCGCCGGTCGCCCCGCCGAATTCTGCTTCAAATCCGCTGTTCTTAACCTGAACTTCCTGAACAAGCTGAAAAGGAAGGTTGTTGTTCGAGTTCAGACTTCCGGTTCTGAAGTTTCCGACTTCCTGACCGTCGATTACAAAAGAATTTTCAACGCCGGTCGCGCCGTCAACTGAAAAGCCGGCCGCTGCCGGTTCGTTTCTGACCGATGGCACCGCTTTGAGTGCTGTCGTAAAGTTTGTACCTTTCGGTAACCGGTCGAGTTCTTCTTTCGTGAGATTTGTTTGGATTTTGCTCGATGTCGGGTCAATTGTCAGATTTTCATCGGCAACTACATCAACCTGAGCACCTACGCCGCCGACCTTTAATGCCAGATTTACCGGAGTATTCGACCCAAGAGTTACCTGGACATTTTCGCGGGAAAGGCTTTGAAAGTTTGTCGCTGCGACAGTTACTTTATAGATACCGACGGGGATCAGAACTGCCCGAAAATATCCTGAATCATTCGTTGTCAGCGTCCTTCGGAAAGAATCACTGGTGATCGTCACTTCCGCCCCCGGGATCACTGCACCGGATTGGTCTTTGACGGTTCCTTCGATACCGCCGGTTGTTTCCTGCCCAAAAGCCGTCATTGTCAAACAAATCAGCAATGACAAAGACAAGAAAGCGAACTTCGTTTTATTAAACATAGCTTAACTCCTTAGTTAGTGTATTTATCCTGAAGAGGTTTGCAGTTCCTCTTTTTTTCGAAAGAGAAAACTGCTTATCTGCTTCCCGGATTACTAGCTAAGGAAGATGCAATGCCGATTCCATAAATCCGGCGGACTGATTGAAAACGAACCTAAGTATAGTTATTTCAGTATGTTAGAATGGCTTCATTCAAAGTGAATATATATTGATTTCAATGTAACTGCCTCTCGAAATTCTGACTTCATATTGATCTCAAGTTTTATTCCGGGTTTCGGATGTAAATACATGAAATTGTATTTTTATTCGGATAAGAATGTCTGAGATCGGTTTTTAGCGCGGATCGGGATATGGAGATGGGCCATAGAATAATTCGCCCCGTTCAGATCGAAAGATGCCGGGATTTGATCAGAGAAATGACTGTCAATGATTTAAGGAGGTATTGGTTCAAATCCGGCAAACATTTTGGAATCGGCGTAACTGCCTTTTCGCGGGCCGATGCGGAATTCCTGGTCAAAAAAGCGGATCTCAGTGAACAGTTAAAATATGTGACCGAAGTAATCGAAAATGTCGACATCCGAAATCTGGATCAGGGGCACGTGATCCCGAATATGTCCCCGCCGAATTTCCGGGGTGTATGGTTTCCGCAAACTTAAAAGCGAAATAGACGATCTTTACCGGATCTTCGAAACAAAACTGACGCTCCCCGCATTGTTCGGAGAAATTTGCGAAAGACTTCCGGCCGTAACACGCCAGCGGACAGCTTTTACCAACCTGTCAAACCCGGCCGATGCGCCTCCGCCCTGACTGACAGGTGTGTAACTCCATGTCGCAGCTGTCGGGTTTGTCGCAACATAGTCACTCGAATATTCGATCACAAAGGTCAAACCGGTTGTTCCTGCGCTTACCGTCGCCGAACCAAGTTTAAAATCCGTATTTGGCGGAATACCGTCAACTATGATCAGATTTGAAGCGCTGAGCCCGCCGGTATTTGAAAAGTCGATCTTGTAGGTCAGTTCCGTATTTGGCAGCTGTGATGCGGTTGTACAATTTGCCGGGACGGTACAGTTCTTAACGAGGCTGATATTCGGAGGCCCGACAACCCGCACGTCTTCGTTTGTTGTTGATGCGGAATCGTAATTGACGCTCCTTGTGCCGCTTGAAACGGTCCGTGCCGGGTCTAGATATGTTGCGGTTGCCGGATTCTGGTAGGTGCCTGAAGGTACGCTCGCCGCGATGTTCACATTAAAGGTCAGCACGACGCTGCCGCCGCCCGGTATCGTAAACTGACTCCACAGCGGATTGATCGCTCCGGCCGCCGGATTCGCGGTTGATGGCCGTGTCGCCCCGCCGGTCAATGTAACCAATACCGTACTCGCATACGTAAATCCGTTTGCGACCGGCTGCGGGAGTGCGTCAGAAATGTTGAGCTGCGTTGCAGATGCTCTGTTTGAGGCATTTGAAACGGTGATCGAATAGATCGCTGTCGTTCCAGTGATCAGGTTTGTAACAACCGGTGTCGTCGTGGACTTTGTGACGGTCAGGTCGGGAACACAATCGGCGCCTGACGGAGTTCCATTTACAGAAGCCGGATTCGTGCTGACATTTATGATCCCGCTTTGCCCCGGCTGCGCGCCGTAGGCCGGATCCGGAAAGGTGGCTGAGGGAGTCGTCGTGCCGTTCACACCGCCCAAAACACTTGTCGAGCCGAGCGAACCGTTTGAAAAGATCACCCCTCCTGCGCCGCCGCCGCCGGGACCGTGGGGAACTGCCGCAACCAGAGTATCTCCGCCTTTTCCGCCGCGGGCTGATGTTGTAATTCCTGAAAGTCCTGAAGGATTGGCGGCCGTGATCATGATCGATCCGCCTCCTCCTCCGCCTCCGGCACCGTCGCCGCAGCAGTTTGGATTGGAATTCGGTGCGTTTCCGCCGTTTGCTGTGATCGTTCCGGTTCCCGAAACAGCCCCGGCTCTGATAATCACTATACCTCCGCCGATCCCGCCGCTTGCTGTATCACCGGCAGTATTGTTCGTTGTTCCGGCTCCGCCGCCGCCGCCGAAAATGATCCTGTTTGCCGCTGCCGAAATATCATCTCCGCCGATCCCTCCGATCGTCAGATTCGAACTCCAGCTGTTTCCGCCGACACCGCCGATCCCGCCGTTTCCTCCGCCGCCGCCGCCGGAATTCTGGCCGTTGTCGACTGAGGGCGAACCATCGGTTCCGCCGCCTCCGGCATTTCCGGGAGCACCTCGCAGAAAACTGCCGTTGGGATAGCCTTCGGTTCCGTTATCGATCCCGAATGAACCGTCCCAGATACGCCGCGGCGTCCCGGCTATTCCTTCGCCTTTTGAGCCGCCGGTTCCGTTTGTCGAGTTTCCTCGATAATCCGTATTGGATCCGCTTCCCCCGGTGAGCGTAATTCCCAGACCGCCGCGGAAACCGCGTCCACTCGCGTTGATCGTTCCGCCGCCCATATTCAGAGTGCCGGCAACGTCAAAGGCGACGATCCCGCCGGACGTTCCATCCCATGACGCGGCGTTTAGCGTTCCGGAAATCGTCGCCGCAGAATACTGGGGAATTCTGACAACCTGATAGGTTCGCCTTCCTCTTGAACTCGTTGCGGCCGCACTTTGATATGTTCTGGACAGCGACTGCTGCGTAATGATCGTGCCACCGCCGGTTCCGACCGAATTTGTCGCAACCGCATATTCATAAAACCCTGCATTCCCTGATGTAAAACCGCGGCCGGTTCCGTTCCCCCCACCGTAGTTACTATTGTTGGAGGAATTGATCAAAGCGTCCTGAACTTGAATTATCAGCAAGAGATCGCCGGCGGCGATCGGTGTCAGACTGCTACCGATATTCGAAACCGACCCGACAGGTATTGAAGTTCCTGACGCAGTGGCCGTAGTTGGAGACGGATAATAAGTATTGACAACTCCGCTGATCGTCTGCGGGCCGTCTTTCCCCGGCACTGCACAAATCTGCGCACCGGCAAAACTGACGGCAAGAAGTAAAAGCACAAAAGCCGATCCTGCGGTGAAGATCCCGCGCACGAATTTGAACTTTTGTCTTTTATAAAAACCCGTCATCTTGTTTATTGTAAAATCCCGATTCTATTCCGGCGGATCAGAGATAACTTTTAATTCGTCCAATCCCGCATTCGCAAATTGAATCTACGCGAATCTACTTATCTTTGCGGTCTTCATTTTTAGCGGATTGGGGATATTTTCCGCCCGGAAGTGTATGTTCCAGCCCTTTGTCTGAAGTTCCGAACAGATCGAACAATCTTGAAAGCTTTGTTGTGATACTAAAATAGAAACCGCCCTTATTATAAACCTGATCATTATTGAATCCGAACACTTCCGTCGACTGTTTGAAATTGTATCCGCCGCCGATCCTCATTTCAGGCGTCACCCAGTAACCCGCTTCGATTCCCAGCCAGCGGTTTTGCGAACCCGTTGTCGGCTGATACATGTATCTTCCTTCTATCGCGACATCAAACGAATCGCTCAAAAGATACTGAGCTCGAGCCTGCGCCAGATATGAAAGATTGCTCGCGAAGGGAATATCCGGAGTTTGGTCGGCACTGAATTTTGCTGCAAACCGTCCGTAGAGTTCAAGCCTTCGTGTGGTTTGATGAAAACCATCTACCGAAAAAATGTCATCGCGGAGTTCATTTTGCGTATCTTCTGTTCCGCCCGAAAAGAAATTTTCGCGGTGTTTGTAACTTAAAAGCAAGCCGTATTTATCGGTGTTGTGCGGACGGATCGCGAGCGCGAGTTGACCGTTCATCGCAAAGTTTTTGCGGCCGTTATAATTCACATCGCCATACTGGAGACGTCCGAGGGTCGTCCAGCCGGGGCGGAGTTTTCCGGCGGCGCCGAGTGAAAAGAGATGTCCGAATCCTTCGCGGTCGCGGAGTTCGTATCTGAAAGACGAACGGAAATTCTCATCCGGAAGCCAATTTGCTCCGAGCGTAAAGTTGTTGTAGCTCTTTCCTTCTCCGGCAAGATGAAACGCGCGTTCATAACCCGCTTCAAGCGAAAGTTTCTCGCTTACCGGAATACGGTTTTTAAGTCCGATGATCGAAAAACTGTCGGTGCCGTTGAGACCGTTCTCGAGCTGATAGCGTCCGCTCAGGCTCGTGTACTTTCCAAACTGTGTTTCAACACCGACTGCTGTTTCATATCTCGCATTTGACGATGCAAAACCCGTCCCCGAAACATCCGAGATCGGTGTGATCGGATTTGAAGCAAGTCTTTGCGTGAAAAATACCTTTGCAAACTGATTGAGCTGATAGTTTGCACCGATCAGCGTCTGATTCGGATATGAAGGATCTTCCGCACCGAGATTTTGCTCGCGCTTTATCGAAAAATCCAGTTTGCTCGTCGGCTTGTATTCAGCGCCGACCGTGATCAGATTTGAAAGGACACTGCGGTCAGCATCGTTATCTGAATACCTGCGAAAATCGTATCCGAAATTAAATTTCAGTTTTTCATTTACAAGCTGCGACCATTGGATCCCGGCGGTGATTCGGTTGTTATCCACGTTTTCCGTATGATTCTTCTCGGCAACAAGGTTTACTTTCACCGTGCCGTTTTTCAACGGTTTTGATTCGATCGAAAGTGCGCCGCGCGTGCTGCCGGCGGTTACGGTCGCGCCAAACGGATTATAGAAATTCCCCGAAGCGCTAAAGCCTTCAAAACGCAGAACTGTTTGACCATACGAAAGCGGCTGTTCGAGCGAAACAAAGAATGCGTTTCCGTTAAATTCGCGGTCGCCTGACTGCGAATTTCCGAAGAAGCTGTACCCGTGGTTGAGCGGACCTCGGCTCGTCGCCCACTCAAAATCAAGACGTCCGCGGTTCGGAAGTTTGAGCGAACCGTCAATTCCGCCGAGCTGAAACGGTGATTCTTCATCCTGCCGCTGGTTGACGTAGGAGAAACCAAGCCGCAGACCGAGTCTGTTAAATGTCTTTGCGCCGCGCGCCGTATAAACCGAAGATTCGAATCCTTCGGAACGGTATTCGTAAGTTGCGACGATCTGTATCAGATTGAGATCGCGGTCAAAAGTCGGAATGCTTCTGAGGAAAAAGATCGTTCCGGTCGTTGTATCAATATTGTAATCAACCGATCGCGACAAAACTTCGCGCGAAAGAATGAGTTCGGGATTTCTTCGATCCCTTGTTTCGATCATCAGAACTTCCGATCCCGGCAGAACGTCAGCGTAATTGAGTTGAATGAGTCCTAAACTTCCGCCTGCGATCACTTGTCTGGCAAACGCCGTGTCCGGCCGTGCGCCGGTCACCGTAACAAAGTCGCCGTTCCTGTTTTCAACGTGGACTTTTGCCCCTGTCAGTCTGCGTGAGAAACCGAGGAGGCGGTTTGAATCCAAACCTGCGTCAAAATCGCCGAACATCGCATAACTGCGTCCGCGGTCAATTCTCGCATAAACTTTGCTGTTTGATTCGGTCTCCTGGAAACGTGTCGACGAATCTCCAAACAGCGGATAAACCTGATCGACCGGATTTAGCTGAAACAATCGATCCTGGCCCGATACGCGGTTCAGCGGTTCCTGGCTGTCGTAAGCAACGGTCAGGTTATTTTTATCGCTGAAAAACTTTCCTTTGTAGAAGAACTGGATCCTTCCCCGAACATTTTCGTCCGTTTCGCGATTTGCCATTTCGGGTGCGTTCTTTCCGATCGTCACTTCGGCAAGTCCGGCTAAAAATCCGGGGCGGGTTTCGGATGTAAAACGTATATCAGAATATCCCTCGGCCTTGCCCTGGATCGCCGTCACGCGGGCGGTTCCGGTTTTATTGTCCGATATCAGCTTGACGATCCCGATCCCGTTGACAAGTTCTATCTTCTGTTCACGCAGGCTTCCGTTTTCCTGTTCTGACGTTGAGCCGTTTGTTGCAAAAAGGTCTTCGCGCATCACGCTTCCTTCGGAAGCATCTTCATTTTCTTCTTCGCTTTTTGTAGGATCAAAGAATCTTCCCGATGACGTGCGGACGATCACCGAGCCGTCCTGAGCCGGATGACCCCACTCGTCATACGCTTCCACAACGATCGTAGTTGAATCGCGTCCTGATGCCTGCAGTTCACTGTGTTCAGCGGCAACCTTCAGGCGGCTTGCAGCACCGCGTCCGAAAATTTCGATCTCGAGCGGTTTTCCGCTGATGCCTTCCGGACTTACCGGAAAAGCCCTGATCTTATTCGGTCCCGGCTTGAGTCCGATCCCGACAAATGTAAATGTCGTGATCTTGTTTGCCGGATCGTTTCTTGTCGTCCCGATGTTCTCTGTTCCGAATTTTGCCTGACCCGCTTCGATCCTCGCCGACCAGCCTTCGGCAACACTCACATCGATATTTACCGATGTTTTCGGCGCAACGCTTCCGTTTTCAAGTCTGTGTACAAAGACCTCTCCCGGTGCGACGGCTTTGTATTCATTTTGGTCTGATGATTCCGCCGGGAGTACAGAAACGGGTTTCTTGTCTGCCGGCTTATCAAGAGCGGTTTTTACAATTTCATCCTGGTCATCTTTAACGGTACCGTCTGACAAAAGCGCAAAGTTCTGGCGAAGCATCGCGCCTCCGCCAAGCGGGGTACGCAATAGTCTGGTCCAGTCTTTTCCGGAACGGCGTCCGCCGTTTGAAAGCACATAACCTTTTGGAATCGTGATCGGATCGATCGCGATTACCTGCGCACCTTCGGAAACCGCGGGAACACTGTAAAGGCCCTGTGTATCGGTAGTTGCGGAGTTTCCGTTTGACAGATAAATACGCGCTCCGGCAACGGGCCTCTCGCCGTAATCAAAAACACCGTTGTTGTTTTTATCAACAAATACGCGTCCGATGACAAATTGACGCATCGAGAAAAGTCCGGGGCTTACCTTTACCAGTGCCCGCGATGGCTCTGAAACATTTTCTTCGCCCGATGGAAATGTGCCGCTGACAACCGCAGAATTAAAGTTATCGCCCCTGCGCGCATTAACCCCGATCCTTACGCGGTACTGTATAGAAACGCCTTCACCGCTCAGCAGATCGCCGATGCCGAATTCCATCACATTTCCGTTTATCACCGGTTTGATCGGGGATGCCGCTGAGCCGCGTGTGATCCGGGCAGTATCTTCAACATACGTGAACGAATCCGGAAGCGTATCTTTGACCCTGACATTGAGCAGCGGAGCAACGCTCGAATTTCGTACTTCGATCCGGTAGTTTGCAATATCGCCGACCTCGGCCTGAGCACGATCGGCTGTTTTGCTGACCTCCAGCGTGGCCTCTTCAAAAAGCGGAATGTTGAATGCAACGTCTGCAATGCTCGGGATCTCTACGTCATTTACCGTCAATTCGAAACCATCTGCAACCGCGATCGGAAGTCCGTCGAGCGAACGGACCGTCATTCTGAAAAGACCGTTGCCGTCGGGCCGAAGTGTGATCTCAAGAAGACGCGGACGGAAGTTTTCTGCGGAAACTGAAACAACATATCTCGCCGGCTGAGACTCAGTTCCAAGCTGGCTTGGAAGCAGACCAAAACTGAATCTGCCGCGATTATCGGTAACGTAAGGGTTTAAGTTTTTAAAATTCGGTTCGAAACCCTGACCTTGCGGGATCGGAAGTATGCTTCCTGAAGTACTGTCTGTCAGGATCGTGACGGTCGCACCCGGGATCGGCGAACCGGCTCCGCCGCGTGCAGCATAAACCGTTCCGAAAGGATCAACTACGGCGATCGCTTCGGATGTTGTTGCGGTTTTAGCATTGTCGGCAGTTATCGTTGCGACATTGACAACACCCCTGCCTGGAATAACGTTTTGCGAAACGGTCGCCTTAAGGCTGATGCTGACAACTTCATTTGGTTTGACCGGTCTGCTGAGTCTTACGGTGAGAGTTTTGCCTGAGACCTCTCCTTCATCGCCGTCAGCTGCATCGGTCAAAGCTTTTGTTTCAAGTTTTAATGTGTTCGGTATGTAATTGAGTTCGGCCGGCAGTTCGTCATTAATTACAACATTTCGTGCATCCACATCTCCGCTGTTGCGGAAAGAGATCTCATAAGTGAGCTGCTCGCCCTTTCCGGAAACATAGCTTGATCTGTCCTGAACGAGTTTTCGCGGGATCAGCGCCGGATCTGCCGGGTTTGTAAAAACGGCGGCCTTTCCGCCGGAATTTATTATCCGTCCGGTATCCTGCGCCTGACCGTTAACCGCGTCGGTATTATTTGAACGAACCGTCAGATCGATCCTCAGCTGCTCGCTCGTTGCAATATCGTTTGTATTAAGGCGAACGAGGATCTTTATGCATGAACCCGGAGAGACAATGTTTGACAGCGGCTGGTTGAGTTCAACGCGGATGTCGCCCGCGGAAATTTCGCCGTTGTCATCGAGATCGTAGAAAATATCGGTTATCCCGGCCGGGGCGGTTACCGAAGCACCGGTAACTGTATATGAATCGCTATTGTTGCTCGTGTTGCAGACTTCGAATTCTCTGACAAGCGTCTCATTCGGCGCAACCGTTTCTGTCGGAGAAGTTTGATTCGGGGTAACAACCAATGAAGAAACCACTTTTACGTCGATCGACACGGTTGACGAGATAGTTTCGTATGAAACCCCGCGGTCGTCTTCATATACCCCTTTTGCAAAATTAGAGATCGTTGTATTCGCAGGCGTAGCGACAGACTGCGAAAATACCTTTGTATGCGTAAAGGAAAGTATCAGGATCGCATGGATAAAGATGAGGAGATTTTTTGTTGTAAGAACTCTTTTCATCAATTGTCCGGTTTTCGTCGGCAAGAAAAAAGTGCGCGGGTATCCCGGGTACCCGTTTCAATACCCGCGCTGTCATATCGATCAGGAATTACTTGATCGTGCGTTTGAAGGTAAACGTTCCCGATTGACCCGGCCCAAGCGTTCCGACCGTATCGGTCAGAACATTTGAAAGCGCCGCATCTCCCGTGATCGTTCCGCCGCGAGAATCGACGGCACTGCCGACGACCTGATCGGTAAACGTTCCCCAGTTATTCGGGGCAACGGTACCGTTCTCGGTGATCACAAAACCGCTTGCCGTCAGCCCAACGCTTCCGCCGCCGCTTGCCTGCGAAACGTTTGAATAGCTGATCACATACGTGATCACGGCACCCGGTACAGGATCTGTCGCACCGCCGACACCGGTCGCATTTGCCACCGTTGCAGTTTTATCCATACGGATAAATCCGGTGAATACGCGGTCGATCGTGTCGTTTGACTTGGTGTTGTCGCTTTGCGATGTCGCCCGAATAACGGTGTCGTATCCGGTCAGGATCAGCTTTCCTGCGGGAAGCGTCACGCGAACCTGATAATTAGCCGTTGCACCGGCGGCAACCGGGACGTCAACAAACCCGCCGCTTGTTACGTTCACCCAGGCAGACCCGTTGTAAATTTCAACAGTCGAACCTGTAGGAACCGTCGGCGCAGTAAGTCTGAACGTATCGTCGGCGTTACCCGTGTTTTGAAGTGTGTTTGTGAAAACAACCTGACCCGATGCCGTTGTAACACCCGTTACAGCTGAGCCGGGCGCAGCCGGTGCTGTTGTCGGAGCCACACCTGCAATACCAGTGTTCACACTAAGATTAGTGAAATCATTGTTATTGTTTGTCGGTCCGGTCGCTCCGGGAGATCCGTTTGGTCCGTTGAGAACACTGTAGGATTTCAGCAGCAAAGTCGGCTGTTGGAAACCTTGTGTCGGAGATGCTGTTCCGCCGGAAAGCGGTTCATTAAAGTTGGCATTTCCGTCACCCTTATTAGGAGTGTTGTCACCGGATTGGTCGGTAACCGTAGCACCGATCGAATTCAGACCGAATGCATCGATTATTTCGTAGACCGGCGTATTTGCATTTGCAGCCGTTACTTTCACATCGAAGTTAACGCTTCCGCTGCAGACACCTGCGGCGATCGCGGCCGACGAAACGGGGATCATGATCCTTGTCACAGTCGACAATGTACCCGGAGCCGTTGCGGTCCAGGTTGCTGACAAAGGAGCCGTGCTTAGCGGCGAGGTTGTGAAATATGTTCCCGAAGGAAGTGCCCCGGCATTTGTCAGCTCGGTGCCAACGGGGATCGGAGCGATCACATAAACGCGCGACGGGATCGGACCCGCGCCGTCAGGATCGATCGGACTCAGCGGTCGTGAACCGTCGTTACAAGCGCTTGCTGTGTACGAAATGTTCGAACCAAGTGCGACGGGTCCGGCAGGAGCCGTCAGATTTGCACGGATCTGTGCGTCGTTTTCAACGAGCACACTGATATCGCCGCGGGCTTCCCGTGAGCCGTTTACTGCACCGGTCGAAACCGTGTTTACTTCATTAGCGGATGAATTTGCAGCTGCATTATCAAAGGTCGGTGAAAGAGTTGTTTGATCACCGAGATAAACTCTCAGCGTGCTTCCCGTTACCGCTGAAGCACTGATGCTTAATGTTACGCGAACTGTAACCGAAGCACCGGCATTTAGCGGATAAAGAACTGTTGAGCCGTTTGTAAGTATATTTACCGGAGTGCCCGTCGGATTGACTACTGCTGCCGTCGGTGTCACGCCTGTCGGAAACTGGAAGCTTCCGCCGTTTGCCAAAAATCTTACCGAGTCATTAAAGTTTCCGGTATTGGTTACGAGAAAATCCATTGTCACGCCGGTTTGTCCCGCCACGACCGAAGAATTTGTTTGAGCGTCCGGAGTAATCGTTAAGCCGGCAACCTTTGCGACCGTAACGGTAACTTCGTTTGAAACGGTGCTGTAGCTGTTTGTACCATCGCTGTAGCTCGCACTCGCCTGGTTTTTTATCTGTGTGTCAGCCGCCGTTTGGGCAATACCCTGAGCGGATAACATAAACAGAAGCATCGACACCGCCGCAATGTGCAGCAATGTCCTGATCTGCATAAAATAGTTTTGTGTTTTCATCATTCTATCCTTAAAAATGTCTTTTCAGACCTCTCAGATCCGGGCAGCGCAGCATTGATCCGTTGGAAGATCAGCGCGCTTGTCACTTCTGAAAGAAAATAATTCGCTTATTTCACACGGACGCTGTAGAAGGCGTTCAACTCGTGATCGGAATCGAGAGGTTTTTCCCATCCGAATCGAACCTGCGTGTACATGCTCACGGGTGCGGCAACCTGCTTTTCGGAGCCGTCGGCTTGTTTCTCTGTGACAGTCGGTTTCTTTGAAAAGCTCTTGCCTCCGTCGATCGAGAATTCAACGTCGGGGGCTTCGTCACCCTTTGCTGAACCGGCAACATATTCGGTTCCCGGAGGGATCTGACCGACCGTCTTAAATCCGCTCGCTTTTGCCTCACCGGCATTTTTTGAGCAGATCGTCCAGTTGATGACTTCGCCCGTTTTTACGGTCCCGGCTTTATCCACAGAGATCTTTACATCGTCCCGGCTAACCGATCCGGATAGACTGATCTTCACATCGGGGCGCAGGAAGGAAAGGATCGTATCTTTTCCTTTGCTTGCAAAAACAGCTGCCCCGCTGAGGAAAACCACTCCAAGGATCAGCGTAATCACCGAACGGGCAATCCTGATCTCCGGCTGCTTCGTTCGTTTGTTTTGTTTCCTGTTGAGTTTCTTATTCATTTTTTTAATGTTTTCTCCATATAGATTCGTTACAGAAGCTACATAATTGTGGTTTGAAATTAATACAGACGCCGAAGGCCGGCACGGTGTTGAATAACAAACGTCGTGCTTGATCCCGGGAGTTGATAAGATCGGATCTATATTTCAGTTCGCGCAGGAAGCGCGACTTTCAGTGATTCTATGGGAATGGTATTGGGGGTTTGACCAGAGGTTGGGTCAAAGGCATCTGAGTGGAATGCCGGTGAGATTATATTAAAGTTAAACAGTGTTTTGCAAGTGTTATTTTCGATAAACGCATCAGGCGCGATCATCTTATGTTTGCCGGCATAAAAAAGCCGGGTCGAATCCAACCCGGCATGTTTTAGCATTTTCTTCTATTTATAGAAAACGGATAGTGTATGAGGCCTTAATACCGCGTCCGGCTTCAGGCAATATATCTTTAATAAAATTGACATGATTGCGATAGAGCCGGTCTGTCAGATTCTGTGCGCCAAATGTAAAGATGTGCGCATAGCGTGCGCTGTAATAAGTGTACGAACCATTTATATTGAGCACGCCGTATCCGGCGGTCGGCGTTTCGAGCGGAAAGATATTGTCAGCTTTCTTGCTTGCTGCAAAAACACCTTCCGGTCTGACGCTGAGGCCTTTGTAGCGAAATTCACCGCCGATTCGAAATCTTGCCGGGGTTATTCGCGGTAATGCAATATCCGGATCTTTGAGCCGTGCGTTAACAATATCGGCCGCAACAAACATTCCAAAATAATCGTTAAACTGATAATCAGCCGAAAGATCAGCACCGACATAACGGGCGTCATCCTGACTGAATGCCGACACGGGCAAACCGTCATCAACATCGATCAGACCATTTCCGTCCTCATCCTGCGGAGAGAGATAAATAAAGTCTTTGATGTCGTAAAAGAAAAAGCTGCCATTGAATCGGAACCGTCCGGCATTTTGCCGAAGCGATAGTTCGAAACCGTTTGAGCGTTCCCTTCCGAGATTCTGATCACCGACCTCAAATGTCACCGTACCGATATGCGGGCCGAAGTTGTAAAGTTCTTCAAGCGACGGCGCACGATAGCTCGATGTAAAATTCGCAAAGAATGAAGAACCTTCCCAGAGTCTGATTTTTGCTCCAAACGCCGTGGAAAAGCCGGTGAAATCACGGTTCATATATAATGCACCGTTCGTCGGACTATACCTGTTACTTTCGATCCTTCCGCCGAACTGGAGCGCGACGCGGTTAAAGTCTAATTCCTGAAGTGCAAACGCTGCGAAATTATTCTGCCTTACTCTGCCGTCAATCAGCTGCTCCGCGCCTTCGGTAAGATAACTGCGATTGTAGCCTTCAAATCCGAAGCGTCCTGAAAGAACGTTGTATTTTCTTTGTTCGAAAACGCTGCGGTAGGTAAATGTATCGTTTGTGAACGTAGTTCCAATTTCATCCGCCCCATCGACAGTTTCAATCTCATCATGCTGGTAATCTGAAAAATCTACATAAAAATTACCGCCGGTGATCGGACCGTTTAGGTTTCGGAATCCGCCGCGCACACGATAATAATTGCGCTGCATTTTAAGGTCGATCTGTTCTTCGGGTATCTCCGGAAGTGAACGGGAAAATTGATCACGTACCGCGTAAATATCATATTGGCAAGGTTCGCCGTCGTCGTCACACGGTTCACCGGCGGCATTGGTTAAAAATGCGCCTTCCTCAAAAAGCGGTGCATAAGGAACACCATAGCGCCTGCGGTCGAATCCGATAGTACCGGCAAAGAAACCTTTTTCACCGAAATATCCGAAACTGGTTGTTCCGCCATAACTCTTAGCGGCGGAATTCGGAACACGGCCGAGCGGAGTTTCGAAATCACCTTCCCGGAGAGTGCTGCCTGCCGCGGTTAACAAAAACTTGCCGAAGCCGTATTCGACACCGCCTCCGACGCCGCCCTGACGATTAACCGTTCCGCCAAGACCGGTAAAATACCCGCGCAATCCGGGGTGAGCATCATTTTCATCTCCGGAAACTGCATTTACAACGCCTCCGATAGCATTTGAACCATAGAGCAAAGTCGCCGGACCTTTGATAACTTCCAGACGCTCGAGATTCAAAGCATCGACCGGTTCGCCATGATCACCCGATTGTGAGCCAAGTGAACCGTTTCGGATCCCGTCCTGCAGAATCAAAACGCGGTCTCCTTCAAAACCGCGGATCGACGGACGCGATGTCCCCGGTCCGAAACTTCGTTTGCTGATCCCGGCCTCACGTTCGAGCATTTCGCCGAGCGCCGTGTTTGCCTGTTCGCGGATCCTTGTGGTTCCGATCGCTTCAACGGACTGAAATGACTCAAACACCGATTCCTCCGAACCTGACGCAGTAACGGTTACTTCTTCCTTTAATGCCGTTAAACTCAATCTGAAATCAACACCGCCGGAAGCGCCGGCCGCCAAAACGATCGTTCGCGCCTGGTCGGAAAAACCCTCAATATGTGTAACCAGGGTGTAACGGCCGGGAGCGATGTTTGTAAACTCATACACCCCGTTCTCATCCGTTTCGACGTTTAACTCGAGTTGGGTGATCGTTACCGAAACCCCCGAAAGGTTTAAACCGTTGACCTCACTCGTTACTGTTCCGCGGATCGATCCTGTTTGTGCAAAAGCGGCAATACTGAAAGACGCAATAATTAAAATGATAGCGATTGATCTGTTTTTCATAACTTTCTTAGTTTCTGTTAGTTACTCTTTCGAGATTGGATATTCGAATCTGCAATTCTATCGGTTCTCCGGATCATTCGGCACTGTTTTTTCTTGTAGCGCATGTATCAATAAACGAATGGGCGAATTTCACCAATGAACGGTATTTGAATCCCGCGGCGGGCAAGCATTGTTGACGCAAGTATTCAAGGTAAACCGGCCTTTGCTCGATCTCCGGCTTCAGCGTTGATTTTGGTGTCGCAATTTTGGAGCGTGACACCAGAAAATGTCTCTCCGGGCTTTCGCCGCTGTATTTAACAAATCGCAATTTGTTTTCGATTACTTATTCATTTGAGCGAGCGGTTTTCCGCAAACGCCTTTTATTCATCATTTGCCGAATCCCCGCACAAATTCGGATACGGCTCACCGCAAATTGCGAAGTCCGAAATATACCGACAATCTCAATTTAGGCGTTTCGCTTTTTGTTGAACACACATAAATGATCGATGAATGGTCGAATTCGCAAAACAAATGTATTTAGCAAAAAGCGAGTTTTATGGAAATATCCGGGTTTTCGGGTAACTTTCAGATCAGGTTTGATGGCATCAGCACGGATCTATCCGGCGATCGCGTTAGTTTCTCCGTCTTGATCGCGAGGATCCGAAAATCGTTGTTCTTATGTATCAGGAATTTGGGTAAGAGAGCGCTTGCAAACTCACTTAGTAAAAAGGTCTATGCCGGTATCAGTTCCGACCCTTAGCTTTCCGGTTTCTACTGCGTAGTCCAGGTGCGCGACGGCTTCGGATATTGCCAGAAATCTATGGACCTTTTGGTCGATCGCGTCCGGAAAAAGCTCTTGCGCCACGTCCCAGGCCGAAACACCGCTTTTATCTGCAATTGCCGTCACATTTTTCTGCCGCTCATCGATCGCCTTTGTGTAACGATTAAAGATCTCTTCGAAATCACTGATCGGTTCTCCGTGTCCGCCATAAAGAACCGTCGGTGATTCACTTCTGATCTTTGCGAGACTCACAAGATATCTGGAAAGCGAACGAAAACGCCTGGCGGGATCTGCCGGATCGGGCGAGATCACCGGATTCGGTGTTATCCTCTTCAATACGCAGTCTCCGCAAATGATCGTCCGGTCTGCTCTTCTGATAAAAGAGCATGATCCGGGAGTGTGCCCCGGCGTGTGCAAAACCTGGAGCGACCCGCTTTCAAATTCGATCTCCATCCCGTCTTCAAGGCTGAGAAAATCAGTCTCGGCCAGTGAGTCGGTCAAAAGACTGATCTCCGCATAAGCGGCGCGCATCTCTTCGAATACCCGCGCAGGAACGCCTGCCCGCTCCATGATGCGCTGATTATCTTCTTTTGCCAGCCGTCCGAAAAGATGGCCGGTTTCCCACCCGTGAACAAATACGTCAGCGTTTTTCGCCTCATCACGGATGCTCTTTGCCAAGCCGCAATGATCTTCGTGAGCGTGTGTTAGAACGATCCTTCTGATGTCGGAAAACTCAACGCCGTGACTCTTCAAACCGGACCGGAGCGCTTCAGCCGCCGCTTTCGTTTTCGGTCCCGTATCGATCAAAGTCAAAGGATCCTCTTTGATGAGATATACATTTACATCTCCTACATAAAATGGTGTCGGAATGGAGATCGGAATTATTTTCATGTTTGATCAACAAAATCGGCTTTAGCCACGATTATAGGACATCGCGGGAAACTGTCGCCTTCTCCGGGTCGAATATTTTCCGGACGGCAGACGAAAACCGGCGATTCCGCCTTTTGATGCCGTTTTTTAAGGCTGCGGAAATAAATCAAATTGATAAAAGAATAAATTTTACCTTGCCTTTAGGGCCTTGTTGCTATTAGAATTCTAAAGCTAATAATTCTATTAAATCTCTGTTAAATAATATAGTTGTTCACTTCTTCGCAGACAGAAGTTATCCCATGCGATCCATATCAAATTGAAGACCCCCAAATACTCATATTATCAATAGAGATAAAACGTATTAAACCAAACGTAAGGAGATAAAAAGAATGAAGTCGTTTCCTTGGAAAATTCCATCGATCACTAAAACATACTCAATTTTAATGTTAGTGATACTTTTGAGCGTGAGCGCCGCATTTTCCCAATCACAAGCTACCAATGCCGACTTGATCGGAACCGTTACCGATCCTAACGGCGCGGTAATACCCGGCGCTACTGTAACACTGACAAATCCCGCCACGGGTTTTTCGAGGACATATACAACAAATGATGCCGGCGGATTTCAGGCTATCGGCATTCCTCCCGGAACGTATGAAGTTTCGGCAGGTGCCGACACCTTTAAAACGGTAAAAATATCTAATGTAAAACTGACCGTCGGCCAGCGCGCAGAACTTACGATTCCGCTTGAGATCGGCGGAACGGACGTCGTAGTAGACGTTGATGTCAGCTCCGTTGAACTAATTGAGCCGACGAAAACAACCGTTTCGAGTACGATCGATCAGGAAAAGATCGAAAATCTTCCGATCAACGAAAGAAGCGCTACCGGTTTTGCTCTGACGCTTTCAACCGTCGGACGCGATAACGGACGTCCGATCGGCCCGGCGCCAACTTCCGGCATCAACGTCGGCGGACAAAGAGGACGTTCGACGCTGGTTCAGGTTGACGGTGCGGACTTTACGGATAATTCGATCAACGCCGCCCGCACAACTGTTTCACAGGAAGCCGTTCAGGAATATCAGGTTGCGACAAATTCCTATGCTCCTGAGTTTGGCCGCGCAACCGGCGGTATCGTTAACGTTGTAACAAAAAGCGGAACAAACGATTTTCACGGAAACGTTTTCGGTTTTATCCGCGACAAAAATATCCAGGCGAGAAATCCGTTCTCTCCGGTAGAAAAACCCGATTTCCGCAGAACACAATGGGGCGGAACTCTTGGCGGCCCGATCGTAAAAGACAGAACATTCTTCTTTGCATCATACGAAAGACGCGACCGTGATGAATCGGGATTTTTCACATCTGATCTGGCATCGGGATTGGCTTCTTCATTCACACTCCCGGCGATTCCAGGGATCAATCCTAACGCGATCAACTTTGGTAATTTAACAGCCCAGCAGGCTGCGGTTTTGACCGCGGCGTTTCAGCAGGCGGCACCGGGACTTCAAAGTCCGGATGCAAACGTTCGTGCGGCTGCCGGTCAGGCGGTCTGCGGACTCCGCGCTTATGCGTTTCTGGCATCGAGCGGCGGCGGAACAGCGTTGACCGGAACAAACACATTATCGAGCCCGAACGACGGCAGTATCTGTAACGACCCACCGGGCGCTCCGATCAGCCCGATCCTGCCTGGAACGATTGGCGGAAGATTTTTGCTTTCGGGTGCTCCGGTTCCTTCGGGAACGACCGGAACAAACGGTTTGCCGATCGCGTTCCGCCCGCTCAATGATCTTCAGCGAGTTTTCCCGGTTACAGACAATACAAACTTTTTCTCATTCCGCGGTGATCATGCTGTTAATGATAAGAATCAACTGTCGATGCGCTTCGGATGGAACACAAGCGATGTGACCGGTATTCAGGTTGAATCCCAAAACCAGTCGCTTGGGCAGAATGATTTCTCGAGAACCGGTGTTCAGGAACTTACGGACTATTCGTTCTCGACGCAGCTCAATTCATTCTTCGGTTCAAACCTGGCAAACGAATTCAAGTTTAACTTCGGAAGAAGAGAGACAACATTCCGTTCGCAAAATGGCGAAGCCGTCGCATTCAATATCTCCGGTGCGGCGTTTATCGGGCGCGAACTCTTCTCGCCGGTTGTCAGAACAGAGAACCGCTATCAATTTGCGGACAATTTGAGTTGGGTCAAAGGCAATCACATATTCAAATTCGGAGGCGATTTCAGCTTTGTTGATATTCCGGCCTTCCAGTTCGAACTAAACTTTGCGGGACTGTTCAATTTCGGTCCGTTTGCCGCAACAAATCTTAACGCCGGATTTGCGGGTCTTCCCGATTTCACACCGGTCCAGTCATACGGTCTCGGATTGCCTTCGACATATATTCAGGGTTTCGGAGATCCGAGGGGCAGCTTCAGCAACAAACCGATCGCCTTCTTTGCACAGGATACCTGGAAGGTACTGCCGAATCTGACGATCAATTACGGTGTCCGGTATGACGTAGAATTAACAAAACAGATCAACACCGTAGGATTTAACGATCCGCTGTCGGGTATTAATCTTTCCGCAGCCGATATTCTTGCGGCGCAGGATGCCGTAAATGTTCAGCAGGGCATACCGCGCGATACGAACAACTGGGCGCCGCGTCTCGGATTTTCATTCGATCCGTGGAAAGACGGTAAAACGAGTATTCGCGGTGCGTTCGGTTTGTTTTACGACCATCCGCTGCTCACTATCGCGACCAACTCCGACATCGGTGACGCTGCTCAGCAGCAGCAGGGTGTTTTCACGGCCGGAAGTCCGCTGCCGACAAATCTGCTCAATGCCGCTCAGATCTTTCAGGGCACCGTAATTCCGGGAACAACGCCTGGTGTTGCGCCATCGGCTGATTATCAGTTTGGAAGACAGCGTTTTAACGACCAGACATTCCCCGGATTCGGAGCCGTTCTGCCGTTCACGCTGCCGATCACAAAAGACTTTGAATATGCTTACGCAACTCAGGCTAACTTCACAGTCGAACGTCAGCTGACAAACAATATGTCACTGTCTGTTGGATATATCGGTGTTTTCGCAAAACATCTTCCGCATCCGACAGATCTCAACACCCCGGATATCGCGCTTCAAATTCAGAATTTTACGCGCTACACGGTAGCCGCGCACCGCTTAACACGCAGGAAGCGATCGCATTTTCGATCCCTTCATCTGCGGCTACAGGCTTAGGAGCGTGTCCGGTTGCGGTACCGCCGGGAGTTACCTGTTTTACACTGATGACGCCGGCCGGTTCGGCAGCCTATCCGAATGCGGGAACAACATACGCCGCATTGATACCCGGAATGGTCGCCGCTCCGCTTACAAATTTAGGCAGCCGCACGGTCGCCCCGGCGGTAGCAAACTTCTTCCGTCCAAATGCGCCGAACTACTTCCTGGCGCAGGCACTTTCGGGCGGAGCCGTTACCAAAGCGGTTCTTGACGGCGTACTTGCCGGAAGTTTGAGAACACCGGGAACACTGACGCCGTTTGGTTCGATAAACGCACAGGTTTCGGACGGAAACTCGAGCTATAACGCGATGAATGTCGAACTGAAACGTAAATTTGCAAATAACTTTACGTTCCTCGGTTCCTACACATGGTCGCATTCGATCGACGATTCTTCTGACCTTCAAACGCTTCTTCTTGCACAGGACGTAAACAATTTCCGTGCAGAAAAAGCTAATTCACTCTTTGACCAGCGGCACAGATTTGTCTTCAGCGGCGTGGTTTCATCACCAAGCGGTTGGAGCGGAAGCGATACGATGTGGAAGAAGATCTTCTCTGATTTCACAGTTGCTCCGATCATTGAACTTTCGTCAGGACGTCCGTTCAACATCATCACGAACGTGGATTCAAACAATGACCAATCAACACAAACCGACAGACCGAATGTCGATACAAATGGTTTGTTAACTGTTGCGCCTCCGTTTACAAGCGGTAATCTCGGCCGCAACATGGGAATCACGCATTCGTATGCAAATGTCGATCTTCGTCTGACGCGTGCGATCCGCTTTGGTGAGCGTTACAGAATTGATCTGATCGGTGAGGTCTTCAATCTGTTTAACCGTTTTAATGAAGCATCGGCATCGCCGTTCTTTAATGATGTGAATGACTTTGGTGAGCGTGCCGGCAACGGAAGATTCTTTAGCCGTCCGACCGCATCATTTGATCCGCGTCAGTTCCAGTTTGGCGCCAAATTTACATTCTAGTAGCGGGGAGCGCGGACAGTCCGCACGTTTGCGAAGCAAACGAACCTCCGTAATTAGCTAAAGACCTTAAAAAGGCTGAACAACTCAAATGTTGTTCAGCCGATTTTTTTTCGAAACGAATTCCTAATCCACCGCACTCTGTCTCTGTGGTATTTAATCTTTCATTAGTTCCCTGATCCTCTTCCACATCTGCGGCAAAAACCCGAGTGTCCTGATGACCGATCCGCTCGAAAATGTCCGCGCCATTTCCTTAAAAGTCTCTATGGCATTTTTTGAATAGCCAAACCACCAAACGTCGGGCGTAAACAAAAAACGATTGACGTGGATATGCTGCGTTGCGACGAGTTCCATCAGACCCTCTTTGCCGTGTGTGCGGCCATAACCCGAATCCTTAAATCCGCCCCAAGGCGTCTGCCCGATGCCGTGCGTGTAAAGGACTTCGTTGACGTTTACCGTGCCGGCGAGGATCTTTTCCGCGACGCGTCTTCCGCGCCTCAGATCTCCGGTCCAAACGCTCGCCGTCAATCCGAAATCGGTGTCATTGGCGAGTTCGATCGCTTCGTCTTCGGTTCTAAAAGTCGCGACCGGAAGAGTCGGACCGAATGTTTCTTCCCGCATCGGCAGCATTTTATTGCGGGCACCGGAAATAACCGTCGGCTCAAAGAAAACGCTTCCGAGATCTTCATTTCGTTTTCCACCCGTCAAAATTTTCGCCCCTGCATTTCTGAATTCTTCTACGTGGTCTTCAACGATCTTTGTCTGAGTTTCGCTCGACATCGAACCGATATCGGTTTCGGGATCGGATCCCTTTCCCTGCCGCAGTTTTTCGGTTTTTTCGACAAGCATTCGCGTAAATCTTTCGGCCGCCTTTTCTTCGACATAAAGCCTTTCAACGGAAGAACACGCCTGACCCGAATTTGTAAAAGCGCCCCAAACCGCAGCACTTGCCGCCTTTTCCAGATTTGCATCTGCAAAAACGACCATCGGATCTTTTCCGCCGAGTTCGAGCACAACGGACGTAAGATGTTTCGCCGCATTTTCGGCGATCTTTTTTCCGGTCGCAACGCTTCCGGTAAACATGATCTTGTTAACACCGGCATCGACCAGGGCCGCTCCGGTTTTTCCGTCGCCGGTTGTGACTTGCAGTACATTTTTCGGAAGACGTGCGATCTCAAAAATCTCGGCGATCTTTTCGCCTGTCAGCGGCGTCAGTTCCGACGGTTTTAGTACGACGGTATTTCCCGCCATCAGCGACATGACAACTTCGCCGAGCGGGATCGAAAACGGAAAATTCCATGCGGGTATGATCCCGACAACTCCGAGCGGTTTATAAATGATCTTTGACAAACGGCCCATCAATCCGAGCAATCCGATCCCGCGTTTTTCCGGCCGCAGGAGCTTCTCGGTATTTTTTGCAAAATACTGCATCAGATCCAAAACCGGAGCGATCTCGGTTGAAAGTGCTTCGGCGACCGGCTTTCCCATCTCGTCCGATATCAGCCCGGCGATCCCGTCCATCTCAGCAAGGATAACTTCCCGCGCCCGCATCACGATCCGGCGTCTTTCTTCAAACGGAGTTTTCCGCCAGATCTGAAACGCACTGCGCGATCTTTCAACCGCTGCTTTAACTTCCTCTTTTGAGAAATTCTTAACCCGTCCGACCTCCTCTCCGGTCGCCGGATTAATTGAGATTATCTCGTCTGCGGGAATTTTTTTTACTGCTTTCATAAGTTTGCTGGCAACGGGTGAAGAGTGTTGGGTAAACAGTGACTAGTAACAAGTGACAAGAAACCGTTCTTCACCAATTACCTATCGCGAACCGCGTGCGGCGAATCACGTTTCACGTATTGCGTATCACGAACTACCCCCATACACATCCGGATCGGACGACAGCTTCCAGTATTTTACATCTCCGATCGTCGTCGTATTGTGAAGTTCTTCCTTTAAAAATGCTCCCAAACCGAGCGTTAATTTTTCCGCGGGCATGATCTTTTTACGGATAACTTCTCCGCCTTCAATTTCAAATTCGGACGCGGCTGAGCCGGTAGCTTCGACCAATTTTCCGCCGATCAGCAATACGACCGTATCGATCACCAAAACGAGCTTTCCTTCGGCAACACTCCATTTTCCTTCATGCGAAAGCAAACGCTTTGCTGCATCCATTTCGTTGTAATTGAATTTGTATGTGCCGTCTGCAAAAAACCGGTAATTATCGCTCATGCCTGACCCAACCGACGGCGCGTCCTGCCAAACCCCGACCAATTCCGTCTTTATAGTCTTGTCGGAAATCTTGTTTTGCGCATAGCTACTGCTGATACTTAAAACAAGCAAAACCGCGATCAGCAAAGATTTGTTAAAGATATACATGTTTACTCAATTATCCACGTTGTGCGGAAACATCCTGCATCACAATGAAAAGTGCTCAGTAAGCTCGCTGGCTTAAATTCTCAATTTATTAATGTATGTTCCCGACAGTTGTCACCTGTCACTTGTCACTTGTCACTCGTCACCTGTCACTAACTATCGAGCATCTTCTCAATAACCCCATAACTCGCATCCATCGCTTCCGAAAGCTTTTCCGGCTGAGTTCCGCCGCCTTCCGCCATATCGGGTTTTCCGCCGCCTTTCCCGCCGACGATCGGCGCGATCTCCCTGATTATATTTCCGGCGCGGATCTTGTCCGTCAGATCATCCGAAACACGTACGATAAACGAAACTTTGCCGTCATTTCTGTTTCCGATTATCACCACTCCGGATTTGACCTTAGCCATCAGCGTATCCGATAAATGCCGCATTCCGCCCTTGTCCAGATCATCCACCGATTTTGCCAGGACCTTTATTCCGGCGACATCCCTTGCCTCATCGCCGTTATTTGAAGAACCGCCGACCGCTCCCGAAGCGATCTTGAGTTTAAGATCGCTCGTTTCCTTGCGCGCCTGTTTTAGTTCTTCCTGCAGTTTTTCAATAGCATTCGGCAACTGATCCCGCTGGGTATTGAGCGCGCTCAAAGATCGGTCGATGAGGATCTCGTCGGCACGGAATCGTTCAAACGCATCAAATCCGGTGATCGCCCTGATTCTCCTTACGCCCGAAGCGATCGCTTCGTCGGACGTGATCTTGAATGAACCGATATCACCCGTCGCACGAACGTGCGTCCCGCCGCAGAGTTCTTTTGAAAACTCGCCGGTGCCGACGCTCAAAACGCGTACATCAGCACCGTATTTTTCGCCAAACATCGCGACCGCGCCCGATCTCATCGCGTCGTCGATCGACATCAGATCGGTGGCGACCGGCTCATTCTGCAGTATATAGCGGTTTACAAGATCCTCGATCTCCTCGAGTTCTGCCGCTGTCATCGCCTGATAGTGTGTAAAATCAAACCGCAGATAATTCGGCGCAACAACAGAACCCGCCTGTTTGACGTGCGTTCCCAGTACTTCTTTAAGCGCGGCATGAACAAGATGTGTAGCCGTATGGTTCCGCCTGGTCGCGTCGCGTTTTTCAACGTCGACCGCCGCTGTCACCGTATCGCCGATCTTTATGCTTCCGCTCTTCACTTTAGACTTATGAAGCGTTATCCCCGGGATCGGAGCAAAAGTGTCGAGAACGTCGGCGGTAAAAGGTGAGCGGTGAGCAGTCTTCGCATTCTGCTCATTGTCGACTTCTGGCTGCTTACTGCTCACTGCCAACTGCTGACTGATGGTTCCGCGGTCGCCGACTTGTCCGCCCGATTCCGCGTAAAAAGGCGTATTGTCCAAAACGATCAGACCTTCTTCGCCCGCTTTGAGTTCGTCAGTTTTTTCGTTACCTTTGACGATCGCTACAACCTTTGCGTCCTCAATTCTGGTTTTTTCGTAACCGTGGAAGTTTGAGCCGACCCCATTTTCTTCGAGCGATTTATAGATCGGATTGATCTTTTCGTTCTGCTGGGTCTTTCCAATATTCCCTTGCTCCTGAAGTCTCCTTAGCGCCTTGTCAAATTCTCTTTCAAAGTGATGTTCCGGAATAGTTGTCTCAATTTTCTCTTCGAGTTTCAGACGAATTAAATCCTTAGGAACTCCATAAGTGTCATAAAGAACTGCTAGTTCGATTATCAATCCATCTTTCGGTTCATCGAAAAAAGCTATTGCTGATTTCATTGTTTCTTTATTCAGCAAACCTTCTTTCAATTTCGCAATGAGCTCGTTACTCAGCTCACCCTTCGAGGCGGCTTTGATCATGTTCGACAGCTTCGGGTCATCAAGGATTTCAAGAATCTTCGAAGGGTCGCTCATCATTTTCTTGATGCCTTCAATATCCGATGCGGATATTTCTGCAAAATCGCCTTTGACGTCAAATATAGGCGTTCTATCTTTATCGAACTCCGACAAAACATCATTAAGCTTCTTCAAGCCAACCGTCAGAGTATTCCCAAATCTTTCCTCCTCAAGCCTTACCATCTTCGAAATAAACTCACGCTGGATCTCGAGTTCCGGGAAAGCATCATGCATTTCGCCGACAACAAAATCGCAGACCTTGTTAAAGAACAAGCCGTCAAAACCGAGATGTTCCCTTCCGTGGTAGATCGCGCGACGCATGATCTTGCGGAGCACATAGTTTCTGCCTTCATTTCCGGGCAGAATTCCGTCGGCGATAGCAAATGCGGTCGTCCGGGCATGGTCGGCAATTACGCGGCAGGCAAATTGTTTTTGTTCATCAAAGTTTTCATAGACCGCGCCGGTCGCTGCCGCTTCCGGTACTGACTCATTCTCGGCGCCTCCGCGTCTCTGCGGTTGGCTAAGTCCCGCTGCGAAATCTACGATCGGTCGTATCAGATCCGTATCATAATTGTTCGACTTGCCCTGCATAACCGCTGCCAGTCTTTCAAGACCCGCGCCCGTATCGACCGATGGTGCGGGAAGATCGTGGAGGTTTCCTTCGGCATCCTTATCAAACTGCATAAAGACGAGATTCCAGATCTCGATCGTTTCGTCGCCGGTTTCCGCATTGACGTATTCGCGGCGGTTCTTTTCGGGATCTTCGGGATCATCACCCATGTAATAGTGGATCTCCGAGCACGGTCCGCACGGACCCGTATCACCCATTTGCCAGAAGTTGTCCTTGGCGTCAAAAGGCAAGACGCGGGACGGATCAGCGCCGGCCTTTATCCAGAGATCGCGTGCTTCATTGTCCGCCGGTACGCTGTCGTCGCCCTGAAAATATGTGAACCACAGGTATTTCGGATCGAGACCGAGTTTTCCTTCTTCCACACTTCCCGTCAAAAAATCCCACGCAAAATTTATCGCGTCTTCCTTAAAATAATCGCCGAAAGAAAAATTGCCGAGCATTTCAAAAAACGTGTGATGCCGTGCCGTTTTGCCGACTTCGTCAAGATCGTTATGTTTTCCGCCTGCGCGGATACATTTCTGCGACGAAACCGCCCGCGAATAATCGCGCTTTTCGTTCCCGAGAAATACGTCTTTGAATTGATTCATCCCTGCATTTACAAACAAAAGCGTTGGATCATTTGCCGGCAGCAAGGGCGATGAATGAACGGGCTTGTGGCCGTTCTTTTCGAAGAACTCGATAAATTTCTGTCTGATCTCTTTTCCTTTCATAACAACTTAACGCCGCTGTCCCGGCGGCAGTCGCGTAACCGTCCCGGTTACAAGACCTTTGAATATCCAAAACAACAATAAAAATAAACGGCCGCGGCAAGACGCCGGCGGTGCGATAACCGTAAGAAAAAATCTTATCACGAACACAAGGGCAAAACTATTGACCTTAAATCGTCTATACCGGCATATGACACGAAAAATAATTCTTTTGCTGACCATTGCATTTGCATCTTCAGCTTCGCATGTTTTTGCTCAATCGGAAGCCGATATTTCGCAGATCCGTTCTGACACGCTCCGGACGAACAAGTTGCTTTCAACTTTTAAGAAAGAGACGAAGTTTGTCGAAGGTGTCTCGCTCGAGGGAACCGAAGCGACCTTTTACACCTCGACCGCCGGTCTTAAGAAGATCCACGCAGAAATGGCGGGTGAAACCTTTTATGCAGCGGTCGATTATTATTACCACGACAACGGTAAGCTGATTTTTGTTTACTATAAATTGAGCCGCTATGATACCCAGATCGCGATGGATCCGCCGCCAAAGGTGGCACGGATCGAGGAAAGGCGTCTTTATTATAAAGAAGGAAAATTGATACAGCGGATAGTTACAAATACTGATACGATCGCCGCCGATCTTTCCGGATCGGAGGAAACCGATGTCCTCGATCTTGAAAAGACATTCAGGGCGCAGATCGACAAATAGCAGTTTTTAACAAAAAAAAAGGCTGTCTGGAAAAATGTAGCGCCGTCGTCTCGACGGCTGTCATGAGAGCGTCTCGCTCTCATGCCGCTTAACGATTTGCCGCATTGGCGGCGGCAAGATGCCGCCGCCACAGCCACCGAGACGGTGGCGCTACGCCTTTCAGACAGCCTCGTTTGCCTGATCTTACAAGGAGAAGTTTCGGATCTGCAGATTATCACGCAAATCCCGGCTTCAGGCAAAGGCAATGGATGCCGCCCCGGCTGCCCTACTAAGAACCCCCATTCTCAAGTTTTCACGCCGGTTTGGCATCACAAGTTCATCGCTGTGACGATGAATTTTTCAAAAAGCAATTGATCTTGCTGATTCTGACGGTTCAGCCGGAACGTCTTGTCGTTTCCGTACTTTTCGCCGTCTGGTTATGTTATTCGAAAGGAAACTTTGATCGGATTTAAAAATTTGGGGAAAATTTGCACGCGATTACCGTGCGATCTCTTCGATTATCGATTCACCTTTAGAATGATCGCCGCAGGTCCACTGCCATCGTTCATAAAGACGAATTCTCCCGTCTTCGAGGATCTCGGGAGTCGAACGGCAAATTCCGGTCATGAGGTCGCCGCCTTGATTGACGTGCTGATAGCGCATATCGAGTACACCATCTTCATCACAGATCGCGATAAGAGTCCCGGAAAGGATCCCGCCTCCTGAATACTCGGCAGTTACGACATTATCTTTCTGGTGATAGCAAAAAACAGTTTCACCGGAAACTTCACCGGTATCCGAATTTGATATGGAAGCAAATTTTTTGTTGTCGTAATTTATCCTTTGCATTTAATCATAGCTTTCTTCGGACCGCGGAAGCTGTTCCATTTTTTCCCGGATCAGATCGTATTCAAATCCAAGACGTACCAGATAGCCAAAAAAGTTTTGACGGTCATTGTGTGATTCCGGAGCACCCTTGATCCTCAAACGCTTGGCGATCGCCTGATCGATCATGTCGTCTTCCGGCGTCTCTTCAAAAACGCTGTCGAGCGCCCTTTCGATTGTCCCGCCGTCAAGATTCTTCTTTTTCAGATCCTGAGCAAGTCTTCTTTTTCCAAGCGGTTTCTGGCGCAGCTTTGAAGCCGCAAATGATGCGGCATATTGTTCGTCGTTGAGATAATTGTATTCCTTAAGTTTCTCGATAACGCCGTCAACGATCTCCCGGTTTGTCCAGACCTTTTCAAGCAAACGCGTGCGCAATTCATCCACCGAACGCGGCTTAAAGGCAAGCAGATTTACCGCGCGGTCAAACGTCTTCTGACGAGACCTCTCAGGATCTTTGATAATGCGGTCTTCATCCTTTATCGGTTTTTTGTATCTTCTCATATCCGGTTTGTGGGGATATTATCCATTATCTGCGATGTATATTGAAACCGGCCTTTATCATCGCAATAGCTGAAAGATGATAACTGACAGATCATAGCTTGATTCCACCTCTGTTTCTATAACATTAGTATTTTCCAAAGCCCTGTTCATTTAGTTATCAGCTATCATCTATAATCTACTTTGAACCGGCGCGTTGTGATCTGAGAGTTTGGTAGACAAAAACGGTCGAAGCATGATCAAGCCCGGCTGTATTTCGGCACCTTAGCATCACGATCAAGAATTCAAACTATGAAAAGCGGAATTCTGATAATAGACAAACCCGAAGGATTTACGTCGCACGATGTTGTTTCGAGATTGCGGCGTATTCTGAAGACGAAAAAGATCGGTCACACGGGAACGCTCGATCCGTTTGCAACCGGTGTATTGGTAATGCTCGTCGGGAAAGCAACGAGGCTCGCGCAATTCCTCGATAAAGATGAAAAGGCTTACGAAGCGGTTTTACGCTTTGGATTTGAAACGGATACCGGAGATCGAACGGGCGAAAAACGTGATACGCCGGACGCAATTCGCGATTCACAAAATGATAACCGAATCGCGTCCGGCGAATTGCGCGGTGTCCTTCCGCAGTTTACCGGCGAGATCGAGCAGATCCCTCCGATGTATTCCGCGAAAAAGGTCGGGGGAAAAAAGCTTTACGAACTGGCGAGAAAGGGAATGGAAATTGATCGGAAAGCGGTAAATGTAAAGATCAGCGAGCTTGAGTTGATCGGCGATCATTCCGGGAGTCAAGAATCTGAAACACAGGAGTTTCGTGTGCGGGTTACCTGTTCAGCCGGAACCTATATCAGGACACTTGCCGAAGATATCGGAAAAAAACTCGGCACGGGTTGTCATCTTGCCGAATTGCGGAGGATACGCGCCGGAAAGTTTGATATCGATCAGGCGGTTACGCTCGAGCAGCTCGAAGATCTGGTTTCCAGAGATGAATACGAGAAGCATTTAGTTTCGATGAATTCGGCTGTTTCGCACTTGCCCGAACAGATACTGACCGCGGAGGAATTGAAGAAAATAAGAAACGGCATCCAGGTCGGGGGAGAATTTAACGCTGAAGATATCACAACGGTGCGTCTCGTTGATCCTGAAAACCGGCTCGCCGCGATCGGTCTTTACGACCATTCGGAAAAGATCATCCGGCCAAAGATCGTCTTTCAAAATTGAGCGATTCTCCGCAGATATTTTCAGCTACAGTCGCTTTTGTTAACGTGAAATGATCCCGAAAGAACTTATCGCCATAATTGCCGCAATACTTGCTGTGATCGGAAATATTCCGTATCTTCGCGATGTTCTGCGTCAAAAAGTAAAACCTCATCCCTACACCTGGCTGGTCTGGTCGGTTGTTTCGGCCGTGACATTTTTTGGACAAGTCTCAAAAGGCGCCGGCGTCGGGGCGATACCGACCGCGGCATCCGAGATCTTTACCGTAATAATCTTTCTTTTTTCGATAAAATACGGATTTGCAAACATCAGAAGACGTGACACGATCTTTCTGATCGCCGCACTTCTTGGACTGATACCCTGGTTTTATACAAAAGACCCGACCATATCGGTGATCATCGTCGTCGCTATCGATCTGATCGCGTTTATCCCGACGATCCGGAAGACCAAAGCGAACCCCGAATCCGAAAATCATATTTTGTACAGCATGAACGCCGCGAGACATATTCTCACGCTGTTTTCGATCGAGGCTTACAATATCGCAACAACGCTTCATTCGATCGCGATGATCGTGGTCAACTCGATCATGACATTTTTGATAGTCGGCAAACCCGCGTCATCCAAAGTTGATGCCGGTTCGCGGAATTGACTGCTCACGCCGGAAGATTTTCTTGCAAGTTACCGGAGACTTGTGGCTATAATAGGGCATCCGAGGAATTAAATAACCCACTTTAACTGAAAGAATTATGGCAAAGAAACATGTAGCACTTGGAATCGGCGGCGTGATCGGCGCAACGATCGCGTGGAAACTTGCGACGCGGGCGGCAACCGTAAATTTTGAAGATTATGCCGACAGGATCGATCACGCGGAAAACTCGCATTTTATCGAAGTTGACGGAATGCAGGTTCACTATCAGGAATTCGGCGATCCAAAGGATCCGAAGATGATCCTCATCCATGGCTATACGGCTTCGACTTATGTCTGGACAACTACCGCCCCGAAGTTTGCCGCTGAGGGCTTTCACGTAATTGCCGTCGATCTGATCGGGTTTGGATTCTCTGAAAAACCATCGTGGTTTGATTACCGGATCTCCTCGCAGGCACGGATGATCTCGCGTTTGATGGATCATCTCGGGATCGGAAAAGCGACGCTGATCGGAAGTTCTTATGGCGGTGCGGTAGCTTCATGGGTAACACTCGATTATCCGGAGCGTGTCGAAAAACTCGTCCTTGTCGATGCCGTGATCAACGACGACCCGAAATGCAATCCTGTTTTGACGATGCTGACAGTTCCGGGGATCGGCGAGGTTCTATCTCCGTTTGCGATCGATTCCAGAACATTTTTGAAATACCGGATGCAGGGGACGCTCGATAAAACGAGTCATCATCTGATCACCAAAGAGCGTTTGGATTCTGTTCTCCGCCCGCTAAAAGCCGCTGATGCTCATAATGCGCTTTTGACAACTGCGAGAAACTGGGACGCAAACCGCATCGAAGAGGACGCGCATCTGATCCAGCAGCCGACACTCGTGATCTGGGGAGATCATGATACCGTGATCCCGATCGAGATAGGCGAAAAACTCTATGACAGTATCCTGAATTCGCGTTTTGTTGTTTTCAAAGACTGCGGCCATGTTCCGCAGGAAGAAAAACCCGAGATGTTTGCGGGGTTGGTTTTGGAATTTTGCCGCGACAGAAAAGGACATCTGGAAGCCAAAGAAGGAGACGATATGAAATTGAAGCAGGTCGAAGCGTAAACTTTGTAATTCTTATGAAACGACAATTGAAAACTCTCATATTTATTATCTTCTGTACTATCGTCGCATTGTCAGTCACAAATGCGCAGGAAAGCGAACCAAAAAAAACAGATTTTAAGAATTGTCCTAACTATATAGGTTTGATCTTCGGATATGTCCACGGAAACAAATTTATTAAATTTGAATCGGACATAAATATTATTGAAGTTCTTGAGAAGACAGGTGGTTTGCCTCGCAATGCCAAAGTTCGTGATGTTTTTCTATACCGACGCCAAAACGAAACTTCGCATGAATGGAGTGTATCGAAATATAAACTAAAAGATCTTAAGAAGAAGAAAATCGAAGTTCCGATTTTGAAACCTTGTGATCTGGTGGTTTTTCATGATGAAAAGGCAAGTGGAGTTTGTACGATGATGTTGTTCTAAATTTAATCTATAAATTGAGGAAGGTTGTTTTTTGTTATTTATTTCTATTTTGGTTCGTTTTTCATTTCGGAAATGCGCCGCTTGTCTTGAAAAAGTTTCTTTCGCTAAAACATCGCTTTCGCATTATGAATTATTGCCGCTGATTCGAAAGGGAGACAAACACCATGTCCCTCATAATACTCGACGCTTTTTGTTTCCCTTCCCAAACACGTTAAAATTCCTACGTGAGCCTATTCGATAAACTCAAAAATATTCCTCTCGATCCGGGCGTATATCTTCATAAAGACGGCAAGGGAAAGATAATCTACATCGGAAAGGCGAAGAACCTCAGAAACCGCGTCAGACAGTATTTCCAGTCAGGCAAAGGAAAAGGACCAAAAACAAACCGACTGATGAACCGGATCGCGGATTTTGAGTTTATCGTCGTCGATAGTGAAGCCGAAGCACTCGTCCTCGAATCAAACCTCATCAAGAAGCACAAACCGCGGTATAACGTCATGCTCAAGGATGACAAGCAGTATCCGCATTTGAAGATCACAAATGAAGCTTTTCCAAAGGTCGTCATTACGAGAAAACTTCTCAAAGACGGCGCAAAGTATTACGGTCCGTTTCTTCCTCCGAGTCTCGCGCATAAAACCTTAAAACTGATAAACCGTACCTTTCAGCTTCGCACATGTACGATCGAGATCGATGGAAAACTCCCGCGTCCGTGTCTTGAATATCATCTCAAACGCTGTCTCGGTCCGTGCGTCAAAGGTCTCTCGCTGCCCGAAGAATACGAACAGGCTGTAAATGACGCGATGCTTCTTCTCGACGGCAAAAACAAAGAACTCGCCGGCGAACTCGAAAAACGCATGTGGCATTATGCCGAAAATCAGAATTACGAACTCGCCGCAAAGTTCCGCGATATGTCGAAAACCGTGCTAGCGCTCGATGACAATCAAAAGATGGCGACAAAACCTGACCGTGATATCGATATTTTCGGCTATTACCGCGAAGAAGGTTCGCCGCGTCTCGCGCTTCAGCTTTTTACGATGCGCGAAGGAAAGATCATCGGCCGCCGCGAATTCTTCTGGGAAGATCTCGATGAGGAAAATTTTGATGCATCGGAATTTCTTGGTGAAGTGCTGACGCAGTTTTATTCAACGGATTATGTGCCGCTCGAAATAAACGTCCCGGAGGATTTTGAAGACCGGAAGATACTTGAAAAAATTCTGACGGAAAGACGCGGGCGGCGGGTTCATATAAAAATCCCGCAGCGCGGACAAAAACGCGACATGGTTTCGCTAGTTGAAACAAACGCCAAGATCGCTTTTGAGCAGAGATTCCGCGTGCTGAAAACAAGTACGAAAAAACTTCTTACGGAAATGCAGGAGATCCTCGAACTCCCGTATTTTCCCGAGCGGATCGATTCTTTTGATATCTCGAATATTCAGGGCGCGGAAAACGTTGCGGGGATCGTCGCGTTTGAAAACGGAAAACCGAACCGCGCGCAATACCGGCGCTATAAAATAAAAACCGTCGAAGGACAGGATGATTTCGGTTCGATGAAAGAAGCCGTCTTCCGCCGTTACCGCCGCGCGCTCGAAGAAAAGACACCGCTTCCCAATCTGATTTTTATCGACGGCGGAAAAGGCCAGATCTCATCCGCCGCAGCCGCGATGCGCGAACTCGATCTCGAGGCGATCCCGATCGTCGGTCTTGTAAAACCGCCGCGAAAACACAACGAGATCTCGCATCTTCTTGTAAAAGGCCGCGAAGATTCACCTGTAGAATTTGAACCGACATCGCCGGTTTTCCGTCTGATCCAGCAGATACGGGATGAGACTCACCGCGTCGCAGTTCAATACCACAGAAAACGCCGCGAGATCCGCGATTTTACTTCGGAACTGACCGCGATCCCCGGCGTCGGAAAAACCAGGAAACTCAGACTTTTAAGAAAATTCGGCTCGATCGAAAGAGTTGCTAAATCAACGGTAATGGAATTAAAACCGGTCGTTGGATTAAAGACGGCGATGGAAATTTTTGAGCATTTTGAAAGACAGAGAAAGATCGGGGGGAAAGGGAAGTAGTTCGCGGTTCGCGGTTCGCGGTTCGCAATACGCGACACGATTTACGCCAGATTTTATTCAGTTCCTTCTACCGGGTTTGGCGTACTGCGAACTGCGTATTCCGTATCGCATTTTCCGTATTGCGAACTGCGAATAGCCATCTATACAATCAAACTATGAACTTCGAATACCGGCATAAACTGCCTTCAAAACCATCCGGCGAAAAAGCGCCGCTACTGCTATTGCTTCACGGATTCGGCGCCGATGAGAATGATCTTTTTGGTCTCGCTTCGTTTCTCGACGAACGTTTTTTTGTCGCCAGCGCGCGGGCTCCCTATTCGCTTCCCTATGGTGGTTTTGCGTGGTTTGAACTCTATATTCAGCCCGGAAGAGTGGATATGAATATCGACCAGTTCAAAGAAAGTCTCGGTCAGCTCGAGGAGTTTATCGGTCAGATCGTCGAAAAACACGACCTCGACGCACAGCGCATCTATTTATGCGGCTTCAGCCAGGGCTCGATCATGAGTCTGACGGCCGCGCTTTCCGATCCCGGAAGATTTGCCGGACTCGTCTGCATGAGCGGACGCTCGTCGCCCGAAATGCTTCCGGCGGAAAATGATCCTGAAAAACTAAAAGACTTCCCCGTGCTTGTGACTCACGGCGTTTACGATCAGGTTTTGCCGGTAGAAAACGGCCGCGCAACGAACGAATTTTTGTCAAAGCTTCCGGTCGATCTCGAATACAAGGAATACCCGATTGCCCACGAGATCTCGCAGCAGAGTTTAACGGATGTCACCAAATGGCTTACACAAAGACTAGATAATTGATTTGAAGTCCTTTCCCAGCACGCATAGCGTGCGAGCAGCATGCAGCCCACAGCGAATGCTATGGGAAGCTATTTCCAAAGATATTCGCGCTTGTATTCAACGCCGCTCTTTTCCAGAATCCGAACAAACTCCACTTCAAAATCCATCTGTTTATGATGGATCTTCTGATCGCGGATATAACGTTTCACAGCCGCCACCTGCGATTCGCTGACCGTAAAAGCACCGTAGCCATTTTGCCATTCAAATAGAGGATGAATATTCTGGCGGGCCCATTTTGTAACATTCGGCTTGAGCTCCTGAAGAAATTTCGCAACATTTGTTGTCGGCTTCAGGGTAACCAACAGATGAACGTGATCCTCGATCCCTCCGATCACGATACATTTACCACTCAATCCGCGAGCCGTTCCGCAGATATATTTGTAAATCCTGTCGCGGTATTCGGTTCGAATATAGGGTTCGCGATCCTTGGTTGAAAAGACAATATGATAGAGAAGGTTTGTATAGGTGTGAGGCATAATTTTCTTTCGCCCTTTTCAAGGGCTTTGAGGTTTGTGTGCTTATTTTTCCCGCAGCATCCACTGCGGGCTACAGGCTTTTTGCCATCTCCGATGGCGTATGAGATCTAAATTTTAACGAAAAATTCTTCATCGATAAATTTTGTCATGCTGTGAAACAAGAATTTATCGTTTTGGTGAAAATGTTATTAGGGTTTTGTCATTTTTCAGTGTAGTCACTTTGAACTTTTGATCGCGTTTATGCAAGATTTTCAATTCCGTTAAATAGAAGGTTTGCATGATTGTTCCGATTTCCCGCACACGTAGTGTGCGAAAAGCATGTAGCCCGCAGCAAACGCTGCGGGGAACGGTCCGAATATCAACGAGCTATCGTAGATAGCGACAGAATCATAGATATTAAACCGATGCGGTAATCGAAAATTGGCAAGGGAAACAAAAAAGCACGAACCGTCTGAATGACGATCCGTGCTTTGGAGGTGGCCCTTCCGTTTGTCCGGGCCGATGACACCTGATCAATTCTTTGATACGTAACTTCTGTGAATAACAAGCTTTCTCGTCGAATCCACAGCTTCAAACATCACATTCTTTTCCGTATCGCGTGTTACTACCTTGGCTCCTTTTGAGACGGCTTCTTCCTCAGACTTTCCTTTTTCCGAATCCTTCAGGAAACTAAACACATCTTCCGGTGTAACCGCTACATAGGCGACGACTTTTTCGTCGAGATTTGCGACAGCTTCAACTGCGGCCGCTTTGAGCATCTTGTTCCAGAGTTTTTTGAACAGCGCATTCGAAACATAGATATCGGCGCTGTTTATTCTGCCGTTGATGGCAAATGCGTATCCGATCACATCGTCTTTTCCCTGCACGATCTTGTCGAGCGCGTCGAGATATTTATCGATATTCGCCTCAACTTTTTTGTCTTCAAGACTCAGCTGGAGGCTCGTCGCGGATGCTGTAGAATTCACAGTACCGCCGACGTTTGCTGCGATCTTTGACTGCGCCTTGCTTACTTCAGTCCATACTTCCTGCTGAGATTTTGATTTATTTGCCGCAAGCTTGAGGTCTTTAGTGACGATACGGTCGTTTGACGAAGCGAATTTTCCGTTATCTTCCTTACCGCGTTTCTCCCAGCGGCCTGATTCAACGCAGAACGCCTGGATCAGAATTTTTCCTGAATTTGCCGGGATGATAATGCTGACGGCGAGTACGCGATCCTGTTTGCCGCCTTTTACGATATCGCCGGATTGAATAAAAACGTCGTTTTGTTTTGAAAGATTTTCTACGGCGAGTTCGTTGACGTCCGACGTTTCATACACGACAAACTCCTTATTTTCCATCGCCTCCTGAAGCGTCAGGATATTTTTATTGTCGGTTTGATCTTTGCCGTGGATCAGAAAGATCGACAGATTCTTATGAGTGGAAGGCTTGGAAATTTTATATTCCTGAGCGTGTGTCGACGCGATCCCTGCAATCGCGGCAAGCAGAATTGCGCACATTATTTTTCGTATTTTCATTTTTAAACTCCTCTCGATCAGATTTTTCGCGCCGGGAAAGACTTACGTACTTTGATGAACGCAAATCAAAAAAAGTCTTGCATCCGCATCTCCGGCGGAACGCGGCCTGCCAGGGAACGCGGGCTGCCAGCCCGCAATGAGCGCAGAGCGCGAAATCACACACGGATGTGCCCGGTCCTTTTAGGAATTGAGAACATTTGAAGATCAAGATATTCGCTGCAGATAGCAATGAGCCGCGGTTTGTTCGCGCTTCGCGCTCATAGCAGGCTGGCAGCCTGCGTTCCGCTGAGGCATCGCGCAATAGACCAATTCTTCAGTTTTTCGTATAGTAGGTCTGCAATCCGTATCAAAAAATACAATCTGACATCGAGGAACGAATTATGAAGTCGAAAGCTATCAAAATAGCCGCTTTTGCGGTTTTGGGAATTTTGCTTTGTGCAGCGCCGTTTGCGTTTGGACAGGATACGCCTGATGCGTCAAAGGACAAGAAAGAAAAGTGGGATGTGCTCAATCCTCCGTTTCCGCTTTCGACAGTTCGAATAGAAACCGATGAAACTACATGGTCGAGCCTCGATATTACGCCGGACGGTAAAAGTTTCTTTTTCGATATGCTCGGCGATATTTACGTCGTGGATATAAAAGGCGGCAAGGCAAAGGCGATAACGCAGGATTTTGCCTGGAATATCCAGCCCGCCGTAAGTCCTGACGGCAAAAAGATCGCGTTTATTTCAGACCGCGGCGGTCTCTCAAACCTTTGGGTGATGAATATCGACGGCACCAATCTGAAACAGATAAGCAGCGAGACGGCTAATCTGATCCACAGCCCGAAATGGAGTCCGGATGGTGAATACATCGCCGTAATGAAAGGCATCATGTCAACAAGAAGTATTCCGGCGGGTGAGATCTGGCTCTACCACAAAACCGGCGGCGGCGGTCTTGTCATAAAGAAACGCGAATACGGAAAACGCGATCAAAAGAACATCTCCGACCCCGCATTTTCACCGGACGGAAAATATCTTTATTACACAAAAGATATAACGCCGGGCAGCGTTTTCAGCTACAACCGCGATCCGCTGAATTCGATCTTTGCGATCACCAGATATGACTTTGATAAAGGACGCGAAGAGCAGTTTATCAGCGGCAGCGGCGGCGCGATCGTCGCAACACCTTCACCTGACGGCAAGAAGATCGCTTTTATCCGAAGGGTCAGAAGTAAAACCGTACTCTATCTGAAAGATCTTGAAACGGGTTTGGAATCGCCTCTCTATTATGAGATGGAAAGAGACATGCAGGAAGGATTCGGTTCAGAAGGATATTACGCTTATTTTGACTGGACACCCGATTCAAAGGACATCGTCTTCTGGACTGCCGGGAAATTTAATCGCATCTCGATCGCGGACAAGAAGGTGATAACGATCCCGGTTCACGTCACTGCAGATGTGAAATATGCGAGCGGGGTTCGTTTTGACGTTGACGTAGCGCCGGACAATTTTGACATCAAACTGGCGAGGTGGGCACAGAGATCGCCGGACGGAAAATCGATCCTCTTTCAGGCACTGGGTAAGCTTTACACGAGAAATGTCGAATCAGGAAAGACCGAACGGGTTACAAAACAAAATGATCACGATGAATTCTATCCTCGTTATTCGCTTGACGGGAAGTCGATCGTGTACACGACCTGGAATGATCAAACGCTTGGAAGCATCAGGATCGTTTCGGCAAAAGGCGGCGAAGGAAAAACGATAAACGAAAAGCCGGGGCACTATATGGAACCCGATTTTTCAACCGACGGAAAACTCGTCGTTTACCGAAAGTTTACCGGCGGATTTTTAACGAGTCCCGCATATTCGGTCGAACCGGGCATTTATGTCGTCAATCTCGATTCAAAAAAACATACGAGAGTTTCGCGTTCCGGATCCGATGCACAATTTGCGGGCGACAATTCGCGGGTTTATTTTACAACCTCGGTTCCGGGGACGGATTATCCCGAGCGGCAACTTGTCAGCGTAGATCTCAGCGGTGAAGACCGCCGCGAGCATCTTTACGGCGGCGATCAGGTTTCGGAATTTAGGCTTTCACCCGATAAAAAGTGGGTCGCATTTACATACCAATACAACGCTTATGTCGCTCCATTTGCTGACACCGGACAGCGTGTAACGATCGGACCAAAATCGAATTCGACACCGGTTAGAAAACTATCAAGCCGCGCCGGCGAGTTTCTTACCTGGAATGCCGACAGCAATACCGTCGGCTGGATAAACGGGCCGATCTTTTATGAGCGCCAGCTCAAAGACGCTTTTGATTATATTGACGGTGCGCCGGAGAAACTCCCCGAACCTGTTTCCACGGGGATCAGCCTATCATTTCCTCAAAGCAGCGATAAACCAACCGGCTATAAAGCTTTGGTCGGCGGAAGGATCGTGACGATGCGGAATTCCGCGACGCAGCAGGAAGTGATCGAGAACGGCGTGGTTCTAATCAAAGACAACAAGATCGAACGCGTTGGAAAAGTCGGAGAAGTAACGGTTCCGAAGGATGCGCTCATCGTTGACGTCAAAGGAAAGACCATAATTCCGGGCCTGATCGATGCACACGCGCATGGTTCGCAGGCCAGCAACGGGATCGTGCCGCGGCAAAACTGGACGCAGTATTCAAATCTTTCGTTTGGCGTTACGACGATCCATGATCCTTCGAACGACACATCGGAGATCTTTTCGGCTTCAGAAATGCAGCGGGCCGGTTTAATAGTTGCGCCGCGCATCTATTCGACGGGAAGGATCCTCTACGGCGCAGAATCACTCGGCGCTAAAGCTATCATCAATAATTATGACGACGCTGAATTCCATCTTCAGAGGATGAAGGATTCGGGAGCGATCTCGGTTAAAAGCTACAATCAGCCCGGCCGCGCACAGCGCCAGCAGATCCTGGCGGCGGCGAGAAAACTCGGAATAATGGTTGTACCGGAAGGCGGCGGGAAGTTTCATCAAAATGTAACGATGCTCGTTGACGGCCATACCGGCCTCGAACACTCTCTTCCGATTGCAACCGGTTACAACGACCTCACAACGCTTTGGGCGGCGGCGAAATTTGACTACACGCCGACGTTTATCGTTTCTTACGGCGGTCTGATGGGTGAAGAATACTGGTATGACCGGACCGAGGTTTGGAAAAATCCGCGGCTCCTGCGTTTTACGCCGCACTATTTGGTGGACGGGCGCTCGATCCGAAGACCGACGGCACCCGATGATCAGTATAATCATTTCAATGTCGCCAAATACGCAAAGACACTGAGCGACAAAGGCGTCAGCATTCAGATCGGAGCTCACGGACAGCGCGAAGGACTCGCTTCGCACTGGGAACTCTGGA
>JAWKHO010000001.1:0-881955 GCA_041394785.1 Pyrinomonadaceae bacterium | reverse complement strand
CGGCTCTTCGACTTCCTGACGTACAAACACGACTGAAGCAACAAGCGTCTCCGGTGATTCAAGAATTTCAATCTCATCACCCGCTTCCAGTTCGGAAACGTGGATCGATTCATTCAGCTTTAGTTCTTCAACATTTGCTTCAATCGCATCAGGGATATTGCTCGGCGTACAAGAAACCCGGATCTCACGAAGCTGCTGTTCGAGCAATCCGCCTTCTTCTCTCACACCATACGGGTCTCCCAACAGATTGACCGGAACGGTGAGTTCGATCTTTTCGCCGACCGCGAGCCTTCTAAGATCCGCATGAAGCAAACGTCCTTTTACAGGATCGATCTGACGGTCCTGGAAGATCACACGTGCGTCATCATGCCCTTCCACCTGGAGCGTAAAAAGCGTATTCGCTCCGCTGTCTGAACGAATTATCGCGGCCAGATCTCTTAATTCCGCTACTACAGCAACGGCTTCCCCGCCGCCTCCGTAAACGGTCACCGGGATCTTTCCTTCGCGCCGCAATCGTCGCGAATCATTTTTTCCGCGTCCTTCTCTTTCAACCGCTTTTACAACAAATTTTTCTGCCATGACTTTTTGCCTTCAACTTCTGAAATAATCTACTAAATAAATAGAAACGAAACACTAGTTTCATCGTGGATCGACTTGATCCCGGTAGCCAATAACTCAGCAATACTGAGGACCTCGATCCTTCCTTTTTCCTCAAGTGCCTTTCCGTTTTCGTCAAGCGGGATCGTGTCCGTAACAATGATCTTCTTCAAGTGGGAATTGCTCAAATTTGAAATCGCATTTCCGGAAAGAACCGCGTGCGAAAAACATGCATAAATCTCATTTGCTCCATTATTGTGGAGTGCTTCGGCAACCTTGCAGATCGTCCCGCCAGTGTCGCACATGTCATCGACGATCAAACAGCTCATTCCTTCTACTTCACCGACGACATTCATTACTTCTGCAACATTTGCCTGCTCGCGTCTTTTATCAACAAGCACAAGCCCGGCATCCAATCGTTTTGCGTAGGCCCGGGCGCGTTCCGCACCGCCCGTATCAGGCGCCACAACAACAAGGTTTTCGATCGGATTTTGCTGAAAATAACTGACGATCACCGGAGCCGCATACAAATGATCTACCGGTATATCAAAAAACCCCTGGATCTGAGAAGCATGCAGATCAACGGTCAAGACCCTGTCTGCCCCGGCGCGGTCGATCAGATTTGCTATCAATTTCGCAGCGATCGGAACTCTCGGGCGGTCTTTTTTATCCGATCGGGCATATCCGAAATAAGGAATTACAGCCGTTACGCGTTCTGCCGAAGCCCTTTTAAATGTATCGAGCATGATCAGCAATTCCATCAGACTCTCGTCCGTCGGCGGGCACGTCGGCTGAATGATAAATACGTCTGCTCCCCGTACATTTTCACCGATCTGAAAGTTAAACTCGCCGTCTGAAAATCTTGAGGTCGTTACTGCTCCAAGATCACAGCTTAGATGCCGACAGATCTTTTCAGCTAAACCGCGATGTGCATTTCCCGAGAATATTTTTATGTTGCCGGTTACGCTCATTTTTAGGCTGTTACAAACAAATGACGAGCAATCCTGAATTGTTTCAAGCTGCCCGCCAATTATCGAAAATATGCTGGGGCGGAAGGATTCGAACCTACGAATGCCGATACCAAAAACCGGTGCCTTACCACTTGGCGACGCCCCAATAAACTTTAGAAACTGTTCTGTAGCATGTGCTTACACGGCCCTAATGATCTCATATATTCGCGCCGTGAAATAGTCTCAACGGCAAATTTTTTGATCCCCTGTTCGTCTGCAAACGAATCAAAAGCCGACTGCCGCTTACTTTCATTGTCAAAAACGCCATAAACACTGGCTCCGCTGCCTGAGAGAAGAGCTTTTTTTGCTCCCATTTCCAACAATTTTATTTTCAAACGCCCGATCTCCGGATGTTCGGAAATCACTGTATTCTCAAAATCGTTGAATAACTCCAACCGCCCTGATTCCAGTCTTTGGACGATTTCACAGCAATTTTGAAGGATACTTTTTGAGTCGTTTTTTGTCAAGCGACGAGCGGCCAGTCGCGCATAAGCTTTTGCTGTATCAATATTTACTGACGGCGTGGCAATAATTATATATTTTTCTTCAATATCCTCCAACGCCGAGATCTCGGTTCCTCGACCTTTTCCCAACGCCGTCCCCCCCCGCAAAAAGAACGGAACATCGGCACCGATCTCGCTTCCGATTTCGCACAGATCTTTGATGTCTGCTTGTAAATTCCACAGTGATGACAGCGCCAGAAGTGTGATCGCCGCATTTGAAGAACCGCCGCCGAGCCCGCCCGGAAATGGAATGTTCTTTTCCAAATGTATTCTGACACCTTTCTTCACGCCGAATTTCTTTGCCAGTTGCCGTGCTGATCTGATTATCAGGTTTTCATCGCCGGTCGGGATGGCCGGATCGTTTGATGTGAGAGAAAATCCGTCAAACTCGTCAAATGAAATCGTGTCGCTGAGTGAAACGGTCTGAAATGCGGTGCATATCTCGTGGAAATCATCGTCACGCTTGCCTAAGACATGAAGAAACCAGTTGATCTTGGCAAATGACGGAAGCTTTATTCGCGATTCATTCATTGCACTGCTCCACGGTTTCACTCACTCCTTCGATACACCGTTTATCAATATCCACGTAATTCTTTCTGATATGCGCCAAAATTCTGCTTCATCTCATCAAGACTGTCGCCGCCAAATTTTTCCCTCATCGAATTTGCCAGAACAATCGCAAGCATCGCCTCGCCGATAACTCCGGCCGCCGGAACGGCGGTGATGTCCGAACGCTCGAACGCGGCAAGGTCTTCGGTCTTAGAATCAATATCAACCGAGCGGAGTGCTTTTCGAAGCGTGGCGATCGGTTTTTTGTAACCGCGAACACGGAGTTCCTCACCATTTGTAATTCCGCCTTCGAGCCCTCCCGCGCGGTTTGTCAGACGATGAAATTCATTGTTTGAGTATTCGATCTCATCATGAACTTCTGAACCGAATCGCGATGCGTTTTCGACCGCGTCTCCGATCTCAACCGCCTTTATTGCCTGAATCGACATTAGTGCGCGCGCGATCCGGCCGTCAAGCTTTTCTTCCCATGAGGTATGCGCACCAAGTCCGACAGGAACATTCTTTGCCACGACTTCAAAAATACCGCCCAAAGTATCCCCGTTTTCTTTTGCCTTATCGACGAGCACAACCATTTCAGACTCAACTTCCGGATCGGCACAGCTAAGCCGCGAATCTTCAGGGATTCTCAGAATTTCTTCCCATGATCGCTGCAGGGGTTCCGCCGGAACTGATCCGAGTTTTACCACATGGCTTCGGATCGCAATATCAAAAATTTCAAGTAATTGTTTTGCAAACGAACCGCATGCAACTCTTGCAGCCGTCTCGCGCGCGGATGCACGCTCAAGAATATTTCGCAGATCCCGGGCTTTATACTTTTGGCCGCCTGCGAGATCCGCATGGCCGGGCCGCGGACGCTTTACCACTCGGTCGTTCTTTAAGGAGCGGGAGAGCGGATCACTTGACATGATCTCTTCCCAATGAACAAAGTCCAGATTCTTTATGACGAACGCGATCGGCGAACCGATTGTCACCCCGTGTCTTACTCCGGAAAAGATCTCAACCCGGTCGGTTTCGATCTTCATTCTTCCGCCGCGTCCGTATCCTTGCTGCCGGCGCCACAACTCATGATCGATCTTAGCGGTGTCGATAGGAACTCCCGCCGGCATACCCTCTATGATCGCAATAAGCCCTTTCCCGTGTGACTCGCCGGCAGTTGTAAACTTAAATTGCATGATTGCTATACTGTCCTGATTCGCTTTCTGAATACGATCAAACCGACGCTCCCGAGAATTAGAATTCCGCCTGTCAATGTTCTCGCCGGAAGTTTTTCTCCCAGAAACAAAGATCCGCAAATAACAGCTATCAATGGAGTTACGAGAGCGATCGTCATTGCCTTTGTCGATTCTACTTTACTTAAAAGCCAGTAATAAAGCCAGAACGCCGCAATGGTTCCGAAAACTGTAAGATAAAGGATGCTAATAACCGCAGAAAACGAGTAATTCGATTTGAAAGGGCTGCCTTCCTTTATTAGTGCGATCGGAATCAACGGGATGATCCCGCATATCATTTGCCCGAAAACCAAACTTGCCGGATGGAGCGAACTCCCCTTTGCCTTTGTCAGGATCGAAGCATGAGCTGCAGCGTAGGCGCCGACAACGATCCCGACCGAACCGGCAAATGCCCAAATGCTGTTGATCCGGAGCTGATCGATAAAGATCACCGCAACTCCCGCAATTCCGAGAACGATCGCGGAAAATTTGAGCCACGTGATCCTTTCTGCCGGAAGATATACCCAGGCAAGCAAAAGGCCGAAAATCGGGATCGTTGCCTGAAGAACCGCGGCGAGACCCGACGATATATAAACTTCACTCCAAAAAACCAGGCTGTAATTAATAGTGAATTGAAGAATACCGGTAATCGCCAGAAGCTTCCATTGTTTTCCGGTTTTTGGAAACGGAATTTTCTTTACAAACAATACCGCGCCGAGGATAAGTACTGCCAGCAGAAATCTCAGCGACGCAAACGTCAGAGGCGGGATATTTTCGAGTCCAACCTTTATAAACAACCAGGTCGTTCCCCAGATCAGACAAAGAATAACCCAAACCAATATCTTCATCGGCTCAATTGTAAATCTTTATTTTTCCGTCGTCGAAGCAGACCGGCTAAAATGTCAGAGTTAGTTTTTCTCATAAAAACTCAGACAGTTTTCGCCCTGATTGAGCAGCCGCCAGCGTCTCAGTTCTCCTACTGTGTCCGGGAGATTATTCTTGGAATGATGCTCGGCGATAAATATGCCCGTTTCTGACAGACACTTTGAATCCTTCTCACCGACTGAGCTGAGAACGTCGTCGTAGCGTTCGCTGTAAGGCGGGTCAAAATAGATTATGTCCCAGATGTCATTGCTGTATTTTGACAAAAACTTAACGGCAGGAAAGCAAAACACGTCGGTAGCATTTTCCGGAATCGTCAGCAGATCCAGATTCTCTTCGATCAGCGCGCACGCTCGTCTTGATTTATCGACAAATGCAGCAAATTTTCCGCCGCGCGAAAGTGCTTCGATCCCGATCGCGCCGGTACCGGCACAAAGATCCAGGAACCGGGTGCTTTCATCGATTCTGGGAGCCAAAATACTGAACAGTGTTTCTCTTAATCGGTCGGATGTAGGACGGGTTCTTTGATCGGATGGGCTCTTGAGGACCCTTCCTCCGTATAACCCGGAAATAATTCGCATTTATTACTACTTTCTTTCGTAAAAACTGAGTGCGGATTCATCTTCGACTACTACTTTCCAGCGGCGCAAATCCCCCATTGTTTCCGGAAAGAACATCTCAACGTGGTGCCGGATGACCAAAACTCCGCCTTTTCTTATTGCAACACCTGCCTTGAAATACTCAAGAACCTCGTCATAGTCTGCGTCATACGGAGGATCGTAAAAAACCACATCCCAGAAGCGGCGGCGTTTTTCCATTCGCTTTAAGAATGGCACAACTTCAATCTCAAAGATCTCACCGTGTCCCGTTTTGATACCAAGAGTCTCGAGATTAGCCTTTATAAAACTGCACAACTTCGAAGACCGTTCAACAAACGTACCGATCAGAGCTCCGCGCGAAATCGCTTCGATTCCCATTGTTCCGGAACCGGCACAGAGATCCAGGAAACGACCGGCTCTTACGCGCCTTAGCAGAATCCGGAAAAAGATCTCGCGTATTTTTCGGTTTGTCGGTTTCGCACCGGAAGATTTAGAGATCTTCAGATATTTCCCCCGATGCTTGCCGTCGGTTATCTGCAGATCTGAAACGATTGGCGGAGCATCGACAGTTTTCCAATTTTTTTCTTTGGTTTTTGGATGTGCCCCCTTCTTCTGATTATATGATTTCCTGTAACCCGGGTTCGGACCTTTTCTAATATGGCCCGGGCCAGATTCAGCGCTCCGGTCAAAGCGCGAACGATAATTTCTTCGCGCACCGGGTCGTCCCTCATTATTGTGGGACGGTCTTCGCCGATCATAAGTCTTTGAAGCTTTCGGGGGATCGCTTCGTCGATTTTCCATATTCAGACGTCACTCTCTTTCCCTATTGAGGAAGAGCCCATAAAACATTTTTACCGATTAAGGATTAGAATTGAGTTGTCCCGTTGTGGGGTAGATTTCTCAAATTGACTAGACATCCCAGATAATACATTTGCGCCCGTAAGAATGCTTTTTTTAATATAATGAAAAGCCAAAGACAGTTCAAATCTAGAAGGTATTATTATTAATACAAATACTCGATTCTGCAAATCATGCATCACGTGCTACCCAATCGTTGCAAATTCGAACCTTACGTCAGATTTCACGATCTCGATCAAATCATTTGCATCGTCGGAATCCCTCTTTGAATTCAGGTAAGCATCTGCTTCCATCTTCGCTTTTTCAAGAATCTCGATATCCCTGACGATGTTGCCGATCTTAAAGGTCTGAATACCGGATTGCCGCGTGCCGAGGATATCTCCTTGTCCGCGGATCTCAAGGTCTTTCTCTGAGATCTTGAAACCGTCAGAGGTTTTTTCCATGATTCCGAGTCTCTCCTTTGCGACCGACGTTTTCTTATCATCCGTAAGCAAAACACAAAACGACTGTTCTGCTCCGCGCCCGACACGTCCCCGAAGCTGATGCAGCTGCGAAAGCCCAAATCTTTCCGCATGTTCAATGATCATCAGCGATGCATTCGGAACGTCAACGCCGACTTCGATCACCGTCGTCGAGACCAAGATGTCGATCTTGCCCGCCGAAAAGTCCTTCATTACGGCATCCTTTTCATCCGCTTTCATCTTTCCGTGGAGCAGTCCGATCTTGTTGTCTGGAAACGAGCGATCCCGCAGTTCTTCAAACATTCCGGTTGCCGCCTTGAGATCCATCTTCTCAGACTCCTCGATCAGCGGATAAACAATGTAAACCTGACGTCCGAGACTTAGCTCGCGCGCGATTCCTTTGTAAACACCCTTTCTCTGATCTTCACCAACGACGACGGTTTTTACCGGCGTCCGTCCGGGCGGCAATTCGTCGATCACCGAAACATCAAGGTCTCCGTAAACGGTCATTGCCAGCGACCTCGGGATCGGTGTTGCCGTCATCACCAGAATATCCGGATTAAGCCCGCGTTCTTTAAGCTCCCCGCGCTGGATCACGCCGAATCGATGCTGCTCATCTATAACGGCAAGTCCAAGATTCTTAAATGCGACCGTGTCCTGAATTATCGCATGGGTCCCGATGATCATATCGATCTCTCCGGCTGCAAGACGTTTGTGTACTTCCCTTTTTCGGGCGGCACGCAGACTTCCGGTGAGGATTTCAATCCTGTATTCAAGTTTTTCAAAAAGCTTAGCGGCATTTCGCGCGTGCTGTTCTGCGAGAATCTCGGTCGGAGCCATAAGCGCGGTTTGGTAGCCGTTCTCAACTGCAGCCGCCATTGCCAGAAAGGCGACAATCGTCTTTCCGCTTCCGACATCGCCCTGGATCAAACGGTTCATCGGCGAATTCGATTGCAGATCGGAGTAGATGGTCTCCGTAACTCTTTTTTGAGCGGCGGTAAGTTCAAACGGAAGAATACTCCGGATCCGCTTTTTTATTTCTGCATCAACAATTATCTTTGTACCCTTCGTTTCTTTTGTCCGTTTGCTGCGCTTATATCTGAGAACCAGTGAAACCCAGAAAAACTCCTCAAATATCAGTCGCTTGTGAGCGGGACTTCTCGCCGCGGCGTAGTCGATCAGACTTGAATCTTCCGGCGGAAAATGTATTTCCTTGATCGCGTCTATCCGGCTGATAAGCTGCTGCCGTTCTCTGAGCGCATGCGGAAACGGATCTTTTTGAGAGGTCGGATCAATATTCTGAAGCGCGCTAAAAACGATCTCACGAAGCCTTTTTGTCTGAAACGGACCCAATTTCCTGTAAACAGGAACGCGCCTGCCGACGTGGACCATCGCGAGCTCGGGGGTTTCTTTGTCTTCGTCAATCGCGGTTTCTTCACTGATCGTTTCCGAATCAATTTGTTCCGAGCCGGATTCCTGCGCCCCCTGATTCTCCGGGTCATCGACGACATCTTCGAAGAGTCCGAAGCCTCCCGATTCAATTGCTCCGGGCAGGATCTCTAATTCTTCATTCGGTTTTGAGATCTTGAGAGCAAAAGTATTTCTTCTCGCATCCCATTCCCATTTGCCGTACGCGACAAATCGCGTTCCCGTATGAAATTTTGCCTTCCAGTAATTTACGATCTGATGCGCCCCCTTCCCTGATAAAAACCACCAAATGACGACGGGCTTCTTCAGCCGCTGACGGTCGCTCGCAGTTATTTCAAAGATGAAAAGCGGAGGGGCCTTGCGTGATCTGTTTTTCCCAACCCGAAACCCGCCGGAAACGCGGGCATATAGTTCAACCGATGCTTCGAGACCGTTATAGAGTTCTTCGATCGGCATCATATTGGAACGATCTTCATAACGAGCCGGAAAATAGTCGAGCAGATCTTCCACGACGACCCGGGATATATCCGATTTGTTTGCATATCCGCCGACCGCGGATGCAAGTTTCCGTGACATCGCGCCGGAAAGGTTTCCGATCCGGTACTTGTGGAGTTCGGTGAGAGGAGTTTTTAACGAGATCTTCATCTAAAATATTCCGAATATCTTTTTACGAGGAGAGCGGATCTTTGGCCGTGAGCATTCATTCAATAATCCGCCGGGTGTTTCTGCGGTCAAACGGTAATTCTTCCGTAACCGTGCGCGAATTCCTTTTATATTAACGCAGTGCTTTTTTCCTTTCTCATACAGCAGTCCGAGCGCCACACCTTCGTCGGCATATTCTCCGCCGCGCCTCATCAAATACAGAGCTGCTGTAAGATGCGCTGAGTATTCTCGCTGAAAAGCCGTCGGATTAAATATTTTTTCTTCGACGCCCTTTGAGAAAGTTGAAAGCATTAGCGCAAAATCGCGGGCGTGTTTACCCTCGTGAACAAAAGTTCCCTCGATACCTCGCTGGCCGCCGGTATCGATCGTCTCACGTGCAATGTTCAGACGGACAAATCCGGCAGCGTCAAACACCTCAAGTCCGCCTTTTTTTACCGCACTTCTTGCGGCGGACTGATCATCGAGCTGAACACTTCCGGAACCGCCGACTTTTGAAGCCAAGTCCAGATATATAACGAGATCCGTGTCGCGGATGAATCTGACCGTTTCTCCGTGAAACCTGTCGCCGTATTTTTCAATATCCGCCAGAGCCTGATCGATCCGCTGTCTGTCGATCCCGGGAACATTGTCGTGGTATCTCATCTGTAAAATGCTGTCTTAAGGATTTTCAAATTATATCATCAATAAAAAAAGAGAAAAGCCCGAGGCCTTTCTCTTTTAGTTCGTGTTAGTGAAATAGAAAAGTTAACGCTTTGAACCTAACTGGAGCCGGGCTTGAGCCTTTTGAAGTTTCTCCAATTCGATCTCAAACTCTTCTTCTGAACCCTTCCAGTCACCTAGGATCTTTGTTGCTTCTTCGCGTTCGAGTTTTGCGGCTTCGATATCCACATCTTCCGAACTTTCGGCAATATCGGCAAGGATCGAAACCCTGTCATCGCTTACTTCAACAAATCCGCCTGAAACTATCAGTTCTTCCGAATTTCCGCCCTTCGAATACTTAAGAATACCGGGTTTAAGAGTCGAGATCAGAGGCGCGTGTTTTCCAAGTATACCGATCTCACCGTTCCCGGTAGGAACATTTACGGAATCCACTTGCTCGTCAATTACTTTACGCTCCGGTGTAACAATTTGCAGATTGATCATAATTTAATGAGAACGGATGATAACGGAATCATGCCGTACCACCCGTCAAAAAAAGTTATGCGGATGCTGCCATTTTCTTGGCCTTATCTCTGGCTTCGTCGATGGTTCCGACCATGTAGAACGCCTGCTCGGGCATTTCGTCACAGTTTCCTTCAATGATCTCGCGGAAACCTTTGATCGTGTCTTCAACCTTTACGTATTTTCCGGGTATACCCGTAAACTGTTCTCCGACGAAGAACGGCTGCGAGAAGAACCTTTGTACCTTTCTTGCACGCGAAACCGTCAGTTTGTCTTCTTCACTGAGTTCGTCGAGTCCGAGAATCGCAATGATATCCTGAAGATCTTTATAACGCTGCAGAATTTCTTTTACGCGCTGAGCGGTATTGTAGTGCTCCTCACCGACGATCTCCGGTGTCAGGATCGTCGAGTTTGACGTCAGCGGATCAACTGCGGGATAAATACCGAGTTCTACAATTTGACGGGATAATGCCGTCACCGCATCGAGATGCGCAAACGTAGTTGCGGGTGCAGGGTCTGTGTAGTCATCCGCCGGTACATATACAGCCTGAATTGACGTAATCGCACCCGTTTTCGTAGATGTGATGCGCTCCTGCATTTCACCCATTTCGGTTGCCAGTGTCGGCTGATAGCCTACCGCCGAAGGCATACGTCCGAGAAGTGCGGAAACTTCCGATCCGGCCTGCGTAAAGCGGAAAATATTGTCAACGAAGAACAATACGTCATTACCCTGATCGCGAAAATATTCTGCAACTGTCAAACCTGAGAGCGCTACCCGAAGTCTTGCTCCGGGTGGCTCAGTCATTTGTCCATAGATCAGCGCAACCTTGGAGTCCGAAAGAGAATCCTTATCCACTTTTGTCATGTCAAATTCGCCGGTTTCCTCAAAGTTTTTTAGGAAATCTTCACCGTAAGAAATAACTTTTGACTCGACAAATTCACGGAGCAGGTCATTCCCCTCACGCGTTCTTTCACCAACACCGGCGAATACAGAATAGCCGCTGTGTTCGGTTGCGATGTTTGTGATCAATTCCTGAATGAGTACGGTTTTTCCAACACCCGCACCGCCGAACAGTCCGATCTTTCCGCCGCGTTTGAACGGCTGAATAAGGTCAATAACTTTAATCCCCGTTTCAAACATCTCAAGTTCAGTTGCCTGATCTTCAAATGCAGGTGCGTGTCTGTGGATCGAATCACGCTGTTCCGAATTAACCGGACCAAGTTCGTCAACGGAGTCGCCGATAACATTCATCACGCGACCGAGTGTTGCCGAACCTACCGGAACGGAAATCGGTCCGCCGGTGTCAATAACGTTCATTCCGCGGATCATTCCGTCCGTAGGAAGCATCGAAACGGCACGAACCCGCCCTTCGCCCAAATGCTGCTGGACTTCTGCAATAACATCGATGCTTTCGTTCACATCAAAGCCTTCGGAAGTTACGCGCAGCGCCTGATGAATCGGTGGTAAATAATTGTCAGAAAATTCTACGTCAACGACCGGACCGATAACCTGAACAACTTTTCCGATCTGCTGAGTTCCTTCATTAGCCATGTGTTAATCTCTGCTCCTTCTGTAATAAGACACAAAACGGTGTATTTATAAAGGAGAGAGAATACCACAAACAGGCCGGTCGGCAAAGTCGGGGCAAGTAGAATCAGGTGCACTGGTCGCGGCGCGATCCGCAGGTTTAGAAGTTGGTAATTGAACGCGATGTTAGAATCCGAGAATTAACGCAAATTTAGTCCGCTGCAACAGCTGTTTTCCTGCCCGAAAGTTCGTCATATTTTGCCAAATTTATAGATGAAAGCACTTCATCGTCCGTCGGCCGGAGTGCGCGGATCATTACGCTCTTGAAACGCAAAATTCCCAAAGCATCGATGATAATAACCCCGCGCGTTGCCCATACCGGAAAAAGCCAATGTGAGGCGAATAAAGTGGTGATCTTCCGTTCCGGATCTGCAAGCAGCGGCAGCGGCAGGTTGTGATTTTCAGCGAATTTTAAATGCTGGTCGGCACTTCCCGGAGAAATCCCGACTACATCTGCGCCGGTCGCCATATATTTGCCCCAGTTGTCCCTTACGGCGCACAGCTGTTTTGTACAAACGAGTGTTTCATCACCCGGGTAAAACAGAAGCGCAACTACTTTTCCCCGGTGATCGCTTAACCGCCATTCTCTGTTCTTTGTGTCGGACAAAACAAAATCCGGCGCGTGCGTACCGATCTGCATTTTGGTTGATGGACTCATTGATAAAATTTGATTGACGTTTCTTGAGAATTGAGGGTGCAATGATAATTGGCGAAAGGCCGACAACTCAAAACTATAACATAAAAGTATCAAAATAATGACCATAAATGTTATACTTTGTTTAACGCTCTGGCAGCGCCGGAAAAACCAAGCACCGAATAGCTAACAAACATCAACCTGATCGATTAAATGCTGACAAAAGAACAAATATGGCGGGCATCGCTTCTTTTTTCCGGGACCCTGATCCTGGCGATGACGCTCTACTTTACCTATCTATACGGTGCGGCGATCTTGCTGATCTGCGGTCCTTTATTCATATTTAGCTTTTTGGTCCGAAAACTCCTCAACCAGTCAGCGGCGATATCGAAGGAGCGTCTCGATCAGACAAACAGGCATGTCGACGAGCTGACACACTTTATTCAGGAACAGGAAAGAGTCGGCAAGATCCTTGAAAAGAGCGAAGAGCAGTTTCGAAACGCATTTGATTATGCCGCGGTCGGTATGGCCCTCGTCAGCACCGCGGGAGACATCCTGAAGGTCAATCGCGCCCTGACTTCTCTTCTCGGAGAGATCGAAACAAATATCCTCGGCAAAAGCTTTGCCGGTTTTGTTACAGATGAGGATGTGAACCTTTATCATCAAAATCTCGCCATAGTCCTTTCAGGTGAATCCAAGTACAGACAGACTGAAGTAAGAATTCTTGGGAAAGACAACAGAGAACTATGCATGATCTGGAACGTTTCCCTCGTCAATGATCAGCTGAACAAATCTGCTCATTTTATATTTCAGCTGCAGGATATAACCGACCGGAAGGAAGCTGAGGAACAACTGGCTCACGGGGCTCTTCACGATTCGCTTACAAACCTGCCAAACCGCGCGCTTTTTCTCGACCGGCTGGAATTGGCATTTAAACGCGCCAGACGTCACTTTGATGAACACTTCGCAGTTCTGTATTTGGATTTTGACCGTTTCAAATTGGTAAATGACAGCTACGGACATTTTGTCGGCGACAAGTTATTGATCGAGATCGGAAATCGTCTGAATTCCTGTCTCAGATCATGCGACACGGTCGCGCGACTCGGCGGCGATGAGTTTACGATGCTGGTCGAGGACGTTTCGAATTTCGAACAGGTTCTCAGGATCGTCGAACGAATTCAGGAAGAAACGGCGCATCCGTTTGTCGTTGACGGAAAAGAATTGTCTCTGAGCCTTAGTATCGGTATTGCCGAATGGTCGAAGAACTATTCGAAGCCGGAATATATTTTACGCGATGCCGATACTGCGCTTTATCAGGCAAAACGTCTGGGTCGAAACAGATACGAGATCTTTGACGCTGAGATGCATGAAAAGGCACAGTCACTCCTTCGGATAGAAACTGATCTGAGATCGGCCGTCAAAAACAATGAGTTCTTCCTGAATTATCAACCCATTCTCGATCTCAAAACCAAATCATTATCCGGTTTTGAAGGGCTGGTCAGATGGAACCACCCTGACAAAGGTCTGGTGTCGCCGATGGATTTCATCCCGATCGCCGAGGAAACCGGCTTGATCATCGAGATCGGAGAATGGGTTCTTCGCGAGGCCTGCGGTCAGCTGATGAAATGGCAGCTTGAAAACGATTTGAAGGAGAACGTCTGGATGAGTGTGAATGTCTCGCCAAGACAATTTGCCCAAAGCGATTTTATTGAAATGATCGACGGCATCATCGAAAGCACCGGCATTTCGCCTGATTCTTTAAAACTCGAACTCACTGAAACCGCGATGATAGAAAATATCGAGTACGCGCAAAATGTGATGAAACAATTGTCAGACCGCGGAATAATGCTCAGCATCGACGACTTCGGAACCGGATACAGCTCGCTGAGCTATATTCATCAACTTCCGCTTAGCTCGCTGAAGATCGATCGCACGTTCGTCAATCAGATGGGTTCAGGAAAGGAGAATCTGGAGATCATTAAAACGATCATCACTCTTGCGAAATCGCTGAGTCTGAAGATCATAGCTGAAGGCATTGAGACCGAAGGGCAAAAAGATGAACTCGTCAAGCTGGCATGCGAATTTGGCCAGGGATATTATTTTGCAAAACCGCTTTCGAAAGACGAAGTCGTCACAATTTTTTCCGACAAAACCGCCGTATTTAGCGATCCGGCCGCCGGTCGAGAAACGATCGCCGCTTAATTTCCGTCTCAATCCAAATTACTGTTGACAGTCTGCAAGTGCTTTTAGTAGCCTCGATCTATCTTTAACTTTGTAAGGGATATTTTTGGATTTTGAGCGATATTAAAAGAATCGAATTACCGCCTCGTGCGCTGGAAACCTTGTTCGGCGTTCATGACGCAAACATTAAATACCTTGAATCGATCCTCGCAGTAAGGGTAAACACAAGAGGTCAGGATCTGACGATCGATGGTGATCCTGAAGATGTAAAAACCGTAAAACAGATACTTGTCGATTTTGGAGAACTCTTCGAGGAAGGTGATAGTTTTACGGACAAAGAACTGCGCAATGCGTTTCAGCAGATCGCTGAAGACCGCGCTTATTCGCTTAAGGACTATTTTAGAAAAGCACGTTTTAACCCGTCCGGTAAGAAACAGGTGGCGCCGAAATCGGCAAACCAGCGAAAGTATATTGAAGCGATCCATGACAATGACCTCGTCTTCGGGATCGGTCCGGCCGGAACAGGAAAGAGCTTTCTCGCGGTCGCGCTTGCAGTTCATTCGTTATTTCAAAAAGAGGTATCGCGCATAATACTGACCCGTCCGGCGGTTGAAGCCGGCGAAAGACTCGGCTTTCTTCCGGGCGATCTGCAGGACAAGGTCGATCCTTATCTGCGTCCGCTTTATGATGCCCTGTTCGATCTTGTGGATTCAGAGCGCGTCACAAAAATGCTCGAGAAGCGGATCATCGAGATCGCACCTCTTGCGTTTATGCGCGGACGGACATTGAGCGATGCTTTTATCATTCTTGACGAAGCCCAAAATACGACAAGCGAACAGATGAAGATGTTCCTGACAAGGATCGGTTTTGGTTCAAAAGCAGTTGTAACGGGTGACCAAACTCAGATCGATCTTCCGCGCGGTCAAAAGAGCGGTATCGTTCAGGCTCAGACGGTTCTTAAGAACATTGAGGGTATCGAATTCTGCTATTTCAACGACAAGGACGTGGTACGACACAAACTTGTTCAAATGATCGTCCGGGCATACGAATCCCATTCGGAAAAAGACATCCGCGAAAACAGCAATTATTGAGAATGTCCGAAATCGTAAATAATCAGACAAATTACGGCATTCCCAAACAAGAACTAGAATCGTTTGTTCAGTGTGCGATACCGCTCCTTCCTGAAGGATCCCGAACCTCAGTTTCGATACTGATCACGACGGACGAAGCGATCGCCGTTTTAAACAGAGAATATCGCGGAATCGACTCCCCGACCGACGTCCTTTCGTTCCCAAGCGAACCTGAAGAATTTGAGAATACCGATCATTTGGGTGATCTCGTTATTTCTGTTGAACGCGCCGCGCTGCAGGCCCTAGAAAATGGTCTTTCGCTCGAGATGGAATTGAAGCAGCTTGTACTGCACGGTTTGCTTCATCTCTGCGGACTTGATCATGAATCAGACAATGGAGAGATGAATAGTTTTGAGCTCGATCTTCGTGATAAACTGGCCATTAATCTTTAAATTATGACAGACGCGAAACAGAGGAAAGCAGATCCTTGTGTGATGGTGATATTCGGGGCGACCGGTGACCTGACAAAGCGCAAACTTTTTCCCGCGCTTTATTATCTGGCCAAAGATGGCTTCCTGCCCGAAAACTTTGCGATCATCGGAGTCGGCAGACAAGAGCTTTCATCTGACGATTTTCGTGCGCAGATCATTTCGGACCTGAGGGAGTTCGTTGGAGAGGACGCAGATGCGGAGTTGATCGGTTGGTTCGAATCGAGAACCTATTATACCGGCGGTGATTTTGACGACGACAAGGCATTATTTTCAGATCTGAAGATCTTGCTTGATGAGGTTACGGATTCTCACCGGATCCCCGCAAATTACTTCTATTACTTGGCAATTCCGCCGTCGCTTTTTGCAGGCGTCGCAAAAAAAGTTTGTAAAAACGGACTCGCCACCGAAGACAGCGATAACTGGAGGCGGTTCATATTTGAAAAACCTTTTGGACGTGATCTTGATTCGGCAAAGTCACTTAACGCCGGACTTCTCGACATACTAAAAGAGGATCAGATCTACCGGATCGATCATTACCTTGGAAAGGAAACTGTACAGAATATTCTGGTTTTTCGATTTGGCAATAGTATTTTTGAACCGATCTGGAATCGAAACTTTATCGATCATGTACAGATCACGGTCGCCGAACATTTGGGAGTCGAACAGCGCGGCGGCTACTACGACCGGGCAGGCGCCCTGCGTGATATGATCCCGAATCATATTTTCCAGCTCATTACACTGACGGCAATGGAGCCTCCTGTTTCTTTCGAGGCCGACGCGGTGCGGGATGAACAGGCAAAGATCCTTCAGGCGATACCTCCATATTCACCCGAAGACGTTCTCAATAAAACGGTTCGCGGTCAATATGATGAAGGCGAGATCGACGGTGAAAAGGTGCCTGCCTATCGAAACGAGGAAAATGTCCCGCCTGATTCGAATACAGAGACTTATGCAGCGCTGAAGTTATCGATCGACAACTGGCGATGGGCCGGTGTTCCGTTTTATGTGAGAACCGGGAAACGGATGCCGCGGAAACATACAACGATCGTGATCCAGTTTAAGACTGCGCCGTTCGTACTGTTTCGGGATACTTCGATCGAAAAACTGACAACAAACCGGATCGTCCTGCATATTCAGCCAGATGAAGGCATTACTCTGCATTTCGGTGCTAAAATTCCGGGACCGCTTGTAAAAATGGGCGCGGTTGATATGGATTTCGATTACGCAGAACATTTTGAAGAAACCGTTTCGACTGGATACGAACGGTTGCTCTATGATTGTATGATCGGCGATGCAACGCTATTCCAGCGAGCGGATATGGTCGAAGCAAGCTGGAGGATCGTTTCGCCAATTCTGGACGTCTGGGACGCGATCCCGGCGCGTAACTTCCCGAATTATTCTTCCGGCACGTGGGGACCGGAAGAAGCCGATTCCCTTCTGACAAATGACGGGAAGGCTTGGAAGAACGATATTGATTAAATGAAAAACTTACATATTCTAAAGGACATTTCCGAAGCGAGTAAATTTGCCGCGGAAAATCTAATCAGCATCGGTAACGATGCGATCAAAAGAAACGGACGTTTTACGGCCGCACTTTCAGGCGGATCGACTCCAAAGTTCCTTTATCAGCTTTTGGCGGGCGAAGAATTCAAAGATCGAATCGATTGGCGGAAGGTATTTTTCTTTTTTGGCGACGAACGCGATGTTTCTCCGATGTCTGACCGCAGCAATTTCCGGATGGCAAATGAGAATATGCTGAAAAGCCTCAAGGTCCCGAAAACAAACATTTTGAGATGGCAGACCGAGATCATTGACGCTGACGGTGTTGCTGCCGCGTATGAAAAAACCCTGGCGAGGTTCTTTGAGCTTTCGCCCGGTACGTTTCCGGTTTTCGATCTGGTATTGCTCGGATTGGGAGAAGACGGTCATACCGCATCGCTTTTCCCCCAAACTTCTGCACTGAAGGAAACCCGACGTCTGGCGGTTTCAACTTTTGTCGAAAAGCTTGACGCTAACCGTTTGACGCTAACCCTTCCGGTCATCAACAACTCATTAAATATCATCTTTTTGGTTTGCGGTACCGACAAGGCCGCACCTGTAAGAGAAGTACTCGAAGGTGATCCGAATCCGGAGAAATTTCCGGCCCAGAGTATTGCACCTGAAAACGGCAATCTTGTTTGGGTTTTAGATGAGGAGGCCGCCGGATCGCTGGATAGTAAGTAGCTTCTTATTCGGGCCTGAAGGGACGCTTTGATGATCGGTAAGGCGGGTTCCGTTTACTGAAATGGAACGATGTAATAGGGTCCCTATCTGTTAATTTATGGAATTTGAGATAGCCATTGCAGCAGTACTTCTGTTCCTCTTGACGATACTTGCATCAGTTGACATGGCATTTTCGCAGCTGAGCGACGTTAGCCTGCGCAAGCTGTTTGGTGATACGGAAGACGAAAACCGAAAACCCCAGTCGATCGCATTTCTTCGAGAGGTCACTGAAAACAGACCGCGGTTTCGTTTTGCACTTTCTTCGGCAATTCAAATTCTTTTGATAATCTTCTCTGTTATCGTTGTTCTGATAGTTTACCAATTTACGCAGAGTTCACGGGAAATGCTCGCATATTCGCTTGGAATCGGACTCGGACTTTCGGTCGTTTTCAGGCAGCTGATCCCGCGTTTTCTCACATTGAACAATCCGGAAGGAAAACTGCTGTTTCTGCTTCCGCTGATCCGTCCGATATACAGCGTTTTGCCTTTTATTGCTGACCCTTTTGAGCCTTCCTTCCGGGGTCGGTTGAGATCCAAAGATGAGACGACGATCTCGCCGGATTCATCCGACGAAAAGGATCCGGACGACGCTGACGACATTCAGGCGCTGATCGAAGTAGGCGAAGCTGAAGGAATCATTGAGGAAGAAGAACGGGAAATGATCGAAAAAATGGTCGAGTTCAGTGATACTGAAGTCGATGAGATCATGACTCCGCGGACTGAGATCGTGGCGCTTCCGCTCGATTCGACCATAAAAGAAGCCCGCGATCTGATGATCGAACAAAAGTTTTCCCGGCTGCCTGTCTATAATGACAATATGGATAATATCGAGGGGGTGATCTATGTCCGCGATATCTTAAACGCGTGGGCCGAAAACCGTGAAAAACAAAAGATCCACGGCATCATCCGCCCGACCTATTTTGTACCCGAAACAAAGTCGGTAAGTGAACTTCTTAAGAATATGCAGTTGAATCACGTACAGATCGCGATGGTTGTTGACGAATACGGAGGCGTTGCAGGACTGGTCACAGTTGAGGATATCCTGGAAGAGATCGTCGGGGAGATCGAAGATGAAGACCTTGATCTGGATATTGTCGAGATACTTGAAGGTGCTGACGGTTCATACGACGTACTTGCTTCTACAGAAATAGGAAAGATCGAGCGGCTTTTTGACATGGAGATCGAAGATGATGATTTCAACACGATTGCCGGACTTGTGACAACGGAAGTAGGATATATTCCAAAAGTACGCGAAAAGCTGAGGTTTCGCGGTCTTGAAGTTGAGATCCTTAAAGCAGATGACAAACGGATTCAGCTTTTGAGAATCAGAAAAGTCCGGGATGATCAGGGCGAATCGGCCGGATCCGCTGCACAATAATAACCTTTCTTCGTTCTGCAAAATATTTAAATCAATTCATCCCGAATCCTCATAATTGTCCATCTTTTGATTTCGGAGTATCATAAGGCATACACGATCAGATCTGGTTTTGGTATCTGAAAATTTTCAGATACTTTGATTTTTTAGACAAAAGGAGTAAATGAAATGTCAATTCGATTGGGCGACGAAGCCCCTGATTTCACAGCGGAAACCACTCAAGGAACGATAAATTTTCACGAATGGCTCGGCGACGGCTGGGGAATTTTATTTTCGCACCCGAAGGATTTCACCCCGGTTTGCACAACAGAACTCGGTTATACCGCAAAGCTTAAACCCGAATTTGATAAACGCAATGTCAAAGCGATCGGCCTGAGCGTTGATCCTCTCGATTCGCATAATGCTTGGTTGGGCGATATTGAAGAAACACAGGGCACCGCGGTAAATTTCCCGGTGATCGCTGATGAAGACCGGACCGTCTCAGATCTTTACGATATGATCCATCCGAACGCCAATGAAACATTCACGGTTCGTTCGGTTTTCGTGATCGGACCCGATAAAAAAGTAAAACTGACAATAACCTACCCGGCAAGCACGGGAAGGAACTTCGATGAGATTCTGAGAGTCATTGATTCGCTTCAGCTGACGGCTGAACACAGCGTTGCGACACCGGTGAACTGGAAGGATGGAGACGACTGTATTATCGTTCCGACGCTGAGTGACGAAGAAGCGGCTGTCAAATTCCCGGCCGGTTTTACCAAGGTCAAGCCGTATCTTAGAACAACTCCGCAGCCTAATAAGGTGAATAAAAGCGATTCAACGTCTGCATAGGAAAACCCGACTCAACCAATAAAAAAAGCTGCCTGATCCGGCAGCTTTTTTTTATTTAATGTAATAAACCAGTCTATTGGTCGACAGGCATTGAGCGACTTCTTGTCGGAGCAGGCGTCGAATCCGATGTCCGGGACCTGGGCGCGGGATCAACTTGCCTTGTCGGCTGCTGCGGAAACGAACGCGGAAAACCGGGATTCGGCATCTGTCGCGGAGAAGAAGGTTCAATGCCGCGCGGCTGTCCGGAAGGATTCGGTACACGGCGCTCACCAGAAGGCCATGGTCTGCGTCTCGCTCCATCGATAGGCGGAGTTCCGGATCCTCTTCCTCCCGGGCGTCCGGCTTGATCCGCAGGATTTCCGACCTGTCCGGGATTTCCGGTCGGACGATCGCCCGGATTCGGATTTCTTCTCGGTTTAACCGTCGGCATATAATAAACAACAGTTGGAAGCCGGAAATAGTAGAGATCCCTGTTCAATCCAAAACCATACGGTGAACGCCATCCGTAACCAAACGGAAGGAAACAATAACTTCCCAATGACGGGGAATAGGTCCACAGGCCGTATGAATTAAACGTGTCCCAGCTGCTTGAACGGTAACCGTTCCAGAGTGTGCTTCTCAAACGATCCCGCTCAAGGCTTGCGTTGGCCTTTGCGAGTTCTTTTGCGCGGTCACGGCTCCAGGCTTCGAGATCGTCGCGTTCATCACGGTCAAACTTCTCGATTGCTACGTCATTTCCTTCAACCACCGCAGATCTTGATTTTTTAACCGAGGTCGCCTCAAAGTCACCAATTTGCGCCTTCCCTTTTCGGACTTCGATACGGCTTGTTCCGTTCCCGAGCACATCAACGCGGTAAACACCCGATTTGATCAAATAGAACCTCGATCCGGGAGCGACGACCGTTACCCGAAAATCATTGCTTGCATATACCTCAAACATCGCGCTTCCGCGATTTAGTTTGAGCTGAAGATCATCCAGATCGGTCGTAACGAATTCGAACTCTGCGTTCCCTCCCAGGCGGACATATGAGCCCGGGTTGAGAAGTACTTCCGTTTTCGCTCCTGCAGCTGTCATCACTCTGTCGCCGACTTCGAGTGTATCCCCCTTTACGAGATAGCCGCTTGTCAGATTCTTTCTCTGCACCAATACTTCACCGATCGTCAGATTAACACCGCCGGCTTGCGCCGAAATCACATACTGACTTCCCGCGATCGACCGAACCGCATCCCGTTCCTGTGCGTTCGAAAACACCGCAAATAGCGCGAAAATAAAAAATGCTGAGAATATTGTTATGAGATTCTTTTTCATTGTAGTACTCCTTACAAATGATTTTTCATTAAAGGGGAAAGTAATGTCTTTAAGGTTATTCTTTTTCCCGTCCGATTTCAACTAAATCTTCCGGAGCCCCAAAAAAGCTCAGCCGGCGGAATCAAAATCGTCTCCCATTACCCGGTATCTTTCCCGTTTCGAATGAAAATTTAGGAAAACGGTTGCCGAAAATAAAAAAAACAACCTTTGAACGGCCGTCGTAATCAAAGGGTTGCGTTTGACGGTAACCAAATGCGATTCAAAAAGAGGTTAAATTTTCTATGGCAACATTTCGTGATCCGGTAAGGTGCTTTGCTCCGTTAGAAGTTGTGGAAAGAGTTTTGGAGATTCGCACCGAACTGGGATATGAGCAAACCGTGTATATGCCGAGCCCGGCAGAGCTCGTCGATTTTTTTGATGCCCACGGATTTGACGTTTACGCCTTCTCAACCGGACACGAAGAGATCAATTTTGGAGACTACCGCTCACCGTTTGTGCCGGGCGGCGACAATGTGCACACTTCTGTCACGGCGCACTAAATTTTTACACAATTTCCTGTAACTGAAGGAACGCGGAAGGTCGAGAAATCGCCTTTCGCTTTCTGATTTTAAAGTTAAAGAGATTTGATAATAAAAAGCGTGCCGTCATCATCGAGGTAAGAACGCCGCGTGAATACAGCAATATCCTCGCGGATAAACTCGATCATTTCCCTCGCTGGCAGGTCTACCCCGTCCTGCACCCGTTTTGCAAATCTTTCCTGTCCGTACTCTACGCCCTCTTCGTTTGCTGCTTCAGTAATTCCATCAGTGTACAGGACGAGAACCTGACCTTTCTCAAGCCTGATAAAGTGCTGATGATATGAAATGTCGCGAAACATTCCCAATGCCATATCCCCGTATTCGATAAACCGGTGAGTGCCGTCGCGTTTTACCAGAAGCGGCGGATTATGCCCCGCGTTGGAATAGACAAAAGTCCGGTTCGTGGCATCGAGAGTTCCGTAAATCGCAGTAATAAATTGATGCGCTTCGACGGAGTCCCAAAGCAGATTTCCTACCTTTGTAAAGGCAATGTGCGGCGCATAGCCGACCTGAACGCTCGCCCGCATCGAAGCCCTCAGGAAAGCCATCAAGAGCGCCGCCGGAATTCCCTTGCCGACGGCATCTGCCACGATGATCGCCATCTGATCATCAAAAACCTTGAACCAATCGTAATAATCTCCCGAAACCTCTTCGGTCGGAAAGATATACGCGCTCATATCAAAATCTTTTAAAACCGGATCTCCATCCGGCAGCAGTTCAAGCTGAACTTCGCGCGCCACCTCGAGCTGCGCCTGTATCCTTTTCTTTTCAACAAGCTGTTTATAAAGTTCGGCCTTCTCGATGATTATTGCCACCTGCGATGCAAGCATTTCAAGTATCGCAAGATCGTCGCTGTCATATGCATCGAGTTCATCACTTTCAAGATCAAATACGCCGATCACTTTGTCATTTGACACAATAGGTGAAACGAGTTCGGATTTCGTACGTCTCCTTGCCGGAAAATATCTGTCATCCTTTGAGACATCGGGCGATATCAACGATTTTCCGGTTTGGGCTACATATCCGATAAATCCTTCACCAAGCCTTAATCGCGGTTCTATCTGCTCGAAGCTTATCCGGTAACCGCGTACGACCTTAGACTTAAAAATGTATTGGCTGTCAGGGTTGTCGTCGTGTTCGATGAGGTAAATGCCCGCGGCATCATAAGGAATAAGTGAGCCGAGGGTGTCCATCAATACTGTCAGAACCTCTTCCGATTCCATTGAGCGGCTGATGGTTTTCGTCACATCCAGAAGCATCCGCAGTTTATCAACTACAGTCAAACGCTTGTCAGGTGTCGAACTCTTGTTCGTTTCCTCAATCATTTGCTCGTTTTCCATCGTGTTTTCTATATATGCGGTTTTTCACTCTGAACTGAAAGATATGTGCTCCAGAGCCTGGAAACTTTCATTCGGTACTCGACAAGTTGATAGCTTACATTAAAATGTCTTCCAATGTCTCTCGATGTCATTCCGTCTTCGGTAAATCTTTTAAGTGATGAATACGGAACAAGAGCGGCGGCGCCCGTTGCATACGCCTGCTCTTCAATCTCGGCATTATAATCGCGGGCTCTTACTTTCCCATCGTGGTCTTTGGATTCGATCGCAAGTCGGCTCGGCTTATGGCCAAAGAAAACGTGACAGATCTCTTCCATCAACGTCGCATTCTGACGGTTCTTACCGTGCATCGGATTAAGAATAATAAGCCTCTTCCCGTCCGGCAGTGTTTGTGAGCAAGCTCCGCCGGACCAGTCATTTTTCCCGTTTCCCGTCAATTGTTGCTTGGTTTCCTCTGAAAGAAGCGGTTCGACCTGTTCAAATGAAACGACGAGCAGTTTTGCATATCGTGCGAGTTCAAACGGATTGAGCCGCTCATCATCACGTCTTAAACCGGCAAATTCCCGCAAACCTATTGCGGGAATTTCATAATTTCGACCTTTTTGTGTGGGCGGCAGATCAGAAGTGTCCACGGTAAACACCGGTTCAGATAAATTCGATTGATCGGAAGTTAAACTTCCTTAAATTCTGAGTCAACGTCTTCCGAAGAAAGTGCGACGCGATAATTTTTCGATTGCTTCTGCTTCGTGATCAAAAGATCATCCTTTGTCTTTAGCAGATCAGCGCGGTTGTAAACGGAAAGTTCAAAATTGTAGCCGTGCGTGATCGCGTCTTTCGGACATGCTTCTACGCAATAACCGCAAAAAATACAGCGGCCGTAATCGATATTGTAAACCTTTGCGTAGCGCTCATCTCTTCCAACCCTTTCTTCGTAAGGCCGGGGATCATCAACGGCTTCGATATAAATACAATCCGAAGGACAGGCGGCAGCACAAAGGTAGCAGGCGACGCATTTCTCTTTACCATTTTCATCCACATGAAGAAGATGCTGCCCGCGATAGCGCGGCTGAACAGTCACCGGTTCATCCGGATACTGAACCGTCCACTTTTCCTTCGGGATCTGAGAAAGTGTGATCTTCATTCCTTTGATAACGGCTTTGGTAGATTCGATTACGTCGCTGATTATTGACATAGATTCCTCAAAATTTTATTAACGGGATTATAACTAAAAAGCCCGCCTCCATCCAATGGCGGGCTCAAATAAGGTTCTGGAAAGCACTTAAGATGCCATCACAACCAGGATGACGTAAAGTATGCTTATCGCGGTAATAATAACCGTACCCAAAACTCCAAGGATCATTCCGACCAGAGCCAAAACCCCGCCACCGTATTCACCCGGCGATTCCTTGACTTTATTTCTAGCCATGTATCCCGTGATAATTGCCGGAATTCCCGTCAAAAAACCAAAACCGCAGATCAGGCTCAAAACCCCGAGTATAAGCGAAACGATCGCCAATGTCTGATTCGTACCCGCAGCACCTGCCGGTGGCGTATCAAACGGAGTGTTTTCGCCCATTTCCTGCCCTTTCCATTCTTCGACAGGTGCCGGTGGCGGTGACCATGCATCCGGCTGTGCTGAATCCGCCTTTGGTTCATCAAACTGTGCCGGAGAAGCGGCCGGTTTTTCTGATTTAACAGGCTTTACAGGTTCACTGGGATCAAATGGCGGAGTCGATGGAGGAGCATATCCCGGAGGCATCGACATATCAAAAGGCGACGGTATCGGAATAGAAGGTTTATCTACGAGATCTCCGCTGCCCTCATTGGCTGCCGGCGGAGTTTCCGACGCGGGCGGTGTAAATGGTCCGGGCGGAGGAACATCTTTAGCTTCACTTGATTCCACCGGTTCGTTTTCTTCCGGCTTTTCTAAAACTCCCGTAAACTCCGGCGGAGACACTTCAGGTTCAGCAAACTTCGGTGGTTCCGGCACCGGAGGCGCACTCTCCGATTTTAATTCATCCGACTCGAGATTTAGATCTTCACCAGGCTGATCGACCTTTATGCTTCCCGATGTTTCTTTACCGGCCACCATGGTTTTCATCAGGTCGACATCGTCTTCCGGGACCTCGAGAACGTCGCCCGATTCGTCTCCGGTTTCGGCCGATTCCTGTACGGGCGTAGCCGCTTCTGCGGCCTCCTCTTCTTTCGGCGGAATCTGAAAATCAGCCTGATTCCCAACCATTGTTGCGTACGGATCAACCGGTGGCTTGTCCTCAACCAGGGGTGTGCCATCCGCCTGACAAAATTTCAGGTGATCGTCAAAAGTCTTTTCACAAGTCGGGCATTTTTTCATCGTTGTTTGTCCTTCGCTTTTACTTTGATGGATTAACCGGAACCCTACTTCCGCCGAAAGCCGGGAACCGGATCTATTTTTTCTAATTCCTGAATTTATAGCCTTTTAGCTAAACTAATTCAAGTTTATTAAAGAAATACGCGATCTCTATCGCCGCATTTTCTTCGGAATCCGAGCCGTGTACGGCGTTCTCTCCGATTGAAGACGCAAATTCCTTACGCAAAGTTCCTTCATCCGCTTCCGCCGGATTTGTTGCACCCATCAAATTTCTCCATTCGGGAACCGCATTTTCTTTTTCAAGAACGAGTACAACGCAAGGTCCGCTGGACATAAATTCGGTAAGCTCGCCGAAAAACGGTCGTTCCGCGTGAACTGCATAAAATCCTTCTGCTTGTTTACGTGTCTGATGAATAAGTTTCATGCCACGGATCTTAAAACCATTGTCTAAGATCTTCTGAATGATTGCGCCCTGGACGCCTTTTTTAACGGCGTCCGGCTTAATAATCCCAAATGTTAAGTTACTCATTTAATATCAATCCTCACTTATTATTATTCTAATTTATTTATATCTGATTCTTACTGCATACCGAAGATCTCTTTTAATTCTTCGGTTATTTTTGAAGGTTTATTTGACGTTATATCAAGCAAACACCAAATGCTTTTTCCCGAAACCAGTAAGTTTCCGCCGCGTTTTATTTCGGTAAATCTTTCGCACTTTATCTTCGTCGCATGTCCGACCCACGTTGTCGCTGTAACTTCATCGTTCTCAAACGCCCGGTCTTTATAATCGATCTCATGCCGCAAAACATACCATGTATATTTTTTCTGCAATTCGGCACTTGCAGCATTGAGCCAGTGGGCCACCGCGACGTCCTGGATCCAACGTAAATAAGCGACATTGTTTACATGATCATGCACATCAATGTCGCCCTTTCCAACCTTAAAAGAGTGGGAAAATCTCATTGAAATTTAAACGGCTGCCGAACTTCCCAAAACTTCCTGTGTAGCCTTCCCGATATCGGCCGGAGATTCAACTACCCGAATTCCCGCTTCACGAAGAGCTTTCATTTTTTCAGACGCAGTGCCCTTTCCGCCGGAAATTATCGCGCCGGCATGTCCCATACGTCTCCCCGGAGGCGCCGTTTGACCGGCGATAAACGCGACGATCGGTTTCGTAACATTTTCTCTTGCATATGCAGCTGCGTCTTCTTCTGCCGTCCCGCCGATCTCGCCGATCATCACAATCGCATCGGTCTCATCGTCTTCCTGAAATAAACGCAGCGCATCCGTATGGTTTGTTCCGATGATCGGGTCACCGCCGATGCCGATCGCAGATGACTGACCAAGACCAAGTGCAGTCAGTTGTCCGACAGCTTCATACGTGAGCGTTCCGGAACGCGAAACGACGCCGATCCGGCCTTCCTTGTGAATATGTCCCGGCATAATTCCGATCTTGCATTTCCCCGGTGAAATAATCCCCGGACAATTCGGACCGATAAGACGCGTCGCACTTCTATCCGCCAAAAACTCCCGCGCTTTAACCATGTCAGCAACCGGGACACCTTCTGTTATGCAAACCACCAGCGGAAGACCTGCGTCAGCGGCTTCCATTATGGCGTCTGCGGCAAACGGAGGCGGCACGTAGATCACCGAGGCGTTGGCACCTGTTTCTTTTACAGCATCAGCAACGGTGTTAAAAACCGGAATGCCTTCATGCGTTGTTCCGCCTTTTCCCGGAGTAACGCCGCCGACGACATTTGTGCCGTATTCAACCATTTGAAGCGTATGAAATGTACCTTCCTTTCCGGTGATTCCCTGCACAATTAAGCGCGTATCTTTATCGACTAAAATGCTCAAAACTATTCTCCTAAATTGTTTGTGAAATATTACTTGGCAAAGTATATCACGCAGTAAATTTTTGTTGAATTGCGCACAAATATCTTTTGTACAACCCCGGCAGCGAGACCACTTAGACAGTGCTGCCGGCCCCCGATTTCCGAAACGCTGCAAGCCGGAATTTCAAGGTTGTCGGGCACTTTGTCCGGTTTTACTCATTTCAATTTATTAAAAACCTCAAAACTTCGAACATTCCCGGCCCCTACCGCGTACGGAATAGTGTCTTAACCTTTCTCAACAGATTTGACGGATCCCGTATTTACTATGAGAAGACTTTATTCTTTTTACAATGACGCGTTTTGGATCGCAATAAAATCGATTTTCGAACATAAACTTCGGGCATTCTTAACGCTGCTCGGCGTGATCATCGGCGTAGCATCTGTCGTAATCGTCGGCGCATCTATTAGCGGTCTCAATTCTTACGTAACAACGCAGGTTTCAAAAGCACTTGGAGCAAATCATTTTATGATCAACCGAATGGCGCATTCGGGCGAGATGGATGATGCTGAATTTGAGGCACGAAATAAGCGCAACAAAGATGTTACCTGGGAAGAGTATAAATATCTCAAAGAAAAGTGCACTTCTTGCTCGGAAGTCGGTGCGCAAGACGGTGACGGCATTGATATAAATCAGGACGGGGTCGAAATGCCTTCGGTTCGTGTGATGGGCGTAACCGACAATATGGAGATCATTGAAGATAAGACAATGGACCAGGGACGTTTTATCATCGAATCCGAAGTTGATCGCTCGGCAAAGGTCGTAGTGATCGGTTTTGACGTGATGGACAAGTTCTTTCCTGACCACAACCCGATCGGTAAGTCTCTTAAGGTCCGCGGAATTCCTTTGACCGTGGTCGGCGTCGAAGAAAAAAAGGGTTCTTTCTTTGGTCAGGCGATGGACCGCCAAATTTATATCCCGATCACGCTTCATTTCCAGCTGTTTGGCGGAGGCGGCGGAATTCAGATCCACGGGAAATCCGAAAAACGTGAAGAGTTGGTAAATGCTATAGAAGATGCGCGGACGGATCTGAGAAACAGGCGAAGACTGATCGGCAGCGATGAAGACACTTTTGGAGTTGTAAATACCCAGGATCTTGGCAACCAGATCGATCAATTTACGGGGGCGATCGCGGCCGTTGTAATTCCGATCACTCTGATCACACTGATCGTCGGCGGGATAGTTGTCATGAATATCATGCTCGTCTCCGTCACCGAGCGCACGTTCGAAGTAGGATTGAGAAAGGCACTGGGAGCGACGCGGAAACAGATCCTCCTTCAGTTTCTCATCGAATCTTCTTCGCTTTGTATATTTGGCGGGATCCTTGGACTGATTCTTGCCTTCGGAATAACAAATCTGATCACGTATCTGGCGGGGATCACGATGACGATAACGATCGCGTATATTATCCTCGCTGTTTTCGTTTCAACCGTGATCGGCGTTGTAGCCGGTCTTTATCCGGCATTTAAAGCTTCAAAATTAGACCCGATAGTCGCACTTACGCAAAACTAGCTATGAGATTACCAGGCACGCTTGCAACCGAAGTCTTAAAGATGTCGCTCGACAGTATCAGAGCGAATAAATTCCGGTCGTTTTTGACGATCTTGGGAATCGTCGTCGGCGTCATAACGGCGATCGTGGTCGCTTCGATACTTCTCGGATTGCGGCAGAATATCGTCGCGATGATCGAGGAGTACGGTACAAACAATATCTATGCATTTCATCTGACGACCGGATTCGGACCGCCAAATCGCGAGGAACGATCAAGAAAGCCTCTAACTTATGAGGACGCCGCTGCGATAATGCGGCAGAGCTCGGCGATCGAAGATATAGCAAGCGTTGCTCCGCAGATCGGATCCTTTGGCAAGGGCTTTGATGACAATCTGGTTTATGAAGGAAAGAATTACCGGTGGGCACTGACAAGCGGTGTGACGCCAAACTATGATGTGATCTCGAATATGATCCTCCGCGAAGGACGTTTTATTACAGAAAATGATAATAACCAGCGGCGGAACGTACTGGTTATCGGAGTTAACGCGGCTGATGCGCTCTTTCCGGGAAAAGAAGGAGAGATCGTCGGGAAGATGGTTCGAATGAACGGGCAAATGTGGGAAGTTATCGGCGTCCTTGAAAAACGGAAAGCCGGATTTTTTGGTGAAAATGAAGAAGACCGAAGCGTTCTGATGCCGCTTAGAACGGCACGAAAAGTCGCCCCGCAGAGAGATTTTATTCTTCACGTTATCAAGGCCAAACAGGATAAGGTACAAAATGCGCTCGAAGATGCGGAATCGGTCCTTCGGCAGCGCCGCGGCGTAAAGTTCGGCGAGCAAAACAATTTCGATATAAAAACGGCCGATGCCTTTATCGAACAGTTTGATTCCATAATCGGAGGGATCGGACTCGCTGCGATCGCAATCTCGTGTCTTGGTCTGCTGGTCGGTGGTATCGGTGTGATGAATATCATGCTTGTATCGGTTACCGAACGGACAAAAGAGATCGGTATCAGAAAAGCGATCGGCGCAACAAAATCGGCTATCGTCATGCAGTTTTTACTTGAGGCGATGACCCTGACATTTTTCGGCGGAGTTTTGGGCGTTATTATCGCGGTCGGCATCGCGCAGTTGGTAATGCTAATTGTTCCGGCTCTCCCGGCAACGATCGCAATTTGGTCGATTTTCCTTGCACTCGGTGTTTCGATCGCCGTCGGGCTGATCTTCGGAGTTTTGCCCGCACGCAAGGCTGCAAATCTAGACCCGATCGAATGTCTGAGATACGAATAAGGTTTAAACTGCAAAAACAATCTTCATCCGGAGTTTTGCCTCGAGGATTCTGAAAAATTCGAGAAGTTATTGTATATTCATTCCCGAGAATGAATATGGAAATGACCGATCGCTCGACGATCATCGGAAGAAGCGACAAGGCTGACTTTCCTTTGCTTGAGCTCGAAAAACTAAACGTAAAGATCGATTCGGGTGCTTATACTTCGGCGATCCACTGCTGCAGGATCAAAGAGAATCCAAACGGTGTTCTTGAGGTTATATTTCTCGATGATCAGGATCCGAAATACACCGGAAAACTGTTCAAATTCCGCGAATTCAAAACAAAGATCGTCAGGAGTTCTAACGGAAGTTCGGAAGAACGGTATATCATTAAAACCAAGATCCGAATCGCGAAAGAGAGCTACGATATTAACCTATCTCTGACATTTCGGGGCGATATGAGGTTTCCGATCCTTATCGGACGAAAGTTTCTTTCCAGAAATCATTTCGTTGTGAATCCCAGACTAAAAAATCATTTATATAAAAAGTCTTTAGGTAAACATTGAATTAGCACAGGCAGTTATTGATTGAGCCGGCAAAAAATGACGGCACTCAAATTTTGATATATGAAAATTGCAATTTTATCTTCAAATCCCAGACTCTATTCCACAAAACGACTCGTCGAAGCAGGCGAAAAACGCCGTCACCAGATGATCGTCGTGAATCATCAAAAATGCGTCCTTCAGATCGAAAAGAAAAATCCGATAATTGTTTACGACGGCAGGAAACTCGAAGGCATCGACGCGGTTATCCCGCGGATCGGAGCATCGGTAACATTTTTTGGTACAGCGGTGGTAAGGCAATTCGAAATGCAGAAGATCTTTACCGCAGTTGAATCACAGGCGCTCGTCAAATCGAGAGATAAACTCAGAAGTCTCCAGCTGCTGTCCCGGGCGGGATTGGGTATGCCGAAAACGGTCTTTTCAAATTACACAAGGGATACGGAATCCGTTGTCAGTCTGATAGATTCAAAACCGATAATAATCAAACTTCTGGAAGGAACGCAGGGGCTCGGCGTCGTGCTGGCAGAAACAAAAAAGGCTGCTGAGTCAGTGCTTGAGGCTTTTAACGGCCTTGAAGCGCGCGTCGTACTGCAGGAATTTATCGAAGAGGCAAAAGGCGCGGATATCAGGGCTTTTGTTGTTGACGGAGTCGTTGTCGGTGCGATGAAACGGCAGGCAAAAGAAGGCGAATTTCGTTCGAATTTGCACCGCGGCGGAACTGCATCACTGATCAGGCTCAGCGATGAAGAAGAAGATGCGGCAATAAAAGCGGCACGCGTAATGGGATTGGGGATCGCCGGCGTCGATATGCTTCAGTCTGCCCGAGGACCGCTGATCCTCGAAGTAAATTCATCGCCGGGTCTTGAAGGTATAGAAGAGGCGACAAAAAAAGACGTAGCAAAAGAGATCATTAGGTATGTCGAACGTCACGTTTAGTTTAGTCAGTTTATGGAAATACTTGGTCAGGAGATAATTCCGGGAAAGCGCAATTATCTTGAGATGGATGTTGCGTCACTTTATACGCGAACAAAGATCGAGGTTCCGGTGATCATCGAAAAATCGAGGAAGGACGGCCCGACGCTTCTTGTTTTGGGCGGGATCCACGGCGATGAGGTCAACGGAATTGAGATCATCCGCCGTCTTCTCTATCGAAAACTTATCAAGCCGCAGTTTGGCGCCGTTATCTGTATCCCGATCGTCAATGTAATGGCATTTTTGAACATGAACCGGAAGTTTGCCGACGGGCGCGATCTGAACCGCTCGTTTCCGGGAAACCCGAGAGGCTCACTGGCGAGCCTTGTCGCGCACTCGATCACCAAAAGTATCCTTCCGCATGCCGATTTTGTCGTCGATCTTCACACGGGTGCTGACGAGCGCTTTAACTTTCCGCAGATCAGATACGATGTGACCCACGAACAAAACATAGAGCTTGCTAAGGCGTTTAATGCGCCGTTTACGCTGCTTCAGAACAAGGCGCCGAAAGGTTCGATCAGAAGAGTGTTAAATGACGGCGGAACACCTGTAATTATCTTTGAAGGCGGAAAATCGAAAACGATAGATGAGGAAGTTGTAGAGACAGGAGTCCGCGGGGTCCTAAATGTACTCGATCACTTAAAGATCCGCAGATTTGAACAGGAATCAAAAAAGAAACCAAAAACGATCTTTCTGAATGAGAACAGATGGATCCGGGCGAGAAATTCGGGGATGTTTTTGCCGGTTGTCGAAAACGGATCCTTTGTCAAAAAAGGACAGCTGCTCGCGTACGTCAGCGGCCCCTATGCGCAGTTTCAAAAGAAAATAAACTCACCCGTAGATGGGTTTGTTTTCTGTGTAAATCAAACCTCGGTTGTCTATCTCGGAGACGCCATATTCCACATCGGACAGGAACAAACGGCGGACTAGGCCAATTATCAGAGCCGGAATTTCATTCGAGTTCGACCGTCTGATTATATTCAGGAACAAGCACCTTCCATCCGTATTCGTCGCGAATATGCTGCGCCATTGCAGATGCCGACACAGGTTCGCCGTGGGTTGTAAAGACAGTTTTCGGAGCCCTCGGAAGCCCCTTAAGCCACCTTAAGACCGCTTTCCAGTCAGCATGTGCGGAAAATCCCCCGATCTCTTCAACGTGGCATTTAACGGGTATCCAGCTGTGCATTATCCGCACTTCTTTTGCGCCGTCCTTTATCAAACGTCCTCTTGTTCCGGCCGCCTGGTAACCGACAAAAATAAGAGTCGCGTCCGGATTCGGCAAAATTCGTGCGGCATGGTGCAAAACCCTCCCGCCGGACAACATACCGGAAGCGCTGATAATGATAATCGCGCCGTTTTCCTCATTTATCTTGATCGAATCGTTACGGTTGTTGGTCGTTGTCATCAGCTGAGTCCGAAGCGGGTGTTTCTTCTCGGCGAGAATACTCGCGTATTCCTCATCATGTTCCTCATTCCACCGCCTGTAAACGGCAGTCGCCTGTTTTGCCATTGGTGAATCAACGACCACGGGCATTACCGGTATCTTTCCTGCCTCTTCAAGTTCGCGGATAAGATATATGATCTCCTGGGTCCGGCCGACGGCAAATGCCGGGATCAATATGGGGGCATTTCGCTTAAATCCTTCGCTGAGAATTTTTGCAAGCAATACGTCCGATGGAACTTCGTCGTGGAGCCGGTCGCCATACGTTGATTCAACCATCATATAATCGCATTCCGGCGGCGGTGCCGGGTCTTTAACGATCGCCTGATCATAATGACCCAGATCTCCTGAGAAAAGAAATTTGATCGGATCACCGTTTTCCCGGGCTTTTTCCATTTCTACCAGCACCAGGCTCGCTCCCATAATATGACCCGCCACATTAAAGCTCGCCTTTATTCCTTCACAAATTTCGACCGGTTCGCCGTTATTCGGAACTGTAACAAGCCGGCTAAGTGTTTCCTTTGCGTCGTTTTCATCGTAAAGCGGGAGTGCGGGACTATGCGACGTAAGACCTTTGCGGTTTCTATAATCGGCTTCTTCCTCCTGAAGCCGCGCGGAATCCGGCAGCAAGATCTTCATCAGATCACCGGTCGCGCGCGAGCTAAATACTTTTCCGGCAAAGCCCAGTTTTACAAGGCGCGGCAAAAATCCGGTGTGATCGATGTGGGCGTGAGTAATGATCACGGCATCGATCGCACCCGGATCAAAAGGCAGATCCTGCCAGTTTCGCTCTCGAAGTTCGCGCAATCCCTGAAATAATCCGCAGTCTACCAATACTTTTCTGCCGTTTGATTCAAGCAGATATTTTGAACCGGTAACTGTACCCGTTCCGCCGTGAAATGAAATTTTCGCCATAATTGTTCTTAAAATACCACAAACCGCGGAAGAGATTCCTCAACCGCGGTTTGTAAAATATATTCGTCCGGTATGAAAACTCCCCGTTTGGTTATGCTTCCGAACTGTCTTTGATCAGAACAAGGTCACTGTTTATTATCCCGCGCACCAAAAAGACATCTTTTCCGTCCTTTGACCACGCGAAGTTGATCAAATTCCCGGAATTAAAATTTGTGATCTCAGATTCTTTCGCATCCTCGATGTTTAGACGATAAAGATTGTCAATTCCGGACCGTTTGGCAAAAGTGATCGACTTTCCGTCCGGCGACCATTCAAAATTCTTTCGGATATCAAACTCGAACTCATGAGTTTGCTCGACAAAGTCGCCGCCGTCGATCGAGGCGATCCTCAGGAGGTGCTTGAATTTCTTGAGCTCCTTATCATAGGTGAATGACGTGAACGCGATCGAACCGCCGTCAGGTGAAACCCGCGCGAGCAATTCCGAGGTTTCGCTTTGCGGAATAAACGGTGAACTTTCACCGCCGTCGATCGAAACCTTCATCAATTGTCCTTTTCCGCCGTCATTTGCCTGTCTCCCGAAGAAAACAGTTTTTCCGTCCTTTGTAGTTCGAGGAAAGACATCATTTGAATTTTTCGCCGCTGTCAGCTGCTTCGGGTCAGATCCGTCAGTATTCATTCTCCATATAGAATACGAACCCGATCGATTTGAGGCGAACAGGATATACTTCCCGTCGCCGCTGACCGAACTGTGGATGTTGAATTTCCCGCCTTTTGTAAGCCGACGCTCGTTGCTTCCCTCCTGATCCATCAGGTAAATATTTACCTCGTCACCGGACAATTTCGAATAGAGAATCTTGCCGTCGTCCATCTGACTGATGCCGAGATGTCCCATAAAATTCTTGCTTTCGGGCAACAGCTGTTTGAGTTCCTTTGAGGCGGGTGAAAACAGAGACAGTCCTGAGATCCGGTCAACCTTGTCGGAAACGATCGTGTTTCCGTCTTCTGAAATGCTCAGCGACGCATAATCGCTTGTATCGGTCGTAACGGAGTTAACCTTGCGTTCGGCAAACGAGAAATGCCATATCTGCCGGCTTTGTTCTATACTTTTTTGTCCTATAAAAACGATCCCAGAATCATCCTTCAGCCAGCGAATACTGCGAATCGTCTGCCAGCCGCCGGAATTGACCGGTTCAAATTCTTCGCCTTCAAGGATCTTTTTGTCTTTTATCCCGGCAATAAGGATCTTTGTACTCGGATTCGAACTTCCCTCGCTTCGGGTCCCGGCGACGAGGATCTTGTCGGAATCGTTCGTCCAGACAACATCGGTGATCTCGTTCAAACCGAAATCCTTTGAACTGACTACCGGAATCAGATCTTTGCCGAGGTTTCCGGATACCATCAATGTATCGCCGCCGTTCGTTGCGTCATGGCGGTAAAACGCAAGCCGCGTCCCGTCCGGCGAAAATGTTACCGATGAATCAACGTCTACTGTGATCTCGGTACTGTCTCCGCCTAATGTCGAAACCCTGTAAAGCGTCCCGACTCCCCGGTCGAGCAAAACATAGTAAATAAACTCTCCGTCGGGCGAAAAAGTAGGCTGAAGAAAGGCCTTGTCAGTAGCCGGAACAACTTCCACATTACTTCCGGTTGAAATTTGCCGAACAAACAGCCGCGGTTTTCCGTCCTGCGTATTTACGTAAGCGGCAAACTTCCCGTCCGGAGAAACGGCGGCAGCATGAGCATTGCCGTCATTCGTTAGACGGGAGACCTGAACATTGTTAAATGTAGTTCCTCCGGATTTTGAAAAGACAGGCAGGTAATACCAGGCTCCGGCTGCCAATACGACGGCCAAAACAACTAGTGCGGCCGGCAGCATCCATGCACTCCTGCGGTGCGCTGCGGTATTGATCCGCGTTTTGTTCTCGTTTCCGGATTGAACTGATGCCGTATTCTCGGCTGACAGCGTCGAATGGATCAGCGTCTTATTCTCACTCGTATTCTGTTTCGGAAGAAGCGTGGTTTTTGAGAACTCGGGCGAATGCCCTAAAGTGTTATCGCGCTCGAGGTTCATTCTGAGCGTCTTCAGATCCTGCGCCAATTCACTTATATTCTGGTATCTGGTTTCGACGTTTTTATCCATTGATCTGCGAAGAATCCTGGCAAGATCCTTCGGAACATCATCGCTGAGTTCCGGTTCTTCGTGGATAAGTGCGGCAAGGGAATCGCTGATAGTTTCGCCCTCAAAAGGATTCTCGCCGGTCAGCATCTCATAGATTACTACTCCAAGACTCCAGACATCCGTGCGCTCATCCGTTTCCTTTCCTCGGGCTTGCTCGGGAGACATATACCTGACGCTTCCCATAACGAGCCCCGGAAGCGTCTTGACCATTTGAATGGTCTCATCTTCATTGCCGGTGTGTTTGAGGATCTTGGGTTTAGCAAGTCCGAAATCTAAGACCTTGGCATAACCATCATGGCGGATCATGATATTTTCAGGCTTGATGTCGCGATGCACGATGTTTGCTTCATGCGCTGCAGTAAGGGCATCGGCGACTTGTTCTGCTATGCTTATTGAATCGAGCAGCGTCAAATCTCCGGCTTCCATCCTTCTTCGAAGCGTTGCACCATCGACATGTTCTGTCGCAATAAATAGCCGCCCGTCTTCTTCAACGATCTCATGGATCGTTATGATTCCCGGATGATTCAGCGCAGAAACTGCTCTCGCTTCAAACTTAAATCTGGTAACCCGCTGCTCGTCTTTGGAAAATTCGGGAAGAAGCACTTTCAGCGCCACATTTCGGTCCAGCTGTTCATCATGAGCAAGAAATACTTCACCCATGCCGCCCGTGCCGATCTTTCTGATAATCTTATAGCGTCCGAGTTTTTCTCCAGCCAGCATAGAATCTCTCAAAATCCGATTAATGTATAAATTAAAACGTGTTCGATACGGGAAAAGTTTATAATATTAAAACCGTTCAGCCCAAAAATATCAAACATTAAACGCAATTAGCCCTACAGAAAAAAAACACCACAAAATCCTATTTTATGACGTTTTTCCCGAACCTAAGTTTATTCGCTGTCCTAATTAACGTATTCCCGCGGAAACATTATTACGGTGTTCTCTTCGCCTGCCTTCGATTGTTTTTTCTTCAGCAGCGCTTTTTGAAGAAGCTGATTGGTGGTTTCGCCATCTCGGAGGAATGTTGCAGAACCGAAGTTCAGTCCGGCGTGATAGGTCTTTTCGCCGAGAAGATCGAAAGCCCTTTCGGAAAAGGCCTTTTCAATGCGTTTGACGATCTTCGCAGTGATGGAGTCTGACGCGGTCGGCAATACGATCCAAAATTCGTCATTCATCGACCGGCAAAGGAAATCCATCTTTCGAAGTTGCTCTCCGATAATGTCGGAAGCAAACCGCAAAAGATTATCTCCCATGGAATGGCCGTGACGCCGGTTGAATTCTGCGAATTCTTTTATGTCAATGGTCAGGATAGTTAACTGGCGCTGATGCTGAAAACGCTGCGCTTCCGCGATCTGATTTTCGAGAACAAGGTAAAATGCCCTTTCGTTGGGAAGATTCGTCAGCGAATCGGTCATTGAATTCGCAATATTCTGCTCAAATGCATATGAGCTGACAAGAAGCGGTGCGACGCGTGTCCCGAGTGCTTCAAGCAGTCCTGTATTTGACTCGTCAAACTCATTCTCGTTTTCGCTATACAAGACCAAAACGCCAAAAGTCTCCAGCCCGCGGAAAAGCGGAATCCCCGCGGCGGATCTGAATTTTTCCAATACATCCTTACCGATGGATCTTTTTTCTTCGGTCAGATCATTTTCGACCTCTACATTTCCGCTGATAAAAGCCCGACCCGCAATCCCCTGGTCGCACTCAAGCGACGACTTGGTGATCGCCCGGGCGTTCTCACCGGTGGCATGGGCAGCATTGAGACGATTATCGAGATCGATCAGAAACAAGACACTTGCAGAATTCGGGATCAATCCGCGCACGCGGCTGGAGATCAGCCTGAACATATCGTCTGATTTCAGTGATGCGCTAAAGATCTTTCCGGCCTCTTCGAGTATTGCAAGCTTTTCTTCCACTCCGTCCGGAAAAGTATTTGACACCGGCGATTCGCCGCGGCCGTCACTTGGGTGATACTTTTCCTCTGAATACCTCGCATGGAGAATGACCGCGAATAATATGTACACCGCAAGAAGACCGGCAAATATCAGAGTCTTTGATAAAAATTCGATCTCAGAATTTGCGATAAAGAAGGCGGACGAGATCGCAATTAGAGAAGCAGCCGCAAGGCTGAAATAGGCTGATTGCGAAACGCTTTTGACAGACGTCAACGGATGATGATCTTTGTTATCCATATGGCGGGAAGTTTTTTAATGAAAGGCTGAAAAATTGGTGTTTGAGAAAGAATTCTCATTCTAAAAGTAACTTTTTTTGCTCCTATAAGTCAACATTGTTTTACGGCAGAAAGGCTTATTTTTCAATGATTTCGGTGAATTCGGTCGACTTTTTAGAGAAAAAAGTTATTTTTTTTTAGTTTTTTCATCATTTTTTCATTTGACTAAAGCGGGTTGGCTATTTATATTGGGCAATGTTCTGAAAAAGGAACTGATTTGAATATGACTGATTCGTCAGTCATTGTTACTTTAGAAATTAAATTTTATCTTTGAAGAAGACAGGAGAATAATTAAAATGAAACAGATTTTACTTTTAACCGCTGTATTGGTTATCGGTGCATTGGGACTTGGCTGCCCTGCAGAACCGACACCGGATGCAAACGCTAACACCGAAAACACAAATATGGCTGCGGATAACACCAACGCTGAAAACACCAACACAGAAGCTACGGACAACAGCAACGCAGAAGCTAACAGCAATGCAAACGCTAATGCAACTGACAAAGCTGAAGACGCTGCTGACAAAGCTGGTGACGCTGCTGATAAAGCAAAAGACGCTGCTGATAAAGCTGCTGACACAGTTAAGGACGCAGCCGACAAAGCTGCTGATGCAGCAAAAGACGCTGCTGACAAAGCTAAAGAAGCTGTAAAACCATAACTGAATAAAGATTCTAGTTAATTCGAAACACGCTGCTCCGGCAGCGTGTTTTTTTGTTTTACCAACCGGTCGCGCAGGAATTCTGGACACGCACAATTTGTTATTTTGCAAAGTCGCCTGACTGGATTAATCTGAACCGTTTGCCCTCCCGAACTTTTGCCGCCCTATTCATTCTTGACAAATACGCACGGTCTTACTTAAGCTAATTATCAAATCTGGAACAAGGGGAGTAGATAGCCCTCAATTGGTTCGGTGAAATCGTCAATACGATCGCTCTTGCGCTGAGCGATTCGGTTCATCGGAGAAAATATCAAGACCTTGTGCTGCTTTAACTATACAGTTAATCGTCCGCACATGGTCTTTTCTGTGTTGGATCGTAAATTATTATATGATGACTTATCTGATGAATATGAGCTTGTTTCCCTTTACGGATTATTGGTGGTTTTACCTGGGCTTTCTGGTCTTTGTACTTTTCATGCTTGCGCTGGATCTGGGGGTTTTCAATCGAAAGTCTCATGTTGTTTCCTTCAAAGAGGCAACAATCTGGAGCATGGTTTGGGTAACTCTGGCCCTCACCTTCAACTTCATTTTTTACCGCTACGCAGCGATGAAGTTTGGCGCCGAGACCGGCAAGCGGCTCGGGCTTGAGTTTCTCACCGGATATATCCTTGAATACTCACTCTCAATTGATAATATTTTCATTTTCGTACTGGTCTTCAGTTATTTTGGAATTCCCCCACTGTACAGGCACAGAGTGCTCTTTTACGGAATTTTAGGAGCACTTGTTTTTCGCGGCATTTTTATCGGTATCGGTACAGCTCTAATGCAGTTTCACTGGGTGATCTATCTCTTTGGGGGATTTCTGATCTTCACGGGGATCAAGATGTTCTTTTCCGATCACGGCGAGATCGAACCCGAAAAGAATCTTCTGATCCGGCTCGTGAAAAAGATAATGCCTGTGAAACATTCGATCGAAGGGAAGGATTTCTTTGTTCGGGAGAATAACATCCTTTATGCTACCCCGCTCTTTATTGCACTTATTTTTCTCGAAGCCACCGATATTATCTTTGCGGTAGACAGCGTCCCGGCGATATTTGCTGTAACGAGCGAACCGCTTATCGTTTTCACGTCAAACATCTTCGCGATCCTTGGTTTACGTTCGATGTACTTTATGTTGGCGGGAATTATAGATAAATTCCATTTATTGAAATATGGATTGGCTCTTGTTTTGATATTCGTAGGTCTTAAAATGGTATATCTGAACGATGCATTCGGAGGAAAATTCCCGATCAGCTATTCGCTGGCATTTATCATAGGAGTGATAGCTTGTTCAATAATTGCTTCCTTGTTGTTTCCGATAAAACATAAGGAAGTGAAAACGGATTCGTAATGGCATTTCAGCAGATCGGTCTCGAGATAATTCTTTTATTTATTCTGATCATCGTCAATGGTCTTTTTTCGATGTCAGAAATTGCAATAGTTTCGGCACGGAAATTCAGACTTCAGAAGCGTTCGCGGGATGGCGATCTGGGCGCACGAGCTGCACTTAAGATCGCCGATACTCCTGACCGCTTTCTGTCTACCGTACAAATCGGAATAACGCTTGTCGGGGTGCTTTCGGGAGCATTTGGGGGTGCGGCGCTTGCTGTCCATCTCGAACCGGCTCTTGCCCGGGTTGAAACAATTGCCCCCTATGCCAGGCAGCTGAGTTTTGGGTTAGTTGTGATCGTGATTACATACTTTTCTTTGGTCATCGGCGAATTGATCCCGAAACGGATCGCACTCAGTTCACCTGAAAAAATTGCCGCCCGGGTTTCGCGTCCGATGAATCTTGTTTCGAAGCTTACCGCACCGTTTGTCTGGATCCTGAGCACATCAACCGGCTCTGTATTGCGTCTGTTTAGATTGGATGAAGTTGACGAAGATCATGTTTCTGAAGAGGAGATCAAAGCGATCATTCTCCAGGGTGCAAGTTCAGGGGTGCTTGAAGAGACCGAGCAGGAATTGATGGAAAGCATCACCAGGCTTGATGATCAGCAGATCACTGCGCTCATGATACCGCGCACGAAGATCGAATGGATAAACCTCAAAGACAGAAAAGCCGAAATTGAACGCATTATTTTAAGTGCGCCGTATTCACGACTGCTCGCTGGGAACGGGAGTTTGGATGACATCAGCGGGTTCGTAAAAACACGAGACGTTATGAATCTGCTCTTATCGAAGGAGCCGTTCACGATCGAGAAACTCGTCCGCGAACCGATCTTTATTCCCGAAACATCAACGATTCTCGACGTTCTCGAACAGTTTCGCGATTCGAGTTCGAAGATCGCGGTCGTGGTTGACGAATTCGGCTCAACGCACGGCATTGTCACAACAAACGATATCCTCGAAGCGATCGTCGGCGACCTTGCTTTTCGCGGAGTTCGAAACGAAAGTGCCGTCAGACGAGAAGACGGATCCTGGCTCCTCGATGCGCGGTTATCAAACAGCGAATTCACCAATATATTGAATATTTCGGGCCTCCCGGAAGATGAAGCCGGAATGTATGAGACACTTGCAGGTTTTATCATAAAACGTCTCGAAAAGTTTCCGGCGATCGGTGATCATTTCGAATGGGAAGAATATACATTCGAGATCGTCGATATGGATGGTAAAAGAATCGACAGGGTTCTCGTCTCAACCCGATAAACATTGAATTGAATATGCCGTTTTGATATATTCTGAAGCTTAAATGACACACCGGAGTATCAAAAATCTTCGTCCTAAATCCAGTCGTCCCGAACTCTTCGGGTGCGACTAAATATCTTTCCGCGCTCATTAACATGACCGGCAAACACCGGTCGCCACTTCTAAACGGTAATCAGATAAAGGAGAAAAAGTAATGACACCAGGAACAGATATTCAAAAACCGCTAATCAAGACCGACCTGCCGGGACCAAAAGCAAAAGAAATTATCGCGGAGGACGCGAAATACGTTACACCGAGCTATCCGCGACCCGATTATAAGCTGGTCGCCGAAAGAGGGTACGGAGTTTGGCTTGAAGACGTCGACGGGAACGTCTTCTTGGACTGCAATGCGGGCGTCGCGGTATGCTCAACAGGACATTGTCATCCGGAGATAGTTGAAGCGGTCACGGAGCAAACAAAAACCCTGATGCACATGTGCGGAACTGATTTTTATTACCGTCACATGCCGGATCTCGGGCGTAAATTAAATGAGATAGTTCCGATCGAAGGACCCACAAAAACGCATTTTGCAAACAGCGGTGCAGAAGCGATCGAAACCGCACTGAAACTCGCGATGTATCATACAAAGCGTCAGAAATTCATCTCGTTTTTCGGATCATTTCACGGCAGAACTCTCGGCGCCTTGTCTCTTACTTCATCTAAGAAGGCTCAAAGACAGGGATTCGCCCGCCAGGCGCTCGATGTCGTTCATATTCCCTACCCGAACAAGTTTCGTCATTTTGCAAATGAAATGCCGACCGATTCGGAAACAATCACACGCGACTGCATAAATTGGCTTGAGAACAAGATCTTTCAAACCACCACACCGCCAGGTGAAGTGGCGGGGATAGTTGTCGAAGCAGTTCAGGGCGAAGGCGGTTATATTCCTGCGCCGAAGGCGTTCATGAAAGAGATCCGCCGGATATGTGACCAGCACGGGATTATGATGATCGTCGATGAGGTCCAAAGCGGAATGGGACGTACCGGAAAGATGTTTGCGACCGATCACTTTGATGTGGCACCGGACATTATGTGTCTGGCAAAAGGCATCGGTTCCGGTCTTCCGATCGGAGCGACCGTTGCAAAGGCTGAAATAATGTCATGGCATAAAGGCGCGCATGCTTCGACATTTGGCGGCAATCCCGTTTGTATCGCTTCAGCGCTGAAAACGATCGATCTGCTTGAAAACGGAATGATCGAAAATGCCGCCGATGTAGGAAATTATTTACAGGACGGATTGAGAAAACTTCAGGAAAAATACGATTGTATCGGTGACGTCCGCGGGCTTGGTTTGATGGTTGGCGTTGAATTCGTTAAAGATAAAGAAACTCTGAAACCGGCAGTCGAATTAAGAGACAGGATCGAAATGGAGTGCTTTAACCGCGGTCTGATCATACTTGGCTGCGGAACAAGTGTTATCCGATGGTCGCCGCCTCTTATTTTAAGCAGGGAGAACGTCGATGTCGCACTTGAGATCTTTGACGAAGCGATCGCAGCATCAATTTAACTCTTTAATAAGAGACTCTTGAAACCGAAGGACTACGTTTTTGTAAGTTAGTCCTTCGGACTTTTCCGGATTCACAAACTCTCAATGGAAAACCGATTCAAAATTCCCATATTTTTTATATTCCTATTCAGCTTGTCGATAAGTGTCTGCGCTCAGAGGGGTTATTTGATCGGTTCTGGTGATCGCGAAACCAGCAGTGTAGTAAAAAAGGCAAACCGAAAGCTTGACAATAATGACGTTTCCGGCGCTATTGATGTTTTAGAAAAAGCGATCGAGAAAAAAGAAGATCTGTTTGAAGCATATTTAAAACGTTCATTTATTCGCCATTACTACCTTAACGAAATAGATGGTGCGATCTCTGATCTGGACAAGGCATCTGAAATTCGACCTGATGATGTCGATGTTTACATTTCCAGGGCATCATTGAAGAAGAGATTTAAGAAAGATTTCGTTGGTGCGTTGGATGATTATGGTTTAGCACAAAAGTACAAACCGGATTCGGTGATCTTGCGTGCATTTAAGGCAGATGTCAGGGCAGATCTTAACGATCTTAATGGTGCAATTGCTGAAATTAAAGACGGACTCAGGGATTACCCGGAGAATATCGATCTAAACTATCGACTCGCGATATTTCTCGTCAGAAAATCTGATACCGACCAGGCCATTTCTCATTTACGCAGTTTCCTAAAAAACTACACCGAGAAAAGAAATGGAAACCTGCCTAAAATCAGGGGCGTAACTGTCAAAAAGAAGATTCCGCGTGAATTTAAAGACGATGGCAGCGCGATAAACGCTATTTTGGTAACAAGATACACGCAGGCAGATTTATACGTTACCTCGCCAAGAGATTTTCAAAAACAGATGTCGGAAATGATCGAGGCGGGACAAATATCCAATGTTTTCCTGCTTGCCGGCAGATTGCTTATTTCATTAGATCGATCCGATGAAGCGTTTGAAAACTTAAATAAAGCGTTGGAAATTGATAGAAATCAGGAAGAGGCTTACGGACTTCGCGGAATACTTTATCTTAGCCGGAATAATACAAAAGAAGCGATCGCTGAATTTGGAAAGGCGATAAGGATCGCCGATGTACCATACTTTTATCTGAACCGGGGTATTGCATATCTTATAGAGAGAAATGATAAAAAAGCGGAAAAAGATTTCGAAAAATTCCTTAAGCTCTTCCCTGCCGGAAATACTGTGTTAGATCAGCGTATTTCCGAGGCAAAGGAATTAATTAAGTAGAGTGCCAAAAACTTTAAGAAAGCTAAGGCTTTCTGCGATCAAACCAAAAAAGCATTTTATATACCTAGACATAACCGATAGGTCAAATTGATCCCTTTGTCCGACATCAAGATATCGCAATTTCCGAGCCTTCACGTTTTGTAGTTTGGCAGCCGCAACTTAGCGATTAAGAGGACACCGGGTTTTGCTGTGCTTCGCATACCGAAAACTCTTTTCGGGTAACTGTGATGACATGAACTTCCGATAAAATTCCCAACAAGCTGTAGATCTAACACTCGAAGTTTTCGACGATGCAATCACTCTTTCCCTCTTAAAACTTAATGTTTTATTAAATCGATCATCCGCGGGCTCCCGGACTTTAGGAATTCGCGGATCTTTTCACTGGTCTAGATCACTTTTGGTTTGTCGATTACCTCTTTTCATTGAATTATTCACTTACGCAGGGATTTCACTTATCTTATTTTTCCAATTTTGTTGCAATCTCTTTCATTTCATCTTCTGCTTCGGCAACAAATTTTTCGTCAAATTCGCTCAACTTCCCTTCCTTTTGCAGCCGGTGGAGGGTTTCAATACCTTCTCGGATGTATTTCAATCCGGTCTCCAAACGCTCCTGACGATTTCCGCTCTCCGCATACAATTTGTAGTGCTTTGCAATTTCAACTCCGGCGAAAGCGCGCGTCCGCACCGCCATCACATCCCCGGCGTTGATCCTGATAGTTTCAGTAAATCCGCGGATCGCCTCCTCAAGCATAGCTATGCCGGATGGATGATCCTTCAGGGTGAGATATGTTACCCCGCTGGCAAATTGAATATTTGCAACGTCATAAACAGCCCTGGCACTGCCCGGATCGTTTGCACGAAGTTCTTTGGAGATCTTAAGTATTTCAAGCATCTGAGCGAGCGATTCCCGGCTTTTTCCAAAAGCATCCAATGCTTCAGCCAACTTTCGGTTAATAATAACGAGATCGCGTTTGGCCTGCATACTCTGCGGATCACCTTCTGAAATACTTTTCGAAATTTCCACCCCTTTCTTGAAAAGCGAAATTGAACGGTCAGCATTCTCAAGATCTACAAAGTTATCCGCAGTTTTTAGATAGGCGATCGAGAGTGAGCGCTGAATTACCTGATCATTCGGATGTTTTCCACCGAGCGCGATCAGAATATCCAACCCCCGGCCCAGCAATTTTTCGGCGGTCTTCAAATCGTCATCCCATCCGTAAGCCTCTCCCGTCTCAACAAACGTATTTGCATACAGGCGTTCGATCTCCTGGTCAGACGGCTTTTCCTTATGAAGTTTTTCGTAGATCTCCCTGCCTCGGTCGTAGTATTTGATCGCCTCTTTGTTTTTGTATTCAAAAAACGGAATCCTCCCGCGGAGCATAAACATACCGGCAAGATTTGAACGGGCAGTAAAATCATCAGGATCCCGCTGAAGGATCGTCTCTCTCATCTTCAGCGCCTTGTCGAGGTAAGATTTGCCTTTTTCATAATCGCTGACGCTGATGTTTATTTCTCCGAGCGCGCTGTAATTTTGTGCAAGCTCATTTTCAAAAATCCTGTTCAAGGGAAACTGTTCGGCAAGTTCTTCGCGAATCTTTAGCGCCTTGCCGTAACTTTCAAGCGCTCCCTTTGTATCACCGATATTCGGATTTGAAGGATTTCCCTGTACATCGCCAACCTTTTCGTACGCGGCCGCGAGCTCCCGCTTCAATTCCACGTCATCGCCGGACTCTTTTGAAAGGCTGTCGAGATAATCAAGAGCGAGTGTTACCAACTCTTTTCGGGCAGGGGTCGAACCCGGAAGTCTTTCGATCTTCGGACTAAGATTAAAGAGAAAGGCGTTAGCCAGTTTTCTGACGTCGTTAAAGCGCCTTTCGGCCTTTGCGCGTTCCGCCTGTGCCGCCCTGGCTTGCCAGATCGTCGCGGCGATTCCGGCGATCACCGCAAGAAACAAGAGCGCTCCGGCGAAGACACTCGCTTTATTTCGCTTGTAAAACTTCTCAGCCCGGTATGAAAACGTATTCGGACGCGCAGTGATCGGCAATCCCTTCAGGTGCCGTTTTATATCTTCCGAAAAGTTCTCGGCCGATGAATATCTTCTTTCGGGTTCTTTTCTAAGCGCTTTTAGTACTATATTGTCGAGATCGCCCCGCAAACTGGAGGCGTCGGAATTAAAGCCGGCCGGCATCGTGTCGCGTGTACCTGCGGTTTTCGTGACCGGATCCGCTTTTTGAGCGATCACTGTGGCTTCGGGGTCAAAATCATCCGCGATCTCGGTTTTTGCCCGTGTGCGTATTTCAAACAATTTTGATTCCGCAGCTGCCAGTGAAGACGGCAGCGGGGGATCGGTTTCGACAACAGCCTTGAATATCTCCTGCAGATCATCTTCCTTTTCTTCAAACGGACGCCGCCCGCATAAAAGTTCGTAGAGGATCACACCCAGTGAATAAACATCCGTCGCGGTCGTTACGCTCTTGCTTTTGATCTGTTCCGGCGAAGCATAGCTCGGCGTCATCGCTCCAAATCTGGTAACCGTAGCAGAATCTGAAGATCCGACCTCATCGCTGAGGATCTTTGAGATCCCGAAATCCAGAAGTTTCGGCGTACCGTCATTTGTAACCAGAATGTTGGACGGTTTCAGATCTCTGTGAACGATCAGGTTTCTGTGTGCAAAATCAACTGCCGAACAAACCTTTCTGAAGAGATCGAGTTTCCCCTCGATCTTCAGACCGTTTTTGTAACAGAAAACATCGATCGGCAATCCCTCAACGTACTCCATCGCAATATAGGGAATACCGTCGTCGGTTGTTCCCGTATCGAGAAGACGGGCAATATTCGGATGTTCAAGCGAAGCAAGGATCTCACGTTCGCGCTGGAACCGCTTACGAAGAGTCGCGGTGTTCATCTCGCGTTTAAGCACTTTTAATGCGACCTTTTGCTGAAATTTGCCGTCGATCCGCTCGGCAAGATAAACGGTTCCCATTCCGCCGTATCCGAGTTCTCTGACGATCCGGAAATTTCCAAACGTCTGTCCGAGAACCGAACGCTCATCACCCTCAAAAAAATCGGACGAAAACTCAACCGCAGAGAGATTCATCATCTGCCCGGCTTCTTCTTCAAACGAAAGGAGCGATTCGACCTCAGAACGGACCTCAGGACTCAGTTCAGCCTGAAACAGAAAATCCTGCCGTTCTTCAACCGGTAGATCCAGTGCTTTGCCGAGAATCTCCTTTACATACTTCCAGTTATTCATTTTTTGAATATTAGCAAAAGGTGTTTTCCATTTGGATATGCGAAAACCGGAGGGAATATCGGACAATTTTTTTCAATTATTCAGTCTTGTTTCAGTTCACGCAGAAGCCAGAGTCTTGCCGACTGCCATTCTCTGATCACCGTTCTTTCGCTGATCTCCAGATGTTCGGCGATTTCCTTGTTGCCAAAACCGCCGAAAAATCTCATTTCTACAATTTTCGCCTGTTTTGGATCAAACTTTTCAAACCGCTCAAGAGCATCGTTGATGTAGAGAACACTTGCGGCACGGTCCTCCACCGGGATCTGCAGATCGTCGATCGAAAAGTTTATAGGATTATTTCCGCGTTTATTCGAGGCGCGTTTGCGCGCATGATCCACCAGTATCTGCCGCATCAGACGCGATGCGATCCCGAAGAAATGATCGCGGTTCTTCCAGTCGATGCCGGACTGCTCGGAAATGCGCATAAACGCCTCATGAACCAAAGCGGTCGGCTGAAGAGTATGATTCGAGCGTTCGCGTCTCATCAATATCCTCGCCTGCCGCTTGAGTTCTTCATAAACAAACGGGAGCAGGAGTTCTTTTGCCTCTTCGCTTCCTTCGTTCCAGTCCTGAAGTATTCTGGTAATTTCCGGAGATTTATTTGGTTCCATGATCGTTTGTTACGCGTTCATTTTACCTTACTTTCTGAATAAAACACGGAAGATTTTCAGTTTTCGAAGACCGGCGCAACTCTTTTTGTCACTTTTTTGCCCGGAAATACGCATATACAGTCAGGATAAAAACGACCATACAAACAAAAAAAGGAGGATCAAGTGGGATTTTTTGACTATTTTTCATCAGGAACCGTGATCACAGACATGGACGCACTGAAGAGCGCGGTAGATACGACAACCAAAAACCTCGAAAACGCAAAGCATTTGCCGTATTTCAAGGACAAACTTCCCGGCTGTTATGGAAAATTTGTTCTTGCGGAAAAAAGGCTGAAGGAAGTATCAAGTGCACTCGGCAAAGTACAAAAAGTAAAAGCACTTGCCGATTCCGCAAAGAAGATCCGATGGGCGCTAAGCGTGCTCGACGATGAATATGCATTGCGGTTCAATTCTGATAAAGCTGCCATTGCGATCGGTGTAATACTGGTCGAATTCGGTCATATCGTTCAATGCCTTCCTAAACCCGTCAGTGGATACTCGCTGTTCCTAACCGAGTTCGGCGGCAATTTCACAAATGTAGTAAATATGCTGACGCCTCAGAAAAGAAAGGGTCAGCGGGAACAATGGGAGCAACTCGGGTTCAGTATCGCCGCGAATTAACCAAATCGTAACTGCGGAACGCCTGCCGCAGTCCGAAGCGGTTTTTGAGATAGAATCTTTACGATTAATTACGACTCAAGCCGCCGGAGAAGCTTTAATGTTTCGCCGCACCGGATGAGGGTCGGATGCGCGGGGAGCACCGTATTCTCAAGACCTTCTTTTACTTCTACCAGTAATTTTTCCGCCTCCCGGTAGCGTTTTTGCGAGATGTAGTTTTCGGCGAGCGAAATTTTTGTTTCGGCGACGACCGGGTTTTGAGTCTTGTTGATCTTCTTCTGGGTATCAAGCGCTTCGGTTAGCACTTTGCCGCCTTCGGCGACGCGATTTGTTTTTGTCAGGATCTTTCCGAGAACAGATTTAGAAACGGTCACATCCCAGTGATCGTCTTTTAACTTCCTGTTCTGGATCGTCATCGCGTCTCTGATCTTCTTCTCCGCCTTGTCATACTTTTCCTGCAGGTAATAAACATCCGCCAACTCAGTTAGTGCCTGTGCCGTGTACTGGTGTTCCTCTCCGACGTTTTTGACAAAGATTTCATACGCCTGTAAAAACTCCGTTTCGGCTTCCTGATAATTTCCGCTCATTTTACTGCTCCGCCCGAGATACTTCAGAACATTTGCATATTCAAACTTCGGTTCTGCTGAAAGACCTTTTAGTATCTTCTCCGCTTCCAGAAACCGTTCTTTTGCATTTTTGAAGTCGCCGCGATTCAGATTCAGCATTCCGATATTCGCCAAAACGATCGGAACTATCCATCGGTCTTCATCGCTCAGCTTTCGGGCGGCCGCAAGGGCATCGCCGTAAAGCTTTTCTGTCTCAGTGATCTTTCCCTGATTGATCGTGATGTTGCCGAGATCATTTGAAGCGATCGCGAACCATCTTCCGGGGTTATCCTTTTTTTCCGTTTCTCTCTGAAAATATTCGATAGCGCGACGGTAGTATTTTTCGGCTTCGGGATAATCCCCTTTTAGATACAGCGAATCCGCAAGAATGACGCTGACCTGCATTACGCGCTCGCTGTCCTGTCCCTGTGTTTCGGCAAATTGTTCCATTGCCTTGCGAAGGATCTTTTCGGCATCGGCGATCCTCCCCTGCCCAAAGTACGTCTTTCCGATCGTGAACCGAACTTCGGCTTGAATTTCGGGCTCACCCTTTAGTTCCTCATCGATATTCTTCACCGCGGCATCGATCGCTTCAGATACCGTCGCATTTCGGTTTTTTTCAGGATTTGAGGAAAGCCAGTGCGGATTTGAAAAATTCAGCACGTTCTGAAGAAACGCGTTTATCTTTACTGCCTTTGCCGCTTCGCTTCGGGCATTATCTCTTTCTGCATTTGCTATTCTTGCCTGCCAGGCCGTCGCAATTATTCCGGCGATCATTACCGCCAAAACCAGCACTGCAACGCTGACCGCAAAGCTGTTACGCTTTATAAACTTAGAAGAACGGTAAAGAAACGTACTCGGCCGCGCAGATACCGGCATCCCGTCTATATACCGCCAAATATCTGCAGAAAACTGGTCCACGGTGGAGAACCTGCGATCCGGATCTTTTCGAAGGGCATATAAGATAATATTGTCGAGATCGCCGCTCAGCAGTTTCGGATTGACACCGGACGATGCCGAAGACATTCCGCCCGCGAGCACATTGGTATTCTTCCCGTCAGACTTTCTCGTATCACCCGGTAATTGGCTAGTTCCCGGGGTTTTTCCGCCAGCTGGATCGGTGTTCTCAGATGAAGAAAGCGCTGCCTGACTCGGTTTTTCGGGTGTATCCTCCTTTATCGCCCGATAGATTTCCGCCGGATTTCCTTTCGTATGCGTAAACGGACGCCTTCCGGTCAGCAATTCGTACAGGATCACTCCGAGACTGTATATGTCCGTAGACGTTGTGACGCTTTCTCCGTTTACCTGCTCGGGGCTCGCATATTCCGGTGTCATCGCCCCGAGGCTCGTTATCGTATGAGCCTGATCTATTTCTTCATCGAGCAGCTTGGAGATGCCAAAATCCAGTAGTTTCGGCTCACCATCTTTTGTTATCAGGATATTTGAAGGTTTGAGATCACGATGGACTATAAGTTTTTGGTGTGCGAAGGCGACTGCATCACAGATGCGGTTAAATAACTTGAGACGCTGATTGAGTGTGAGTTTGTTTCTTTCGCAATACTCATCAACGGGATCGCCTTCGATATATTCGAGCACAATGTACGGTACCCCGTCTTCGGTAGTTCCGGCATCGAGCAAATGCGCGATATTCGGATGGACCAAAGAAGCCTGAATTTCGCGCTCTTTCTTAAATCGTCTTCTGATCGCGGCGGTGTTAAATTCGCGTCTGAGCATCTTGACCGCCACACGCTGGTCAAATTTTCCGTCAATTCTTTCGGCCAGATAAACGGCGCCCATCCCGCCATGACCGAGTTCGTCGATGACCTTGTAAACCCCGATCTCTTTCTCAATGGGTGATTCCCCCGCGTCCTCTGCCGCGGTTTCGGAAACTATGAATCCCGAGGCGGCAACCGACAAAAACTCTTCGGATTCCTCCTCGTATTCAAGCAGCGAGATCACCTCTTTAACAATCTCTTTTTTCGCACCGGAATCTTTTAGAAACTCCGCCCGAAACCCGGGTTCGAGATCGAGTGATCTGCCAAGCAATTCCTTTACGAGCATCCAGTCGTCTGGTTCTAAAGCCATCTTTTAACGGGATGAGGATTCATTATCTGTTTTGAGCACTACAATAGAGTATTGAGTGCATTATTTCAATGACTAAAAATGATCATAAAACCCGTTTCAGCCTGATTACAAAAAGAGACCGGAACGGATCACGCCGCGCCGGTCTCAATTTACAACTAGCTTTTCCGGATCATGCTTTGGCTTTTTTGATCTCTTCAACCAATACCGGAACGGCTTCGAACAGATCTCCCACGATCCCGTAATCCGCGATATCAAAGATCGGAGCTTCCGAGTCTTTGTTTATCGCAACGATCGTCGAAGCGTTCTTCATGCCGACGATATGCTGGATCGCGCCTGATATTCCCAATGCAATATACAGCTTCGGCGCGACGGTCTGACCGGAAGAACCTATTTGCCGGTCTATCGGCAGCCAGTCGCTGTCGCAGATCGGACGAGACGCCGCCAGATCGGCGCCGAGTGCGTCGGCCAGTTCCTGCGCAACTGCAATGTTTTCCTCGGATTTTATTCCGCGTCCGACGGCGACGATGATCTCGGATTTTGTCAGATCTACGGATGCCTTTGCTTCCTGGAACGGTTCTTCCGGTTTCATACGAATTTCGCCGACATTCACATCAACAGATTCTACAGCCGCGCTTCCCTTTTCTGCATTATCACCGCGGAAGGCACCTGATTGAAATGTAACAAAATACGGTGCATCGCCCTCAAGAGAAACATCTGCATCGAGTTTTCCGAGAAAGATCCGGCGGGTAAAGGTCAGATCCCCGCCATCATTTGAATAGCGGATCACGTCGCCGACCACTTCTCTGCCAAATCTTGCGGCAACTTTCGGTGCAAAATCCCGAACCTGATATGTGTGCGACATTACAATGTACTGCGGATTTTCACTCTTAATTATCGCTTCCCAGGCATCGGCATATCCGTCAGGCGTATATGTTCCGAGTTTTTCATTTTTCGCAACTATGACCTTTTCGATCGCATACTGTGATATTTCTTCGGCGAGCGCACAGTCTTTGTCGCACGGTATAACCGCGGTGATCCCCAATCCGAGATCTTTTCCGATGCTCTGAGCCGCCGCGATCGCTTCAAGCGAAGTTTTATTTAAGACGCAATCTTTGTGTTCGATAAATACTAAAATCATTATAAAACCCTCGCCTCCGTTTTTAGTTTCTCAACAAGTTCGCCCGCGCCCGCTTTTGCGTCGCCGTTTCCGAGCATTTGCGTCTGTTTTGTTTTAAGTGGCAGATAAACCCGCTTAAGCTTCTGAGCAGAACCGAAACTCTCGATCTCGGGAGTTACTTCCCGGATCTCTTTCTTTTTCGCCGCCATGATCCCTTTGAGCGACGCATAACGGATCTGCGAAATACCTGACTGGATCGTCATGAGTGCCGGAGTCTGATACTCAAACCATTGATACCAGCCGCTTTCAAGTTCCCGTTTGATCCGGATCGAATTACCGCTCAAGCTTTCGCGGTCGAGTTCGATAACGATCGTCGCATGCGGAATTCCGAGCATTTCAGCAAGGATCACGCCGGTTTGACCGTAGCTCGCGTCGTCAGACTGCAGCCCGCCGAAAACGAGGTCGGCATTTTCTTCGCGGATCGCATCGGCGATCGTTTTTGCGATCTGAAAAGGCGACAGGGCATTTTCATCTTCAACGATGATATGGATCCCGCGATCGGCGCCGCGGGCCAATCCGTCTTTTATCACAGCTTTTGCACCGGCTTTTCCGAGCGTACAAATGATCACCTCGCCTTCACCTTTGGCTTCCTTCAGACGCAGCGCCTCTTCAAGCGCATATCCGTCCGACTCATTTGTCTGCTGCGAAATATCGGATTCGTCGATCCATTTTTCGTCACCCCGAATTCGCAAAACAGCGTCTTTATTAGCGACCTGTTTCATCAAAACTATAATTTTCATAAGTAATAAATTTTGTCTTTTAGTTTTTTAATTATTGTTCTAATCCCATTGTAAAACGTCACGGAGATAATTTCTAGCGTCGAAATGAATGGCTATTCATTTCGACGACAAAACAAAAGCGTTTCAAGCGCAGCCCGCGTGAAACGCTTATGTTCAACTTACTCTTCGTAGCGCTTGAAAATCAGGCAGGCATTTGTACCGCCAAAACCGAAACTGTTAGACAGCACATAATTTACCTTTGCTTCCCTCGGTTTGTTCGGGATGTAATCAAGATCACAATCCGGATCCGGCGTCGTGTAGTTGATCGTCGGCGGAAGCGTATTTTCAACAATGGCTTTGATCCCGAAAACCGCTTCGATCCCGCCGGCAGCGCCTAGCGCGTGTCCCGTCATCGACTTTGTCGAACTGACCGGGATCGATTTCGCTTTTTCGCCAAACACCTGCTTTATTGCAAGAGTTTCGAATTTGTCGTTATACGGCGTAGAAGTGCCGTGTGCATTGATATAGCCAATTTCATCGGCTGAAATACCGGCATCGGCGATCGCTTTTTGCATTACGCGGATCGCCCCGGAACCCGTTTCGTCAGGCATCGTTACGTGAAAAGCGTCGCTGCTCATCCCGTATCCGACGATCTCACCATAGATCCTTGCACCGCGCGCCTTCGCATGTTCGAGTTCTTCGAGGATCATCAGCCCTGCGCCTTCGCCGATGACAAATCCGTCACGTTCCAGATCAAACGGTCGAGATGCGGTTTTCGGACTGTCGTTTCTGGTCGAAAGCGCCCGCATCGACGCAAATCCTGCGACCGACATCGGTGTTATGGCACTTTCCGCACCTCCGCAGATCATTACATCCGCATCGCCGCGCTCAATAATTCTGAAACTGTCGCCGATCGCATGCGCACCTGCGGAACACGCTGTTGCCGTTGCCGAATTCGGTCCCTTAGCCCCGTGTCTAATGGAAACATTTCCCGAAGCGAGATTGACGATAGCAGATACGATAAAGAACGGTGAAACTCTTCCGGGACCGGATTTAAGGAGTTTGTCGTGCTCCCGTTCGATCGCCCAGAAATCACCAATTCCCGAGCTGATATACGTCCCGACCATTTCCGCATTTGAATCGTCAATTACGAGTCCGCTGTCTCTTACCGCCTCATCCGATGCAGCAATAGCAAAATGCGTAAATGCGCCCATTCGTCGTGCTTCTTTCTTTTCGATGTATTGAAGTTCGTCAAAATCCTTTACTTCACACGCAAACTTTACGTTAAAATCCTCGGTATCAAATTTCCTGATATAGTCCGCACCGCTTTCGCCGTTCATCAGCGCGTTCCATGTGGATTCGACATCGTTTCCGCACGCGGTAACCAATCCAAGACCTGTAACTACAACACGACGTTTCATATTTTTTTACTGCCAAAAAATGGAAAGACGGATAACGAATATTTTCTGCAAAAATTCCTTATCCGCCGAAATTGGATCTAAAACTAACCTTTTTGCTGTTCAACGTAGGCATACGCGTCTTTTACGCCCTGGATCTTCTCGGCGTCCTCATCCGGAATTTCAATATCAAACTCCTCTTCAAAACGCATAACGAGTTCTACGAGATCCAGAGAATCCGCGCCTAAGTCTTCGATAAAGCGAGCGTTTTCAGTTACTTCCGCTTCATCAACGCCCAGTTCGTCAACAATTATCTGTTTAATTTTTTCTTGAACTTCTGACATATTTTCTCCTAGTTTCTTATAATGAATTTATAGTATTTCTCAAACTTTCCGAATCTTCAACATTCAAACAGCGAACATCGCGATCGATCTGCTTTACCAAACCGCTTAAAACCTTTCCGGCACCCACCTCAACAAAGGTATCGACGCCTTTCCCGACAAGATATTCCACCGATTGCAGCCACTTTACAGGAGACGAAACCTGTAAAGTAAGTGCCTCACTGACTCTTCCGCCGCTGGAATTTTCCTCGGCCGAAACGTTCTCAACTATCGGAAATTCTAGATCAGCGAAGTTAATTTCGTCTAAATCTACTGCTAATTTTTCCTGCGCCGGCTTCATCAGCGCACAGTGGAATGGAGCTGATACGTTGAGTTTGATCGCCCTTTTTGCACCGCTTTCTTTGAGAATCTCGCACGCCCTGTCGATCGCATCGGTATCCCCGGCGATAACGATCTGCCTTGGAGAATTGATATTAGCAGGCGAACAAATCTGTCCTTCAGCCGCCTCAGCGCATCCTTTTTCCACCGACTGCAGATCCAGCCCGATTATCGCTGCCATTGAACCGACGCCAACCGGTACCGCATCCTGCATATAAGTTCCGCGATTTCTGACCATTCTTGCGGCGTCCGCCAAATTAACCGAACCGGCGGCAACAAGCGCCGAATACTCTCCAAGGCTGTGCCCGGCAACATAATCAGGTTTCGGAAAACCTTCGGCAAGCATTGCAGAAAACGCTGCCGCAGATGTCGTCAGAATAGCCGGCTGTGTATTTGCCGTAAGGGCCAGATCTTCCTCTGTTCCCGAAAAACACATGTCCGAGAGTGAAAAACCAAGCGCGTCATTCGCCTGCTCGAACGCGGCTTTTGATGCCGGAAAATTGTTGAACAGATCCTGTCCCATCCCGACCGTCTGGCTGCCTTGTCCCGGAAAAATGTATGCGGTTTTCCCCATTTCAAATAACTAAAATCTTACGAGCGTTCCGCCCCAGGTTGCACCGCCACCAAATGCGGTCATCAGCACCAGATCTCCCTCCGTGATCTTCCCGTCTCTCAGACACTCGTCAAGCGCGATAGGTATCGACGCGGACGACGTATTTCCGTGCTGTGCAATGTTTGAATAAACCTTTTCTTCCGGAACATTTAACCGCGAGGCAACCGCATCCGTAATCCGCTGATTTGCCTGGTGCGGGATTACCATTTTGAGATCATCCACCGTGTATCCGGCTTTTTCAAGAATTTCCTGCGAGATCCCGGCCATCGACCGTACGGCAACCTTGAAGAGTTCATTGCCTTTCATTTTGAAATAATGATCGCGGTTATCGATGGTCTCGTGAGTCGTCCCGAGTTTCGTTCCGCCGCCGGGAGAATAAAGCTGCTCTTCAAAACGTCCGTCGGACATTATTTTGGTCGCAAGAATACCTTTCCCTTCTTCAACAGGTCCGAGAACTGCGGCTCCGGCTCCGTCACCAAAGATCACACAAGTGGAACGATCGGTGTAATCGACGTACTTGGTCAAAACCTCGGCACCGATCACCAAAGCATTTTTTATTTGTCCTGTGCGGATCATCGATTCAACCATCGTGATCCCGTAAAGAAACCCCGAACATGCCGCAAATACGTCCATTCCGGCGGCGTTTACCGCGCCGATTTCTTTCTGGATAAGACAGCCTGTGGACGGAAGTATTTGGTCGGGAGAAGTGGTAGCGCAGACAATTATCTCAATATCTTCGACGCCGATGTCTGCTTTATCGAGCGCTTTTTGCGCGGCTCGTACAGCAAACTGCGAAGTGTATTCATCGTCCGCCGCCTTTCTGCGCTGCTTGATCCCGGTTCGGCTCGTGATCCATTCGTCAGATGTTTCGACGATCTTCTCAAGATCGGCGTTTGTTAAGACACCTTCCGGATAATCATGACCCGTACTGATGATTCCTGCGTTCATATAAAAAAGTTTATCGAGTTAACCGAGTTTGCAAAGTTTACCGAGTTTTTCTGAGTCGACCGCGGCTTTACGCCGCATGTAATTTTTAAACTCAGTCAACTCTTCGCTAACTTTCAGCGAACTTCCCGTTATGTCCCTTAGACTTCTTCTTTTACATCAAGGATCTTGCGACCCTTGTACATACCTGTTTTCGGATCGATACGGTGCGGCTGCATCGGCTCACCCGAATCCTTATCAAGATAATATTCCGGCAGTTTCAGCGCATCATGTGCACGGCGTTTTCTCGTGCGTGCTTTTGAATGTCTACGTTTTGGATTTGGCATTTCTTACTCCTATCAAAATAGAAAAACAAGAAGATCTTCTTGTTTTTATTTTTCATTATTAATTTTTAACTTTTTGAGTGCCGACCAGCGTGAATCGATTTCTTCATCATCGCATTTGCAGCCTCCCGAATTCTTATTAAGTCCGCACTTAATGCAGAGTCCTCTGCAATCCTCCTTGCAAAGGATCTGAGGTGGAATTGCCAGCAGTATCTGCTCTTCAGCAACTTCCACCAGATCTATCTTGTTTCCCTCAAATAACGTTACTTCGAGCCCTTCCACTTCAAGTTCGACCTCACGATCTTCCGTAAAGTTTTCGGCTGTGATAAAAGCCGATTCCATCGGGATCTCAAAGCTTTTTGTTACCCAAGAAAGGCAGCGGCTGCATGCAAGTTCGAGTTCGGCGCGGATAACTCCTTCGACGACCGCCCAGACCTCGCGATTATCGAGTTTCCCGCTAAATGTGATCTCCTTTTGAGACCTCGCAAACTCGTTTTCAAAGTCGATTTCCTCAGGTTTAATTTCGAGCTCAAACTCGATCTGAGAATTCTCAATTTTTGTCAAATCTACGATCATTGCTAACAGGATAGATCAAGGTTTCAAATAGCGTAAATACAAAGGAAACAATTATAACCTTTGCAACTTTGGTGTCAAACCGAAGCGGCACCCTAAACAGCCTCACCGCACGGTGAAAGATGCGAGCGAACGCGCCTTCAGACCTTTTGAAATTTCGATCCAAATATCCGTCGGTTCATCATTTTTGTAAAGATCTTTCAGTGCGGCTCCCGTCTCCGAAACGTTTTCGAGATAATAGAGTATCAATTCGTGTTTCTTATCGTCACCCGCAACGGTGACGAAACGCGACATCATAAGTTCGTCTTCGAGCTCATAGCCGCTTCCTTTCAAAAAATCTTCGGTCAGAACGCCTTCGCCTGCCGGATTTTCGGTCCGCGCTGTTTTGTTGCTGTAAGCGTATGTGTTTTGCCGAAATTTGAATCCTCCGAGATCCAACGCGTTTTCAAAACTGTACCTGTAAAAGTCATCGATATGCGGCATAAATCCCTCAAACTGTGCGATAAACAAACGCTTGACGTTTTTATCCTTCGATTCGATAAAAACCAGTCTCTCGCCGGCCGCAACATTGCGGATCTTAAAATTGAACTTGCCGACATATTTGAAATTGTCGCTTACCTTTACTTTGATTTTCGGCAGTGCGTCCGAAATTATCAGATTGTCCCTCACGATACGCTTTGGTTTCTGCGCGAAAACCTGCAATGAAGCCGCGGGCAGAAGCAAAAGACACGATGCGATCAAAACTCTCAATTTCATAATTTCAACTCCCCGCTCCGCTTCCAACCGCTTCATCGATATCTCCAAATCCCTTTTTCTTCAGTATGTCCAAAAGCCCTTCATTTATTTCTTTTGCATAGGAAATTCCCTGATAAATAAATCCGGTGTATCCCTGGATCAAGCATGCGCCCGCACAGATCTTTTCAAATGCATCTTCGGCCGTAAACACCCCGCCGACACCAACTATCGGAATTTTTCCCTGTGAATAGCGATAGATCTTTCTGATAACTTCGTTTGAGCGCCGTTCGATCGGTTTGCCGCTCAAACCGCCGCCTCCGATCTTACTTACTACATCCGGATCGGTCTTCAGATCATTTCTGCCGATGGTCGTATTTGTCGCGATTATCCCGGCGATCTCAAGGCGTAGTGCAATATCGGTGACCGATTCAATATCCGCGTCTTCAAGATCGGGGGCGATCTTCACGAGAAGCGGTTTTCGTTCTGCGGCTTCGCCAGAATCTCCTTTATCTGAAAGCTCGCTGTTTCGCTTCTGCAGGCTGCGAAGCAATTCCTCCAGATTTTCAGCTTTCTGAAGTTCGCGCAGGTTTGGCGTGTTTGGGGACGAAACGTTTACGGCAATATAATCCGCAACCTCAAACGCCGGATCAAAGCTTTTCAGGTAATTTTCGATCGCGTCCTCATTTTGAACGTCTTTGTTCTTTCCGATATTAACCCCTAAAACACATTGCGGATCGATCTGCTTTAGCCGATCAATAACGGTGCGGGTCCCCTGATTATTAAATCCGAGGCGGTTTATCAGCGCCTGATCGGCGGGCAGGCGAAACAAGCGCGGTTTTTCATTTCCCGGCTGCGGTTCATAAGTTACAGTTCCGACCTCAACAAAACCGAATCCCAGCGAAGCAAGCTGGTTTACGACGACGCCGTTCTTGTCAAAACCGGCCGCCATCCCGAGAGGGTTTGAAAACCGCAGACCGAATCTGCTGAGTTCGCCAAAACCGATTACCGCTAAACGCTTACGGGCTGCGTTTTGGACAAATTTCGGGCCGAGGCCTTTCTTGAGCGCCGATATTCCGAACTCATGCGCCGTTTCGGCTGGAAACCGAAACAGCAGCGGCCGCAGTAAGTTTTTGTAAAGTTTAGACATCGGTGATCCAATTGGATGGTAAATTATTAGTTTGAAAAGTAAAAACTCGCGGTCTTTATCTTTGAACTTTAAGCCGTCGTTTGCTACGATTTGCCAACGGATATGTCAGAGATAAATCTTATCGAAAAAGCGATAATTATGGACAGCGCTCGCATTAACCGTGCGATGTCGAGACTCGCATCGGAAATCGTCGAAGAAAATCAGGGTGCCGAGAATCTTTATCTTGTCGGGATCCGCCGCCGGGGTGTCCCGCTTGCTGAAACGCTGGCTGATAAGATAGCCGAAATCGAAGGTACGAGACCGCTGTTTGGAATATTGGATATTACACTCTATCGCGATGATCTTTCGACCGTCGGTGCAAATCCGGTTGTAAACCGCACCGAGTTGAATACGGATATCGACGGTAAGAAGATAATACTTGTCGATGACGTTTTGTACACCGGCCGGACGATCCGCGCGGCGCTTGATCAATTGATGGACTTCGGAAGACCGCAGAAGGTTCAGCTCGCCGTTTTGATCGACCGCGGCCGCGAACACCGTGAACTTCCGATCCATGCAGACTATATCGGCAGAACCGTGCCGACGGCGAAAAGCGAGATCATCAAGGTTATGCTGAAGGAGTTTGACGACAAGGAAGCCGTCGGAATATATGTTTTGCCGACCGAATAATTTTAAGCAAGGCCTGGACGCCTTGCTTTTTTTGTAAGCAGCGCATCAAGTTAGCATCAGAAATTGTTATGGAAAAACCATTTCAGCGCAAAGACCTACTCGGCATCCGCGATCTTTCACCTGAAGAGATCCTCGGGATCCTGAACACTGCAGAAAATTTTCGTGAGATCTCTGACCGCGATATAAAGAAGGTTCCGACTTTGCGAGGGAAAACGATCATCAATCTTTTTTTTGAAGCTTCCACAAGAACAAGAACATCATTCGAGCTTGCCGCCAAGCGTCTTTCCGCCGACGCCGTAAACGTAAGTGTCTCCACATCAAGTGTTTCAAAAGGCTGAAACGTCTGCTTTGACGCTCGACACGATGTCGCCGGATTGTATTGTTGTCAGACATTCAGCGCCGGTGTTCCGCATCGGCTCGCCAAGATCAGCCGTGCGGCAGTCGTCAATGCCGGTGACGGAGTTCAGCGAACATCCGACGCAGGCGCTTCTCGATGCGATGACGATCCCGTGAACAAAGGGATCTTTTGAAGGACTCAAAGTTGCGATCTCGGCGATATACTTCACTCGCGTGTGGCGCGTTCAGACATACATCTCCTTACAAAACTCGGAGCTTCGGTTCGCGTCGCCGGCCCGCGCACTCTTGGTTCCGCCGGAGTTCGAGTCACTTGTTGAAGAAGGCCTGCTTGTCGCGCCGAATGTAGAAGAAGCCATTGAAGATACGGATGTTGTAATGATCCTGCGAATTCAAAAAGAACGACAGGATTCGGCATTTTTCCCGACGCTTCGCGAATATGCTATCCATTACGGTCTGACACAGGAGCGCCTCGACCGCGCAAGAAAAGATGCGATCGTTCTACATCCCGGACCGATGAACCGCGGCATTGAGATCGCTTCCGATGTAGCGGACAGTTCTCGCTCGAGGATCCTCGCTCAGGTAAAATACGGAGTGACACTGAGAATGGCGGTGCTTTATCTGGCAACCGGCGGAAAAGCATCAGAGTAAATTTTTTTGGCAAACCTCATTCCCATTCCCGTCAGAAGTTCTGGTATATATTTTCTGAAGTATTATTTTTATCGATCCCGGAGCGAACATAAATGAATAATCTGCAGCAAAAACTTCCAGTGCTGTCGGCATTCGCCGCGGCAGTGTTTTTTATCAGTTTCGGCGCATTCGCAGGCACTGTCTTTGGACAGACAAACTACCTGATCACAACAAATTCGGTTGGCGATACAAAGATCGGAATGACGATCGGTGAGGCGCGGAAAGTATTCAAAGGTGCTGAATTCAATCAATTCGATTACGGAGAAGAAGGTATATGGATAGAGGTTACTGACAAGGACAAACTTCTTATCCGTTTTTCGACCGATCAGAAAAATGCCGAAAGCGATGATGATGGCAGAGTTGCGATCGACGATTCCGCAAAGATCGAACGCATCGAGATCTCAAATGATTCTGCGCCGTACAAAACGGCGGAAGGAATCGGTGTCGGTTCTACTGTCGCCGACGCCGAAAAAGCTTTTGGCAGAGTTACAAAGATCGAACTCTGGGAATATGACGCGAGTGAGCATGCGTGGTTTGAAAACGGACCGCCAGCCTATTCGTTTACGATAAACCCTGCGGAAAATGCCGATGAAGATGTGTCAGCCGGCGATTACCCTGCAGATGAATACTCGACGACAAAATACACCGCGGGTGCATATATCTCATCGATCACTGTTTCAAAAGAAGATCTAGATTGATGCCGAAGAATTGGACGCTGATCCGCTTAACCCACCTTTTTAAGGGATGCCGCGAAAAAGGGCGGATCAAAATTCCGGTCGCCAAAAAATCATTGAATTTACATTCAACCCTTTTATTGATAAACACGTCTTATCGCTGCGATAACGAAATCAGATAGTGTAAGTAAATTTATGAAGTCGAGAAATGTGAAAATGATTAAGCTTTGTTTTGCAGCGATCGTCCTTTCGGTTTGTACCGGATATTCAATTGCGCAGGAAACCGACCGTTCACCCTTTCGGCTCACCTCGGGAGTCGCCGAAAATGGTTTTATCGGCGGTGAAGCGCATGATGCTTATGTCATTAAAGCAATAAAAGGTCAGAAGATGACGGTCGAGATCTCCTGGAAAGAAGATGAAGGAAACCGCGCCGAATTTTCGGTCAGCACATCGGCGAGTTTTTTCGACGGCGAATCGGTAGGTTTTGGTGAAGCAACCGAAGAAGGCACACGCTGGACCGGAAAGATACCTGAAACGGCTGATTATTTTATTTACGTAGTCGCTCACCCGTCGGCGGATTATACGATCAAGGTCCGGTTAAATTAGGAAATCCACTATTCTCCTGCGAAGAAACGCGCGAGTGGGCGTTGATCCGATGACCAATATCTAAGCTTAAAGCGAACAGTTTAATGAGGTTGTCTGAAAAGCGTAGCGCCACCGTCTCGGTGGCTGTGGCGGCGGCATCTTGCCGCCGCCAATGCGGCAAATTGTTAAGCCGAATGAGAGCGAGACGCTCTCATGACAGCCGTCGGGACGACGGCGCTACGCTTTTCAGACGGCTTCTTTTCAGTGAGTATCCAACTGTTCCTGAATGGGACAAACGGAACCATTCCAAATCCGACACATACAATGTCGTCACTACTTTTCCACTCTTAAGCGGGGATCCTCCCGACGCTATTGAATTTGTCCGCTTCTCGGACTTTTTTCATATTCAGGACACGCTTTTTTCTTTTATATTTTTTTCGTTTAAGATAGTTGAAATTTATGGAAACCGTTGTACTTTATCGCCCGGTCGGGAAAAATGAACTCGTATTGATCGAAGATAGCAATTTCACTAGTTTTCCACCGCGTCTTCCTGAACAGCCGATATTCTATCCGGTACTTAATGAAGAGTATGCCACACAGATAGCACGTGATTGGAACGCAAAACACAATCCAGACAAACTTGGGTTTGTTACAAAATTTTCTGTAAAAAAAGCCTTTCTCGAGGCTTACGAAGTCCACATTGTCGGCGGAAGAAGACACGAGGAATATTGGATCCCGGCGGAAGACCTTGGAGAATTCAACAGAAATATAGTTGGGAAGATCGAAGTGATCGGGGAATATTCAGGCTAGTTTCTACTTTGAATGTGATAAGGATACTTATCGCTGTTGATTCGATTTAACTGAGATCGATAAATATTAGTCGTTAGTTTATTTATGACAAAACTTTTAATAAAAAACGGTCACCTTATCGACCCGATCGGAAAAGAAAATACCGGCATGAATGTCCTGATCGAAGACGGCCGGGTTTCGGCATGGCTTCGGCAGAATGAGGAAGCGCCGAAGGACGCGGAGATCTTTGACGCAAGCGGATTACTTGTCGCCCCGGGGTTTATCGATCTCCATGTACATCTTCGCGAACCCGGACAGGAACATAAAGAAACGATCGCAACGGGCTGCGCGGCGGCGGCAGCAGGCGGTTTTACAAGCGTTTGCCCGATGCCGAACACAAATCCAATCAACGATAACGCCGCAATAACGCGTTTTATGATCGAACAGGCCGAACACGCCGGATATTCAAACGTTTTTCCGGTCGGCGCGATAACAAAGGGCTCGGGCGGCGAAGAGCTTGCCGAAATGGGAGAAATGAAAGCCGCCGGGGCGGTCGCTGTTTCTGACGACGGACGGCCCGTTCCAAATGCCGGAATGATGCGCCGCGCGATGGAATACGCAAAGGATTTCGATCTACCTGTCGTCGATCACTGCGAAGACAAATCTCTTTCGGCCGGCGGCGTGATGCACGAAGGGAAAGTTTCGCTCCTGCTCGGATTAAAGGGTATGCCGGCAGCGGCGGAAGACAACGATGCGATTCGCGACATACTGCTCGCCAAAGAAACCGGCGCGCACATCCACATCGCGCATATTTCAACCGCGGGGGCGGTCGAGGCGGTCAGAAGAGCAAAGCACGAAGGGGTTAATGTAACCTGTGAGGTAACGCCGCATCATTTTACGCTTACCGATAGAGCCGTTGAAGGCTACGACACAAATACAAAAATGGCGCCGCCGCTTCGATCGGAAGAACACCTCGAGGCAGTTATCGAAGGTATCAAAGACGGAACGATAGACGCGATCGCAACCGATCATGCGCCGCACCACGTGGATGAGAAAGCACTTGAATATGACCGTGCTCCGTTTGGGATCACAGGTTTAGACACCGCATTAGGTTTGACGATGGAAGAACTTGTACATAAAGGAGTTATAGATCTTGCGCGGCTTGTGGAAATGTATTCTTCAAATCCGGCAAAGATCTTTCGGTTAGACGGCCGCGGCACGCTTGTGCCCGGCTCGATCGCGGATGTAACGATCATCGATCCCGACCTCGAATGGACATATGATCTTGCCGATACTCGTTCGAAATCCAAAAATTCCCCGTTCGGCGGAAGAAGCTTTACGGGCGCAACGGTCGCGACGATCGTAAACGGCAGAATCGTTTATCAAAAGTAGTTTTGTAGAAAATCAACGAGAGGTTTAAGCCAATGAAAAGGAAAATTTTGTTCTTTCTTTTATCTTCTTTAGTTCTGTGCATATCCGTTTCTGCACAAGATGAAAAAGAAAATTATGTCGGATTCAAGGGAGGAATCAGCATCCCCAAACTCAGCGGCGACAGCGACAACGAATTGAGCCGCGACTATCAATCTCGTCTTGCTCCCAATTTTGGCGCGTTTGTTGAGATCGGTATAACCAAAAAGTTTTCCGTACAGCCGGAAGTTAATTTCGCCGGACAAGGCGGCAAACGGGAAGGAATCCAGCCGATCACGCGGCCCTTGCCGGGCTTGCCGGTTTTGCCAAACGGCGTGTATTACTACGGCGACTTCAAAAACACAGCGGTTTTAAATTATATCGAAACGCCTGTATTGATGAAATATAAGTTCGGGAAGAAAGATAAACCCAAGTTTTACATCAACGGCGGCGTATTTTACGGAAGGCTTGTCACGGCCAAAACAATAACCGAAGGAAGCAGTACTCTGTATTTGGACCGGAACGGTCAAAATCCGCTCCTGCTTCCGCCAAACGGAAATCCGGTCCCACCGATCCCGTTCGATGCGGACACCGACATAAAGGACGAGGTTAACAAGAACAATTTCGGCTTCACAGGCGGCGGCGGAATTGAAATCCCTTCAGGGAAGAATTACTTTCTGATCGACGGAAGAATATCGAGAGGAATTCTCAATATTCAAAAAGATACGGTTTTAAACGGCAGCAATAAGACCGGCAACATCATAATTTCCGTTGGATATGCCTTTAACTTTTAGTTTTCGAAGTTAACCGACGCTATGGAATTCCTGGCAAGCCCTGAAGTTTTGATCGCCCTGCTGACTTTGACGGTTCTCGAGCTTGTTTTGGGGATCGACAATATAATTTTCATTTCGATCCTTTCAGGGAAACTGCCCAAAGAGCAGCAAGCAAAAGCCCGGTTTATTGGTCTTTCGCTGGCGCTGGTAATGCGCGTGATCCTGCTCTTTTCGCTCTCGTGGATCATCGGACTGACATATCCTCTGTTTTCTTTCTTTGGTCATTCCTTCTCGGGACGCGATCTTGTCTTGCTGATCGGCGGATTGTTTCTGATAGGCAAAAGCACACACGAGATCCACGGTTCGCTCGAGGGCGAACAGGGCCATCAGTCAAATAGGGTGTATGCATCCTTTGCGAGTGTCATCGTTCAGATAACTTTGCTCGACATGGTCTTTTCGCTCGATTCGGTTATAACTGCGATCGGAATGGTCAAGGAACTTTGGGTGATGATAGTTGCGGTTGTGATTTCTATAGTCGCGATGATGTTTTTTGCAAATCCGATCGGACAATTTGTTGAAAGACATCCGACCGTCAAGATGCTTGCACTCGCATTTCTGCTTTTGATCGGATTTACGCTTACGGCGGAAAGCTTCCATGTCGAGATCCCCAAGGGGTATATTTACGGTGCTATGGCATTCTCGGTTTTTGTCGAACTTCTGAACATGAGGCTGCGCAGGCGCGGTAAACCGGTCGATCTCCACGATGCATACACCGAACTTAAAAGTTCTGAAGCGGTTGAAATCGAAGACAAAGCATAAAGGGATAAGGCGGCAGTTGTTTATCACCAGCAGGTAATATCGGTAATAGCCGCGCCATTTTAGGAAATGAAATTAAAAAACATAGCAGGATTTGTCGCCCCCAGGTACAAAGATCCGTCGGTTTGCGAATCCTGCGGCGCGAATTTTATTTGCGGCGCTTCATTAAAAGGCTGCTGGTGTATGAAGGTTAGCCTCACCGAACGATCGAGACAGGAACTTAAACAGAAATTCGACAACTGTCTGTGCCCGAAATGTCTCGATCAGTTCGCTGAAAAGGATAAATAACGCCTAGAAATCGCTTGCATAACAAGGACACGGCGCGGAATCCACCGAATAGTCGATCGCAAAATTCCCGGGCGAAATCCCTTTTACCTGTCGTTCGATCTTATTGTCCGATCCGCCAGATGTTGGTGTAGTTTGCATAACGCCGCCGGTTATATCGATGATCTTCGGCGTTTTATTTGTGATCCGCAAAGGAAGTTTGTCTTCGGTTCCGAGTATCTGAAGCCGCATTGTGGTTGATTCTCCGCGCAACAATGCTGATTGATCGATCGCTCCGTTTAGCTTCAAAACCCGGAAGTCTATCTCGTCGAGAATGTATCTGTCATCGTCCGGGTCTGTGTATCCGATCTTATGCAGTCCGGGCGCAGTTCCTTCAGGAATGAGAAATGTTGCCGTTGTCGGGCCAAGCGACGAAGGTGTGATCGTTTTCCCGTCTAGAGTAAAGACCGTCAGCCGATCCTGGATATCCAGCTTGTCGCCTTTGGTAAAGCAGCCGCAGACACAGAGCCTTCGGCCCTCAAAAACATATTTTGTCGCCTGCGTCATTCCGCCTTCACAGCCGCCGCCGTATGGTCTTATTACCGAATCATTTAGTCTGCTTCCGAGAAACGATTCACCAAAGACATTGACACCGATCAGATAAATGGAATCTTTCGGATCAACCGCCGCCGGAAGTGAGGTCCGTATGAAAAGTAGGTTCGATGAAGGCGCGGAAAGCTGCGGAATGTCGAGCCAAATGATCTCTCCCGTACCCTCCTTCACGACAAAAGCACCATAGGCAACAGGAGTTCTGACATATCCGTCCGATCCGGGAATATTTGAATTGCCGTAATTGTTAACCCACGTACGCTGTAAATTCTGCTGGGAAAGTCCGCTGTAAAAATCTCTTCCGGGATGCATAACAAACGGCGGTTTCAAACAATTCTCGATCGGATCACCGATCCTGAGTTCGGGCAGCTGGGAAGGTTTTATCTCATCTTCATAAACTGTATCGAGCCGGTAATTCGCCTTAAGTTCAAATTTGCTTTTAAAGAACGAGTCGTATTTCAACCCCATATCGACGCGTCCATAGAAATCGTATTCTGATGTCGAGGGGTCTTTATCCTCGCAAATTATCGCCGTCTTCTTTTTCTCCTTTTCTTTCCGGCATTTCCATTCATCCCCCCAGGAAAATGCGTAATCGACCTTACCGGATATCTTGAGTGTATTATCAGCACCGGGTACAAACCAGGCATATCGCGAGGGATCGGCATAATAGGCTTTTAGCGCATCTCCACTGAGCGTATCTTTCGAATTCGGCAGAACACGTTTCCCATCGAGCGAGCTCTTGTCGTGATATTTGTCGTCATAGCGGAGTTCGACGGATGTTATCGCCTTCCGGTCGCACGGTTCGGATTTACATTTATTTTCGACTGAATAATTGAGCGAAGTTTTTGTATTTTCGTTTTGAATGCGGACATAAACCTGACCGATCAAAGTTCCCGAGTTCTGTCCAAGCAGCTTGACCGGAACACAAATAAAAACGGCCAGAAGGAAAAGCGGAATTAACGATCTCATCTTGCACCTCCGTAATTGTAAGCACGGGAAGTGTTTTACTTTTTATAGACCGCAAAGTTTTTACGTGTTCCCGCAAAATTGAGGATAATTTCACGATTTTGTTTAAGGTGGCACCGTTATATCAGAGGCGTTAAGAAAAGACAAGATTTTTTTGCGGGCTGTGTTTGAATGAATAGTGACTACAGAACTATGGCAAAAATGATGGATCTTCAGATTCGAACGTCATTTTTTTATTCCCATCGGGATGCCAAAACGAAATTCTTGATGCGTGGAGACATAACCGCTCAAACTTTTTTCCGCCGTACCATTCATCGCCGACGATCGGATGGCCGATATGCGCGCAGTGGATCCGCAATTGGTTTGTGCGTCCGGTCACGGGTTCGAGTTCTGCCAGCGTACGGCCGTTTTGCCGCTGTAAAACCGTGAATCTGCTTTCGGATTCTTTGCCGTCTTCTTTTATATCCCAGCGTCGTAGTTCATCATAGCGTCCGATCGGTGCGCTGATCGTGCCTTGCTCTGATTCGACGTTACCTTCAAGAAGTGCAATATAACTTTTTTCAAACAGCCTCCGCCTAAAATGGCTGCAGATCATTTTTGAGACCTTTGCATTCTTTCCGATGATCATTAACCCCGAGGTTTCACGGTCGAGTCGGTGTATCAAATGCGGTCTGATAAATTTGGCGCCTTTTTTCTTATCGCGGTTGACGTAAAAAGTAAGTGCATTTAGCAGCGTTCCGTTTCGCTCATAATTTGTCGGATGAACAAGCATCCCGGCCGCTTTATCGACGACGATTATCGCCTCATCTTCGTAAACGATATCAACCGGGATCTCTTCTGGCATCATCCCTTTCTTCTGGTCGTCGTTTACCGTTATCTCGATAAAATCGTTTGTCCGCAGCGTTTTGCCCGTATTTTCTACATATCCGTTTACCTCGCAAAACCCTTCTTTCACAACCCTGCGGAGATAAGCCTTGCTCATCGAGCCGAACTCGTTGAACAGAAACTCATCGAGTCGTTTTCGGTGAAACAATTCATTTACCTGAAATTCATATCTTGTAAACACCCCGAAATCTTATCGCAAAACAAAAAAACAGCGCAATCCAACCATGGAATTGCGCTGTATTTCTTAATTGCTAACACAGGTCATTTAGCGTCAAATGCGAGGTCGTTCCCCATTATTTGCGGATCTCCAAACCACCAGCGACAAACTTGCCGATGGTGAGCGGAAAGTGAACATCTGTGGGTCATAAGCGATCTCGCTGCGTAAGACGAGTCCCGCGACCTCTTCACTTCGCTAACGCGAAGCCCGATCACAAGGTCGACAACTTTTAGAATAAGGTAAGTGCCGAGAACGGCGAGCAGGACGGCTATCCTGATACCGATCATCTGATTGAGCAGTTGAAATGTATCCTTCCAGCAGTCCGACCGCGCAGCTGCACCGCCGGCTGTAAATACAGGATTTATCAGACTTGTTGCAAAGATCCCGTCAAAACTGCCCCGATCGTGCCGCCGAATCCGTGTATTCCAAGACGTCGAGCGTGCAATATCCGAAGAATTTTTTCACTTCGCAAACCATCAGGGCATCCACTCGGCGATCGACCGATGATCAGCGCTGATATCGGTAACAACCGTCGCCGGAGTTACGGCGACCAAGCCCGAAACTGCACCCGAGATCGCCCGACGACGGTAGGTTTTCCGTGTTTCAGCCAGTCGATAATGATCCAGGGCATTGCGCTGGCGGCGGCAAATGCCGGACAAAGCGTTTGTCGCCAGTGCGTTTGCAGAAAGTGCACTGCGGCGTTAACTGAACCAGCCGAACCACAAAAGACCGGCACCGATCAAACTGTAAACGTGTTATGCGTTGGTCGGTCGTTTTCATAGCCGATCCGCCGTCCGAGATAAAGTACAGACAAGAGGATACGCCCGAAGAAATATGGACAATCGTTCCACCCGCAAAATCGAGTGGGTATTCACCAAGAGATAATAACCTGCCTTTTCCCCATACCATATGGCAAGAGGAAAATAACGATCAGCGCCCGAGGGTCGTAAACGCGATCTGGGAAACGATCGTTCGGCAAATGCGCTAATCAATGCCGGAGTGATGATCGCAAACATCAATGAAAGATCATGAATTGCTGAGGCAAGTACCGAATAATCAGGATCGGATCACCTGTAACACCGCGCAAAAATGCGAAATCAAAGCCTCCGATAAAGGCATTTCCTCGGAAAATAAGGCTGTAACCGACAAATGCCCACAGGAGCGACGATCCCGACCGAGATCAGGCTCTTCAGCATTGTCGAAAGAACATTTTTCTGACGAACCAAGCCGCCGTAGAAAGTGTAACCCCGGTACTGTCATCAAAAGGACGAGTGAACATAACAGTATCCAGGCATGTCAGCACTTCCTGGGCGGACTTGCGCAGATTCGAGCTTCGCAATGCGCGAACTCAAGTCTTGTGCAAAAAACCCGGCATCAAAATGATGCAGAGGGTGAAAAGAGAATTTTGCGATCCAGGTTCTCGGCATACACTTCTCCAGTTTGGTTGAATGACTAATGAGATTACTGCTAAGCACTAGTGCAAGATACGTGCCTGAAACTTTAAACCTTATGTGCATTAGAGTTGGAGAAAGCTATTAAATTCTGAGTCTGTTTGCACCAATCTAATTGCGACAATTATGTAAGAAATATATAGAAATACGACAAATTTGTAGGGACTTAAGATTTGGACAATAGATACTTGCTTATGCGGTTCTTACAACTATATAATTCGCAAACAGTTGTAAATTCTGATCCGACAAAATTGTAAGAAATGCAGGAATCCGTTCTCGCCCGTTTAAGCAAAGTAAACCAATCGCTACTTCGCACCAATAGTCTCCGTACAAATCTAACTTCTCTGCTTGAAGAATTGGAGCTCTGTTTTGCTATAAAAAGAAGTTTTGTTTTGCTCTACGACGATGAGGCAGAAAAGCTCGTTCCGGTCGCATTCTGCGGACTGGACATTGCCGAATTCAGACGACTCGGAAACAATGTCGAAAAGACGATCCTCACCCGGATCTTTAACGATGAAAAGTCTTTTTATATCGAAAAACTGAGCGATGAAAAAAGTCTGGGGTTTCTCGCAAATGATGAAAATAAAAACGGTTTGCTATGCGTGCCCGTAATTCTCAGCGACAAATGTCTCGGACTTCTCGCCGTTGAGACCGGACCGGATACGCATGGTGAAGATAAACATGATGAAACCGTATTTTCACTTATCGCATCGATGATCGCCCAAACACTCCGGATAGACTATGCCGTAGCGGAAGAGCGGCAAAGACTGCTTGAAGAAAACACAAGTCTTAAGAATGAGCTCAAGAAAAAGTACGACTTCAGCAATATTATCGGCAATTCGAGCGAGATCCGTCAGGTTTATGAACAGGTAACACAGGTCGCCCGCTCAAATGCGACGGTCCTTCTGCGCGGCGAAAGCGGTACGGGAAAAGAACTTATCGCGCACGCGATCCATTACAATTCGCTTCGTTCAAAAAAGCCGTTTGTCGTTGTAAACTGCGCCGCCCTTCCTGAAGCGCTGATCGAATCCGAACTGTTCGGGTATGAAAAAGGCGCATTTACCGGTGCCGACAAACGAAAGATCGGACGCTTTGAGATGGCCGACGGCGGGACGCTTTTTCTCGACGAGATCGGCGATCTTCCGCCGCAAACACAGGTAAAACTGCTCCGCGTTTTGCAGGAACGCAAGTTTGAGCGTCTCGGCGGAACGGAAACGCTCGCCGTAAACGTCCGGCTGATCACCGCGACCAATAAGAATCTGGAAAATGAGATAGCCGACGGAAATTTCAGGGAGGACCTGTTCTACCGCCTCAACGTATTTACGATCTTTTTGCCGCCGCTTCGCAAGCGAAAATCCGACATTCTGCTTCTTGCCGAGCATTTTCTTGAAAAGTATGAGATCGAACACAACAAACGCGTCCGTAGAATTTCCACTCCGGCAATCGATATGCTGACCTGCTATCATTTTCCGGGAAACGTACGCGAGCTCGAAAATGCTATTGAACGGGCGGTGCTTGTCTGTGATTCAAACGTGATCCACGGACATCACCTTCCTCCAACACTTCAAACCGCCGACGTTACCGGAACGGTTACCGATCTTTCTCTCACCTCGGCGGTCGAAACTTTTGAAAAAGACATGATCCGCGATGCGCTAAAAACGACAAAAGGAAATGTCGCGCAGGCTTCAAAACATCTCAATTCGACGGAACGTGTTATCGGTTATAAAATAAAAAAATACAACATCAATCCGCGCGATTTTCGTTAAATGACAAATAATAATATCGAGAAATTGATAAAAGACCTTCCGGACGAAGACGCGGCAAAACGCTTCTATGAAAATCTTCAAAAGGATTCTCCTTCCGCTTCCCGAAAACTCGAAAAAAATGAAGGACTCGGATCTGATGTTTTAACGATCGCCTCCTTCAGCCCGCTGCTTGCAACAACTCTCCTGCAAAACCCGGACTACATTTCGTGGCTTGACCGGCACCGGAAGATCGCCGGAGTCACGCCGAAAGATGAATTGTTTGAATCGCTTGCCCGATTTGCGCTTACAAATTCGGAACTCGAGCCGGGTGTGATGATCTCGCGTTTTCGCCGGCGCGAATTGATCAGGATCTATCTGAAGGACATCCGCGGACTTTGCACGATAGCCGAGATCACCGAGGAGATCTCAAATCTGGCGGACGCGATACTCGAATATGCGCTGCAGATCTCGAGGCAGGAACTAGACAACAAATTCGGCGTTCCGCTCGAAGTCGACGAAAGATCAAAATCCGCTGCGGCAAAATTCTGCGTCGTTGCGCTCGGAAAGCTCGGTTCTAAAGAACTTAACTATTCGTCCGATATCGACCTCGTTTTTATCTATTCAAACGACGGCACGACATCCGGACAGGGTTCGCGAGGCAAAACATCAAACCGTGAGTATTTTATAAAGCTTGCTCAGATCCTGACGAAGAATATCGGCCGTCAGATCGGTGAGGGCGCTGCATATCGAGTTGATCTCAGGCTTCGTCCGAACGGACGAGTAGGATCTCTGGCGATCTCGCTCGATGAAGCCGTAAATTATTACAAAACTTCGGCACGGATGTGGGAAAAACAAGTGCTCATCCGTTCGCGGGCAGCTGCGGGAGACGAGGAAATTTTTCATCAGTTTGCGGAACAGACGGCACCGCTTGTTTTTTCGGCCGACGCAACGGTTGCCGATGCGTTAAACAATGTCCGGCGTTCAAAGGAAAAGATCGATCTTGAAAAGATCGCAAAATACGGTTTTGACGTAAAATTGGGAGTCGGCGGAATTAGGGAGATCGAGTTTATCGCGCAGGCGCTGCAGCTGGCGTTTGGCGGTAAAGATCCATGGATCCGTGCGCCGCATACGCTCATCAGTCTTTCCCGGCTCGCCGACCGCAAATTGATCGCGGAAAGCGAACTGACCGAACTCTTTGACGCCTATTCCTTTCTCCGCCGGCTTGAACACATAGTGCAGATGGAACACGGTCTTCAAACCCACCTCATTCCCGATGATAACGAAAAAAGGCTGCTGATCGCTAAACGGATCGGAATTTCTTCGCTTACAGATTTTGACAATGAACTAAAGAGAAGAACGTCCGGCGTAAACAGGATCTTTACACGAATTTTTGGTCAGGAATATATCGAAAAACAGCACCGCGCCACGGAAAAAGAGAGTACTGCGGAATCTGAGATCGAACCGATCCTTACGTCTATCGAAAAATCTCATGTGGACAGATCTCTCAGCAAAGATAATATCGAAGCGTTAAAGTATTTTTCGGAATACGCGAAGCCATTTGCCGAAATGCTCACATCAAATCCTGAACTTTTTTCCGCACTTCCAAAACCGGATGAGAAATTCAGGGAAATAGATTTTGATTTTGAAGTTAAAAACACGGGCGGCGGCAATAACGCTTTTTCTGCACAACTTGCCGGTCTTCGCAAGAGCTGGGCACGGTATATGATCCGACTTGCCGCTTTTGACCTATACGGAAATATCGAACTTACCGAACTCAAGACCAGGCAAACTGAGCTCGCAGAGGCGTCGATACGCGCCGCGGCTGAAATTGCCGGGCAAAAACTCCACAAAGATCTCGGATCAAACATTAAAGATTTTGAAATCGGCGTGCTCGGTCTCGGAAAACTCGGCGGGAACGGAATGGATTACGGGTCGGATCTCGATCTTGTTCTGATCTACGACGACGAAAAAGATCCGCCGGTTAAGGGTATGACGCGGAAACAGTTTTATTCAAAAGCCGCCGAAATTTTTGTAACAACACTATCGAGCCTGACGCGTGACGGAACACTTTATCGTGTCGATCTTCGTCTCCGTCCCGACGGCAAGAACGGCGCGACGGCGATCGGCAGAAACGCCCTTCTGAATTATCTCGGATCGCGGGCGGCGATCTGGGAATGGCTTGCCTATGTAAAACTGCGCGGGATCGGCGGCCCGGATAGTCTGGCGAAAAAGACGGAGATCGAAGCGAGGAAAACGCTTCATAAAGCGGCTCTGCTTGCCGATAAGGAAAAACTTAAAGAAGAAACCCGCAGGATCCGCATGCTTCTCGAAAAGCAAAAAACGACGGGGAAAAAAGGTGAAGAGATAAATATCAAATTCGGAGAAGGCGGACTTCAGGATATTTATTTTGCGATAAGGTATCTGCAGCTTCGGGACAATGTGCCGGATGATGCGGAAAACCGTTCGAGTCTGTTTTCGCTCGAAAAACTGCACGAAAACGGTTCGCTTTCGGATGAGGATTTTACAGCGCTACGTGAGGGATATGATTTTTTAAGCAATCTTGATCACGCGCTGCGTTTAACACTCGGGCGCTCTACGCGTCTTTTGTTGGGAAACAAGCAGGCTCTGAATCTTCTTGCGTACAGGCTCAATCACACATCAGGCGCAGTTTTGCTCGAAAAGCTGACATTTCATCGTCTAAACGTCAGGGCTTCTTTTGACGCTGTACTCGAATACAAGAATTAGGTTCATTTTTAAGAATAAAGCAAAAGAAAAATAACCAGATGGAGATTATCCGAATTCTTGGTTTTTCTAAACAAGATTGTAGCCGGAATCGTCGCCAACATTTGCAAAACTCTTTTCGGATAAATCGATTACTGTAAATTTAGTTTCGAAACCTTATGATATGGAATAAATTTCAAACTGAAGTAAAGTTCTGTCCTCGATCGCATCATACGAGCCAAGGGAATCCCTGTAGGTAAATCTTCCAGTAACAATCCGTTCAAGAGCCTTATTTGGGTCGATTCCGCCATTTTTAGAATTGAAGTTACCTAGTACCGCCATAAGGGTTTCGCGTTTTGGTTCATAAAAGGAAATTGCTGTCCTCTTACTGTCACCTTCTCCTCTACACTTTTCGTCCTCAAAATAAAAACCATGCATAAACCAGAGAATTTTTATGTTCTCGATACGGACAATTTTTCCGTTGTATTTTTGAGGATTTCTTACGATTTCACAGTAATCAACAGATGGAATTTTGGCCAAATTTACCTTGTCAAAAGACTCAGGTACAGGGACGGGGCTAAAATAAAAAAAGGTTACACCAACACCGACAACAAAAGCGAGAATTGCAATCGAATATCCAAAGACGATCGGTTTCACTTAGTTCTCTCCTTATAATATTTCAGGCAAAACAAAAGCCCCGAGATGCGGCTTATCCGTATTAAGCGTCGTCCGAAATGCCAACTCCAGCGAATCGCGAAGATTCTCCGGAATAACGATCGCATCTACAAATCCGCGGGCTGCCGCGTATTTTGTATCGAGTTCTTTTTCGTAGGTCTGACGGACCGATTCCATTTCGGCGAGCATATCTTCGTCAGGCTCTTTTCCTTCTTTTTTCATCCGGTCGAGCATCGTTCCAAAGATCGCCTGAACCGCCGAATCTCCTTCCATCACGCCCATGCGGCCCGTCGGAAGCGAAAAGATAAAATCGGGATCAAACCCCTGTCCGGCCATTGCGTAATACCCCGCTCCGGAGGCGTGGTTTATAGTTAAAACCAGTTTCGGCACGGTCGCCGTTGCCATTGCTTCGACAAATCTCGCACCGGCACGAATGATCCCGGAATGTTCCGCATCGGCGCCGACCATAAAACCCGAGACATCCTGAACAAACAGGATCGGTGTATTGTGACGATTGCAGTTTTCGATAAAATAGGCTGTTTTTTCCGCGCTTTCCGTATAGACGATCCCGCCGAATTTCGGTGGTTTGTCTTTTCTCGTCACCATCCCGCGGTGATTCGCGATAATGCCGACGTGGATCCCGCGGATCCTCGCGGTTCCGCAGATCATCTCTTTTGCGTAATCGGCTTGGAATTCGTCGATCTTCCCTTCATCCAGAATGCACGCCAAAACGTCGCGCATTTCATAAGGCTGACGATGATCTTCGGGCAGAAGTTCGTAGAGCGATTCTGCCGTATTCTTCGGTTCCTTTGCTTCGGTGATCGAAACATTTGATTCGAATTTATTCGGAAGTTCCCGGATCAGTTCGCGAATTTTTTCGATGCATTCTTTTTCATCGGCAGTTCGATAATGTGCAACACCTGAAACGGCATTGTGTGTAAACGCGCCTCCAAGTGTTTCATTGTCAATAGTTTGCCTGGTTGCACCCTTTACTAGATTGGCACCGCCGAGCCCCATAAATGAAGTTCCTTCAACCATCAGAATAACGTCTGAAAGCGCCGGAAGATACGCACCGCCAGCAACGCACATTCCCATCACCGCTGAGATCTGCGGCACTTTTAAATATCTGCGCATGATCGAATTGTAATAAAAAATTCGCGCCGCACCGTATTGTCCCGGGAAAACGCCGCCCTGATATGGTAGGTTCACACCCGCCGAATCAACCAGATAAATGATCGGAACGCGGTTTCGCATCGCGATCTCCTGTGCGCGGAGGATCTTCTTTATCGTTTCCGGATACCATGCGCCGGCTTTTATCGTCGCGTCATTGGCGATAACGACGCATTCACGTCCTTCAACCTTTCCGATCGACGTTACGACAGCCGCCGCCGGCGCTTTTCCGTCATATTCGTCATAGGCGACGAGCAAACCGATCTCCTGCTGAAATGAATCTTTATCAAATAAAAGATCGATCCTTTCGCGGGCGGTCAACTTTCCTTTGGCATGTGTTCTTTCAATCCTTTCCGTGCCGCCGCCAAGCTTTAGTTTTTCTTCCAAACGGATAAACTCATCGCTCAATTCGCGAAGACGTGTTTTTTGTTCTGTCGTTTTCATTAAGTATATTTACTTCGATTTTATATTATTGCTTCTTGATGGTTTTTCGTTTTTGAGTTGTGATTCTGAAGGTTTCTTCGCATTTTTCAATTTAATGCTCAAAGAAGTTAGATCTGAAACCAATTTGAGCCTGGCTTTTACGGCTGGCGGAGACATATCAACTCTCATTTTCTAATCCACGGGCTCTCGATCGACGCCGATTTTGTTGTATCGACAAATATATTTTTTGGCTCGACGGGTCGCTACGGCTCCCCGTATTGAGAATGACCAGTTAAGACAAATCGCGACGTCAGTACAGCGAGCGGTAGCGACCTGGTCAGTTCATCATAGATCCGGTCTGAAATCGCAAACAGCACCACTTTTTAAAGAAATCCACTTATCAATACAGTTTACGACCCGATCACAATGGAAACTCCAAGAAAACCATACCTTAAAATATCACAGCAATTTCAGTTACCCCAAAGACTCGCCGATAGCTTTTAGTTCTTCACTTTTTATCCTGCCGTTTTCGAGCGTGATGCGCCCATTTGCGAGGCGAGATGCTTCGGCCTCATTATGCGTAACGTAAATAAACGGGATCTTTGCGCGTGACTGAGCGAGTTCGATCTCGTCGAGTAATTTTGCTCGTGTTTCGACATCAACCGCCGAAAGCGGTTCATCGAGCAGCACGATCCTCGGATCGCTGGCCAGTGCTCTTGCGAGAGCGGTTCGCTGCTGCTCTCCGCCGGACATTTCCGAAGGCAGCCGGTTTTCAAGATGTTCGATCCGAAACAACTCAAGCATTTCATGCGCCTTTTCACGTTTTGCAATTTTGTCCGGGATCTTTGCGCCAAAGGCGATATTTTGTCCGGCGGTCAGATGCGGAAAAAGAGCGTAATCCTGAAAAACAAAACCTACCTTGCGTTTCTGGATCGGTACGTTTGTTCGCTTTTCAGAATCGAAAAATGTCTCGGAACCAAGCCGGATCTTTCCGCTGTCCGGGACAAGAATTCCCGCGATCAGCCGCAGAGTCGTAGTTTTTCCCGCACCCGAAGCGCCCGCCAAAACCGTAATTCCGGCATCCGCGATAAAATTCACGTCAAGTGAGAATTCTTCCTTTCCCTTTTTGACAAACTTTTTTTTGACATCGATTGTCAGCATTTTTTATCCGTAAACGTAAGAACGGCTGATCTTATTTGTCAGATAGACGGCAAGGATCGAGATCGCCGTCAGAATCAATGCAAGTATCTGCGCCTGCTGATCATCGCCCGACGCCACTGCTTCATAGATCGCAAGCGGCATCGTTTGAGTTTTTCCCGGTATATTTCCCGCGATCATCAGCGTTGCGCCGAATTCTCCGAGCGCTCTTGCAAAACTCAATATCAATCCGGCGATTATCCCCCGTTTTGCAAGCGGCAGCGTAATGTGGAAAAACGTTTCGAGTTCGCGTTTTCCAAGCGTATATGCCGCAACTTCATAATTCGGATTTACGCTTTCGATACTTGCCCTCGAAGCACGGATCATTAGCGGCAGCGAAACTATTACCGCCGCGATCACCGCTCCCTGCCAGGTAAAAACAAACGACCAGCCTGTAAGATCGTAAATATAGCTTCCGATAAGTCCGCGTCTTCCAAGCAGAATTATCAAATAATATCCTGTAACCGTCGGCGGCAAAACAAGCGGCATTGTCAGCAGAGCATCTAAAAGTTCCTTTCCGCGGAAGTTTCTCTTTGCGAGCAGAAATGCGAATGCCAAACCAGCAACGCCGACGATCAGCGTCGCGCAGAAAACCACCAAAAGAGACAATTGTAGCGCCGACCAGATCATTTTTTCTGCGCAGATCTAAATCCAAATTCCTGAAGTATTTTCTGCCCTTTTTCGCTCAACACAAAATCGACAAACGCTCGTGCTGCAGTTCCGGTCTTTGTTTCTTTGACAACCGCAATCGGATAAACGATCGGTGAATGATCCGATTCAGATGCAATAGCCGGCACTTTTATATTTTCGCCCGCGGCCCGTGCATCGGTTGAATAGACGATTCCCGCATCAACCTCGCCGCGCACCACATAATCCAAAACCTGCCGAACGTTTTCCGTCAATATCAATTTTTTCTTGATCGGTTCGCTCAGTTTGAGGTTATTGAGCGTTTCTTCCGCATATTGCCCGGCCGGAACGGTTTTTGGATTTCCTATCGCGATCCGTAGTACATCGTCGCGGCGCAGATCTTCAAACGAACTGATCTTCAGGCTACGGTCGGCCGGCGTGATCAGGACGATCGAATTCTGCGCAAAATCACTTTTCGACGCCGGATCGATAAATCCTTTCTTTAAGATCCGATCCATCTGATCTTCTCCGGCACTTGCAAAAACATCCACCGGCGCACCGTTTTCGATCTGTCTCTCGAGCGCACCCGAAGAAGCAAAATTAAACCGAACTTTAATGCCGTTTGCCGCGGTGAATGCATTTCCGATCGCGCTGAACGCGTCTTTTAAAGAGATCGCCGCTGAAATAGTTATCTCATCAGCTGACTTTGACGACTCATTGGACGGATCCCCCGGGGATTCCGAGGCGCAGCCCGAAAAAACCGCTAGCAAACAAACACAAATTATCTTAAATAATAAACTCCGCAAATCCGGCCGCCCTCAGGAGCTTTCTTTGATGATAAATGTCGGAACCATTCCCCCGCCTGAAGAAACATTGGCGAGTTCGGTAGTCGAAAGCCGTGTAAACGCAGAACCGACTTTTCCGTTAAAAAGCAACGGATCGAGATCGACAAGCTGTTCCTTCATGACGACCTCTCCGTTTTCGTCGATAAACGGAAATATCTCTTTCGCCGTTTTTACGCGCTCCTGAACAAGATAATCCCCGGTTTTGAGCGCATGATCGATCGCTTTGTTCCAACCGTCCTGATCCGTCACCCAGCCGATATAGATGCCGTGTCCGCCGTAGTCATCGTTTGGTTTCAGAACGAGTTTGTCGGCGTTTCCGCGTGTCCATTCGACGAGATCCACTTCTTCATCGTAATAGTAAGTTAATTCCTGACGGAAATTACGGGTCCAGGGAACATGCGCTTTGATCGTCTTAAGTTCATGTTCATCAAAAAGATAGCTGAAGTTTTCGTTTGTCAGAACGGCGAACATTGCCTTTTTATGAAGTATCAGCGCGCGGTAACTGTTTGCGACGCATACTGCGCCGGCGCGGTATGCTTCGAGCAGCGCCGGATATTCTTCGACGATCGGCATATATTCCCTAACTAGCAGCCGACGGTAAACTATGTCGATCTCGTCTTCGCCGCATTTAAGACGAGTTCCCGTAAATTCAAGTTCATCGGGTGAACAAATGATCGACTTATAACCTTTTGATTCAAAATATTCCTTGCAGAGATTGAATTCCTCAACCGTCGGAAGATCTTTAAGATCTACGATCGCGATCGTCGGACTTCCCTTGATCTCGCCGCCCGAAAACTCGCGGTAACAGGACAAAAGTGTCTCCAGAAGTTTTGGTCTGCCGTTGAGCTTTTCGACCGTGTAGGTTTCGCAGAACTTCTTCATCAGCGGAAGGCTCAGAAAAATATCGCTCGCCGAATCGGCAAAAGCGATTCCTGCCGGACTCTCGCCGTTCAGTTCGACATAGCTGTAGGAATCTCCGGTCAAAAACGAATCGAGACGCGATGTAGGCGAAGCCTGCGTATACTTTGGATCGATCGAAACGAGTTCGCGTTCGGTTTCAGTGACACCAAGTTCGTCGAGAAGCGCGTCGCTGTTAACCGCGGCGTCTTTAACTTTCTGAAGTGTGCCAAAGATCGTTTCGCAAATACCTGAAACGCGTTTCCAGTCAGATTCAAGCACAAAATCGGGACGAAGATACGGCGAAAGTCTGCGGCCGCCAAAAATGAGGCGTGCTTCTTTGAGTGCTGCATCGAGCGACTTAAGTGAAGCCTGAGTGAGATCTTCATCTTCCATCAATTTGTGGTAATGATCGGTTACCTGTTTTAAGACCAGTTCGCGTTTTGCTTCCATTTTTATACCCCGGACACTACTTATTTGCGGCGGCTTTGCTGTTCAGCCATTTGGCCCAGCGTTCCATCGTCGGCCGCAAAGGTTTGAACAAACGGCCGCGCCATGTATTCTCGGCTTCTTTTTCACTCCATTCGCGAAGATTTTTCTGCGTATACTGTTTAACCTGCGCTTCGAGATTTCCTTTTTTGACCGAATGCCGGAGCGTCATGTAATAATGCTGTCCGATCAACGAAAAAATAAGCCCGGCCAGATTGCTCTTAAACGAGGTTTTTGCCATCCATCGCTTGAAAAAACCTTCGGTCGGCTGGAGCAGCGCACCGAGCGAGATCTCCATCCAGGCGGATTTGTTTTGCATTTTTGGATGATAGAGTCCGGGCAGATCGCCCTGCAGCTGAACATCCATCTTTTTTAGCTGCGGATTTGAAATAAAATCAACGATCTTCAGACGGTCGAGTCCGCGTCTGTGTTCGATCGGAATAAAGGTCAGTAACTTATGAATCGTCTCGTCGGCCTTTTTCGGAAGATCGAGCGTTGCTTCGTTGTCGATCTTGATCTTTCGCGCTTCAACCGGTTTCTTGCCTGCTGTTTCAATTGCCATAAAATTTGCTGTCTGTTTTTATAAATTCTTATTAAATCGTTACTTATTTACCACATATCGTCGCACATTTGTTGCACACACGCGACACAATTAAAAGGGTATTTTACAAATATAAAGCATTTTCGGCTCTAAGGTAAGCGGCACGAACATTGCAGTAGATAATCGGTGAATGACCAGGCAAAAAACACTTGCGAGATCAGTAAAAACCGAAGGGATCGGTCTGCATACCGGAGTTGAGGTAAATTTGAAACTCAAACCGGCGCCTCCGAATACCGGTTATATTTTTATCCGCACCGATCTTGACAACTTTGAGATTCCGGCGAGCGCAGAATATATTTCGCATTGCAGCTATGCAACGACCCTTCTCCGAAAAGGTGTTTTGCTCTCGACTTGCGAACATCTTTTGTCTGCGCTGCGGGGCATCGGCGTCGATAATTGTTTTATCGAGCTTGATAACATCGAAGTGCCGATAATGGATGGCTCTTCGGAGAATTTTATCGAACTGATCGAAAGTGCCGGGATCCGTGAACAAAACGCGGCGCGGAGATATTTCCGCGTTAAAGAAACTGTTGATTTTGCAGAAGGCGACCGCAAAATGTCCGTTTCGCCGTCGGATTCCTTTGAGATCGAGTGCCTTATCGATTTTGACCACCCGTTTATCAACCTGCAAACATATCATTTTAAGCTAAACAACGGTTCTTTCGGCCGCGAGATCGCTTCCGCCCGGACATTCGGATTCACCGAAGAAATAGAAATGCTCAGAAAAGCTAACCTGGCACAGGGAGGTTCGCTGGATAATGCCATAGTGTTGACACAGGACGGAATGCTCAACGAAAACCCTTTGCGTTTCAATGACGAATTCGTCCGGCACAAAATACTCGATATCATCGGTGATTTTGCGCTGTTGGGAATGCCGATGCTCGGCAAGATCACTGCGGAAAAAAGCGGCCATGCGATCCATGCTTCAATGATGAGCAAACTTCTCAAATCTGAATCTGCGTGGGAAATTATTGAAAACTAGAAAAGCTGCGCCCATAACGCCGCCCGATCCCAAAATACAAAACACAAACCAAATTTTGATATACTTTCCGCATGCGCAATGAGGCAGAGCATGGAGGATCCGGATCCCGCGAGAAACTAAGCGTTTTCGTAAACCGCGTTTCACGCAGTTCGGCGCCAATCAAAGAAGAGGATTCTCTCGCCGTTGAAGAACCGCTGGAGATCCGGATCGGTTATTACTCTGAAGATATATTCCGTCATAAGGCGATCTCCATAACCATGCGGACCCCGGGGAACGATTTTGAACTCGCCGCCGGCTTTCTTTTTACCGAAGGGGTGATACGGTCCGCTGACCAGATCCAATCCATAAAATACTGCGGCAAACCCGATCAGCCGAAAAATACGGTAAGAGTGGATCTCAAACCCGGAACAAATATCGACCTGAAAAAAATGGAGCGCCATTTCTACACAACGTCGAGCTGCGGCGTTTGCGGAAAGAGTTCACTTGATGCTTTAAGTACTGGTGCGCAACCTATTGCAGTAAATGGTTTTTCCGGACTTACATCGGAGTTGGTCGGAACTCTTCCTGAAAAGCTGAAAAAGGCGCAAACGTTATTTAATGCAACCGGCGGTCTTCATGCAGCAGGACTCTTTTCGACAGAAGGTCAACTGCGATTCTTAAATGAAGATGTCGGCAGACATAATGCACTGGACAAATTGATCGGATCTGCCCTACTGGATAACCGCCTGCCTTTATCAAACAGCGTCTTATTTCTAAGCGGCCGTGCAAGTTTCGAGCTGGTTCAAAAGGCAGTAACGGCAAAAATACCGGTGATCGCTGCCGTTTCCGCACCTTCAAGTCTGGCTGTTGCCGCCGCTAAAGAGTTTAATATCAGTCTTTTAGGATTTGTCAGAAACGGCAGTTTTAATATTTACAGCGGAGCGGAAAGAATCATTTTATGAAACTGAGACTGAGGGAAAATACGATCAGGATCAGACTTCTTCGGAGCGAGATCGCGCAGCTTGAAGAAACCGGATCGCTTACCGAGACTATCAAATTCGGAGCCGACCAGAAATTGGTTTACATGGTCGCCATCGATGATAATGTTGCGGAAGTGAGCGCCGCTGTTGAAAACGCTATCATTTCGATCTCGATTCCGAAAAAAGCTGCTGAAAGTTGGATCAACAGTGAAGATGTCGGTTTAACTAATGATCAGAAGGTTGATCAGCAAACGGTGCTTAACATATTGATAGAAAAAGATTTTGTGTGTCTCTCGCGTCCGATGGAAGGCGACAATCTGGATGCTTTTCCGAATCCCGAAGCGGAGAAATGCTAAAAAAAAAACGCGGGAATTATATGAAAGAAGAATCTGAAAACTCACGATCAAAGAACCGGGCAAAACTGCCGCGGGCTTTAAGTCGATCGCCGTATCGATGAACCGCGCGTTTTCGGAAATGGGGATCGTCAAAGCCGGACGGACACTCTTAAAACTCAATCAAAAAGGCGGATTCGACTGTCAATCCTGCGCATGGGCTGATCCGGATCACCGATCGCACGCCGAATTTTGTGAAAACGGCGCAAAAGCACTGGCCGATGAAGCAACAAATACTCTTGCAACACCTGAATTCTTTGCGGCTCACCCGATCGATGTCTTATCCAAAGAAAGCGATCACTGGCTAAATAAACAAGGACGGATTACACACCCCATGATCCTTCGCGAAGGTGGAGCAAATTATCAGCCGATCTCATGGGACGATGCATTTGCGCTTATTGCAGACGAACTCAATTCGCTCAGGTCGCCGGACGAAGCAATTTTTTATACATCCGGAAGAACGTCAAACGAAGCCGCATTTCTTTATCAGCTTTTTGTCCGGCAGTTTGGCACAAACAATCTTCCGGATTGTTCAAATATGTGTCATGAATCAAGCGGTGTGGCACTGTCTGAATCGATCGGCATAGGAAAAGCGACGGTTCGTCTTGAAGATTTTGAAAAGACCGATCTGATTATCATTATCGGACAAAATCCGGGAACCAACGCCCCGAGGATGCTTTCTTCGCTTCAGGATGCAAAAAGAAACGGCGCCGCGATGATCGCCATAAACCCTTTGCCTGAAGCAGGTTTGATGAATTTTATTAATCCAAATCCTCAACATTATCCGAATCCTTTGGCTTATCCGTTTGACCTACTTTTAAGTCATTCAACACCGCTTGCGGATCTTCATCTCCCCGTGAAGATAGGCGGAGACATGGCTGTTCTGAAAGGCATTATGAAAATTCTTCTTGAACGGGAAAATGAGGACGGCAATATTCTTAACAAGGAATTTATTGACGTTCACACAACCGGTTTTGAAGAATTCAGCGTAAGTTTACGCGAGACAACTTGGGAAGATATTCTCGCGCAAAGCGGACTGGAACGAGCCGATATCGAAAAAGCCGCCAAAATGTTTCTCCAGGCAGAGCGCGTGATCACGTGCTGGGCAATGGGCGTAACGCAGCATAAGGATTCGGTCGCCGCGATCCGCGACATCGTCAATCTGCATCTGCTCCGCGGTCAAATTGGAAAGGATGGTGCAGGACTTTGCCCCGTAAGGGGACATTCAAATGTCCAGGGCGACCGGACAATGGGTATCTGGGAGAAAATGCCGGACGCTTTCAGGACAAATCTGGAAAAGGAGTTCGGCTTCAGAACGCCTGCAAAAGACGGATTTAATACCGTTGAGGCGCTCGAAGCGATGCATTACGGCCGGGCAAAAGTATTCTTTGCAATGGGCGGAAACTTTCTCAAAGCCGCCCCGGATACCAAATTCACGCGCGAGGGGCTGAGAAAATGCAGTTTGACGGTTCAGGTCATCACAAAATTGAACCGCACCGCGCTTGAAGGCGGAAAAACTTCGCTGATACTTCCCTGTTTGGGCCGTTCGGAGATCGACGTTCAGACGTCGGGAAAACAATTTGTTTCCACCGAAACAACAACGCTTCAGGTTCAGTCTTCGGAAGGAATACTGAAACCGAAATCAGATCAACTTCGGAGCGAACCGTGGATCGTCGGCAAATTGGCGATGTCGGTTTTAGGCAAGCGTTCGACGGTCGATTGGGAAAAAATGATCTCAAATTATGACAACATTCGCGACTCGATCTCCCGCGTTGTTAACGGTTTTGAAGACTACAACAAGCGGATCAGAAAAAGCGGAGGTTTTTATCTGCCGAATCCCGCCCGCGAAAGAAGTTTTAACACAGAAACCGGACAGGCAAATTTCGGTGTCAGCAATCTTCCTGAACTTACGCTCAAAGATAACGAACTGATGCTGACAACGATCCGCTCGCATGACCAGTTCAATACGACCGTTTACAAAAACGATGATCGCTACCGCGGCATTTTCGGATCAAGACGCGTTATCCTGATGAACAAATCGGATATGGAAGAAAGAACGCTGAAACAGGGCGATATAGTCAATATAACGAGCCATTTTGAGGGCCAGAAGCGTTTTGCGAATGAGTTTTCCGTCGTCGAGTATCCGATCCCACGGCAATGCGCGGCCACGTATTTTCCGGAAACAAATGTCCTCGTACCGCACGGAAGTGTCGCCGATAAAAGCAATTGTCCGACATCAAAACTTGTAATTATCACAGTTGAAAAGGTTTACGATGAAGTTTGATGATCTTTCGGGATATATCCTCGCCGGCGGCAAGTCATCGCGGATGGGTCGCGATAAGGCACTCATTGATACCGGTGAAAGAACGTTTGCGCAAAACTCTTTAGATATCCTCAAAGAGATCTGCGACAGCCGTATAAAGTTTATTCTCAATCACAATCAGAATAGTGATTTGGATAAGTTTCCAAAAGAAGCCGACTTTCTTTTTGACATCTACCGCAATCGAGGCCCGCTCGGAGGTATTCATGCGGCATTAAATGATTGTAAAACGACGTACGCAATTATACTTGCTGTGGATATGCCGAATGTTTCCGATGTGTTTCTCAAGCGGATGACAGACCTATTTGGGACAAGTGACCTTTTTGCAGTAGTCCCGAGAACCGCAGACGGCAGAATACAGCCGCTTTGTGCGGTTTACAACGCCGGAAAATGCCTGCCTGTGATCGAAAAGACGCTGAAAACGACGACAAATGCTGCCGTATATTCTTTTCTTAACGTTATCAACCCTGTTTGGTTTGAAATTGAGGACACGAAATTTGCACCGGTTTCCGATGAGCTCTTTCGGAATATGAATCTCCCGGAAGATCTGGAGTAATACTAAATTTGCTGAGAAAAAACCTGATATGAAGACTTCTAGGAACCTTTTTTCGCTTTTGCTTCTGCTTTTTGTATTTGCGCAGACTTCATTTTCTGTCGGTCCGGTAAAGCACATTATTGATGCTGACGGTCATCCGATGGCGCTTTGGGAGAAATCGGTCAAAGATCCAAAAGGTCATATTCTTCTTCATCACGGAAGAACCTGGAGTTCGCTTCCGGATTTCGATCTTCAGGTCGAAGGCGAAGAACTCTCGCTGATGGATGGCTTTAACAAAATGGGATACAGCGTTTGGGCACTCGACGCCCGCGGATACGGTGCTACGCCGCGGGACGCAAGCGGTTGGAATACGCCGAACCGCGCGGCGAAGGACGTCTCGATCGTTCTCAAATGGTTGAAAGCCCGAACCGGAGAAAAACAGCATTTATGGGGATGGTCGATGGGTTCGATGATCGCCCAACTCACCGCTCAGCAATATCCTGAAAATATTGCAAGCCTGACGCTGTTCGGCTATCCGTACCGGCCGGGAAACATAATTCCCGAAAATAACCAAACCGGAGAACCTCCGCGCGAAGCTACAACGGCAAAGGCTGCAGCGTCAGACTTTATCGTTCCCGGTTCGATCAGCCAAAAAGCGATCGATGAATACGTCCGCCATGCGCTCGAAGCCGATCCGGTGCGCGCCGACTGGAACAAAACGCACGAATACAATCAGCTCGATGCGGGAAAAGTGACGGTTCCGGTATTGCTGCTTCAGGGAGAGTTTGATCCGCTCGCAAATACCGAAGCGCATGCAAAGGTTTTTTCCGCTTTTCCGAATGCCAACAAGCAATGGATAGTGCTTAAGGGCAGCGATCACGCAGCGCTTCTCGAAACCGCGCGGGGCCGTTTGATCAGCGCTTCAGTTAACTTTTTCGAGTGGCTGGGAAAGTAACGGATCGCTTGGAAATCCGGACAAACAGTTCTATGAAATTGATAGTCACGTAGAAATACTCAGCCTTAGGGAGAGTTAGAAGTTTAAATAAACAGTATCATTCTGGTCATCTACTGTTGTGAGCACCCAATAGCGCGAAGAACCAGATTTAATTATTTTATTAAGAATCTCTCTCACACTTAGTCCCTCACCTTGAAATGAGAAATCTTTGGAAACCGGCCTGTAATCACCTAATGAGGTTACAAAAAACGTTAGTCGTTTGTTTTCCCTCTTCAATAACGACTGTAAATTCTTATCTTTAATGATCTTGGATTTTATTTCATTTTTTCCGTTCCCGTGTTCAATCTTGATACGCGCAAGTTTTTGATCAGCGATAAAGCTCCAGCCATTTGATGAATATACATTTAATACTTCGTCAACTACCTCAAATTTACAGTTGGTTGACTTCTCTGTGATCCGATTCAACAAGTCTCTCAATGTACCGTCGGTTTCAGTCAACTCCATTCTTTCGTTAAGCCTACATTTTTCTTCTCGATTTCCAAAATTATCAACCCCGACCGGAATACCGTGATAACTGGCTAGTTTTTGCAACAATTCAGACAAACTCGAACCTGAGTATTCGAATTGGAGATCTTAGAATCAAGCAAATCCTCCTTACGATAATCCTGACCGTTCACTAGATTGACATTCAAGTTAATAATGATTATCGACAATCCGATAAACAAAATATTTTTTTAAGTTCATTTTATCTTTGCTATTGGATTTCTAGGTGTCGAAACTGTCCTCATTTCTTCGTTTCAGCCGTCATCATTTCTGCTACGATTGAAAATCGTCTCAGATCTGAGACTTTGTCTGCACCATTTTCTCGCTTCTACTGTCGTTTCTAGGTATTACTGCAAGTCCCGGTTTTCGACTTTTCTGCCGCAGGAAGAAATAGCGAGTGCTTCGTTCTTCTGCGATTTTCGTCGCTGCCTCTACAAAATCTTTATTCACCTTAATGATAGAAAGTATATTTCATATCTTAACGCTCGTTCCCTTGCCGATATCGTTGGTTGTAAAAAACCGATCCCGAATCCAATCAAGTACTTCCGGTGCCTTCGAAAGCGATAAAAACATAATCCCCGGTTCCACACCCAGAATGAAATCAAAAGCCGCATGGTTAATCAAAGTCCCTTTTGCCGCTGCCTTCAGGTAACCGCCGGCATCTTTCATCAAATCCTTTTCCTTTACTGCAAGATTCATAATCATCTGACGGACTTGGGTTGAATCCAATTAAAAAAATACAAAACCGTCTCAAACATATCTGCAAATTTGAGACGGTTTTGTATTGAAAAAATTCACTTATGTGATTCTAACGACTATTCGATATTCGATCCGACGACGGCCGCCATCTGCATCATATCGATCGTCTCGCCTTCGCTCATCTTTGTAAGATCGGTGACCTTGCCGGATTTGCTCGTTGACTTTGTGTTGCGAAAAATCGTCAGCAGTTTTGCATCCGCAACAATATACTTTCCGCCGCCCTCCGGCTTACCGTTCTCTGTTTTTGTCTGAAGATTATTCGCCTTTATGTAATCCCACAATTTTTTTGTAATTTCGGTTCTCGGAAGTTCCGAAGCTCCCAGAAACGCTGCGAGGTCGCTTTTCAATTTTACCGGTTTTTTTAATCCTTTTGCTTCTGCCATAGTTTTATTCGACTCCTTTCTGTATTAAAGATATTTGATTGAGTTCTTCCAGTAGGTGTGCTCATCAACCCCAAGAGCACGTAAATCTAACTTACTTTCCGATTACTATACTCCATTTTCGGTTTTAATCCCACAGATAAAGGCGATTTCTATTCTTAGCGTGCAAAACGGCCGATTTTAAGAACCGGTGCGATCGAGTTTTCAGAATGGCCCGAATCTGCGACAACAAAAAACAAATGAGGCTGGCCGAAAAGCCTAGCGCCGTCGTCCCGACGGCTGTCATGAGAGCGTCTCGCTCTCATGCGGCATAATGATTTGCCGCATTGGCGGCGGCAAAATGCCGCAGCCACCGAGACGGTGGTGCTAGGCTTTTCAGATTGCCTCAAACAGGTACCGTAAGTTTTGATACTTCCGGACGCCCGGGAACAAGCACCGGCGAAACAGACGTCCGTAAGATCTAATAACTGAATTTTCCGAGTTCCACTTTCCCTCGAAAAACCCAGTAAACGATTGCCGTGTAGGTCAATACTATCGGCATACCGATAACCGCGATCATCAGCGCAATACCAAGCGTCTTTTGCGAAGACGCCGCATTGTAAATCGTTATGTTGTAATCCGGCGAGATGCTTGAAACGATCAGATTTGGGAAGAGTGCCATTCCAAACAGAAATACAAGGGCCGCGATCGTCATGCATGACGAAGCAAAAGCGTAGAACGGCTTTTCCATATAGATCGCCCTTGGAATATTCGCGATCGCCACAACATTCAGTAATACTGCGAACCATGCGATGGGCATTGATTCAAAGTTATTTGTAACCTGCGGCAAACGGATCAGTGTGACGATCGTCGTCAAAATATAAATCGTCATAAACAACCCGAATGTTGTCCACATCCATTGTTTTATCCGGCCCTGAAGATCACCCTCGGTTTTTAGGTAAAGAAATATCGAACCGTGCATAGCAAAAAGCGCAACCGCCAATACTCCGACGAGTAATGCATATGGATGCAGCAGACCAAAGAATGAGCCCGCAAACTCCTTGTCGGCGCCGATCGGAATTCCCTGTATAGAATTCCCGACGGCGACGCCGAATAGCAATGTCGCGGTTATCGACGCGCCAAAGAATGAGTAATCCCACATTTTCCGCCACCAAGCTTTTGCAACCTTTGATCGAAACTCCATCGAAACCGCACGAAAGATCAGCGCGCATAACAGCAGCATAAATGCGAGATAAAACCCAGAAAATGCCGTCGCATAGGCATGCGGCATCGTTGCAAAAAGTGCACCGCCGAAGGTAACAAGCCAGACTTCGTTTCCGTCCCACAACGGACCGATCGAATTCATCAGGATACGCCTGTCGTTATCAGTCTTAACAAAAGGATGGAGGATGCCGACACCCAGATCAAATCCGTCCAGGATCGCATAACCTGTAAGCAAAACACCTAAAATACCAAACCAAATAATATTCAGATCCATTTCTTACTCCTCCTCCTTATCCGCAGTTTTATCCGTGCCTGTGGCCGTTCCCGAATCATCGGGTTCTTCGAGCGGCACATCATCTTCCTCGTCGTGCATCATTGAATAACCTGACGGGTTGACGCTCCGCGCCGCAGCTTCGAGTATGCCGCCCTGCGGAGATTCGGAAGGCGCTTCAAAATCATCAGGACCATGCTTTATCTTGCTGTTCATTACAAACACCCAAACGGCGAAGAGTAAAATATAAACGAAGGAGAACATGATGATCGAGATCAGCACCTGCTCACCGATGACGGCTTTTGAAATACCGTCTGATGTTCGCAAAAGCCCGTAAACGACCCACGGCTGTCTTCCGACTTCGGCAGCGATCCAGCCCGCCTGATTTGCCGCATAGCCGCCGAGAACGGCGAAAACAAAGATCCACAGAAGCCAGCGCTTCTCAAAGAGCGTCTTTGTAACAAATCTGAAATAAAGCGCGACAAGATTCAGGAGAATAAAAAACACTCCCAGCAGGATCATCACGTGATACATATAGAACGGAATAACGACCGGAGGCCGATCCTCTTTGGGAAATTGATCCAGTGCCGTAACAGGCGTGGAAAAATCCTCGTGGAGAAGAAAACTGAGCCCCCCGGGAATCCTGATCCCGTATTTCACCCGTTCCTCATCCTCATCGGGTATTCCGAACAGCCACATATCCGCGCCGCCGTCCGAAGATTTGAAATGGCCTTCGAATGCGGCCAGTTTTGCCGGCTGCGTCTTTGAAACCGTATTAGCCTGAAAATGTCCCGAGATCAGTTCGGCAACGGAAACCACGGCTCCAAATACCAGCGCAATAGTAAATGCCTTCTTTGCAAGTTCGAGATGACGGCCCCTGATGATGTAGTAGGCGCATATGCTCATTACAAAGAGCGCGCCAAGGATAAATGCGCCGATTATGGTATGGATCAGCCGGTCGACAGATGACGGATTAAATACCATCGCCCAAAAATCCGTGATCTCGGCTCTTGCATTTATGCCTTCGCCGACAACGTGAAATCCCGCCGGAGTCTGCTGCCAGGAATTTGCGACGACGATCCAGACTGCCGAGAACATTGAACCGAGAGACACCATTATCGTTGAAAAGAAATGCATTTTCGGGGAAACCCGGTCCCATCCGAATACGAGTATGGCCAGAAATCCGGATTCGAGAAAAAAAGCAAAAATGCCTTCGGCCGCCAGAGCCGACCCGAATACATCCCCGACAAAACGGGAATAAGTAGCCCAGTTTGTCCCGAATTGAAACTCCATCACGATCCCGGTCGCAACACCAAGCGCAAAATTAACCGCAAAAAGCTTTGTAAAAAAGCGTGTCATTTGCTCATACTGCTTATCGCCCGTTTTGAGGAACATACCCTCCATAAACACAAGCAGCACACCAAGTCCGATCGAAAGCGGCGGGAAAATATAGTGAAACATCACTGTCAGAGCAAATTGGATCCTCGACAACATTGTCACATCTAAGTCCATTAAAAAGCCTCCTGTAAATATGAAACGACCGGAATTCCACATCCATCCGGCTTCCTTGTAATGCACCGCGTCGCCACTCGCCTGAATCCCATTTTACGCGTGTTTGAATAGAATAATGTTAATTCATTTTCAACCCGACAAATGAATATTAGCGATGCTTGCGCGCTGTGCCATCTATAAATATTGTTTTTTTGGCATCTGCCCATGAAGATCGATCGTTCGATCCTTTCGGGCATGCTCAATTTTCTTTGAGTAGATCCCGAAGATAAAAAAAGCGGAACGATACCGCAGATCAAAAGTTAGAAAAGTTACTCTCGGCTGCGTTTTATCGGAATCTTACCGCGGGCGTAAATCCGTTCTATTCCGGAAACGAGGTTGCTGCCCACGGTACTTTAGTTATGTTCGCGTTGTACTTCGGGAGTTTTGATCTCACCGTTTTTTTGGTGATTAGCCCGCTTTATTCCTTGCCACCCAAACGGAGCACGGTGCATGGTGAACTACGGCATCCGATACCGAACCGAGAAACTTCCGGCCCCAAAATCCATAGCCGTGAGATCCGACCATGATCAGATCAGCCTCCCATGATTCAGCTTCCTCGATGATCGTCTTTTTCGGCAGCCCGACAAGGATCTCGGTTTCGGTCTCAATTCCCGGCACGGCGTTTTCTACAATTTCCTTTGCAACCGATATACTCTTCTCCGCATTCTCCCGGATCCGTTGGGTAACGATCTCAAGGAACTCCTCAGTCGTTATAAACGGATCAGTAGCCATCGGAGTAAAATTATCGATCGCTGTAATTATCTTTACACGTGCATCTTTGATTGCCGACGCAAGTTTTCCGCATTCCTCCGCTGCAAACCTGGAATGATCGGAGCCGTCTGTTGCCAGTAAAATTCTCATTTATTTATTTTAAGTTATTCGTCAGAGTCCTCGCCCATCTTTACAACCAGCACCGAACACGGCGCATGATGAAGAACTGCCGTCGAAACCGAACCAAGAAGCAGCCGTTCAAAAAAGCCGTATCCATGCGAACCGATCACGATAAGATCCGCGCCCCAACTCTCGGCTTCTTCCACAATTTTTATCTTTGGCGAACCGCGAAATACACATGACTCAACATTGACACCGTCGCCGAGTTTTTCGCGCACGGTCTCCTCAGCGTCGGCCGCGTACGTGTCAGCAAGCTTTTTCAGTTCGTTATTGATGGTGACATTAAAATCACTCGTCACGCCGAAAGGCTCCGTTCCCGGAGGCACCGTAACATCGGCAACGGAAACTATCCGGATTTCCGAACCGTCTTTTATCGAAATGAGTTCACAACATTTCTCGATCGCCGCCAACGCGTGTTTTGAACCATCCACCGCAAGTAGTATTTTCATTGCTTATTCTCCGACTGTATATGTTTGATCTTTTGCGACAGGTGATTATGCCGCCGCATCTTTTTCCGCCGAGCTCGCCGTAACCGGCATCGGGCGGATAATATATAGCAGCGTTTTTGTTTCATCGGCCTGCTCAAACTCAACGATCCCGCCCTGCCCGTTCGTCGCTTCCATAAAAGCGACGCGCGTCGGATTGACGATCGTATGCGTCTGGTGATGATCATCATCATTGCCGAGAAAAATCTCGATCAGGTTGTCATCACCTTTTTTCTCAAACGTTATTCCGCCGAGAGGCAGTCCTTCATCCAAAACCTGATCTCCGATGTCGTTTCCGATCACCTCTACTTTTGTTTCCCAATCAAACCGCCTTTGCGAGAGATCGTCAAAAAACTCTTTCCATTCAACTTCAGGCATATCTCTTGTCATATTCGTACTCTCCATAAGTCTCCAACTCTTGTTTCTGAATCCCAATTGTTCACTTCTATGATCCGCAATAGCTGTGCCGAACCGAAATAGCTTACGAACCCTGGGTTTTTGCGTAGGCCGGGCCCTGAAAAACGCGGGAATTTCAGTAATGAACCGCGAACTTTTTCGCACTTTGAATCGCGGTTTTTCTGTCCGATTTGCTCTGGCACCGAAAAATCAGGCTTGCAGCAAACGGCACGGGTTTTGCGAAGACCAATTGTGTAATGACGAGTTTGCGAGAGACCGCAAACTATCAAACAGGAGGGAATGAAATGGTAGAAAAACTTTATTTGGCACTTTGGGGGATATTCTTCGCAGCTTTTGCGCTATTCTTTTTAACCGGTTTTATGACGGCCGCGATGGTCGTAGGTTTCGGATTCGTCGCTTTCGGAATGGTCTTTTTGGGAATGATCGGGATCTTGCCGCATTACGTAACCCATTACAAAATTCCGCTTGAGCATTGATCGGATCTGAATCAGTTTTCCTGGGCATCAGGTGAGTGGGATAACCGAAGCTTAAGGAAATGCGATCCTGCCGGAAATTAGAGAAATCTCTTTAACTTCTGCAGGATCGCTTCTTTTGTCTGGAGCCCGACGATTCGTTCCGCTTCAGTGCCGTTTTTGAAAATTATCATCGTCGGAATACTTCTGACACTAAATTTTCCCGCGGTTATCCGGTTTGCATCAACATCCAGCTTTCCGACGATAACCGCTCCAGCCATTTCCTTTGCCACAGCGTCAATTATTGGTGCAAGCATTCGGCACGGCGGACACCAGGTCGCCCACAGGTCGAGGAGAACGGGAAGTTTCGACCTTTCAACGAGTTCATTAAAGTTGGCGTCTGTTACCACAACTGGCGAACGGATAACCTTCAGGTTTTTCTTGCAGCTTCCGCAAACGGGGGTTCCGGCGGCCTCCGGATGGATCCGGTTCCTCGACCCGCATTTCAAACAACGAACGATATTGGTTTTTGGTGTCATAAATCTAAATACAGCAGTTCCTTTTATTCAGGCGATTTCTGCTATGCCTCGAGCGCCGAAAACTCTTCCCGCAAATAGACAGCTACATCTTTTATAAACTGATGGACCGACGCTTCCGCGATCCGTTTGCCGGCTACCGCGTCAAGTGCTTTGCCGAGAACCCCGAGCGGCGGCTGATACTCGCCTTCCAGCACGAGTTGGGTTTCAGTTGGGGTTAAGGGAAAGACTTTAAGCTCGGCCGCCATAAACGGAAAAAGGTGGGGTCTTTTAGCTGCCTCCCATTCGAGTTTTATGGTCGTTGATTCAGGAGACATGACCCTTTTCGGATGATCTTCGATCCCCTTAACGATGATCGAAATATCCGTTCCGATCTCGATTCCGGCAATGTTAACGTGTAATTCTGACGCGACGGTTCTCCCGCGCAGTGCGGCAACTTTTGTCGCATTCCGGAAAACACTATTTGCATCAGTGCTTAATAACTCTTTAACTTTTTCATACGGGTGGTTCACGTAGTCGTAAACGCGGATAAAATTGCTCATCGAGTCCTCCTGTTTTCGTTCCTCATTTTGGATCCGGACTTTTGTATCCGAGACGATGTGTAAGCGACATACCTTTTGTGTTTTCAACGGAACGGAGTTTGACCTTGATCGAGTGCCATTTCCCGTCAAACGTTTCAGGGTAAAATCCGAGCGAATATTGCCGGCGCACCTCGGTATTGATCTGGTCGTAGATCCTGAATAGTTCGTTCGCATTTTGGACAACCGGTGATTGCATTATCCCGCCGGTTCGAAGAGCCAGTTCCTGCATCGCTCCGCGGCTCAGACTCGTAGCGTCGCTCAAGATCTTATTCCGCCGTACACCGTCACTGGTGATATCCGAATACTCCCATTTTTCCGCTTCGTCCCAAATAACAGTGTAAACCTGTGCATCGACTTCCCGCAGCTGACTTTGAATATCATTAAGACTGTGTTCGCTGTTATGGTCCGCGCTGTCCGTTATGACGAGCAATACCCGCTTGTTATTTCTTCTATTGCTGATCGTTTTCGCAGCCATATAAATTGCATCATAAAGTGCATTCGGCTCACTGTATCCGCTCGAAAGATGGATCCTTACCTGTTCCGCAGTCGGGACAAAATTCAAAACCAGGCTGCCGCGTTTGTTAAATACCAACGTAAAAAAGTCGTCTTGTTTTCCCAGACCTCTTGTAAATTCGCGGAGCGACTCGAGCACTGCTTTTGTCCGATCTTCGGTTGTCGGGTGCATGTCATATACGATTCCGTAAGAAACCGGTTCATTCCCTGCGGAGAAGTATTCGATCGGCATTTTCTTTGCCTCGTCATAGATCTCAAAGTTCTCTTTTTCGAGGCCTAACACATAATTCCCCTTCTTATCCGAAACCGAAACATTTACGTTAACGAGATTGGTCTCAACACGGATCGGATCGGTGTCCTGCGTGAAGACCGGAACCGCAAAGATCGCGGTCAGTAAAATCAGGACTAAATGCTGCATTCTTATCATTTACATCTCTCCATTCTTCTTGTCCATATCAGGACGCTACGGCTTCCCTTACGGCTTCTTGCATCGTCGGTTTTAAGGCTTCCGCAGACCTGCGTATACCTGCCAGCTCATCTTCATCAAGAGGTATCTCGATAACTTTCTCAACTCCGATCATGCCGACGACACAGATATATCCCGTCAATTCCGTATTGGCCTGTTGTCAATACCGAAACCGGAAGGATCGAATGTTCATCCCTGAGGATCGCCTCGCATATCTCGGTAACACACGAGGCGATCCCGAAAGCGGTATAGCCCTTGTGTCTGACGACATTCGGCTCCGTTGATAAGCAGTGAATACGCGCTTGTTGAGCCCACGTGACCGCAGCCGATCACCGCGACGCGTTTCAAACTCGATCTTTCGGATGTCGAACTTTTCATAATTTAACTGTCTGCTAAAGTCCGGAGCTGAAAACGGGACTCAGCCTGACATACAGTTAACTAAGCACGAACCGGATACATCCGCTGGTTCGCTGCAGAATTCCTGTTAATAACGGTCGCAATCTTCGTGCCGTGCCGGAAAGCCTTAAAAGCCTCGCTATTAACGGGTTTCCGCGATCGACCTGAGACGGACGGCCTATTTTGTGCGGAATTTTGCGCGGCAGGTGCGGAATTTTTGGTGGTTTTGCAAATTAAAAACGGATCCTCAATTTAATTAAAAACCGCAAAACAATTGATTTTGTTGATTGATTGTATGACACCGGTCTGGCGGATTTCTCTTTCCGCCTATTGGGAATTCGATTTGCATTGTTAAATTACAGCAGTGAAATTAACCGCTCAAAAAGGAGATCACTCAAGCGAAACGATGAAACTTATATTACCGCCGGCTCGAATTACAGCGCTCATTTTTATGCTGTTCGTGACGTTCAGTTTTAGCTTTGCTCAAAATATTGCGGACAGAAACCGTTCGATCCCGAACAAGTCCGCAATGAAAGAACAAGCAGCTAAGCTTTTGTCTGAAATGGGTTACTGGATCCCAAAGACCGGACCCAAAACGGACAATAACTTATTTTATGCGGTGACTGCTTTTCAAAAAGTCGAAGGCAGAAAACGAACAGGTATACTCAACAAGAATGAACTAGAGGCGATTAAAAACGCGAGTCGTCCCGCTCCGATCTTTATCGGCGAAAAGCACGTTGAGGTCGACCTCAATCGTCAGGTACTCTTCCTTGTTGATGAGAATGACCGGGTTACCTTTATTCTGCCGGTCTCAAGCGGCAATGATAAGGTTTACTACGACGACGGCAAAAAAGCAGTGGCACACACCCCGCGAGGTATTTTCAAGATCACAAGACAGATAAAGGGCGTTCGCAAGGCGCCTCTAGGAATTCTGTACCACCCCAATTATTTCCTGCGCGGATTTGCGATACACGGCAGTGATTCAATCCCGTTCTACCCGGCAAGTCACGGATGCGTACGGATTCCAAGATATTCCGCAGCGCTCTTCAGCGACATGGTCGCGGTCGGATTGATTGTGATAATTCATGAGTACGACGGAAAACGTCAATTGCCGATCGATGGTTTGGACGACAAAAAAACGGCCGGTTCTGAATCGTCAGGCGGCGTTCCATGTACTACCGGCTGACATTATCAAAGCGTGTCAACTTCGATTCCGGGAATTCTCACTGCTTTCACCCGAAATCCGAACACTGAGCGGAGGCGTTTCAACGATGTGCATTGTTGTAGATGCGATCCCGACTTTGCCGTCGGTCTTTTCAAATTCATCGAGTATTTGATTAAAGAGCGTGTCCTTTGTCCGCCTGCGGGCCTTGAAATCGACTACATATCGAAGCGTAAATTCCATCCAGTTGTCATTGAGCGCGAGCGTCACTATCGGTTCAACGGTAGCATTTTCGAGCAGGAATTGTTTTGAAAACTCGATCCACGCGCGATGAGCGTCTTTTGAATAACCGGTGACCGCCTTGCGGGAAACGTCCTCGAGTATTCGGCGGGCTAAATTATGATCGCTTCCGTACTTTATCGGGACCGTGATCTCATCCCACAGAAACGGAAATTCTCCGGAATAATTAAATACCGGTTCCTTAAAAACAAAACTGTTCGCTACCCGCACAACCCTGCCGCTGTAAAGATCGGCGCTCACCCATTCGCCTACTTCCATCAGCGTCGTCCGCAGAAAACTGACATCGATGACATCGCCTTTTATTCCGCCGAGCTGCACGCGGTCACCCGTTTTGTAAAAACCAGCAAAGATTATCGCAAACCAGCCGGCAAAACTTGCGATCACTTCCTGCAAAGCAAAAGCGACACCGGCGCCCGCAACACCCATCGCCACTGTCAGATTGCCAAGCCGGTCGCTAAAAACGATCGTCAAAAGAAGAACGATCACGATATAGCTCAGAAACGAAACGAATTTTCGGAGCTTGTATCGTGTATCAACGGTTTTTACATAACGCGTTATTGATCCTTTTACGAGTTTTGCGACAAGAATGACCACGAATAATCCTAATATCGCAACAATTAGTCTGCTGACCGTCGGGTCATTTACGATCTGTCCAGGTGTTTCCATAATTGTCGGAACCGGCTACCCGGTCAATTCATTTCCGCGAAGCTCATCCCGCTTCAGGTGCGCGGTGAGAAACGGGCAGAAAAACATAAATAATAGTCCTGCTCCCATCAAACCGCCTTTCGTAATATCGTAGTCTTCAAGGATTCGGCCAACTGGAAGCCCTAAAACCCAGATCCCCAATCCGGCCTCGAATAAAACAGTCAGCATCACCCACGAAAAGCCGAGTAAAAACAAAGAATTTCTATCCGGAACTCGGATCCAGCTGATACAGAAATATGTAACTGCAAAGATCAGGATCATCCCGGTAAATACAGCAAACTGCCGCGCTCTGAAATCGCCGAAGATCGGTGAAAATATGAGTTCACGCAGTATTCCATGGAGCGTCTCAGTACAGATTATCAGGAGCCAGACCAGGAATCCGCGAAACTGCCACATATTGTCCATCTCCTTCTTTTTTCCGATCCGTTCATTGAAATATAATTCGGGCCGTTTCGGTCTTACTTATGTCCGTTTATGACGGATCCTCCAGATCTTATCGTGGAGCCGTTTTACCATACTCCACATCGAGCCGGTTCTCAGCCGATAAACACTGTCATCCCAGAATCCGTAATTGAGGTAGATCGAGTCGGATCCTCCCTGATCGATGATCGTGGCGATCTGGTGATAATAAGCTTCCTGAGGCTCGTTTCCTTCCAGTTCGCCGGCCAAATTCGCAGCCGCTACCCGCGCCTGTTCAACAGCAATATGCGCCAGTTTGGGGCCGGGATATGAAACTATGTCGCCCGCGGCATAGACATTCTTAAGTCCTTCTACACGCATAAAATGGTCCGTCTCTACGAAATTCAGCTCATCCGTGATCCTGTTTTCAAAAAGTCTCGCCTGCCCCTTAAACGGAGGGATCATCATTAGGAGTTCAAACGGTATTTCGCGTCCGTCGGCAGCCTTGAGCTTTTTCTTAAGAACACTCTCGACGGGAAAGTTTTCGATAAGTTCGATACCGTTTTTCGTGAATGATTCCTGAAGTTCTTTATGAATATTTGCCCCTCCAAACGCTTCCTCAACCGTGTCGGGGAAAACTACGCTGATCCTGACGGGATTCATCGGGGAATCTTTCTTGAGATTTGCCAAGGCAAACGCGGTCTCACAAACCGGAACCGGAAGAAACGCGCCCGGTGCAAGTGCGACGACAATATTTCCATGATCAAAGTCATCTACGGCTTTCCGAAATCTTTTTGCCGCGCCGACGCCGAGCAAATGATGCGCATGATCGAAAAAACCATAAATTTTTTCAGTCGCCAGCCTTCTTCCCATCGCGATCACCAGATAGTCGTAAGATATATCACCGTTAAACTCCGGACCGGCAACCTGTACACGATGAATCTCGGGTTTCAGATGCAGAACTTCCCCTTCAACAAACTTTACCCCGATCTTGGTGAGTTTTTGGCGCAGATCAAAAGTTACCTCTTCTTCCTCCAGTTCGCCAAAAGCCAGCCTGACAAGGGCCGGATAGAATGTAAACTCGTGTCTCGGCGAAACCAGAGTTATTTCATGCTCCGAACCAAGCGTTTCAGTAAGCTGCTCGGCAGCGACAAGACCGCCGAAACCGCCTCCAAGTATCAGTATTTTGCTCATAGTTTTTTTCCGTCTTTGCGTTTTATTGTTAAACAAGTCTGGCGAAAATTTTGATCCTTCAGAGTGAATGCTCACGGATACAACCTGTTATTCATTTCCCGATCCCGCGAAATGTCGGTATCGGCCACCAGTTTTCAGAAACTCCGCTTATCGACATATCTCTGATCCTGAAGACTATGATCTCTTCGCTCGACATCCCGGGCGGGAAAACCGCTTCGACAGGCGTGAATCTCGGAAATTTCTCGTAAAACAGATCAAGTATAAACGCTTTTGCCCCGGTTTCGCAGATCTCTTCAAATTCTCCCGAAACAACCACGCTTTGCCATTTGAAACCTTCGTCTCTGACCTTTTCGATCTGAAGACAAATATTCGGGTTCAAACGCATCGCAGAAACCTTCTGTCCGGGTAAGCTGTGCATGTAAACCATTTCTTCGGCTACCAGATAATTTATCGGAACGATATACGGGGCACTGTCTTCAAGCACACATCCGAGTCTTCCGCATTTACTGCGGTTTAGCAGCCGCAGTGCATCTTCTTCTGACATTTGATCGATCATTTTGATTTTTTACTCAGCTTTACCCATGCGTTACCCTTACAGTGATCCGGCCGGGTATTGCACCCGCCCTGATCGTTTACCGAAGATCTGAATTCGGACAAATCGGCCTCAAAAAGCCGCGAATCTAAATAATCAAACGGCAAAGACCGTGCCCTTTTGAAAATCACAGAAAAAACCGTCTGTTTGGCGATGTATTTAGAAGATCGTGTGAACTTTTCCGCAACCGCCTGCGGAATTTTCCGCATAGCAGACTGATCCCCACCCTTTCCGCTATACAATGAAAGCGGAACCTGTACACGGCCAAACGGGAATGGAAATTGCGTTTTTCCGGATAGATGATTTTAGAATTAAGGCAACGGAAGAGGTGACGGAAAATGATAGAAATAATTGATCTGAAAAAAAAAGACATATTGGGTTTTCGTGCAAGCGGAAAAATTGAGAAGGATGACATGACGAAAGTACTGGATTTGCTCAGCCAAAAAGCGGAAGGCTGTGAAAAGCTGAGATTTTATGCGGAAATTGACGGGTTCAGGATACAGGACATGTCCGCGGAAGCCGTAAAGGAAGAGATAAAATTTTGGCTGAGAAACCCCGGAATACTGCCGAAACTCGAAAAAGCTGTGCTTGTTTCGGATCAGGATTGGCTGAAAAAAATATTTGACCTCGAATGTGCATTGATCCCGACACTTACGGGGAAAAGCTTTTCGCGTGAAGAAAAAGAACTCGCAGTCATATGGCTCGAGACGGATCAGCGGGCTGACAGCAGAATGGACTTAACTTCCGATGAATTTGTTCAATCTTCGCTCTTTAAGTTTGCCGGCGGATTTGCCGTCGGACTGCTGACGGCCGGGCTGCTCAGCAGAAAACAGCAAAAAAACCTCGGAGCGGCCGTTTTGTTCGGAACGCTCGCCGGAGGGATCCCGCTCGGGTTAAAGATACTGAACAACAATAAGCAACTGCTGGACGGAATGTGCGATGAGACGAAAAACCTGGGTGATCACTAGCGATCTTTAATGCCGAAAATAACTTTAGCTACGGCAGAAAGCAGACGTTTACTCGTATAAGGCTTTGCGAGAAAATCATCGACGCTCAGTTCCTTATTCCTGGTTTGCTGCGCCGTGGTAAGCCCGCTCACTGCTATTATTTTTTGCTCCGGTGATGTTTCCCGCAGAGTTTTTATCAGCGCTTCGCCGTCCATTTTCGGCATCGCCATATCGGTGATCACAAGCGACACCGGTCCCTCACTTGATAAAATGGCGATAGCCTCATTCCCGTCGGCGGCGGTAATCGTTTTGTACCCGAACTTTTCAAGCGTAGCCGATGTTACCTGCCGGATATGCTCCTCGTCGTCAACGATCAGAATAAGTTCACCGTTTCCCCTGCGTGCATCTGCATTTTCTTCTGCCGGTACCTCCGCCGCGGTATCAGGAGCGGCCGGCAAAAATACTGAAAACTTCGTTCCTTTCCCCTGCTCGCTATGGACATCCACAAAGCCCCTGTTTGCTTTGATGATCGATAAAGTTGTGGAAAGACCCAAACCCGTCCCCTCTCCGATGTCTTTTGTAGTAAAGAACGGATCCCAAATCCTTTCTAATGTTTCAGCCGTCATTCCGGTCCCCGAGTCTTCAACGGTGATGAGAACATAGTTTCCCGGTTCTGCATCCGTATTTGAACCGGCAAGCTCTTCATCTACAAATGCGGGACCCGCAGTTATCTTCAAAATCCCGCCCGTCTCTTTCATCGCATCCTTTGCATTAACGGCAAGATTCATAAGCATTTGATGGATCTGGGTTGAGTCGGAATGGATCAGCGGAAGATCTGTCGCGATCTCATATTTGATCCCGATATTTGCGGGAAATGTCTTTTTCCAGACACTGATAAGTTCCTTTATCAAATACGAGACCTGAACGTGTTCGCGGTTTCCATCCGCCGAACCTCGGGCAAACGTTAATACCTGTTTGATCAGGTCGGCGCCGCGGGCCGTATTTTCTCGTATGATCGATAACCACGGACGGTTTGTATCCGGAAGATCGGGATCCGATTCAAGCATATCGACCGCCATGAGGATCGGCGAGAGTACATTATTGAGATCATGAGCGATGCCTCCCGCAAGCGTTCCGATCGATTCAAGCCGCTGTGCCCTCAAAAGCTGCTGTTCCGTGCGTTTGAGTTCTGTCGCATCGGTGTTTACGATAAGGTAATAATCCGGTTTTCCAAGATCATTTCTGACCAGCGTCCAGCGGCTGATGACGATTATCTCCTTTCCCGAACTCGTAAAGTTTATCGTTTCTTCCTGCCATTCATCGCTTTTTTCAAGGCCCTCAAGCGCCTTTTCGATCACTCTTCTTTCGCCGCTGCAGATTCTCTTGCAGATGTCTTCACCGAGCACTTCTTCAGAACTCCAGCCGTAGAGTTTCTCGGCTCCGTTGTTCCAAAAAATGAGTTTGTGATTCAGATCGCATACCAGTATCGCGTCACTCGTTTTTTCGAGCAGCGACGCCTGCTGTCTGATCCGCTCTTGTGAGACCTTTCGTTCGGTAATATCGCGGCTTGTTTCAAGTACGACCGCTTCACCGTCATTTGATAGGCGTATTGCCTGACGGCTTTCGACGATTATTTTTCTGCCGTCTTTTGTTGTCTGAACGATCTCTCCTTCCCAGTATCCGTCCGTTTTCAGCTTTTCAAGATAATTTTCAAACGAATACTCATATTCCGTTTTCAGAACCTCGTAAACTTCTTTTCCAAAAACTTCTTTTTGACCATATCCGTAAAGATTTTCGGCACTCTTGTTCCAGTAAATTATTCCGTCATTGAGCCGCCAGCTGTAGATCGCATCGTGGGTTTGTTCAAGAAGTTCTTTTTGTTCGCGAAGAAGATATTCGCTACGCTGCAGCTCATTTTCATGGACCTTTTGCCGGGTAATGTCATGGCGGATCGCAACATATTGATACGGCTTTTTCTTCTTGTTGAGAAAAGGTACGATGGTTGTCGCCACCCAGTAAAGTGAACCATCCTTTGCCCGGTTACAGATGTCGCCGCGCCAGATCTTGCCGTTAGCGATAGTCGTCCAAAGATTGCGGAAAAATTCCCCGGGATGATAACCGGAATTTATAATTCTGTGATCCTGTCCGATCAGTTCTTCACGGGAATATTTTGAGATCCGGCAGAATTTATCGTTAACATACGTGATCTTGCCCGTCTGATCTGTAAACGCAACGATCGTCGACTCGGCAAGCGCATATCTGATTTCTGAAAGTTCCTTTAATGCGACTTCGAAATCCTCTGCCGCTGATATTCCGGTGTCCGATTTTGCCGCGTTTTCAGTACTCATCGTATTTAGAAAAGAAGTTCCCGCGATTCAGCGGTCACCGGCCTTAGTGCTCTTGGAATTCGGCTCTTTTTTTAGACGATAGCGCAGCTGATCGCGTGAGATATCCAGCAGTTTCGCCGCCTTCGTCAAATTTCCGTTTGTTCTGGCAACCGCCTGTTTTACCAATTCCAGTTCGACATCTGCAAGCGGTATGCCTTCAACCGGAAGTCTGAAATCGGCCGAGCCGCCTGTTTCCGCAGATTTCCCCGTCAGGTCGTTTGGCAAAAACTCGGTAGTTACCATTTTCCCTTCTTCGAGGATCGACGCTCTTTCAATGATATTTCGGAGTTCTCTGACATTTCCTTCCCATTTATAGGCGCGAAATACCTTTTCTGTTTCTTTTGTTAATCCCTTCAATTTGTTTTTCCCAAGCCGCTTTTGGTTCGTCTTGTTTATGTAATAATTTGCCAGGAGCAAAATGTCATCGCCGCGTTCACGCAGAGGCGGAATGTCTATCTGGATCACCGATAATCGATAATACAGATCGAGACGGAAATTCCCGGCGCTGCTCTCGGACTTCAGATCGCGGTTTGAGGCGGCAATCACCCTGACGTCAACCGGGATCTCCTTTAATCCGCCGATCCTTCTGAACTTCCCGTCCTCCAAAACTCTCAGCAGTTTTGCCTGAAGAGCGATCTCCATTTCTCCGATCTCATCTAAAAAAAGCGTCCCTCCGTTTGCCTGTTCAAACAAGCCCTCCTTTCGGGATTTGGCGTCTGTAAATGCCCCCTTTTCATAGCCGAACAGCTCGGATTCAATAAGCGTCGCCGGAAGCGCCGCGCAGTTTATCGCAAGATAAGGGGCGTCGCGCCGGTCAGAACCAAAATGGATCGCACGCGCAAACAAATCCTTACCGGTCCCGGTTTCGCCGTTAAGCAGGATCGACGAAACATCCGATTCCGCCACCTTCCGGGCCGTGGTTATCGCCTTTTTTATCGGCGCGGATTCACCGATGATCTGTTCAAACTCAAGTTGTTCTGACCGCCGGCGCCGCATCTGTTCCACTTCGCGGCGAAGTGTACGAATTTCCGCCGAATTGCGAAGCGTCACACGAAGTTCTTCAAGGTGGATCGGTTTTCCGATAAAGTCATGGGCGCCGCCGCGAAGTGCTGATATAGTGCTCTTTACATCGACATTCCCCGTTACCATGATGACGATAACTTCGGGAGCTTCGTTCTTGATCTCCTGAAGCAGATCAAGTCCCGAACCATCCGGAAGATCGATATCGAGCAGTACGATCTGCGGTTCGTCCTGCCGGAATAGTTTTGCCGCTTCCGCAAGCGTACCGGCCTGAATCGTTGCATAGCCCCACGACGAAAGGGCCATTTCCAGAGTGCGTGCGATTTGCGCATCGTCATCGACAACGAGAATTTTTGATTTTTCACTTCGGGAATTTTCCGTCATTTCCATCAATTGCCGGAGTGAATCCGGACCGATGCCTATGTTTGTTTTACTTCCGTTTGGTAAATTGTAACACTAACTACAACGTATGAATTATAACGCTCCTTACAAAGTGCGGAAAATTTCACGGAAGACCATGTAATAATGCGCGCTGCTCACTTCGTATTATTGCCAAATGAAGCATAAGTAATGATGGCACAGACTTTGCAGAAAATTTTTTCTATAAAATCGACTCGCCGCCAGTTTGTATTTTTGCGACAGATCAGATTCAGAAAAACAGGATTGGAGAAAAGTTATGAAATTATTGATCGCTTATGACGGATCGTCTTCAGCCGATAATGCACTTGACGACCTGCAAAGAGCAGGATTACCAAAAGCCGGTGTGGAGACCCTGATCATATCGGTAGCCGAAGTGTGGATGCCGCCGCAGACGTCCACGAATGGTGATGAGGGTTTCCCGGATTACATAAAGGAGCTGACAGAAAAACGTCATAAGGTCGCAGAAAACTCCATACACGAGGCGGAAACGATGAGCCGCCACGCCCGCGAGAGAGTTTTGGCACATTTCCCCGACTGGAACGTAAAGGCGGATGTAAAAAACGGCTCGCCCGGATGGGAGATCCTTTTTGCGGCGGAAGAATTCGAGCCTGATCTGATCGTTGTCGGATCTCAGGGTAGAAACGCTGTCGGCCGTTTTTTGCTCGGAAGCATCTCACAGAAGATCCTCAGGGAAGCTGCTTGTTCCGTTCGGATCGGACGCGGCAAGATCGAGGTCGATCCGGCACCGGAGCGAATTATCATCGGCTTTGATGGTTCTGTCGGTTCAAAGATCGCAACAAAGGAAGCACTTTCGAGAAGCTGGCCCGAAGGTACGGAGGCAGCTTTGATCACGGCGGTTCACTCTCCGGTGCCGACTGCGATCGGAAGATTTATACCGCCGGTAAAGGAATGGGTTGAGGATGATATAAAGTCCGAAACGGAGTGGATCCAGAAAACCGCAGAAGATCCTATCGAGAAATTCAAAGAGATCGGAGTAACGGCGGATGTCAGGATCTGTGAAGGAAATCCAAAAGAAGTTCTCGTAGAACAAGCCGCGAAATGGCAGGCCGATTGTATTTTTGTCGGTGCCCATTCATATGCGAACGTACTTGAAAGATTTCTGATCGGCAGCACCTCGGCAGCAGTTGCGGAACGGGCTTCCTGCTCGGTCGAGGTAGTAAGACAAACGGTCGACTTTTAGCGGCCGTTTGAGATCTCTCCTTTAGGATCGAAAGCCCGAATTTAGCGAAAACTGAAGTTGACTAAAATCCTAGCGAAGCCTTTCCACCGACGACGGGCAGGGTCAGGCTCGTACCGTCAAGATCGACAGTCAGTCTTGTGCCCGGATCCGGATGAAGCGTAAACTCATTGTCGCTTGAAAAGATCATCAAACCGATCTGCTGACCCGCCGGTATGATCTGATCATCGGGCTGAAGCTCAAAAGACAATTCGTAGAACTTCCCGGGAACCAAAGGTTCACCCTTGGTCAGCGACCGGTAATTCTGCGGATCCGCCCAGCCCCGCGTAATAATGTTGTCCGTGATCTTTGCGCCTTTCTCCAAATTCCAGGGAAGTGAAACCAGCCAGACAGAAAGATTTGCCGCCGGTTTGCTGCTCGCGAGCTTGATCTTTATTTTAGCCAGACCCGATAGATGAACAGGCTTGGTAAACTTTGGTGTCACATAAAGGAGACGGTTTGCTGATTCAGCGGCCTGTGCAAGATCAGAGCCTTTCACGGCGAAGTCATCGGTCAAAGTCTCAGTTCCCTGTTTTTTTGCCTGTTTTGTCAGAAGTCCGCCGGCTTTCGCACCGCCTTTTGATAGGTAGAATGTTGTGTCTTTGGCGCCTGGATTCGGATAGTTGGCATACGACGTCGGTTCTTTCGGATCGTCATTTTCTCGGACGACCCACGCTTTCGGATCTTTTTCGACACCGTTCTGGATCCCGAAAAGATAACGCGTGAACCAGCGGTTCATCATCTTCAGCGGCGGCGGTCCGCCGTGACCATTCTGGTGATAATAGATCTGCACCGGAACTCCCATTTTTTCGGCTGCTTTGTAGATACGGTAGCTGTGTTCGGGCATAACATTCCAATCGTTAAAACCGTGCGACATCAAAAGCGCTGCCCTAAAAGGCTTCATATCGTTGAGATAATCACGGCCTGCCCAAAAATCGTTATAATCGCCTGTCTTTCGGTCCATCCCATTGGCCATTTCGGTATCGCGAACGACTTCATTATTGCGCGCCCGTTTTGATTCGTCGCCGCTGTGGATAAAATCATATAAAACGTCAACATCCTCACCGGGATAACCTCCGGGATTTCTGACCAATCCGTTTGAACGGTAATAATGATAATAAGAAGTATTCGGAGCAACCGGGATTATTGCTTCAAGCCCCTTGACCCCGGTCGTCGCAGCCGCAACCGGTATCGTACCGTTATAGGATGTTCCGGTCATCCCGACTTTACCATTGGACCAGAAGGCTTTTGCCTTTTTATCTCCCGTGCGCGTCGTATATCCGTTATCTTTTCCGGCAAGCCATTCGATCACGGCTTTCGGAGCAAGCGATTCGTTGTCTCCGCCAACGGTCGGAGCACCGTCGGAAAGTCCGGTCCCCGGTGACGAAGAGTGTACGACGATAAACCCTCGCGGAAGCCATGTATTGACGTGAGAATTGGAAATGGTCGGGCGCTTTGCGTTTTGTTTTACCTCAGGATGAACGCGGGGCGGTGCATCTGCACCGAGTTCGTGCCGGATGTCCCAAAACAAACCTTTGACAAATGCCGCCGTGCCCGTATAGTAAGGGCTCGATTCATAGATCACCGGCAGTTTGAGTCCTTCGGTTTCGGTCTGCTGCTGACGCGTTACGTCAACATGCATACGGTCTTTTCGGCCATCGCCGTCCGAATCAAAGTCTGTCTCGATCCAAAAATCCTGCCGCATCCATTTTGAAGAATCTTCAAATGCGGGAACGATCTGTGCTTCACCGTCAACAAATACCGGCGCCGCTTTTGGCGCTGTCTGTGCCGGTACATAGAGCGAAACCAATACTGTCATCAAGACAACCGCTGCAAATTTCCTGAATTTCATAACTTTATGCATACCCATTTCCTTTCTTATATGATTTTCTATTTTTCATAATTATATATGTTCCCATTCCGTGTGAAAAATACCCTCTTTATCGATCCTTTGATAGGTGTGGGCACCAAAAAAGTCGCGCTGCGCTTGCAGCATATTTGCCGGAAGGCGCTCCGTTGCAAAAGACTTCAGATAATTTAACGCCGATGAAAACGTCAGCGCCGGGACATCACATGAAAAACAATATATCACCGCGGCCTTCAGCGAACCCTGTTTGAGTCTGACGGTCCGGATAAATTTCTCCGAGGTCAGCAAATTCTCCAGTCCGGGATCATGAGCAAATGCACTGCGGATCTCCTCAAGAAGTGATGCCCGGATTATACATCCGCCGCGCCAGATCTTTGCGATCTCCGAAAGATCGAGTTCGAATTCCTTTTCCTCAGACGCCACACGCAAAAGCGACATCCCCTGCGCGAAGGTGATGATAAATGCTAAATGCAGTCCTTGCCGGACGAGATCGACCGCCGGTTCCCGCATCTCACCTTCGATCTGAAAAGGAAGAATGATCCCGAGTGCTTTTGCTGCTTCGATCCGTTCGGATTTCTGCGCTGAGATCTGACGCATCGAAACGGCTGAATCGATCGTCGGGATCGGAATCCCGAGATCCATTGCTGCCTGCGACGTCCATTTACCCGTCCCCTTTTGCCCGGCGGTGTCGAGGATTTTATCCAAAAGCGGTTCCCCCGTGTCGGGATCGGATCTTCTCAGGATCTTTTCGGTTATTTCGATAAGAAAAGAATTCAGCTCGGCCTTATTCCATTTCTCAAAATGATCGGCCATTTCGCCGTTATCCATTCCAAAGCCGCGTTTCAGAAGATCGTACGTCTCGGAGATCAGCTGCATCAATCCGTATTCGATCCCGTTGTGGACCATCTTTACAAAATGCCCGGCCGATCCATTCCCGACATGGGCCGCACATGGCTCTCCATTGACCTTTGCCGAAACGCCTTCGAGGATCGGTCTTACAAGTTCGTAAGCTTCCTTTTTACCGCCGATCATTATCGAAGGACCGCGGCGCGCACCTTCAGCTCCGCCTGAAACGCCGACGCCGAGAAATTCCAGTCCGATCGCGTTCAATTCCTTTTCACGTCTTTCGGTATCGGGAAAATGCGAGTTGCCGCCGTCAATGATCAGGTCGCCGGGTTCGAGATGCGGTTTGAGTTCATCCATAACCGAATCGACGATCTTTCCGGCCGGAACAAGCAGCATGATTCTGCGGGGTGTTTCGAGGGCGTCGATAAACTCCGGAAGCGTGTTTACTCCGTGCGTATCAAATTCTTTTCCTTCTTCATTGAGTGCCGTCACTTTTTCGCTGTCAAGGTCATAACCGACGCTCCTGAAACCATTTTCTGCAACGTTCAGGAGAAAATTTCTGCCCATGACGCCGAGTCCGATCATTCCAAATTTTGCTTTTTCCATAATGCTATTCTAACCAAAACAGGATCTCCGGCAATATCAGCCGAAATGTAGGTGCAATATTAAATCCGCTTCCATTTTTTAGCGCGTTCGATTTCCTCTCGCCAGTTTTTGCCATTGTCTTCGAAATCCCAGGCCGCAGACAATACATTTTGAACAAATGCCCAGTTTGCGACATCACGAAAAGAGATCCCGAACGAATCCGAGAACATTTCGACCGCATCAACGATCTGCTTATCATCGACGAAAACACGCGCGTGAACACGAAGAAACAAGCCTATCTCATAGCCGATATTTCCGTTTATTCCAGAAGGATCGATAACGGCAAAGTCTCCATTTCCATCTGTGAGAATATTCTCGTGATGGAGATCTCCGTGAAGAAACCGAACCTTCGATTTGTCGGAATTAAGCTCCTCGAATAATTCCCTTGCCTCCCGTAGGATCACTGCCAAAAAATCAGACTGCTCCGCTTTTTCGAGTTTGTAAAGCCAGTGATCGACAGTTGTAAATTCGTCCTGCGGAGGAGAATTCCGATATAACCTTTTCATCACGCTGATCGCGATCTCAACGGCTTTTTGAGGTTCGCTTTGATAAATTTCGAGAAGATGTTTTCCGGGAATCAGTCTTTCAACCAGGATCGCTCTGTATCTGCGGTCAATTCTTAAAACCTCTGCCGCACCCCGCTTCTTAAAGATCTGCAGCGCCTTTGCTTCGTTAAAGATCTCCGGTTCTCTTAGCGGAGGCGCGATCTTTAAGACGGCCGGTTGACCATCTCTCATGGTACATGAGGCTACATAGTTGTAGGAAAGATTCGGAAAGTATCTTCCGGCCTTTATCCCCCACGCATCCTCGAGTTCTTCAATTGTCGCCGGTAGATGTGTCAGCCACTCTTTTCCTTCATCGCCGCAAAGGTCTAAAACATTTTGTTTAAACTTTTTCGGCAGCTGATCGGGAAAGTATTTTTTCATTCTTGACGAGTTTAGTATCTTTGGTGGATTCTTAACAAATGAAAGCCCTTCTCGAAGCAATTCGCCCGACATCGTTTATAACTTCTGAAAAACTTTCCTCGAAGCTCGGAATTGAACTTCTGATCGCCTCGGAAACATTTCAGCACACGGGAAGCTTCAAATTCCGTGCGGCTTACAACGTTGCACTGAACGTCCCTGAGCAGCATCTGATCGCCTCATCTTCGGGAAATTTTGGTCAGGCGCTGGCTTATGCATGTAAACTTCTGGGGAAGCGATGTCATGTTGTAATGCCGGACACATCTGCAAAAGTTAAGGTCGAAGCTGTCAGAAATTACGGCGCCGTTGCGGACCTGATCGACGTTTCAAAGATCGGCCGCGAAGAAAGAGTGGCGCAATTGATGAACGAATTCCCCGATGCGTATCGCGCCAGTCCGTTTGATGATCCGCTTGTCATCGACGGAAATGCAACGCTCGGAAGCGAGATCGCCGATCATGATGATGTACCGGATTATGTAATCGCTCCGATCGGCGGCGGCGGCCTCATCTCGGGTATTTCCGAGGGACTGAAAAAAGCAGGCAGCAAAACGGTTTTGCTTGGTGCCGAACCGCTAATGGCAAATGATGCGGCACGTTCGCTAAAAGCCGGTAAGATCATCCGGAACGACTTCGAGCCCCAAACGATCGCCGACGGCGCGCGCACTTTAGCGCTCGGCAAATACAATTGGGCGATCATAAAAGAGGATATTTCGGAGATCATCGAAGTTTCTGACGAAAAGATAAAAGAAGCTCTCCGTCTGTATTTCGGGCTGGCTAACCTGAAAGTGGAACCGACGGCAGCAGTCAGCCTCGGCGCAGTTATCCTCCAAAAAGAAAGATTTGCCGGCAAAAAAGTATGCTGCATTGTAAGCGGCGGAAATGTTGACAGCACTGTTTACAGCAGCGTCCTGAATGGTTAACAACTTTAGATCCGTCTTTGATAAACTTCGGGTTACACTGGAAGTTAACAGATAAACGAACAAATTTGCTGACAGATTTCTATAACGAGTCTGTCACAATATCACGAAAGATCCATGAAGCTTAAAGCCGGACAATTTTACGGAAAGACCTCTCAAACCCTCTCTGTTGGAAGTTACAGTTTTACGGAAAAATCGTATGCCCCGGCGTTAAAACTTCCTGAACACGCGCATGAACTATCACATTTTTGTTTTGTGCTGGCAGGGAATTATAAGGAAACGATCGGCGGGAGCCCGTTTGAACGCGGACCCACTGCGCTTGTATTTTATCCTCCGGAAATAGTTCATTCAGAGGAACATAAAAGTAACGGCCGCCATTTTCTGCTTGAAATAGATCAACCCGGCCTGGAAATGATCAGAGAATACGGAGCACGATTGAAACAAACGATATATTTGACCGATAAATCCGATATACGATTAGCGGCTCAAATGTATCGGGAATTTAAAGAAAGAGACGAATTTTCCGCCCTGGCCATCGAAAGCATCACGACAGAATTACTCGTCGCTGCATCCCGTCGTCTTACGGGTATGAAACGCGGCGCAACTCCTCCGGTTTGGTTAAAGAGAGTTAAGGACTGTCTGCACGAAAATTATTCCGCACCACCTGCATTAAAGGATCTGGCGAAAGCCGCGGATGTTCATCCGACTCATTTGGCACGGGTTTTCAGACAATACGAAAATTGCACAACTGGCGAATTTGTCAGAAAGATTCGTATAGAAAATGCTTGTCGAATGATCATTGCAGGAAGATCATTTATTGAGATATCTCTTGAAAACGGATTTGCCGACCAGTCTCATTTTACTCGTGTTTTTAACCGTCAGATCGGTATGACACCTTCGGAATTCAGAAAAGTCTTTCGATCGCGCTAATTTCATTCCAAAACGTCACTTCGATTCTAGATATTGATCAGGCGGTAATACAAAATAATCAGCATCATCTGATTAAATCCGAGATTCGCCGGGCGGTACATACTATGCATAAATCATCTTCAATTAAGCTCTTGGCTTCATTCTTTTTGTTATTTTTATCCTCCCAATTTCTGTATGCCAATACTTATTCAAAAGATCTCACCCTCGAACCCTATGTTTTCGAGAATTCAAAGAACGAAAAAGTTAACGCCGAACTCGGCCGGCTTAAGGTTCCCGAGAACCGCAATTCAAAAAACTCCAAACAGATCGAGCTTGTGTTTGTTCGCTTTAAGAGCACTTCAAAAAATCCGGGTCCGCCGATAATTTATCTCGCGGGAGGTCCCGGAGGATCAGGGATCGCCTCTGCTAAGTATGATCGTTTTGAATTATTTATGGCGATGCGTGAATTTGGCGATGTCATCGCACTTGATCAAAGAGGGACAGGGCTTTCAACTCCTAATCTGCAGTGTCCGGGTTCGCTCGCCATTTCTCTTGATAGTCCTCTGACGCGGGAAAGGATCATCGGTGAAGAAGCCGAAAAAATAAAACTTTGCTCGGCAAATTTTGAAGATATGGGAGTTGATGTTGAGGCTTATAACACGGTAGAGAGTGCTAAAGATCTAAATGATTTGCGGATCGCGCTTGGGGCGGAAAAAATTTCATTGTGGGGGATAAGTTACGGAACCCACCTCGCTTTGGCGACGATTCGACAATTCGGAGAATTTGTTGACCGGGCGATCCTGGCTGGGATCGAAGGGCCTGACGATACAAACAAACTGCCCGGCGATCTTCAAAAGCTGCTGCTTGACTTAGACAAAAGGGCCAAAGCCGATCCGTTGGTGAGAAGTGACATACCGGACTTGCTTAAACTAATGAAGTCGGTCCTGGACCGCCTGGAAAGGCAGCCTGTTAAAGTTACAGTTTCAGATCGGAAAGAGAATAAACCGGTTGAAGTAACCATTGGAAAATATGATGTTCAGTTTATCGCCGGAAATTATGCGGGCAGCGACATGTTTCTTTCTTTTCTTCCCCGTCTGTTTAAATCGATGGATGAAGGGGATTATTCATTTGTCGCTGAGCAGTCATTAATATTTCGAAGAGGCAATGTTCCTTCGTTGATGGCGGTCGCAATGGATTGCGCTTCGGGCGGCTCACCCCAAAGAATGATGCAAATCAATAAGGAGAAACAAGCAGCACTGCTTTCCGATGCGATAAATGTTCCCTTTCCTGAAATCTGCGATTCGATCAACTACGCAAAGCTCGGTGAAGCGTTTCGCACGCCTGTCACCTCTTCTGTTCCTGTACTTTTCATCAGCGGAACCCTGGACGGCAGAACCCCGGTATCGAACGCCGAAGCCGTTATCAAAGGGTTTAAGAACAATACTCATTTGATAATCGAAGGAGCGGGACACAGCGATCCGCTTTTCCTTTCGTCGCCGATGATAAAAGAGACAATGTTGAAATTTATGTCAGGCGCAGATCTGCCGCGGATCCTGACAACCAAAACCGCCGCCGAATTCAAAATCCAGCCTGTTTCTCGAAACTCCAAACAAAATACGGAGAATACTACTGCCAAAAAGATCGACGATTACATTACGCCGTTTGTGCGTGCCGGACATTTTTCCGGAGTTGTCCTTGCTGCGGAAAACGGCAAAGTGATCTATGAAAAGGCTTTCGGTTTGGCAAATGCCGATTTTGACATCCCAAATCAGTTAAATACACGGATCGGAATTGCATCGATCACTAAATCGATGACTTCCGTGATTCTTACCAGGCTCATCGAGGAAAAGAAGATCGCAGCGGATGACAAAATAGATAAATATATTACCGATTTCCCAAGCGGTGACCGGATCACGATAGAAATGCTGGCAAGACACCGTTCGGGAATTTCACACCGCGTCATGCCGCCTGAATTTGAAACGGTTCCGTATACCTCAGCTGAGTTTGTCGAAAAAGTAAAACAGTCAAAACTCGAATTCGAACCGGATTCGAAAAGACTTTACAGTTCGGCAGGATATTCTGTTTTGGCTCGTTGTTTAGAGATCGCGTCAGGAAAGACATACTCTGAACTCTTAGAGGAATATGTCTTCCGTCCTGCCGGGATGAAAGATTCGCTCCATTTCGGCGGCGAAACAATAATGAAGCACCGGGCTCAGGACTACCTTCGCGATGGAGACGGAATTTATAACGCTTCGATAAAAGATTATTCATTTTTAGTTGGCGCGGGATCGGTTTTCGGTACAGCCGGCGATGTTTATAAATTCGGCGAAGCGATCCTCGATGGAAAGTATGGCGAAGCTGTCAGAACGGGATTAGTCGGAAAAACCGTATTTAGTTCAAGCGGCAGCACTAACGGACATCGTGCTTACATAGAAATTGAAAAAGACAATAAATATGGTTATGTAATCCTTTCAAATCTTTCGACCGGTGCGTTCGACGTAATTTCACAAGGAATTACGGACATTTTGCAGGGAAAAGAAATTCCTCCGCCAACCGTCCCCGAACCGCAAATAATTCCGAATCCCAATCGGAATACAGATGAATTCCTCGGACGTTACAGAAGGGAAAATGGTTCTGAATTTGAATTCGTTATAAAGGACAAAGGATTTTATGCCGGTGATATTAAACTTTTGCCGATCAGAGAGGATTGTTTTTTTGATTTCAAATTTTACGGTGAAGTTTGTTTTGTCCGCGATGATAACGGAAAAATAAAGCACATTTCTTGGGCATCCCCCGGTTTTACTTCAGTATGGGTTCGTCAGTGAGCGATAGAAACAGGTTTGCGGCTGCAGGAAGTGCCGAATGCGCAAATGACCGGGATTTATTTATCGGAACAGAAACGGAAAGAACCACTTCGTGACTTTGCGCTGAACCGACTTCCGGGGTCAGCTTTGGCGCCGTTCTTATCGAAACGAGACGAAAGTGTCCGTAAAAAAGTAGTCGGTGATGTACACGGCGGGAAAGTTTGCAGCTTGATCTGACAATAAATTACGAGCGGACAAATTCTTTAAACCGTCTTGATTACAACTAGAAATAAGAAAAATCCCTTTATCTGAATATATCGAGCCCCGGTCCGCGCACTTCTTTTGCAGCCGGAACGCTTACTGAACATGTCTGGTCATAAAAGTACTCGATCAAACCTTCATTTGTTCCAAAATGCGGACTGTCTTTTATTTTGATATTGATCTCGGCGAGCCTGTCTTTATTATCAAACAAGATAAAACTATCGTCGTATCCTTTCTCCCTGATCCCGAATTTAGTGCAGTCAGAACCTCCGCGGCACCGGGTCTTTGTTTCGGAATAATTGCTGTTTCTAAAATGACCCGGATCATATATGAATGCGAACTCCAGATACATAAAGGCATTAGCGTTGACACCTTGCTTCTTCAGGTTTTCTGTTCTTTCCATATACGGGCCGACCGGAAGCTTGTAAACCGAAAGCATCATGCTCGGACCGATCATTCCCATAACTCCGGAAGATACCAGGTTCGATTTTTGATACTCGCCTTCACTCTCGTTGTAGGAAGTAAAATACCCCTCGCTGTCAACGTAAGATTTTTGCGATTCTTTTGACTTCGGATCGGTCCAGTTTACCTGCATCGCGATCTCTTCAGCGTCAAAACAGTTGGTGGTGCGCGCCTGTTTTTGTTTATCGAAGGATTTTGTCACGACATCCTTTACATAAAATGCTCTTTTTGCCGCTGTATTCTTAGTCTTTGCGGTGTTTTCCTCCGGTGCTGTGCTGGTCTTTCCGCCAAGGGCGTCCTTTAGTTTTTCAAGGATCTGGGCATTCGCACTTGAGGGAAGGGTTAAACAGACTGTCAACAAAATCATCGACCTTATTTGGAACAATAGGCGTCCGGCATTCATGGGGTACCTCTTCAAATGTAATTGACCAAGTACGAGTGATCCGATCGGAACTTACGCACAATAATTATCTCTTTTCGTAAAAGGGTATCTTATCTCAGAAGAACTTGTCCAACTTTTCGACCGCTGCCTTGTAAGCAGATACGGCATTTTTCGGCGGTCAACGAGATCGCCAAGCCGATATTCGATCATCGCGTTTTTCTGTAAACTCCGTCAAAAGTAACATTTACACCGCCGCACATTCTGTTGTCGGATACAACCAGAAGGTCATTTACAAGTGTCATCTTTACGCGGCAGTCATACTTTTCCGGACCACCGATATTCAGGCTGTTCCCGTTCGGTGTACCCGTATCATCGACTTCCCCGATATGAATATTATCGCCGACGCCTCTCCAGAATGCGTTTCCGGTGATCCTGAAATTACCGCCTTGAATCCCTTTCGCGATACGGAGCGTGTTTCCGTTTGATTCCCATTCTCCGATCCATTGCGCAAATCCGGGCTTAAGATCAGGAGATTCGATACTTAATTCATGCCGCCGGATCCAGCCGACAGTTTCACTCCCTGTTTTCGGCTCATACCAGGCACAATAGAAGCCGTTCTGTGCTTCGGCAACGATTACCTTGTCATTCGAAACGACATAGCTTTTCAGCCTGCAATTTTCTCCTTCAGGACATTCATCCGAATCCTCGTAAAAATATGATCGCGCAGACCTTTCGCCCTTCGCCATTTTTACCGTTCCGATCATAAAATCCCCCTGAAACGAGGTGAACAAACCGTTTCGACACATAAAACGGTCCTCATTTTTGTCCGAAATCTCGGAAACGATCTTTTCAAAATTTACCCTGCGCATATCGTCTGAAAACTTTTCAAACGGAATCAAAACTTCAAATCTCCCCGCCGCATATGGTCCAACGATATACTGATCAAAGGCGAATTTCAATCCATCTTTTGTAACAGTCCAGTTTTCAAAATTTTCTAATTCCGGCCCGGCACCTCCTTCGATCCAGTCATTTGAGCCGTTTTCACCCTGCTGCTCCTTTATTTCCGCAATACAGATTTTTGAGATCGTATTCAGAAAATCCGAACCGGCGCTAAACAACCCTTCAAGCTTTAATATCTTCTCGTTTTCAAGATCAAAATTTAGGGCAAAACTCGAGTTGTTCGGATGTGCACCTCCGGTGTATTCACCGTTATTGAAACTGACGCTTACCATCCGCTCGCTGAGGTATTCAACCGTATAGCCGGTCTCATAATAGAAGTTCGCTCCTTCGGGAAGATGATCGCGCTCTTCAACGGAAAGCTGAGACATCCGGTTCTTGAAATCTGTGACACCGTCCATCACGAGTTTCCTCGCCAGATCATTAAACTTTACGGCCGGTTTATCGCCCTTTAGTCTGACTTCCGGATATTGAACTTTCAGCTCCCAGCGCGCGCTGTCGCTTACGTCATCATGATTTCGCTCAACTACACGAAGCACCAATTCTTCAGGGATCGGTCCGTCCTGGGTTTGACCGACAAGGCTTTTTGACACTGGTAAGACGAATAAGAATATAAGAGCAAATTTTAAGAATCTCATTGGTTTTTCACTTTATTTTGATCTGGCGATTGCCAGCGGTTGAACGAAAAAAGCCGCGGAATTTGCATAGCCGCGGCTTCTGAGAATCATAACTAAAACTTCCTGCACCCGTTTGTTCTAGTTCTGCCGGGCGAAATAGTTTTTTACTTCCGGCTTTCGCAGTGTGATGAATGACCAGATACCAACCGGTAGTCCAACGAGAAAACAGCAGGACGTCGCCGGTATGATCGCAAGAATTGAGGCGGTGCGGGCGAGCCCGTATTTCTTTCCCTTCATCATTTGCATACCGCCGTATATCAATACCGGTGCGATCGCCATTCCGATCAGTGCGAGGAGGCCGATGCCGTAAAAGCCTGCGTAAAATCCGAGTCTCTCCTCATCGCTCGAAAAAGGACGATTCAGTTGTCCGAAAACTCCTTGAATAATGATCGAAAGCACAAAATATGTACTTAGAAAAAAATTGAGTATTCCCGCGACGATCAGCCCGATCGCGGGAAGTTTAATTTGACCTTCAGTTTCAGTTGTCATTTTTCTTTAGTATTTTCCTTCTTAAATAATCCAGCGCAGTCTGACTCGACCGCCAGCGGATCAAATATCTTTCGCCCGGCAGATGAACTTTAAGCGAACTCGTTTCATCCTTATCTGCGTATCCTATAAATACCGTTCCGACCGGTTTTTCTTCGGTTCCGCCGCCGGGTCCGGCAACCCCTGTTACCGAAATCGCGTAATCGGTATCTGATCGTTTTCTCATTCCGTCAGCCATCAATTCCGCTACCTCTGCCGAAACCGCGCCGCAACTGTCCAATACTTCCTTTGAAACACCGAGCGCACGCATCTTCGATTCATTCGAATATGTGATCGCACCTTCGATAAAATAAGCCGAGGATCCCGGAACTTCGGTTAGTCTATGTCCGATCAGACCTCCTGTACAGCTTTCCGCGGTTGAGACCGTTTCATCGCGATCCGAAAGCAGCTTTCCAACTACCTCTTCCATTGTCTCGCCGTTTTGAGCGAAAACCGCGATTCCCAGTTTTTCTACGATTTTTTCGGCGAGTTCATCGATCAGGCTTTCGGCACCCTCAACGGAACTTCCCTGGGCGGTGAACTGTACTTCGATCTCGCTCTTATTAAAAAGCGTCGAAGTCTGCGGATTCTCATATTTTGTGTAGATCGGTGCGATCAGTTCATCAAGCGCAGATTCGCCAAAACCTGCCACTCGCAAAGTCCTCCGCCGGACAAACGTATCGCCCGCCGCATCAGCCAGACGCGGCAAAACAAAGTCGTTAAACATCGGTTTGAGTTCGCGCGGAGGTCCGGGAAGAACTGCAAAGATCTTCTTATTATCCTCAATCAGCATACCGACGGCCGAACCGCGCGGATTAGGAAGGATCTCGGAGCCCTTTATGATAAACGCCTGGCGCTTATTCTTCTCAGGCATTTCCTTGCCGTATGACCTGAATTTTATGATCAGATCATCGACGAGTTTATCTTCAAAAACCAATTCCCGCCCGATCGCTTTTGCAGAAACTTCCCGCGTGATGTCGTCTTCTGTCGGACCCAATCCACCGGTTGTGATCACGATATCCGAACGGCCGACGGCGTCACGAATCGTCTCTTCGAGACGCATTTTGTCGTCTCCGACGATCGTTTTTAGTTTAACTTCGATACCGATCTCGTTTAGTTTTGCGGTAAGCCAAAGGCTGTTTGTATCTGATTTATCCGGAGTCAGGAGTTCAGAACCAATGGCGATTATTTCGGCAGAGAGCATACGTGATGATTACTGAACGTTTTTGTCATAGATATCGTGAAGCACTTCCGTGATCGGTTTTCGGTTTGAAAACAAATCGTCATCGTTTTTGGCAGATCTTTTAAGATCGCGCCAGGATGGTTTTCTGCGAACGGAATTCTGCGCGGCATTTGGCGGCGGCGTTTGTTCTTCCTGAGGAACACGGGTGTCGTTTACTGTTTGAAGAAGCGATTCTTTATCCGGCGCATTTCCAAATGCGGGATTTTCACCGTCTGCGAGCTTCGGCATTTGTTCATTTCTGTCACTGATTTCCCGCACTTTTTCGCGGCTGTCTTCAAGAAGGAATTTTCCGCGGTTTTTTCTTGCGCGCTCAAGTGCTCTGATCGCGGCCGTTGTTTGCGGCGCTTCAGAAGGCTCCTGTTCTAGCTTTCTTAAAACATTAACGTAATTTCTTAAATCCGCGGAAGGATGGATATAACTTGATTCATTCGCATGTACATCTTCTACCACATACGAAAGATGCTTAACCGCGTTTTCATGATTTCCTATCTTGTTATACAAAGCTCCGAGAGCAAAATAGACGAGAGGCGGTGCACCATGCATTACGTGCAGTATTCGCTCACCCTGAGTGATCGCTTCCTGAACCTCAAATCCAAACCATTGCCGCTCATCGTCACGCAAAATAGCGCTTGCAGAAGTGTAGAAATCGAAAATGTGTCTGACGCCGCATTGAGGAGAGGGCGAAAATGTTTTCCAAAGAAAATAGGCAAAGATCCCGAAGAAAAAGATAACGACCATCGGAAAACCGGCGACAAAAAGCATCATCGCGATCACGCCAAAAGTTAATCCGTACTGCGATTTTTCCTTTAGCGCACCCTTGGGTTTGTTCTGGAGTTTATTCTTCACGTTTTAGTGATCCAACCGGTTGAACTTCTTTTCTAATTTATATAGGCCGCTTCCCCGATTCCGGAATTATCAATCGCCGTCAGATTTCTCTTCAGTTTCCGGTCCTTCGTTTTCGGGTTTGTTTTCTGATGCAGCTTTCGGCTTAGCGGCTGTCGTTTTTTTTGTACTTGTGCGTTTTGCCGTCGTCTTGGATTTCGTTTTTGGCGCGGATTTCTTCTTATCCGATCCTTTCTCACCGTCTCCATTTTCAGATTCCTGGTTGACGTGTTCGGCGGGGCGCTTGGCGTCATGATCCGCTTTATCCATCTTAAAACCAAAATCCGCCATGACGTCCATAACCTTTCCGACTGCTTTATACGGTGAATTCAATACATACGAAAAAGTTTCTCCGAGCGCGATCGCTTCGAGTTCGAGCAGCGATGCGATCTTTTTATCAAGAGGCATTTCTTCAAATTCTTTTTTGAATTCGTCCGCTTTTTCTTCTGCCTTTGTTTCTTCCGATTTCGTTTCTTCCTGTTTTTTCTTCACAGACATAATTACTATCTCTCCCGGTTTTTCAATTATTGTTTGACAGGCAAGTCGTTCTCCATTTTTACGCGCCGTGGAGCTCAATTGTTCCAGTTCAGTCTGTGTTGGTGAAGACAGCAGTTCGCTGCCCGCTGAAATCTTCATCACGCATTCGTGTTCAGTTTCAGGATCAAAACAATCACCTGTGATCTTTACTCCGAGACGTCTCGCCGCATCGCTTAGGTAGCTGCCCGCTGCGATAATACCTTCCCGTCCCTCGGATTCGAATTTTATTATTACTTCCTTCATTTAACTTCAGATTTCAATGCCTAATTTATATTTGTTTTTACTCTAACTTTCGGCTGCGCCCCGGAGGCCGCACTTGAGAGATCTTTCTCCTTGCGCTGGCAGTCTTCACAGACCCCCAGGATCCTTAGCGAATGATGAGTCGGCTTAAACCCAAACTCATCAGCCATTTCATCCTGCAGTTTTTCGATCTCAGCTGAGAAAAACTCGATCACTTTTCCGCATTCGGTGCAGATCATATGGTCATGATGATCATGGTCAAAATGGTGTTCGTAATATGTTCTTCCATCGCCGAGACGCACTTCTCTCGCCAGTCCGGCCTCGGTCAAAACTTTAAGGGTCCGGTAAACAGTCGTGTGTCCGACGTTCGGATCCTCTTTATGAACGAGCCAGTAAAGATCCTCGCTTGAAAGATGATCTTCCGTATCAAGAAAGACCTCAAGTATCAATTCGCGCTGTGCTGTCCGGCGCAAGCCGGACTTTTGAATATGTTCAAGAAATACTTTTTTCTCTTCTTTAAATTTTTCCTTTTTTGCCGCCATTTTTTTGAATTCCCAAGCAATTCATGCAAATTGTTTGAAATCCTATTTTAGCACTCCGAATGAGAAAACGTAAGTTAAATGAATTTCAGGATTGCTCCGAACCCCATTTCCGCTCTTCCGAAATAATTTCGCGCATTTGCTTTATTGATTCTGTATCCGCGCCTGCCGATTCGGAAAGCATGAGAGACCTTGTGCCAAGCTGCAAATAAAGATCCAGTGCATCGGTGTCCGCATTTTTTTTGAGTGAATCAATATGTCTGATCATCGTTTCAAGGTCTGCACGCGCAAACGTTCCGGTCAGCGCTTCACTGAAGGACTGGCTGTGCAGATTCGCCAGCGTGCTTTCAATCAGCGGCAGCAAGATCTCAAACGCCTTGTCTTTTTCGAGTCCGCATTCGGATAAAAGACTTGTCGCAAGGTGAATCAGCGCAACAAAATGTCCCGACGCCATAACTGCCGACGCATGATAGAGCGTTTTATATTGCGATTCGATCGAAAACGGCTTTCCGCCGAGATCACGGGCAAACGTCAGCGCAAATTCTCTCGCTACTTCATCTCCTTCGATACAAAAAAATGAGCTTTTGAATTGTTTTGAACCGGAAACCGGATCACTGATCGAAGTAAGGGGATGGATCGAGCCTGTGTTGATTTCCAATTCCGAAAGCGGCTTGAGTATATCCGATGAACGCGATCCGCTCGTATGAAAAACAAGCTTCGGCTTATTCTTCAGGAACTGCACGAGTCTTGCTGTCACCCGGCCGATCTCGGAATCCTGAGTAGTAATAAATACGATATCTTCGGCAATTAGATCAAAATGCTCCTGATCAAGCACTTGCGGATCTTTGCTGAGCTTGCCTGTCAGGTGTTCAAGCTGTTTTCCGCTCCTGACAAAAAGCTTATCGACCGAATACCCGCATTTATCAAGCGCGATCGCCAAAGCTCCGCCGACCCTTCCAATACCTATTATCGCAACACTTTGCATAAAGCGAGTTTATGACAAACCAAAAAAAAAGGACAAAAGATAAAACTTACTTTTCTTTTGCCCCGGCTGGTCCTTTTTTGAAATTTTTCGATCAGAACTTGAGAAGGATCGGTTCGTTCGGAAGATCATCAAGCCAGACATTGATCCGCGAACGGAGTTCGTCCGACGTAAACAGCCCTCCGTCACTCGGAAATGCAACATCTATCGACGTCGAACTCGGAAGCATGTACATCGCCGAGTATAGAATGCTGAGCTGTGCGCTCGTAAAGGCTTCCGAATTTTCGTCCTTCAAATTCCTGATTAAATTCTCCGCCTCTTTTTTGAGCACCTGATCTTTATCGTTTTCGAGTACTTCATTGACAAGTGTCGAAACAAAGTTGCTGATCATAAAGAGCGTTTTGCGATAGCTTTTGCGTCCGATCGCGATCGTTTGCAGAAGCGAATGGGAAAGCTTTGCCAGTTCGCTCATTTTCTGGAGACTGAACGAACACGCGCAAAACGGATGCGATTTCAGATTTTCGCGGACGTCAAAGTTGCATTCGAGTGCCCTGAAACGCTTGAGAATCTTCTCGGCTTTTTGCCAGTGGGTATTTCTGAATATCGGTAGTTTTGACAGACACTCGAATTCCCACCATTCGTCGCCCTTAAGAATAGCGTCAAATTCCTGCCGCAGCTGCTGCGAATTCATGATCGCATTATGACGAATCGCAAAGTGCTCGGAATATTTTTCGCGGAAAACCTCCCAGGTATCCTGCATTTGCTGATTGCTTTCAAAACTCGGAAGGTTGTAGCTTTCATCAATCAGGCGCAGCAGATTTGACCTGAAATTTTCGATGCTTTCATCCTGAGTCGATTCGCAGACGGCGAGATACGACCAAATTTGTTTTCGTTTCGAAGCTCCTTCTATAAAATCCTCGAGTTTGCGAAGATCATCGGTTCTCGCAAACAGTTCCTCAGCTGAATCAAAAAATGTTTCGGCCACACGCTGCAGACCGTCTTCCAGCGTAACCGATCCTTCGGCGATCGATCTGATCGTTTTTGCAACTGCTCCAAATGACTTTTCAACGCGGACAGAGACCTGCCAGATCCTCGTATTTAAAATGTCATCGGGGAGTTTATTGAACTTATCGAGGGCGCCGATCTGCTCCCATTTGTCGACCCATCCGGAAAGCGCTTCGATCACACCCTCGCGACCGTTCACAGCATTGAAAACCTCGATCTTTTCATTTTTTGTGATCGCGCGGGCCCAATCGGTGAGCATCGAATAGTCAAAATGAGCGCCGCTCGGCCGGGCCACGCCGACGATGTCATCCCAAACGATCTTAAGATCAAGCGAACGATGATTTATCCTGTCACCTTTTGATGTTACAAACTCGATCCGGCGCTGAGAAACGAGAAATCCGAGTATCAGACGCTGGGCTTCGGTAACGAGCCCAAGCGGTCTGTCACCGAGAATTGAATAAATATCGCTGAGAGAAATAGTCTCATCTTCGTTCCCGTCAATAAATGATAGTACGTCTTTTAAAACGGGCAATTCTTCAATTTCATCTTCATCAAGCGAAACAAATTCATTTCCGGTTTCTTTAACCAATCCGAGCGGGAGCGCGAAAACCTCGGCGAGTTCCTGTGTTTGAGGTATGTTTCTTTTCGCCCCGCTGAACAGGTCGTTGACCAAAGCGGAAACTTCATTCATTCCGAATTGTTTCTCAAAAACCGGATGTTCGGGGTATTGTGCGTCAAAATATGCAGACAGGGCTCCCGAAATAACTTCGCTGACCGACGTTTTCTCAAGAATATCGAGCGGGATCGGGAGCTTTTCACCGTTTGCGTAAAGCGATGCGTCGAGGAAAAGTACCCGGTCAAGGATCTTACCCGCGGAAACCATATGCGTGTGCCCCGCGGATCTGACCTGCTCGGCATATTGCTCCTTCAAACTCGAATCATTTAAAAGAATATAAAGTCTTTGCAGCGTCGCGATCTCATCACCCGTAAGCTTAGCCGTGTTCCACGAGACACCACATTTGCCCCCGATCTCCCGTGCCTCGGGTGCTGCAACGTTCCAGCCGTTGATGAAGATCTCCGCGTCAAACTTTGAAGTTTGTCCGGTTTGCTGAGAATCCGACGGAAAGTCACCGTTCCAGTTCCAGTTTAATTTCGCATTGCGCAATCCGCCGCGCCATACAAAAACGCTTTCCATCGTGTCGCTTGTTTCCGCTTCAACTTCGGAGAACAGCTTCCAGTCAAAAAACTTATCCTTTGCCAGGCGTCTCAGTATTTGCGGAACAACATCGAGCGAAATATTTCGTGACGCCTCTTCAAGCGCGCTGTTAAGGTCGTCTTTCCCGCTTACTCTGATCCCGAAATGTGTTTCGTTGATACCGTCATCTTTTACCCAAACGTCGTCCGGAAAGACATCGGCAAATTTTTGGAGCAGTTCCTTTGTTTCATCAATGCTCTTTTGCGGGTCGTTCTCATCATAAATGAGCATCGCCTCACTTATTTCGCCGGCGGTCGTGCCATTCCCGTCAAGCGATAGAATGAACATTGCCTTAAGGACGAGCTTTGACTGAAGCCTCTGCATTACGGGGATCTCGGATATCACCTGATCGAGAATTTTGTCGTAAACAGCAAACGACTCTTCAAGATTTGGAGCTTTTCTCAGCGAAGTTTCGACATTGTCAAAGACCTCATCGAGCGAAATGAGCGAGTTTGCCGGGCGACCGAGTATACGTTCCCCGGCTCTCGAGGCAAATCCGAGGAGTGCGAAACTAGGAGCGTAGAACCTGACAAAAGGCGCAACCTCAAGGATCGATGGATGCAAAGGGTAAAGGGCGTTGAAGCGCTGTTCGCTCCAGCGGAAATTCGGAAGCGTATCCCTAAACTCATTGTAAAGCTTTTGAATAAGGACTTGAGATTGCCGGTGTTTCGGAAAAATATGGGCATCGACGATCTGATAGAGATGTTCCTGATCGAGGTAATCGATAGTAAAGGTCTGAGCAATTGCAGAATTTACACCATCCGCGTCTGTAATATCATCATCGAGCGCGACGCCGATAAAAACGTTCTTGTTTTTCCCGATCTCAGCAAGTTCGCCGAGCAGATGGCCGTCGTCGCGGGCGACGCGTGATTCGCGCTCACCGTCGGTATCGATGAGTATGACGAATGGAAGTTCTCGGGCGCTGTCAGCAGCCGTTTGAATAAGACTTTCAATATTGCTGTCGGTCTTTGAGGCATCTGCTCCGAGCGTCTGTGAGATCGCCGTGATCAGTTCTTCGGTAAAGGTCTTTTTTGTTCCCCGTCTGACGTATGCGACCGGATAGTGACGGCGCTTCAAATGATGAAGACTTGCAAATACGTGCTCGTCTCTCACTTTCGAACGCAGTTCGGGCTGCGACAGCATTGCCCCCAATGCCGCGAGAAAGTGACTCTTACCAACGCCGCGATATCCCGCCAATGCTTTGGCGGTTCCTTTTCCCTTATCGACGGCGGCCAGTGCATCCAGCCAGTTGACCATCAAATTCGAAGTAACCGGGGTATAGTGATAACCTTCGAGTGTTTTTGACGGTTCAGCGAGAAAATCATGCAGGTGCTCGTATTTGCGAACCTCTATCAGATCTTTTACTTTTTCCTGTATACGATTCATTAGTGACCCTGTTAATTTATCCGGATATAGTAATTACGGGGGAGTTCTCAGAACTTAGAGGTTGTTTTCAAGAGGGTGCTTCGAAACTGTTAAAAGTAACGAAGTTAAAAATTATTTTAACAGGTTTAATCCAAGTATAAAACCCTTTTGGTCAGGATTTTTAAAGTTTTTCGGCATTTTACCGGCAGATACTGCCATCTCTCCAACTTTTTTCCCGCCGTCTGCATCATAAACCCGTTGATTTACAAAAAAGAATAAGGTTACAATCAATTATCCATTAGACAGAATTGGCAGGAACTTTTTGGAGGCAGAGTAAAATGATTCGAAGAACAGGTGCATTTTTCTTGTTTTTGTGTGTATGGTTCAGCTTTATCGTCGTCGCCCCGACGAACACATCCGCACAAGATAAAGATCAATCTGGTAACAAACCGAAACTGGATAAGAAAGAAGATCCGTCTATGATCGGCAAACGGAACATTAATGGAGGCTTTGACAGCTTTGCCGGCTGGCTCGGAGGATCCAGAGAGAAAGAGATAGCTCTCGGACGACAACTGGCTGCTCAGGTAGAGCAGCAAGCCAAAATGGTAGACGATCCGAAGATCACCGAATATATCAACCGTGTCGGCCAAAACATCGTTCTTAATTCTGACGCTAAAATTCCGTTTACGATCAAAGTTATCGACAGCGACGAAGTAAACGCATTTGCACTTCCGGGCGGATTTTTCTTTGTAAATAAAGGTTTGATCATTGCCGCCGATAATGAGGCCGAACTGGCCGGAGTTATGGCGCATGAGATCGCCCACGTTACTGCCCGCCACGCCATGGAAAACTCAGGAAAGAACGCGCTGCTCGGATACGGTATTCTTGCGGGTGTTATATTTACCGGCGGAATTGCCGGTGCGGTTTTGCAAAATACTGCACAGCTCGGTCAAATGCTTGCCTTCTTCAAATTCAGCCGCGGGGCAGAAAAAGAAGCTGATATGCTCGGCGTTCAGTATCTATACGCTGCCGGCTATGACCCGACCGGTATGGCAACAATGTTTGAAAAGCTTGCTTCCAAAAACAAGAAGAAGCCGGGATCCTTCTCAAAGCTTTTCTCGTCGCATCCGCAATCGCTCGACAGAAGAGATGACAGTCTTGAGCTTGTTGCAAAATTCCCTGAAAAACAGGAATACATTATCAGCACTTCAGAATTTCAGCGCGTCAAAGCTCATCTTTTGAGGATTTCAAATGCAGGGATCGTTTCGCCTGATGATCTTGATCCGGTTGAAAACGGCCGGCCGACGCTCAAGAGACGTCAACCTGCCGGAGATACGGATACAACACGCGATTCGTCAGATTCGAATAACGGTTCCGGAACAAACGATTCCGGTCCGCCGAAACTGAAAAAGAGAAACGAACCGACGACCGACAACGACAATTAAATTGCCTTTGTATCGTCCGAAAGATGAAAAGACCGTCATACATCGCGTATGACGGTCTTTTTTTTCGGATCGATCCTTATCGGCCTAATGCGTATGCTTCGGATCCGTTGTTGTATTTACAGTATTGACGTAGCTTGAAAGTGCGGTACGGGATACATCAATTCTTCCCAAGACCGCATTCCCTTTCATTTCCGCGGAAGCCCGTTTCATAAACTCCTCGATGTCTTTTATCGAGCGCGGAAGAGCTTTTGACATCCATTCGACACCGCCTGAAGTGATCAGCATGTCGTCCTCGATCCTTACTCCGATACTTTTATATCTGTCAAAAACAGGCTTCACCTTAGCCAGAAACTCCTTATTCGCGGGCGTATCAGGCATATAATCAAGCGCATCTTCCCGGATATATATTCCCGGCTCATTTGACATCATCATCCCTTCTTCAAGTTTTGCGGAATAATCGCCGACGTCATGAACACTCATTCCGATCCAGTGTCCCCAACCATGCATATACCAAAGAGTATATTGCGGACGTTTGATAATACGGCCCTGGAATTCGGCTTCATATGTAGCGTCGAGTGCCGTGATAAGGCCGAGTTTCAGCAATCCTTTTTGGATCGTTGAGGCCGCCGCGCGGCTGGCATCCGAAATAGTAGCACCGGGTTTGAGCTGGGCTGCCGCATTTTCCTGCGCGTCATAAATTATCTGATATATCTCGGCCTGCTCCTTTGTAAATTTCCCGTTTACCGGAAAGGTCCGGGTAACATCGGCCGTGTAATGATCATATTCGGCCCCGACATCCATCAGCAGAAGCGCTCCGGGTTTTATTTTACTTTGAGATTCGGTGTAATGGAGGGTTGTCGCATTTGCGCCGCAACCTACGATCGAGGGATAACCCCAGAAATCAGCATTTCTGCGTCTGAATGTGTATTCAACCTCAGCCTGTACTTCATATTCCCAGTCTGCCCTTCCGACCATTCCCATAGAACGTCCGAAAGCCTCGGTCGTTATGTCTACTGCATGCTGCATCAGTTTGATCTCGTAAGGGGATTTGACGCTTCGCAGTTTTGTAAAGATCGGCGAAGCGTCGATCACAGTATGCCCGTCGAGACCGGCGGCAAATTCAGTTTCAGTCCGGTACTCGCTCGCGTTTCCCTTAATCAAATAAAGCTTTTCCGGAGAGTATCCATTTTTGAAACTACCATCCGTCGATCTGAACGCCGACCTCGTCTTGACCGAATTGAGAAAAACCGGAAAGTCTGCTGAATCGACAATTGTTTTCACGCCCGAAAGGAGTGTCGCCTCCTCATTCGAATACATCTTCCCGTTCCAGATTTCAAATTGCGGATTTCTTTTTGGAATGAAGACAAACTCACTCACCGTTCCATTCTCCTTTTGGATAACAAGTGATGCCCCGTACTGCTTCAAAGCTGTCAGATAGTAAAGGTTATTTTCCTGCCGGTAAGGATAATTAACGTCGTTTGAATATATCCTCTGCTCCGAACTAAACAATATGAGCATGCTGTTGTCAGCCATCAGATCGGAAACCTGCTTTCGCCTTTTGGCGAGTTCCGTTTGTCTTTCCTCAGTGGTGAAAACCGGAGAAGGCGGCGTTATCTGAATGACATTTTTTGGATTTTCTGACGTAGATTCCGATGCCGGATGATTGATCGAAAAAACCGATATCGCAAACACTAAAACAAAAGATCTGATAAATTTATTTCTCATTCTTCCTCAACTGGCGCCGCAGGAGCAGTTTATTTTCTGTAAAACACGATATCTTTCGAAGTCACGTTTCCAAAAAAATCCGCCGCAAACGCTCTGACTATATATTTTCCTGTTTCTAGTTTTCCCGCATCAAAGAAGCTCTCATGCGCTTTTCTACCGTCCACTTCATTTGTCACGATATAACGAAATATCGTTTCACCGGTCGCGCCGGATTTGCTTCCTCGTGCAAAAACAAGCTTAACCGTGTCCGGGTCCGGAAGCGTCAACAACCTGATCGTCCATCGGGTCTTTTCGTATTCCGGCAGCATCGATTCGTCTTCTGCAAGGATCTGATAACCCAGCCGATAAATACCGAGCTTCCTTCGGTCGGCATTTCCGTCCATTTGATCAAATGCTTCGACAACGATCCGGGTTTTTCCGCTAAGTTCTATACGTGAATTTTCGTCTCCGGTTTCAAACTCCCGCCACCTCTCGTCAAAGAAACTAATCTTTTGGATAACCGGCAGACGTGAATCCGAAACTCCGGGGAGTGAAAGTGCGTCAAGTGCATTCATTTCACGTCCCGGCCTTCCGGCGATAAGATGCACATGGTTATAACGGTTAAGGGTGCCGATCACTTCGCCCGCCTTAAACCGTGTCCCTCTGGGAATTCTCACACCAGACGGATTCCCGTCGGTGTCAAATTCGAACAAATACCGCTTGTCCTTAAACGGAACCTGTTCCGCATCCCGACCGATCCTTATGTGCACATAACCAAGCGCCGGAAGAAAAATCGATTCGCTCGTAGTTTCAAAAAGCTGGACAGCCTGCGGCCGAAGTATTTTTCCATCGCGAATAAATGTCGCCTTTTCGCCGTAACCTCCGACAATATCCAGACCGTTATGAAATCTTGCATCGGAATCAGATTCCTCCATTTCGCCGCGGATCTCGCCAAATGTTGCGGCGATCTCGCGTGTCTTTTCCGGCGGATCGTAAGGCCAGCGTCCGGGCGACATCTCCCGGAATTCCTTTGCGGTTATCTGGATCTTATCGAAATTTTTATCGGATAATTCACTCCCGATCTCTTTTTCGGATGAAATTGCTCTTACCAGTGAATTCTCCGAATCCGTGACAAAAAGATTTCCGTTTGAATCACCGGTGATCCCGCTGATCCTGTTAAACTTCGCTCCGCGCGACGCACCGTCAGCAAAACCCGGCCTTTTTCCGGAAAGTGATTCGATTACCGGGAACATCCGTCTTCCGATCACGCGCACCGAATTCCGGTCGGCAATGTAAATCTCACCATCCGTACCGGCCGCAACGGCAAAGGGTTCGACAAATGCACCTTCAGAAAGTAGTCCGTCTTTGCTTGCAGATACACCGCTTCCGGCTAGCGTCCACGTATTCCCGTCCGGTTCGACAACGCGGAGCCGGTGGTTTTGTGAATCGGCAACAAGTAGCTTTTTGTTCCAGATCGCCAATCCGCACGGCGTATCAAATCTCGCATCGATTCCCTTCCTGCTATCAGAATAGCCCCGGACGCCGCCCGCAAGTGTAGCGACCTTCCCGTTTTCGATCACCCGAATTCTGTCGTTGTACGTATCAGCGACAAATATCTTCTCTTCAAAAACGGCGAGGCCGATCGGCGCATTGAAAAGTGCCGAACCCGCATCGCCGTCAAGAAATCCTGAATTTCCTTCAACTCCCGCAACAAGTGAGATCGTTCCGTCTTTTGATACCTTTTTGATCGTATGCGTTCCTGTATCAGCTACGAACAGATCGCCTTTGAGGTCAAATGCGATCTGCGAAGGTGTATCGAACTCATCGGCGAAAACGACCGGTTTTCCGTCTTTCCGGATCTGCCAGATGACGCCCTTTTCACCGTCAGACACATACAGGTCACCGTCCCGCTCAGCTATTCCAAACGGTTCGCCGAATTCCTTACCCGAACCGGCAACTGTAGTTACAAATGCAAGCGGTTTCGCCTCTTTGTTCTTTAATAACGTACAAGCGGAACAAACCGCGGTTAATAGGACGGTAAAAACTACGACCACTCTCCGGTCAGCGAAGAAAAATTTGCGAATTATCATCAGAAACGGCAGGAATGTGCTTTTATGTATTGAATTTTTGTGAGCGGCGACAATCCCCGGCAATTTTGGTATTATTACTTCATCCCCAGAACACGAATCGGATTATATCAAATAGGAGAAAAGATTATGTTTTCGTTAGAAGATTTATTGGGTCAGCAGGGCGGCAGCGAAGCTCTCGGTCAGATCAGCAATATGCTCGGGGCGGATCGAAACGTTACGGATTCTGCGATTCAGATGGCCTTGCCGGTGATTTTAAATGGCCTGGCAAACAATGCATCGTCGGCGCAGGGGGCTCAAAGCTTGAATAATGCTCTTGAACAGGACCACGACGGCAGCATCCTCGATATGCTCGGCGGTTTCCTCGGCGGCGGCACGGCTCAAACGAGACAAACAGACGGCGGCGGGATATTGGGTCACATTTTAGGAACCAAACAAGGGCAAGTTGCAAATGAGATCAGCAACAAATCGGGCCTGGATATCGGCCAGGTTGCAAAACTGCTTATCACACTGGCTCCGATCGTTATGGGATTCTTAGGGAAACAAAAGCAGCAGAACAATCTGGATGCCGGCGGAATCAGCGATCTTCTCACCGGCCAACAGCAGCAAATGCAGTCAACGGGAAACCCGATGATGGATCTAGCCTCCCGAATGCTTGACCGTGACGGCGACGGCAGCGCGCTCGATGATCTTGCCTCAATGGCGGCAGGATACTTTACAAATCGTTAAACTGTTTTTTTTCTCAAATGAGACCGTCATATCCGGCGGTCTTTTTTCGTTTGATCCCGGGAAATCAGAAAGATCAGGAGCCGGATCGCCAAATCAAGTCAGAAAATATCGTCAGATGGTGATCGGGCAGATTTCCTCCGGGAATATCTTTCGTTTTGAAATCGATGTGCCGGGGTATTTTTTAGACGCCTATGGGTCATAGTCTCACCATAGCCGCGAAATATCAGTAGGCGCCCCGTCGATGGTTCTTATTGACATGTGCCGTTTATGTTATAAGAATATAAGTATTAACAGTTGCCACGATTCGGCAGCTAGGCAAAAAGTCTCAGCATTGGGCGTCTTCGGTTAGTCAGTCTTAAATCAGCCAATCACAATTTAGACATTCAGGAGTTTTACAAAATGCGCAGAATTTTCACTTATGCAGTTATTTCAGTTTTTACAGTTTTAAGTTTCAGTGCGGCTGCGTTCGGTCAGTCTGCCGGCGATACGAATCAGGGAGACGAGGGCCGAAAAGTGATCCGGATCGGGGTAGTGATGCCGAAAGTTGAACTGGTGGACGCAAACGGCGAAGTTGAACCCGGAGCCGCGCTGCGAAACACTTATGCAGCTTTGATAAACGGCGAAACCGTCCAATTGGTCGCCCTTGATGCGAGACTCACAACGCTCGCGATAGACGAGGCCGCAAAAAAAGAATGTGATTTTATACTAAATTTAAGCCTCGTACAGGAGATCGCCAAAAGCGGCGGAGGCGGTTTATTTGGTAAGATCGCCCGCGATACCGGACGCCGGGCAACGTGGGAAGCGGCGAGCAGTGTTCCCTACGGCGGCGGAACCGGTGAACGGATCGCGCGAACAACTGCACAGTCGGCAATAATAAATTCAGGCTACACAATGTCCAACATGTCGTACAAGGTGAAAAAAAGCGATAAATTTGTGCTCGATTATCTTTTGACTACGGCAAAAGGTGCAACGGTCATTGAAAAGACCCTTGATGCAAAAGCCAAGAAAAATAATGACGACAAGGTCCTGTTAGGACTGATCGAAGAATCCGCAAATGATATAGTTTCAGCGATTCGAAAACCGTAATCACAATTTTCGCAGAATTTTTGGCCGGCAAATATATAAGATATTTGCCGGCCGTTTTTTGTACCCGCGTCGGTTAATCAAAAGTTTTCGGACCTTTCCGAATGAGCGAATAAAAATTTGTAGCAATGCTGAAACAGGTGGTATGCTTTCGTTAATTCTTATTCATTTCACATTCGCGAGCTCTTCTCGGCACAATCCGTGTTATTAAACGAGGCGTATTTTATGACAAAAATAAAGGTAAACCGAAAGCAATTTGATATAGATGCGGATCCGAACACGCCGCTTCTGTGGGTGCTGCGGGATGATCTCGGCTTGACCGGTACTAAGTTTGGATGCGGTGTTGCACAATGCGGTGCCTGTACCGTTCATGTTGACGGCGAAGCACGCCGTTCTTGCGTCACTCCGGTAAAGGCCGTAGGCGATAAAGAAGTTACAACGATCGAAGGTTTATCCGACGATCTTTCGCATCCGCTTCAAAAAGCCTGGATCGCCGAGGAAGTGCCGCAATGCGGATACTGTCAATCGGGACAAATAATGTCTGCCGCGATCCTGCTGAAGGAAAATAAGAATCCCGGGGACAAAGATATCGACGAAGCAATGTCCGGCATTATTTGCCGTTGCGGAACCTACAACCGAATTCGCGCTGCGATCAAACTCGCCGTAATAAACGGAGGTGAATAGCATGTCCGAAAACAATGATTTTGACCGACGTTCGTTTTTAAAAGCAAGCATAGTTGCCGGCGGCTCGCTGATTCTGGGTTTCACATTACCGACAAGATCTCGCGCCGAGGAAAGATTTGATCATCCGGCAGGGCCGCCCGCGTTTATACAGCCAAATGCGTTCATCCGAATTGACCGCGACGGAAAAGTTACAGTTTCGATCGGTCAGGCCGAAATGGGACAGGGTATTCTCACTTCTCTGCCGATGATCGTCGCCGAAGAACTGGAAGTAAAATGGGAAAATGTGACGTATGCCGACGCCGGTGCAGGCCAGGCATTTGTAAATCCCGCATTGGGAGGCCAGATCACAGGCGGGAGTGCGAGCATCAAAGGTTTTTTTGAACCTTTGAGAAAAGCTGCCGCTTCCGTCAGAGAAATGTTGATCTCCGCGGCGGCGGATTCCTGGAAAGTCTCTCCGGATTCCTGTCGGGCCGAAAACGGAAAAGTTATTCATACCGCAACGAATCGTTCGATGAATTACGGCGAACTTCTCGAGAGTGCGTCCAAATTAACGCCTTCGGCTGCACCGAAACTCAAAGATCCCAATGACTTTAAGATCATCGGAAAATCGATGCCCCGCCTCGATACGCCGCAAAAGGTCAACGGTTCAGGAATTTTCGGAATTGACGTGAAACTTCCCGGACTTCTTACTGCAACTGTTTTACGTTGTCCGGTTTTTGACGGAAAGATCAAGTCGGTTGACGACAGTAAAGCCAAAGCGATTAAGGGTGTTCGGGCAGTAATCCAGCTTGAATCCGGCGTAGGTGTTGTTGCTGATAACTATTGGGCCGCAAAAAAAGGGCGCGATGCTTTAAAGGTAGAATGGGACGGCGGGAAAAATGCGAATTTAAGCAGCGAATCGATCTATAAAACTTACGCTGCAGCCGCTGATACAGAAAAAGGCCTGGAAGCTAAGAAGAACGGCGATGTAAATTCCTCAAAACCGAATGTCGCAAAAACAATTGAGGCCGTCTATTTCGCACCGTATTTGGCACACGCTACGATGGAGCCGATGAATGCGACGGCCGATGTCAGAGCCGACAGCGCCGAAATTTGGAGTGGAATTCAGGCACAAATGGTAGTGCAAGGTGCCGTTGCAAAGTTGCTGAATTTGAAACCCGAAAAAGTAAAGATCAACACGACATTGCTGGGAGGCGGTTTCGGTCGCCGTCTTGGCGAATACGTTATAGATGCGGCTCTGCTCTCAAAAGCGGTCGGCAAACCGGTCAAGGTTGTTTGGACGCGCGAAGATGATATGCAGCATGATTTTTATCGTCCGGCCACTTACAACAAAATGTCTGCCGGGATCGATTCAGAGGGAAACCCGGTCTTTTGGGAGCACAAACTTGTCAATTCTTCGATCATGGCGACGCTCGCACCTTCTGTTTTCGGATTCCCTTTTCCTGAAGGTCAATTAGACACTTCCGCCGTCGAAGGTGCATCGACCTTACCGTATAGCATTCCGAACCTGCAAGTTGACTGGATCCGAATGAACACCGGAATCCCCGTTGGGTTCTGGCGCTCGGTCGGTTCGTCGCACACGGCGTTTTCAACCGAATGTTTTTTAGACGAATTAGCGGCTGAGGCGAAGAAAGATCCTTTAGAATTCAGGCTTTCACTACTTGAAAAACATCCGCGACACGCCGGAGTACTAAAGCTCGCTGCGGAGAAAGCCGGCTGGGGCAAGAAATCGCCGGATCGGGTTTTTCAGGGTATTGCCGTACACGAGAGTTTTGGAAGCTATGTCGCTCAAGTGGCAGAGGTTTCCGTTGATCAAAAAGGAAATCTAAAAGTCCACCGTGTCGTTTGCGCGATAGATTGCGGCCAGGTTGTAAACCCGGATACTGTTGCTGCGCAAATGGAAAGCAGCATAATTTTTGGTTTGACCGCTGCGCTTTACGGCGAGATCACGATCAAAGACGGCCGCGTTCAGCAAAATAATTTTTATGATTATAAAATGCTCAGAATAAACGAAACACCAAAGATCGAGGTGTATATAATGCCCAGCACTGAAAAGCATGGAGGAGTCGGTGAACCGGGAACACCGCCAATTGCGCCAGCAGTGGTAAATGCGATCTTCGCCGCAACCGGAAAACGGATCAGAAGTCTGCCGATCCGTGCGGATGAACTTAGGAAGGCATAAGGGGGAACGGAAAATGAGGATAACAACGAGTATTATAAATGGACGGATTCTGAAACTACTTGTGATCGGTTGCGTTTGTCTCGTTTTTGCCGGGATCGTTTGGTCGGGTCAGAGACAGAATTCGCAAACAGATATTTCGGCCGTCTCCTCCGGAAGCAGCAAAGTCGACATCGAACTTTCCCGTGCCGCATTCCTTGAAGCCTATAAAGTATTTGTTTCACCGCGGTGCGCGAATTGTCATCCTGGCGGCGATTCGCCGACACAGGGAGATTTCCTTGCTGTTCATGCTCAAAACGTCGTCAGAGGAAAGGACGGAAAAGGTGTTTACGGAATGCGTTGTAATACATGTCACCAAAGCGAGAATCTTCCGGGTGAAAAAATGCCTCCGGGAGTGGCAAATTGGCACATGCCTCCTGAAGATATGAAGATGGTTTTTCAACAAAGAACACCAAAACAGCTATGTGAGCAATTGAAAGATCCGAAAATGAACGGCGGACGTGAAACCCTTGAAGAAGCCGTAGAACATCTCGAGGAGGATCCTCTTGTTCACTGGGCGTGGGATCCGGGCAATGGCCGTACGACGCCTCCTATCAGCTACAAAGCCTTTATGGAAAGTGTCCGCGAATGGGTCGAGAATGGTGGCGAATGCCCAGAATAATGCCGGAGCGTCAGATATCAAAAAACGGTGATCTTGACGATATTTCCGGTGGCCATTCCGCGTGAAAGTGCGATCGTTTTTCCGTCCGGCGAAAGACTCGCCTTTGAGATCCTTTGGTCCTGAAAAAAAGTCAGCTGTTGTTTTTCAAGCGTCTCGGGCGAAACTGTAAAGATGTTGTTAAAGTTTTCACCTGCTCCGATAAAATAGATCAGCTTTCCATCCGGTTTCCAGCCGATCCTCCCCCCCGATTGCCGCAAATCCAGGTCCTTGTAGCTTTTCAGATCGCCGAGATCAAACAATACTTGTTTCCAGGAGTTTGCTGCTGTTTCGTTCGGATCGTTGAAGTAAGCCGAAAACTTTTGTTGATCGACCGGAGAAAATTGTATTTCTAACGGATCTCCTTCCATCACCTTCTCGGCCGCACCGCCCTCTGCAGGGATCCTCCACAGCCCCGATTCGGCATAATAGATCCATTTGCCGTCAGTTGAAACTCCGGAAAACGCAACACTTGTTCCGTCGGTAAGTTGTCTGCGGTTCGTTCCGTCAAAATCCATCCGCCAGATCTGGAAACTCCCGCCCGCGTTCGATGCATAGATCAGAGACCTGCCGTCCGGTGTCACAATTATTTTCCCTTGTTCGGCGCGCTCCTCTTTTGTGATTTGTTTCGATTCGCCCGTTTCAACGTTAATCATCCACAGATTTCCGATGCCAAAACCTTTGGTTTTTGTGTAAACCAGATACTTTCCGTCCGGTGTCCACGCCAATCCTTCGGCACCGTTATTTCCCTGCCTGTCAAAAGTAAGCTGTTTAAGATCGCCGGGATTTGAGGTCGGAACAAGAAAGAGATTCTCTGATTTCTCCCAGATAGCAGTAACCAAAAAACTTTCGTCAGAGGATACGCGAAACTCCCGGTAGTCATTTGTGTCGTTCGTCAGATTGCGTGCCCGTCCCGACTCAACATCGAGCTGCCAGATCTGCATCGGTTCCCCAATTTGGTCGCGGACCTTTGCAAAGATACTTTTTCCGTTTGAGGAATAATACGGCTCGTGTATTCTGTGCCACCTTTCGGGAGTTTTAATAATTGTCTTTCTTCCGCTCGATATTTCGAACTCGAAAAGCCGGCTCTGAGAAGGTTCCTTTTTATTTGCTGACTTTATAAATGCGGCAGCAAGAATCTTTTTACCGTCAGGCGACCAGGCAGGAGCCGTTCCCCAAATGCTGAGATACTGATCTCCGCTGATTCTGGCAATAGTTCGGCGTTCGCTTCCGTCGCGGCTGCGCGCGATCTCAAGATAGTGCGCCGGAATTTCGGGGTCACGGCGGATAAACGCAAGCCATTCGCCGTCCGGTGAAATACTGAAGAGATGAGTGAAATCATGCAGAACCGGAGTGCTCACGCCGCCATACAAAGGCATTCTGAACGCCGTCAAGCGGCCTCCCGCGTCATTTCCAATATAATAAATATAATTTCCGTCCGGCGAGAATGTGATGTTTGCCAAAGCATCCGACCGGTCTTTTAGAACCACTGTTTCACTTCCGGTCGGAAGGTGTTCGAGGATCATTTTGTACTTTCCGTCCGGTGTGTTGACGGTATATGCAGCGTGCTGATCATCGGGTGAGAGCCCGACCGCCAAAACTCGTCCCGAATCCGAGATCATTTCGTACTTCAGCTTGAAGCCTCCGGCCGGAAAAGTCCTGGCGGCCTTTTTTCCTTCCGCGCTGCTGAAGAAAAGAAACCACCCGAAGAACACCACAGCAACTGCTGAAACGGCGGAAACCGCAAAAACCTTTATCCACCCGGCTTTTCGCGTGCCCTTGAAAGCAGCCGAAGCGTTGTTTGCCCGACCGACGTCCAATTCGGACAGTCCGGCCGGCGCAGCTCTTGCGAATACTTCGCGCAATTCGTCAACAGAAAGATCAGTTTCTGCGATCAGCTTTCGCTCGTAGACCTCGCGCTCAATGATCGTTTCCTCGTCAAACTCCGTTGTGATCTCACCCGAAAACCGGTAACCGCGCCGGGGAACGGTTTGTATCAGATCTTCGCCGGTTTCGTAATGCTTAAAGAGCTTTCTGAGAAAGAAGATGTTCTGCGGAATTACGCTTTCTTCAACAAATGAACTGTCCCATACTTCCTCGAGGATCCGTTCCTTTGTAACGACCTCACCATTATCGGCAATAAGCACACTCAAAAGCTCGATCGCCTTTATCGGTAAGTCGCAAACTTCGTCCTCATACCACAGGACTTTTTTTCCGGAATCCAGCCGGAACTTTCCAAACCCCACTAAGTTATTGTGTTTAAGGGACATAAGCTCAAGAAAGAAAACTTTTATAAATATTATAGAAAAATAAAAGACTTTTCATCAAGGCTTTTATACAAATGACGGATCAACGGCCGGACGATCACTGAATCCGGATTTTGCGGTGATTACCAAACGAATATGAAGTCGAAAAAGCTACTTTTATTGGTCAGCGAAAGACGCGAGCGAATAAAAATCACCAGAAAGGGCAAGCGGAGTCCGGATCGAATGATCTGCGAGCCATGCGGACAAGAGGTAGATTGGCTCTCCATTCGGGAAACGGCCGAGGTCATGAATATCGATGCCGAGGAAGTAAAACAGGAGATCAAAAACGGTCGATTCGATTTCCGTCTGACCGAGGAGGACAAGATCGTCATCTGTCCGAATTCCCTTTTTGATAATTGAAAGAATTCACTATTACCCGATTGTGCGTTTGGTTTGTCGAAACCGGCAGTTAGGCAAAAGCCAATTTGCAGGCAGGGATATAAATCGGGAATTAAATAGGAACGAACTATGAAAAAAAATAAATTTTTGTTTCGAACCGGATTGTTTTTGGTGATCGGCGGATCATTGCTGATTCCCGTGGCCATAGTTGGTCCGCTGCTCTTCCTGGGACAAGACCCTGAGAAGCTTATGGACTATTTTGCCAGCGAATACTCCGCACTTATCCCGATCGCCGCAATCGCGATACTAATTTCGATCCCGGTCATCGGTTCACTAATGATGACCGGCGCGATCCTGATCCCTCTGCTCTTTTCGATGGGTTCTCAGCGCAAAATTCTCCAAAGCGGATTGCCGGCGGATGCAAAAATAATTGAGGTGCACCCGACGAATACGATGATCAACAACAATCCGGTCGTAAGGTTTGTACTCGAAGTCTCTACTCAAAGTCAGGCGCCGTTCAGGGCTGAAACCAGCAAAACGGTTTCAATGATCCATCTGCCGTCATACCAACCCGGAAAAATGCTCGAAGTTAAATACCAACCGGGCTCAAATGAAGTCGCGATCGTCGGACCAAAGAGTGTTTGAGAAACGGATCAGTTTTTAAGCTGCTTCATTTAGGAGTTAAATATGTCTAACAACTTTTTTGAAGATCCGCGCGGAAATTTATGGTGGTCCGATATCGATGCGATCGATATTCTTTTGCGAAGATGGGCGCAGCTCAAAGCCTACGCGGAAAGCATGAAGATCATCGAAACAGGCGCGGTAGATAATTTTCATACCGTCCGTGAACTTTCGTTTGATGCCGCACGATTTCAAAACCGCAGACAATCCTATCATCAGCGTGAGATGGGGACCGTCTCTCAAAACCTTTACTCAAATCCTGAAACGGTTGTCAGACAACTGATCGAAAAATACAACGATATTCCCCGTCTGGAAGCACAAAAAGCAAGGATCGTTCGCGAAGTGATGAGTCATAACAACCAGATGCTCAACCGACTTCAGACGCGACTCCAAAACACCGTAACGGGTTTACAAACAACCCGAAATCTTTCTGCAGCGATCTTTATGTGCTGCATACCGGGAGCGGGTTTGTCTGTCGAGGCCGCGATATTGACGAGTCTTTCCGGAAGTATTTTTTCGGGGATCGGAACGTATCAGGACACCGGAAATATCGCGGCAGCAGGTGCAACGCAGAATCTTGAATTCATATCAAGTCTTTTTGCACTGATCCCCGTTGTCGGTGTCGTTGGGGCCGGGGTAAGTGCCGGCTCAAAATTCATTTTTGCAATAAGCAGCGCGATGAGAACCGGCGCTACGAACACGGCAATAAGAACGATGACCGTGGAACCCGGAACGTCTTCGACTTTTACCACTGTACTTCGGGAGGAGTTAATTAGCGCCGGGCTAGGCGCGGCAACCTCGCAATTGACGTCGGCGATCGGTGAACGGATCGAAGGCGAACTGATTCCGGTATTTGTGGATGTCGGAATGAACACCGCATTTGGCGCCGGTACCGGCGTATTAAACGAACGGATCAGCAATGCACTCGAACCATCGGCAAGCGCTCAAAATTCCGGCGGAGCTTCGACAAATACAGAAGTCCGCGGACGGATCGCTGTTGCCAGACTTCAGAGCGAGATCAATCAGCGGAGCCAGCAGCAGCAAGAGGCGGCGTGGCAATCGATACCATTTAACAGATTTCTGGCAACGGGAGACCGAAATCAGCTGAATTCTCCGGCACAGCAGTATGTTTCGGGTAATTTGCTGCGTCGAAACTCAGCTTAGTCATTATTTTGAAGGCTGAATGAGATTCGTCGCTTAATAACGTTTTCACATAAATCCGGCAAAAGGAGTACAACAATGGCACACAGATTACAATTAGACAGACCATATCGCGGTATGAATTTCATATGGAATGTTTCACAACAGGTTGGAGATCATATTAATTGTCAAAATACCTCTACAGATGTCGAATTGGTGGCGATCTTATCAGCGGAATTGATCAGAGCAGTCAGACCAGCGTGGGTACACCCTTCGGTCCAGCAGGGTTTTCACACAGACGGACGGATGGACGTAAATCTCGCCTATTGGATCCGCATTTTTAACACGGATATCCATCGAAATATGCAGTCTTGGCAGGAAGGAATTGTCAGTCCCGCCCGCGGAACATCCTGGGGAGGCGGAGAAAGGCAGATCTGGACAATCGTAAAATTGAACGCAAACCTTTTTGAACGCAACCGCAATCTGTGGCAAAACATTCCGACACATCCGAATGCAAGCCCCGCACTCAGGAATGAGCTTCAGTAAGTTACGCGCCGGATAGATATAAATTCAGGAGGCAGCGATGTTTAAGAAAGCATCTTTGTTTTTAATGATCTTGGTGTTTGGTTCATCTTTTTATTTTGCCGCGATGAAACCGGCGAATAGCGATCCGGCGAAACCCCATGAATTTTCCGCGATCGAGCATCAGCAAGACGAATTCTCCGATCCGAAACATTTTGTCGACTCGATCTCGAACGAAAAAACGACGCTCATATTTGAAGCAGAAGGCGATCTCAACGGTGACGGGCTAAAGGATTGGGCAGGTGTTTTTACAAAAAGAAAAGTTGACAAGGAAATATTTGACGGAAAAACCGAAGTGCTTTTCAATCAGCTTTTTGTTCTCACGCAGGAAAAAAACGGAAAATATATCATCGCGGAAAGATCGAAGGAAGGCTGTGTCGAAGCATCGGTCTGTTGGGTAGAGTCGCTGGAAGTCAAGAATTCGAGTATCTATCTGAACGTATTTTCAAAAAGTGATACGCATACGTCAGAAGATTTTCAGTTCAAATACCGCGACGAAAAATTTCAACTCATCGGCTATAAGACCAACAAAGCATACCCCGCAGTAGGCAAAAACGCACCGGAGAAAGGAATTGAGATCGACAGAAATTTGCTGACCGGACGCGTTGTTGAAAAAACTCAGATCGGCGAAAAAGCTGCAAAAATAAGAACACTCAGGAAGAAGTTCTCTGCCTTGTATTTACGCGATTTTGAATTTTTTTATGAAGACGAAATTCGGCAATAGATCTTTGATCGTTTCTTAGGAGAAAACAGATGACAGGCAATACAAGTTTTCGGCCATTTACGCATGGTTTTTATTTTAGCAACCACTATATTCGTTGGTCGTGGGGAGCGGCACACGGCAGGCAGCTTTGCGGAGGAATGGCGTTTGCAAGTCTCGATTTCTTCTATTACCGAATGACGATCCCGTCAGACTTTAATCCGCCTGAGGAAGGAACACCGCTTCACAATTATATTCTCAGAAGACAGCTGCACGCTCATACATTTGCGATACCGAGACTAATATCCGGCGGATCCCGTTGGCGCGACCGGCCTTTTGAAGCATGTCTCCGGGGTGACAGAAATTTTGGCATTGTAAAAAGTTTTATTGATAATGGGAGACCGATCCCGATCCTTTTAGCTTCTAATCGTGACACTTTATCTACCGACAGTCACTGGGTAACGGCGATCGGCTATGAATCTGAAAGAAGTGCAAATTTTAACTGTGAAGTGGCAACAAAGATACTGCTTTACGACAACAACAGACCAAATGTTACCTCAGAATTGGTTCCCGATCATCACGCAAATTGTTTTAAGATTTTGACCACAACTGGTACTTACGGATATTACGCGCCTTATCCGGATTACACTTCTATTCGCCCGACAGCGGCGGAAATGGCTGTCAGACCTAATGCAACGCAGTTGGTAACAAATCCATTCAACATCTGAGTTTATTTAAAGGCACGGGTTTTCAATGATAGCGATAAATTGTTCACAATGCGGAGCCTTGATCAAACGGGTCCGGATCAGAGATAAAATTGCCGAATGCGAATATTGCCATTCGACAACGCAGATCTTCGAAGAAAAGATCATATATGTAAAAGAAAATCCGCGGCGGGAATTCGAGAAACTGACGGAAGAGGAGAAACGAACGTACCTTCCAAGTTTTGATTGGGACGATGAGGACAAAATCTTCAATGAAGAAACGAAGACTCATATGATGCTTTTTGCAATAGCGGCCGTCGGAACCATTGTGCTTTTTTATTTTGTATTTTCCACTGTGGATTGAACGGGCAAGTCCAGCAAAGGGACAGAGAACTGACAATTCTCGAAGCGCCGCATATCATTAGAGATTACTCGTCTAAAGTTCCGGCACCGGACCCGCGGAATTCCCGGTTAAATACTGTTTCATAATTTTCCGATGCGGTTCCGCGGATTTTAATAGATTGCAATCTTCATACAAATAAGGCGAGCAATGCAACATATCGGCGGAAAAACGCAGCTGCTAAAAACTGTTTATCGAAGTTGCCGTGACGCAAAACACCGATCTGACAAGTTTTATTGAAGCCTTCTTCCCGATTGACTGCTAACACCAAACCCGTTAGACTCATAATTTCAAACGTGGTGAGTTAAAGCGACTTGCGACCACGTAAAATAAACCGCTAAACAGCTCGAGTTTAATAAACCTTTTTGACGAAAACTCTGCGCTTGTTTGGTGCAGAGTTTTTTTATTGGAGCGCGGGCATCCCTGCCCGCACCGTTGCGAAGCAACAGAAAATGACGCGGTAACAAAAGAATTCGGAGTTTGAAAAATTAATTCGCGCTGTCGAACTCTAGATAAGCAGGGATGGCTGCGATCCGGTATTACAATTATGAACTTCTTAGACCTACTAAAAGAAAAGATCGTCGTCTTTGACGGCGCGATGGGGAGCAATCTGCAGGCTCAGGAATTGACCCTTGAAGACTGGGGCGGGGCGGAATTTGAGAATTGCTCGGAAAATCTGCTCTATACAAAACCCGAAGCGATCGAGATCGTCCATCGGGATTTTCTTGAAGCCGGAGTTGATGTTATCGAAACAAACAGCTTTGGCGGCAGCGAAGTGGTTCTCGCTGAATTCGGGATCTCGGATAAAACATACGACGTAAACAAAAAAGCCGCCGAACTCGCCAAGCGCCTCGCAAACGATTATTCGACAAATGACAAACCGCGTTTTGTCGCCGGCTCGATCGGACCGGGAACCAAACTGCCGACGCTTGGTCACATAACGTACCGTGATCTGAAAGCCGCGTATGTCGAACAAGTCCGCGGACTCTATGACGGCGGGAGCGATCTTTTTGTCGTCGAAACCTGTCAGGATCTTCTCCAAACGAAAGCCGCACTTGCGGCGATCTTTGATTTCTTTAGATCACAAAAAGTAAGAATTCCGGTGTTTGCTCAGGTAACGATCGAGACGTTCGGCACGATGCTCAATGGAACCGAGATCGGCGCAGCTTTAACCGCTCTCGAGCCGTTCCCTATCGATGTCATCGGAATGAACTGCGGAACCGGTCCGCGTCAGATGGCCGAATCTCTCAAATATCTATGCGAACATTCCGAAATTCCCGTCTCGGTTTTACCAAATGCCGGTTTGCCTGAAGTAAAAGACGGCAAACAGCATTACGATGAAACTCCGGAAAGTTTTACAAAACAGGTCGTCCATTTTGCAACTGATTACGGCGTAAACATCGTCGGCGGCTGTTGCGGAACAACACCCGGACACCTCAAAATGCTTCGCGAAGAGATCGAAAGAGTTTCGCCGAAAGAAAGAAACGCGAGCCTCGCGCCTTCCGCATCTTCGATCTATTTCCGCCAGCCTTATTCGCAGGACGCTTCGTTTCTGATCGTTGGCGAACGAGTAAATGCCTCCGGTTCAAGAAAAATGCGCGGTCTTCTCGATGAAGAAAACTGGGACGGACTGGTCGCGCTTGCAAAGGAACAGGAACGCGAAGGCGCACACATTCTGGATGTCAACGTCGATTTTGTCGGACGCGACGGCGTTGCCGATATGAAGGAACTCGTCTCGCGTCTTGTGACGAACGTCAAGATCCCGCTGATGCTCGATTCAACCGAGTGGGAAAAAATGGAAGCGGGACTCGAATTTGCCGGCGGAAAATGCATTCTCAATTCGACGAACTACGAAGACGGTGAAGAGCGTTTTTACAAAGTCCTCGAACTTGCCAAAGAATTCGGCGCGGCTGTCGTAGTCGGACTTATCGACGAAGAAGGAATGGCGCGGACGACGGAAGATAAAGTGAAGATAGCCCGCCGTGCATACAAAGATGCCATCGAATTCGGGATCGAAGCTCACGATATCTTCTTTGATCCGCTTGCGCTTCCGATCTCGACCGGGATCGAGGAAGACCGCAAAAATGCGGCAAAAACAATAGCTGCTATAAAACAGATCAAAGAAGAAATGCCGGAAGCAAATATAATTCTGGGTGTCTCAAATATCTCTTTTGGTCTTAATCCGGCGTCCCGTGTCGTATTAAATTCGGTTTTCCTTCACGATGCAGTCGAAGCGGGAATGAATTCGGCGATCGTCAATGCGTCGAAGATCCTGCCGCTCAACCGTTTTAATGAACACGAGATCGAGGTTGCTCGCGAACTTATCTATGACAAGCGTCAGTTTGAAGGCGATATTTGTACCTACGATCCGCTTACCGAATTTACCACGCTCTTTGAAGGCAAAACGACAAAATCGATGAAGAAAGATACCTCAAATCTTTCGATCGAGGAAAAACTTAAATATCACATAATCGACGGAGAAAAGATCGGTCTCGAAGACAGTCTGACCGAGGCGTTGAAGACGTATTCCGCGCTCGACATCATCAATGTCCATCTGCTCGGCGGAATGAAGGTTGTCGGAGATCTTTTTGGTTCCGGACAGATGCAGCTGCCGTTTGTTCTGCAGTCTGCCGAAGCGATGAAAGCCGCTGTAAAATTCCTCGAACCGTTCATGGACAAGGTCGAGGGTGAAACTACAAAAGGCGTGATGGTTCTCGCAACCGTAAAAGGCGATGTGCACGACATTGGGAAAAATCTTGTCGACATAATTTTAACGAACAACGGCTACAAGGTGGTAAATCTCGGTATCAAACAGCATGTTGATGCAATTCTCGATGCGGCGGTCGAACACAAGGCGGACGCGATCGGAATGAGCGGATTACTTGTTAAATCAACGCTGATCATGCGCGACAATCTCGAGATCATGAATGAACGTGCGATCTCAACACCGGTCGTACTTGGCGGCGCAGCACTAAACCGACGCTATGTTGACAACGATCTGATCCCGCTCTTCAACAGTAAATTGTTTTATGCCCGCGATGCATTTGACGGCCTGAATGCAATGGATCAGCTCACTCAGCGTGAGCAGTCCGAAGTTCCAGGTCCGAAGTCTAAAGTCGCAATTGCCGGAAATGGAGACAAGGGGAACGCAGGCAGCCTGCCTGCAATGAGTCCGCAGGACGAACAACGCGCTGATATCCAGACGGTTACAGACGAAGAAGACCTTGTCGGCGAAGATGCAAAACTCGGCAAGGAAGCCGCCAGAGTTTCCGCCAAAAAGACAGGCGACACGACACACACAACAAGGTCGAACGTCGCACCGGTCGAGAACATCCCGGAAGCGCCATTTTACGGCTCAAAAGTTGTCGAGATCACGGACCTGACAAAAGTCTTTGATTTTATAAACGAGACGGCGCTTTTCAAGGGCCAGTGGCAATACAAACAAGGCGGGAAATCGCCTGAGGAATATCAAAAGATCGTCGAAGAAACCGTACTACCGAAGTTTGAAGAGATAAAAGCAAAAGCCATTCGCGAAAAGCTTCTCGAGGCAAAACTTGTTTACGGTTACTACCCGTGCCAATCCGAAGGCAACGATCTGATAATTTATGAAGACGATAAGTCGACCGAGAAAATGCGGTTCACATTCCCGCGCCAGCCAAAAGAGCAGCGCGGAAGCCAAAACCTTTGTCTTGCCGACTTTTTTGCTTCAAAAGAATCCGGAAAGATCGACGTCGTGCCGTTTCACCTCGTAACGATGGGACGAAAAGCAAGCGAACATTCCGCCGCGCTCTTTAAAAATGATGATTACACCGACTATCTGCTCTTCCACGGTCTCTCGGTTGAATCCGCCGAAGCTCTCGCTGAAATGTGGCATAAGCGAATCCGCGAAGAATTAGGGATCGCCGGCGGTGATGCACCGGAGATGACAAAACTCTTCAAACAAGGCTACCAGGGTTCAAGGTACAGTTTCGGCTACCCTGCCTGTCCGAATATCGAAGATCAGACAAAGCTGTTCGAACTTCTCAAACCCGAAAGGATAGGAGTTGAACTGACCGATGAATTTATGCTCGATCCTGAGCAGTCAACATCGGCGATCATTCTTCATCATCCTGAGGCGAGATATTTTAATGTGGAGTAGCCGGAAAATTCGAAGTTGGAAACGCGGCATCTTATTCAAAATCGGAACAGCGAACGATAGTGAGCATCATGACCTTTTTGCTGTTCGATTTCCATTTAGCTTCTCAGATTCGCAAGTTGCTCACTATCGTTCGCTGTACTGACTTAGAGCGATCTTTTGGAGATAGAGAAACGATAGCTGAAAACAAGAAATTTTACAGGAGTTGCAAATGATAATGATTTCAAAAGACCGATTTTTGATGTTGAATCAGATTTAAAGTTCGGCCGATAATCTTCTATTAATGGATTCGCAATATTGAATTTCTCCAAAAATTTAGCATTTGTCCTTTTCTATTATTCGCGTAAAATTTTCCTGTGATCAAAGTGACTGAACAAAATGACGTTTTAGGTGACTTCTCAAAACGTCTCGATAAGTTAGGAATCGAATATATGCTTGTCGGTTCGATGGCTTTGGTTCATTACGCTAACCCGCGTTCCACGGTAGATATCGAAATTGTTATCAATATCATGCCCGAAGATATCGATCGCTTTATTGCCGAGTTTGAACAGGAGTATTACATCCCGGAAGGCGCCGCGAAAAAGGCCATTCTTAATAAAGCGATGTTCAATCTCTTGAACAATCGAACCATTTTGAAAATTGATTGCGTTGTGCTCAAAGAAAGCGAGTATGATTTAAATGCATTTTCCCGCCGCAAAAAGGTGAATTACGCCGGAGATTTTGATGTCTGGATAATCAGCAAGGAAGATCTGATATTATCAAAACTCCTTTGGGCGAAAAAATCAGGGTCAGAACGACAATTGCTCGATGTAGCGGGTATTATCAGAAACGGTTTTGATAAAGTTTACGTTGATGCATGGGCTAAAGAGTTGGAACTGGCGGATTTTTTGGCTGAATCTTTTGAGTTATTAGAAAGAAATCATGTTGATTGACACCACTCGCGAGATCGAGGAATTGCAAAACGAACTTTGGATGAAGAAGACGCCGCAGGAACGTGCACGGTTTGCGTCAGCAATGTTTGCCGCCGGAAGACGGGCAATTCTCGCTTCCCTACCAAAAGATCTTTCGGATGAAGAAATAAAAAGGCGTCTTTATTTTCGCACTTACGGTGAGCACCTGCCGGATGATTTTTTCTCGCGGATCAAAAGCTAATTAGTCCGTGCTCAAGTATCTTTTACTGATAAGAATTACCATATTCCCTAATCTTAAAACGAAACCCTAAGCAAACCCACATTTCCAACAAATTTTAAAATGTTGTTTTCTGTCGCGTTCCCGGACTAGAAAGAATCACAAGTTTATTCTTAGTAGAAAAATCAGTACCGCGAACGATAGTGAGCAGCACCGAATATTATGTTGCTGAATTTCGATTAGAATTCTCAGATCAACACGCTGCTCACTATCGTTCGCGGTACTTACTTGAATCCTCTCGCTGCTCACTATCGTTCGCGGTACCGACTTGAGTAAACGCGCTGCTCACTTTCGTTCGCCGTACTGACTCCGTAAAATTGACATCGCCTGATTCTCTACATAGACTCAAAAATATCAATTTTACAAGGAGACCTCTGAATTATGAGTAATATCGATAAAGCCAAATCGGCTGAACTAATCATGCAGCTTTATGATCTGCGCCGGGAAAAAGTTATGCGCGAAGCACGCGACTGGGTATTTACCTATAACCCGGGAAGCGCCGATGAATATATGGCGAAAATGATGGAAGAAAAGGAAGGAGCCTATCTGCGGATGGTTACTTCCTACTGGGAAATGGCGGCCGGTTTTGTAAACCACGGCGCGATCGATCGTGATATGTTTTGCGATTCAAACGGTGAATACATGATGGTTTATGCCAAGATCGAACCGATGCTCGAAGAACTGCGCGAAAAATTTCAAAGTCCGACTGCTTTCAAACATCTTGAGCAATTGATCAATGATCTGCCCGAAGGGAAAGAAAATCTGAAGAAAGTTCAGGAATGGCTCGCTAACTTTGGGAAAGAAACCGCAGAAGCTTCCGCTTAGTGGGTCGTAAAAAAATAATTATAAAAGAAGGAGGCGAAGAGCCTCCTTCTTTTATGCCGGCAGATCTTTTTCGCAGAATTTTATAAATTTTATTTGCCCAAAACTCCGTTTAATATCGCTTCTTCCATTTTATCAGCTGATCTTTTTTTACTAATCAGCAAGCGGTCGTTTTTGATCTCAGCGATCAATCCTGCAGAAGACATGCACGCCGTAAGCGGAACGGGCGCTATTCCGGAGATATATTGCCCGAAAAAACCCGTCTGATCTTTTTTACTAAGAGCGCTTGAGTATCTCTGCAAGTCGGCGGTCGTGTAGCTTTTATCTGTTCCTCCAAAGTCTTTGAAAAGATCCCGCAGTAAATCATCGAAACTTTTTTGACCGCTTGTTCCGCGCATGATCGAAATGTCCTGACAAATTCCTGCGAATAAACCTCCGCCGTAGATCAGGCCCCAGTGTTTGTGTTTTTCCGAGCCGGCAGCGACGTCACGCATCGATGATCTGCCGTAACCGGGATCAGCAGCATACCGCGGATAAAAAAAGCCGCCGAGCGTTTTAAAATAATCCTCTTCTGTCAGCGCGCCGATGTGAGATAGCGCTTTTAAGGCATAATAGCTTGTGATCCCTTCCTTAAACCATTCCTCTTTAGTGTCAGCGTTTTTGATCGATTTACCGTTCCAAAAGTGAAAGAACTCGTGCGCGAAAAGAAATTTGGCGAGATTTTTTGACTGACTATCACCGTTTGGGTCGAAGATCAAACTGATATGATTTCCGATCGCTTCCCCGTCGAGATCCTTGCCGGCGTTAATAATTACAAGTGATTTTGTAAACTTTCCGGAAGATCGCGGATACGGCGGACCGCCCATCAGATCGATGTAATAATTAAGGACACCCTGCGCTAATTTCTTGTATTCTTCTTTTTGTTTTGCAATGCCTTCTCCGCCAAGTGCGAAAACCAATTCAAAGTCATCTCTTTGGACGGAAGTTTCGTCATGGGTGCCGGCAAAAAACATCGAATCCATGAGATCAGATAAATCCTTTGCAACAAACATATTCTTCCTGTTTTTTGCTGTTTTCCAGGAAGCCGTTACGTGCCATTCGTTCGGGATCTGAAAAGAAATGGCGACGTTGTTTCGTTCTTTCCCGTTTACGATCAAAAAGGTCCGTCCCGTGTAAAACACTCCCCAGTCTCTTGTAAACGCTACCCCGTCGATCCCGCCGCTCCATTTATGATCCTCATGATTTAGAACTACGTTGTAAGTCAGAGTTACTCTTTCTTTTTCGCGAGCAGATCTTATTCTCCAACGCGCGCCAGGCAATTCCTCAACGGGCAATTGATCTCCGTTTGAATTTTTTACTGCTAAGTTTTCAATAAAATTTGCCCAGCGCCTTGGAAACTCATCTGCTCCAAATTCATTCATATAGAGGAGACCATCTTGTAAAACGAAACCCGCTTCGACCCTGGCCAATTTGGGTTGATCCTTATCAATCGTTATTTTGTAAAAGCTTTCGTTCCGACATATAGCAAAGGACGAAATAAATAAAATTATTACGAATGACGCGGCGATCCGCGGCATCGTTTTAGCTAATTTCAAATTGGTCATATAAACCTCAAACGAGAAGGCTTAAGTCATTGTTCACAACTTTTCTTTCAGCGGTATATTTTTGAAATTGTTGGAAAACGCTTTCACACGAGGATTTTGCTTCGTTTCTTCTTTAATGAAATATTTCATTTTTAAATGAGCGGTTTTGCACAATCTTGGCGCCTATAGGACGGAGGCACATATTATGGAAGCAAATTCGAATTTTCTAAAAAAAGCATTCGAGAAAAAGATTTTTTGGGCGACTGCCTTTCTTTTTCCGATATTAATGTTCATAGGTTTTTCCCGCACCTATTATCTCGGCTATTTTTTTGATGCACCGGCACTGACGAACGCGATCGTCCACACGCACGGTATCGTCATGTCGCTCTGGGTATTGTTTTTCTGCGTTCAGATCGCCCTTGTCCGCACAAGAAACATAAAAGTGCATATGACGCTCGGAATGTTCGGAGTATTTCTTGCCGTCGTTGTCGTTATCTCATCGCTTGTAACGGCCTATGATTCGCTTCTTGTCAGAGGGGTTCCGATCGACGGACTGAGTCCGCATAGTTTTCTGATTATTCCGTTTACGTCTTTGATGGTCTTCGTTATTCTCTTCATCGCCGCAATCTATTACCGGAAGCGTCCGACAGAACATAAATCGCTGATGTTTTTAACGGCGGTAAATTTTCTGCCGTTCGCCTTTTCGCGTATGCCGTTTATTCCGCCAGAAATACAGATCCCATGGGCGTTCGGCGGTCCGGATCTGATCGCGATCGCTGTTTTTGTCTGGTTCAGCATTAAACAAAAAAAGATAAACAAAGTATTCGCTGCCGGACTTTTTCTGATGATCGCATCGCAGCCGCTGAGGATCGCACTCATGGAATCACCGTTGTGGCTGAACCTTGTAGCACTTGTTGCGCCTTAAAATTATCGAGCGGTTAAGTTATAATCCGAAACAATTCAAACATTCAGGAGATAACTTCGATGCCAACGATCAATCCATATTTGAGTTTTAACGGCAACGCAGAAGAGGCGTTCAACTTTTACCGATCGGTTTTCGGCGGTGACTTTGAAACTTTTCAGCGGTTTGCCGATATCCCGGCGGGGCCGGACGAAACGCACGCGATCGGAGAAGACGATAAACAAAAGATCATGCACGTTTCGCTGCCGATCGGTGAAGGAAGCGTCCTTATGGGAAGCGATGTCTTGGAAGCGTACGGACATGGAGAGGTTTCTGGAAACAATATGTCAATTGCGATCGCGACCGAAAGCCGCGAAGAAACCGAACGCATCTTTAACGGCTTATCCGATGGCGGAGAGATCACGATGCCTCTCAACGACACCTTCTGGGGAGCATATTTCGGTATGTTTACTGACAAATTCGGTATTCAGTGGATGGTAAATTTCGACCAAAAATAGTTGGATTTTCAGACAGAAGTTTCAGACTTTACGTTTATGATCAGTCCTGAGAAAGTTCGCAGATTTATGTGGTTTAGTTTGGGGATCGCTCTCTCAATGGCGATCCTGCTCGGTTTGCAGAAATTGTTTTGGGGATAGGCTTTTTAATGGATTTTGAAGTCAGAACCCTACGTGCAACAGATGCGCGATTAGCGTCGGAACTGTTTTTGTTTTTTCAGGTTGATGACGGGATCCGGAATCCGACCTCGGCTTCAGGCGAATATCTTACGCGGATCCTTTCAAGATCCGATTTTCACGTCATTGTCGCGATCTCCGGTGAAAAGGTCATTGGCGGACTCGTCGCTTACGAACTTGTCCGGTATAAAGAAGAAAACGCGGAAATGTTTCTGTTTGAAATGGGTGTCGAAGAATCATTTCGCCGTCGCGGGATCGGAACTGCACTGATCGAAGAATTAAAAAAGATCTGTCGCGAGAAAGGAATTACGGATATGTTTGTCGATGCACTCGATGACAATATTCCCGCCAAGGCGCTTTATTCAAGCACCGGCGGGAAAGCCGAAAAGGTTTCGGAATTTACATACAAGATCTGATCGCGTGCTGATTCAGGAGTCTATTTTTCCGCAAGTCTTTCCATCGCCCTAAATACGAGCCGGGTAGTCGAAGTCAGATAATCAAGATCGATCGTTTCAAATGTATCTGTCGGTTTGTGATAAAAAGGCGTGGTGTCTTTGTTCTTGTATTCCTCGGTAATGCCGATCGCATTAAAGCCGATCTCGCGAAATGCGGTGTGATCGGTCGAAGGTACATTTGTTTTATGAACCGGGATCGATAGTTTTCCGGCTTCTTCGCGGTAAAGTGTTTCGAGTTCCGGCGTCGGCAGTTCCAGTTCGATGGCACGATCCCCGTCCTGATCCCAACCCATCTGATCGACAGTATGGACAGAATGGATCTTCAATCCGTCGTCCTTTAGTTTTTTTGAAAATGCCCGGCTGCCGATTAGGCCGAGTTCCTCCTGATCAAAAAAGACGATAATAAAATTGCGCTTCCGGTTCTTAAGTTTGGCTAGCTGATATGCAACACCGTATACGAGTACCGTACCCGAAGCATTATCGTTTGCTCCCGGACTATTTTTTACGGAGTCATAATGCGCACCGAGAACTACGTATTCATCGCTTTTTTCGGTCGCGGGAATTACTGCATATATATTCACGCCTTCGGCTTTTGTCGCATAGCGGTGTTTTTCTGCTTTCAAGCCAAGCGACCGCAGTTTCTTGAAAAGAAGATCAGCAGAAACATCACGGGAAAACGGAGTTGAACGGCTTTCGAGTTTTGTACGTGTTCTGTCGAGGGTCACTGTACCGATCTCAAGCGGTATTGTCACCTGCTTATGGCCAGTAAGCCGTGCGAGTAGATCTTCCTGGGCCGATCTCAGCTTCACATCCGGATCCGAGCCGGCCTGTTGTCCGGAAGCCGTCAGCACAAAAATTCCGAAAATTAAAATTATCGTATTCTTTAACTTCATAACTTTTATTGGAAAAGACTCGCCAATTAAATTCAAAGTAAAATCTTCACCGTATGCTATTTGTCAGATTTTGTGATTTATGAAAAATGAGATCTCGAAAATCTTCTTATCAGCACAGCGATAACAATTAAACTGTAAACAAAACCGGTAAGCAAAAATAAGGCAGCGTTTTTTTGATCAATAACTCCGTCAAATCCCTGATAAGCCCAGTATGCCGGAAAAACTGCAAAAACGATCGAATATGCCGCCGGAACAAAAAAGGCCAGAAGCGGCAGCATTATCGGGATATTGAACAACTTCTGCCAGGTAACGGCCTCGATCTTGTTCTTTGATCTCACCGAAACAAACAAAGCCATCATCGGAACCGTCAATCCGCAAAGGCTGGAATAGAACAAATTCGAAAAATGCGGAATCGTGTAGAAAGGCTGAACGAGGATCATTAAATAAGCCGAAAGCAGTGCAAACATAAACGGCGGGATCAAACGAAATGCTGCAAACCAGAAATGCGAAACCGGCAGAATTCCGTAAACCTTTGCAACGCGCTTGTCTTTTTCGTCGATCAGCACCATCGAATAAATAAAGCCGAAGATCATAGCTCCCTGCATCGTTGCAGCCATCAGTAGAATATGAACATACGGCTCGAGACGCGGGAAATTTTCGATAGCGAACGGAAAACCATATCGGACGACAAAAAGATTTAATACCGGAAAGATGAAAAACAGCCGAAGCGAAGCGTCGCGAAAAACGAGCCTGAAATCATTTACAGCAACCGTGATGAGTGTTTCCATATCTTTAACCGCGAACAGACCCCGATCTGAAGATCCTGAAAGCAGCCAAATAGAGAAGCGGCAGCCAGATCGCAAGCGACAAATAACCAAATATGATCTCCGAACTGTCGGGAGAAATACTGTAAGAATTGTCGATCAGATACAGACTTCCCTGCACCGGAAAAAGTTTGAAAACAAAAATATCTGTGATCCCGAAATAGTTCAAAAACGGGAGACTCATGATAATTATCAAAGGGATCGAACGCAGAACAAAATGGAGAATATCCTCTGTAAAACTGATCACGTAAATCCCTACAAAGCTGAAAATTGCGCAGCTCGTAAATCCTCCGGTCAGAAAATGAATCGGCTGAAATTCCGATCCTTTGGCGACAAAAACCATTCCGAGCATACAGATCATGCTGATCGCCGAAAGCGTCACGATCCGCGAGATCAAATAAAGATGTTCGTTTAGCGGAGAAACAAACAGCGCCGGAAACACATTCTGATCTCTTTCGAGAATGACCGCCACACCGATAAAGATAAAACCGACCATCGTCGGCTCGTTAAAAATGAGAAGCGTAGTAAATTTTTCGAGATTTCCGATATCTTTCAGCAGATAGATCACAAACATATAAAAGACCGCCATCGCGAGGATCATTACGATCAGATTGTTTCTGTAAAATATCAGAAACTGCCATTTTATCTGTTTGAGGAGTTTGGTCATTTTTGAAGTTTTTCTCCCGTCACCTTGATAAAAACCTCTTCAAGCGTCGCTTCCTGAGAATTTATTCTGAGTATTTCGCCGCGTTTGATAAACGCGAGAAACTCGCTGTTTTCGCCCAATCCGGCAACGGGAAATTCGGATGTTTCGCCGCTTTTTAGTTCTACTTTTACCTGCTGTTTTCCGTGCCTGTCTTTTAAAATCGCTGGATTTTCAGTCAGGCAAATCTCGCCCTCAACGATAAACGATACGCGGTCGCAGAGTTCGTCGGCTGTGGTCATATCATGCGTCGTCAGAAAGATCGTTTTTCCCGTGCTTTTAAGTTTGAGGATATGTTGCTTTATTTGCTGAGCATTTTGCGGGTCGAGTCCGGCTGTAGGTTCATCAAAAAACAGGATGTCGGGATCGTGCATGATCGCCCGGATAAAATTCAAACGCATTTTCATTCCCTTGGAGAATTCCTCTACGCGTCTGTGTCTTACTTCCGCGAGTCCAACGATCTTATAGAGTTCATCAAAATCGATCAGGTTTTCGGTGTTATAGAACGAAGCAAAGAGCGCAAGATTCTCTTCGGCGGTAAGTTTGAGGTAGTGGTTTGGAAGTTCAAAACCGACGCCGATCCTTTCAAAGTATTCCTTTCCCCACTTTCCAAGAGGTCTACCATTGATCTCGATCTCACCCTGAAAATCGTGGAGAACCTTGTATAGAACCTTTTGAGTTGTGCTTTTACCAGCGCCGGAAGGTCCGAGAAAACCGAATATCTCACCGCGCCCGATCTCAAAATTCAAACCGCGAAGCACGGCTTTGTCCGTTCCCGGATATGTGTAAGAAAGATTTTCTGCCTTGATCATTTGTAGTTAGCAAATGATATTCGCAATTTTAGGGGTGTTCAACCTGTGATTTCCGAAAACCATGCGGGTCGTTTTCGGTCCGTTTTGCGGCGATTGGGTCTAAATCGGAAATGCCGCATTATCCGGGTTCACGCCGCTGACTTTTATTCGCGGTTTGCCACTTGTCACTTCTGAGATGTCACCTATAATCTATCCCTTATGAATCATAAAATATTTATTGCCGGTTCGGGGGGCATCGGTAACGCGGTTGCAGTACTCTTGCGGGAATGGTCGATGAACGAAGTGGAGATCTTTCTTGGCGATATTTCCGAGGAGAATCTTCATAAGACAAAGCAGTTTGTTACACATTTGTCGCAGAAAACAAGTCTTGTCGAAATGGTTTTAATGGCAAAAGACGGAATAAATGACGCGATGAAAACTGCCTTTGAGCAGTGCGAAATCCTCCTTGATTGCTCTCCCGGAAATCAGGCACCGAGAATGGCGCAGTTTGCCAAGGATTTTAAGATGCACTATGCAAATCTCACAGAATATGTTGCGGAAACCGACGCCGTGATCGAGATCGCCAAAGATGCTGATACTGCGTTTGTCGTGCAAACGGGACTTGCACCCGGTTTTATAAACGTTCTGGCGATGTCGCTTTACAATCAATTTGTCGAAAAATATGAAAATGAGATCGTTGAACGTATCGGAATGAAGGTTGGCGCTCTTTCAACGCATGCTCATGCGCCTCATTTCTATGGTTTTACATGGTCGCCGATCGGTGTTGCAACGGAATATGTAAAAACTGCCCGCGTCGTCCGGGATCATCAGAGAATTCAGCTCCCGGCGCTTTCCGAACGCGAACGCATAATTATCAACGGTTTTATTTATGAAGCCGATCTGACATCGGGCGGGGCTGCAAATCTACCGAGATTTTTTGAAGGAAAAGCTAAGAATCTCGATTATAAAACGCTGCGTCATGAAGGCCATTATGAATGGGTTGAAGGTCTGATCAAAAAACTGCCGTTTGACGAGAATCTGCCGCAAAATCTCGAAGACATGATGCTCGAAAGGGTACCTTCGGTCGAAGACGATTTTGTGATCGTCCATTCTTCTGTCGAAGGCTTTGACGCAAGCGGAAGACGCCGTCTTATCGAAAAGGCCTATCACATAAAACCGCTTGAAATTAACGGGCATTATCTCCGCGCGATACAGACAACAACCGCCGCCCCGCTCGTAGAATGCGCCGATATGCTGGCGAGCAATAAATATAAGGGTGTTATCATGCAAAGCGACATCGATCCAAAGGAATTCTTAAGCGGAAACTTCGTCAGTCGTGTTTACAATGCATGATCGCGATCGTCAGCCTTATGAATGATATTAAACTCAAGCGGACAAATTCGGATGATGCGGATTTTCAGGAACTCGTCAGTCTTCTCGATAACGAATTGAGGGTACGTGACGGAGACGAACATTCGTTCTACGCGCAGTTTAATAAGCTCGACAGTATAAAACATGCGGTCGTCGTTTTTGCGGATTCCGGTGCTGTAGGCTGCGGAGCGATCAAGCGGTTTGATGAATTTACTGTTGAGATAAAAAGAATGTATGTGCGTGAAGCTTTCCGCGGAATGGGGATCGCCGTCAGCATTCTTAATGAGTTGGAAAAATGGGCGTCGGAGATCGATTTTGAATTCGCGATCCTTGAAACCGGATATAATCAGCCGGAAGCGATCAGACTTTACCAAAAAACCGGTTATCTGGTTACGGAGAATTACGGACAATATGAGGGTGTCGAAAACAGCGTCTGTATGAAAAAAAAGATATCGGAGTAGCCGGCGTGCTGCTTTGCTGCCCGGGGCCGACCAACGCATTTCCGCAGATAGGTTCTTACCCTGATCCTAAGACAGCTCAGATATTCGCTACTTTTGACAATCGCCTGCCGTTTCACCTAAATATTATCTGACAAGATATATATGTCCGAAAACAGTTCGATCACCAAGCAAACCACCACCACTGTTGAGTCCTTTCCGGTCGCAGAATTCCCCGCCCCGGAAGAACTGTCGGTACTCGGAACAACTGAAAAACTTGGTTTCCGAATTGCCCATTGGATGAATCTCGGCCGCTGGAAGAGATTCTGGGGATTTTGCCAGAGACATATCGGTTCTCTCTGGATAAAGATCTGTACGTACAATCTCATGAACGTTTTTGGTATCGAGAATATCGAAAACAGCGACGTGAAACGTCCACTCTTGCTGGTAGCCAATCACCGCTCATTTTTTGACATGTACGTCGTTTCGAGCGTCATCTTCCGGCAGACGAGCAGACCGATAAAGCTCTTCTTCCCTGTTCGCGGAAAGTTCTTCTACGATAATCCAGTCGGATGGTTTGTAAACCTCGTAATGGGATGGTGGTCGATGTATCCTCCTTTTTTTCGCGAGGCAAAAGAGGCGAAAAAAAGAGAGTTTGACAAATATTCGCTGAGGCGGCTGATCAGCATCTGCGAAACGGGAGAAGCGCATGTCATCGGGTTTCATCCTGAAGGAAAAAGACATCAGGCGGAAACACCCTACGAGTTTGCGCGTGCGCAGCCGGGAGTTGGAAAGATCGTGATGGACGCAAACCCGCAGGTGATCCCCGTGTTTATCGCCGGATTGGGAAATGACCTGCCTAAACAGATACTGGGAAACTGGACGGGCGGTGAAAAGGTCAGGATCTGGTTTGGCGAAGAACTCGATCTTTCAGAGTTTCAAAGTGAACGAAACTCGGTTCGGACGCATAAGAAGATCGCCGACTTCGTAATGGAGAAGATCGGCGAACTCGGTGAGAAAGACCGAAAACTCTTCGAAAAATCAGATTAACAATCTGTTAATAAGTGATAAGATACCTGCAAGCATTTTTTAACATAACATTCTTAGAAAAATTGATCGCAGATCGCTCGCTTTAGAAACCGTGGGTACTTTTGCATCCACTGAACCGGGATCAGCACACGAATTATTTTGCCGAAGCTATTTAAACAGAGTCCGCACGACCCGGGAAATCCAAAACTCCCGTTGGTGATCGTCAACCCGAAGTCTGCCGGCGGTTCTACACAAGGCAGTTGGGCGGGAATTGCCAGCGATCTTCGCGCTCATTTCGGACCTTTTCAGGTTGCCTTTACCAAAAGAAGCGGTGACGGGATAACGATCGCCCATAATGCTGCAGATAGCGGTCGAAAATTTATCATCGCGTGCGGAGGCGACGGCACGATAAACGAAGTCGCAAACGGGATCCTGACATCTCAAAACACCGAAACGGAGTTGGGAATTTTTCCGTCCGGAACCGGCGGCGATTTTCGCAGAACTATCGGAATGCCGGCCGAGGCCCGGGAGGCTGCCAAAGCGCTGCGGAACGGAAAGACTGAAACTATTGACGCCGGAAAGGTAACTTTTATCAACTGGAACAATGAGGAAGAAACACGATTTTTTCTAAACGTCGCATCGTTTGGTTTGAGCGCCGAGATCAATGAACGCGTCAGCACAAATTCCTTTTTTAAATGGCTGCCGTTTGGGAAAACGATCCGCGGAAAGGCAAAATTTGCTTATTCGACACTTCAAGAAGTACTTGAGATCGATTCAAAAGTAGTTAATGTTTCAGTTGATGATGGAAGTATTAACACATTGCAGACATTAAACTTCTGTGTTTGCAATGCCCGTTTCTTCGGAGGCGGAATGAAGATCGCTCCGAAGGCGAAACTAGACGACGGTTTTCTCGATCTGGTTAATATAGGTGATATCAAAACCGCCCGGATCTTACTGAACAGTTATAAGCTTTACAGCGGTTCTCACCTTTCGCTTCCTGAAGTAAGGAGCTCGCTCGTAAAGAAAATTGCTGTTGCGCCGCGCGATCCGGATGTTGAGATTAAACTCGAAGCAGACGGCGAATTGCCGGGAAAATTACCCGCAACATTTGAAATTGTGCCAAAGGCTTTGAGAATTCGCGTATCCGGGAACAATTGATGACCGAAACAAAAAAATTCTGCCGGCGACTGATCGATTCATGCGAAACGCATTCGCAAAAGGTTGCAATGCGCGTAGTCGGCGATGAATCCGAATCGGTAACCTTTGGCGAATTCCTAAGCCAGATCCGGAGTATTGCTTACCGGCTTAAACAGGAAAACGTCGGTTTCGGCGATCGCGTAGCGCTGATCGGTGAGAATCACCCGTGCTGGGCAACTTCATATCTTGGAACACTTTACCGCGGAGCGGTTTGCGTTCCGATGGACCCTCACGGCGAGATCGAAACTATCACCAATTTTCTCGAAGATTCGGAAGCAAAGGTCGCTTTTCTTGCGCCGGACGTTACCGAGAAGTTTCACGAGATCCAGGAAAAACTCGGATATTCGATCCCCGCCGTGGTTTGGCGGAATGAAGGATCTCAAAACGGATTCCAGAGTTTTGAAGACTGGTCACAGACCGATTTTCCACCCGACTTTAAGAAAGCCGATCCGCCGGCGGAGTCAAAAGACAATGCGATACTGATCTACACCAGTGGAACGACCGGAAAACCGAAAGGGGTATTGCTCACTCACGGAAATATTACAGCTGAACTCGACGCGATCGATCAGGTACTTGAGTTTACAGACAAAGAATCCGTCCTCAGTCTGTTGCCGCTTTTTCACGTTTACCTGCAGATCGTAAACCTTTGGCTGTCAGCAACTAAGGGCGCAGAAGTTTACTATTTACAAGAACTCACACCTGAAGAACTTTCGAGAGGTTTATTGGAGAGTAAGATGACTTGTCTGGCGAGCGTGCCGAGACTCTGGTATCTGTTTCACAAGAAGATCTTTGACGCCGTAGAAGCGCAGTCAGGCATCGTTCAAATACTTTTCCGCGCGATGCTGAGAGCAAACGGATTCACGCGCGACTATCTCAATATCAATCTCGGGAAAAGGTTTTTTAAGAAAGTTCACGATTCCTTCGGCGGCAATCTGGATCTTGCCGTAACCGCGGGGTCGCGTTTTGACGAAGACGTCGCGATCGATTTTTACCGGCTCGGTTTCAATATTATTCAGGGTTACGGCCTGAGCGAAACAAGCGGGGCGGCAACGGCAACTTATCTGGACGACAACCGCGTCGGGTCGGTCGGAAAACCGATGCTCGGCGCTGAGGTCAAGATCGAAGATCCTGATGAAAACGGCGAAGGCGAGGTCTTAATTCGCGGATCAATGGTTTTCGGCGGCTACTATAAGAATCCGGAGGCAACAAAAGCAGCGTTTACCGAAGACGGATGGTTTCGTTCGGGTGACCTTGGGAAATACGACAAGGATGGGCATCTCTACATCGTCGGAAGGGCAAAAGATGTTATCGTTTTGCCTTCCGGCAAGAATGTCCATCCCGAAGATCTTGAAGTCCACTATTCCAAGTCGCCGCTTGTCGAAGAGTTCTGCGTGCTCGGCGTAGAGGACGAGGATGCCGGACACAAGGGAGCTGAGAAATTGATAGGCGTCGCGGTTCCCGACTTTAACTATCTGCGAATAAACAATATCGCTAATTCCCGCGAGGCGATCCGATTTGACCTCGACAACCTTGGACGGGAGCTTCCTGAATATCAGCGCGTCCGTGATTATATCGTCCGGTCAGAACCGATCCCGCGAACCGCAACGAGAAAAATCAAACGATTTGAGCTGCTGCGCGAGATCAATGAAGCCGGAGTTTCCGAAAAAGATCTTCCCGCAGCAAAAGAATGGGTGCTTTCCGACGATGACCGGAAACTGATCGGATCAAAGGCAGGAAAAGCACTTCTCGTGGCGATATCTCAGCAAAAGACCGTCGAGGGTGAGATCCACCCCGGAATGAATCTTGAGATCGATCTTCGTCTCGACTCGCTTGCGCGTGCTGAGATCCTCGCAAGTCTTGAACAGAACTTCAACTTTGAATTTGATACCGATGAAGCGACAAAAGCATTCACGGCCGGCGAACTGATCGATCTTGTCCAGAGATCCGGAAGTTCCGAACGATTCGAGGGCGAGATATCAGGAGATTTTAACTGGCATAAGATAGTCAGAGAAACCGGCGAAGAACTTCCCGAAGTAAAGAGCGTTCTCAGAAAGAGACCGTTGTTTACATTTACTGCCTTCGTATTTCTCAAATCGGTCTATTTGCTTAGCAGAATATTTCTCAGGCTGGAGATAAAGGGCATTGAGAAACTCAAAAGTCTCGATGCACCGTTCCTGATTTGTCCGAATCACCAAAGCTATCTCGATCCGTTTATTGTATGTTCGGCTTATCCTTATAACGTGCTTGAAAAGATCTTTCATGTCGGCGCAAGCGAATATTTCAGCAATTCTCTGACCGGGTTTCTGGCGCGCCTTCTGAAGATCGTGCCGATCGACGCGGATCGCCAGATCCTCAGAGCTATGAAAGCGGGGGCGATCGGACTTGAAAAAGGAAGGATCCTGAACATCTATCCGGAAGGAGAACGTGCTTTTGACGGCAATCTTCATCCGTTCAAAAAAGGTGCGGCTATCTTATCATCCGAACTTGAACTCCCGATCATCCCGGTTGCCATTGACGGAATGGATAAGGTTTGGGGCCGAAGATCAAACCGCATCCGACTCGCCAAAGTTCGCGTCGAATTTGGCGATCCTATGCTTCCGGCAGACTTTAAGAAAGATGATCAGCCGCCAGATGCGCAGCATAATGCAATTACAAACGAGATGAGAAACCGGATCGCCGGCATGCTCCGATCGATGAGACAGGATGATCGAGACGCAAAGTTATGAGAAAAGTTCGGTCGAACGGGATGCGTTTCTTATTTCTCCGTCCATAGGAATCCGGTCTGAAATCTGGTAACTTCTACTAAAACAAAAATTAACCTGTGAGGACTGCGATGCCAGCAATTGCAATAAATTTTGGTCGACTTCTAATCTTAATCGGGATAATCGGTTATGCGATCGGTTATTTTGACGGCAAATTAAGTGTTACAGCGCTTATTCCGGCGGCGTTCGGGGTTGTTTTGATGATCCTTGGATATATTGGTCAAAGCAAAGAAAGTCTGAGAAAGCACGTAATGCATGTTGCGGTTATCGTCGGGTTGATAGGATTTCTGGCATCGGCGGGAAGACTGTTGTCTAAGATCACGGAGATCAGTTTATCACCCGCAGTGATCGCACAAGTCGCCATGGCGCTTACGTGTCTGGCTTTTGTTGTCATTTCAGTCAGATCTTTTATTAATGCCAGAAAAAGCGAATGAGGAACAGCCGGAAGATAGACTTTTCCGGAACTGCCTGGGAATCGGCAGGAGTCGGAATTCGGGAAAAGCGCTTTTCCATTGACGGGAAGACAATTCGGCTGGTCGAGTTAGACAAAAAATTGAAACACCCTGAGTGGTGCGAGACTGGTCATTGGGGATATGTAGTTTCGGGCAAGCTCGAAATCGTTTTCAGCAGATCGTCAGAAATATACTCGGAGGGAGACGGCATATTCATAAGACCCGGAACATCTCAAAAACATATTCCGAAACCATTAACTGAAAAAGTGACGCTGTTTCTAATAGACGAAAACTAGGATTTCAAAACCGGGAGCGTTATATTTATCAGCAGACCTTCGCCTTTCATGTTCTTTGCCGAAATGCTTCCGCTGTGACTGCTGACGGCACGTTCGGCGATCGCCAATCCGAGACCGATTCCGCCGCTTTTGCGGTCGCGCGCTTCCTGAACCCTATAAAACGGACGAAACATTTTCTCCAGATCTGCTTCCGGCACGCCTTCGCCAAAATCTCGGATACTCACATTCGTGTGACCATTAGAGTTAACAATAGCAACTTCAACTGCCGATTCTTCTCTTGTATATCGAACTGCGTTCCGCAGGACATTCTCTACAGCGCTTCTTAAAAGCTGCTCGTTTCCGAAAACCTTTGCCTGATCGATCTGTTTGATCTCAACGCGTCTATCGGAAGCATTCGCTTCAAAATCCGCATCTGACACGATCTGTTCGACGAGTTTCGAAAGATTTATCTCATGTTTTTCAAAGCTTGCGGATCCGGTTTCAAGCTTCGAAAGTGTGAGAAGCTGCGAAATAAGATCATTTAAGCGGTCAGATTCCTTCTCAAGCCGTTCGATAAGCGTCGTTGTTTCCGGATTGGCTTTTGCCTTTGCGATCTCCAGTGCGACGTTCATTCTGGCGAGCGGCGAGCGAAGTTCGTGGGAAATATCCTGCGTCAGGCGTTTTTCCGAGGTGATCAGCGATTCGATCCTTTCGGCCATTTCGTCAAAGTCATTTGCAAGTTGTGCCAGTTCATCGCCCCTTTTTCCGGATCTGTTTCCGACCCGCGCCTCAAGGTTTCCTGAAGCAAATTTCTGAGTTGCTTCACGAAGTTTTGAGATCGGAGCCGCCAGATACCTCGCCAATGCGTAACAAACCAAACCTGTCATCAATAAGACAACGAGCCCCTGAAGGAAAAGTCTCGGCGTAAAAAACGGAGGAGGACTATAGCGCTTTAGTTCAATTACATAAAAGTATGTTTCGCCGTTTTCCAAAACCACCTTTTTTGCACCGATGATCTTGTCAGGAAACTCAAGGAACTCCGGATTATCCGTATTCGTTGCACGGTCAAAAAGATTCTGTATATTTACATAATCGAGATCTCCCGCGATCAGTTTGCGGTCCTTATCAAAGAAACCGATCGAATTGATCCGGCGTTTGCTTTTTTGACGGAAAAAATACTCCTGGAGCCCTTCGATCCCTTCGTTTTCATAGATCTGCACAGCAGTGGCTGAGTTCAGATTGATCGATTCGCCGACAAATGACTGCCATTGTCTGGTCAAAGGTTCAGAACTTGTCGACCAGTTAACAATAACCAGCGCACCGACGATGAGTGCCATCGCCAGCCAGAACCATAGGAAGATCTTTAAGAACAAACTCATTTTTTCAGTTAGCCAATGTATAGATGTACCCGACCGAGCGGATCGTTTTTATCCTTTCTTCCCCGCTTTCACGTTTACCAAGTTTTTTTCTCAGGTTGCTGATATGCATGTCTAGGCTTCGGTCAAACGGCGACAATTCTCTTTCCAGAACCTGCTGACTCAGGTCTTCTTTTTTTACGATCTTCCCGGCCTTTTCGACAAGAGCGACAAGAAGGTCGAATTCTACCGCGGTCAGTCCGAGTTTTTCGCCATCCAGTTGTGCGTATCTGCCGACAAGTGAAACCTCGAGATCTTCTACGCTTATCTTTTCCGTTTCTCCCGGCGTTTCTTCAGGAGCCTGAATTCGCCGCATGATCGCACGAAGACGCGCTACAAGTTCGCGGGGGTTGAACGGCTTTGGCAAATAATCATCCGCCCCGATCTCGAGTCCGACGATCCGCTCCATGTCTTCCCCGCGCGCAGTGAGCATCAAAACCGGGATCTTGGATTCCAAACGAAGCTCGCGCAACACATCAAACCCGTTTTTCTTCGGAAGCATTACATCAAGAATTATCAGATCATGTTTGTCTTCGAGTGCGGTTTCCAGTCCGGTTTGGCCATCATTAACGGATTCTACTTCAAAGCCCTCGACCGTCAGATATTCAGAGACAAGCTCACAGAGCTCTTCGTCATCATCAATAATCAGTATTTTTCCCATAAAAAAATAATGGCTATTCCGATAGCCGTTGCGAAAAAAGATTCTATCTTAAAAATTCGAGGGGTTATGTCAAGAATTGTAAAGTATTTCCGGGAGCAGAGGAAATCGGTGAAAAATTGCCGCATATTATTCCGGATTTTCTTTTTATTCCAAAGTTTAGAGAAAAGCGCTTGAATTACATTTCTTTACATTATTTCACCGAATACTTACATTTTCAGGCGGATTCACCGCGTCTAAACGACCGAACGCAGACAAAAACCCGCGCGGTTTTTAACGCAAACATTCTTATTCAATTTTTTAGGAGAAAGCACAAAATGAAGAAAGTAATTGTTGCAGTTTTAGCGGTCGTACTGGTAGCGATCGGTGCAATATTCGTATTTGGACAGACAGAAGGAAAATCTATGGAAGGAAAAAAAGAATTTGGTAAACGCGGACATCACGGCAAATTCGGCCGCGGCGGAAAACGAGGTCCGCGCGGCGGAATGATGGGCATGGGATTTCGCGGAATCGATCTGACAGACGCTCAGAAAGAACAGTTGAAAGCCATCCGAACCGCCAATCGCGAAGCTTCAAAACCTTTGATGGAGCAAATGCGGGCGAACCAAATGGAACTTCGAAAACTCAGTGAAGCCGGTACATTTAATGAGGCTGCCGTCAAAGCCTTAGCAGAAAAGCAAGGAGATCTGCATGCACAGATGATCGTCTCAAAACAAAAAGTCCGGGCCGAGTCTTTTGCTGTATTGACCGCCGAGCAGAAAGCAAAGCTGGCACAAATGAAAGCCGATTTTGCAAAGAAGATGGAAGAAAGAAAAGCCAAATGGGCTGAAAAGCGCAACAGTAAAAAAGCGGATCAATAACCTGACCGTTCTCCAAAGACCCCGGAGATTTACTGTTCAAAGGACCCCGGCAAATGCCGGGGCCCTTTTTTTATTTTGAAACCTATCGTCAAGAAAATACGCATAACAGGCAGCAGCAATCTCAAAAGGTTGCTTTTTAGAATCGTTTATCGTTAAACTCCAATACCGATGCCGACAAATATCACCCAACTGGAAGACCCAGAACGCGATAAGACCGTATTGCGGATCGAAGGCGAACTGACACACGAGGATGCCGTTCTGCTCGAAAAGATCGCACTCGACATGCGGTCCCAAAATATTAAGAATCTCACACTGGATTTTGCCGACCTTAGCTTTATGGACAGTGAGTCAGCCCCGGTCGTAAAGCGTTTGGAACACGAACACGGTTTTGATGTCGAGGGTCTCCAGTTCTTTTTGCAAAAAATCGTAAAGGAAGCAGAAGATAGAAAATAATTCCGGGGCGATACTCTCTTCTTCGAATATATCAACTTTTCAACTTCGGTTTTAGTGTCAGACAACTAAAAAGCGATTAGATCGATGCAGTTATTTTTCGCGGAATCGGTAACGATCGGTTTTATTGTTTAAGGGATTAAACAATTTAATTGGATACTGATCAGACTGCCATTAAGCGATCAAATCCGGCTGGCGATCCTGAACTGAGCGGAAAACGGCATCACGGTTTTTTTCGGCCACATTGGAATAGACGGGCGGAAACAAGATATACTATCCGCTGTCGTTTTAAGTTGTGAAACACCATAGTTCGAAGGAATGTCTGCTGCAATCGAATTGAAGAGGATCGAATCCGTAAGGCTTTTGAGCGACATCTGTGGTGGTATAGTATATTCATACGCTTTTAACTAAATTCTGGACCAGTCGGTTTCTCGTTTGCACCTGATAGACAATTTGATGAAAACAAAAGAGATAGCTAAATTGCTGGAAGGACAACTGATTGGTGATGAAGAAATAGAAATATCAAAAATATCTTCTTTGGAAAGGTCTCAAAATGGTGACCTTTCTTTTTTGGAACGATCTTCGAAGGGGACTATTCCTGAAAATATCGGAGCTTCCTGTTTACTTGTTGATGAAAATTTCGAAGGCAGTGTTTCATCCGCAATTATAAAACTCAAAAATCCCAAACTCGCGTTCGCAAAGATCGCTGAAATCCTGCACCCGCCTAAAATACGCGGCCCGGAGATCCACAAAACTGCTGTTATCGCAGAAAATGCCGTGATCGGAAAAGACGTCTTTATCGGCGCCTGTTGCTGTATTGGCGAAAGGTCAGAGATCGGTGATGGAACGCAGATCGAAGCCGGCGTAAAGATCGGAGACGATGTAAAGATCGGCACCGGCTGCAGCATCCGTCAGAATGTTTTTATCGAAGACAATTCCGTAATAGGTGACAGAGTTATCCTTCACGCGGGAGTTGTGGTCGGTGCAGAGGGTTTCGGCTTTGTCCGCGGTGAAAAACGCTATATAAAATTTCCGCAGATCGGAAATGTGGTGATCGAAAACGAAGTCGAGATCGGAGCAAATACGTGCGTCGACCGCGGCGCGCTCGGTGAAACAAGGATCGGAGAAGGTTCAAAGATCGATAATTTGGTGCAGATCGCACACAACGTAAACATTGGAAAACGCGTTGTGATCGCGGCCCAGACTGGTATCTCTGGAAGCGTTTTAATCGAAGACGACTGCGTGATCGGTGGTCAAGTCGGGTTTGGAGATCATTCGACCGTAAAAAGCGGTGCGGTGATCGGCTCGCAAGCCGGTATCCTGCCCGGAAAGATAGTTCGGGAAGGTGTCTGGTGGGGTACTCCGGTTCAGCCGCTTGAGGACATGAAACGGCAGAATGCTTATGTTAAATCGCTGCCGCGGCTCAAAAAACAGATCAAAGAGATCGAAAAACTTATAAAAGAGATAGAAAAAAGATAAAAATACTCGGTTTATTTAATTAATTATGGGCGCAACAATATCAAGAAAATTATCAAACTCATTTGAAGGCGCATTGGCCGGCGGGGGAGATCCGGCAAGTTCACCTCTATACGTTTTCGGACCGTTCTTAAAACTTATTGTCATCGCCGGTGTCGCAAAGATCACATTCGGCGCATCGATCTGGCTGGTCGTATTTACCGTCCTGATGGTCTCGGCGATGTACCGCCAGGTTATGAGGTGGGTGACTGACGGCAGCGGCGGCAGCGGACTGGCGGAAGAAGAATTCGGAAGCTGGGCAGTAAAGATCAACGCGGGCATCACGGTGATCGAATATACGCTTACGTTTCTTGTTTCAATGGCCGCTCTCGTAACTCTGCTTGCCGACCGGGCGCTCGAACTTGGAATTCCGTTAAGCGGGTCACTTTTTGGAATTAGCGAAGGATACAAGCTGCTTCTCGCGATCGGTCTCAGCTTTTTGACGGGCTGGCTGGTGAATCTTGGTCCGAAGATCGCGGCCCGGACGTTCGGACCGGCAACTCTCGCCGTTCTCGCGCTCCTCTGGGTCATGATATTTGCGACGATCATAAAATTCTGGGGTGTCCCGATCGAAGGTTCCTGGCTGATTGGGTTCGTAAATGTTCCGCAAATTAATTTTGCTGCCTTTACGGGCGAATATATCCACTACACGCTTGGCGGATACGCGAGAATACTTGCCCTAATGACGGGTATTGAAATTTTTGCAAATCTTGTCGCTGCATACGACGGCGGACGTGCGGAACGAAGCAGAAAGGCATTCGGAAGCTTAATAATTATCATGGGTACAACGGCGCTGACGATGGTGATCGTTGGTCCCGCGATCATGGAGGTTTCGACCGTTACAGCCGGTACGGGCCACAGCGGCGGCGAAGCATCAGTATTTACTCAAACGATGAACGAGCTGCTGCCTTCATGGCTGTCATACCTTGGAACGATCGCAGGTGTTGCGGTGCTTCTCTCTGCTTCTGCCGCGGCTGCACAGGGTGTACAAAATCTGGCACTTGGTCTGCGTTACCGCCATTATGTTGCCGCCAGTCTCGGACAGAGAAACAAATACGACGTAGCCGGAAAACCCGTCTGGATCATGGTTGTGGCGATCGCAATTTTCTATATATTTTTTGGAACCCACGAAGAGACATATCTTGCATTGTACGCGGCCGGTGTGTTTATTTTGCTGAGTATGACCGGCTGGGCTGCCGCAAAACGCCTGTTCAGACATGTCCGGGAAGAATTCTCGCCGGGAACTCTTTTGTCACTGATCGGGACCGTGCTTGCAACAGCACTTGCCTCGATAGCGACGGTGATAATTTTCGAAGAGCGTTTTATGGAAGGCGCGTGGCTCTATTTTGTTTTAATTCCGATCCTTTATTTTATTTTTACTTACTACCGAAGCCGGCTCGGCGCCCCGCCATCAGTTGAAGAACGGCTTGGGGCGATAATTGCCGAGCAGAAGTTCTACCAGGCGTCGTTACCCGATTTCAAACTCGATGAAATTCCGTTTAAGAAGATCATCGTCCCGCTAGACGGGTCTTCACTCGCCGAACAGGTAATTGCCATCGCACGGTCATTTGCCCGTGAATATGACGCCGAGTTGGAAATTGTATGTGTTGAAAATAAAGAACTTGAAGAAGAACAACATTTGACGCTTGAAGAACGGGATGAGAACCGTACCGAGCTCCAAACTTACATCGGTTTGGTCAGTTCACTGATCAAAGGCGACGGTTTGCAGGTAGAAACTCATTTCCGGACAGGAGAACCTTCAACTGAGATAGACTCCGTCTCGCGCGAAACAAACGCCGACCTGATAATCATGACAACGCGGGGCAAATTTGAATTCGGACAACTTATCTCGCGGAGCATGGCACAGCGGGTTATTCAAAAGACTTCGACCCCGACGCTCTTGATCAGACCGACAAATAACTGGCGAAGCCGGCGTTCGGAATTTAAGCGGATTTTAGTTGCGCTCGACGGATCTGAGGCTTCAGAACAGGTTCTTCCCTATATCAGGGCTTTTGCAAATCAGTTTAACAGCCGCGTCATACTATTCTCAGTGCCGGAGGGTTCAGAATCCGAGGGTTACAGCGAAACGATCAAAAGCTATCTTGACGGCATCGCAAACACTCTGAAACAGGAAGATCTCAATGTTTCAACGTATGTGACGGGTTCCGGACCGGCGCGCACGATATTGTCCGTATCCGAGGAAGAAAAGATTGACCTGATAATGATGAGTTCGCACGGACGTGGCGGCGTTGAAAGATCTGAAAAGATATTGATCGGAAGTGTAGCGGAAAAGGTCGTTGCTGCGACAATGTGCCCGGTATTCCTTCTTCCTCTCCACCGTGATCCGGTTTCCCGCCTGAGTGTTCCAGATGTTATCCAAAAGGTAGACGGAGAGATCCAGGGTTCCGAAGAGGCGGGTTCGGATCAGGAAGAATAATTAAGATAATCTGCGATCGCCTCGGCCGCTCGTGCTGAGGCGCCTCCTTTACCGAGCGATCTTGAAACATTTGCAAGGGAATTGCGAATTCTTTTATTTGTTTCGGGTTCGAGAAGCCGGAACAATTCGTCGCCAACTGTATCTGGAGTTAACTCAAACTGTATCAACTCTTTAGCAACTCTTTTCTGAGCAATTAAATTAACCAGGCCAAAGTGCTCTACCGAGATCAGCGGACGGATCGCGTACCAATTGAAATTCGTCGATTTGTAAACTACAACTAGCGGCGTACCGATGATCGCCGTTTCCAAAGTGGCAGTACCGCTCGTTACGGCGGCCGCATCGGCGGCATTCAGAGCGTCATATGTTTCATCTCTAACTGAAACAAACTTTTCGGGCAGCGATTTACCCTTTGCCGTAAAGTCCGCGATCAATGCGGCGATTTCGGCATCAGAACGGGTTGAAGCTATTGCATTTACAAACTGAAGCGACGGTTCCTTTTCCGCCATCATTGACGCCGTTTCGAGTAAAACCGGCAGGATCCTCGACACTTCTTTTTTTCTGCTTCCCGCAAGCAGTGCTATCACGGGTCTTGAAGGATCCAGATTATGTTTGACGCAAAACTCTTCTTTTGAAAGTTTTACTTTTACTTCTCCGGCTAGTGGATTTCCAACGTATTCGACGTTTCGGATCCCTCTTTCTGAATACCAATTTTTTTCAAAAGGCAGGATCGCAAGCAATAGACCGACGTAGTTTTTGATCGCACGCGCACGATATTTTCGCCACGCCCATAGTTGAGGTGAAATATAGTAAACCACTTTCAACCCACTGTGTTTAAGTGCTTTAGCAAGCTTTAGATTAAACTCGGGAAAGTCCACCAGGATTACTGCATCAGGCGCTCGTTCGATCGCGGCCCGTTTCAATGTCTGAAAAACCCGCCAAAACATCGGAAGCGCTTTGGCTACTTCCGGAACTCCGATTATCCCAAAATGATCAGCTTCGACAACCGTTTCGACCCCGGCCTCGCGCATCTTTTTACCCGTCGCGCCAAAAAACTCGAAACTGATCCCCGGCGAACCTTCTCTCATCGCCTTTACCAGATTTGCGGCATGAGAATCTCCTGAGGATTCTCCGGCAACGATCATTATTTTCTTTTGAATTTGATTCACAGATCGGTCGTCTGATACGGTCCGCCAAAGCCGGGTTTGGCGTTTTTCAGAAAGTTAAACTCCTTGCCTGAGGCATATATTTATACTATCCTTATCCTCAAGTAAAATAAGCGTACAACGATTTTTCGGAATTCCCGTTTTTTCGCAATTTCTATATAACAGAACCTACGCGCACACGATTCATACCCGAATAAAATAAGGAGTTTTTATAAAAATATGTCAGGAAAAGATGTAAGCACCAGAAAAGTAGCCTCAAAAGTTTGGCACGACGGACAATTGATCGACTGGGACGATGCCCGCGTTCATGTAATGACCCATGCTATCCATTACGGATCAAGCGTTTTTGAGGGTATCCGCTGCTACAAAGGACAAAACGGTTCGGCTGTTTTTCGTTTAACTGAACATATGCAGAGACTTCTGAACTCGGCGAAGATCTACCGTATGGACGTTGAAACAACGCGCGACGAATTCTGCAAAGGAACGGTCGAACTGGTTCGCGAAAGCGGTCTTGAAGAATGTTATATTCGCCCGATAATTTTCCGCGGTCTCGATGAAGATAACCCAGCATTTGGTGTAAACCCCTTTCCGAATCCGCTGAAATCTTATATTGCTGTCTGGGAATGGGGGAAATATCTCGGCGAAGAGGCTCTTGAGAACGGGATCGATGTCTGCGTTTCGAGCTGGTCAAGAATCACTTCGAATTCAATGCCGGCAATGGCAAAAGCAGGGGCGAATTATATGAATTCGCAGCTTATCAAAATGGAAGCGATCCTCAACGGATTTTCGGAAGGAATTGCGCTCGATGACCGCGGTTATGTTTCGGAAGGATCCGGAGAGAATTTGTTTGTCGTCAACAACGGCAAACTAATAACACCGCCGCTCGGTTCTTCGATCCTTCCGGGTATCACACGTGATTCCGTGATCGAGATCGCAAAAGATTTGGGAATTGAGGTTGTTGAGGCTACCGTCCAGCGTGCAGCTCTTTATCTTGCTGACGAACTGTTCTTTACCGGAACCGCAGCCGAGATAACACCGATCCGGTCGGTGGACAAGATCACCGTCGGACCCGGAAAACGAGGCGAGATTACGGCAAAATTGCAGGAAGAATATTTTAAGGTGATCCGCGGCGAACGTCCCGCGCCGAACGATGCAAAATGGCTGACACCGGTAAATGAGGCCACCGAAAAAAAGTTCGCCTCGGGAGTGAGCTAACCACGGTTTAGGCTCATTTCCGGGAGTGTCCGCAGCCTAACAGTCAGGGCGGGCTTCCGTGGTTATCGAAGAACACGACCGAAAAATGCTGCGTCAAAGATTCCCACTTCCGGAGACCTATTCGTCAGGCCAACGTTAAATTCCTATGATTTGAGAGAATGTCCCGCAGAGGCGCAAAGTGTGTTGAGCAAATAAAATCTCCGGATCTCGCTTTCTATTCATGAATTTTGAAAGTTTACTGACTACTGGTTGGTATAAAAAAAACAGATGAAGATGCTCTTCATCTGTTTTTTTTGTGCCCGCAATACCGAATCCGTGTTGCCGGATCGCGAATGAGTTTTGATCTTGCTAAAATTAGTCAAACACTTTATAGGCCATATTTGCCCGTCATATTATGCGAAAATATCTCCTCGAAATAGCCGTTTTTCTATGCGGAGCACTCGTCATGACCTATGAGATCATCGGTTCAAGAATTCTTTCACCGCATATCGGCACATCGACATATACCTGGACGAGCTTGATTGGAGTTATTCTCGCATCATTAAGTCTCGGATATTGGCTCGGCGGAAAATGGGCAGACAAGAAACCGGATATCAAGATCCTTGCATCGGCGATATTTCTGGCGGGCGGACTTGTGGCGATTACCATACTTTTTAAGGACTCGGTTCTCTCCGTTGTCGCTCAAACTTCCCTCCCGATCGAACTTAAAGCGGTTTTCGCATCAATTATCCTCTTTTCGCCGGCAAGTGTTTTTCTCGGTTTTGTGACTCCGTATGCGGTCAAACTGAAAACAGAAACGCTTGATAAAACCGGCGAAACGGTTGGAAGACTTTACGCGCTTTCGACAGTCGGAAGTATCCTCGGAACTTTTCTTGCAGGTTTTTTCCTGATCCCCTTTGTTGGAAGTACGCGGACGCTCTATATCATCGCGGGAAGTTTGATCGGCTTGTCGGTTTTGCTCGCACCGTTTGCGATTTCGCGCTCAAATGTCGGAATTCTTGTCATTTTTGCGATCGGGATCGGGTTTAATGAAATTCAGGCTGTTTATCTAAGACAGGTGTACAATTTTCATGATATCGATACGGAATACAGCAGGGTTCAGGTTTTTGATGCGACCCATAAAACCGACGGGAAACCGATCCGCGCAATGCGCATCGATCCAAAGTTCTTTCAGTCTTCGATGTATCTCGACAGCGACGAACTGACATCAGAATATGCAAAATTCTATCATCTTGTCCGCTACTACAAACCCGATTTCAAAAAGACCCTGATGATCGGCGGAGCAGGTTATTCGTTCCCAAAAGACTATCTTACAACTTATCCCGAAGCCGAAATGGACGTTGTAGAGATCGATCCGCAAATGACGGCGATCGCCAAAAGATTTTTCCGTCTCGAGGAGTATCCGCGCCTGAAAATCACTCATGAGGACGGCAGGGTTTTCTTGAATCACGCTCCGGCAGCAGAATACGATGCAGTTTTTTTGGACGCCTTCACAACCCTTTTCAATGTCCCATTCCAACTAACTACGATCGAAGCCGTCCGCGAGATCCACCGCGTCTTAAAAGACGACGGTGTAGTGATCTTCAATCTCGGGGGCGTTATCGAAGGAAAAGGAAGCGGTTTTTTTAAGGCGGAGATTAAGACATACAAGGAAGTATTCGACGAAGTCGTTTTGTTTAAAGTAGATCAGAGCAAATCGGATTCTGATGTACAGAATCTGATCATTTTAGCTGCTAAACAAAGACATTCGCCGGAAGGTTCCGAAAATCCTGATCCGCAAACTGAACAATTGTTGAATAATAAACGCACCCTGAATTTTACACTTAGAAACCCGCTTCTCACCGACGATCTCGCACCAACTGAGTTTTACAATTCTCAGATCCGGGAGTAGTCCGTCCATAAATTTAATAAAGATAATAATTTCCATCAGTACCACTTAACCCAAACAATAAATCTTCAAAAATCATTTCATTGACCGACGGAATCGTAAGACCCCATGAATTTCAATAATCATTTAACCTGTCGTTAGACAATCGTCGAATTCCTGATAAATAAAAATCTTGACATGAATTTTAATATGAGCGTATTTTCAGTGCATCGTTGCGGAAGTCACATAATTAACGCTCACTTTATTTACAAAGGTTTGAATTTTTGCTTTTGCTGCGAAATAAGGAATGCGGCTTTAACAGCATCCTTTAGGTTTCCCGGTTGTAAGGTCTTCTGAATAAATACAAAAGGAGTTTTTGCAATGGATACTTTTTCGATCAGATTGGAAGGTTTGCGATTCCCGAATTTCAAAAATGATCAGAGCAAAAAGAATTTTCGCTTGATGCTTGACGTAAACCACTTTAACGACGACGGCAAGCCGCAGACCACTCATATTACTTTCCCTCTCGAAGACGTTTGGCAGTGGAATGATCAGAACAAGAGATTTTATATTCCGCAAAAAAATGTAACTGACAAAACGGTTGACCTAGACTTTGACGTTTTTTTAAATGGCGTTGCGGAGTTTTCTGAAACCGACACTGAAATTCTGGTCACTCAAGGGAAACTTCATTCAGTTATTGTTCACATAGTAGACGTTCACGACAAAAATTTCGTCGATCTTTTTGAAACTCTGCTTGAAAACTCATTGCCTGTGATTTTCGACGCTGCCTCCGGTGGAATCGTCGGCATCGTAGGAAACAAGTTGGTGGGAAAAATTATCGGAAGTTTCAAGGGAGACGACATTACGAGTGAAATTTTAAAACGCACAAAAGGCAAAGACAAAATTCTATGTAAAGCGGGAAAATTTCAATCAAAGTACGGCAAATTAACGCTTAACTCGAAAGGTGTTTTCAAGAACAAAGACGACATGTCCGGCGACTATAGAATAAATCTTAACTACTCTAAGATCTCGATATAATAATATCGAAATGAGAAGAGAGTTTGACTGCAATTTTTCTGTACCGCCACCAAAACAATTGATTGAAACTCAGCCGGCCAATCTTAGTTGACTATTCATTGCTCAAAGGGATGTGGCTGAGTGGGAACAATGATCAACGGCTATTAATTTAGATATCGGTAAAATACATTATGCGAAAAGAAAAAACCATGAGAAGAAAACCGCATCCCTGGCAAATTACCGCTCTTATTTTTCTGTTTTCAATTTCGGTTCCTTCGCAGGAAACCCAATCGGCGCTTCAAATAAAAACCGAGGAGGCTGAGCTGCGCGCCAGACTCGCAAAAGCACAGAAAGATGAATTCGAAGCAAAATTTCCCATTCCAGATGCGGATAGCTTTAAAGGAACAAGCAAGATTGACGGAAAGTTGATCGAGTCTCAGATTCAAACTTATCGGGCTATAGATTCAATTGCGAGGTCGATCAGCGTGGAATTGAAAAAAATCAAGATTTTGAAGAACTCGAAATTATCCACAGGTCAAGTCATTCCGACGGTGTCTCGAATAAAAAAACTTTATTTGTATAGGGAATCGGACTATCTGAAAGTCGCCCAGTATCGAAACATTGTTAAGCGTCTGGATCTGATTAATTCTGAGTACAGAAAGTGTATGTTTCAGAAGAACACGGCCGATTTTGATAAGAGCGGAGGAGCTGCAATTGCAGCGAAGATTGCACTTGAAGCAGTTCAATTTCTAAAGACGGATAGTTCGCTGTCAGGCGAATTGATAACCGCCGATGAAGATGCCTTTATCGCAAGTTTTTCAAATGCGCTGGCACAGAATGACATAAACATCCGCTTGGCACATCCGTTTGTTTCGGGGTTTCAATTTATTGAGATCGGCGACCTAGAGAATTCCAGACTGATTTCGGCTCTTTCACTCGCAGAAACAGGACAGGCGTCACCTCGTTGCGAAAATCAGGATTACAAATTAAAAGAGCAAATTGACAGTGCGTATGTTCAATTGAAGAAGAACATTGGATTGCTCGTGGATTCCCCGGAACCAAGGAAAAAAATAAAGAAGACTATGAAATCAGATGGCACGCACGAAACGGTGGAGGAAATGGAAACGGGAGGCGATAATCGGCCTGAACAAATTTGGCTTGATCATCTCATGATCGAACAAATCATCGGGCAAATGAAGAACGATGGAACTTATTGGATCAAATTAAAGCTCGTGTCATCAGGAGGAAATGTCCGAACCAAAAGCAACGTTGTTCGTGATATCCCGCGCGGTGGTCCGAAAATCGAATTTAGCGGCGGTGCTATAGCAAATTATTTTATTTTTGATAACGAAGGAAATACTTTAGCTTCGGGGATAGTCAACAGTTATATTCCTTACTCAAAATCGAGTCAGATCACCAGGACTGATTCGATTGACAAACGAAAACCCTAAAGTGACGCACGCTTTTGTAATATCGAAAGCTAAAAACTCGGCTGTCCGAATTGCTCGGTTCCGAAGCTGCCGATGCCGTTTAAGCGGAAGCTGAAGACGAAACGGTTTTCGCGGCGGATGCCGACGTTGAATGTGTAGAATTGGGTGGTAACCGAACAGCAGTCGCCGGCATAACCGAGTGTGAACAGCGAACTTATCAGCGGACGACCGCCGGTTGCGCGGCGGTTTTGGAAATCCCAGAAGAGCGACGTTCCGCCGTAGAAGCCTTTATCGCGATTGCCTAAAAATATCGCCGGACTCCATTGCGAACCTCTTATTGTGCCGGCTTCCTTTCCAAAAGCGTTGGCAAACTGCGCAAAATCTCCCGTTAAATTTACCGCTCTTGTGTAATAAAACGTCTGGAAAAATTTGATCAGCTTTTTGTCGTAGCCGATCGTGGCGGAGATGTTTCGCAGCCCGTCGCCGTTTAGGCCGAGATCCATCCGGGTATTTACAAGGATCGTTTTCTGCGGACGGTATGTCGCATCGAGGCTGAGCGGCGAAAACTTTCGCGGAACTCCGCCGAACGTATAGAACGTCAGATCAGTAATCGGTGTTATCTGATTTCTTTGCCCCGGAACAAGCGCGCCGCCGAAGTAAGGATCAAAAAAGTATTTGCCGCGGACCGTGAAAGTAAAAAGTTCATAAGGCTGGATTGAAAGCGGGTCTTTTTCTTCATCCGGTAATTGTGCAAGATTTGCTTGAGCATCGGGCGTGACGGCTTCGGTGTATTTCCGCGTAAAAATGCGGTTTGTTATCCCGAATTCGATCTCATTTGTATCCGTTTGCGTATCGCCGTAATCAAACCGGATGATCTTATTAAAATTGTTTATCCCTTTTACAAATTTGTATTTAACGTAGGGCTCGATCACATGGCGAAAACGAAACGCGTCGTTTTCACCGTAAAAATTCCGCGCAAGAGCCACCGGGCGGAAATCCAGTTCAAACTCGCCGTATTTCCGGATCACATCGCGGCCGACAACCTGCCTGAAATCATTAAACGAATTCGAGTAATATGTAACGCGTCCGCCGGCGGTCGCCGTCAGAGAAAAATACTTTGTGTTAAACGGGATCGAAACCTGCGGATGTACATCAAAACGCTGGCCGATCGCCGGTGAAACTACCGGATCACTTCCCGCTGCCTGCCGGTAAAGTGCAATGCTGTCAACCTCTTCGCGTCTGCTGATGCCTTCAAGACTCGTCTTGTAGGAAAAATACGCGTTGTCAAAAAACTTAAAACGCGTCGGACGTTTTTCAAAATGAATGCTCGGAAGATTTCTCGTTTTGATCCGGACGTTTGGGATCGAGATCACTTCCGAACGCGCCAGAATATCGAGCGTATAATCGTCCCAGCTCTTCGTCACATACGCCTGCGAAACTTCGATCGGTGAAATTATCTGCTGGATTCCGTCTGAAAAAACCTGTCTGAAAGCAAGACTCGATGTGATCCTTACATCCGCAACCCCGACAAAGCCGTTTTGAAAATAATGAATGCCTTCGGCGTAAATGCTCGTACCGCCCTGATCCGGATTTTCATCGCTAACGCCCGCGCCGAGAATTCTGTCCTGAACGCCGAACAGACCGACATTAAAATATGAACGCGAATTCGCGCGTGTTCTGAGATCGAATCCGTATCCGATACCCCGCGCGCTGTAAAGATCGGCGCGAAACGTTATGTCGGCCGAGCGGCCGAGTGTTTGATAATATGCACCGGAAATCCGCAGACCTTTATTTGCAGAATATCCGATCGTCGGCGTGAGAAAACCCGAACTTCGGTCTTTTTCTTTTATCGGGATCGAAGCGTAAGGAAGTTTGATCAGAGGAACGCCTTTGATTCGAAATGCCGGCGCTTTTAGTTTTACCTTTTCATTTGTCACCACGATCGCTTCATCCGATGTAAAACTCCACGTGGGAACCGCATCTTCGCACGCCGTAAAAACGCCGTTTGTTACCACAACCTCGTTTAATTTTGTCCGTTCGACACTGTCTGCCGTGAAATACAAGACGTCGCCGTCTTCGGTCTGATTTGTATAACCCGTTGAATTGATAAACTTTCCGAGCTTTGTCTTGTAATTCCAGGTTCCGGTAGAGCCGGTGATTCGCTGATCTTCTCCCTGATCAAAAACAACGCTCCCTTCGGCAATGATCAAATTCGTTTCTTCATAAAGCGTGATCTTATCCGCCTGCAGACGATAAATCCCGTAGCGAACGTCCACATTGCCTTCGTGGGTCACGATCCGTTTTCCCTCAACGCCTTTGGCTTCCTGTCTTGATGAATAAACGACCAGTTCATCTCCGCCGCCTTCGGGTTTATAGCCCGATTCCTGCTTCTTGTTGGCGGATTTCAGCGACCTTTCCGGGGCGACCGGATTGAGATTCGGCGTGTCGGTGATCGGATTTGCGACCTTTCTGTCAACGGGATTAGTGTCCTGAGGCCGGGCGATTTGCGCGAAAACAGTGATGATGAGAATCAGTTTTAATAAAGCGGAAAAATAGCGCATTTTTGGCAATTCGGGATAAATTTTGATGCTAACACGAAACTCAATAAATGCTAAATTCTTATGCTAAACTACGGGAATAAAAAAGATTATGCCTGCTGAAAAAAGACAAACCGTTCTCGTTGTTGAAGATGAAGAATTGATGCGAACGATTCTTCGCCAGTTGCTCGAAGACGAAGGATACGGGGTTTTGACAGCGGACAGTGCGGAAAATGCTCTTGAAATATTCCCGAATGCCGAGATCTCGGCAACTCTCACGGATATAAAAATGTCCGGCAAGGACGGTCTCGAACTTCTCGATGAGATCAAGGCGATCGATGAGACTGCGCTCGTTATAATAATGACGGCATATTCTTCGGTCGATTCAGCGATCGCGGCGCTGCGAAAAGGTGCTTACGATTATGTAACAAAGCCCTTTGTAAATGAGGACCTGATCCAAACCGTAAAAAATGCGCTGCGGACAAAACAGCTTTTTGCCGAAAACCGGTTCTTAAAACGCGAACTCGACAAGCGTTACAGCTTCCAAGAAATAATCGGAAACAGCGAAGCGCTCCAGAGAGTTTTCCGGGTTGTCGAAAAGGTCGCGGATACGAACGTAAACGTGCTTATCCAGGGAGAAAGCGGTACCGGAAAAGAACTGATCGCCCGCGCACTCCATCATCACAGCTCGCGTTCGGATATGCCGTTTCTTGCCGTAAACTGCGGAGCGATTCCCGAATCGCTTCTTGAGAGCGAACTATTCGGTCATGAAAAAGGTTCATTTACCGGGGCCGCGGGCAGTAAAAAGGGTCTTTTCCGGTCAGCGGAAGGCGGTACGATATTTCTCGATGAGATCGGCGAAATGCCGCTGGCGCTCCAGGTAAAACTGCTCCGCGCGCTTGAAGAGCAGGAAGTTACGCCGATCGGATCTTCCCAAACAGTAAAGTTTGAAGCGCGTTTTATTGCGGCGACAAATAAAGATCTGGAAAAAGAGGTTAGCGACGGCAATTTTCGCGAGGATCTTTATTACCGCCTGAATGTGATCGAAATAAACCTTCCTCCGCTTCGCGAACGCCGGGAAGACATTCCGCTTCTGGTTAAACACTTTGTTGCAAAGGCGGCAAACGAGCAAAACTCGAATCAGAAGTCGGTTTCCACTGCAGCGATGTCCGTTTTGATAAATCATTTCTGGCATGGAAACGTCCGCGAACTCCAGAACGCGGTCGAACGCGCTTTTATTCTCAGCGGCGAAGAGATCGATGTTTCGAGTCTTCCTCCGCGCGTCAAAAATGATTCAGAAAAGGCTCTGGAGATCCGCGATCCGGACGGACTGCGGCCGACGCTTGAAGAGATAGAGCGGCGTTATATGATGGAAATATTGGGTTCGGTAAAAAACGACAAAGCGGCTGCGGCGGAGATTCTCGGTATCGACCTTTCGACTCTTTATAGAAAACTCAAGAAATACAACGAAGTATAAACCTGCTATTTGGTCCGCAGATCGAGAACAAAATAATTTGTATCCGCGATGTGGATCATCGAACCGATCAGATACGGCGCTTTTGCAAAACCTTCGGGGCCGTAAGAAGTGCCTTTTAATGCGTTATCGCCGGAGGTTTCGCTTTTGGCAACTAATTCCGCAGGAAACCAGCTTTCCGGTTCAAACGTCGTCTGAGACGGCGCACGGTTGCTTTTGATCCGGTTGATCACGGCATCTCTTTTCTCATCTGAGAATTTCAAAACGACAGTCAGCTTTTCACCGTCCCGTTCGGGTTCCATATTTGAATTCCCGTTTGGCTGGATATCTGCCTTTCGCCAAATGTTTTCTTCGGGTTCAAACGGAAGATTTATCAGCTTGTCGAGTTCGATCTCATCATCTTTTGCGGTGTTTGCATTTGCATTTGCGGCATCAGAATTGAAATTGGTATTGACGTTAGGTCTCAGCGAGTTGTCGTCAATACTCGCATTTTCGGGTGAAACACAGGATCCGGTAAAAAGTAAAAATAAGAAGACAATAAGAATCAAGCTTCGTTGGGGTAACTTCATCCGGCAATTGTAGAATTATCCCTGACTCAATGCAATAGTGAGCAAACCGCGGAATTGATATCGCAAACGCTTCGGGGTAAATTATCGTTTGTAATTCCGAACGGCGTTCGAAACCTATATGAATCTTTTCCGCAGGATCAAAGCGTTTATCATCCGCGACTTTCAGCTCGCGATCTCGTACCGCTTTGAATTCTTTATCAAAATTCTCTGGATCCTCGGTGTGACGACGACCTTTTACTTTATCTCGAGGCTTGCCAATACAGGCTTTATCGATTTCCGTTATCCAAACTGGCAGGATCTGCTTCCCGCCTGGCTTACGGGTCTTGCGATGCTGAATTATTTTCTTACCGGTTTCTCGTCGCTGGCCAACGCGATAAGGCAGGAACAGATGCAGGGGACGCTCGAAAGCGTATTACTGACGCCGATAAACGTCCCGACCGTGATCATTTCAAGCTCCGCCTGGGCGTATGTCGAAGCCACATTCTATTCATTTCTCTATCTCTTTTTCGGCTGGTTTTTCTTTAACGTCCAATACAAAGGCAGCTTTATTCTCGCGGCGGTCTTTTTGATCCTGACGACGATGAGCCTTGCCTGTATCGGGATCCTGTCGGCGAGTTTTGCGATGGTCTTTAAACGCGGTGATCCTTTTGCGGTGCTGCTCGGCGCCGGAACGGCACTCTTTTCCGGTGTGTTTTATCCGAAGGAAATGCTTGAAGAAGAGGTCGGCAACGCCGGAAGCTGGCTCGCGGCTGTAAATCCATCAACTCACGGTCTTCAGGGCATCCGCGACATCCTGATCGGCGGAAAAGCATTCACCGAAGTCCAGCCGCAGCTTGTTATCCTCCTTGGGTTTCTAGCCGTTTTGCTTCCCTTTTCACTCTGGGTTTTCTCCCGCGCGGTAAAACGCGCAAAACGCGAAGGAAGCTTGATCCAGTATTAGTAAAGGAGCGCGGGCATCACTGCCCGCTTGAGTGCAGAGCACGAAAATATTCGTGGATAGGGTTCGAGCACATCGAAACAGTTCGAACGCGGTGGCGTTCGTGCGGGCAGGGATGCCCGCGCTCCGACGAACGCTTCTTTGTCATTTATCACGCCATAAATTAAAATGATACGAAACGATGTAACCCTCTTATAAAGGAATAATTATGCCCGAAATAAAAGAACAGTTAACCGAAAGCCAGAGCGCAAAAGAGCGTTGGGAAAATGAGACATTAAAGCCCGTGACCGAAAAACACGGCGAAAGAAAAGAATCCTTTGAAGGCGTTTCGCTCGAACCGGTCGAACGGCTCTACACGCAGGCTGATGTTGAAGACATTATTTCCGGCGGCGACGTCGGGTTTCCCGGCGAATTTCCGTACAAACGAGGAATTCACCCGACGGGCTACCGCGGAAAACTCTGGACGATGCGGCAGTTTGCCGGTTTCTCCTCACCCGAAAAAACCAACGCGCGTTTTAAATATCTGATGAAGCAGGGGCAAACCGGTCTTTCCGTCGCATACGATCTTCCCGCATTGATGGGGCTCGATGCGGATTCTCCTTTGAGCGAAGGCGAGGTCGGAAAATGCGGCGTGGCAGTATCGAGTTTTGCCGATTTTGAAGCGCTTTTTGACGGCATAAATCTCGAAGATGTAACGGTTTCGCAGACGATAAACGCCCCGGCGTGGATATTTCTTGCCTTTTACGCCGCGCTCGCCGAAAAACAAGGCGCGGATTTTACAAAGATCTCCGGTACGCTGCAAAACGATATTTTAAAAGAATATATCGCGCAGAAGGAATGGGTTTATCCGATAAAACCGGCGATGAAGCTCGTTATCGATACCTTTGAATTTTCCGCAAAACATCTTCCGCGCTACAATCCGATCTCGGTCTCCGGCTATCACATACGCGAAGCCGGTGCTACTTCCCTTCAGGAACTGGCGTTTACGCTGCGCGACGGGATCGAGTATGTTCAATACGGCATCGACCGCGGAATGGACGTCGATGAATTTGTCCCGCGAATCTCGTTTTTCTTTAATGCACATAACGATTTCTTCGAAGAGATCGCCAAATACCGTGCCGCACGCGTGATCTGGGCGGAATCGATGAAAAAACGCTTTGGCGCAAAAAGCGAACGGACAATGAAACTGCGTTTTCATACTCAAACGGCCGGAGTTTCATTGACGGTTCAGCAGCCGCTCAACAATATCGCCCGCGTTGCGATCCAGGCGCTCGCCGGGGTCTTGGGCGGAACGCAGAGTCTGCACACCGATTCTTATGATGAAGCGCTCGCACTTCCGACCGATGAAGCCGCACTGATCGCGCTCCGCACGCAGCAGATCATCGCCGAAGAGACCGGCGCGGCAAATACGGTCGATCCGCTCGGCGGCTCTTATTATCTTGAATCGCTGACGCAGAAAATGATCGACGGCTGCTATGAATACTTTGACAAGATCGACGGATTCGGCGGAATGGTCGAAGCCGTCGAAGCCGGTTTCCCGCAGCGCGAGATCCAGGAATCGGCGTATCAGTATCAAAAAGCTGTTGAACGAAAAGAACAGATCATCGTCGGCGTCAACAAATATCGGATGGAGGAAGAGACCCACGCCGTAAATATCCTCCAGATCGACGAAACCGTCCGCGATCACCAACTCGAACGTCTCGCGCATGTTAAATCCACCCGCGACAACGGTGCCGTCGAAAATGTCCTCGAAAAACTCAAAAAAGCCTCGGTCGCCGGTGAGAATCTGATGCCGGCGACTGTCGAAGCGGTCAAAGCCTATGCAACGGTCGAAGAGATCTGTACGGCATTGAGAGATGTTTACGGGGTTTATGAGGAACCGGCTTTTTAGAAGGGTCGCTGAAGGCGACAAATATAATAGCGCAGGGTGAAACCCTGCGTTTTCAGAAAATCCGGACTGCTCGCTGACAGTGAGCAACAGTTCGCCAACATCGTGTGGCTTACTTTCAGTGAACGAAATCTGCTTCTTCCTTTAGTAGGGTTTCATTCCGCTATCGCTTTACTTCACCCGACGCTATTATGTTTGTCACCTACGGTGACAGGAACGTAAGAACGCCCGCGCATCGGCTGCGGTTTAGTATTCAGGCAAAACGCCGCTTTGATATTAGTTTCGCTGCCAAAGATGTTCGTTTCACTAGGCAATTTGGTTAAAGAATGACAGAGGAAAAATCACAAGTAACGATCCACATGGTCTCAAGCCTCGACGGATTTATCGCCAAAAAAGACGGCGATATTTCGTGGATGAATTCCGCGGACAATTACGAAAACGGCGTCACGCTCACTGAAGATTACATCGAAGAATTCCTCAAAAAGATCGACTGCTATGTGATGGGTTCGCGCACTTATGAACACGCGCTCGAGCTCGGCTGGGCATACGGCGACAAACCGGTGACGGTTTTAACAACAAGATATCTGCCGAAAACACGCGAAACGGTCGAATTCTATTCAGGCGATCTTGAAAAACTCGTAAACGATAAACTCAAAGCAAAATACAAGAATATCTGGATGGTCGGCGGTGCACGGGCGGCGAAGGAATTTATCCGTCTGGGTCTCGCGGATGAGATCGTTGTTTCGATCATGCCGGTTATTTTGGGAGACGGTGTCTTGTTTTTTGATTTTGTCGGACGCGAGATGCCGCTGCATCTCAAAGACGTTGCGGCCTACAAAGACGGAATGGTCGAATTGTCTTACGAAATAAAAAAAGACTAAAATTGACCACGGACCGGTTGACGGTCAAAATGCATTTCTAAGATCTTCTTCGCAATTCCGAAAATACTATGGGAATCCTACTGCTGTTGCTGCTCTTTTCCGGTTTCGCTTTCGGCTCATTCGTGATCGCACTGATCTATCGCGGAATGTATAAAAAACTCCGCTATCTTGCGCTCTCAGGCTGCGAATTTAAGGAAAGAAAAGGCGATCTAGTCGCCCGTCATCCGCTGATGAAAGAAGGTCGCTGGGAACTATTGACCGAAGCCTATTCATTCGCCGCAAAACCGCGAAATCACCGCGAATTAGAGGAACTCGCGGAACCCGGTGAAGAAGACCGGGCGCTGACAAACGGTGAATCGGAACAATACGAACCGGGTTCGTGGAAAACCAAAGAAAATGCGCTTGAGGAATAAAATTCTTTTTACCCTACACCTTCCCCATTGCTGAGACTTTAATACCAAAAAGGAGATCCTGTCGGTTTCGAGACAAATATAAATGAAAAAGATCATTCTGCTTTCAATTCTGATTTTTCTCTGTTCGGGAATTGCAACCGCCCAGAACAGCACGCTTAAAAAAATTGACGACCGGCAAAACGGCTACAGTTTTACGGTTCCAAAAAACTGGACCGATCAGGCTGCCGAAGGCGGATACATTCTGCTGAACACGGATAAAACTGCAAGCATCGTCATAAAACCGCATTATTATGAGAATTTTGAATCCTTTGTTGCGGCGGAAGTAAATCTTCAGCGGGACGGGCTTACACAGGTCGGCCAGGTTCAGGATATGGGAAACGGCGGCAGGTCTTTCCGAGCCTACAAGGCCAGCGGCGATAAGAATTTGATAATCGATACTTTTTTTCTTCGAATTTCGGCAGCGCGCGGGTTATTTGTCGTCGCACTTTCAAATGACGGTGACGGAAATCTCGCCAAAACATCATTTGAGGCGGCGAGCGAGATCATCAGATCACTGAAATACTCCGCGCCGGTTCAGTCGCAGGTCGACGAACAGATCAGATCAGTTTTCAGCGGTAAGAAACTCAGCTTTTTCTACACCGGGAACGGATACAGCGAAAGCAAAACGATATGGCTGTGCAGCTCGGGAGAATATCTTTCAAAAAATGATTCGACGAGCAATTCGATGCTCGGTTCCGGCGCGACCTCTGCCGAAGACCGCGGCGTTTGGACTATCGAATCAAACGGGGCAAACGCATTTCTCGTATTAACCTCGAAAATCGGAAACGGTCAGCGCCGGTTTGCTCTAAGCGCGAGGCAGGCTTCAAATGAAGTCGGGCTAAACGGCGCCCGATATTTTGTTCAGACGCAAAGCCATTGCAGGTAAACGGGCTCCTATAGAATGAAACCAGTATTCTTTTCATCTCAGGATCGATTCCGAAAGTGGCTGGAAAAAAATCACGAGCGCGAACCGGAACTGCTCGTCGGGTTTTATAAAGTTGCGACGGGAAAACCGAGTATGACTTGGTCAGAATCCGTCGATCAGGCGCTGTGTTTCGGCTGGATCGACGGGATCAGACGGAAGATCGATGAGGAGAGCTACTCGATAAGGTTTACACCGCGCAATCCGAAAAGCATTTGGAGCGCGGTAAATATTGCAAAAGTAGCCGAACTGACAAAACTGGGACTGATGAAACCGGCCGGGATCGCTGCTTTTGAGAAACGGGACGAGAAGAAGTCGCGGATCTATTCCTACGAGCGGAAAAATCCGAAATTTTCTTCGGAGATCCTAAAGGAGTTTAAGGCAAATAAGAATGCCTGGAAGTTTTTTTGCGATCAGCCGCCGTCTTACCGGAAAACGATCACATTTTGGGTGATGTCGGCGAAACAGGATGCGACAAGAAAGCGTCGTCTGCTGAAACTGATCGAGGCCTGCGAGGAAGGAAAAAGGCTGTAGACGGACGGGATTGGTGTTGTGTCCGCAGCCCACGTGTTAGCACGGGCTTCCACTGTTAGTAGCCGAGCTTCATCTTTAGCTAAAGTGTCGGGCGGTGTTGCTTTACCAAGTACTTCGATGACTGCGGGAACCCTCCCAAACGCCCGGGCTGCTGACACTTTCGTAAACCTTTCCGCGAAAGCCGGACGGTTGACACTTCACCATTTCGTGAACAACATAAATTCTGATAATGCCGTCTCACGAACGATAGATCAAGAAAACTTGAATTCCGTATCATGCCGCTTTCGTAAAAACGGTTGATAAATTAAACTCTAGACAAATAATGAAGCCGCAAACCATTGCCATTCCTGTTTTTGCTCTGCTGATCGCTATCGAGGCGTTTGCGATCATCAGGGCAAATCGTGAATATGACCGCCGAGACGCTGTAACAAATATTTTTATCGGATTTGTCAGCGTTGCATTCGGAGCATTGTTTGCGCTGGTAACAAGCCAGGCTTACATCTGGGCGTCTGAAATAACCCCGCTGAAAATGCCGATGAATACCTGGTGGGCGTGGACGATCCTGCTTTTTGTCGATGACTTTGCATATTACTGGTTCCACCGGATCAGTCATGAATCGCGCTTCTTTTGGAATTTTCATGTCGTTCACCATTCGTCAAACCAGTACAATTTGAGCGTCGCGGTAAGACAAAGCTGGTTTGGCGGTGTAGCGCATTGGGTATTTTATGTGCCTATAGCTTTTTTGGGATTTCCCTTTTGGTCTTTTGTTTTGATGCACGGACTCAATCTCATCTATCAGTTTTGGATTCACACAAAGACGATCAAAAACATGGGTGTTTTAGAATACGTGATGAACACGCCGGCTCATCATCGTGTGCATCACGGCGTAAACGAGCAATACCTGGATAAAAATTATGCCGGCATTTTTATAATCTGGGACCGTCTTTTCGGAACATTTGAGGAAGAACAAGAAGAAGTGCGTTACGGAATAATCAAGCCTATTGAAAGCTATAATCCGCTGTGGATAAACACTCACGCCTGGTTTGAAATGTGGGAAGCGATGAAGGAACGGAAAACGCTTTTCGGCAAACTGCGCTGTATTTTTGCCTCGCCAAATATGGATTTTGTCGAGAATCCGAAATTAAAATTAGAAACAAACAAGGGAAATTAATCATGAAACTGAAGTTTTTTATAACCATCATCAGCATCTTTCTTGTCGCCGCAAACTCTTTTGCGCAGGCCGAACAGGTGGTTATTACCTCCGAGAAGATCACCTACACCAGAAAGGGAAAAAACCTGCCGGAATTTAAGAAGACCTTCGAGGTAAATTATCCCCGGATTTCAGGTGTAAATGCAGCGGTTAAAAGAAATATCGAAAACTCGGTTAGCTACTGGAAGAATTTTGAAACTACCCTTGAAGAAAATCTTGGCGAATATAATTGGCTGTCAAGCCTCGATTACGAAGTGGGTTATAACAAGCGCGGAATACTTGCGATCGATCTGATAATGGAGGGAGCAGGCGCATATCCTGACGGCTCCATAAAAAAACTTGTTATTGATCTTAAAACCGGAAAACGCGTATTTATAAAAGATGTTTTCACTGACGTCGAAAATCTTTTGCTGCTCATAGAAAAAGAACAAAAAGCAGAGATAAAACGCGAACGCGATGAATTTATAAAACGCGGTGAAAAAGAAGACGCGGCCGAATTTGACCGGCAGATCAAGAGCTCGGGTTATTCGGTAAATAAACTCGAGGAATTTACCGTAAATGATGCCGGGGTCGTTTTTTCGCACGATTATAATTTCCCGCATGTCGTCAAAGCACTCGAACCTTCCGGCCAGTATATATTCAGCTGGGCTGATCTCAGGAAATTTATAAAGTCTGACGGCTTGCTTGCGAAGTTTATAAACTAATATAATCACAACGTTTATGAGTGAAAGGAAAATCAGAGTTTTAGTTGCCAAACCCGGGCTTGACGGACACGACCGCGGCGCAAAGGTGATCGCCCGCGCACTCCGCGATGCCGGAATGGAAGTGATCTATACCGGTTTGCGTCAAACACCTGAAATGATAGCCGTCGCGGCACTTCAGGAAGATGTCGATGCGGTTGGGATCTCGATCTTAAGCGGCGCACACAATACACTTTGTCCCCGGATAGTCGAACTGCTCCGGGAAAACGGAATGGATGACACGCTGGTTCTCGTCGGCGGGATAGTGCCTGATGAAGACATCAGGACATTGAAATCCCAAGGCGTTTCTGAGGTTTTTCTGCCAGGTACTTCAACAGAAGACATCGTAAACTTTATCAATTCTAATGTCAGAAACTTAGGCTAGGTAATCAGGTACAATCGGGTTTCATCTACTTTGAGTTTTCTACTTCCACAGAAAAAAGGTTTACAGTTCGCCGGTAAACACGCTACTATCTAATTGACTTAATTTTTAAGTCCTCATCCCTTCTTCCACGCTAACGCGGCCTCCGCGAATTTTAGAAATCTTCTTCCATCCTTCAATCATGCGATCCCAAATTGTGTTCAGAACATTATTGTTTGCCGTATTTTTGATTCTTTTTGCTTTAAGTTCCAATGCGCAGGAACCGGACAATGCGGCGGCAGTAAAAACGCTTAATGCGGCGAAAACGGTTACTGTTGTCGTGGTCGGCGAGTCTGCAAAATTTACGTATAAAGCAACAAAATTTAGTGCGAAGAACGTGGCAAAACCGATCGTTGCAAAGGCGGCACCCGCGGCTGGTAAATTTGTGCTCAAACAATCCGGCAAGGTTGTAAAACGATCGATACCGGTGATGGCAAAGATCGCCGTAAAATACGCAAAATATAAGTTTCTTCCCTAGCCCCTTCCGCAATCTGCGGGAGAAAGGTGTTTATCGGAAAGATCAATCAGGAGTCATAAAGCGAATCGGCATTTGCTTTATGACTCTTCTTCGTGTGCATTAATGGCCGCACGGCGGATTGCATTTGTGTTACCTGGCACAATAAATGCTTTGTATAAAGTAATTGATCATTTAGAGCACCAAAAGGAGGAAATCATGAAAATCAGATCATTATTTTGTTTTAGTTTGATACTCGGCGTCGTCTTGTTCTCATACACTTCTGTAGACGCGCAGGTCGTCGATGAAGTAAAGAAAGTAGCTGAGAAAACTAAAGAAGTAACCGTAGATACCGCGAAAAAAACCGGCGAGGTTACAGGTGAGGTTGCAGAGAAAACGAAAGATGCGGCCGTCAAGACCGTAGAGAAAACCGGCGATGTGATCGAAGATTCTCCTGAAAAAACCAAGGAGACAGCTGAAAAGACGGGGGCAAAAACAAAAGAGGGTGCAAGAATGGTGGTTCAGGTGACGGACAATCTGGCAGAGCCCGTCGTCAAAAAGGGCCGGCTTTTGACCGTTACAACCTGGGACGGCACGAAATGGGTTTCCAAAAAGGTTTGGTTTTCGGCAAAAAAATCCGGTGCCACGGTAAAAAAAGCGGTCACCGGCAGTGACAAGAAGAAGCCATAAGGTATTGCCGGCCAGCGCAAGGGGTCGATCAGATTACAAACATGGTCGGCCCCGGCTAAGAAAATAACCGGCAAAACCAACTTTTTTATTTACACGCGCAACAAACGTACATAGCATTTATAACTTAGGAGAAACTATCATGAAGCTAAAAGCATTATCTATTTTCGGTTTATTTTTCGGGATCGTTCTGTTTTCAGCAGGGTCAGCCAATGCGCAGATCGTTCCGGTAGTTGAAAAAGCAGCCAAGGCAACTGCGTCAGGCGTCAAAAAGGCCTCAAAAGCGACCGCTTCCGGCGTTAAGAAAGGTGCGAAAGGAACCGCGTCGGTTGCGAAAAATGTTGGCGAAGCTACCGCCGACGGCGGTAAGTGGGTGATCGTAACTACCTGGGACGGAACCAAGTGGGTTTCGAAGAAGGTCTGGTGGGTCGCAAAGAAAACCGGAACAGGAACAAAGAGAGTGGTAATGGGTAAAGAAAAGCCGAGAAAACTATAATCCCCGATAATTAATACGAGGTAAAAAAGCCGCAAATTCTGTTGAATTTGCGGCTTTTCTTTTTCATGTAAGGAATTATAACGAAAACGAATCCGATCATAATCACCCTGACTAAGAATTTTGAGTTAAATAAACTATAATGCTCGAAACAGAAAAATTAAGTCAGAAAATACCGAATAGAATTTCACATTCAATCAAATTTACAGATGAAAGAAAAAGTTAGAGTAGCAAGCGGACAGGGCTTTTGGGGCGACCTCCTGACTGCACCGGTGCAGCAGGTACGCGGCGGAAGAATAGATTACTTAATGCTGGATTATCTGGCGGAAGTAACGATGTCCATAATGCAGAAACAGCGGGCAAGGACTCCAGAAGCAGGTTATGCGCAGGATTTTGTTGCGCTCATGCGTGAGATCCTGCCGGATTGTGTAGAAAAGGACATAAAAGTGCTGTCAAACGCAGGCGGCGTAAATGTACAGGGCTGCGCGGCTGAGATCCGCAAAACGGCGCAGGAATTAGGACTCGGCGGAAAAGTAAAGATCGGAATGATCACCGGCGACGACATTATGCTGAGGCTTGATGAATTTCTCGATAAAGGCGTAGAGATCATTAATATGGACACGGGAGAACCTCTCTCGACTGTCCGTGATAAGGTCCAGTCTGCGAATGTTTATCTCGGCGCAGCACCTTTAGTCGAAGCTTTAGGAAAAGGCGCTCAAATCATTGTAGGCGGAAGACTTACCGATACCGGGTTGACACTTGCTCCACTCATGCATGAATTCGGCTGGACATTTGAAGACTGGGATATGATCGCGACCGGAACGATCGCCGGACATATAATCGAATGCGGCGGACAGTGTTCCGGCGGAAACTGTCAGTTTGATTGGGAGAATATCCCGGATCTTGAAAACATTGGATTCCCGATCATCGAAGCTTATCCGGACGGTGATTTTGTCGTAACAAAACACCAAAATACCGGCGGGCGCGTAAATATTCAATCCGTAAAGGAACAGCTCCTTTATGAAATGGGAGATCCGCACGAATATATAACGCCGGATGTCGTTGCGGATTTTACATCGATCAATCTCGCCGAGGACGGCGATAATCGCGTAAAAGTATTTGGAATTAAAGGAAAACCGAAAACTGATTTCTACAAAGTTTCGATCAGCTACTCGGCGGGCTGGAAATCTGTCGGTACGCTTGTTTATTCTTATCCAAACGCATACGAAAAGGCGAAAGCTGCAGATCGGATCCTGAGGGGACGTCTGGAGAAACTCGGATTGGAATTTGATCTCGTATTGACGGAATTTGTCGGCGTAAATGCGACGCACGGGCATCTCGCGGGCGAGCCAAGACCCGATATTCCTGAAGTACAATTAAGAATTGCGGTGCGCGGCAAGAACCGGGATGACGTAGCTCGTTTTACAAAAGAGATCGCGCCGCTGATCCTCACCGGGCCGCCGGCGGTTACAGGGTTTGCTGGCGGACGACCGAAAGTTGAAGAGATAATCGCGTATTTCCCGGCTCTGATCCCCAAGGATCTGATACAAACAAAGGTAGAGATTCTCGAGGCCTGATAGACATAAGGAGATCCGAACAATGCATTTTGCACGAAAGCTGCTAATTATCCTGGTCATAGCGTTTTGTGCCCATTGTTCTTACTACTATCCCCTTTTGCCGCCAACGCTCGCGTCGCATTTTGACGGACACGGAAATCCTAACGGATGGATGTCAAAACCATACTTTTTTGCACTTGAAGGAGTTTTGCTCGGCATTATGATCGCGATCTCGCTCCTGATGCCGAAGATCCTTGAGAAAAGCCCGAATAAGTGGATCAATCTGCCAAACCGGGAATATTGGCTTGCTGAAGAAAGAAAGCCGTTTACGATCGAAATGATCGGAAGATATCACGAATGGTTTTCCGCGGCGCTTCTGGTCTTGTTTATCGCTGTGAACCAGCTCGTTTTTCAAGCAAATATCGTTAAACAACCGCTGCCGTCCGGCCCGATGTGGACATTGCTGATCTCATTCTTTGTATTTGTCGGTGTCTGGCTGGTTATGTTTTACAGAAAATTTAGGATTCCGGAATAATTATTATGAAAGTAGAACTTGTAAAGATCGCGCACGCCCGTTCGGGCGACAAAGGTGACACCGCAAATGTTGGCGTTATTGGATTTAATGATGCAGTTTATCCGGTCCTTGTGCGTGAAGTCACCGCAAAAAGGGTAAAAGAACATTTTGGTGATATGGTAAAAGGCAAAGTCGAACGCTTTGAACTTCCAAATCTCGGTGCGCTTAACTTCCTTCTGCACGAATCTCTTGGCGGAGGAGGCACGCTTTCTCTGATGACTGATGCGCAGGGTAAAACATTTTCAACTGCACTTCTCAGAATGAAAATAAACGTCAAACCTGCGGAAGCAAAGAGTATAGGTCTTAAGTAATTTTTTTGTAAGTCATACGGAATTCAACAAACCTTTAAATGAGCGAATTAATAGTAGAAAAAACAGGTAACATTGCTTTTTTCACGTTAAACCGTCCGGAGAAGCGAAACGCCTTAAATGACGGTTTGATCGGCGCGATGAAATCGGCGTTACGCAATGCAGCCGGCGATGATGGTCTGCGCGCTATTGTGATAAAAGGCGCCGGAAAGGATTTTTGCTCTGGTGCCGATCTTTCTTCGCTTCAAAAAATCGCCGATTCTGACATTTTAGAAAATCTCGAAGATGCAGAGAGTTTAATGGAGCTCTTTATACTTTTACGAAAAACAAAAGTGCCTGTTATTGCTGCAGTTCACGGAAGAGCGCTCGCCGGCGGATGCGGACTGGCGACGGCATGCGACATTGTGCTCGCTTCAGAATCCGCAAGATTCGGTTATCCTGAAGTAAAGATCGGTTTTGTACCTGCGATGGTAATGGCGATTCTCAGAAGAAATCTTTCAGAAAAAAGGTCGTTTGAACTTATCACCCGAGGTTTCGACTTTTCGTCTTCCGAAGCATTGGAATTCGGACTTATAACCCGTGTTTTTAATGACGAAGAGTTTGATGGAAATGTACTCGAATACGTTTCGGTTTACGAAAAAGTAAGCCGCTCGGCGGTCGAATTATCTAAGAAACTACTTTATCAAATGGATTCACTAGAATTCGAATCTGCTTTAAGTCTTGGCGCGGAAGTTAATGCAATCGCGAGACTTACGGATGATTGCAGATCAGGGATCGACCGATTCCTAAGAAAGGATACGTGATTCGATCAAGGGATTATCGTCAGGATCCCTTTACCTCAAAGACCAGAAAATAATCCATCTCGGCAGCAGTTACAAAGTTGAATTTTTCCTTAAACGCATACCCGGCACGTTCTACTTCAGCTATCACTTTTTCAGGATCGATGCCGTGATCGTCACCTTCGCCGCTTCGATCGATTATTCCGACGAGTGCGCCCGGTTTCAACGATTTCCGCAGATTGCGCATAAGGACAACCGGCTCGGCAAACTCGTGATAAGTATTCAGGATCAATACGCTGCCGACAGCCGACTCCGGAAGAAGCGGATCGTCAGTCTTACTTATCACCGTCCGGATATTCTTAACACCTTCTTTTTCAGCCCGGCGGTTAATAAAATCTTCCGATTCCTGATTTATATCTACCGCAAAAACCGTTCCGCTCTCTCCGGTGCGTTTCGCAGCGATGATGGTAAACCATCCGCCGCCGGCGCCGATATCCGCAACAGAACTTCCCTCTTTGATCCCGAGTATATCCATAACCCTTTCAATTTGAAGTTTTTCTGCACGATTCTCGCGGTCAAACCTTGCGAGATCACCGGTGTACGGGTCGCTTGTCGGGCGATCGATCTTATCCTTTTCCGGATCCGGCGTCGCGGTCGGCACTGCGGACGGAACAAAAGCCGTACTATCTTTCGGTGCACTCTCGCGCTGCCCGCCATTGATCAGACAGACAGAAAATACTGCTCCGATTATTAAAACCGCTGCACTTATTGCCAGATATTTTTTCATTTTGTCATTTCCGATAGCATTGATACGGCATATGCAGCCGGATTGTTTTCTATCCTGTCGATAAGTCCGAATTTTAACGCGTCATCCGCGTTTACCTTGCGTGCTGTTAAAAAGATCTCGAGTGCACGCGATAAACCGATCAGCCTCGGCAGCATTTGAGTTCCGCCCCAGCCGGTAATTATCCCGAGACTAACGCCCGGGTGAGCAAATGCTGATCTCCGGGAAGCGATCCGGAATCTGCACGCCAGAGCCAGATCAAACGCCCCGCCCATGCAGTACCCGTCTATTGCGGCGACAGCCGGTTTCTCCAGAAGCGAGATCTTTTGAAGTAGATTTTGGCCTCGTTCCCCGAATTCTCTCGCTGCACGCGGCTCCAGTGATTTTATTTCACGAAGATCGGCGCCCGCAGCAAAGGTTCCGCCCGATCCTGTAAATACTATTCCCTGTACATCGCGATCCGTTTCTATTATCCCGATCGCTTTCTCTATTGCCTCAAGCGTGGCTATAGAAAGCGGATTTCTGATCTCCGGCCGGATAAAACGTACGACTGCAACGCCTTTTTCGGTCAGAACTTCAATAGGTTTGTCGTGTCCGTTTTGCATTGATCTTTGGAGGCCGGAAATCAAGACAACATAAATTCCCGAAACGAGTAAACTATCCACATCAAGTTTTCGAATAAAGATGATTTTTGCCGGGCGATGGAATTCGTTAACAACTCATACGGTTCTGATTGCACCCGTAACCGCAGCTCAGTATTTTCGATCTTCACCAATCAACAGGAATTTCAGAAAAATACAGCCCACGCAGCAAAATCATCAGTAAAATTTTCAAATCGATGCGAAACTCCGGCAGGCACGTACAAGGCGTCGCCTGCTGTACACGATATTCTCTTTTCGCCGATCTTCAACTCCCCGCTTCCTTTGACTAAAAAATAAAATTCATCCTCTTCATGAGAAGTCTGATAATCTTTGCCGCGCGGGGCGAAAAATATGAGAGAGACGCCCCTTTTTCTAAACGCTTCAATATCCCAAACGCCATCCTTCCATTTTTCATCTGCCGGCAGCGGCAGCCTGTGTAAAAGGTCTTCTGGATCAAATTTCATATTCATACTCAAGCGCGGTGATCGCCCCCCAATTCTTCGCCGCGTACAAATTCATGCCAGCATCTTGCGCAAAACTGATGACTTTTCCGCTGTGAATCAGAAAAATCAGCATTGCGCGGCAGTTTCTTCACCAATAGCAATTCGTCCGGTTCAAGATCCAGATAATTCTTTCTCTTATTGTGTCCGCAGGCCGGACAAGCGTTTTTATCGAAATAGCTCATATCGTTATTTACGATTTTTAAGAACCGTTCTATTATCTATAGAAGTTTATCCGATTCGGATACTTTTATCGATTCGGGGAATATTCATCCTATGTTCAAAATACGAGCCGATTTCAGCGAAACATTTGAGGTAAATGCTAATCTCGAGAAGGTCCGCGAGTTTTTCACGGATGTCAGAAATTTTGTTGAACTAATGCCCGGAATCGAAAGTATCCACACGGATTCAAATGGAGTGATCCACTGGAAGATATGTGCAAACATCCCGTTTGTCGGATCATTTACAGAGAAATTCGCGGTCGTCGAATCTGAGAATTCCGATGAACGCGTTGAATGGTCGCCGTTTGAAAGAGACGGATACAATCTGATGCGCTATGCTGCAGACTTTTTCCCGAAAAGCAAAGAAAGCACGCTTGTTCAGTACTCACAGAACGTAGAGCTACGAAGAAATTCCGCCGCAGACTTACATTTTTTGGCAGGTTTTGCCGGAGAACGAACGATAAGCAGCGAAATGACCAGAAGGATCTCGGAAATGCTTAAAAAATTTATCGAAAAATCACGCCTAAGAATGGAGAGCTGAATTTTCGTGTTGCCAACCTTTAGAATTTACCAGTATTTATCGGTGTTTCACTGATCCCGAAGATACCGGCGATTTGGTTAATTACGCCTCCGATAAAGACAATCTGCCGTACCATATCGTATATTTTCCCCAATACTGCTCACTCTATCTACGATATTTATGTTGTATTCCGTTTCTGGCATAGTCGTTGCGTCCATAATCATTTAATAAAGCCCACAATAATGGGCGGGATGGTTATTATGAACTTGTTTACAAGAATAATTTGCCTGGCACTTTTGCTCTCGGCATTTGTTTTTTTCTTTTTTCAAACGACGATAAACTCCCAATCTGCAAGACAGGATAAGGCTCTGACGCGTGAAGCCGAACGGATAACGGGAGATGAATTTGAATATTCAACCAAAACTCCGAAAGGAACCCGCGTTGTTTCGGTTCGTGAGGCGAGTCCGGAAATGATTGCGGCGATCGACAAAGGGCTTGACGATCTTTTTGCGATCGCAAAATCCGGTAAATACAAATTTAGTAACCGGCTGACACATTCCAGTTATACGATATTTATTTCAAACGCCGATCGGCAAAAAAATGCGGATGGAAATTATTCGCCGGATATTGCTGTTGACGCGAACCAATACGCCGGAACCGTTTATGACAAGGGCGGATATATTTATGCTGCGGGAATGATCGTCGCGCTTAACCCATGTGCATTTGTCATCGCCGAACACACAAAGGACTTCAACAGGGTGTCCGAGGTAGTTCGCTATGAAACTGAACACCTTGTTCTTTATCACAATGATCGAAAAGCGTTTCGCGAAACTATGGACCACAGTAAAGGCGGCGGCCATCCGATATTGGATTAACGAACACTTATTTTGATTCGGGACTATTGTTTGTAGTGTCTCGTGCCAGAGATATAAAAGAATAGTCCGCGGCGGCCCCACTCCGCTCAATTCTGATGTATATGAACTGATCATCAAGGCGTACAGACGGTTCGGTAACCGGGATGGTTTGCAATCGCATCATAAAGTCGTTCATAACTGCCGGGCTGCAGTCCCCGGGAAGACAGCATCTGGTTTGCACAAATTTGGGCAAGTCTGTGGACTTCACGGGTTTCGGGCACCGGATTTCCCGGATAGCGAAAGTTGTTATACGCCATATGCATATGTCCCGCGATATAACAGGTTGCTTCCTCATTAAAATAATCGGTGACGTTGCTCGCGCGGGTCAAATGAAAGCTTACGTGCACGGCTTCATGTACAACTATCTCCTGACGAAATCCGCCAACCGGTCGTGGAATCACAATTTTATTTGAAGCGCGCCAAAATGCCCCAGCCACCGGTCTGAGCACTCCGCAGACGTCCGTCATATTTTCGGTAAATGGTTCTCTCTCAACAATAGTTATCAGCCGGGAATGGATCGCCCTCGCCACTCTGTCGAATGTTGAAGAATCAACTCTGATATTAACGTGTGCAGGGCCTCCGGACGCAGGCGGTGCGAAGTTCAACGCGATATAAATATCCTGAACATCTCTCGAACCCAAAAAATCGATTACATCTTCTTCAATCGACATGAATTTCCCTCCTCATTTAAGTAACCCAAAGTTTCAGCGCCAATCAGCAACTACAAGGCTGTCATTGAGAAATTGAGCACCTTTTAAGTATCTCAACCTTGATTTTCTGATCGATCACGTTCTGATTCCATTTTCCGGGCTTTTTAAGAATAATTTTCCGGTAATCAAACCTGGCAGACAGTAATACTTCGATCAACTACCCGCCGTCTCTATGCGCCACATAGAAGACATAAAAGAACTCTCCTCGCGGATCATCGTCGAAATCGTATTCCGTCATCTTTATCTTGAATTTATATTTTCGTCCGCGCTCAAATTCCTTCGGATCTGTCAGTATCCGGAGATCTGCCAAAGACAGTTTGTCCGACGCTGATTGCTTGTTTTGCTCAGATATCGTGATCGAAGCCGCTTCGCGGTCACACTGTGCATCGGGCGGACATTCGCATTCTGGCACGGAATCTATAACATAGCCTTCCGTTTCATATACACCCGCCGGCAGTCTTTTCTTCTTTATATCCGAGATCTTTAGAAATTCTTTTGCTGAAACGAGCTCCCATTTCTTTCCGGCACGCTGCGTCTCTGTAGTAACGGGTTCAGCATTCGTTCTACCGGAACTTTGATCCGGGCCGTTTTCACAGGACGCAGAAAACGCTATCAGAATACACCCAACAAACACTGAAAGAATCGAACGGGTCTTCATATCAACTTTTAATTCTTTGCCGTCCGCTCGTTTAACGGAATTTCTCTTCATTCACCGTTCTCCACTGCTTTGTGAGCAAGATATAGCAAACCATAATGCTCAACGGATCCTTTGACGAGCCTTTTAACCTTGAAACGATATTTTTGATCCCGGTCAAATTTTCCGAGTTCGGTCCAGATCATGATTTCATCTTCGTTTTGGTCCCGCGAACCAGAAACGTATTTTTTTGCGGATATCACAATGTGCGGAACCGGACAATTGCAGTTTCCATCCGGCGGGCAATCGCAGCCTTCAGTAGAATCGACCACATATCCTTCCGTTTCGAAAACCTTGTCAACCGGATCATTCTTCATTAACTCTGCGATCGGCACAAAGCCATGCGATTTTGTCTTGCCCCAGCTGTCACTGATTTTTGGAACGAGTTTATTTTCAGGTGTATTTTGCACCTCGCTTTTCAACGGATCGGCATTCGTTTGCCGGTCTGCGATATTTTTTATCGGGCCGCAAGAGAATTGCAAACATACGCCGGCGGCGGCGAAAACTGTAAAAAATAAATAACGAATCTTCATTACCATCTCCTCCAGATCAACTTTCCGAACAAGGATATTTCCCGCTGTGTAGAATCAAATTTTTCTCGTCGTCGCCACGAAGGGACATCACAAAATTTGAATTGAACCCGTCACGAAAGGAATTTACGTTCAGCCGGGCGGACCCTTTCGGTCCGGAAACCGGAACGCTGAAATTAACGCGTCTGACAGGTCCGGATATTTCGATGGTCGGCATAACAAGGTATCCGTCTTCGATCGGTTTTCCGAGAAGTTCTATTGCCTCTTGATTTTCGTTGATCTTGGCCATCGAGCATTTAAATTCTTCTGTAGATTTCGTGCCTAAATAAAGTCCGCCGATAACAGCCGCAAATATTCCAAAAGTTATCAATATCGGAATTACTACGACAAACAGAACTATTAATACGATCCATTTGCGCGACCGTCCGGATACGTCTGCCGCTGCCTGATTTCCCCCATACTGCATATTTTCCTCCCAAAACTTTTAAGTGCTTAAACAAAATTGCGTTCAAGGTCGATCTTCTCCGCAGGGATAAGTACCCTCGTAAAGGCTTATTTCTTCGCCGTCCTTTTCAAGTATCATCTGAAACCGGGATATAAACGGCGTCCTATGAGAAAATACACGCAGCTTTCCGTCAGACTTTGAACCAGAAACCGTGATCCGAAAATTAACGCGTCGTTCAGGTCCGAAGATTTCGGTCGCCGGATCGATATCTGTTCCGTTTTTGATCGGAGACCCCAAAAGATTCACGGCTTTTTCATCTTTTTGTACTTGAGAGATAGCGCACTTGAATTCCTCCAATTTCGAAACCTTGTCGAAAAGCGGACCTTCTGATGAAATATCGAACTTGTTAAGATAGTAAACAAGCCCAAATGCAAACAGAATAACGATCGCAGGCAGGGCGATTAGCGTCCACTTCAATAGCGAATTTCGAAACGGAATTCCTCTCTCTTTTTCAGCGTCTTCCCTCATTCTTAATTACCGGCGTTATTTTTCAGGCTCTATCTCCAAAACTTGTTTCTGAGTTACCAGATCAAAAACCGTTACTTTTTTATCTGCAATGCCTGCGATTCTATTTCCATCCCGCGAATAAATGACGTCTTTCATCGAATCCGGCAGCCGTATCTTCTTGCCGGTATCAGTGTATAAAGCCCAGTACGCGGAACTCATATTTTTTTCGTACTCTGTGAAATTTCTGATCAAGGTGTCTTCGGAGGTCAGAAAAAAGGAGTCGAGAATATCAAGCTTTATGGTTTTCAACTTTTGACCGGTTTCCGAATCGAGCACGTAAACGACACGTTCTTCAGTGGGAAAACTGTCTTCACTTTTTGATATATTTTGTGGTTTCCTGACCGTACCTTCGACGATAATTTTTCTTCCGTCGTTGGAAAACCGGACATAACTAATTGATCTTTCAAAAGGTTCATAAGACGTACGAACTGCGCCAGTTTTTGCGTCCCAGATCTTTATTTCACCTTCGTCAGCTCCCGTAATAAGCAGCGTGCTGTCCGGAGAAAACGCCATTGGGATCGCGTCGCCGCCGTGCAAATATTTACCCGCGTTAAAGATATTAAGTTTGGCGACCGGCGTGACAGACTCAATATTCCAAAGTACTACGTCACCCGCCCCGCCTGTCGCAAGAATGCTGCTGTCAGGTGAGATCGCTGCAGTCAAAAAGAACCACGGATGTTCAAAAACTCCTTTTAATCTTCCGGTATTCAGCTCGCGCACTTCAACTTTAAATAATTTTGACAGCACGATGTATTCGCCGTTGTCAGAAATGCCGACCCCCATAGTGCCGGGCGCATAAAACCTGGTCAGCTCCTGACGGTTATCCAAATTCCAGACGCGTATCGACGCGTCAAGTCCGGTCCCGACAAGATGTTTTCCGTCTGCAAGAAATTTGACCGGCATAATGTCTACATCGCTGGCAGGTTTCGTAATAAAGGCTGCGTTGCGTGCGGTTTCTGCAGGCGTCAGACATTTCCGCTGCGTCATTTTGTCTAAGAGTTTTTTATCGGCGGCTTCCGAACCATCATCAATAACAACACTTGTTATACACAAGTTATCCGAATCTATATTTACAACAACAGATGCCGACGTAAGCCGTGCTTTGTCGATTTCCCTTTCACGTCCTGATAGAAAATATGACAGGTCACGAATGTATTTGTATTCAATGACCATAAATGACGGCTTCACGTCTTCCGGCGATTGAAAGACCCATTTTATTGTCTCGCCCAACTCGAATGAGACGGTGGGAATAATTCCCACCAGATCAACAAATTTCCTCTTACCGTTCGGAAAAACCACGGCAACCGAAACACCACTTCTGAATTCGCGGACCATTTCGGCCTTAAAACCGCCGTCGCCGTCGCAAATGTGCCGCAAAACTGGTTCGTTCTCATCGCCGTCAGCACGTTTGCACTTTTCCGGACTGAAATCCGTTGTTACTATCCTTGCTGCATTTTCCTGAGAGTTAATCAGTTCTGGAAAGGCAATGGTTATCAGGATAAATATAAGCGGTATGATCTTCATTTTCCGTTCGTCCTTCTTTTGAAACCCTCCTTCGAATCGTCGGAGATGGTAAAACCGATGAATTGAATGACTGCCGGATCCGTATCTTCCGGTATTCTGCAGGTTTTGTCGGATAGTTCCGTGCCCAAACTTTGTATATCCTGGTCCTGAGACGATCCGTAACTTGCGAAGATAAAAAGCAAAATTAACGTAGTGATCAGTTTATTTTTCATGGCAGTAATATGCGGTAAAAGGGTCGCTCTGATCGCAAACGGTGCGTTTATTATCTGCTAATCATGGAAATCGTTTTAAGCAATTATTAGACTCAAAAGATCTGCAAATTTGCGCTCGGTTCGATTCGGTTGAATTAAGCGCCGTCAGATACAAGGCGAAAAATTATCTTCGTGCACGAGATTTTTCCCGGTAATTCATCAGAATCAGGGCAGGAAACCGGGCGCAAATTACGATCTTCAGACAGAAAAAAAGGGTGGTCCCGCGACCACCCTCAAGTTACAAAACTCCTGAAACGATTCTGTTTACGGGAAAATACCAAGTTCCATATAGCAAAGCGCGATCTTGTCGATTGCATTGACAAATGCCGCGGTTCGAAGGTTATCGACCTTGTCATTGCTTTTCATGATCTCACGAGTGTGATTGTAGGCCGTGATCATCGTTTCCTCTAACCCGGAGTAAACCAGATCTGCCTCGTCAGCGCCCCGCGCGACTGCATCGCGTTCTTCTTTTGTCAGTGATCTTCCTGTCTGACTCTCGACAATATTCAGAATACGGTCGTAGGCGCCCTGTTCAAATCGCTTACCCATCCGTCCGAATCTGACGTGCGAAAGATTCTTGAGCCATTCGAAGTACGAGACCGTAACTCCGCCTGCATTCATAAACACATCCGGAATTATCAGGATTCCCTTTTCTTCAAGTATCTTTTCAGCGTTTGCCGTGATCGGACCGTTTGCCGCTTCACCGATGATCTTAGCTTTGATCCGCGGAGCATTTTCCGCAGTGATCTGATTTTCGAGCGCGGCGGGAATGAGAATGTCACACTCGAGTTCAAGGGCATCCTCACGTTTCGGAAGATCCGTTGCTCCTTCGAATCCAAGGATCGAACCGGTTTCGCGTCTGAAAACCATCAGTTTTTCAAGGTCAATACCATCTTCTTTATGGATCGAGCCCTCGTATTCAGCTACACCGATCAGCTTGGCACCGCCTTCGATACAGAATTTCGCGGCATAATATCCTACATTTCCAAGCCCCTGAACGACAAATGTCTTGCCTTCGATGCCGGGCTCCATGCCGATCTCGCGCATATCTTCTTCATGCGAACAGGCTTCCTTAAGACCGTAAAAAGTCCCTAATCCCGTTGCTTCGGTGCGTCCTCTGATCCCGCCCTGGGCGATCGATTTACCGGTCACACAGCCGAGTGCATCTATTTGTTCGGAGTGAAAAGCGAGATAGGTATCTGCGATCCAGGCCATTTCACGTGCGCCTGACCCATAATCGGGAGCGGGTACATCGGTAGCCGGCCCGATAAAGTTCTTCCGTATGAGTTCCGTCGTATACCGGCGGGTGATTCTTTCCAGCTCATCTACGTCATAGCTTTTAGGGTTTATCTGAATCGCTCCTTTGGCGCCGCCGAACGGAACGTCGACAATAGCGCATTTGTATGTCATCAATGTCGCCAGAGCGATCACCTCATCTTCACTCGCGTGTTCGGAATATCTGATACCGCCCTTGACCGGAAGCTTGTGATGGCTGTGCTCAGCCCTCCAGCCCTTGATAACCTCATAACTCCCGCCGCGCCTGATCGGAAATTGAAACGAATAGACGCTGTTACAGATCTTTATCTGATTCAACAATCCCTCAGGATGACTGGTCGCAGCTGCCGCCCGTTCGAAATAACGGTCAACACTTGCTAAAAAGTTCTGCCCTTGCTGTTCTGCACTCATAATTTGTTCCTTTTTTATATTAAAATTGGTTCTCTACAGTTCACTGTATCAACCCTAAAAACCGCAAACTATTTACTATACTTTATCAAAAACTTAGTCAATTCTTCAGAAACACCTGATACGAATCCGGACCGCTGCCTTCATTATCCACAAAAACAACCTTTTCGGTTAAAACACCGCCTTTAGACTCAAGAAACTGCAACAAGTTCTGCTTTCTTTCTGCCGCGGTTGTCTCGCCATCCCTGTCTTTCCTGAGTGCCACACGGAGTCTTAAGTTCTGGTGCTGTCTCAGGTCATCTACGATCATATCCAATTCGCCGTTATCGTCGCTGATCTCTGCTGTTGCTCCAACAAACGGCAATGCACGGGATTCAGATGAAACTCTGGTCAAAATAAGCGCGATCGTCGGAAGGTTCAACCGGCTTCGGACAATTTCCTGAAGAGCCGTCTGTCCGTCTTCGTCTATATTCCGCGGACTCAGATAATACATTTCCAGATAAGCGCTGCCGTTTGATCTCGACGTAACATTGTAATCGATCCTTTGAGCCGGCCGCGGAAGGTTAAAATCTGCCAGATTTGTATTGATCATCCGCAAATAATTCTGCTGGCGCTCCGCGACGGTTTCCGGAGTCGGTGTTGTTTCAACCACAGGCGTGACCGACTCTCTTTCAGACGTCGGAATTTCAACAAGCTGCAATGAGACCGTTTCAGGATCTCTTTTCAATTCCTTTGCTACCAGATTGATAAACTGTTTTCGTTCGGCGGGCGAATAAGGCCGGTTGTCAAAAACACGAAGATAGATCTGAAGCCCTTCCTCGGAATCAGTGATCCGCAGTTCATCCAGATAACTTCGGATATTTCCTTCGGTATCGCCTTCATAAGCTTTCCAAATCCGGCGTACAGTTTGATTTACATTATTCGCCGCTTGTTTTTTTGTGATCTCAGTGCGGAGTTTGGAAAACGAACTGCTGAGGGGAAAGAAGATGATCAAAAGCGGAAGAAGGATCATCAGCAACCTTAAGGAAAAACTTCGCACTTCTCTGGCCTGCTTCAGCGCCGGAATTTTTTCGATCTGACCAAGCCACCACTGGCTTTCAGAATCTTCATCCCGCCATATTCTCACCGCCTCCCGCACTTTTACAGTGTCAACCCGCAATAGAACAAACATCAGCATCGCGGTAAATGTGATCGCAACTAAGTTTGTCAGATAAAGCAAACCGCCGCCGCTGGCTATCTCGATACCCCGCCAATCTCCTAAACTGACGGCATAACCGAGACCGAACCCGATCACACACAGCGGCGGCATCAAGGCAACCGCGATCGCTACACCCGGAATCGAGGTTACAACACCTTTTACTTCCCGACAGGTCGCGATCGAACCGATCGCCCCCGAAAATAGTGCAATAAAGAGATCTAGGGTGTTTGGTTCTGTTCGTGCCATGATTTCGGTCGTGACATCCTTAAACGGCAGCAGAGCAACAAGCACGAGGGCAAATGCAACGCCGAGCAAAGTGCTCAGCAGCAGATTAACAAATGCCCTGATCCCGAGTATCAGATCGCCGGTAGAAAGTGCGAGACCAAGAGAGAGGATCGGAGCCATTAGCGGTGAAATGAGCATCGCACCGATGATTACTGCGGAACTGTTGAGGACGAGTCCAAGCGTTGCAATACCCGCAGAAAAGAGGATCTGAAGCCAGTAAACGACATCTTTTACAGTTGCGGAGGTTGCCAGCTGGGTATAAAGCTCTACCTTGCGCCCGTAATTTACATCAAGCGATGCGGCAAACTTATCGCGGAAACTACGCCAAAACTTATAGATTCGGATAAAGAACCTGAATGAACCGACCGGTTTCTTTGTTTCCTTTGCCATATCGAGATTCAGAGTTTATGAAGTTGCTAGTATATTTACTCAAAATCAAGATGGTAGGTCAAACAACTTTTGTCAATATGCCGGATTAATTCTTGAATTTAATGAAATTACAGGAATCTTTCGAACTTCGGAACATTATCAAGCTGCGGGAGTCTAAATTATTAGGACGGGATGACCGTAATTATTCTACTAAATTCCTTTACAGCTTTGGCACCGGCATTCAGGAGGAAAAACATGCTTGATAAATTGATAATTTCCAGAAATTCGGCCGGAGAATCTACAAAATTTCGCAGGCTGCTAGCCAGCACGTTCGTATTCGTAACTTCTTTATTTACAATCGGCCTTATTTACAGTCTCTTTAGTCAGAATCTGGCAATGGGTAACGACAGCCTGAACATTTCAGCGCTTATCGCACCGCCGTCGATACCTTTGAATGAACCGCCCAAACCACGCACGGAAGAGCCCGCTGCAAACAAGGACCAGCAAAAAAGCCCGAATGTAACTACTCGCAAAGAAAATATTTTGCGTATAGACGAACATCCGGGAAACCCGACTTCTGTTTCAACATCAAGACCTACAAGCGAAGCGCGGCCAAATGTGCCCTTTACGATTGGTTCTTCCGATCAAACAAAGATTTCGGAAACTTTGAATAGTAATATTTCTGTCGGACAAAGATGTTCGAATTGTTCGACTACAGGAAATTCGATCGGCGGAACTAAGGATGGGACGTCGGACGCCGTTAAACCAAAAACAGAAGATCCGGTCGGAAAACCGCCGGCAATAAAAAAACCCGCTGTCCCGCCGATCGCATCGCTCGGCGTTGTCAACAGTGTCGCCAAAAATCTGATCACGCCAAGCTACCCGGTTCCGGCGAGAACCGCCGGTATCGAAGGTAAAGTCAATGTTGAAGTGCTGATTGACGAAAGGGGCCGCGTGATATCGGCTAATGTCATTGATGGTCATAAGTTTCTCCGCACTGCGGCTGTCAGAGCTGCGCTCACATCGACCTTCAGCCCGACATTGCTTTCAAATGTTCCGGTTAAAGCCCGCGGAGTGATCATATACAATTTTAAGCGATAGATAACTTAGTTCGTACAAACGCAAAAAGGACGATCCATTTTCAGGATCGTCCTTTTCTCTTTGAAGAAGCAAAATTGACTAGTAATTATTTGGATAACTGCTATTCAATAATGGCTCGGAAATTTACCGAAAGCATCGAAGCCGCCTCAGGTTTCGGTTTGGGTTTCGGCGTGGGTTTCGGTTTGGGCTCAATAACCGGCGGTTTCGGTTTCGGCGGCGGATCGCTCTGGGCAAAACCTACGACCGAACAGCCAAAAACCAAAATCGCTACGAAAAATAATTGTTTTATGTGTTTATTCATTATTGTTTTTCTCTCACTCTGTTTTCTTTCGAGGCACAGAAGGGAAAGATTTGATACGTGCCGCTTTTGTTAAACGCAAGAATAGTGCCAGAAATAGAGTAGATTCAACTTTTCAAACATTTTGCCGAAATAACGGCTTCAAATCCTCTGATTCGAAATCCATTCTTTACGTTTCCTTACAATTTCATACGAAAACGTAAATTAATCAACGTAATGCGCAATTCACGGCCAATGATCTCTCCCGATACCAATTCCGATATAATAGTAAAAACTTTTATGCGAATATCAATTTTCTAAAAAAACATCCGGAGTGACAGCGATATCTCTGAAAATGTGTCCATTTTCTGATATCTGTTTCGTTTAATAGAAAAAACGGAGAACAACTATGAAATTAAACCTATTTGCAATTCTTACCATTCTTTTTCTTTCCAGTATAGCATTTGCCCAAACCAAGCTAACTGAGAACACCCTGCGGATAAGCAAAGAAGAGAAAAGCGAACCGGCTGACGTTGCGTCAATGGAATGGATGGAAGGAAACTGGACCGGTAACGCGCTCGGCGGGAGCGTAAGAGAAGTTTGGACAAAAACTGATGGTGGTGTAATGATGGGAATGTTCCTTCTCGTACAGGACAGTAAACCCGTATTTTATGAATTCCTGACGTTTACGATCGCCGACGGTGAATTATTTTTAAAGCTAAAACATTTTGATCCGAAACTCGTCGGCTGGGAAGAAAAAGATAAAACCGTCGATTTCAGATTTATAAAAAAGGACGGGAACAGGTATTATTTTCAAGGTTTAACGTTTGAGAATGCCGGTGAAAATTCGCTGAATATATATTTGGCACTACGGAATAAGGAGCAAATCTACAGGGAAGAAGTTTTTAATTTGAAACGCTCCGATGAGTAATTAATGACAAATATCCTGCAAAAGATCCTCGTCGCCGTATCGGTGATCGCAGTGATTTATTTTAATTATCTGGCGACGACCGGCGCGATCGGCGGTACGACTCCGGAAGTTATCTCAGATAAATACCCGACGTTTCTGACTCCTGCCGGATATACATTTACAATTTGGGGGTTGATTTACGTCGGGATCTTGTCATTTGCGGTTTACCAATTCTTTCGTACAGAGCCGGATGCGCTGAATCAGATCCGTGCTCTTTTTATTCTTAGCTGCGCGGCGAACATCGCCTGGATCTTTGCATGGCACAACGAATATATCGGACTCAGCGTAATCGCTATTGTTATTCTGTTGATCTCACTTGCGCTTATAAATGTTAAGGCATTCAAACTCTCTGACGCTAAAGACAGCTTTTTCGTAAAATTCCCCTTTAGTCTCTATTTTGGGTGGGTTTCGGTGGCGACGGTCTTGAATATCCTGGTGTTTACCGCTTCGCTTGGCTACAGTCCAGATTATACCGTTTTGACGATCACATCTGTCATTTTGATAGCTGCGGTTACGATCATTGGTTTTATCGTCCGTGAAAAACTAAATATCCCATTCTATTCCCTTGCGATCGCGTGGGCGATGACTGGTATTGCCGTAAAACAGAGCGGTAAAACGGCCGTCGTTCTTGCCTGTGCATTTGCGACAATGGCGATGATCTTCTCATCCCTGACCTTTATTCTCAAGGAACACAAAAAACTGAAATGAATGACGGAAAAGTATGCATTTCGGTTTGCGCCGAATTTGCGGAAGAGTTTGTAGAAAAAACGCGCCGCGCGGCTCAAATTGCGGATATTGTCGAGTTGCGGTTTGACTGTCTCGAAAACATCAAAAACGAAGATCTGTGGAGCGGCCTTTATTCAATTTACCACGAATCCGAAACGCCATACTTGTTCACATATAGGCCAAAAGCAGAAGGGGGAATGAGAGAGTTAACTGATGCACAACGATCTGATTTTTGGTACGACGCAGTGGATATAGATCATTTTATTCCGTGGGTTGATATGGAAATCGATATGATCGACAATTCTCCGATCTGTTACTTTGAAAGGCTGATCTGCTCCCGACATGACTTTGAGAAAACGCCGGCCAATCTAGAGGAGATATATGATCAAAGTGCCGCAACCTTTGCAGGTGTGATAAAAATTGCAGTTCAAGCAGACGAAATTACCAATTGCCTCCCGGTATGGAAACTTCTTCAACGAGCAATGTCTGACGGAAAAGAAATCATCCCGATCGCGATGGGGGAAGCCGGAAAATGGACGCGGATTTTAGGGCTGGCCCACGGTTCGCCGCTCACTTACGCTTCGCTTGAAGAAGGAAACTAAACGGCACCGGGACAAATTTCTGCGCGTGATCTGATTGATATTTACCGCGTAAAGGAATTAACAAAAGAAACTGAAATCTACGGGATCATCGGAAATCCGGTTTCGCACTCGCTGTCGCCGTATATTCACAACCCCGCTTTTAAGGAAATGGGAATAGACGCCGTCTATATTCCGTTTGAAGTTTCAAATTTGGACGAATTTGTTAAACGCATGGTCCGCCCGGAAACGCGCGAGATAGACTGGAATCTTCAGGGTTTTTCGGTTACCGCGCCGCACAAAGAGTCGATCCTCAAACATCTCGATTTTATCGACAATGCGGCTGAAAAAATCGGCGCAGTAAACACGGTGAAGATCGTCGACAACAGACTCTGCGGGTTTAATACCGATGCGGAAGGATTTATCGAACCGTTGCGAAAGAACTTCGGCGATCTGAAAAACGCGAGAGCAGGAATAATCGGAAATGGCGGGGCAGCGCGAGCATGTCTTTACGCACTGAAAAATGATGGCGCCGAAGTTACTATCATCGCGCGAGACACGGAAAGAGGCAATGCACTGGCGAATGAGTTCGAGGCCGGCTTCTTCAAGCTGGACCAGAACGAAAACGCGTTCCCGGAATTTGATATCTTGATAAATGCGTCCCCGCTCGGTACTTACGGAAAGCTGGAAGATCAGACACCAATTGCCGCCGACCGGCTTTCAAATCTTCAACTAGCTTACGATTTAGTTTATAATCCCTTTGAGACGCGTTTTTTGCGCGAAGCAAAAAGTAAAGGCGTCAAAACCATCGGCGGTTTTGAAATGCTGATCGCCCAGGCGGCACGTCAGTTTGAAATTTGGACCGGATCCAAAGCTCCGGCAGACAAATTTGCAGAAACCGCACTTCTTCGATTAAAAGAATCAAAATAGTTCTTTCCTTGTTTTCCCAGTCAATTTTTTTTCAAAAGTCTATAAACCCATGAAAGCTGAAGCATTAAATTGTCCGAATTGCGGCGCGGCGGTTGCTGATAATTCCGTACATTGCGATCACTGCCGTTCGCGGCTTAAAACGATGTCCTGTTCCTCGTGTTTCGGGACGATCTTTGAAGGCAGCAAATTCTGCCCGCTTTGCGGTTCAAAAGCGATCGCGGCAAATATCCTCGACGAAAAAAGCCTCGGTGATTGTCCGCGCTGCAAGGCCAAGCTACAATTTATTGAAGTCGATGAGATCCGGCTCTCCGAATGCGAAAGATGCGAAGGGATCTGGTCGGATGTTGAGACGTTTGAAGCGATCTGCGCAAACCGCGAGAATCAGGCCGCCGTTTTAGGAAAGCTCGACGAAATACTGCAGCACCCTAAACTTCAAAAGATCCAATATGTTCCCTGCCCGCGCTGCAAACAGTTGATGAATCGCAATAATTTTGCAAAGGTTTCGGGAGTGATCATCGATATCTGCAAACAACACGGACTTTGGTTTGACGCAGATGAACTTCCCGCGATCATTGAATTCATCAGAAAAGGCGGACTCGAATACTCGCGTCAGAAAGAAAAGGCAAGTCTTGATGCTGAAAAGAGTCGGCTTCGGGAAGAAAAGTTCAAATTTTCCGTCGACCGCTACAGAAATGAGACGACTTCGAAATTTCCGGCTTCGGGTTCAACGATCGCGATAAAAGAATTTATTGATTTTTTGGTCGACCGATAACTCACTGCGGGATTTCTTCAGTCAGACCGTTTTTCGCAATAGATAATAACTGTTAGATTATAGATAATTCTTTCAGTTATTATCTTTTTGTTGATTTAAAGGCTAAAAAGTGGGCGAAATGAACAACCGATACAGCCGCCAGATATTATTTAGTGAGATCGGAAGAACCGGACAAGAGAGGCTTTCGGACTCCCGGGTTTTGCTTGTCGGCTGTGGCGCGCTTGGAGCCTCTCACGCGGAAATGCTGGCTCGCGCGGGCGTCGGATTCATAAGGATCGTTGATCGTGATTTTGTCGAGTTTTCAAACCTTCAGAGACAGACGCTTTATTCCGAATCCGATGCAAATGAACGGCTCCCGAAAGCAGTTGCGGCAAAGAACCGTCTGTCTGCTATAAACTCCGAAATTGAGATCGATGCAATTATTGCAGATGTAAATAATTCGAATATCGAATCATTTACGGCCGACGTCGATCTTGTTGTCGACGGAACCGACAATTTTCAGATCCGTTATCTTATCAATGATGCCTGCGTAAAACTCAAAAAACCCTGGATCTATGGTGCGGCGGTTTCGAGTTATGGAACATCAATGACGATAATACCAGGTGAAACACCGTGTCTCCGGTGTATTTTTGAGGAGATGCCGGCAGCCGGGAGTTCTCCGACATGTGATACCGCCGGGGTTATTCAGCCGATCATTTCGACTATTTCCTCGATCCAGGTTTCGGAAGCTATAAAGATACTTATCGGAAAAAAAGAAAAATTACACAGATCAATAGTTCAGGTTGATTCGTGGGAAAATGACTGGCGAAAGATCAAAACCGGCGACCCGGCCGCAGACTGCAAAACGTGCGGCTTGCACGAGTTTGAATTTCTCGAAGCGTCAAATCAGGATTTTTCGACCGCTTTATGCGGCCGCGATGCAGTCCAGATACAGCCCTTGAATTCGGGTAAGATCGACCTTGAAAAACTGGCAGAGAGTCTTAACGAACTTGGTGAATTAAAGGTAAATGAATATCTCTTGCGAATAAATATCGATGAATTTGAGCTGACTGTATTTAGAGATGCACGGGCAATAATCAAAGGAACGGATGATCCATCGGTCGCCCGGACCGTATATGCAAAATATGTCGGGAGCTGACATTATCGATTAAATGACTCTGAACGAAAAAAGACCAAAAGTAGTAATAATAGGCGGCGGATTCGGCGGTCTGCAGGCGGCAAAAGACCTGAAAAACAAGGCTGTCGATGTTACTTTGATCGACCGCAAAAACCATCACACATTTCAACCGCTTCTCTATCAGGTTGCAACCGCCGTTTTATCTCCCGGCGAGATCGCGACGCCGATCAGACGAATTCTTTATCGCGCGAAAAACATCGAGGTTGTTTTGGGAGAGGCAGAATCGATCGATTCTAAAAACAAAAAGGTAAGAATGGATGATGGTTCAGCGGTTGATTTTGATTATCTGATCGTCGCCGCAGGTGCACGACATTCATACTTTGGACATGACGATTGGGAAGAATCGGCGCCGGGACTTAAGACCGTTGAAGACGCACTCGAGATCCGCAGGAGGGTTTTACTCGCGTTTGAACTTGCCGAGCGCGACGCGATCCTGACCGGCGAGCACGATGCGCTGAATTTTGTGGTCGTCGGCGGCGGCGCAACCGGAGTTGAACTCGCCGGAGCGATCGCCGGTATCGCAAGGATCGCACTCGCGCGTGATTTTAAGGCCATCGATACAAAGAAAGCCCGCGTTCAGCTTTATGAAGGCAGCGACCGGATTCTCGGAAGTTTTTCATTTGACCTATCGGCACGGGCACAGCGTGATCTGGAAGACCTCGGGGTTGAAGTCCGTCTCAACAGTTTTGTGACCGACATTAGACCCGGCGAAGTAAAGGTCGGCGAAAAATGGATCGATACAACAGTTGCAGTTTGGGCGACAGGCGTTTCCGCATCGCCGATCGGAAAGAGTATCGACGCAGAGATCGACCGGGCTGGGAGGATCCTTGTCAATGACGATCTTTCGGCGGGTGAAAACAAAAACATCTTTGTCATCGGCGACATGGCTTTTATAAAGCAGGAAAACGGAGAACCGGTTCCAGGCGTGGCGCCCGCGGCGATCCAGATGGCACAAACAGCCGCAAAAAATATTCTCAACGATATCAAAGAAAAACCGCGCGAAAATTTCAACTACTGGGACAAAGGTTCGATGGCGACGATCGGACGAAACAAGGCGATAGTTGAAGCGGGCAGATTCAAATTGGCAGGATTTCTGGCGTGGCTAGCCTGGCTTTTTGTCCATGTATTTTCGCTGATCGGTTTTCGCAACCGGCTTTGGGTAATGACAGAATGGTTTTGGGCATATATTTCGCGCGAAAGAAGTGCGCGCTTGATAACCGGCGATGCCGACGAACTCCAGGAAGCGCTGAAATTCATCAAGGCCGCTCCTATCGAAAAATTGCATGCTGACTCGACCGATGCGGTAAAAATCAAGAGAACCGAACATGGAAAGAAGCCCGTCATTTAATTCAATTAATACTGATCCTCTGTTTGAGACTGAACGTCTGCGATTGTTTCATTGGACGGTCTCAGATCTGCCCGTGCTGACAAAGATCCTGAGTGATCCGGAAGTGATCCGGTTCATTGAAGATGGAGTTCCTTTTGATCAAAATCGGACACTTGATTTTATTTACAAAATGGAGCGGTCCACGCGGCAGCGAGGTTACGCGCGCTGGAAGGTTGTTGAAAGATCGACGGGTGAAACCATCGGAAGCTGCGGTTATGGATTCATGGAGGAGACAAGCGAGATAGAACTCGGCTATCTTTTTGCGCGGCGTTTCTGGGGAAATGGATACGCCACGGAAGCCGCTGCAGCGTCCGCCGACTATGGTTTCAATATCTTAGGTTTTCGTGAAATAATCTCTTTGACCTCGCCGGAAAACGTCGCCTCGCAAAAGGTTCTTCAAAAGATCGGCTTTGGCATTCGCGGCAGGGAGATATTTGACGGCGAAGAAAATATAGTTTTTGTAAAAAATAAATCCGATGAATAAAATTTTATGTTTCGTTTTCCTGATCTTATTATTCCAGATCTGTGTTGCTGCGGGTGAGCCGTCGATCTGGTCGATAAACTCGCGCGACGATGTACTCAAAGGCGATGCTAGAGGCGTTTCGATCAACGAAAACGGCTCGATCACGCTCGCTCCAAAATTGAAAGAGTTGTTCAATACCGAGCAATCTTATATCTGGTCGACGGCGATCGATAAGAGCGGAAACAAATATCTTGGCACGGGCGGAGACGGTAAGATCTTCCGCGTCGACAATTCCGGAAATGGCTCGCTTTTTTATGATTCAACGGAGATCAACGTCTCAGCACTCGCCATTGGAAGCGATGGCTCGGTATTCGCCGGAACCTCTCCCGACGGAAAAGTGTATAGAATTCTGCCGAACGGGACGGCAAACGTCTATTTCGAACCTAAAGAAAAATATATCTGGTCTTTGGCGGTTTTATCTGACGGTAGTCTCGCGGTCGGAACAGGTGAAGGCGGAAAGATTTACAAGGTAAAGACCGCCAACGCATCGCCTGAAAGTTCTCTATTGTACGATACGAGCGAAACGCACATTATTTCGCTGGCCGCCGACAAAAACGGAAATCTCTATGCCGGAACCGATTCGGACGGTTTTGTTTTAAGATTTTCTTCTGACGGGAAGCCGTTCGGCCTGCTCGATTCTCCTCTTCGCGAGATCCACGAGATCACCGTCGGACCTGATGGATCGGTCTACGTCCTCGCACTCGGAGAATCTGCTTCGACAAAGGAAACAAAACCAGAAACTTCAAAAACCGCAAAAACTGCAGTGTCGGTTAAAAAGAAAGATTCAACTGAATCTGCTACTCCCGCAAAAAGCCGTTATGATCTCTCCTCTGCAAAATCCGCGGTTTACCGCATCCTTCCGGGCGGCGCTAGTGACGTTATCTGGAAATCGGACGAAATCACGGCATTTTCTGTTTACGCACACGTAACCGGAAACGGCGTATTGATCGGAACGTCGGACAAAGGAAGGATCTACAGTGTTTCAAACAGCGGCCGGGAAAATCTTGCGCTGCAAACCGACGAGGAACAGGTTTCCACGATAACAACGTTCGGAAACAAACTCTTTGCAACATCGAGTAACCAGGGAAAGCTCTTTGAAATAGGCGGACCTCAGGACGAAACGGGTTCTTTTGAATCACCGGTTTTAGATGCAAAATCGACCGCTTCCTGGGGGATGATCTGGTGGCGTTCGTCGGGCGATGTGCAGATCCAGACAAGAAGCGGAAACACTGCGACACCGAACGAAACCTGGTCGGACTGGAGCAGCGAAAGCGGACAGCAGAAAGAAATGAAGATTGTCAGTCCGCCGGCTCAGTTTCTTCAGTGGCGGGCAGTTTTAAAGAACCCGGGTGCAGCGCTCAATGAGGTCAGTGCTTCATTTCTTCAGCAGAATCTGCCGCCGGAGGTTTTGTCGATCGACATCTTCCCGGCGTTTGTCGGACTGGCGCCAAATCCGGAGGTTCCGGTTGACCCGAATATCACGGCGCTCGGACTCGATCCGGCGGACTTTGGCATCACGATTCCCGCGCCGGTACCGCGTAAGGTATTTCAAAGCGGCGCAAAATCGCTGCAATGGAAATCGGAAGACAGAAATAATGACTCACTTCTTTACTCGATCTTTTACAAACAGATAAATGATGCGGACTTCAAACTTCTGCGCGAAAACATAGAAGAAACTTTCTTTACGATCGATGGCCTTGCGTTTGCAGACGGCCGATATATCTTTAAGATCGTTGCTAGTGATTCACCTTCAAATCCTTCTCCTACGGCACTTTCAGGCGAGCGGATATCCGAGCCTTTCGACATCGACAACACACCGCCTGCGGTTAGTGTTGCCGGAACACCCGTCGTTTCCGGAGACAAGGTAACGGTAATTTTCGAAGCGACTGAAGACTCAAGCTATATCAGACGCGCCGAATATACGGTTAACGGCGGAACATGGAAAACGATCTACTCCGATGACGGAATCTCTGACAGCAGTAAAGAACGATATACGGTAAGTGTTACGTTACCGAAATCAGGCGAGTATTCAATTGCTCTGAGAGTTTTCGATTCGAGCGGAAATGCCGGAAACGCACGCGCGCTGGTCAGAAAATAATACAAATAGAATGCCGCTTTGCTAATAGATCTATTTTGTTTGCGGATCGTTTGGGAGCGTCATCGTTTCTCCTTCCGAATCTGTCTTCAAATGACGGGTCGTATTTTCGACAACACTTGAAGGGACGAGATCGCCCGTTCTGTACCGCGCGTCGTTTGGCGATACATAGTCGGTTATTGATTCGGGGAGCGCATCATGTTTTTGTGAGTCAAGATCTTTTCCGGAATCTACCGGATCTGCCGTTATCCCGGCCGCAGAATTCTGCCTAAGCCTTATAAACTGCGCAACACCGGACCCGATCATTCCGAATGCCGGGATAAGCATCCAAAACCACCAAGTCTTGCCTCCGGCAACACCGGTCACTCCTAAAATTATTGCGACCGTCAAAAACGCCAGACCCATAAAAAACTTGCCCATCGCGCTTTCGAGCGTAACTTTACTTTCGGATTTTTGTTCGCGGTACGATTTTGATCCGCTTGACTTACCCGTCAGGGCCGCTGAAACGACGTTGATATCTGTGCCGCATTTTCGGCAAAATTTACCGTCACTGGGATTCTTTGTTCCGCATTTCGGACAAAACATAATTATTCTTTTCTTTCTCTCTGACGAAGTGCTTCAAACAGTATAACGCCGGCTGCCACCGACACGTTCAAAGATTCTATTTTTCCATACATCGGGATTTTTACCAAAACATCGCATTTTTCCGCCGTCAGTCTGTGGAGACCCTTTCCCTCACTTCCTAAAACCAGTGCGCTCGAACGGTTCCAATCCCAGCGGCTGTGTCCGGTTTCGGAATCTCCGCTCGCGCCAACAACCCATACGTTTTTGTCTTTAAGATCATCGATAAGCCGGTTGATATTTGTAACTTTTGCTACTTTTACATACTCCGTTGCTCCGGCAGAGGTCTTTGCAACTGTTTCCGTTAAACCGACTGCACGTCTGTCAGGGATAAAAACGCCGTCAATTCCCGCGCCTTCAGCAGTTCTTAAAATTGCTCCCAAATTGCCCGGATCTTCAATTCCGTCAAGGATCAAACAAAACGAGTTTTCCTTTTCGGTTATCTCCGCAACCAGTTTTTCAGCATCGTAGTATCCCGCGGCGGCTGTAAATGCTGCAACGCCCTGATGATTTTCTCTGCCGGTGAAATACTTTGAGAACGTCCGCATCGGTGAAATATCTACCCGCACATTCCGGCCGCGTGCCAGATCGACTATCTCATCGAAATGATTTACCCTTCTGCCCTCAGCAATCAATACTTTTTCGATCCGGCGGCTTCCGGATCTGAGAAGTTCCAATACCGGAAGAATGCCGTATACGACCGAAGTCTGCCGATTCGCTTCAGCCGCGGATCTGCCACTATCTCCACTCTGCGCCGCGTGGTTTCGTCCGGATCTTCCTTTTTTCATTTTCGATCTCATCCCAGATGGCGTTGAAGCCGCGAGTATTTTGTAAATTGCCCGTTGTTGTTCGATGTCGTGACCATTTCGCGGTTGTAGCCGCCAAATCCCCGGCGCTTAAGCCCCTTTGAGTCAGTATGTTCCTGAACTTCCCAGACAAGGCTGAGCAGCGGACGGAGTCGTGAGTAATTGTCATCAAATCGGGAATCGGGCGCAAAGGATCTGAGTTTTTCGATCACCGTCTTCATGTTCTGATTGACGACCATTTTCTTCTCATCCCCAAGAAAGGAGAAGTCAAAACTCTTTGCCGCAATTCGAAAACCGGACGAATTTTCCGAAGTAAAAATATCGAGAATGATCTCGTCCTCACTCGTTTCGGCGGTTTCGAGTATGTCGTTTTGATCCTTTTTCCTTTTGTGCCTTTCCGTTGATTCCACACGGTGCTGAAACAGCGCGCCGACAACGATGTGTGAGATCCCGCTGCGCTCGATGCGTTTGATCGTGCCGTCACTGAACAACGTGATGTTTAGGACGTCACCATCGATTTCAAATGTTCGCAGACGTATTGCCGGAATTTCGGGCTCAAAAACATTGTCGTACAGCAGCCTGGTCTCAAGTCCCGTCTCCGTTAATCTTTCAACAACGATCGCGATCTCGGATTCCTGTTCGCTTCTTGCTAGGGGAAGAGGAATATTCTCAGAAACGATCTTCTTCAGATCAGCGGGCTCGATCCGAAGCATTTTGGAAGCGGTGCGCAGTCCGTCATCACTTAGCTCGGGAGATTTGCCGGTTAAAATTATGTTTGCCGCATTCTTCCACGATTCTGTTTTTCTAAGAAGAGGCTTGAGACTGCGGCTCTGCTCCTCAGTTATATCAAGATCGATCCCGCAATACATACAATCCAGACGGTTCGGAGGATTTTTTCGCGAACAGTTCGCGCAGGGGATCATTTCTTCCGGTTTGTAACCTTCTACGCGGGTGTCTTCCGGCAGATCATTCAGCCAATCTTTCGGCAGGCCGCTTGTTTTTGATTCACTCATAGAAAACTTTTGCTATTGATTATAAACTTTATGATGTATATTTTTATTCGGGAATAAAATCATCGGTTTTAACTATTTTAATAAAGACAAATTTTATTATAAGCGTTTAGTTTAAAGATTGCGTAGTTGCAAAGTTTATTGCAGAAATTATTCATAATTCGATCGTCGAAAGAAGAATTAGATTCGATCCCGCACTTCCACCAATTATATCTTCCGCTTTTCTTTGCATACTGCATACGCAGCAAACATTTATTTAGAATTTTTTATATTTAAATTTAATATTTAATTTTAATAAGGGTTATAAAAATGCAGTTTGATAGGAATTCGAGATCTACCTGGCAATTTGGTCATCGCGGCCGTGTCGCCGTATTCATAGACGGCAACAATCTTTTTCACGCCGCCCGCTTTCATAATTTAGACATTGACTATAATAAGCTGCTCCGCGTATTGCTCGGAGACGGAAGACTGCTCCGTGCTTTTTTCTACACCGGTGTCGATGCCGGCGCTGAAAGACAGCAGGGTTTTCTCCTGTGGATGAAGCGAAACGGATTCAGAGTAATTCAAAAGGAACTCAAAACATTTTTTGACGGAACGAGAAAGGCGAATCTGGATGTTGAGATCGCGGTAGACATGCTCAGTCTGGCTGGCAAATATGACACGGCTGTGCTGGTTTCCGGTGATGAGGATTTTGTCTATGCCCTGAATGCGGTTTCGTATAAAGGATGCCGTGTTGAGGTGGCCGGGTTCCGGTCGAACACCGCTCCGCATTTGATCGACGTTGCAGATTTCTTTATCGATCTCGGCGACATCGCTGAATTGGTCAGCAAAGATGATTCCGAAGGTGATGATTACGACATTCCTCCTTTCGTACTGCCGGAGGAATTGCCGATGCCCGAGATGCTCAGGGAAAAAGTCCGGAGCGGTGAACGTGCGGAAAATTCCTATCCTTCAGAATCGCCTGATGAAGACAGGTTTACGGGTCACACAGGGAAGGAAAAAAACGGGAGCGATCTTATCCGGATCAACGATGAAAGCTGAGTTACCTTGTCCTTGCGCAGTTATAAGTCCCTGACGAATAATGAAACTTTTCACCATCGAAGAAGCGAACGATATGCTTACCGTCGTTCGCCCGATCCTGATCGAGATCCGGTCGATCTACCGGAATATCAATTTCTACCGGAAGAGCTCGCTGGCCGCGTCAAACTCAGCACAATTCGGCGGGGGCGGGATGAAATCGGGCTCACACTACGTTAATCAGCTTTTCAAACTCGGAGAAAACACTGCCGAACTTGACCAACTCGGCATCCAGATCAAAGACTACGAGCGCGGTCTTATCGACTTCCCGTCCGAGCGCGAAGGCCAGATCGTACTTCTCTGCTGGCAGCTTGGCGAGGGTGACGAAATCGAATGGTGGCATGAGATCGAGTCAGGTTTCGCCGGAAGAAAACGTGTTTAATAAAAAATAAACACTCAAATCGTACTCCTAATTCTTTTAAACTCCTATAATTATCACTTTTGTCGATGCAAAGCTTGGTTTCACATCAATTTACTATTGACGAGTTAAAGTAACTTCTGATACTATCGCTTCGGTTTAACACAATTCACGCTGATTTCCCAAATCTGGCATCAGAACTAATCTAATTTAGAAATCACAAAAATCATGGGCTGTCCAAACTGCGATATTGAAAGCGTTATAACATTATCTATATGTCCGCGATGCGGAACTATGATCAACGATTCTGTACGTGAAAAGCTCGCCACCAGGATCACATCACTTGGGGTCGCCAAAACTGACCCCAAACCTCCGTCGCTCGCACCGCCACTGAAGTCCAAAGGAAAACCAAAAGTGCAAAAAAATCCGAATCCTATCCAACTCAATCCTTCACCAAAACACATTGCGACCAAACCGGTAAATACATCGGAGATCGTTATCAGCAATACGAATCGCACGCTGATGGAATTTCAAAGTGAACAGACAAAGCTGCCCGAGTGGCGACTGCAGTTGCAAAATGCCGTTAGCCGGCGAGGAAAGTCCGGTTCCGGACGCAGTACGGTTTCGGCCGCACCGGCTGCTGCGGGATTTTCTGCCGCTGTTGCAGTTGATGTAAAGTCGGCGCCCGAACCGATCGCACTCGAAAGCGACAACCCGGTGATCAACAGCGCGCTAAAAAGGATCGAGTTTTCAAGGGCGAAATTTCTTATCGAAGAACCTGTCCGGCAGTCGGCAGCACCGGCTGCAAAAAAAGAAACCGAAAATCCAAGAAAAGACTTCCCTTTTACAATTGCCCAGCGTGCAAACAGTGAGCCGCAAACTGCAACATCAGTTCCCGCGGCGGCCAACACGGCAAAACCGACACTTGTCCGCGAAAACGTTCCAGCAGCAAAGACAAAATACGACACAAGCGAACTCGATCCTCAGTACATCGAAGCCCGGGTTTCAACGAGCTTTGGAAAAAGGGATCTACCCGCGGCAAAAGATGCTGAAAAAACTTCTTCTGACATCACACCGGTAAGTAAAACAAAAGTGGGAGCTGAAACTGCACAGGAAACTGCGGAGAACTTGGAAGTAGTTGAAGTTCTCGACGATCTGACACCGTTTTCCGTTAGATTCAATTCGGGTCTCTTTGATTTTATTATCGGCTCATTTGTCAGCCTGATATTTCTTTCTCCGTTCATGCTGTTGGGGGGAAGCTGGTTTACGATCGCCGGAGCCTTTGGATTTTTGGCGACCTTCGCCGTCGTTATGTTTATTTATCTGACGACGACGATCGGGATCTTTGGAAAATCATTCGGCATGCACCTTTTTTCGCTTGAAATGATCGATATCGGCGGAGAAGAGTATCCGACATTTCATCAGGCGGCTGTCAGTTCATCGGTGTACTTGCTCTCGATGGCCTTTGGCGGAATCGGTTTTCTCACATCGTTTTTTGATGAGGACAAACGCGCGATTCACGATCTTGTATCGGGAACTATTGTCGTAAAAGAACTTTAGAAACCGCGTTTGCGGGTGAGGTTGATCCGTTGCATCATTGATAGAACGAATAAATGATGATGCCATGAACGAAGCAACCTTACAAAAGATCGAAGCCGAACTTTCCGGTCACCTTGCGGGCCGGAAGTTCGGCAAAATTTTTGTCCTTTCCCGCATGATGATCGCGGTCGATTTTCGATTGGACGACGGAAAATATCTGCTGATCAGTGTCGAACCCGGTTCCCCGCGGATCTATTTGATAAAACGCCGTCTCAAAACTCTCGAGAAACGATCCGCGTCACAGCCTTCGTTTGTTTCTTTCATAAGAAAAAAGATCGCCAATTCGGTAGTCGAAAAGGTTATAAAACTTGAGGGCGAACGCGTAATCAGGATCGAATTGGCCGCCCGAAACGAATTGGGACAAAGCGAATTGTTTTCTCTCGTGATCCAGCTAACCGGACGTTCGTCAAATTTGTTTCTATTGGATGGAGAAGACCGGATCCTCGATTCCTTGCGCGAAACGGAAGGCAAAGGTCAGACCGCACCAGACGTTTACTCGCCTCCAGCAAAACCCCGAACGAATCAGTTTTCTCAGGACGTGTTCGATCAGAAAGAACACAATTCCCTGTCAGAAGCACTCGATCAATACTACAAAGAAAAGGAGGCCGACTCAAAATTTCGTTCAGCCGCAAACGCCGCGCTCGGAAGCGTGCAAAAAGACCTGAAAAAGCAGATTCGTTTAAGAAGTCAGCTCGGACAAGACCTTGAACAACACGGCGATCCCGGAAAATGGAAACACTACGGCGACGTTCTTCTGGCCAATGTCAACACAGCAAAACGAAAAGACGGAAAAATCATCGCAACAGATTATTTTGACAACGATTCGCCCCTGATCGAGATCGAAGCCGAAGACAATGCCTCGGTAACCGAAGCCGCTGAAAGCTATTTCAAGCGATATACAAAAGCGAGAAACGCAAAGACCGAGATCGCTAAAAGACTTGAGCTTATCTCGGCCGAGATCGAAAAGCTCGAAAAGAAAAAAGCATCTCTCAAAACGGCGATAGAAAATAAGGATCTCGAAACGATCGAATCGGTCGCGCCAGATGCAAAATCCTCTCGGTCAAACCAGATTCAAAAAAGAAAAGCCGAATCGTTTGCCGGCGCGAAAACATTTACGTCAGGTGACGGTTTTGAAATTCTCGTCGGAAAACGCTCAAAAGATAACGACTTCCTTACATTCCGCGTCGCAAAATCCCTTGATACCTGGCTTCACGCTGCCGATTACCCGGGTTCACATGTTGTCATCCGTAATCCTAACCGAAAAGAGATCCCGCAAAATACGCTGCTTGAAGCCGCCCAGCTGGCAGCTTTTTACAGCAAAGCACGAAAAGAATCAAAAGTTGCCGTTCACTACACGCAAAAGAAGTTTGTAAACAAACCAAAAGGAGCGGCGCCGGGGCTGGTGAGTCTTGCGAGCTTTAAAACTTTGCTTGTCGAACCGAGAGTGCCCGAGAACTAAAAAAAGGCGGTCAACCCGCCTTTCATTACGCCCGGAGCCGGCTTTATTATTCACTCATCAACCCGTCGACGGTTTCTTTCATCTTTTCGACAACTTTTTTACTTCCCCCCTGAAAGATCCCCGTCAACTTACCGTTTCTGTTTATCAGAAAACTCTGCGGAATCCCCTCCATTTGTCCGAGTTTGAAAAACTCTTCGACCAATTCCTTCTCGCTCCAGCCGAGCTTGTAATTGAGCTTCATCTCTTCGCTGAACTCCGCTATATCTTCCTTCGATTCCGGATCGACATCGAGTCCGATTATTTCGAAACCCTTATCGCGGTACTTATCCTGCATCGCAACGAGTTCCGGCATTTCTTTTCGGCATGGTCCGCACCAGGTCGCCCAAAGATTTATCAAAACGACCTTTCCCTTGCTTTTTTCCAGACTGAACGTTCCGCCGTCGGTCAGCTTAAACTCCGTTGTCGCGATCTTTTCGGGCGGAGCGGGATACTCATCGCTCTTATCGCTTTCAGATTTTCTGTCCGAACCATTGGAAGTGTTCTCAACTTTAGAGACTTCCGTTTCGGCACCCCCGCACCCAAAAGACAACGACAATACAAAAGTCAACAAACAAAAGATAACAAATAATTTAACCGGTATTTTCATAAATTTTCTAACCTATATCCTGCAGACGTAAAATAATCAATGTAAGTAATAGTAACCCTGAAAACATTATCATCAGCACCAGCAGATTCAGCGCTTCATGCATCCACGGGTGTCGGAAATTTATATAATTGCTGAGATTCTCCGGGATCTTTTCAGCATCAGCCACTTTCGGCCGCTCGGGCATTCCGGAAAACTGAACTTTTTCTCCCTGATTCGCCCGCTTTTCTGCGTCCTGAAGCTTAGTTTCAAGATCCTTCTCGTAATCCTTAATATTCTTTTTTGCTTCCTCAATGATCTCGTCGTTTTCGGATTCAATATACTTATACAGCCCGAGCCCGTTTGTTTTTCCGTCAGCCAGTGCCCCTTCTTGCTCAAGTGTGTCGAGAGGAGAAAACCGCTTCATCGTGTCAAAAGACCATGCGGCCGGCATCGCAAGTCCGACTACCTTATTAATACCCGAAGGCACTCCGATTAATCCCGAAAAGATAATTTGCGGTATAAGGATCAGCGGAATAAGACTGGTTGCCATTTCTGAAGTCTTGACCAACGCTGAAATAAAGAGCCCAAGCGCGACGCCGACAGACGCCGTAACAAGCATTGTAAAAAACTGTGGAATTCCGAGAAATACTCCCGGCATCGGCATAAGACCCGTCAGATCAAAAAACTTAAGCGGCACAAAAAGCATCACGCACTGGATCGCGACGATCGAACTGAGAATAAAAAGCTTGGATGCGATGTACGGAAAAATGCCGAGATTTACCATTCTCTCGCGTCCGTAAACCGGTCTTTCGCGCACGATCTCTCGTGCCGCAACCGAAGTTCCGAACCAGATCGAACAAAGCGAGAGCGCAAAATATGCAAAGTCCCTCGGCTGGTTTTCGCCCATTACAAAAAAAACAAGGATCGCAATGATCGGGGCCTGGGCAAACAGAATAAACAGATTCATCTTGTCTTTCGACAAGACCCGGGCGTAACGTCTTGAAAGCGTAATACCCTGCCGTATTGATCCGAAAATGCCAAGCCGGTGACCTTTCCGCGACTTTGCAGAATCGGCTTTTTGGACTTCCCTCAGCGGTTCAAAAACATTTCGCTTGTATTGAACCGTATTCTGGAATTTCTCTTTCCAGGTTTGCGCGACCGATTCGGTGATCGAAAACCGGTCTGCTTCTCCGTATTCGCGGATCTTCTCTTCGATCGGCTCTTCCAGCTTGTCGTAAAGTTCTTTAAAGCTTGACGCGCCCAGATGTTCGAGTGCCTCTTCAGGCTTTCCGTAGAAGACAAGCTTTCCGCGCATCAGGACAACGATCTTGTCAAAAAGCCTGACATTCTCCATCGCATGCGTCGTCAAAATAACCGTCCTGCCGGACTCAGCAATCTGACGGAAAAGCTTCATTATCTTCTCTTCGGTAGCGGGATCGAGTCCGGACGTCGGTTCATCGAGATATATTATCGAAGGCTTAGTGATCAGTTCAACGGCGATCGAAACGCGTTTTCGCTGCCCGCCGGAAAGTTCATTTATCGGCACGTCGCGGCGTTCATCGAGTCCCGTCACGTCCAAAACCTCTTCGATTATCTGGTCTATCTCAGATCTGGAGACATCCCGCGAAAGTCTCAGTTTGGCAACGTAATAAAGAGTTTTGTAAACGGTAAGTTCGCGATGAATGATATCGTCTTGCGGAACATATCCGATGGATTGCTTGAGCGAATCGAGATAACGGTAAAGATCCTGATTATTTATCAGAACGCTTCCGCCGGTCGGAGGACGCATCCCGTTCAGCGCATCCATATATGTCGACTTCCCGGCGCCCGATGGTCCAAGTAATCCGATAAATTCGTTCGGCTTGATCGACAGCGAAATATCGTCGAGAAGCCGGATCTTTCCGCCGCCTGCCCGATTTTTTACGTCTTTTGTGATGCCGATCGAATCGATCCGGATCTTTGAACGTGTATCAAAAACGCCGATATTGTTGTTTTCATCGATCCTTAATACAAAAGAACCGATCTGGATAACATCTTCAGGCGAGACGACGCGGCGAGAGATCCTCTCACCATTGATATAAACACCGTTCGTCGAATTCAGATCCTCGACAACGATTCCGCTTCCGGTATTCTTTAGTCGGGCATGTAGATTCGAGATCTGAAGACCGTCAAGACTAATGTCATTTGACTCGTTCCGGCCGATCTGGAGTTCGTTTTTGCCGTCAAACCCTGCCTGCATGAGAAGCTGCTGATTACCGGCGTCTGGCTTGGGGAGAACCTGCGACACGTCTCCCATGTTGAAAACCATTGTGGCCGACCCGGCATTTGCCTGTGAAGGCACCCCGGGTATCTGGTTTCCCGATGCCATCTCGATACTTTCTTTTGGTGCGACTCTTCCGGGCGACAGAAACCTCAAAACCGGGCCGCCGCGTCCAAGCTGGATCCGATCGTTATCGTATAGCGGCGTTTCCGAAGATATCCGGCGTTCATTTACCAGTGTCCCGTTAAAACTGTTATTGTCCACAACAACATAATCACCGCTCTGAAAACGGATCTCCGCATGCGCGCGCGAAACCATTACCGCCGAACTTTCGATGACGATATCGCCTTTCGGATCACGTCCGAGCCAGAAGCTGTCTTTTGTAATCTCAACCGGCGGGCCGCTGTGAGTCCCGATCATTTCGAGTCTGGCAGGCGGACGAACGGCAGTGTCCGTTGAAGCGGAGGGTTCCCGATTTAGCTGAGACGATACTGGCTGGGATTGGACCGGGGGCGCAGCAGATGGCATATCTGCCTGCAAGCGGGCGCTCTGTTCTGCCCCGCCGCCTTCAAGCCAAATTACGTGGATAACAGGTCCGCTTGTACCGAACTGGATCGAACTGCCTATTGATACTGATACCGGCTGAGTGATTCGCGAGCCGTTTACATATGTACCAAAACTCGAATTATGGTCGATGAGAATCCACGATGAATTTTCCCAGCGAAGTTCTGCATGATTACGCGAAACCATCCGATAGTTTTGATTGTCAAAAACGATATCGCAGCTTACAGCGTCGCGTCCGATCTTAATACTCGGCTGCTCGAATGTTCGCTCGGACGATCCGCTGTCACCAACACCTTTTTCTACCAGAACAATTTTCATCGTGAAGCTGCAAATTTTTCGGGGATTCCTGCTTAACTGCGTAATCTGATCAGTTTGTGAAAATCGATGCTAGTTTACCAAACAACAAAGAAAAAGCGTAAACGAAGGGATTCGCTTACGCTTTAATATTTTGTCGAAGATCTTATTGCTAGTTATATTCGCGCGAAGGCTCGAAGGTTTCAAGAATATCTCCGAGGTCACCCTTTACACCGACATCATCGAGACTTTCAACGCGTTCCGATAAGGATGTTGCAAGCATTGTTATTACAAAGCCGTCTTTCACCCCCGGACGCGCCGCAGGCATCCAGATCCGCCTTCCCCACACCTCGAATTCTTTCCCTGATGCTGTTTCGCCTTTTGCCTTAAACTTGACCTCATAAGCCTGCCAACCATTATTTATCGAGATCTTTCCTTGTGATACGACCGAATATTCAGGAAGAAGATTTTCCAGAACCTTATTGGAACTCTCAACCAGCACATCAAAACTCTCTTTATCCTCACTATAGGTTCCTTTGCTGTCATAATGCGTGATCAGCATTTGCTCCTTTGGAAGATCATTTTTCGCCTTTTTCGAAATATCCAGAAACGTACTTTCTGAATTGTTCTTCTCCCAAGTCTTCGGATAAAAGAGTGAGAAGCCTCTGAAATGTTTCACCAGGTTCGGACTGAGATTCTGTTTGGTGTTTTCGAAAAATAAGGTATTCGGCGGCTGTGAGATCTCCCTTGCCGGAGGCGGAAAATCGATATCACCTTTTTGACCGGGCGCCTCTTTTGCTGACTGGATCGTCGGTTTTTTTGCAGCAACCGTCTCGGTCTCAGTCGGCTGCTCGACATCCACGGTTTGATCACCGCGGTTATAAAAGTAAACAAAAAGCCAGATCGCAGCTCCAACCAAAAGTAAAACACCAAGAACCGAAAGCAGCGTAAATAGCCAGCCGCGTTCTTTCAGCGCTTCCGGCGAACGGTTCTTCCACAGCGCGTCTGATTGTTCAGTTTGTGGTTTCAGATCAATCGTCTCAGTTTCAGTTTCCGTGCTCAGGTTTGCATCATCCGTAGAAGGTATATGAAAATCAGATACCGCGCCTGCGGAACCTGCCTGCAGCGTCTCGTTTTCAGCCAGATCTGCCGATGCTGCTGACGGATCAGCGGCATTGATCCTGATGCTTTCAGATTCTTCGGACTCCGGCGCTTGTGCTGCCGGAAACTCCGTCATCAAGGCGTTAAACAGAGCATCGCCAAAATCTCTCGCCTTCGGATACCGGTCTGCCGGATTGAATGATAAGGCTTTTGCAAATATATGATCTACAACCTCGGGAACGTTTGCTCCAAGATCACTCGCATTTGCTTTGAGTCCCGCCTTTTGTGCTTTAAGAAGTGTCCTTTCCGTTGTTTCGGTAAACGGGATCTGGCCGGTCAGCATTTGAAAACTGATCGCTGCCAGTGAATAGCTGTCGCTTGCAAACGTCGGAAGCTGACCTCCGAGCTGCTCGGGTGATTTGTAAGCAAGATTGTCAGTGCGCGGTTTACCGTCGGACGTTGAAAAGTTTGTAACTTTGACCTGTTCGGTTCCGGCATCAGAAACGAGTAAAAGAAGGTGCTCCGGCTTGAGATTTCGATGGAGCACTCCGCTTTGATGTGCTTCGCTCAGCGCAAAAGATGCCTGGCGGATGATCCGGGCCACCCTCATCGGATTGAATTGCCCCGACCGGTTAAGTACCTCATTTACCGATTCGCCTTCAAACAGGTCTGTTACGATAAACGGTTTTCCTTCCGGCAGTTCTCCCGAGTCAATTGCGCGGACGACGTTCGGGTGATTTACATGCGAAAGCGATATCCGCTCGTCTGCAAAGATCTTTTTTTGAAACGGATCCTTTGAGAGGTCGTTCATCAAAACTCTGACGGCCACCTTCTTATTCTTTATCAACTGGTCTTCTGCCAGATATGCGATGCTTGTTTGATCCTGATCGAGCTTGTCAACAACCTTATATCTGCCTTTTATGGTTTGTCCGATCAGCGCACGCGGATCCTGCCAGGTTACGGCATGTCTTCCGGTAGGATTCGTTTTTCGGTTTCCTAAATTGGCGCGTGATTCCGCAACTTCGTTTGACTGGATGAGTTTGGCAAGCGGTTTTGCTGCGGATCCGGGTGACTCCGCACGTTTTGCGACCGGCCTTGGAGTCGTATTCTTCGGCGCTGTGTGCTTACCGTCTGTTTCGGGCTTGAAAATTTTGCTTTTTGCGGGAGGCTCGAATTTTGGCGTTTCTCTTTCAACTTTTACAAACCTCGGATTTCTGGCAAGCGTTTCATCCTTTTCATTTCTCGCGGACGACCGGCCGAGTAAACTGGTAAATACCTTATTGTCTCTCGACTGACCTCCGCCTGCTGACGGAGCGGGCAAAAGACGCCCGCCGTCGTTATTGCAAAAACGCTGGCTTCCATCTTTATATTTGGTCTTACACTTTGGACAGTAGAGCATTGTTCCTTCTAAAGCTAAGGTCGACATTTGTTTATAAACCCCTGAGTTTGCTTACTTTTATCGAGTAAATCAAGCTTCTTTCAATGAGACGCTTACTGTCAGATATGTTTAATCGACCCGGAATTTCAATAAATAGGACGGGGCAGACAATTTAACCAGTTTAGCTGCCTTCGGATGCAGATAATTTACCGGAGAGGGTTTTATTATCCTTATCCAGGGAAAGTGCCGTTTTATAAACACGTACGGCATCGGTCTTTCTGTTCTGTTTCAAAAAGCCGTCAGCTACCTGTTCAAACTCCTGAGCCAGCCGCTTTTTCTCGTTCTCCGAAATTACGTTCAAGGCTCGTTTTAAGGTTATTTCGGCTTTGCTGAACTGATCCTGCCTCGAATAGAGCGACCCAAGAAGCGCATATGAGACAAAACTGTTCGGACTTACCTCAACACTCTTTTTAAGGACCTGTTCCGCTTCCGCAAAACTCTTTCGCGAAGTAAGCGCTCTTCCGAGAAGAAAGAGTGCTGTCGGATGCCGCGGATCCTCGAGCAGCGCCCGCCGGAGAAGCTGTTCGGATTCCTGATATTTTTGCTGAGACTGCATCACGTCAGCGACGAGGATCATCGTCGGCACGTCATCGGAAAGCCGGATCGCAGTTTCGTATGCATTTGACGATTCCTGTGTCTTTCCATTTCGGCGAAGTATTCTTCCCAAATGTGCGTAGGCCAGTGCAAAGGTCGGCTGAAGCTGGATCGCCTTGCGGTACTCATTTTGAGTCTCCTCCGATATCAACCCGCGAAGTTCCAGTGCGACGCCCAGCTGATCATGCGCAAATGCATTGTCCGGAGCGATCGTCAAGGCCTGCCGCGCCATCTTTTCCGCTTCGGCATAACGTTCCCCGAGGTTTGATCCGACCACCGGCTGTGAAAGCACAAAGCTGATTGCGATATACGGAGCCGCGCTGTCCGGTTCTAGTGTGATCGCCTCACGATACGCTTTTTCCGCTTCTTCCCATCTTTGCTGATCGCTGAATATGTTTCCAAGACCGTAGATCGCCCTCGAATCATCGGGGTCGATCTCGCGCGCCTGCCGGTAAGAATTTTCCGCTCTCACGTAGTCACGCTGATTTCTGGCAATATTCCCCGCTTTTAGCGAATTTTCAAATCTTTCGGAATAGCTTGCTTCGCTGCCGCCGTATACGATCACCTTACTGGTGCCGATCTTTTGCGTATCAAACCGGTTCGACGCGTTTTGCGGAGCTTCCTTGTTTGCCGCCGCAATTTCAACAACCTTTGTCGGCGCGGTCTTTGAGGCAGTGGTTTCGGATTTCTTTACCGGAGTCGATCTTTTCTTTACTGCCGACGCCGTTCTTCGTCTGGAACTTCGACTCGAACCCGACGACTTCTTTTTTGCAGGTGCGGATCTTTTTTCAGGTGACTTTTTTGTCGGCTTAAAGATCTTATTGCTGCTGCCGAGATCCTGTCCGAAGACGTAAAACGGTGCCGTCACCAGCATCATCGTCAGCATTCCCAGTCTCATTTTCTCAGCAACTCTTCGCATAATTCACCTTTTAATCAATTCCCTGCGCGCACCAGTCTAAATCCAAGGGTTTTGTCTGTTGCGCTGGCCTTAAACTCGACCCTGAATGCCGAGGTTATCGCAAATTCACCGGTCGATTTGTGGAATGAGGATCCGCCTCTGATCATATAATACGGCTCCGGCAGATCTATCTTTCCTCCCGGATTTCCCGGATAAAGACTTGGCTTTGATCTCGTCCATTCAAATACATTCCCGATCAGATCTTCGACTCCCCACTTGTTTGCACCGCATGGTTTATCGCCCACTTTGTTAGGAGCTGTCGATCCTTTGTCGATCACCGCACAATCTTTTTTGAATTCATCACCCCACGGATACAAATTGTTGTCACTTCCGTTGCGGGCGGCGTATTCCCATTGTTCTTCCGTTGGTAATTGATAAAGCACGTTATCGCGCTTTGATCTCCATCTCGCAAATGCTTCGGCGTCTGCGAAAGTAACCGAACGGACCGGCATATTCATTTCCTCCGCAAAAGGTTTACCGCCTTCCCAATAGCTCGGAAGCGGGTTATAGCCGGTGTCTCGCGCAAATTCGTAATACTCTGCATTTGTCACTTCGTATTTGTCCATTCCGAAACTCGAAACCGTTACCTTGTGCTCGGGCTTTTCCCGGGGCAATCCGTCATTGCGCCCCATTGTAAACTCGCCGCCCGGTATAGTGATTATCTCCGTTTTTACCGGTGTGACCGGAGACGAATCGCCTTGCGGCGTTTTCGTTGCTACTGTCGGCGTAACATTTGCATCCGGTGTATCCGGATTCGGAGCCGCGGGACTGAATAAGCCGGCCATGTATGCACCGACGCCTCCAATAGCAATAAGTAACAATAGACCCGTAATTCCAACAACTGCCAATACGATCGGCGAAAAAAACCAGTTTTTTGCGGGCGGATCAGCGATCATACTTTGCGAACCCGTTTGAAAATTTTGGTTGACGGTTTCGTTCATCCCCGCCGTTCCGCCCTGCGTGCCTGAAAGACTCGCCGGATCACCAAGCTCGCTGCGCTGGAAAGCGACCGTCGCATCTGCGGGTTTTGGTATGCCGGTGATCGAAGTTTCAGCTCTTAATTCGGCGATCACCTGCTTTGGCTGACCGTCGCAAAAAAGACTGCTTTCCCAATCCTGATAACCGTCGCGGCTGACGCGCAAATTGTGGTTTCCGCTTTGGATCCCCTCAAGCAAAAGCCATCCGTCGGTCTTCGTTTCTCCAACCGGTTTGTCGTTAATATAAACCTGTGCCTTCGGAGGATTTGTCAGTACCTTTACGGTCGAAACCGGGATCTTCGTGTTTGAATGCGCGACGGTTATCGAATTATGACTTCCGTAACCCAGCGCATCAGAAAGCTCATCTATCAGATCGGTGACCGATGCGGTACGGTTTGCCCGGTCTTTCTCAAGCGTCCGGCGGACAACCTGTTCAAGTTCGGGGTCAATTTCAACTCCCATTTCGGCGAACGTTGGCGGAGGATCGGATAGATGCTTTTTCATGATCGCCGGAATCGACGACCCCTTAAACGGCACATCGCCTGCAAGCATTTGGAAAAGCATGACCCCGATCGAGTAAATATCCGACCGCGCATCAAGCTCATCATCAGACCATTGCTCGGGAGCCATATAGTAGGGCGAACCCATAAGTCCGGTGGTTTGCGCCTGTATAAAAGATCCGAGGAGTTCGCCCGATTTTATTTTTGCCAAACCAAAATCAAGGATCTTTACCGCTTCAGAGAAATCAGACTTGTCTTTAAGAAGCATGATGTTCAGCGGTTTCATATCGCGATGCACTATCCCCTGAACATGAGCTGCGCCGATTCCTTTACAAATCGCGGATACCAATTCAAAGGCGGCTTCCGGAGCAAGTCTCTTTTCGCGGGCAAGATAGTCATGAAGATCTTCGCCTTCGACGAATTCCATTACCAGAAACGGCATCGTCCCCTGTGCAACTCCGTAGTCAGTTACGTTTACAACGTTTTGATGACGGATCGCGGCCGCGGCCAGTGCTTCCTGACGAAAACGCTGGACAAGCTGCGGATCGTTGCCGACCAGATCAGGAAGAATTACCTTTATCGCGTGCAGCGTCTTTAGATAAGCATGGCGTGCTTTGTACACAACACCCATTCCGCCCTGTCCGACACGGCTTTCGAGATGATACTTGCCTTCCAGTATTGGCTCGCCGGCGATCGTATGCAGAGTCGGCATACCGTCTTTCGGACAAGTATTTACATCATCGGCGTAGCAAGTTTTACAATGTTGACACTCTTTCATCGTTTATTTAGGGACTATATCTGGAACTCCATCGGAGATAAAAAAACATTTCACGCAAAATTCAGAAAAAATCGAAATGCGATAACAACCTTTGATTCTAATTGCTTTAGAGCTCTCAATCAAGGAAATTAGGAAGTAATGCCGGAAGCATATGCTCGCTAAATATGACAAAAGCAGACAGTTATCAAGATCACTCTTGCGGCTGTCTGCTTTTTATCATCAGCTTTTTCCCAAACCTGAAGTCCAATTTGGGGAATTTACGGAACTTATTGTTATGTTATTTTTTACTTTACTACTAAATTAACAAGCCTTCCCGGAACGACGATCACTTTTACGATCTCCTTTCCGTTCGTATACTCCTGAATTTTCCCGTCTTCCATCGCCAATTCCTGAAGCTTCTCCTTGTCGGAATCCGCCGGAGCGATCACTCTTGCCCGCAGTTTTCCGTTTACCTGAACGGCAATTTCAACTTCGTCTTCTTTGGCAACATCTTCATCAGCGATCGGAAATTCGGCGGCGGATTCTAATATTCCCGCATCGCTTCCTGTGATCGCCTCCCACAGTTCTTCGGAAACATGCGGGGCATACGGAGTAAGCATCAAGGTCAAACTCCTGCAGGCTTCGCGAACTGCGAACAGATCGCCCGCGTTCGCCTGCTTCGGTTCGACATTAAGATCGTACATCGCATTTGAAAGTTCCATCAGCGCGGCGACCGGCGTATTAAATTGTCCGCTTTCAAAATTATCGGTTATCCGCCGGATCGTTTGATGGGTTTTCTGACGGAGTTTTTTTGCGCCCCCGCTGAATTCTAAATCGACAGAATCACGAGAATCACCATTCGCCCAATTCTCATTTTCCGTTTTCCATTTGTAAATAAACCGCCAAACACGCTGCAGAAATCTGACCGCGCCGTCGATCCCGGTTTCCTGCCAGACAAGTTCATTCTCTACCGGAGCCGCAAACATCGAAAAGGTTCGCACGGCATCTGCTCCATAAATAGAGATCATGTCGTTCGGGTCCACACCGTTGAGTTTGGATTTCCCCATTTTCTCAACAGCAACTCTGACGTCAGAGCCGTCTTTCAGTTTTGCTCCCAAAACCTTCCCCGTTTCATCGCGTTCGATAACGACGTCATCCGGGACGACATAACTCTCCTTTTCTTTGCTGTAAAAAGATTCGGCAACGACCATTCCCTGCGTCAGCAGATTTGAAGCGGGTTCATCAAATTCAACAAGGTCGATATCGCGCATCATCTTTGTCCAGAATCTTGTGTAGAGAAGATGCATCACTGCATGATCGATCCCGCCGATATATTGATCGACCGGAAGCCAGTAATTCGCGGTCTTCTGATCAAACGGCTGCTCAGTGTTTTTCGGATCGGTGTAACGGAAGTAGTACCAAGTTGAATCGACAAAAGTATCCATCGTATCCGTTTCACGTTTTCCCGGACCATCGCATTTTGGACAAGTTGTATTGACAAATTCATCTACCTTGGCAAGCGGCGACTCGCCGATACCGGTAAACGGGGCGGATTCGGGTAATTCGACCGGCAGCTGATCAAAAGGAACAGGAACCGCACCGCACGATTCGCAGTAAATTATCGGGATCGGCGCGCCCCAAAAACGCTGTCTTGAGATGCCCCAATCGCGGAGACGATAAGTAACGGCACCCTTCCCAAAGCCGTTTGTTTCAGCATATGCGGTCATCGCGCCGATCGCTTCCTTTGAATGTTTTCCGTTCCACGAATCCGAATTGATCAGGATGCCTTTTTCTGAAAATGCTGCCGCCGCAACTTCCGGTTCTTCTTCGGCCTCCGTTTCGCCGGCGGGTTTGATAACGGTCCGGATCGGCAGGCCGAATTTCTGTGCAAACTCAAAATCACGTTCGTCGTGTGCCGGAACTGACATCACTGCACCGGTCCCGTAGCCCATCATGACGTAGTTTCCGACCCAAATCGGGATCTCTTCGCCCGAAAAAGGATTTATCGCCTTCATCCCGGTATCGATCCCGTCCTTTTCCGCTTCTTCGCCGTAGTCTTTCGGTTTTGCGTGTTCCGCGATTATTTCGTCGACCTTGTCCTGTACCTCGCCCGAGAATTCATCCAGATTCTCCTGAATAAAAGGATGCTCCGCGGCAACCACGATCGAATTTACCCCATAGATCGTATCGATCCGCGTCGTAAAGACTTTCAACCGTTGTTCCGCATCTTTATCTCCTAATTTTGAATTTTTAACTTTGAATTCTACAAACGCTCCTTTGCTGCGCCCGATCCAGTTTCTCTGCATCGTCAAAACGCGTTCGGGCCAGCCGTCTTCGATCTGCTCCATGTCTTCGAGCAGTTCGTCGGCATATTTTGTGATCCTGACAAACCACTGCGCACGCATTTGTTTTTCAACCTGCGTCCCGCACCGCCAGCAAATACCTCCCGATGCCTGTTCATTTGAAAGCGTAGTTTCACAATGCGGACACCAGTTCACCTCGGAATTTTTCCGGTAGGCAAGTCCCATCTCGAGCATTTTCAGAAAGAACCACTGATCGAATTTATAAAAGTCCGGCCGGTGCGCCGCGATCTCGCGTGACCAGTCGTAGCTGATCCCGAGGCTTTGCAGCTGCCCGCGCATTTGTTCGATATTCTCTTCTGTCCAGTCACGCGGGTTTACGCCCTGTTTTATCGCGGCCTGTTCGGCAGGCTGCCCGAACGAATCCCATCCGATCGGATGCAGAACGTTAAAGCCCTGAAGCCGTTTGTACCAGCTCAGCGCGTCTCCGATCGAGTAATTTCTCACATGCCCCATGTGCAGCTTTCCGGATGGATAAGGAAGCATTTCAAGACAATAAAATTTTGGTCTCGTTTCATCCGGGACAGCTTCAAACGTCCCGCGCTCGCGCCACAGCCTTTGCCACTTTCTCTCGATCTTTTGTGCAAAATATTTTTCGTCCATTGGTTCCTCGATCGCGCCTTTCGATATAAACAAAAAGCCAAGTTTAACGGATAAATAGCAATCTATCTAGCCGGTTATAAAATTCTGAATTGTGTTTGAAATTGCGAAAAGAGATCTGCCACCGCGCTAAAGAAACTTTAACGAGTGGCTATGTAAGGAGGAGTTTGTTTTCTGACGGATGCATTGGATTAATCCTACTGGAAAAATAACTTGCTTGTCCAGTCGATTCAGGTCTGTTTCGAGCACTATGATATAAGGTCGTTCAGTGAAGCAATAAATGGCGTTAATTTTGGTTTAACAATTAAAATATACGCATAAACTTTGACCCGCCAAATACGTCAGTTAAGTTAAAGATCTACACATACTCAATATCTTTCCCAAACCACACTTATTCCATAATCCCAATCAATCCTGTCACGGCTGAGATCGATTTGTATACTTTTGTCCCCCCGCCGAAAAATGAAAGTCGTTCCGTTGTCTTCCACGTTAGCTTCTTTCCAGCCGTATTTACTCAGTTCGTGTCTATAAAATTTTATAATACTTTTGTATTCAATCGAGCCACGAAACTTTGAGAAAATCCCTGCGCTGGAATCTTTCGAACTGCTCTGTTCTCCGACTTTAATCGAGCCCGGATATTTCGGAACTTCGTTTTTTGACAGCCATTCTAGCTCGCGGAGTTTTACATCGTTTCGATTGGGAGACATGTATTTACTTAAATAAATAAAGCCAAATGCAGTTCCAACCGCGATGGGAACGATTACTAACATCCAAATTAATTTTAGAAAGAGTGTTTCACTGGATTTCATGTTCCTAATTTCTGATTTATCGATCTATGCGTCTGCGCCGGACAAAAAAGCACAATTAGTAGAGTACTATTCGTGTAGCCTGAAAGTTATCCGGGAACCATCGGGTAAATCTTTGATCTGTTTAGCTATCTTAGCCCTAAATTTCATACTCTCAACTGCATCACAAAGATAAAGATTCTCTATATCAAACTTACCGCCGGCAACAAACGGCGTTTTTGGCACCAGCCGCTTACCGTTTGGTATTCGTCCGTGATGAATCTGCCATTCATGCGCAAGAGGATATCCCGTCAGAACCTTGAAATCCGATAAGACAATTTCCGCCCATTCTTCAATGGTATTTGCCAGAAACTCAAGAGATCCGGTTTCGGGATCGAAAATACAAATTTGGTCTTTCGTGATACAGAACTGAGTTCCAAAAACATCCTCTGCAAAAAACAAACATCCCTCCGCCAAACCATCATACTCATCCCGCCACAAAGTACTCCGGTTCCAGTCTTCGAGACCAATTTCTGATCCGTTTGATTGAGAAGGAAAGACGTGGAGTGCACTTTCAAACGCATAAAATCCGTTTCGTTCTGTAAGCATTTCGGTCAGAGAATCTCCGGCTGCATTCGTAATAATTTGCAATTCAGTACTTATTGAGGGTATTGCGGCATTCAGCGCGGGTCCGGCCAGAGATAGTAAGGATGCAATGCTTTCCGAAATCATTTTTCTTATCCAATCTTAACGCCTTTTTTGTTTTCGACTATGAGTCCGCGGCCTATCCAAAAACGGATCAAAACTATCGCCGTGTAGCCTCAACAAATGTTCACCAACGTCGTCTTTTATGTTATCATTGTGACGCATTTGTAACTTATGCATCAAGGGAGTTCGGCAAAACAGATTTAAGAATGAGAAAAATAATCCTAAAGACCGTCAAGACGTAAAAATTTGATCGATCGTTTTGACTGTCCATAAATTAAGGAGGTCAAAAACGATGATTAAACAAAATGATCAAAATATTATTGACGATACGGATATCCGCAAAGAAGCGGGAAAACAAAACACGGCATTCACCTCAGAAATTCCTTCCATCCATAATTCAATTTCAAACGATAACAATAAATACGACGATCTGATCGCGTCGCTTTCGGCCGCCTACGAAAACAAACGGGCCCGGCAGGTATTCAATTGGGAAAAAATGCGGATCAGCACCATTGAGAATTCGATCTAGATGTAGTTTCAGAATCGCATTTCACATTAGATTGGGACGAGCTTGAATGTTGGTTAAATGTGAAATCTTGGCGCTGGAGGCGCCTGCAGAAGGTAGCCAGACGTGAAACGTCTGGAAAGTTCGAACATCTCCTTCGCACTGGAAGTGCGAAAAGTTCGATCTTTCGGCGCATCTTCAATTCGCAAATCGTAAACGCAAGTTCCAGACGTTTCACGTCTGGCTTGTATCTTGATAGTCAACCCCTTTAGCAATTATCTTGGACGCTGGATAATTGCTCGGAGAAGATGAGTCTGTCGTCTGGCTGAGACCTTTGAGTCTGAAAAATAGATGAGACCTCTTTTCCGGTTTCAATGTTCCTTGTCAGGTCGAACAGTATCTTAAGACCTTTTGAGTCTGCATATTACAAGGTTGACCGTTGGAACATATTTTAGGAGTTAATTATGTCAAAAAACATTTTAGGTATAGACGTTTCAAAACGAAAGCTGATGTGGCTTTACTTTTCAACGACAAAACCCTGGTTAAGAAGTTCGATAATACTGCTTCCGGCTGCAAACTTCGTCGCCTGGCTTGAAACACTTCATCGCGAAGCAGTTCACGTATGTCTTGAATCAACAGGCACTTATGGTGATCTGGTTGCACACTCGATGCACAATGCAGGACATATTGTGTCTGTTGTTAATCCGCTTCGCATCAAGTCTTACGCTGTTTCAGCATTGAGCCGCAACAAAACCGATATGGTTGATGCCCGTATGATCGCCGATTTTGTCGTACTCAAATCCCTGAGCAATGGTTCCCGCCGTCTCCGCAAGTTGTCAAGATCAAGGTCTTTCGCGAAGGATCGAGGCTCTTGAGGAGATGCGTCAACCGAACAGAAACCGTCTTGACGTTTCACCACAAGAGACAAGAGCAAGTATCAAACGTGTTATTAAACGTTTGAAAAAGAATCAAAGATCTGGAAAAAAGATCAAGGATAATATCGATCAAGATCCTAAACTCAAAAATCATAAGGATCTGCTGGAAACGATACCCGGGATCGGTAAAAAGACATCCCATCTGCTTTTAGCCGAAATAGAGTTTGAACGCTTCGATTCAGCTCGCGATGTAGCAGCTTATGCGGGTGTTACCCCAAGCAAAGAAAATCAGGCACCAGTTTGAACTACACAAGACTTTCCAAAATGGGAAACAAACGCTTGCGAAAGCGCATGTACTTTCCGGCAATCGTCGCCGGTCAGTGCAATGAAATTATCAAAGACTTTGCCAAACGCTTGGCGAAAAACGGGAAATCAGGAAAACAAATCGTCTGTGCATCGATCCGAAAACTGCTGCACATCGCGTTTGGTGTCTTGAAAAACCAAACCCGTTTGACCCAGACTTGGCGTTTCAGAGTTGATTATTCAAGACAGTATCTACTTTCTATTCGCCGCTTTTAGGGCAAACGAAGCACTTATATCAAAAGTTCTCATATCAAAAATAGTAGAATACTCTGGCAATACTGTTAAAACGTCAGTGCAATTTCAATAGTATTCAATGTCGACTTTATAAGGAAATCAGCCCATATTTTCATGAATGTACTTTCCGGAATGGGATCGAAATCTAAACATAACTTTCATATTGCTTCAGCATCGGCCCTTATTCTGTTTTTTTGCGTAACTTTACCCGCCCAAACGAAGGAAGAACTTCGGGTCTACGCCGAAAGGCTGCAGTTTGGCGAAACAGAGGTAAAACGAAATACGCTCCGCGATCTTCGCAATATTAAAACAGAATCCGCATCCCGTGCCGCTGTTCCGGCGCTTCGGGACATTTCAGAAGTTGTCAGGGCAACTGCGGCGGGTTCCGTTATTTTTCTTCCGCACGTTGAAGCCGTACAAGTTTTGATCCCGCTGCTCGACGACCGTTCGGCATTTGTCAGAAGAGAAGCGGCCCATGCGCTTGGAAATGTCGGAGACAGTTCCGCCGCCCGAAGACTGATCACTAGTCTTTTATCGGATAAAGAAATGGAGGTGAAAACGGCGAGTGCCCGCGCGCTGGGCGAGATAGGGGATATTTCTGCAATTCCCGCGCTCACCGGTATCGTCCTGCAAAAGCCCAAAGAGAGCAGAAATTTCCTGCGCCGCGCTGCAGCACACGCGATCGGAAAGATCGCGCAGAATGTCCAGCTTCAAAACCCGACCTCAACCACACCGGAAAGCTTTCTTCCCGAAAAATACAAGGAGATCAACAAACCAAAGTTTCCCGTTTTGACCGAAGCATTCCCTGTTTTCGCTGCGGCGAATTCCGCTCTGATCCGGGCAATAAGTCAAAAACATGTCACCGCCGACTTTAAACGCGAAGCCGCCTTTGCGCTCGGTGAGATCGGCGATAAAACTGCGATTCCGGTTCTCAATTCACTTCTTCGATCAAACGACTATTACCTCAAAGAAATTTGCGAAGAGGCTCTGCGAAAAGTCTACGCCGCTATAAACCATTCGAATTCTGATTCGCCCTCCGCTGTACAAAAAACGCAAAATTAAAAACCCGAAAAGCTTCTTTGTCTTTGTTTGGATATTTGTTTTAATTGAAAAATGAGACCAAAACATCAACAGGAACTTGTTAAAGTTGATTTGGCGACTTCTTACCGGCAGGTCAGAAACCTTACAGAAACGATCTGCGAACCTCTGGAAATCGAAGACTATATCCCTCAGCCGATTGAAGATGTTTCACCGGCAAAATGGAATATCGCGCATACTTCGTGGTTTTTTGAAGAGATGATCCTGAAGAAATTCTCAACGGGATATCGCGAATTTCGTCCCGAATTCGGATTTCTTTTTAACAGTTATTACAACACGGTCGGTGAAAGGACGCTTCGTCACAAACGCGGCGATCTTGCGCGTCCGACCGTCAGCGAAGTTTACGAATACCGTCGGCATGTTGACGGCAATATGGTGAAACTGCTTGAAGGCGGCGTCAGCGAAGAACTACGTGAGCTTACCGTTCTTGGATTAAACCACGAACAGCAGCATCAGGAACTCCTGCTTACTGATCTGAAATACACATTTGGAGTAAATCCGTTCTTTCCGGTTTACAAGGAAGGATCTTCACTTGTCGAAAGCGGAGAAGCGGGGAGCGGCCAGTTCGTCGGGATCGACGGCGGAGTATATCAGATCGGTTTCTCGGGTGACGGATTTCATTTTGACAATGAACTCGGAAGACACAAGGTTTATCTCGAAGATTTCAGGATCGCTGAAAGCCTGGTTTCTAATGCGGAATACATCGAATTTATCGATGACGGCGGCTACCGCGATCACCGCTTGTGGCATGCGGAAGGCTGGGATTGGGTCGGTCAGAATAACGTCGAATCACCACTTTACTGGAATAAAAAAGGCGGCACCTGGAATCAATTCACTTTGGCGGGAATGCGAAAGATCAACCCTGAAAATCCAGTATGTCATGTCTCTTTTTATGAGGCGGCTGCTTTTGCAGAATGGAAAGGAATGAGACTTCCGACCGAATTTGAATGGGAAGCAGCAAGCGATCAATTTGATTGGGGACTTCGCTGGGAATGGACATCTTCCGCCTATCTGCCGTATCCGAATTTCACTACCGCCGAGGGGGCTGTCGGTGAATACAACGGAAAATTTATGGTAAACCAAATGGTCTTACGGGGTGGTTCGGTTGCAACTCCGCCAGGACACAGCAGAAAAACCTACCGTAATTTCTTCCACCCGCATCTTCGCTGGCAATTTACCGGAATCCGTTTGGCGGGATCAGCCGAATAGAGTATTTCAGGGGCTGCGGCGTACAAAATTCTCTTAGTCTGGATAAAAAATGGGCAACTCAACAAAACTCACTCAAAACACTTTTGCTGAAGATATCCTTGAAGGATTGTCTGACACGCCGAAGCGGCTCTCCTCAAAGTATTTTTACGACGACGAGGGATCGAGGCTTTTTCAGCAGATAATGAAACTTCCTGAATATTATCTGACGCGAAGCGAATATGAGATATTCAGCCGCCAGACTGAGGAGATCTTTGATGCATTCGAAGCCGATAAAGGCGAGTTTGACCTGGTAGAACTCGGCGCAGGCGACGGTACGAAAACTTCGCTTTTGGTTGATCATTTTCTCCGGCACGACGCAAACTTCCGGTATGTACCGATCGATATTTCTTCGGAAGCGCTGAATTTTCTGACGGAAAAATTCCGCGCTGAATTCCCTGCGCTTGATATGAAACCCGAGCGCGGTGATTATTTCAGAACACTTGAAACCTTTACGGAAAAGTTTGACCGGAGAAAGATAATTCTCTTTCTCGGTTCGAACATCGGAAATTTTTCCGCGGAAAATGCGCGCGCGTTTTTCACCCGGATCCGCGAAGTAATGAACGACAATGATCTGATTCTGATCGGATTTGATCTTCATAAAAACCCAAAGACGATCCTGAACGCCTACGACGATTCACAGGGAATAACGGCAAAATTCAACCTCAATTTGCTGAAACGGATAAACCGCGAACTCGGTGCAGACTTTAACATTGAAGAGTTTTCCCACTATGCGAGCTATCATCCGACGGAGTGCGCGGCGCGATCCTATCTGATCTCGCAAAAAGAACAGACCGTCAGGATCAAGGCTTTTGACAAAAGTTTCCATTTCAAAATGTGGGAACCGATCTATATGGAAGTCTCGCAAAAATACAATCTTCAGATGATCGAAGAACTCGCAAACGAGAGCGGGTTTCGCATCGCCCGGAATTTTTTTGACGAGAACCGATTCTATGCGAATTCGCTCTGGAAACCGCAGCATTGAATATCACGATCTTAAAATTCGATTCGCTCGCTTCGACCAACACCGAGGCGATCGAGCAGTCAAAACGCGGAGCTGAAGAAGGAGTCTGCATCGTCGCCCGAAGTCAGACAGCGGGACGCGGCCGGCACGGAAGAAACTGGGTTTCGGAAAAAGATTCCGGCCTGTATTTCAGCATAATCCTGCGACCCAAAGTTGAGGTTGCGATGCTTCCGCTTATCACGCTGATGACCGCGGTTGCCGTCCACGACGTGCTGGCGGAGGAATACGGAATACATCCGGACATCAAATGGTCAAATGATGTTTTGGTAAAAGGGAAAAAGATCTCCGGAATTTTAGCGGAGGCTGTCGAAACTCCGGGCGGGCTAGCCGTGATCGTCGGGATAGGCATAAATCTGACTTCGGCCAATTTCCCGGCGGAAATCGCCGGAACCGCGACTTCGATCAAAGATCTAATCGGAAAGACGCCCGATATCGATGACCTTCTCCAGGCTCTGACAAGGTTTTTAAGTTACTTTTACTCGATCTTTTTGGGCGAAAACGGCGGCGAAGAGATCATCGAAAAGTGGTCGCGGCGTTCAACGTATTTTGCCGATAAAAAAGTCCGCGTTACTCAGGATCATGAAATATTTGATGCAACGACGTGCGGTCTTGAGAAAAACGGGGCACTCCGGCTAAGGACAGATGACGGCGGGATTCGTATAATTCAGGCGGGCGATGTCGAGTCACTCCGCGAAAATAGTGATAATTGAGCGGTTTTATGAGAAGATACCGGTAGCGGGCGGTTTACATTTCAATTATTTACTGATAAAAAGCCCGTTACCATTAATTAAACGGAACTATTATTTATGAATTCTGATTTTGAAAACTTTGACCAGGATCTTGATGATCTGGATGACGATATCCTCGAATTTGAAGACGATATTGACCTATTTGACGGTGCGCCGAATGAACTCGAGCTCGAGATAAAGGAGATCGAATTTACCGAAACCAGCATGCGCACAGCGATCTTGTCGAAAAACAATTTGGTGGCACTTCTTTGTTTAAAGACTGCGAATGAAGGCGGTGCGATATGCCGTGTTGACCCGAGAGAAAGCAATCCGGCTGTTCAGCTTTACGACGATCCGGATAAAGCACTCGACTGGTACACAAAAAGCCTTAATACGAGTCAAAAAAACGGCTGGACGATCGTTTATGACGGTTTACCGCTTGAAGGTTAATATAAATATCAAGTAAGGATTTAAGCGGAAGGGTTTGTTAATACGATTAATAAACTTTTCCGCTTTCCCTTTTCCCGTAATATGCTTCTGACCATCGACATAGGAAATTCGAAAACGAAATTCGGTCTTTTCGACAACAAACTGCTGATCAGAAAGTTTGCGATCGATACGGTCAGGGAGCAAAGTGCGGATTCTATTTATCAGGCTGTTATGACATCGATCCCGGAAGATTTACGCGGGATCGTCATATCATCGGTTGTAAAAGAACTCGACGGAACATATCTGGACCTCGCGAGAGACCTGTTTTTTATCGAGCCGATGTTTATCGACCACACGCTCGACTTTGGATTTAAGATAAATTACTTCCCGCCTGAAGACTGCGGTCCGGATCGTTTGATCGAGGCTTTTGCGGCGGTGGGCAAATTCGGTGCCCCGTGTATCGTTTGCGCATTTGGAACCGCGACTACTATTGATCTCGTTAATGAAAATAGTGAGTATCTCGGCGGGATCATTACGCCCGGCATCGGAACGCTCTCTTCGGCACTTTTTGACAAAACGTCAAAACTCCCGAGTGTGGAACTCGAAAGACCGGATTCCGTTATCGGAAATTCGACAAAAGGTTCAATTCAGTCCGGAATCTATTTCGGATACATCGGATTGGTTGACGGAATTATCAGAAGAATGATCGCGGAATTAAACGAAAAACCGCCGGTCGTTTCAACCGGCGGTTTTGCAAAACTGATCGCTGAAGATTCGGAGTTTGTTAATAACATCGAAGAAAATCTGATGCTCGATGGGCTTCGGCTAATTTATGAAAAGACCAAAGGATAGTTTCTAAACCCCGCATCCGGTTTCGAGCACTTTCTTTGGCTTTGCGCCGGTCAGTATTTGAAAAGTCGAAACCCACGCTCCTTCGTAATAAGCACCATATATTACTACTTCCATTTTCCCGTCGCCGTCGAGATCGATTATGCCGGTGATGTTGTGTTTATTCGGTGCGCTGAATTCGGTTTCTTTAGGATAAAATTCCCCTTCAAGCACAATATTCTCCACGCTTTGCCTGCCGGTATGCGGCACAAACGAACTGCCGTTCTTTTTAGATCCGCTGCTTCCCTTGCCTGCCGTTGACGAAATCCGTCGGACCATTACAAAAGAATAATCACCCGCCTTTGCATAAGGATTTACGCCGTCTTTATAATTTGTCGCTCGGATAACTACCTCGTCTGTTCCGTCGCCTTCAAGATCGACCTTGTAAATTTGCTGGATCTTTACAAAAGGATTGGCAATACCTTTTGTCGCAGAAAATCCTTACGATCTTCACATAAACCGGATTTTTCGGTGAAAAGGAAACCGGAATTCTCGGCATCGGATTCCACGAAATATCGGAATCTATCAAAACGCCGGATGTCACGCTTTCATCTATCTCCACTCCGAAGAAGTCTTCGCAGATATCTCCCATTTCATTGTTAAGATTTGTGATCGCCGCTTCACCTTCGTTTGGCCCTTCCGGGCCGTATAACGTAAAACTTCCGCGGTCCGGGAATGCCGAGGCGGCTCGGGCATCAACATACTTTCCGTTTTGGAGTCCGCCGAGAAGTGCCGAAAAATTGGGACGTTTCTCGGTACCATCCCAGTCATCCATGACAAGAAACCGGACCTGATCAGTGCCCTTATTACTCTTACTTGCCCCGGCTCCCTGGCCGAAGTTAAAACTGCTTAGAACACAAATAAACAGAAAGGCCGCAAATTTTCTCATAGATTTTTTCTCTTGAATTGTGGATTTAAGCGCAAAGCGCCCGCGTATTTACGACGGTAATTCCTCGCTGCTTTTGCCCGAAAACTTAAAAACAAAGAAGAAAAGCATTCCGACTCCGATAAATATAAGCAGCTGATAAATGTCGACGATCTCAACGCTGAGAAGCAGCCACGCGATAAAGACCAATGAAAATACCGCTGCGAAATTTCCAAACGGTGCAAGAAAACCCGCTTTCGCCATATTTTCGCGCCGGCGGAAGATCGGAAGCGCAAGGCATGTCATCGCGTAAACTATCAGACGCGTGATCGTACTGATCGTCAGTGCGGCAATAAATGAGCTGAATGCCGTATAAAGAAAGATCCCGGCTGACGTAATGATGATCGCAAAGTGCGGCGTTTTATACCTGTCGCTGACGCTGGCGATAAACTGCGGAAGATCCTTCTGCTCGGCCATGGCAAATAACAGCCGCGTGGTCGCCAGAAGTCCGACATTGAGATTTCCGAGGATCGAAACCAACGCACCGATCACGATAAAACCGGCTCCCCACGTTCCGACAAATGTCTCGGCGGCGTCCGCAAGAGGACGTTCGGAATTTGCGAGTTCGGGGAGTGTCCCTATCGAAACGACCTGGATAAGAATGTAAAATGCGACGATTATCCCGATCGCCGTCATCAATGCAAAAGGTGCGTTTTTCTCCGGGTCTTTCATTTCACCTGCCGGAATTACAGCGGATTCAAACCCGACAAAAGCATAGATCAGAACGAGTATCGCATTTGCAAAAACATCCATTTCAGGTGTGACGCCAAAATCAAAATTTGCCGGCTGTATAAAAAACATCCCGACAACGACAAACAAAAACAAAGGCGTCAGTTTCCCGACCGTCAGGACATTTGTCATCCTCGTCGATTCCTTGACTCCGATAATATTGACAAACATCAGTCCGAAAACGATCAGCGCGATCAGAAAAATACGCATCGCGCCGATCGCCAGCGGTTCGTAGAAAAACCCGAGATACGAGATCATCAGATTGCAGTTTGCCGCAAAGGCCGTAAAACGCGTTACCCAAAAAAGCCAGCCGACCTCGAATCCGACAAATGTTCCGTAAGCCTCCTTTGTATAAGCATATGCTCCGCCCGTCGTGCGGAAACGGCTCGAAACCTCGGCAAAACAAAGCACGATAAAAGCGATGATCACCGAACAGATCAAAAACGCGACTATGCTGTATGTGCCGACTATCTTTGCTACTTTTGAAGGCAGTCCGAAGATGCCCGCGCCGATAACCGTATTGATGACGATCGCGATAAGATCCCAGCGGCCGATACCGCGAATTAGCTTTTCATTGTCCATTTATAATTGATATCCGGAAAGGCTTTTTTGTCAGATGTTTATCGTTTATACTCTTTTTCTATTCTATCCGTAAAGCAAATTATCGAGGTACAGCAGTTATGCGAACACTATTTCCGGGAGTTTTGTGTGCGTTGATTTTGATTTCTTTTGCCACTTTGACACCCGCTCAGAAAGTCAGGCATACGAAAGAAGACGTGACAACAATATTCGGACACAGAGCGCCGGATAATTCGCTTCAAATTCTGCTTAATTCTGCCGTCAGTGAAACTATAAAGGAATTCGAATCGAAAGGTTTAAAGCCGGACGGGGTCGCCGTAACTGCCATGAAATTATCGGGTTTGGACAAACCGATTATCGCAAGCTACCGCGGAAGCGAAAAGATCTATCCCGCCAGCGTTGTAAAGATGTTTTACATGGTCGCGCTCCACCGGCAGCTTGAAGACGGCAAGATAAAAATGACACCGGAACTCAACCGCGGCCTGTCCGACATGATCACCGTCTCTTCAAATGAAGCTACGCAATATGTTCTCGATGTCCTGACCGATACTTCAAGCGGAGCGGAAAAACCACCCAAAGAGTTTGAAAAATGGGCGTATAAAAGAAATGCTGTAAACCGTTATTTTGCCTCGCTCGGTTACACAAACATCAACGTCAATCAAAAAACGTTTTGCGAAGACGCGTACGGTGTTGAAAAACAGTTCCGCGGTCCGAATGGCGTAAACCGTAACATGCTGACGACCGACGCGACCGCTAAATTGTTATATCAGATAGCAATGCACAATACAGTTACAAAAGAGCGTTCGATCCAAATGCTCGAACTGATGAAGCGCGACTGGGAAAAACCGTCAAACAATCCGGACGGCAAGGAATTTATTTCCGATGCACTTGAACCGGGTACAAAACTCTGGTCAAAAGAAGGGTGGACGTCAAAAACCAGGCACGACGCGGCTTATATCGAAACGCCAAAAGGTGAGCATTTCATTTTTGTCATATTTACGGAAAACGTTGCAGCCGTGCGCGGGATCATTCCGGGCATCGCCAAAAAAATACTAGATAGAAGAGGAGAGATCTAATGATGAAGAGACAGCAATTCATTTTGCTTATTTTTGCAGTTTTGTTTTCGTTTCCGGCCGCGGGAACTGCGCAGCGGTATGAAAAACCGCCAAAGGAAATAATGGATATTTTGAATGCGCAGGCGATCCCGGTCACGACGGTCAGTCCGGCAAAGGACAAGATCGCGCTGCTTGAACCCGTCAGATATCCGCCGATCGCCGATCTCGCCGAGCCGATGCTGCGGCTTGCGGGTTTACGGATCAATCCGAATACGAATTCAAATCATCTCGAAAGATATTATCTGAGTGTAAAGCTGCAGAATATTTCTGACGGCAAACAAACAGCTGTAAATCTACCAAGCGGTGTGAAATTGATCTCTCCGAACTGGAGTGCCGACGGGAAATATCTTGCAGCCGGAAATGTTACGCCGACTGGAGTCGAATTGTGGATAATCGAAACATCCAGCGGGAAAGCAACAAAGATCAAAGGCGTGCAGGTAAACAACGCTTTCGGCGGATTTGACTGGATGCCTGACCAGAGATCCTTGCTTGTAAATCTTGTTCCGGCTAACCGCGGAACTGCACCGAGTGAATCTGGTGTTCCGACGACCCCGAGTATTCAGGAAACCGCCGGAACCGCTGCGGTCATTCCTACTTATCAGGATCTTTTGAAATCTCCCGTAGACGAAAAACTTTTTGATTACTACACGACGTCGCAGCTCGCCGTAGTCGGGATCGACGGGAAGATCAGAAATCTGAACAAACCCGCGATCTTTGACACCGCAGAAGTCTCGCCGGACGGTAAATATGTTCTGACGTCGCGGATCGTGCGTCCATACACATATCTCTTCCCGTTCAGAAGTTTCCCGAACGAGGTCGAAGTTTGGGATACCGCAAAAGGTGATCTTGTTTACAAGGTTGCGAGCATTCCGATCCGCAACAATCTGCCGAACGGCGGCGTCACAACCTCGCCGCGAAGTTTTGACTGGATCCCGACCGAAGCATCAACACTGATGTGGGTTGAAGCACTTGACGGCGGCGATCCGAAAAACAAGGTCGAACACCGCGATAAACTCATCGTTCACCAGGTGCCGACAAGAATGGCTCCGCGCGAGATCCTTAAAACCGAGGAGCGCTATGCGGGAAGGATATTTGGCGAAAATAACGGGATGATGTGGTATTACGATTACGACCGCGATAAGCAGCGGCGCCGGATCTTTATGACCGATTACCGTGATCCGAAAGAATCCAAACTCGTCTCCGACCTCAACGTTCGCGACAGATATAACGACATCGGATCGCCCGAAACCAAGACCCTTCCAAACGGGAAACGGGTTGTGATCCAGAACGGCGATACCGTCTATCTCTCCGGAAGCGGCGCAACGCCTCAGGGCGACCGGCCGTTTTTGAGCAAGATGGATCTCAAAACACTCAAACGTGATGAGCTTTTCCGTTCGGGTACGGACGAATACGAGACGTTTGTCGAACTGATGGACGAGAATGCTAACGCATTCATCACGCGCCGGGAATCTGAAACCGAACCGCCGAATTTGTATCTCCGCGACCGGACAAATACTCCGGAAGCTGCGGCAAATGCGACGTCGATGAAACCGATCACAAATTTTAAGGATCCGACACCGCAGCTCAGTGGCATTACGAAAAAGCTGATCAAATACAAACGTAAAGACGGCGTCGATCTTTCGTTTACGCTTTATCTGCCGCCGAATTATAAAGAAGGGACAAAATTACCGACCTTATTATGGGCTTATCCGCTTGAATACACGAACAACGCGGTTGCCGGGCAGGTATCGGGTTCGACAAACCGTTTTACCCAGATCGGCGGCACTTCGCACCTGTTCCTGCTGCTCAGCGGTTATGCGATCTTAAACGATGCGACGGTACCGATCGTCGGCGATCCGCTGACGGTTAACGACACGTTTATCCAGCAGCTTGTTGACGGAGCCCAGGCGGCGATCGATAAGGGCGTTGAAATGGGCGTTGTTGACCGCGACCGCGTCGCAGTAGGCGGGCATTCGTACGGTGCGTTTATGACGGCACATCTGCTCGCCAATTCGGATATGTTTCGCGCCGGTATCGCAAGAAGCGGTGCATACAACAGAACACTTACACCATTCGGATTTCAATCCGAACGCCGTACTTTCTGGGAAGCGCCCGAAAGCTATTACACGCTTTCGCCGTTCATGCGTGCAAACAAGATAAATGAGCCGATGCTGATGATCCACGGTCAGGCCGATAACAACTCGGGAACATACCCGATGCAGTCTGAACGCATGTTCGCAGCGATCCAGGGGAACGGCGGAACGGCAAGACTTGTCATGCTGCCGCTTGAGTCACACGGTTATTCTGCGCGTGAATCGATCGAACACGTCTTGTGGGAGCAGCTGACGTGGATGGATAAGCACGTGAAAAACGCAAAACCGCGAAACGCGGCTAAGTAAAAAAAAGCGGAGGTAAGCCCGCTAAATACGCGAAAGTGCGCGAAAGGAAGAAAATTCAAGAAAGAGATGTTAACTCGATCTGAAAGTTCCGAATTCTTTTTCGCGTTTTTTCGCGTATTTGGCGGGCAAAACTCTTATCAAATTTTTCAGACCATTTCCCAAAGGCTCCCGTCTTAATAACCAGTCAGCCGGTTGACCTCTAAAATTTAAGAATTTCCTGGAGGTTATAAATGAAAAATGTATTAAGTATGTTTTGCGCGTCAGTTTGTCTGATTCTCGGATTGACCGTTTACGGATCTGCTCAGACGAGTAACGGCCGCATCGTTAAGCGCCAGAAGATCCAGCAGAAGCGGATCTTTAACGGCGTACAGAACGGAAGCGTTACCGGAGGTGAGTTCCGCAGGCTCGAAAATCAGCAGCATCGGACCCGGAGACTTATCAGAGGTTCGCGGTCTGACGGCGAAGTGACAAATCGCGAGCGGTTTGCGATCCGTAAACGTCAGAATGTAAACAGCCGGACGATCTTTCGGGCAAAACACAATAACCGTAATCAGCCTGAAACACCCATTCCCTAAACATAATAGCTAATGCACTTATGCTCTCCTCAAAACAAAGAGGCAGTCTAATGTAGTGCTGTCGTCCCGACGGCTGGAGCCGCGGCATCTTGCCGCGGCTGGCAGATCAAATATGTCCCGTGAGCGCGAGACGCTCTCACGACAGCCGCCGGGACGGCGGCGCTACTGTTTTCCGGCAGTCCCACCTATTTTTTCACAATATTTCCGTCGAGTTTTTTCAATCGAAGAAAAAGAGTAGAATTGAGTTTGAAAGAAACCCAAATCAATCTTCTTTTTTTAAAAATATGAAAAAATCGATTATCTTGTTTTCTCTTTTTGTTCTCTTTTCCGTAAATGCGTTTTCGCAAAACATGCCAAAGGACGCCGATCCGGCGATTTGGCAGAAGGCGTTGAAGATCCACAAAAAGGCGATAATTTTTGACGGACATAATGACATAACGACACCGATGTATGACGAAAACTTCGATCTTTCGACAAACTCGGTTGGTAAATTCCACGTTGAAGGAACGCCGTTTCATACCGATCTTGACCGCTTTGAGAAGAGCGGGATCACCGGAGAGTTTTTCTCGGTTTACGTTGACCGCTCATTTGCCGAAAAGGGTGGTTCGGCGCGCCGGGCGCTGAATTTGATCGATGCGGTTTACCGCGAAGTGGAGCGCCATCCCGACCAATTGATGCTTTGCACATCGTCGGCCGACGCCGTGCGCGCTAAAAAATCGGGAAAAGTCTGCGCCTACATGGGAATTGAAGGCGGACATGCGATCGAAGATTCACTCCATGTACTGCGCGATTTTTACAGACTCGGCGTCCGGTATATGACGCTGACGCATAATAATACGAACAGCTGGGCAGACGCCTGCTGCGATTCAAAAGACGGAAAACCCTACAAACCATATGGCGGTCTTAACGATTTCGGCAAAGAAGTGGTCAAAGAAATGAATCGTCTCGGGATGCTCGTAGATCTTTCTCACGTATCAGATGATACGATGCGCGACGCTTTGGAAATTTCCTCAGCACCGGTAATGTATTCCCATTCTTCATCGCGGAATTTTAACGAGCATGCCCGCAATGTTCCGGACGACATCCTGAAACTTCTCGCCAAAAACGGCGGTGTGATCATGGTCAATTTCTACCCGGCATTTCTCGATCAGAGAACGCTGGACGAAGACCGCGCACGCGACAAGAAACTTGCCGAAGAGCGTAAAGCTCTCAGAGAAAAATATAAAGATGATGAGGCCGGATACAATATTGCCCATCGCGAACTCAACGAAAAAAATCCGATCTTTATCACACCGTATACAAAGATCGTTGATCATATTGATCATATTCGCGATGTGGCGGGAATTGATTACATCGGAATCGGTTCGGATTATGACGGTCTTCCGATGCTTCCGGACGGAATGGAAGGTGCTGAAGATCTCGTTCTTGTCACGTACGAAATGCTTCGGAGAGGATATTCGGAAAAGGATATCCGCAAGGTCTTGGGCGAAAACTTTATGCGAGCATTTAAGAAAGCTGAAGAGGTCGCAAAGACCGGTTCGAGAAAGATCAGCCGTGACGGAAGTTTGGTGAAATTGAAGAACTAGACTTCCCGGTCTTGTTCCGTCGGTGAAGGCGGTGAACGGGCCACGTAGATTGTTGCTCACTTTCAGCGAGCAATTTCATTATCAATCAAAGACAAAGGGTGACGGCAAAAGCGCCGTCACCCTTTGCTATTTTGTTTATCATCTTCGATGACATGAACCCGTACTCATTAAATAGATCGGCGGTTCGCTTCTCCCGTTATATCTCTTACTTCGGTAAATTCTTCTCCAGCATTCTCCAAACATTTCCAACCCAAACGCCGTAAAAGTTTGGCTCCATTTTTGGAAATTTCGTGATCAGGCTGATTTCATAGACCGTTACGACACCCGGATCCATCGAGTTATCCGAAACTGCGACCGCAGCCGGAAGTCCGTATCTGGTTGGTCTGCCTAATGCATCTCTTTCTGCGACAAACCAATCGCCGATTATCGAAACCTTAAGAATTTTGGTACCGCGTTTTGTGTTTCCTCCCCAATCCGGCTGGCTATTCAAAAAACTCTTACCCGACGCGGCCAGCGACGCGGGCGTGCCGGATGATGTTCCGGTAACGCCTTTCTTCCATGTTCGGCTCTGCAGAATTCGCGCTTCTTCCTCTTTATAGACCTTCAGCGTTTCATCTACCTCGGTCCTAAGCCGTTCTGCCCGCCGCTCGATAGTTTCGTTCCCCGGATCAAAAAGGACGGCAACGATAAGCAGATTGCGGGCTTCTTCGATCGCCTTAACGCGATAAATTTCGCTGAGATTTCGCAGGATCGCTCCGTCGCCGGTTCCCGTGTTTGCAACCTGTTTTAGCGCTGAGAATGCATTTCTTTCTCCGGCTGTTTTTAAATACTCAAATCTTTCTGATATCGACTGAAATTCGAGTCCGACATTGTAATCCAGATCCAAAGGTCCGAACTTTGCAGTTATTGCCCGTGCCGCCTTCCAATCCTCGTCCGCTTCAGGTGCATACTTTTCAGCAAACTTTTGAAAGAACTCCAGATTATCGTCACGAAGCAGTCTAGTCTTATTCATCGAATCGAGCGCCTGCTGATATGCCGGATAATTTTCGCCGATCTTCAATCCTGTGCCCGATTCGTTTAGGCGAAAATCCTTGATATCAGTTACTACTCTCTTGTGGATACTGTGAATTCTTTCTGCATCCTCTTCCATTTCCGCCTCAGTTTGAGCCGCAGCAACACAAATCGAAAACGATACTAAAACGATTAGCGACAATGTCTTTAGAATTTTTCTCATGTTTGAATTAACCCCCTTGTAAAAGAAAGACCACCCAACGTACTCAGGTAGTCTTAAAATTCAAAAATCTGATTATTTGCCCATCGTCAACATCGCAACTTTCCCGTGCGGGGTCACGAGCGAATTCCCTATTTCGGTAAATTCTTCTCCAGCATTCTCCAAACCTTACCTACCCAAACGCCGTAGAAATTCGACTCCATTTTGGGGAATTTTGTTACCATACTGACCTCGTAGACGCGGACAACGCCTTCGTCGGTCGCGTTATCGGTAAGCGCAACCGCTGCCGGCAATCCGTATCGGGTCGGTCTGCCAAGAGCATCTTTTTCTGCAACAAACCAGTCTCCGATTATCGCAACCTTGAGGATCTTTGTTCCGCGTTTTGTATTTCCGCCCCAATCGCTTAAGCCGGTCATAAACCGGGTTCCGGCGGCGGCGAGACTTGCCGGGCTTCCGGCAGAAGTACCGGATACATTTGAAACCCACTTACGGCTTTGCAGGATCCGCATTTCCTCTTCGCGGTAAGATGTCAGCGCGGCTTCGATATCAGACCGAAGTCGTTCTGCGCGCCGTTCGATCCTTTCATTGCCGGGGTCAAACAGGACAGCTAAAGCAAGCATGTTTTTTGCCTCTTCGATCGCCTTAACGCGGTATATCTCGTGCAGAGATTTCAGCACGCTTGGATCCGTTCCGTTGTCCTTTATATGCTTGAGGGCGATCAGTGCATTTTCCTCACCGGCGGTTTCGAGATAGCCGAAACGGTCCATGATAAATTTGTAGTCATTGCCCGGATTGAAATCGAGTCTCAGCGGCTGGAATCTGCTTGAGATCTCACCCGAGACTTTCCAGTCCTGGTCGACGTTTCCGGCATATTTTGCCGCAAAACCCTTGAGAAAATCGGAATACTCGGTTTGGTAAAACCGCGTTTTTGTCATTCCGTCAAGCGCCCTCTGATAATTGTCATAATTCTTCCCGATCACATCGCTGACGCCCGATGGCATCCTGAAATCCTTGATCGCGAAGACCTTTTTATAAATATCGTGAACCTTCTCGGCATCTTCCTCCATTTCCACTTCAGACTGAGCAAAAACCGGAATTATCGAGACCGTAAGAATAAGCGCGGCAAATAGGGTACGTTTAAGATTCGTCATAGTGATCTATTGATAGCATTTGGCGTATCAATAAATCACTACATATTCAGGTAGGAATTGAGTATCCAGCGAACAAGGAAGATGTTGTCCTTACCAATTGCGGTTTATCCAGCTTATTGACCGCCGGCGGGACGAGGGAAAATTGCAAATCAATTATCTTCATTCACTTCGCCATAATGGCTTCGGTAAAGAGATTTTAAGATAAGAATATTAAGGGCGACCTTCATACCCGGATACGTAACTCTGTCTTCGAGCTTTCTTAATCGTGCGAAGTCATCAATGTAAACCGGACGAGTGTCCCGTCAGCATTTCCAACAGTCCGAAATGCGCTTTCTCCCATTTCATCTGAAATCGTTAATGACAACTCACCCAAAATAGGTAAATCTTCGCCAATGACTTCGGTAAATTTCATCCCCGCGTTGGCGGTTTTATTTAGTTCCATTACCAGTTGCTCCAGCATGTAGAACGATTTATTAATGTCGAATGATGAATAACCTCCAACCATTCGTGCGGAATAAAAGAAATCATAAAAAGTAACCGGATTAGATTTCACCAATTTCGCAGCTTCCTCCATTATCTCCTCCGCGATTTCCTTGTCTGCTGGTTCATTCAAGTTAAATGCAAGCTCCGTTAAAAGCCAAACTCTTTTATTCTTATCTCTTACACCCGCAATAACTTTTACCGCATCCTTAATAAATTTAAGTCTTTCCACATCAGATAAATTTCTTTTGTTGAATTCTGACAAACTTCTTACGAAGTCCGTGTCTTTTTTTCGCTTGAGAACTCTCGCTTTTTCAGCATCGGAAAGCTTAACATTTGCGTTGGGATCAATTTCGTAAATAGCCTCTTCTGCCGATTTCTTTATATCGGCTACCGCTTTTTCAATTGCCTCGGACATTGCATCGTCGACATCACGCAATCTGTCAGTTGAAGATCTGCGTTCGTTTTTCGCACATGAACAATCTTCCGTTCCATTCTTCTCTCTCCATTTTTGCTCTATAACATCTGCTTTTACTGGTAAAAAATATCTGATCGATTCTAGATATTTTTCGATTTGGTACTCACTGATTTTGTCGATTTCATTCTGAGCTAGAAGAGTATTCGCAAACTTTTCCGCGGTTTTTACCAACAATTTTTTTGAAAATATTGAAGACTTAACTTTCTTATTTTCCAATTCATTCAAATACTTGTTACCTATGTTCAGCAATTCAGATGTTGTTTCGAAGTCAGCCTTCGAAAGAACATCACGCTTGATCCATTCTTCCAAATATTCGTTTCCTAATTTCCCGCCTTCGGTCTCATTAGCTTCATAGATCATTTCCATAATTTCGACGGAATCTTTGTTGTCTCCATTCGAAACGTACTCTCGTACAATTTTTGATGCTCGATCAAAATCTTGTTCGGTCATGAGACGAAAAATCTCACGCGGTATATCCTCGTTACCCCACAAGTATAAATCCTTTCCTGCATCTAAAACCCTTTTCGTTTTCTTATAGAATTCATATGCATTAAACGGATCCATATATGCGATCTCCAAGGTTAATTTTCCTGCGCTGCGAACAATTTCGTATTTCCTTGAAAACCCACCGGGAACGATTGGAATTTTGCCGCGTTCGAAATAAAAGTCATCACCGCTTTCGTCTTGCGCCCTACCAAAGTCGGAATTAATCACATCTTCATTTTCTTTGAGCCAGATTAGAAATTCACGTTCAGCTCTAGTCATAATTCGATTTGATCGGTCTTGATCAAATCTCTCAAGTAAATTGGCAATTCGCGCATTGAACAATATGCGGGACATCTTATCGTCAACTTGTTCAATATTTTTTAGCGTGCCGTTCAACATTTCTAAGTACTGAGAATCGAAGGAATTCTTAGATTCCGTGTGCCGTGAAGTTTGCGAGAAAATGGGAATTGCGGCCATAGAGAATAGAAATAAAAATAATGTGGGACTTTTCATGTTTCCTCCGTGAAGTTGATTTGTGTCATAAAGGATCAAACTTAATTCAATTCCAGCGCTTCTTTGACATATTTAGCCGCCGGTGAGCCGAATGACAGCATTTTGTCGTGCATTTCCTTTTGCGAGGTTTTGGGATTTCTTTCCTTGTATGCTTTTGCGAGATCGCTTACCTCAACGACGCCGATGTAATAGGTCGAAAGCTGTGTAGATGAAAGGTTTGCGCGTTTCCATTTCCCTACGGCTTCGCCTTCTTCCTGAAATCCTTCGTTCATCATCAGATCAAGCGCTTCTTTTTCGCTCATGTTTGCGGTGTGGATCTTCTGATCGATGATCGCATTGATGATCACGCGAAGCTTCATCTTCAATTGCTGCATTTCCACTTCAGATCCGCCGTAGCCGTTCTCGGCCATCAGTTGTTCGGCATAGACGGCCCAGCCTTCAACAAACGATCCGCTTCCGAACACGGCGCGAATCTTTGTCGGCGCCTTGAATTTGTTGGAATGCATGATCTGCAGATAATGTCCCGGCATCGCCTCGTGAACGGTCAGATTCTGCACCATGTAATCGTTATACTCTCTGTAAAACGATTCGCGGCGCTTTTCATCCCAGTCTTTCGGTGTCGGAGAGATTGCATAAAATGTCTCGTTTTTCTTTTCGAACGGGCCGGCCGAGTCAAAATATGCGACGGCCGTGCCGCGTGCAAACCCCGGCATTTCAATTACTTCAAGCGGCTCATCGGGAACCGTTACAAGATCTTTTTGTTTAACGAATTCTGTCGTTTTAGCAACATCTTCCTGCGCCAATTTGACGATCGTGTCATTGTCCGGACGGTCCTCGGCGAGTTTATCCAAAACTGCTTTGATCACGATCTTCTTATCTCCGAGTTTTTTCACGTCGGTTTCATCAGGAAAGAATTTGCGATAAAGCGGCAGTGCGATCTTATGCATTCTATCCTGAGTTGCGGTCAGATCTTCTTCGGCACGCGTGAGAATCTCCTCTTTTGTCAGTTCGGAATCGAGTGAGAATTTGAGCTTTTGGCTATACTTCTCTTCACCAAGCCGGAAGTCGCCGTTTGAACGGGGAAGCAGATCGGTTTCGAGCCATTTACCGTACTCTTCGAGCGCTTCGACGGTTTTTTCCTGAACAGGCGCAAATTCCTTTGTCAGCTTTGCTTCATCGACAAACTGCTGCAGATCGCCTCTTATCAAACCGATAACTCCCTGATTTTGCGCAATTGCCGTTTCGGTATAGATCTTTGGAGGATTTTTCAGATTTTTCTTTGCGGCCTCAAGATATCCCGGGATCGCTTCAAGACGTGATTTAACATTTCCAAGACGATCTTTCAGCGGCGCAAAATCCCTCGAAATGAGATCATTTATCGCTGAGCCCGGATTATACATAAGCGGGTTCCATTCATGATCTTTTAAGACTTCGATCCGGAAGATACCGCGTTCGAGATTGTGCTTTAAAATCCGGTAATCTATGTTGTTTTCTTTTCTGAGTTTATCGGCTGAGATCCTGCCAAGCTCGTTAAGATATTTTTTATTGAACGTCAGCGCATCCTCGATCCCCTGAGCACTGTAATCCGTGAGTTTGTCGTCATATTGATGATCGCCGAGATTTGTTGCCCATTCGGGATTCATTTCAAGAAGTTCATCGATAAATTCATTGGCGAGCGCTTCGAATTTTTTATCGGAGCCTTCGTCAACCTTTTCGAGTTTTTCTCTTTCCTGATTCACTTCCGGTACTGTTGATCTGCAAGACGTGAGTATGCCGGCTATTACCAAAAAACTGCCGGCGAGAATCGCGATAGTTCTAACCATAAATTTCCCTGTTTCCATTGATAGACCGTTATTATGAAACGAATTGCAAACGAAGTCTAACCAAAACTGACACACTGTGATGCGTCTTAGATCCGGTGCACGCCGTCATTTTGATCCCGAAAGCCGCTTTGATTGTCAAAGTCTTACTGAACCATATAAACTGACACTGCCGCTCTATTAAATCTGTCACAATATCGGGAGGGAACGATGCAAATTGATCGCCGCAGTTTTTTGCAATTGGGTTTGACCGGAGGGTCACTTTTTTTGTTAAACAGCAAAACCAGAGGAGTAGACGTTTTGGGAAAAAGAGCATTTGAGATCGAAGAAGCAACAATATCTGAACTGCAATCCGCAATGAAGACAAGTGAAACAACATCAAAGCAGCTTGTCGAGATATATCTTAAACGGATCGCTGAACTCGACGGCAAACTGAGATCGGTAGTCGAAATCAATCCTGACGCACTTGAGATCGCGGAGCGTATGGATAAAGAACGCAGTAACGGAAAACTGCGTTCGCCGATGCACGGGATCCCGTTCGTTATTAAGGACAATATCGACACCGCTGACAAGATGAAGACAACCGCCGGAAGCCTCGCGCTCGTCGATGCTCTGACTCCAAAACAGGACGCCTTTATCGTCCAGCAGTTAAGAAAGGCCGGTGCAGTGCTGATCGGGAAAACGAACCTTAGCGAATGGGCAAACTTCCGCTCAGAGAATTCTTCAAGCGGTTGGTCCGGACGCGGCGGGCAAACGCGAAATCCATATATACTCGACCGCAGTCCGTGCGGTTCTTCATCGGGGTCGGGAGTGGCAGTGGCGGCAAACCTTGCGGCAGTTGCGGTCGGAACTGAAACGGACGGCTCCGTAGTTTGTCCGTCATCAATAAACGGGATCGTCGGGATCAAACCGACGCTTGGTTTGATCTCGCGCAGCGGCATCATCCCAATCGCGCATTCGCAGGACACGGCCGGACCGATGGCGAGAACGGTTACGGATGCAGTGATACTTCTAAACGCAATGCTCGGTGAGGACAAAACGGATCCGATCACCTCGCAGGGCAAAACAAAAGGCGAGAAGGACTACACAAAGTTTTTGATCAAAGACGGTTTAAAAGGCGCAAGACTCGGTGTCGTAAGACAATACTTTGGAAGAAATGCTGCGCTTGATGAGTTGATGGAAAACAGTTTTAAGCAGCTTGAAAAACTCGGATCAAAACTGATCGACGTAAACTTCCCGCATTTCCGAGACTACGGCGATGACGAATATGAAGTTCTGCTCTACGAATTCAAAGCCGATCTCAATAAATACCTCGCGGCACGCGGCGGCAAATACGATTCTCTCGAAAAGCTGATCAAGTTCAATAATGAAAACGCCGATAAAGAAATGCCGTATTTTAAGCAGGAGATTTTTGAAAAAGCGCAGGAGAAAAAAGACCTCTCCGACCGCGCGTATCAGCTCGCACTTCTGCAAAGTAAGGTTTTAACTCAGGACAAGGGCATCGATCTGGTGATGGACAAAGATAAACTGGACGCGCTTGTTGCACCCTCAAACGCGCAATCCTGGATGATCGATCTGATAAACGGCGACAGCCCGACAAATTATGTTGGAAGTTCGGGATTGGCGGCGGTTTCCGGTTATCCGAACATCACCGTCCCTTCCGGCTTTTTAAGTGAAATGCCGATCGGGATCTCCTTCTTCGGACGTGCGTTTTCGGAAGACGTGCTGATCAGGATCGCCTATTCCTGGGAACAGGCGACAAAGGCGAGAAGAAAACCTAAGTATCTGGAAACTTATAAGTAGTGTTGACCGCAAAGGTCGCTAAGGACGCAAAGGGGGGAAATTTCGTTGTTTTCATTTCGGGCGATGCATTTGTTTTTATGCTTATTACCAAAACTAAAAAAAGCGTTTCTTCCCTTTGCGTCCTTAGCGGCCTTTGCGGTTAGATTTCCCATCCCAAAAATCCTTCACCTAAAAAGTTAATACGCAGATATTTGATCGTGTCGTTGAGTGTTTCCTGCGGATCGCGCTGATATATCCGTACCGCGAACGACAGTGAACATTTTTACCAACTCCGGTGGCTAAGTGATTTAGGGATTGTAATAACAGGCTCTTTGCGGGCAGTCGCCGCACCGATCCATGGCGCTCACTGTCGTTCGCAGTACTGATACTGCTTTCTATTCAAAAATTCCTTCGCCTAAAAAGTTAATGCGCAGATATTTGATCGTGTCGTTGAGTGTTTCCTGCGGATCGCGCGGGTCAAATCCCAGCTCTTCCTTCGCCTTGGAAGAATCGAAATACCAGAAAAGCTCGGCTTGCTCCACTTCTTTTGCTTCAAAGGGAGGCGTCCGATTCCAGTTTCTGAAAAACGAATCGATCATCCCCGCCGCCGGCACCGAAACAGACTTCGGAACCCTGATCATCGGTGCGGCAACACCGCTCAGGCGTTCGAGCCGTCCAAAAAAGTCTGCAAACGTCATATTTTCGGCGCCGATCAAATATTTTTCCTGATGCCTTCCTTTTTCAAGTGCGCTTACAAACGCCGCAGCAGCATCCGCAGCATCGACAAAATTCAATCCTCCCGAAGGTGTAAACGGCAGCTTGCGGGCGAGAAAATCCAGCACCGGTTTTGTCGAACTCAGCCGTTCGTCACCAGGCCCCAATAGCAAAGAGGGATTGAGGATAACAAGCTTTTGCCCCTTGCCATTGAAGTTTTCAAGTGCCGTTTTCTCCTGGTAAAACTTTGAAGAGTAATACGCGAAGCGTGAAATGAGCTCCATCGGAGGAGGATAGGTTTCGTCATAAACATCTTTATCCTCAGAAACCGCGATCGTTCCGCTCGATGACGCAAGTACAAAGGTATTTACACCGGCTTCCGCTGCCGCCTCACACAGGATTCTTGTTCCCTGTATGTGAATATTATTCATCACGGCCGCATCATCGTTGTCTCTCGACACCTTTCCGGCGAGGTGATAGATCGCCGATACTCCTTTAACTGCCTCCGCTACATCTTCGGTATTTGTAACCGAACCGACTGCGGCTTCGACGCCCTCATCCGTCATCCATTCCGGAACGGATGACGCCATAACGCGCAGATCTTTTTCGCCCGAATCCAGAAATTGCCGGACAATATGTGTACCGAGAAATCCCGTTCCGCCGGTGATCAGGATCTTTTTATTTGTTTTAGCAAGTGCTTTTGATTTTGCCATAAGAAATTTAACCGCAAAGGTCGCTAAGGACGCAAAGCGGGAAAGTTTTTGGTTTTCTTCTCGGGCGACGCGTTTGTTGTTATACGTGTTACCAAAACTAAAAAAACTCTTGTTACCTTCGCGTCCTTAGCGGCCTTTGCGGTTAACCATTTTATCAGTTACTTCGAAGCCGTCACAATTTCGAACCCGGAATTCAGCGAAATTGCAAAAAATTTGACAAACCACTCCTGTGCCAATATGGTAGAGGTCGTTCCAATACAATTTAATAAATCCTGGTGATCAAATGAAAAATCTACCTTTGGCCAGACGGAGCGGTCTGGTTTTACAAGAGTCGGGCAAAGATCTATTGATCTACGACCTGCAAATAAACCGCGCTTTCAGTTTGAACGAAACGGCAAAAACTGTTTTCAACGCTTGCGACGGCAAAACCGCCATTGAAGATCTACTTCTTCAAAACAAGGATCTGAATGAAGGCATCATCCAGCTGGCGATCGACGGTTTCCAGCGCGAAGGCCTTTTGGCCGAAAGACCTGCAAACGGATTATCAAGAAGAAAGATAATGGAAAAGGCCGCACTTTCGGCGATTGCGCTTCCGATAATCACCGGTGTGTTTGCTCCGAAGGTTACGTATGCTCAAAGCTGCGCCCCGGTCGGAACAAACTGTGCGAGCGCCGCCACTTGCTGTCCGGGACTTGACTGTACGACGCGCTGCTGTGTTCCGTTAAACGGCCCGTGCAACCTTAATAACCCCGGCGCCTGCTGCACACAGGCTTGTTTAAGCACTTCCGGCGGCCTAGCCGGCACGTGTTTCTAGCAGCGGCGATCCGGTTTCAAAGACCTCCAAACAATTTTTTGGGTGCGCCTGTGATTCGCAAGGCGTACCGACTTCGAGCGCAAATGGCGAATTTCTAGATCCTCACCACGTTTTCAGGATCGGATGAGCTTCGGTATTAAAGATCACATTTTCAAAATCCAAAGTTTCTTTTGGAGCAAACAGCAGATAATAATATTTGAAAGTTTCGGCAAAGAGAAAACTCTGCATCGAATCCGCTTTTTCTTTTGTTACCACACTTTTAAGCGCCGCATAACCCGCCTCGGATCTGCAGTATTTTACAAAATCTTCAAACAGACTCTTCCCCATTTGAAGGTACTTTTCATCTCCCGTCTTACGGTAAAGGTAATAGGTTGATTCAACGATCTCGGGGCGAAGCGGATAGCCCGGATGTCCCGCCTCCATCTTTATGTAATCGAACTCTTCGGGTTCGATACCGTGTTTATTCCACATTTTGAAGCTCGAATCCTGCAGACGTTTGGCTCTTTCGAGATCGCCGCTCAAAGCCAAGACTGCCGGAAAAAAAGCATCGAGCGCGCCATATGTTGTCGCGGTTCGTTTTCCGGTATTCATATCGGCATGTCCGTACCAGAGTTCTCCGCGCAGCTCATGGGCGTTATATTTATTGACCACGGCGATCGATTCCTCCCACATCTTGCGGCAGTCTTCATCGCCGAAAAGGATCGCGCATTTCAGAAGATACTCGTAATAGGAATCGATCTCGGCGCTGATGTGGCTTCCGGTGTTTGTCCATTCGCCGGTTTCAACATTTATGCGTGTTCCGACCAAACCGATCTTTGACCGCCGTTTGTAGGTTTCGACAAGTGCACGTTTTGCCTTTTCATAAAAAACGGGCTTGTTTGTAAGTTTTGCCAGCGTTCCGAATTCGATAAGAAGTGTTCCGGTCTCTGCCGGATTTGAGATCTCGCCTTTTGTTTTTCCGGTTCTCAGATTGACGTATTTGTAGGGCAGACCGGTTGGCGAATCAAAAACCGGCAAAAGACGTGTTCCAAGATCTTCAGCAAGATCGAGAAGTTTCTTGTCGCCCGTCAACTGATAGGACGAAAGCAAACCGCCAAGAAGCCGGATCGTGATCTCAAAATTCTGTACGTCAAGGTTTTTGTCAAACGAGAGATTTTTGGTGATATACTTCCGCGTTTTGTCGGCTTCTTTCTTCAGGCCCAATAAATAAAGCGTATCAAGAGAATCAACCGGCGTCATAAGAAGCGTTTCGCCGTACCAGTCTTTGTAAGATTTTGACAAAGGTAAAAGATCATCATGTCCCCATGCGTATTTTTTATACCCGTTCCAGGCGTGAAGGAATTCGGCTTTGACACGCTTTGCCATTTGCTTTTCATTTACTTTTTGAATGTTTCGGAGTTTTATTTCCCCTGTGCATTTTTCAATAGGAACTAAGCTAATAATTATTTCTTTACTGGGAGCATTTTCGTCTGAGTTTCTCAAATTTAGACCAGCAGCAGTAGTCGCAAAACTGTCTGCTTTTGAGCTTATTCTATATCTCCCTGAAGGCAATTTCTTAATATAAAATCTTCCAAATTGGTCAGTTTTTGTTTCTGCTAAAAGTTCGTCTTCACCTTCGTCTATATATTTATGAACTTGTACGCTTGCATTTGGAATTGGTGAGTTAGTTTCGTCAACAACTTTTCCATATACAGCTTTTGCTTTTACGCTATATATTTCGGGTTCGCAGCCGTAGCCAAGTGTCAAAAATACACAAGTTAAACAAATAATGAACAAAGATTTAAAGATATATTTCATAAACTTCTTCTTAAATCGCATAGCGATTAGCTGAATTTAGCCGTGCGTTTCAACGCACGGGAAGTTCGCGCAAAATTTATAGTCGCGTCAGCGACGATCGAATCAATCGAAACGATATTTTAGGTGATAATCAATATTGTGATGTGTCAAAAAATCGACAAATCAGAAGTTAAAATTAACTCTTTTGCCAACCATATTTCTTTAGTAAATCAAGAGCGGTATCATTTAAGCGCTCATCCTTTTCGTTATCTGTTGGAGAATAGGCGATCCGTTCAATCTCATTTCGAAATGCATTTGCCAGTTCGACTGATTCTTCCAGAATTGTCGTTATGATCCAGTATTTCCACATGTCATCATCGGTTTTGAATATTTCGCAAATATAAGGAACCAGCGGCTTACCGACCGATGATAAGAATGGAGCAAGGACTCGAGCAACGGGCCAATTTAGATCCTGTAGCCATTCAAGTAATTCCGGCAATATAGGTTCAACCGCAGGATATCCGATTTCAATCGCACGCTGGGCATTTTCGATATCATGTTTGTCTTTTGGTATTAATAACCGAATATCGCTACTATCCATATAAAATCTTATTTTAACCGTGCGTTAAAACGCACGGCTAAAATCAAATGTCGCTACGCGACTAAAGACATACAATTTTGAAATCAACAATTTATAGTCAAATATAATCAAAAAATTAAACCTTCGGCTTATCACTCATCACGAACTCAATATTTCCGCCATTCATGATCTCCGAATGCGTGATATATGTCCGGTCTAATTTCCTGCCGTTTACGGAAACACTTTGAACATAAATATTCTTATCACTCTGATTTTCCGCAACGATCGTTAATGTTTTACCATTCTCCAACTTCAACACCGCCGTTTCTATCGCCGGGCTTCCGAGCGAATACTGATCACTGCCCGGAGCGACCGGATAAAACCCCAGCGCCGAAAAAAGATACCATGCCGACATCTGACCGCAGTCGTCATTTCCGCCGAGACCGTCAGGCTGCGGTTTGTACTGGTGTTTGAGGATCATCCGCACGCGTTCCTGGGTTTTATACGGCTCGTCTGTCCAGTTATAAAGGTATGCGGCGTGATGCGCAGGTTCATTGCCGTGGACATAACCCCCAATTATTCCTTCCCGGGTAATATCCTCGGTTTCGGCGAAAAATTCATCAGGCAGATCCATCGAAAAAAGCTCGTCTAGATATTCGGCGAATTTCTTTTTACCGCCAAGTTTTTCTGCCAGCTGATCCGGACGGTGCGGAACATAAAGACTGTAATTCCAGGCGTTCCCTTCGATAAATCCCTGATCATGGGTTTGAAGTGCGTCAAACTTGTCTTTGAATGTCCCGTCTGACATCTTCGGCCGCATAAATCCGACTGTAGGATCAAAAACGTTCTCCCAATTTCTCGAACGCTTCAGAAATTCGTTGTGAATAGCGCGATCCCCGACCTTTAGCGCAGCCTGCGAAATAGCCCAATCGTCGTAGGCATATTCGAGCGTTTTTGAAACCGAAGAAGAGTTCTTATCGTCCGGGACGTAACCGAGCTCCATATAATGTTCGATTCCGTCATAGTATTTTGTCCGCGCGGTCTGCGCCATCGCCTGAAGTGCCCGTTTTGCATCGACTCCTTCGATATTGCCTTTTACGATCGCGTCGGAAATAACGGAGACGGAATGGTATCCGATCATGCACCAGTTCTCATTTGCATAATGCGACCAGACGGGCAGCATCTTATGGACGCTCTGGTCGTAATGAGCGAGCATCGAATTGATCATGTCGCGGTTGCGTTTTGGCTGAATGATATTGAAAAACGGATGCAGCGCGCGGTATGTGTCCCAAAGCGAAAACGTCGTGTAATTTGTAAAGTCTTTTGCCGTATGGACATTTTGATCGAGACCCTTATATTTACCGTCGGTATCCATATAGACGGTCGGGGATAAAAACGTATGATAAAGCGCTGTATAAAAATTGATCAGTTCCCCTTTATCTGCTGAAGTTACGGCGATCTTGCCGAGTTCGTTATTCCATTCCTCCTGTCCGGCTTTTTTTACTTTTTCAAAATTCCAGTCCGGCGTTTCGGTTTTGAGATTATTCTGTGCGCCTTCGGTTGAAACCGGCGAAAGTGCGAATTTTACCTTTATCGTTTCATTCTCTTTTGTATCAAAATCAAAATACGCGCGGATCTGTTTTCCCGCCGCTTCAGGGAAATTCTTTGTCTGGTCAAACTTTCTCCAAAAGCCTTTGTAATCCTGCTTTTCGTAATTCTTGAAGCCGTAATTCTTAAACGGTTTTGAAAACTCCATCGCAAAATAAACCGTACGCGTCCGCGCCCAACCATTGGTTTGGCGGTAACCGACGATCGTATGATCATTCTCGACGCGAACAAATGTCCAGACATTTTTTTCGCCGTAGTTGTAAATGCCGTGCATCAGATCGAGGATGATGTGCGCATTGTCACTTTCGGGAAAAGTATATTGATGAAAACCGACGCGTGTCGTCGTGGTCATTTCGGCAAGGATCCCGTCATCATCTAGAAGGACTTTGTAGTAATTCGGCTCAGCGGTTTCATTTTCGTGAGAAAATTTTGAACGAAATCCGCTTTTCGGATCATTTTTTGTTCCCGGTTCAAGCTGTAGTTCTCCGACGGTCGGCATTATCAGAAAATCGCCGAGATCCGAATGCCCCGTTCCCGAAAAATGCGTGTGCGAAAACCCGACGATCTCGCTGTCGTCATATTGATAGCCCGCGCAGTATTTATAAGTATCCGGATTGTATTTCCCGCCAATATTGTGCGGCTGCTGATCCGTATCCGGCGAAAGCTGGACAGAGCCGAATGGAACAGTTGCCCCGGGGTATGTATGACCCATCTTTTGGGTTCCGATCAGAGGGTTTACATATTGAAAATAATTTGCAGAAGTCTGCGCCATTGCGTTTAGTGAAAATAGAAGTATCAGCAAGATAGATTTATTCATAAAAGTTTTTTAACGCGGAGACCGCTGGGATCGCTGAGATTTTTACATTTTTCTTAGGGAAAACAAATTTTATTGACAAAAACCTTAGATCAAACTTCTTTAAATCTCTGCACTCCCCGCGGTCTCTGTGTCTAAAAAATTGCAATAGCACGAATCCGTTCAAAAGTTATTTACGACGCGTTTCAAGCCATTTTTCAGCATTTTTACATTGAAATTTATCAGCAATCCGAGTTTTAATTTACTCATTCTAAGGTAGGATAGCAGCTGTGCCTCATGAACAGGTAAAACCCTTTCAACCGTTTTCATTTCTACGATCACACTTTCTTCAACCAACAGATCTATTCGATAGCCCGTTTCTAGTTTTATTCCGTCATAAAAAATGGGTAAAGTTAATTGATGCTGAACGTTCAAACCATGCTTTTTCAATTCATACATTAAACATGCTTCATAGGCGCTCTCTAACATTCCGGGCCCCAATGCTCTATGAACCGTAATAGCGCATTCAATGATTTTCCCGCTAATGTCGTTTAGTTCCATAGTTTTCAAAGCAGTAATTTAACGCAGAGACCGAGGTGAACGCAGAGTTTTAAAATGTCAGCCTCTAAAATAAGATACCTTGGATCAATTTACGAAATTTAAGGTTAGTATAAAACCCTCTGCGTTCCCCGCGGTCTCTGCGTTAAACCCGTTTCGCTTAATCATCGATCACCGGTTCTTTCTTTTTAGTCTTTCTCCGCTCGGCTTTCCATTTCTTCCGCACCGCTTTTACGTCAAATTTATCTTTCTTACCATCGCGCATATTTTCCACCTCATGCTGAACGCGGGCAGCAACAAGTCGGTATGCTTCGGCATTCGGCACTCCTTTTGTCATTTCGGCAAGCTCTTCGTATTCGAGAAATCTTCCGACCTTTGCACCGATCTTCGAGCCCACTTTATCAACCTTCGGTACAGTCGTTCCCTTCGGGAATGCTTCAAAGGTTCCCCACAAATAGATCGGCAGGATTCCGACCTTATTATTCAGCGCAAGATATCCGATCACGGGTTTGAATTCTTCCATTTCGCCCGTCAGACTCCGCGTTCCTTCGGGAAATATCAGACAGTTATATCCTTCTTTTAGAATCTGTGTGACATGACGAAGAGATGTGCGCAAACTTCCCGAACGCTCGATCGGTACGAGCGACGTAAAATTGTTCATGTAAGCACGTTTGTATTTGGTATCAAACCAGTAATCAGCCGCTGCAACGGCAACGGTCTGATCAGCGGTTTCCTCGCCGAGCGCAAACTTCAGCAGCCCCATGTCGAGGTGTGAAGCATGATTTGAAGAGACGATAAAGTTTGTATGAGGAGGCACGTTTGAACGCCCTTCGATATTCGTTTCGAGTATGTTTTCGTAAAGCGTCTTCTGCGCAAAACTGACAAACCGGTTACCGAGTGTTTTTAATATCAGCGGCACCTTTATCTCATCATCCTTTGTTTCGATCTGCGGCTCATCGGCGATCCGTTTTGTCTTATCGACCCGCTGGACTGCGGTCAAAAGCTCACGAACCGTTTGGACTTCGTTGAGTTCATCAGGAGACAATACACGGCCGCCGCCGTCTTCAACTGCCCCCTGGAGTTCGACAAACATCAGGGAATCGAATCCGAGGTCTGTCAAACGCGAATCAGACGCAACCTCTGCGAGAGGCTGATTTGAAACGCTCGCAACGATCTTGCGGATCCACAACACATTGTCATCGCCTTTTGATTCGACAACCTTATTGGTCTTACTTTTTGCGCGGTTTTCCAGAGTTTCGATCATTTCGACAACTTCCGGACGTTTTACCTTGCGGGTTGCCGTGCGCGGAAGTTCAAACGGCGTCAAATGCAAAACCTGTACGCGCTTGAAAAATGGCAGCGTCGCCGAAACTTCGCGAAAATGTTTTTCTACTTCCTTGTTTGTTTCCGCACGCGTGAGCGAAATATCTTTTTCGTAATCGGGAACGACAAGCGATGCTATCTTTTCTCCGCCGTTTTCATCAGGCAAACCGACCACGGAAAGTTCCTTTATAAAATCGGATTTTCCGTAAAGATCTTCGATCTCATCCGGATAGATATTTTTGCCGTTTGAATCGATGATCACATCTTTCGAACGCCCGACGATATAGAGATTCCCATCGTCATCGAGTTTTCCGAGGTCACCGGTCTTCAGCCAGCGGTCCTCGTCGATCGCCTCGTCAGTTGCCTGCTCGTTTTTGTAATAGCCGAGCATGATATTTTGACCGCGGGCCAGCACTTCCCCAACGCCGTTTGCGTCGGGAGAATCGATCATTACTTCCACTCCGGGGAGAGGTTTACCGACGCTGCCTTTGAGCATCTTGTTTTCAGGTCTGGTGACCGTAAGAACCGGCGAAGATTCCGTCAACCCGTAGCCTTCGAGAACATTAAAACCGAGACCGTGAAGATCTTTCTGAACCTTTTCGCTTAGCGCGGAACCGCCCGAAATCAGGTAACGCATACGGCCGCCCATCCCTTCATGGATCGGGAAGAAGATCACCGGTCCGAGATTAAACGGCGTGTTGTCACGGATCCAGGCATTGAAATCGATGATATTGTCGGCAATGTCGGCGATCCAGTCTCCGCGGTCGCGAAGACGCGTTTTTATACGGCGGTGAAGCATTTCCCAGAGCGCCGGGACACCGACCATTCCGGTGACGTGTCCTTTTTCGATAGCCCGGGAAAGTTCGTCGCTCGACAATTCTTCGAGATAGCGGATCTGTGTTCCGTTTGTAAAAGGCGTCAGGAAACCGGCCGAAAATTCAAAAGTGTGGTGGAGCGGAAGCACCGACAATATGCCGTCTTCAACCGTCATTTCAAGAACACTCGAAAGCATCGAAACCATCGATGTAAAATTCTTATGCGAAAGCATTACCGCCTTCGGAGTTCCCGTTGTACCCGATGTAAAGATCAGCGAGGCCGGCGAGGTTGCTACGATCCGGTTTGGCAGAAGCGCAAGCCTTTTTGCTTCTTCCGTTTCCGAAGGCATTTCAAAAACATCATCAAAAACAAACGTTTGGATTTTTAATTTTTCCTTTTTGATTCGTTCAGCCAATTCCGGATTTTCTTCGAGCAGTTTCGGACTGATGAGGATCGCCGAAGCCTCGCCGGCACTTGCAAAATTGATGATCTCATCCACGGAACTCGCCGGATCGATCGGGATCGCGGTTGCACCGGCTTTGATAATTCCAAAATACGCCATTCCCCATTCGGGCATATTATGCGAGAAGAGGATAACGCGGTCGTCGGGTTCGATTCCCTTGTGCGCGAGAAACCCTGCAGCGCGCAATGTCAATTCGCGGACATCTTCGTATGTATACTGCTCAAGTCTTCCGTTTCGCTCGATCTTCATCGAAACACGCGTCGGGAAACGTTTTGTCGCAGTATCGAAAAGATCCGCCAGATCCTTATAGGTGTAATCGCGGCGTTCAACCGCTTTGAGATCTTCCTCGAGCTGCGGAAGTACCCATTTTCGAAGTCCCGGGAAATGAATGTTGAGCCAATAGTCATACCAGTCAAGACTTTCCGGGTACCACGGAAGCAGATCTTTTTCGCTTTTTCTGATATTCGACATCAATTCGCGGACGTTATCCGAACGGTAGTTGTATTCGTTATCGACCATAAACGGCTTGAACATCGCAAAAGCATCCATTGTCTCCTGTGTCGTCCGTTCGAATTCGTCGATCCCCTTCCGCACGTCGGCGACAATATCGTTTATCCTTCCGCCGCCCCATTCCGGTGTAACTTTCTCGAGCATGAAATTCGCTCTTTTTGCCATGCGGTTAAGCATTGGCGTTGAGGTCCGCTCGTAGGCTTTTTGGGTTGCGGGGGATGTTTCAACCATCTTATGAAAACGGTTGACAAGAGAATTTCCGGTTTCTTTTTCTTTAAAGTGCTTTCTTTTATATAACCCGACAAGCCCCGTTATCCGCTTCATATCATTGGGGTTGCTGTCTCCGGTCGAAGCCTGAAAAACAAGCGGCGGCTCATCATTGACCATCGCCTCCATCGCGGCGCCGAGCATCACACCGGCGACCATATCGACGGGCACTACATCCAAAACCAGTTTTTCGTTTACGGGAATCACCGGCTGTCCCCGAAGTGCGATAAGGATCAGCGGCGCGGTTGTCGTAAAGCCTTCATTCCAGCCCGGAAATGGATATTTCACCGAACTTTCAACGATCGAGGGACGGACAAGAACTTTCACGATATCGTCCTGCTGAGCAACGATCTGTTCGGCAAGTGATTTTGAATATGTATAAATGTTTGTCCAGCCCCAATAATCCGCGCGTTCTTCGCCGAGTTCCGTGGTCCTTTCGCGGACCCACATCTTTCGTTCGCGGAAGATCGCCGATCTGATCGCCTGTTCATCATCGAGATCACGTCCTTCTTCCATCAGACGCTCACGCGCAAGTTCGCGAAACTTGGCGATGTTTACCGCATCATCGGCTTCCTGACGCGCTTGTTCGGAGATCCGCGCGCAGTCTTCGATCTCCTGATTAACATCGAAAGTCGTCCCGACGAGTTCTTCCCTTCGCGGGAAATATCCGGCAACAGGTTCGTTTTCCCAGATCGACCCGCTTCTCTTTCCGGCGACAAAACACGTCGAAACATGAACAAGACACGGTCTTTTCATCATTCGCGCGAGACCGAGAACGTTGTTTGTTCCCGTCACATTTGTCCGGAGTGCGGATTCGAGCGGCGGATTAAAGGTAACGTTTCCCGCTGAGTTGATGATCACATCGCAGTCCGCCATGATCTTTTTCGCCTGATCCTCCTCCATTCCGAGAAAATCTGCCGAAACGTCGCCGTTTACCGGAACTACCTTTTCGCGGATAAACTCTTCAAACTTATCTCCGTATTTCTCCCGAAGCGGATCAAACGTCGGCGAGGGTACAACGGAATTCCAGAAGCGATTCAGCGTTTCCTCTTCATTCCGCGCCCGCACGATCGCATAAACGCGTCCGACATCGGGAAAATTATTAAGCAGCATCGAAAGCGTAACCTTGCCGACAAACCCGGTGCCGCCTATGAAGAAGATGGTTTTATTTTTATATATTTCGGTTGGTGATAATTTCATTATGATAATTCTTCAATAATCGGTTGAGCAGGAGAAGCAACATCAATAATTTGATTCGAGCAACAAATACAAAAATGATGATATTCGCCTTCATCCATTAAAATCTGTGCATATTCAACATTTACCGCCCTCTGAATGTAATCCAGGAACTTCGACTTCGAATATTTCCTGAACAGGTTACCTTCGAAATTCTCGTTCTCATCCCAATCAACAAATGATTCATTTGCAACGGAGTAAATCAAATAGTTTTCAAATGTTATTTTATATCTCTTACAATTTTCATCCGAAATTATCGGATTGATTTTGGTAGACGGTGCAAATTCTAGAATGTCTTTTAAGTCTCCTTCTGTGTCCTGATCCGTTTTTGCCTCTGCTACAAATAAGACAAGCTGCAAATCGTTCTCTTCGATCAATTTGTCTAAAAAGAGCCACTCGTGTGAATTTATTTGAGCTATCAAATTCATAAATCAACCAGCCGTTGAAAACGGCGCTATATTTGAAGCCCACGGTGCAAACAGTGGGAACGCAATGCAAAAATTGTTAAAGCCGTTGAAATCGGCGGCATACAATCCGCGACAAACTTATGTCACCGTCTTCGACGGTTTTGATTCTCGCTGATTTCAATTCCCATATCTTGCGATATGGGCTACAAATATGCCGTCGGTTTCACCGACTTAATACCCGAATTTACAACTCGATCTTCAAATTCATGCCGCAAACAATCACTGGAATCCATACTTGATCATTTCCACAAATATTCTTCGTCACACTCGACTTCGTATTTCTTTAACAGCAACAAAAGCTCCGCTCTGAAACTTCGTTTTTCATGATGTTCTACCTGATTTTCGATATATTTCACGACCGCATCCATTCCCGAACGGCTGACGCTGAATGCTCCGTAACCTTTTTGCCATTCAAACGCTTTGTCAAGTTTTTCGCTCACCCATTTTGATGAATTCGATTTGATAAAACGCATCGCATCGGATGTACTGATCGTCGGCGGCAGTGTGGCGAGCAGATGAACGTGGTCATCCATCCCGTTTATTTTGATCGGTTTGCCTTTTAATTCTTTCACCAAACCGCCGAGGTATGCGTGCAATTCCGATTTGATTTCGTCACCGATTAAACGTCGACGGTCTTTCGTACTGAAAACATTGTGAGTTATCAAATTTGTGTAGGTATGTGACATTTTTTCTCTTTATGCCGCAGTTTTGGGCAGCTTGATTGTTTTGTTGTTCTTTTCCAACGGCTGGTACCGTGGTAATTGCATTTATCAGAATTCTAAGCCGTTGAAAACCGCGACATTTAATTTGTTCCGAAACTCATGTCGCTATCTTCGATAGCTTTTATTTTTTATTATTCTGGTCCCACAGTTTGCACTGTGGGCTACAAATATATCGCCATCTTCAATGGCTACTTACAATCAACATTTCTGAGATTCCAAATTGACGTCTCAAACTTTTAATCCGTTACCTCACACAAACCGATCACCGGTTGATGAAGCATAGAGATTTCCGCATTTCTTCCCATATAGCTTCTCGCCATAGCGATAGCTTCGGTCAGATTATCGGCGCGTTCCCAGCCGAGCATTTCGGGAACGTGCGCATTTTCCGCACCGGCAACGATCACCTTGCCGACATGCTGTCTGCCGTTTTCGCCCCAATACCACATAAAGAACGGGTGCGCCGGATGATACGCGTTTCCGCGCCGGTACATTTCGATATATGCCGGATTTTCGGCAAACTCGCGTTCGTATTTTTCACGCAGATAGAATGCATCCCTTGATTCGGGAAGCAGCCGGTGGAAAAACTCTATGTAACTCGGATGAAAATCGTGATCAAACTCGTCAAAACACGGATGCGTAATGATCATCACGCCGTCTTTTTTCAGCAGCGGCTTGTTCTTATACATGTTAAAGTGATAGCCGAGTGCCATCACCTGAACTAGCAGCGGATTTAGCGCGGAATATACGTTATAAGGAGAAATATCCGGAATACCGGTGATCATTATGTCGCATTGACCTTTGATCGGAACTATATATTGTTGGTAATTCTTTTCGAGTATCTTCTCGTGAACCTTTTCAGTTTCGCCCGCAAAACACGCAATAACATCGTATTGAGCCGGAATCGCATGGAGCATTTTTCTTCTCGCTTTTCGAGGAAGTTTTGAGAAAGTCCGCTTCATTCCTTCCCATTTCATCCGGTCGGCAAATGTAAATTCATCTTCATTTTTTGTCAGGATGTCGTAACCTTCACCAAACATTTTATTGTTCAGCGCCGTTTCGATGTGAAAGACGTTGAGGTTTTCGTCCACCAATTTTCCGAGACGGTGAACTTTGTGATTCAACTCGGAATCGGGAGGATACATATATGAATCGGAATCGATGATCGTCTGCGGTTCGTGATGTGCCCGAAGCGATTCGTAATCGCAAAGACCGACGGCGACCGATTTGTGCCCGCCGTCCATCGGAACAAGATTGATATTCAAATAAATAAGCAGATCCGATTCCATCGCGCGGCGGTTTACTCGGAGCGGTTCTTTGTGATGCGTATGACCGACGGTCACCAGTCCCTCTTCATCCTCGGCATCATGATTATAAAAACGGTCAGGATAAAACGCATTGTGAATCGTACTTCCGACCATCCGCTTCATTTCCCATTCGGTCATTTTACGGTGAAGAGAATTTGCGACGATCAGATGGATATCATCAACACCGTTCGCATAACACATATCGAGAACCACTTCGAGCATCGTCTGTCTGACATCCGGGGTTGCCATCGGCGGAAGCGGAAGCGAGATGTCGTCCATCGCGATGGTTACCTTCATTCCCGGCTCCAGCTGCGCATAGAGCGGTTTCGCATCGATCGGATTATTTACCGCATAGCGGATCGCCGCTTCACGGTTCGGCAAGCCTTTGATCGGCGGATTCGGATAGATCACGCGTGTGCCGATCGGAATATCCTCAAGGATAAAATCCTCGCCAAAAGGCATGATCCGCGGAGCCGAATCCCGGTCTATATAGATCACCGATTCGTGTGTTTTTCGTCTTAATTGAAGTGCCATAAAATTAATGTAGGGACATGTTCTTGTGCCTGCCCACCAGCCGAATGGCTGGAAAACTTCTATTTTTTCATTTCCTAATGAAAACTATTTTTCTTGTTCTCAAACTCATTTTCGCATCCTTTCGCGTGTTTCGCGGGCTAACTTTTCCGCTGCGTATTCGCTCCGCTCATTGGGCGAGGACAAGCCGTCGCCCCTACGATGCTATTGATCTTTGTGATTCTCATCGATCGCTCTTAGCGCCATCACAATCGTTTCAACTGCATTGACATAAAACTGCGGCTGAATGTTCTCAAAATCATCGGTCGGACGGTGATAATCCTTGTGGTCTTCAACGCCGAAATATATAAACGGAATCTTTTTGCGGTGAAACGCACCGTGATCCGATTGTGATGTCCAGTCATCCCGGCCGAGTTTCGGATCATCGTGTCCGAGGAGTAACTTTATTGGTGCGGTTTTTTGTACTGATTCGATTACGCGTTTAAATTCCGGATAATGAAAAGTTCCCGCTGCATAAAGCTCGCCTTTGTCATTTCTCGAGATCATGTCCATATTGACGTTCAGCAATATCTCTTCCTGCTTTACCGGCAAATTCTCAACAAAATATCTCGCTCCCTGAAGACCTTTTTCTTCCGCGTCAAAGGCAACAAAAATTATCGAGCGCTTTGGCGGGTTTTCCTTAAAATGTTTGGCGATCGCAAAGAGCGCAGATGTACCGGAAGCGTTATCGTCCGCGCCGTTGTATATTTCGCCTTCCCGGGCGCCGACGTGGTCATAATGAGCGGTTACGACGATATATTTGCCGGGTTCGGTCTTTCCTTTGATCAGGCCGATCACATTTGTTCCCTTAAACGCATTCTCCCTACGGTCTGTAAATGAAAACTCCTGGAAAAAACTATCACCGAAAGGTTCTACCCCTGAGTCTTTAAATCTTTTGAGTATATAGGTTCTGGCAGCTTCACTCTCGCGCGAACCGGTATTGCGGCCCCTCATCTCATCTGAAGAAAGAAACCTTATGTCTTCGATCAATTTTTTTGCGTCGATCGTCTTTGACTTCGGTTCATCTTGATCTCCAAAGGGCTTCGCAAAAGATGCGATCGAAACAGCAAAAATCGAAAGCATTATTACCAGAAAAACAGTAAGCTTAACTCGTAAAACATTCATATTATTAAGTCAGATCCAATATTGCCCAATCATGCTGAAGAGCCGTTTGCTTTAGCCGGAAATCCGGGCTTACCGCGACCGGATGGCCGACGATCGAAAGCATCGGCAGATCAGAAATGCTGTCGGAATAAGAATAGGAATCAGAAAGATTTATGTCATTGTCCTCAGCAAACTCCCGGATCCACGTAGCTTTTGTTGCCGACGCCATAACCGGCGGAAGAAGGCGCCCGGTAGCATACCCGTTTACAAATTCAAGTCGATTTGCGGCAAAGACGTCGATGCCAAGATAACTCGCAAGCGGTGCAACGCTGAAATCGAGCGCGCCTGTAACGACAACTTGTTTATGGCCGAGTTTTTTTGATTTGGCAATAAGGCCGGCAGTACCAGGGAAAATATTGGGTTTGAGCACGTCCTCAAAAAGTTCATCCGCAAAATATCTAAGGCGATCTTCGGACTCTCCTTTATAACTTTGGAAAAAGTACTCGTTAAAAACGTTCCTCGAATAAAGATCCGTCACACCGAATAAAGGCAGCTTTGCGACAGTGCTGACGCTCTTTTTTATCGTGGAAAACAAACCCTGCTGCCTTCTGGCGTAAAATCCCAACGTATGCACGAGGTTTGTGCTGACCAATGTTCCTTCAAGATCGTAGAAAGATGCCGCTTGTGATTTCTTAGTCATTGCCTATAAAATGTCTTTGCTATTCGAATTTAACTAAAAATATAACAGAGATCAGAGATTTTGGTAACTCGATACGGACCCAAAACGGCCTAATTGAGAGATTATTACTGAATTCTTACACAAATGTAACTACAATGTATTTACGAGCGATAAAATCACTGACATTCCTGTCCTTTTTTGCACTCATTTCATGCAGCGGAACAGGTGCGGATCCGGCGGAAGTTGTCGGAGCGACATCTGAGATCCCTCCGCATGAAGCGCTGACAAGATCCGCAGAACTGTTCGCAAAACGCGGCGACATCGAACATGCAAAAAAAGCGATCGAGATCCTGGATAAGGGACGCGATTCCAATAAACGAAATTTCGAAGTCGAATGGAAGTTTGCGAGATATAGCTATTTTGTCGGCAGCCGTCGTTCCTTGAGTGACGATAACTGTGAACCGATCTTAAAGAAGGGACTTCAGGCCGCACGGATAGCAATTCGCCTGAGTCCCGATAAACCGGACGGCCATTTCTGGTATGCAGCAATTTTGGGAGAACAATCCAGAAGAAGTCCGGTAACGGTCGGCATAAGTTCGATTGATAAGATCCGGGCTTCGCTCAATCGGGTTATCGAGATCGATAAGGAATATCAGGGCGCGAGTTCTTTTGACGCGCTGGGACAGGTTGAACTTGGATCCCGTGGTCTGGCCGGCGGAAGCGCTGAAAAAGCGGTAGAGTATTTCAAGAAGGGCCTTGAGATCAATCCGGATAATACCTATCTCCACCTGCACATCGCGGAAGCCTATTTGGTCCTGGATAGAGATGATGATGCGAAAAAACATCTCCGGCAGGTGCTTGTAACAAAGCCGACGCCCGAACTTATTCCCGAATACAAGGAAACCGAGGAGCGTGCAAAAAAGCTTCTCGAGGAGAAATTTTAGAAAATGAGACGCGCGATCTTTCCCGGATCATTTGATCCTTTAACGATGGGACACATGGATATCATTGAGCGGAGTGTTGATCTCTTTGACGAGATCATCATTGCGGTTCTCAATAATCCGGATAAGAATCCGATGTTTTCACCCGATGAAAGATGCGAAATGATCCGCAGTGTTATCGGGAATTTTGACTCAAAAGACTGCAGGCTTATCGTCGAATCATTCAGCGGTCTTTTAGTCGATTACGCAAAACGGCGCGGCGGTCACGCGATAGTCAGAGGAATTCGCGCGGTATCGGACTACGAATATGAACTCAGAATGGCTCTCATGAACCGGCGGCTCGAACCCGAGATCGAAACCGTTTTTCTGATGGCGGCAGAAGAATTTTCTTATGTTTCATCTCATCTCGTAAAACAGGTATTCACACTCGGAGGCCGTGTTGAGGGACTCGTCCCGGAACTGATCGAGGAAAAGATGCGCGAAAAACTAGGCAAATTGTGAGGGATTTTTGTTTTCATTTTCTGGTTTGTCAGTTAACAAATTATAAAGATGTGGGCCGGGTTTCCGCCTTGAATATTTGTAATAAGATTCGGACAATTGGCGACTGAGAGTACGAACCGGCTGAAAAAATCTTTCGGAAGAAAAAGCAATTCCCGATTCGCTGCGAATTGAATTTTTTAACTTTTACAAACAACCTGAATTATCAATTTTTCCAAGCTATGTCCAATCAAAACCCATTTTCAAACCGCATAAACAAAATGCACGGTTCCAGCACTTTAAAGGCGGCACAATCTGCGGCCCGCCTGCGCGAAGAAGGCCATACCGTGATCGATCTGACAGTCGGCGAACCGGATTTTGATACACCCGAATTCATCAAAGAATATGCCCGCGAGGGGCTTCAGATGGGTTTAACAAAATATACCGCCGCTTCGGGTATGAAATCCTTTAAGGAGTCGATCGCTGAGTATTATGCGGCCGAATTCGCCGGCGATGTTTCTCCTGCCGAGGTAGCCGCCGCCTGCGGAGGCAAGCAGGCACTGTTTAACGCAATCACAACTCTCATCAATGAAGGCGACGAGGTTCTGATCCCGAAGCCATACTGGGTAACGTTTCCGGAGATCGTAAATTTTTGCGGCGGGAGAAACGTTTATATAGAAACCGAAGAAACCGACTTTATACTGACGGCCGATCAGGTAAAGGAATCTATCACGGACAGAACCAAACTCCTTATCATCAACTCTCCGAATAATCCAACGGGACGAGTTGTCCCAGCCGCAGAAATGCGCCGGATCGTTGATGTTTGTGTCGAAAACGGGATTTACGTGATCCTCGATGAATGTTACCTGCTTTTTGTCTACCCGCCGTCAGAAGTTTTCGCGGGAGCCAGTTTGCCAAAGGAATATCGAAAGTATGTCTGTATCGCGGGTTCATTTTCCAAAACCTACGCGATGACAGGCTGGCGGATGGGTTATACGATCACAAACGAAGATTGGACAAAGCAAATGACAAAACTTCAGAGTCATTCCGCGACTCATCCGACGTCGTTTGTCCAGTACGCATGTGCGCGGGCCCTGGAAAACCGGAACGAATCTGTTAAGGCTGTCGAGGCAATGCTCAGCGAATATAAAAAAAGACGCGATTGGTTTATTCCCGCGCTGCAGACCGTTGAAGGATTTGGTGTTGAAATGCCAGAAGGCGCGTTTTACGCGTTTGCGGATGTTCGAAAACTTCTCGGCGGCCGTTTTACAACCTCCGCAGACTTCGCTGATCAGCTTCTAAACGAAATGCACATTGCAACAACTGACGGGGCGGGCTTTGGTGCAGACGGATATCTTCGGCTCTCGTACGCAACTTCAATGGAAAATCTTGAGTCTGCTGTCGCAAGAATTAGGGACTTTATTTAGGAATCGGATTCGTCATCCGGATTTCCGTATCGCTCCCAAAGTTCGATCGCTTCCTCACCCATAAATCTCATTTCGCCGCCGCCGCGGAGAAAAATGATCAGTTCGGCGTTTGTCCGCGAATAGTTTGACGAAAGAAACTGCACCCCAACGATCTCTTCTTCAATAAATTTTGCAGTTTTTGTTTCTACCCATTTCATATTCGTGTTATCTCCTCAATCACTTCCAGTCATTAAGAGTCCGATCTCCTCGACCGATGCTTTTTTCGGATCTACTTCACCAACGATCTCGCCTTCCCTCATTACCAAAAGCCGATCGGAAAGCGCCGTAACTTCTTCAAGTTCCGCTGAAACCAACAATATGGCCGTGCCCGCATCACGAAGGGCGATGAGCTTGCGATGAATAAATTCGATCGCACCGATATCCACGCCCCGTGTCGGCTGTGATACTAGCAAAAGCTTCGGCTCCAATTCAAACTCTCTTCCGATTATAAGTTTTTGCTGGTTTCCTCCGGAAAGCGATTTTGCGGCCAGATCCGGATTCCGGGGTCTGACGTCGAAGTTCTCGATGATCTCATCAACGCGCCGTCTAATACCCGAACTGTCGAGCAATCCAACTGATGAAACAGCAGGCGGACGATAGTGAACACCAAGGATCGAGTTCTCGGAAAGATCAGACTCGAGCAAAAGCCCGCGTTTATGCCGGTCTTCGGGTATATGACCGATCCCCAATTCCTTTCGTCTTCGTGCGGAAACTGAAGTGATATCTTTTGAGTCAAACTCGATCGAACCGCTTTGATCATTTGAAGAGATCAAACCGGCGATCGACTCTATCAGTTCCGTTTGGCCGTTGCCTTCAACACCCGCGACTCCTACAATTTCTCCCGCATTCACGCTAAACGAAACTCCGTTTACCGCAACGCCGTGTTTTCCGTCTACTTTGAGGTCTGATATGTTAAGAACAACTTCCTTCGGTTCGGCGTCTGTTTTTTCAACTCTTAACAGGACCTCCCTGCCGACGATCATCCGCGCCAGATCTTCTTTGGTCGTTTCCGAAGTCTTCACTTCACCGACCGAACGGCCGTCACGCATAACTGATACGTTATCGGAAATGGTCAAAACTTCATCGAGCTTGTGCGTAATAATAATTATTGTCTTGCCCTGATCTTTCATTCTCCGCAGGATCGTAAAAAAGTCCTCTACTTCCTGCGGTGTCAAAACCGCGGTCGGTTCGTCCAGGATCAGAATATTTGCATCGCGGTACAGCGCTTTCAAAAGCTCGACCTTTTGTTGCTGGCCGACCGAAAGATCTTCGATATAGCGTTTCGGATCGAGCCCCAGCCGGAGCTCGTTAGAAAGCGCGAGAATGTCTTTGTTTGCTTTATCGAGATCCAGATTTGCCGCACCGCCGGTTTCAGCTCCGAGAATCACATTCTCCGCGACCGTCATTGTATCGACGAGCATAAAATGCTGATGAACCATCCCGATTCCCAATTTGATCGCATCGTGCGGACTGTTTATCTCGGTTCGCATACCGTCAATTATTATCTCGCCGCTGTCAGCAGAGTAAAAACCATAAACGATCCTCATAATGGTGGATTTACCCGCGCCGTTTTCACCAACGATCGCGTGGATCGTCCCACGTTCGATATTCATCGAAACATCCGCATTGGCAACGCAATCACCAAAAGCTTTTGAAATATTTTTGATCTCGATCATATTAGAACATAAAGTAGAATCGCATTGAGTATGCCGTTATAACGGCACCGAGAAGCAGCGAAGGGACGGCGATCTTGAACAACATTCTGCCGCGCGGCGTCGGATCCGAGAAACCATTTGTGAGCCCGAAAATAATGATCCCTGCCCCCAGCAGGAAAAGACCGCTGCCGAAAACATAATCGCGAAAGCGGTAAGTACTCCACGCCCCTTTTGCGATGAGAAGAAGTCCGATCAGCGAAAGCACAACGGTATTGAAGTTAAGATATCTGGACGCCATAGTTTTTTACAATGATCAATTTGCCATTGCATCGGTAACCTTTATCTCACCGGCAACGATCTTTCTTTTTGATTCCTCAACTTTTTCGATCACATCTTTTGGTATCAAATTTCGGTTATACTCATCGAGCGAATATGCAACACCATTCTTATCAAGTCCAAAAACATGAAAACCGCTGACAAACTTCCCGTTCTTTACTTCCTTCACAACATCATAAACCGCGTTATCAACCCGTTTTACCATGCTTGTTAAAACAAACCCCGGTTTAAGCGCATTTTGATTTGAATCTACACCGATCACATACCTTTTGGCGTTGCCTTCCTTATCAGTACCTGCTTGCTCAACTGCGTCAAAAGCTCCGAGACCTGAATTACCCGCCGCGGTAAAGATCACATCGGCGCCTTTTTCGATCTGCGAAAGCGCCAGTTCTTTTCCCTTTCCGGGATTGTTCCAAGCATGATCCGTTACACCAACGTAGTTTTGAACGATCCTGATCTCCGGTTTCACTGATTTCGCCCCTTCTTCATATCCGGTAGCAAACTTATGAATCAGCGGGAGATCCATACCGCCGATAAAACCCAGCGTATTGGTTTTAGATTTTGCCGCCGCGATCATTCCAACAAGATACGAACCTTCATGCTCGCGAAATACGAGCGAAGCGACGTTTTTCATCGGCGTCTTTCCGTCGTCTTCAAATATTACTCCGTCCACTATCGCAAACTTGATATTGGGGTAATCTTTCGCAACCTTCTGCATAATCGGCCCCTGCGCAAAACCGACTCCGATTATCAGATCAAAGTTCTTTTCGGCAAACGCCCGCATCGCGGGCTCTATTGACGTAGGATTTCCGGGCTCGACGTCGCGCAGAACTATGTCGAGTTCCTTCTCAGCACGCTGTACACCCTGCCAGGCGGCAGCGTTGAACGACCGGTCATTCTTTCCGCCGATATCAAAAACGATCCCTACTTTTATCTTCCCTTCGTCCTCAACTGCTGCGGCAGAAAAACCGCAGGAAGAAAACAGTAACGAGAAAGCAACAAGTCCGAGAACCGCACAAATAAATTTTGAATTCGCTATCACCAATTCACCATCCGTAAGCAGTGCTTAGTTTTTCTTTTTAATTAATCTTACCGATAATTTCGATTAAGTGTAATAAAAAAGACAGAAAACTCAAAGGTCTTCTGTCTTTCCGATCGTCTGTCTGTAAAAATGTTTACGGCCTGGCCATTTGTTCAAGCAGCGCTGCCTCAACCGCACTGTCAAAACCGTCCTGTTTACCCATTTTCGCTCTTTCCGCTTTTATGTAAGCATCACGTTTCTTGGAAAGCTCAAGGATTTTCGCCCGGATCTCCTTTCGTTCGTCGATACGCTTCTGAACCTCCTTTTCAAGATCCGCAGGAGAAAGATCCTTTAATTCATCCGGAAGATCTTCCTTTTTCACGTCCTTAAGGGTGATCGTTCCGTTCTCGAGTTCCTGAAGGAGGTCATTGGAATACGCTCGTGAATTGATCGCTTTATTGACCGCACGGTCTGCCTGGGCAACTTTTGGTGCAGCGGCCGTAACGCTATCTTCGATCGAAGCCTGAGCTTCCATCTTGTTTTTCCTGAACATTCTTCCTGCTTCACCGGCTCCGCCTCCGTAGGCCAAATAGGTACTTCCGATCTTCGCTCCGAGCTCGGAAAGCTCCTTATCATAAGGAGTCGAGATCGCCTGTACTCCGCCGTCCTGAGCAATTGCAAAATACTTGCCTTCGCCGCGCCGGGCAATTTCCTGCCATATCTCTTTTGTACCGTTTAAGTTTCCGCACTGGATCGTGTTTACTATCATATCCTGACTAACGGCTTTTGCAGTGGTTTCAAGAACATCGGGTTCCTGCGGATAGTCCTCATGAGGCGGAGCATCTCCGACCAAAAATATGATCTGAGACAAATTCTTATTCTTCTTTGACCATTCGACCTTATGGACGCCGTCCGCAAGTGCTCGTCTGACATTTTCCGGAGTATCACCGCCGCCGCGAGCTTCATAGGCCATGAGAGTTGTGTAAACTTTGTCGAGGTCATCCGTCAGCGGCTGTATCTTTGTAACATATTCGTCACCGTTATCACGGTAGGCAACCAGTCCGATCTTGACGTTTGCCCGGTCTTTACCGCTCATAACGCCGTTTACAATACTCCAGATCTTTTGCTTCGCCCCTTCGATCAAGCCGCCCATCGAACCGGTTGTGTCGAGAACAAATACCATTTCGAGGGTCTTCTTCTTCGCACTTTCTTCATTTATCTCAGAATCTGTGCCGTCTCTAAACGGGTAAACGCTGCTTGTCATCAATGTGACCAACAAAAGCAAAACCAAAAAACTTATCCGCGACGAAATACTCTTCATTACCAGAACTCCTGTCTTTGAGATTTGAAATTAGATTGGCTCAGATCTTTATCGGTTGTACTGTCTGTAAATTAAGATCGTCCAATTGTTTAGTGAACGGAGGATTCTGACGGGCTTGCAGTAAATTTACCGTTATACAACAAGTTCTTTGATAAGGTTTGGAACTTCGGGCTTTTCTTCACCAATTTTGAACGCCGATCTGATCTTTTCGATGACGCCGGCAGCCTGATCGTTCGAACGGCAGTAAAGCTTTCCGATCGCGTCTCCCGGTTTTACAGACTCTCCGATCTTCATTTCGCACTTAAACCCGACGCTGTGATCGATCGGGTCTTCCGCCTTGATCCTGCCGCCGCCGATCTCGCAGACCGCATTGCCGATCGCGGTCGTATCTATACCCGAGACAAATCCGGTCCGTTCTGCACCAACCGGAAACTCCCGGACCCCTTCATCCCAAAGCAACTGCGGATCGTCGCAGATTTGCCTATCCCCGCCCTGAAGCGCAACATTTTCCGAAAACGCTTCAAAAGCGGCTCCGCTTTTAAGTTTAGAATCTGCAAGGTCTCTGGCTTCCGCAGGATCCGAACAAACGCCCGAGGCGGCGAGCATCATCGAAGTCAGCTCAAGCGAAAGTGTCCAGGTCGACTCATTGGCTTCAGAAATATTCCCCCGGAGGATCTCGATACATTCAAAGACCTCAAGTGAATTCCCGACAAATTCGCCGAGCGGCTGATTCATGTCGGTTATCAATGCCTGGGTTTTGACACCGCACGAATTTCCGGTTTCGACCATGGCTTCAGCAAGTCGTTTCGCATTTTCGAATTCGGTCATGAATGCACCGCTGCCTGTCTTCACATCCAAAACCAGAGTATCAAGTCCTTCGGCAAGTTTTTTTGACATGATCGAAGCCACGATCAGCGGAATTGTCGGAACAGTTGCAGTGGCATCCCTCAAAGCGTAGATCTTCTTATCGGCGGGAACGATGTCGGCTGTTTGACCGGTCATTGCATATCCGCATTTCCCGACGATCTTTTTAAATGCGGCGGTTGTCAGATTAACGTCAAACCCCTTGATCGACTCCAGTTTATCCAGCGTCCCGCCCGTATGACCAAGCCCTCTTCCCGAAATCATCGGAACAGCGAGCCCGCAAGCTGCCGCGAGGGGGGCAATTATCAGAGAAGTTTTATCGCCGACGCCTCCTGTCGAATGTTTATCGGCTTTCGGTTTTGAAATCTCCGAAAAATCAAGCCTTTCACCCGACTCCAGCATCGCATTCGTGATAGAAAACTGCTCATCTGAATCAAGCTCGTGAATAAACATAGCCATTATCAATGCGGTGATCTGATAATCGGCCCAGGACCCGCTCGTCACCCCTTCAATAAACGATCTTATCTCCCCGTCAGACAACCTTTGGCCGTCTCTCTTCCTCGAAATAATATCTTGCGGTCGTATCATATTTTCGTAACAGCTTATTGAAACCGTTTAACAACGGCGTTTTTTAAGCTTCAGCAAAAAACTTTTGCCCTTTCCGTCGCAGATGTAGCATAATACTAACAGGAGATTATGATGAAAATTATTTTAGGATTTGTCGCTTTTCTACTTACATTCGGTCTTTCATCCACACTTGTCGGACTCATTTTCGGCTTTCCTCAAGAAACAAATACTTCGCAAGTTTACCAATTGCGGTCGGATTCATCCACAGCCCGCAGGATCGAAAGCTTGCTCCGACGCGACGTGAGAAACGGCGAAGCGCGCCACCGGATCGCAGTACAGGCTTACAGAGATCTGAGAAATGATGAATCTCTCTACGCCGATGCGAAATATCGCCTTACGGTTCTAAGATACGTTGAAAATTCATCAAGCATGAGCGATGCCGGACTGCCCCGCGACTTTCAGTATGCGTGGAGGGAACACATGGATGCCTGGAAAAAACAGGCCGCTTACGTAAGATCGAAGGAAAGGGTAAACGAGGAATTTAATGCGGAATCAGAATCCGTGTACTCTGACAATACCTCTGAGATCAATGAGACCTGGTATCAGGTTTTGCGGATCGCTCAGCGTTATGGTGTAGAAATCGACGAGAGCTTTTACCGCTAGTATTAATTTTCTTTCAAAAGTAAACAACAGGCTTCGGCTTTGATCGCACGGCATTCGCCCACTGCATCCAAACCTTCGCCTGTTTTTGCTTTTATACTCACATCTCCGATTTCAACTTCCAGAATGTCTGCAAGATTTCGCCGCATTTGATCAATAAACGGCCTGATCTTCGGTTTTTCCAGACCTAAGGTCACGTCTATATTTCCTACAATATAGCCGCTTTCTTTCATAAGCCGCACCGCTTCTTTTACAAAATTTCTGCTTTCTGCATCTTTCCACGTTTCATCGCTGTCAGAAAAATGTGAACCTATGTCGCCTAAAGCCAGGGCACCAAGTATCGCGTCCGTGACGGCGTGATACAGCACGTCTGCATCGGAATGACCGACCGCGCCGAGTTCAGACGGGATGAGGATTCCACCTATTATCAGAGGCTTTCCCGTTTCGAGCCGATGAATGTCGTTACCAAATCCGATCCGCATTTTTATAAACCGTCACCTAGTAGAGATTCCGCCATCCTCAGATCCTCCTGATGCGTTATCTTGATATTCCGGGAACTGCCGTAAACGGGCTCGATCTTCAGACCCAGTTTTTCGATCAAAAAACACTCATCCGTTACATTTTCATCCGGTATTATCCCTTCGAATCCGCGTTTAATTAGATCGTATCTGAAACACTGAGGCGTTAGTGCTTTTACCAAGTCATCCCGATTCACGGTTTCAGCGATCATACCGTTTCTTAGAAGTTTGACGGTGTCAGTTACTTTTACGACGAGACATGCCGCACCTGTTTTTTTTGCAGCCGAAACGGTCCTCGATATCTCTTCAGGTGATACCAACGGACGCGCGCCGTCATGCACAGCTACGACCTCTGTGTTTTCAGAATTCACCAGATCCAGTCCGTTTTTGACGGATTCCGCTCGTGTCCGGCCTCCGGTCGTGATTTGAGACACTTTTGTAAAATTCCACGCAGGAAGATTCTTTCTAAAATCTTCAATTTCAGCTGCCGCAAGAACCAGAATGATCTCGTCTATCGCTTCGCACCGTTCGAATTGTTCTAAGGAATGGATTAGTACAGGCTTACCGTGAAGTTCCAGAAATTGTTTTGGTGTTTTCGAACCGAATCTTTTTCCGGTTCCTGCGGCAACGATTATCGCTGTATTCATAGCCTGAAGTGCGGGTGACGACTTTAGCTCTCTTCGACCATACCCTGCTGGCGAAATCCGCTGTCCTGCTTTCGGATATTTTCTGAACGGGTGTCGTGAATGTTCGAACTGTTTTCATGCAATTCGGCGCTGTCTTCCCAAAGCCGTCCGAAAATCATTTTTCCGGCCGTCGTCTGAAGCACACTTGTTACGGCGATCTCGGCAGTTTTACCGATCAGCTTGCGGGCATTGTCAACAACGACCATCGTTCCGTCATCAAGATATGCAACTCCCTGATTGTATTCTTTCCCCTCTTTGAGAATGAATACCTTCATCGCTTCTCCGGGGAGGACGACCGGTTTAAGAGCGTTTGCGAGTTCATTGATATTCAAAACGCTGACGCCTCTCAGTTCCGATACCTTGTTCAAATTAAAGTCGTTTGTCACAACTACTCCGTTTAACTGTTGTCCGAGTTCGATCAGTTTGAGATCCACTTCCTTAACTTTCGGAAAATCAGTTTCAACGATCTGAATATCGAGCGCGCTGTTATTGCGAAGCCGCTGGAGCATATCGAGTCCTCGTCTGCCGCGCTGTCGTTTCGAGGAATCCGGAGAATCCGCCACCTGTTGAAGCTCTGTCAGAATAAATTGTGGAATGATCAGCGTGCCTCCGAGAAATCCTGTTTCTGCAACGTCCGCGATCCGGCCGTCAATGATCACACTCGTGTCAAGGATCTTATAATCGCGGGCAGCATTTTTATCACTAAATACACCGCCGAGCGCGGAAAGATCGATATATTCACCTTTTGCAGCTCCCACCATTAATCCGATGTAAGCCATCAGAAGTGCAAGCGAAACCGTCAGAAACGTTTTAACCTCGGCAGGCACTGCTGCAGTTTCCTGAGAACTGATCAGCATTCCGATCAGATATGCACCAACGATGCCGATAATCGAACCGATCGCCGCACCGATCAGTGTTTTCAGACTTGCACGGCGGACCCTCATTTCAAAAGCAATTATGATAATTGCGACAAGTGCACCGACTATAGCCGAAAGACCGCGTTTTGTCTCGAGACTAAGATTCCATGGGTTTATTGTGTCCACATCCATCAGCGGATTCAGCATCCATGCAACCACCGCCAACAGCAGGACAAAGCAAATTCTTATAATAAGAATATCTGATCTCATTTCACTTCCGATTTTAACACGATTTTAACCTTTCTAATAGTTTCGCCGCCGTTTCCGCTATTCTACGACAAAAACCTGACCGTTTATCCCGATCGCTTCAGAAGACAGCAGGTAAAGAACCGTTCGGGCAGCATCATCGGGTTCTGCTTTCTTCCGTCTTCGAAATAATTCGTCGTCGGGAACATCGAATTTGCCTGGATCTTTTTCTTTTTCGCTTACCCTGACCGTGTTAATCCGAAAATTATTGCTAAGAAGATCCCTAAGAGCTGTCATAAAGCCGACCGCCGCTGAATTGACCGCAACATAAGCGGGATCCTTGGATGATTCTTCGGAATCGCAATTTGAAATGACATTGACGATCTTTGGCCGTGGTCTTGACTCCATCAAACTTAGCGCATATTTAGTAACAAAAAATAAAGACCGGAAATTCCGGTCGACCGTTTTGTCAAAAAGCGCAGGATCCGTATCAATAAAGCTCGATCCCGAACGAAAATCCTGACAATTTACAAGCAGATCAAGACGTCCATACTGCTTCCCGACCTCAGCGATCAGGTTTTCCGCACCCTCGGCATTTGAAACATCTGCTTCAAACGCGTTTGCGAGTGTCCCAAGCGATCTCAATTCTTCAAGCGCATCACTTCGTTCGCCAGACGAAGGCGGGAATCCTGCGATAACATAAGCACCATAAAGCGCTAACTGCATCGCAACCGCCCGTCCGACCGGATTCGATCCATCGGTGACTAATGCTACCTTTTCTGAAAATGCATGTTGACTGTAGGATGCCATATTCTTCGGTTAATAATTCAAACTTAAAGTTGTAAGATATAGGACATTACTCAGAAATTCTATCGCTTAATTTTGCAACTAATCTTTGGTAATGGCAAAACAACCAAAAACGATCTTCGTTTGTCAGGAATGCGGGAATCAGGAACGCAAGTGGAACGGACAATGCCGTGAATGCGGAACGTGGAATTCTTTTGTAGAAGAAACCTTCCGGGTTACTGCCCAGGCTGCGGGACGCATCCCCGCAAAGGGAGCTGCTCTGTTCCGCGACGTTAAACCCATTTCATACAAAGACATCGAGTCGCAGGACGATTCCCGGACATCGAGCGGCATCGCAGAATTTGACCGTGTGCTCGGCGGCGGGATCGTCGGCGGCTCGCTGATCCTGATCGGAGGAAGTCCGGGCATCGGCAAATCGACACTGGTTTCACAGGTGGCGGACAAACTGAGCGGCACCGGTGGAAAAGTCTTGTATATTTCAGGCGAGGAATCCGAACGTCAAATAAAAATGCGCGGTGAGCGTCTGGGACTGGATGCCGGGAATCTTTATCTGCTTCCCGAAACAAACCTCGAATCGATCCTTACCGAAACCGAGAGACTTAAACCCGATTTTATTATAGTCGATTCGATCCAAACCGTTTTTAGCGGGAAACTGGAATCCGCGCCGGGCTCCGTTTCACAAGTTCGCGAAGTTGCCGGCGAATTTATGATGTTTGCAAAAAGTACGGCAACCCCGGTGTTTCTCATCGGCCATGTTACAAAAGAAGGCTCGATCGCCGGTCCGAAAGCACTTGAACATATCGTCGATACCGTTTTGTATTTTGAAGGAGACCGTCATCATAATCACCGGATCATCCGGGCCACAAAGAATCGCTTTGGCGCTGCAAATGAGATCGGTGTTTTTGAAATGACGAATCGGGGATTGGAACCGGTCGGAAATCCTTCCGAAGTGTTTCTTGAGGAACGCCCTGAAGGCGCCAGCGGCTCCGTAGTAACCGTTTGTATGGAAGGAACAAGACCGATGCTTGTCGAAGTACAGGCACTCGTTTCGGGTACAAAGTTCGGTACCGGAAGAAGAATGGCCCAGGGTTTTGACTACAACCGCACTTCTCTTCTGATCGCCGTTCTTGAAAAAAGGCTCGGGTTTCAGCTGGCAAATGACGATGTTTATGTGAACATAGCCGGCGGATTGGAAGTCGACGAACCCGCAGCGGATCTCGGGATCGTGGCCGCGATCGCTTCGAGTTTTAAGAATCGCGAGATACCGCCTGAAACTGCGGTTTTCGGCGAGGTCGGTTTGACCGGAGAAGTGCGCGGTGTTCTGCAGGCACAGTCACGGGCAAGGGAAGCTCAGACTCTCGGATTCAAGAAACTCATTCTCCCCGCATCCAACAAGAAAGGATTGGAAAAACTGCTTGGCATACGGGTGATCGGCGTGACTAATCTGGAAGAAGCGATGGATGAATTGTTTTAGGAATTCGTTAGAAACAAATGAGGTTTTCGATTATTGTCAGAATCTTCCTGGTTATGCTGTTCGTTGAGAGTTTTGCGAATGCATTCGAAATATATTGGCTGCAGTTTCTTTCGAAACCCTCACTGATGCTGATCCTGCTGACATATTTTTTAAGCACAACCGTGCAGCTTTCCCGAATACGGTTTTTGATCATCTCAGCACTGGTGTTTTCATGGATCGGTGATGTGGTGCTGCTTATCGAAAAACGCAGCGAGTCTCTTTTTGTATACGGACTTATTGCATTCCTTGCCGCCCATCTTTGCTACGTTGCCTATTACCGGCTGATCGGGATCACAAACCGGGAGAAATACCGAATCAAAAAATCATTACTGACAGCGCTGCTGCTTTACGCTGCGTTATTTTATATCTTCCTTTTCCCTTATCTTGGTGATCTGAAGTTTCCCGTTGTGATCTACACATTGGTTATATCGCTGATGCTTTTTACAAGTGTTCACGGTTTTGATGATCCCGATAAAGATTTTGCAAAATTATCCATTGCCGGAACCGTGCTTTTCGTGCTTTCGGATTCGATATTGGCGATCAACCGGTTTGTATTCCCGCTTCCTTTGGGAAGCGTTTTAGTAATGTTGACTTACGCCGTCGGGCAATTGTTGATTACGGAAGGAGCGATCAGAAATTTGAAACATCTGAAAACGGTCGATCCGATCTAACCGTCCGTTTGATTCCGCGATGTATTTGGTTTTTTGACGGAAATTAATGATAATTTTATAAATCCGGCAAATTGAAGTATTCAAGATCAATCTTTATACCGGCTCCCAATAAAACAACTTTTCGAGTGAGGCATTCATGATTCTGCGTTTTCTTATTCTGATACTTCTTATTCAATCGGGCACGATAATTGGTCAAACCCGGGCAGCAAAATACTCAATAATACCGGTGGGGTCGAACCTTCAAACGGAGTCTGTAAAGCGTGCGATCCGGCGCGAAATACCGCTCACAAATTCAATAAAAAAAGCCTTAAAAGCCGGCACAAGGAATTTATCCGGCGTCCCCGGACCTAATTATTGGCAGCTGAATACGGATTATGTGATCAATGCCTCACTTGACCCGACTACCTCAACTATCACCGGAAGCGAAACGATCTCGCTTCACAACAACAGCAATGATGAATTGCAGGAAATAGTTCTTCGTTTGGATCACAATATATTCAGACCCAAAGTCCCCCGCGGGTTCTCTGTTCCGGCCGAAACTACTGACGGGATGATAGTTACGCGAATACGAATTAACGGCTCTGAAGTCGATCTTAAAGCGGCGCCGCCAAGGCGCGGGGAGGAAAGCGGTGACCGAAGAAAAACCTATGTATCGGGATTGGATCAGACCGTAGCGACTATTTCTCTCGCGTCTCCGATCAGTGCGAAGAGCACGGCGAAGATCGAGATCGATTGGAACACAAAATTACCCGGCGGAGACGGCGGCCGCGGACACAGAATGACGCAGCGATGGGATAACCGGCTGTTTCAGCCGACTCAATGGTACCCTCGGCTGGCAAACTACGATGATCTGCGCGGCTGGGAAACTAACGTATATCTCGGACCTTCCGAGTTTTACAATAGTTTCGGAAGATTTGACGTGAAGATCGAAATGCCCGCCGGTTGGCTTGTCAGCGGAACCGGCGTTCTGCAAAATCCGGAGGAGGTTTTGACTCCGACAGTTCGCGGAAGACTGACAAACGTTTTAATGTCGGACGCAGAGATCACCATCGTTGGAAAAGATGAAAGGTCTCCCGGAAAATCAACTCAGACCGGCAAAAAATTGATTTGGCATTATCTGGCTGACCAGGTTAACGACTTTGCGTGGGCAACGTCGAACGAGTTTGTATGGACAGCAACCAGGGCAACGATCCCTGAAAAAGGACCCGTTCCGATCTATATGTTCTATCTGCCGGAACGAGCAAACCGATTTGTGAATGCCGGAAAGATCACCAGACACGCTCTCGAGTTCTATTCACATCTCTGGATTCCATATGATTTTCCCCAATTAACGCTTCAGGACGGTCCGAGCGCCGGAATGGAATATCCAATGGTGATCAACTCAAATCAGGGTGCCGCCGATCATGAAACATTTCACCAATGGATACCGATGATGATCGGAACAAACGAAACACGATACGGCTGGATGGATGAAGGTTTTAATCAGTATTCAAATATCCTTTCCGATGCTGACTATGAGGGAAGAACATATTCGGTTGATGGCCTCGGACAGCGCTATGGACGAATCAGCGGTGATGAAGACGAACCGCCGATGATGTGGAATGCGAACTATGGCGGTCCGTTTTATGGTTTTCAAACCTACAGCAAGACACCGCTTATGTTCTCGATGCTCGGAGGAATAGTCGGCGATGACGCGATGAACGCGGCGATCAAAAAATACATGGCAACATGGAAATTCAAACATCCTTCCCCATGGGATTTCGCGTTTTTCATGAATAAAGAGCTGAACCATGATCTGAACTGGTTTTGGTACTATTGGCTTTTTACTACGGAATCGGTCGACGGCTCAATAAAAACGGTTCAGACAAAAAACGGAAAAACCGAGGTGGTCGTTCATCAGGCGGGTCAAATGCCATCGCCGGTGGTGCTGAAGGTCGAGTTTGCGGCCGGACCCGGCGACATCGGGCTGATGCCAAATGCCAAAAAGCTTAATGAGAATACTGTTCTCGTCAGATGGCCTGAAGAAGTTTGGTTTGACGGAGACCGGGACTTTAATGCAGTGCTCGACCTCGGTGACCGAAAAATTAGAAAGATCACACTTGATCCTTTCGGCCGTTTTCCGGATTCCGATCCGGCCGATAATGTCTGGACTTCTGATTGATATTGATACGGTAAAAAAAACCGCCGCGGTAAATCCGGGCGGTTTTTTTTTGCGCTATTTCGAGCTGAAAACTAATTGTTGGCAGCTTCGGTTTTTGTACAAACTTCCCCAAACGCTTCAACAAGACTCTGCGCAATCATTTGCGGCGGACGTCCTTCGAGGTCTTTTCTTTCAAACATTTTCACGAGTTCGCCATTTTTCAGGAATGCGATCGATGGCGACGAGGGCGGATACGGTGCAAACTTTTCACGCGCCGTATCTGTAGCATCGATATCTGCACCCGCAAAAACCGTGATCGATTTGTCCGGTTTTGCTTCAGAATTCTGAAGCGCCATCGCGATCCCGGGACGGACCCCTCCAGCGGCACATCCGCATACCGAATTTACGACGACCATAACGGTACCTTCGGTATTTTCGATCGCGTTGTTCACATCTTCTGACGTTTTTGTTTCTTCGATCCCCAACTGCGCAAGTTCCTGGCGCATCCCTTGGATCATAATTTCAGGATATGGCATAAGTTTTTATATTCCTCTTTTATCAAATAATGTTGTCAAACTTGACTTTTATGTAAAGTATTAATTGTCAAAGATAAATAGTCAAGTAATGGAAAGGCAATGGGCTCTATTCATGCTCGTCGCTTTCACCTTTTTTGATTTCATGGACCAAAACCACATTTTCAAATCCCGAATAACAAGATCCTGAATTTCGCAGAAGAGTTTAATGAAATAATGATCCTGGCGGTAATTCTACAAAGACAGTTGAAGTCAGGACTTTCCGAAAAGCCGTGATGAGAATCTCCGCCAGAAAATAATGACGTGACATACAGATCCTGAAAATTAATGATTTACCTTCACCGGAGTTCCGACTTCAACAGCGTCATAAAGCTCTTTCATATCTTTATTATCAAGGGCGACGCATCCCGCGGTCCAGTCTCTCGTATTACCTTCTCCGTGGATATATATTTCTCCTCCAAGTCCAGTTTTCTGCGGCGGCATACGCTTTTCTTCGATCGCGGAAACGATCTCGTCATACTCGCTTTGGGTAATGATTCTTTCTTTGATCCCGCGTTTCGCATCCTCTTTGTTCGGATAGCTTATTCCGAGTGAAAGATAATAACTGCTTTTCGAATTTTTGGTGAAAATGTAAAACTCACCTTCGGGAGTTTTCCCGTCTCCTTCTATCTCCTTATCCTCAACAGGCGAGAATCCAAGCGCGATCTTATATGTTTTGATCAATTTTTCGCCGTCAAACACTTCCAAAGTGCGCGATTCTTTTTTAATGACCAGGTTTGGATCATCCATCTTTGGTAATTCTGACTCCTTACTATTCTCCGTACTATCGAGCAGTGTTTGCGAGAAAACGGCAAACGCCGCGAAGAACAACAACGTGATTGCAAATAATTTCGGCATGCTTCAAACCCCGTTTAACTGATCGAGATCATTCTGGGAGCGTCTCCATCCCCTTCGATCTCAATACGGATCACTTCTCGATCAAATTGCATTTTTCCAAGGCGTTCAGCCCATTCGATGATAACGATCGCATCATCATCTTCCAATATCTCGTCAAGTCCGACGGCAAATGCCGGATCATTTGACTCATCGATACGCCAAAGGTCTATGTGGTAAACATCGTGATCCTCGGCCTTATACAAGTTCACCAGCGCAAAGCTCGGACTCGTAACGTCATCGATATCGAAATCCAGCGCACTTAATATTCCTTTTGTAAAAATTGTCTTTCCGGCGCCAAGACCGCCTGAAAGAAAGATGATCTCGCCGCCTTTTAAGTACGCACCAATTCCCGCACCAAGGCCGAACGTTTTTTCTTCGGTACCGCAAATAATTTTTCGTGCGTTGGTGTGAGAAATCAGTCCCATCATTTTATCTCCAGATCGATCTGAGAATACCAAGAGTGTTTGTCCCAGTAACCGCGCTGCAAAATTATTTTGCCGCCCTGAAATCGAAAGAAACCGCACCCGCGGATCTCGAACGATAGTCCGGTGGGATTATAGCCGTAAAACTCTCCCAAAAAGGTGCCGCCGCCGACCCATTCCCAAGCTGCATGGTCACCAACACCCATGATATTCTCTACCCGGGCCCAGGCATCAGGAAACCCGTTAAAGAACTCTGCGGTACTCGCTCTAATCTGATCAAGGCCTACCGACGGTTCGTTTGCAGCGATTTGGAAATTCACAGCATCCGGCGCATAACATTCAACCACTGCGTCTAAATCCTTATTATTGAACAAACCGATCCAGTGTCGCAGCAGATCTATTGATTTATTCATTCGATTCGATCTCCCGGAAAGCCTCGATCATACAATCACGTACATCACCGGCAAGCATCACTCTTTTTCCGAATTTTTTTTCGGCAATATCTCCGGAAAGCCCGGCAGTATAAACGGCCGCAACAACCGTTTCAAATATATCTACCTGTGCCTGAACAGCCTGTGCCACAAAACCCGCAATTATACCGGTCAAATTATCGCCGTTCCCGGCCTTCCCCAACCCCGAATTTCCAGTCGGATTTATTACTATCCTCCCGTCCGGCGCGGCAACTAAAGTTCTTTCGCCTTTGAGGACCAAAACTACATTATTACCTTCTGCAAACTCCCGAACAGCCTTCAAGCGATCCCTTATCACGTTTCTGTCTGAGGTTCCCAAAAGCCGCAAAAACTCGCCTTCGTGGGGCGTCAGGATCAAAGGAAACTCGTCCGAACCGGTGATATCAAACGGTGAAACCGAATTTAAGGCATCCGCATCGACAACCACGGGTGACGCCCGGCTTTCGACCACTTTTCTTACGAAGATCCTTGTTGATTCCTCTTCCGAATCCAGACCGCATCCGATCGCAAGGACATCCGCCTTTCCATTCATTTTTTCGATCGTTTCAAATGCTTCTATTCCGATCGCGCCGTTTTCGATTTCCGGCAGACCCTTTGTCATGACCTCCGGCAAAACTCTGGTTGAAACTGCTTCCAGAGCTGATTCGCTTGTCGCAACTGTGACCAAACCGGCTCCAGTCCTGATCGCTGCATTGCCGGCTAACGCCGCTGCCCCTGAATAGCGCTTGGAACCAACAACAAGCAATACATTTCCGCGCTTATTCTTATATGAGTCGTCCGAAAAGTTTGCATGTTTTAACCAATTTTGCACATCACTTTTTTCTGCCAGAAAAACTTGGGACGAGCAAGCATCTATCAGCTCACGAGGAGAACCTATGTTTACGACGTGAAGTTCGCCATTAGATCTTGCCGCCGGAGGCAGTACGTTGGCGAGCTTTGGTGCTGAAAATGTTACCGTGTGGTTTGCCTTAATATTGTATCCAATGATATCTCCACTGTCAGAATTCAGCCCGGAAGGGAGATCGAGAGACACATATATCGCATCATTTTTATTCGCTAACGATTCTAAAGTAACTTCAAATTCCCAGCCAAGCGGACGGGTTAAGCCCGTTCCAAAAAGCGCATCGATAATCAAATCAAATTTCTGCAATTCGGATCCTGTCGTGTGATTCCAATAGTCGTAATGTATTGCATCGAAATACAATCTTTCATCACGAGACTCCCCGGCAATAACAATCTTCTGCAACGACCGAATGTTTATTTCCGCATCGCCTTTTGTCTCCTCGATCTGTCCGAATAAATAAGTCTTAACAGAAGCGCCTTGCGTCCACAGAATTCTCGCCAAAGCCGCGCCGTCACCGCCATTGTTCCCTTTTCCGCATAAGATTAAAATGGTCTTTCCCGAGACCGAATCACCCAAAATCTCTTTTATTATCCGAAAGGCAGCATGCGCGGCGTTTTCCATCAAAACGATCGAAGGAATTCCGTATTTCTCGGTCGTCAAACGATCGACCTCGCGCATCTCAGCGGCTGTCAGGACTTTTTGCATACACTGATAAAATGCCACATATCTTTTTAAATCCAAAGGGAATATGCTTTTTGGCGGACGAGAACCAGCGCCAAATAAAAAAGCTGTCTTAGTTTTTTGCTAAGACAGCTGTTGATACATAAATGGAGAATGTGAATACACTTCGGGACTTTGAGCAAGTCAAAATATTGCCACTAACGCTTGACCACCTATTTCCTTCCGTTGTTTAAAATATAGTGCTATTCAGCGAATCTTTCCAAAAAACCCGGATTTTTTTGGTAGTTTACTGAGAATAGGGAGAATATCAACCGAACCCGCCAACGTCAGAGTTCACTTTTGTATCTTTGATAGGAAGTCTTCAGCGATTCCGGTATCGTACGAGTTTCACCGATCGCGGTCATAAAATTCGCGTCGCCGATCCATCGGGGAAGCATGTGCATGTGAAAGTGTCCTGCAACGCCCGCACCTGCCGCTTTTCCCTGGTTCATTCCGATGTTGATGCCTTGAGGATCGTATATCCGTCTCATAATTTTCTGAAACTTCTTCATCAGATCCATCAGCTCATCAGTTATCTCTTTACGCGCATCATCAAGATTTTGCAGATGATCGTACGGCAGGATCATCAAATGTCCGCTTACGTACGGATAAACATTCAATATCACAAAGTTAAACTCGGCGCGATGTAAGATAAATTTATCTTCATCGCTGACCGAGCTTTTCAAAATGCCGCAGAAAACGCAGCTTTCCTTATTCTTTTGTGCGCCGCCTTCCTCTGATTTTATGTAGTCATACCGCCAGGGACTCCACAATACATCCACTTCAGTATTCCTATTCGTTGATGATCTCTTTCAAATCCTTGCCGGGTTTGAAATAAGCAACACGTTTCGCAGGAATCTCAACCGGTTCACCCGTTTTCGGATTCCTTCCCTTGCGGGCGCTTCTTTCGCGAACCCGAAAGCTGCCAAATCCCCGCAGTTCGATCTTCTCACCGCGGTTCAAGGTGCCAACAATGCTGTCGAAAATAATTTCAACCAATTGTTCAACGTCCTTCTTGGTCATTTCAGATTCTCTGGCAACTATTTCAACTAGATCAGCTTTTGTCATTGTTTTTTCCTTAGGCTCTTATCTATTTGACTACAAAAACTTAGCTTGTTTTATCCGGACCGACTTAACTGTCAGCTTTCTTAGTTTTGGTTTTTTTGCCTTTAGAAGAATCGTCCGCATCAGCTGTTTCTTCCGCTTCCGTTTCCGCAGAAACTTCTGCATTTCCTTCCGGCGATGCGGCTGCATCAGCGTTTTCGGTTTCAGCAGTTTCAGTTTCAGCGGTTTCGGTTTCCGGTGCTGCTTCTTCAGTTTTCGCTTCAGCCGCTGCTTCGGAACTTTCTTCCGGTGTTTCTGCCTCGCCTGCATCCGAATTCCCGGCTTCGGCTTTTGCTTCAGTTTCGGCCGTAACTTCAGGCGCAGTTTCCAACGTTTCATCTGAAGACGGTTCTTCTTCAGCTGTTTCAGCTTTGACCTCTTCTGCCGCGTCTTTTTCGGCTTCGGCGTCAGCGTTTGATTCCTCCGCACTCTCCGGCGCACTCGCTTCCGGTGCTGCTTCAGCGCTCTCCTCCTTAGCTTCCTCAGGCGCATCTTCCTGCTTGCCGAATTTCAAGTTTGCCAATTCTCCGAGTGATGCCATTCCGCCTTTTGCGTCGCTTGAATATGATTTTGTATCGATGACCGGCTCATCTTCTTTTCCGACAGCTCTTGCCGAAAGACCGATCTTTTCTACATCATGTTCAATTCGAAGGATCTTGAAATCGAGTTCCTGTCCGACCGCAAACTGAGATTCGGGATTTTCGATACGTTCATCCGAAAGTTCTGAAATATGGCACAAGCCTTCCAGATCCGGGGCGAGTTCTACGAATACGCCAAATCCGGCAAATCGTGAGATGGTACCTTTAACCACGTCACCCGGCTTATGTTCGTTAGTATATGATTCCCAAGCGCTCGGAGTTAGTTCTTTGATCGAAAGCGAAAGCCTGTGTCCTTCGGTATCGATGTTTGTAACCACGGCCTCTACTTCCTGACCTTTCTTCAGAACATCTTTCGGGTGTTTTACCTTTTTCGACCATGAAATATCGGAAACATGTACCAATCCATCTACGCCGTCTTCGATCTCAACAAAAGCACCGAAATCCGTCAAATTTCTCACCTTTCCCTGTACTTTCGAACCCAATTGATATCTTTCGCCGATCGTATCCCACGGGTTTGACTGAAGCTGTTTGATTCCCAGACTGATTCTGCGTTCTTCCGGATCAATTCCCAGTACCTGGACTTCGACTTCGTCTCCCTTATTTACAAAATGCTTCGGGTGCTTCATCCGTTTCGCCCATGACATTTCGGAAACGTGAACGAGACCCTCAACACCTGGTTCGAGTTCAACGAATGCGCCGTATTCGGTTACACTCGAGATCTCACCCTTGATCCTGGATTCAACCGGGTACAATTCTGTAACCGTTGACCAGGGATCCGGCAGAAGCTGTTTGTAACCGAGCGAAACCTTTTCTTTTTCCCTGTCGAGCTTCAAAATTTTGACCTGAACGGTATCTCCGACCTTGAACATATCACTCGGTTTGTGAAGTCTTCCCCACGACATATCGGTAACATGAAGAAGCCCGTCAATTCCGCCAATGTCAACAAATGCACCGTACTCCGTAAGATTTTTCACGGTACCGTCAACGATGTATCCAACCTGGATGTCTTTGAGCGTTTCAGCTTTTTGCTTATTTAAGATCTCGTCTGTAAGGACTTTTCTTGAAAGAACAATGTTATTGCGCTTGCGGCTGAATTTTACAACCTTTGCTTCGATCTCTTCGCCTTTCAGCGCATCGAGATTGCGAACCGGCCGCGAATCGATCTGTGATCCGGGCAAAAATGCCTCGACGCCCTGAACATCAACTTTCAGACCGCCTTTTGTTTTTGAGGTTATCGTTCCCTTGACGATCTCGTCATCTCGGAAAGCGCGTTCGATGTCGTCCCATACACGGCGGCTTTTCGCATCAAAATACGAAAGGTTTGGCGGTCCGTCGCCGCCCATACTGCGAATAACGACTTCGACTTCGTCGCCTTTTTTCACCTGGATCTCGCCCTCGGGCGAGGTAAACTCTTCAAGCGCTACCGCTCCTTCTGATTTATAACCAAAATCGACCAAAACACCATGATCTGAAACCCTGACGACTTTTCCGCTTACGGTTTCGCCGACGTGGTATGCAACTTGTTCCTGCTCGAATTGCGCAAGCATAGCACCAAAATCCATTTCACCTTGATTCTGGGCATCGTCAGCTTCTGATTCGTCTGCGGTTTCTGCTGCTGCAGCTGTTTCCTCGGGTTGAGGCGCTTCGACAGCGCCAGTGTTTTCTTCCTTAGATGCTTCGACTGCATCCTGATTTTGGGTTTCTTCCAAAACTGAATCCTGGCTTTCGACAGCTTCTTCAGTTTCATTAATTACTTCGTTTGACATTTAAAGTTGTGTTGATTTCCTCTGATTAATATTTCGCCGCGTTTTAAAATATGATTTAAAATGAAGCAGTTTCCGAATTTACCTTAATTTGAGCAATAAAAAAATCAGCTTTCGGGTTAGCCAATTTCAGTCAATCGCGATTTCCGGCAATAATAAAAACCGCAAGTATACAGTTTAAGAACCGTTTGTCTGTACACCAAAAACCTCTCACTATGCGCACAGTCTCACGATCTGTATATCATTGCTTGTCGCTCGTGACCGGGTAAAACTAGAATTTACACGCCGAAGTGCTTATATGTCAAGATAATACTGAAAAAAAGGCACAATTTAACCTACCAATCTTAAATGATTGAAACGGACTAGGTTAGAACCAGTTTAGGAAAATGTTATGTCTTCGATTTTCTTTTCGTGCGGGCCCGGGAAACTACTGAAAATCCATGTAAAAACCACTACCGGATCAAACGCCCTCTAGGCTCCTTTTTCCGATACGAGGTCACTTAATCCGTTCTCAATAATATCCGAGTCATCATCACCGATATCGCCGATCGAGTTTGAAATTCCGGCAAGTCTTAAACGAAAATCATCCGGATCGCTCGCACCGCGCAGCGCCTCATCCAGATCGATCAGTCCGGACTGGTACAAATAAAGGAGCGACTGATCAAAGGTCTGCATCCCGAAATGTGCGGTACCGGCAATGATCGCTTCGCGGATCTGAGGTGTTTTTTCCGGATAAAGGAAGCATTCTCTTACAAGATCTGTGGATCTGAGTATCTCTACGGCGGGAACTCGTGTTCCTCCTTTTTCGGATTTCATTAACCTCTGAGATATAACGGCCTTAAGGAGTCCGGCTAGCTGGATGCGAATTGATCTCTGCTGATATTCCGGAAACGCAGAGATCAGTTTTGAAATCGTCTCCGAAACGTCAAAAGTACTCATTGCAGATAGCACGAGGTGTCCGGTTTCAGCTGCCGTCAAAGCGGTCTCGATCGTCTCTGCATCTTTTAAATCCCCGACAAGAATTACATTCGGATCCTGCCGCATCGCTCCCTTAAGCGCTTCTGAATAACTTCGCGTATCGACATCGACTTCCCTTTGAGTGATATAAGACTTCTTGTCTTTGTGCAGAACTTCGATAGGATCTTCGATCGTCACAATGTGCGCACTCCGGCTCGAATTTATGTAATCGATGATCGCCGACAGCGTCGTAGATTTTCCCATTCCGGTGGTTCCGGAAACAATCACCAACCCGCGTTCTTCGTCAGCGATCTCGCTTAAAACAAGTGGAAGCCCGAGCTCGCTGAATGAGCGCATTTTATCCGTAATTACCCGAGCGACGAGTCCGACCGAATTTCTCTGTTGAAAGATGTTGACCCGAAATCGTCCCAGCCCGGAGACCCCGTAGCCAAGATCGATCTCATAGTGTTCCTTGAAATGCATTTTCTGCACATTGGACATCATCGAAAATGCCATTTCCAGTGTTTCGTGCTGGGTAAGACGATCGACACTGGAAACCGGACGCAGATCTCCATTTACCCGAATGATCGGATACGACCCTGCACGCAGATGCAGATCCGATGCGCCAAAGCTCATCGCCATACGCAGCAAATCATCTATTCTTTTGGACATAATGCTTGCAAAAAATCTTGTTCTTAAAGGAATTTTGAAAAATGAACGAATAAGTTCTTGCTAATTCTATCTTTACACGATTGCGGGCGTCAATCTTTTTGCTGCGGGTTTGGATTTCCAAATGGATAGAACAGACCCGCAGTTTCGCAATTTTGCCGTACTCATATAAGATTGCAAAAAACAAAAACCGACAAATGCACACAAGAACCAGACGCCAGCACGATGTTCTGAAATACATCGCAAAATTCGTCAGCGAACGCGGATATGAGCCCTCATACCAGCAAATTGCCAGAGCGATCGGAGTGCGTTCAAAGGGCGCGGTTGCAAAACACATCGAAGCACTTGAAAAGCAGGGGTTTCTTTCGCGATCGCATGAAAACGGGACATTCCGAATCAGTCTTACGCGGGAAGATTTTGAAAGCGATCTCGTCAGTCAGATCGATTGGCTGGAGATCCCGGAAGAGATCGAGCATACGGAAATTATCGAAGAATGGCTTGAAAAATCACCTCCGATGATCGCCAATAACTTGCTGAGCTTTATTCCACCTCAAAATCTGAGGGCGTTTCCCGTTCCGAATGATTCGATGATCGATCAGCAGATTTGTGAAGGTGACATTGCGATCATCGAACTGCGAAAATTTGCGCGCGACCGCGAGTGTGTCGTCGCAGTGGTCGATGCAAAGCGCATAGCTTTTAAGAAGTTTTATCGTCAGGGACCAAATATCGAATTGCGCCCTGCAAACGAAAATTACGAAAGCATCATACTTCCCGCCGATAAGATCGAGATACTTGGCGTATTTAAGGGTCTGATCCGACCGCTTTCCTGAACGGCTCGCGGTGTTCTCACAGGAATCCGGGAAACTCTCAGATTTGCTTCATTCAAACGTAATAGAGTAAGCTAAATTTCTTTACTAACTTCAATTATAAGCAGGTTTTATTTGTGCAAGATCAACAAACTCCAAGTCCAAGTTTTAGCTTAACGCTGCGCGTTCAAATCGACAACAAACCCGGTAAATTAGGCGAGATCACAACAATGATCGGAAAGACCGGCGGAGATATCGGTGCGATCGATATCGTTAGAGTAGGTGAAGGATTTATCATCCGCGATATCACCGTAAATGCTTATTCCGAGCAGCATGATAAAGAGATCGCAGAAGCCGTAAATCAGATCGACGGTGTCGAAGTAGTTCATATTTCTGACCGGACGTTCCTGATGCATCTCGGCGGCAAGATCGAGATCGTCTCAAAGGTGCCGCTGAAAACGAGAGCCGATCTTTCGATGGCATATACCCCCGGCGTTGCAAGAGTCTGTCAGGCTATACATAAAGATCCGGAAAAGGCGCATACTCTGACGATCAAGAAAAATACGGTTGCCGTCGTTTCGGACGGGAGCGCGGTGCTCGGTTTGGGAAATATCGGTGCTGCCGCGGCAATGCCCGTAATGGAAGGAAAGGCGCAGCTATTTAAAGAATTTGCCGGAGTTGACGCATTTCCGATATGTCTCGATACAAAGGATCCTGACGAGATCGTTCAAACGGTGAAAAACATCGCCGTTGCGTTCGGGGGCATTAACCTCGAAGACATCGCTGCTCCGCGGTGCTTTGAAATTGAAGAACGTCTAAAAGAGGAGCTCGATATTCCGGTTTTTCACGACGACCAGCACGGTACCGCCGTCGTCGTTCTCGCTGCTTTGATAAATGCCTTAAAGATCGTTGACAAAAAAATGGAAGACATCAAGGTTGTGGTAAACGGCATCGGTGCTGCCGGAGTTGCGTGTTCAAAGATAATCATGGCGGCAGGCGTCAAAAATGTGGTCGGATGCGATACGAGCGGTTCGATCTTCCGCGGGCGGACCGAAAATATGAATTGGGTCAAAGACTGGTTTGCACGAAATACGAATCCTGACAATGAGGAAGGAGATATTCACGATGTGATCCGCGGGGCCGACGTTTTCTTCGGACTTTCCGCGCCAAAAGTGATCGGTGTATCAGACCTCAAAGCAATGGCGAAGGATCCGATCGTTTTTGCCATGGCAAACCCCGATCCCGAGATCTACCCGGAGGAGGCGACCGGACATGTTGCGGTGATGGCGACAGGTAGATCTGACTATCCGAACCAGATAAATAACGTACTATGCTTTCCCGGTATCTTTCGCGGCGCGCTGAGTTGCCGGGCATCGCAGATAAATGAAAAAATGAAGCTTGCTGCGGCAAACGCGATTGCGGGAATCGTCGGCGAAGACGAACTTCACTACGATTACATTATCCCGTCGGTTTTTGACAAACGGGTGGCGAAAGCCGTTTCGAAACGCGTAGAAAAAGCCGCGAAAAAATCCGGTGTGGCAAGACGCGAAGTTTCAATGCCGGACCAGGGAATTTGAACTAGTCAACGGAAGGAGAGGAATATCCGGACGCAACACACCCGGATGTTTCACCCTGCGTTCTGACGGTTATCGAAGAAACCGCTTCAGTTCCAAACAATCCTTTTACGTCGATCCTGACGGCCTCTACCCTTTCTGCAACCGGAACGACAATGGCCGGTCGCAGAAGGATCTTTTCGCCGGGTTTTGAAATCGTCTGCCCCGGTTTTGAAATTTGAATTTTTTCACCAAATTCTGACAGCGTGATCTTTCCAGATTCGTCTTTTTCTATCAAAAGCGGCTGCACACTGAATGTCAGCGGCGGAAGACTTTCGATCGCTGTGCCGGTTCCTGCGGTAACTGAAACGGCGAGCGCGCCAGCTGACTGTTTCGCGACATTTACCGCAAAGGCACGGAAATTTACTTTCTCGGTGTTCGTGCAGGCATTAAATGCTTTATCCGCGCTCGGGAAAACCCATTCGCCGCTACCGGTCTGTGCGATAGTCTGAGCAGAAAATAATGTGAATAATGCAAAGATAAAAAGGAAGCGCGATAAACGGATCTGTCGTATTTTCATAATTGAACTCCTCGTGTCTTTTGGTGGTCTTGTGTAGATTCAAAGAATTGAATCGGCGGGTATTGGAAAGTCGGAGGCAAAGTCATTACCTTTGCAGCTTTTATTCTACAGGTTGGGAATTAGAAGGCGCAATGATTTTCTGAGCTAAACGGGTTAGTCGACAAATTTATACCCGAGTCCGTGAACGGTCTGAATAAACTTCGGATGCTTCGGATTTGTTTCGAGTTTTTGCCGAAGCCAGGCGATGTGGACATCAACCGTCCGGGTCGTCGGCATTGCATCATAGCCCCAAACGGCGTCCAGAAGCTCATCGCGTGAGTGTACACTTCCGCGGTTTTGCACCAAAAACTGTAGAAGCTTGAATTCCATCGCAGAAAGTTCGACAACCGCCGAATTTTTCATCACTTCCGCGCGGTTGAAGTCAACTTCTATGTCTCCAAAGCCGAACATATCTGCTCTGCCTGTCCTACGGGTCCGTCTGAGCAGCGCCTCCACCCTTGCCAGCAATTCCATGATCTCAAACGGCTTTGTCAGATAATCGTCTGCACCGAGTTTTAAACCAAGGACTTTATCGATCGTTTCGCCTTTGGCGGTGAGCATCAGTATGGGAGTCTCACAGCCGCCTTTCCGAAGATCACGGCACACATCAAAGCCATTTTTCTTAGGCAGCATCAAATCAAGTATTATCAGGTCGAATCTTGTGGACTCGGCCGTTTCCTGCCCGGCGGCGCCGTCGCGCGCGACAGAAACTTCAAAACCTTCGCTCTGCAGACGGTCTGAAAGCGTGATCACTAACCCTTCTTCGTCTTCAACAAGTAATACTTTTTTCATTCGCCTCTTGATCAGTTACCCGACCCGTTTGCCGGTAAAAAGATCGTAAATTTGCTTCCCTTGCCGGGTTCACTTTCCACTTCTATCTTGCCGCCGTGGGCATCGATGATCTGCTTTACAAGACTCAAACCCAGACCGTTTCCGCTGATCTGGTCGTTAACTACGCGTTCGGAACGGTAAAAAGGTTCAAACAAGTGTTTCTTTTCTGCCGCCGAAACACCGATCCCGCGATCTTCAACAGCGATCCGGACCAATCCCGAATCTCCGCCGGCGGAAACTCTCACCCACTTGCTGCCGTTGCTGTATTTCAGAGAATTATTGACGAGATTCTGAATTACCCTTGTCAGTGCCTTTTCATCGGCCATTATCTTCGGAAGCCCCCGGGGAACCCGGGTCTCCGCCACAAAACCGGCATCGTTTATCGCGTGGCTGCAATCCGCTAAAGCATTATCGATCACGTCTTTTGCATCCAGGCTCCGAAGATCATACTTTTGTTTGCCGGATCTCGCTCCGGCAAATTCCAGTATCTGTTCGACCATTTCTGTGAGTTTTCTGCCTTCATTTTTTATCAGGGAGCCGTAACCTGAGATCTTTTCCTTTTCGCTGACCACTCCGTCTGAAAGATTCTCACCGGCCGAATAGATCACGGAAAGCGGCGTCCGGAATTCGTGGGTCACGGAAGAAACAAAATCGATCTGTCTTTGGGCGAGCAGTTTCGCGCGCTGCGAAGCAATCAGGATGAGGAGCATGCTGACCGCAAGAAGCGCGAGAATTCCAAAGCTGATCAGCAAATTAGTCATTCGCGCTCCGGCGATAAAATTATTGATCGAACCGCTCGAATGCTGAACACTCAGATCCCAGATACCCTCATAGCCGGCAGTTTCTCCCTCAAAGATCGCGATCCGGGCTTTTCCTTTATCGATCTGCCTGAGGTTAACGTCTACTTCTTTCTCACCGACTTCGACATTTGAACGCTTGTCGCGATAGGTCTCGCTGACAATAATGCTCCCGTTCTCGCCTTCCCTGATCTGGGATTCAATAACGGCGTCACCGGCGTTCTCAGGGAAGAACGCGAGGTCGCTTGGTCTCAGATCGAATATTTTTACCGACGCATCGGGTTTGCCGTTTATTTTTCCGCCTGATTCAAAGACCTTTTCGCTTCCTGCTTTTTTGATCGAAACGTTATAGCTGCCTTCTTCACTCCCGGAAAAGTATTTTGATGACAATTTCGCGAGTATTTCATTTCTTATTTGCTCAGGGCTCAGAAAAACTACCAGAGAACCCGCCCTTTGCGGATTTACGTACGTAACTTCCCGCGTTCGGACATTTCCGGAGTTATCGTTATTTCGGATGCGGGTTTGATCCGATGCAAGAGTTTTTCCGACCACCGGCACGATAAGTGCAAGATGATTCGACTTTGCATTGTCTCTAAATTCAATAACAGGAACGGATCCGCTGCTTTTTTCGATCTCGGTTTTTGATTGACGAAGTTCTGCGCTTTGTTCTGCCTCCAAAAACTCGCCTGACCCGGGCATAAAGCGCAGCGGCAATTTGTCTTCGGCCGACGGAATATAAGCGATACTTTTTACGACTTGAGGTGCTGCTGACCGGGATTTCCAGAATAGATACCTTTTTGTAAAAGGCTTCCAGTCTTTCGATTTTATGTTTTCCGGATCAAGCCGAAAACTGAAATAGATGGACTGGATCTCGCGGTTGAAGTCTTCTGCAAATCTACGGGTATCATCTTTTACCCGGGCATCAAGCCGGACCCGCTCAGAATCACTTATCTGACCGACCCATTTGTATTGAAACCCCGCCAGAAGGATCAGCAGTGCAAAGAGCCCGCATATACCGAGAATTAAAATCCAATTTCCCTTCATCAGAAAGATTATGCAGAAAATTTGCGGGTAAAAACAACACTTTGCCGGGAATTTTACATCCTTAACAATTCTTTTTCATTATCTTAACAAGCGGTTTGGGTCTCGAATGATAGTTTCTGAATATCGGAAAGCGGACTTCTTTTATCAGGTGCGGGACAATGATAATTAGTATTTCGGGAACTTCGAAACCCGGATAGATCAAATTCTTACGCAGCCTTTGAAACTCATCGCTGCTGCTTTGTTTTTAGTTTTCCTTTTTTTCGTTCATTCTATAAATAATTACCGGAATATCTGCAGTAGCCGACATTTTTATGCTAAGACAAATAATTTCATCCGTTTTTCTTCTTTTGCTGTGCAGTTTCGTTTCGTTTTCTCAGACGAGACAAGTTGCCGTAACTTTTGATGATCTTCCGGCAACACTCAGAAACGAAAACTATAGATCCTTCGAATATGTAACAAAGGAGCTTCTTGCAAAATTAAAGTCGGAAAAGATTCCGGCGATCGGGTTTGTAAATGAGCGAAAGCTATTTGCGTACGGCGAGATCGATAAACGCACGGAACTCCTCAAAATGTGGCTCGACAACGGCCATGAACTTGGAAATCACACGTTTTCCCACATCGCGATAAACTCAAATTCGTTTGAAGATTACACCGCCGATCTTCTTCGGGGTGAAACCGTAACGCGCATGCTGCTTAAGGAACAGGGAAAACGATTGAAATTCTATCGCCACACTCAGCTTCGCACGGGGCCGACTGAAGAATACAGACTGAGACTGAAAAAGTTTCTCGATGAACACGGATATACCGTCGCACCGGTTACGATCGACAACAACGATTATATTTACAGCGCCGTCTATTCCGCCGCAAAACTCGAAAATGACAGAGAATTACAAACAAAGATCGTCGATTCATATATCGAATACATGGAATCGGTTTTTGCGCATTTTGAAAAACTAAGCCGTGATTTTCTCGGACGCGAGGTCAGCCAAACTCTGCTTCTTCACGCAAATGAGATCAACGCCGATCATTTTGACAAACTCGCCCGGATGATGCGGGACCGCGGCTATGAATTTATTACTCTTGATGAGGCGCTGAAAGACGACGCGTATCAGATGACAGAAGTTCAATCGACACGCGGTCTTTCATGGATCCACCGCTGGATGCTGGCAAAAGGACTGAAAATAAAGGAAGAACCCGTGCAGCCCGCATTTATTGATGAACTTTTCCGTAAATATCAGCGCCAAAGCTGAGTGCGGTTTGTTCGCGATCATTACGCCGGTTTTTACATTCTTTACAATTTCTTTGCTTCGTCTTAATCAACTGATAAAAATTTTTTGAGATATTAGCTGCAGGATTTAGAAAGATATATTTTTGGAGGGATCAGATGAGATCATTTATAGTTACGGCTTTTATCGCAGCTTTCTTTTTTATCGGCGTAACCGCCCTGATTAGCGACGCCAGCGCAAATCTATCGGCTGATGCGAAGGCTGAAGAACTGATCAAAAGATCAAGACAGGCGATCGGGGGAGAATCTGCGATCGATGCGGTAAAGAGTATGACGATTTCCGGTGAAATAAGTCACATACAAACTACAAACGGCGAAAAGAAGGTCGGCTCGATCGAGATAAATTTCGAATTTCTGGGAAAATTCGCAAAAACTATCAAGATCGGCGAACCGGACGAAAGCAAAGATGGAAATAATATCAAGCTGGTAGAAACCGTCATTGTCAGCGGCGACGGTACGGACGGGATCGATGTCGAGATCGATAGCAGCAACGGTGACACATGGACATCAGACGACGGAAAAAAGATCGTCGTACGGAAAATGAACAAAAACTCCGGCGATGAAAAGGATAAGGTCGAAGAAAAAGTGATCGTCAGAAAAAAAGGCGATGGTGATAAATCCTGGACTAGTGAAGACGGAAAGACTGTGATCGTCGAAGAAAAGATAGATTCAAAAGGTGATAAAACCGTCTGGACGAAAAAAGACGGCAATGTACTTACGATCGACAAGATCGGTGAAGGCGGAATGAACTTTCGATCTTCCGGTTTTCCCCGTCAGAATGAATTTCTGAGAACAACGGTCGCTTTGCTGCTGTCTGCGCCTGAAGGTGTCGAAGCAAATTATAAGTTTATCGGCGAAGGAACGGTTGACGGAAAAGCGAGCAATATTATCGAGGTGGAATCAAAAGGAGCAGTCTTCAAATTATATCTTGACGCCTCTACCAATTTACCGCAGATGATCAGCTTTTCGGAGAAGCATCATGAAATGGTGTTTGCAAGCAAAGACGAAAAAGGAAATGTCTCGAAAAAAGTGATCGTCGAACTGAAAAAAGGTTCGTCTGAAGCAAAAGAGGTTGAGCGTCAGATCAAATTCTCAAACTTTCGAAAAGCAGGAAATCTGAATTTCCCGCACCGCTGGGTTGAGACCGTTGACGGAAAACCCGAACAAACAATCGATTTCAAAAATTTTGCGGTCAATCCGCCGGATATCGCAAATAAATTCAAGAATGAGAAGGTGTTTGTCAGAAAAATAAAGCCGAAAAGCGAAAATTGAACCTTTCAGAAAAAAAGAACACGGCACCTTAATCGGTCCGTGTTTTTTTATTACAGAAAATCGGCAACTACAGCGCGGATCTCACCATAACTGAAGTCTTCGCCCAGATATTCCTTGATCGGCGAAATACCCTTGGCCGGATCAAACTGATAGATCGCTTCGCGGATTCGGTCGATCTTTTCTTCATCGACCAGTTCGCTGACGCTGACCTCGCCGGTAGATATAAATCGTACGAGGTGATTTTCGATCGTACTCGATGCAAAACCGCGCTCGCCGGCGATCTCGGGAATCGTTTTTCCGCTTCGAAACATTCTCAGCGAGATCAAATAAGTGTCTTCACCCTTTTCATTGCGAATACCGCGTTTTTTCTGTTTTCGGGTTTTTAGCTTAATCCGTGACTCGAGTCCGTTTGCCTCACAGTATTCTTGAATGAGATCTAAAAACTCCGCACCGTATTTTTCCATCTTAACGTCGCCGATACCGGAGATCTTCAAAATCTCGAGACCGGTTTGAGGCAGATATGTAGCGAGTTCGACAAGCGTCGCGTCTGAAAAAACAACATAAGGCGGAACGTTTTCCTGCCGTGCAAACCTCGTCCGGAGTTTTTTGAGTTTTTCAAAAAGTTCATCAATATACGGAAGCGATTCTTCGCCGACAAGCGACGAGCTTTTTTCGTTCTGAGCGACGATCTTAAAAAGTGAAACAGGAGTATTACCGCGAAGAACATCGGCACTTTTTTCCGTCAGCCGTATCACCGGATATTGCCCGGCAGTCTGGACCAGGAATCCCTGCGAGATCAGATCCTTAAAATAAGCAAACCAATCATCCTTTGAAATGTCTGAGCCGACGCCGTATGTTTTTATGTTTTTGTGTTCGTCGCGAATTTTCTGCGATTTTGAACCGCGTAAGAAATCTATCAGATAACTGAGTCCGAAACTCTGTTCGGTTCTGTAAACAGCGCTCAACGCTTTTTGTGCGATAACAGTGCCGTCGATCTTCTCAAATTCGGTATCGCAGTTATCACAGTGGCCGCAGTTTTCGCTCAGCTCTTCATCAAAATAGTTGAGCAAAAACTTCCGGCGGCAGGTTTTCAGTTCGCCGTAGTCACCCATCTGACCGAGTTTCTTGAGCATGATCTCCGTTTGCTGGGCGTTATTTTCAACCTCGGCAAAACCCTTTAGTTTGACGACATCTCCCCACGTAAAAAACAGAAGTGCTTCGCTTTCAAGTCCGTCACGCCCCGCGCGTCCCGTTTCCTGATAATAGCTTTCAACATTTTTCGGAAGGTCCATGTGGACAACAAAACGAACGTTGGACTTATCGATTCCCATTCCGAAAGCGATCGTCGCGACAATGATCTTAACGTCGTCGTTTAAAAACAATTCCTGATTCTTTTGACGCGTTTCTTTCGTCAGCCCGGCGTGATACGGAAGCGCCTCAAATCCTTCGTCGCGAAGATCTTCCGCAAGATTCTCCGTGGATCTTCGGCTGAGACAATAGATGATCCCGCTTTCATTCCGCTTTTTATCGAGAAAATCGAGCAATTTGGAATAAGAATCCCGTTTTGCCTGTACGGTGTAATAAATATTCGGACGATTAAAACTCGAAACCAAAAGCTTTGGGTCTCTAAGGTTCAAGAATTCGACGATGTCATTCCGGACCAGATTATCTGCGGTTGCAGTAAGAGCAATTACCGGAATTTCAGGGAAATAACGTTTGAGATATGCGAGCTGTCTGTATTCAGGCCGGAAATCATGTCCCCAACTCGAAATGCAGTGCGCCTCATCGACAGCAAAAAGCGAGACGTTTATCGTTTTAAGAAAATCGATAAATTGGTTCCCGCTTTGGAGCAGTCTTTCGGGCGCAACATATAATAATTTGAGTTCACCACTTTTTATCCGGTTAAACACCGCGACCTGCTCTTTTCCCGTTTGCGTGGAATTCAAAAAAGCCGCCGCAATTCCGTTGCTGACAAGCGAATCAACCTGATCCTTCATCAGCGCGATGAGCGGTGAAACGACGACGGTCAAACCGTCCATCATCAGCGCGGGAATTTGAAAACACAGCGACTTGCCGCCGCCGGTGGGCATCAATACGACACAGTCTTTACCCGCCAAAACGGTTTTGATCGCCTTTTCCTGATTAAGCCGGAACGAATCGTATCCGAACTGATGTTTGAGAATATCTTTTGCTTTTGTGAGGTTCATAGATCGTTTTGCTAAAGTTTTTTGTACATTATATAAGCATTCGTCAACCCATTTTCTTTATGCAGAAAGGCCTCGGGAATTTCGCCGATTATTTGAAAACCGAGGCTTTTCCATAGATTTACGGCTCCGATATTGCTCTTGACGACAATATTGAACTGCATCGCGAGGTAACCGAGGTCTTTTGCGATGACAAGAGAATTTTCACCCATTAAACGGCCGACCCCCATACGCCGGACATCGTGTGAGACGGCGTAGCCGGCGTTTGCAACATGCGAGCCGAGACCGGTCTGATTCGGTTTTATGTAAAAAGTACCGAGTATCTTATCGTCATCGACCGCAACAAATGAATGTTTTTCCGAGCTGCACCAATCCCCAAGCGCAAAATCGCGGGAAGTCTCAAGTGCAAACGTAAATGAATCTCCCTGAGAGATAACAAACTCCAAGATCTCCCAGATCGCATCTTTGTCTTTCTCTTCAATTTCTCTTATCCGTATCATTTATCGTCAAAAAGAAATGCAGGCTGCCGGTCGACGGATCGCAGGCGCCCCGCCTGCAACGGACGTCACACGTCCGAACTCCCCGATCATTCCCGAACACAGCCAAAAACTCTTTCGCGCCCTGCGCTCATTGCCCTCGAGTCGAGGGCGTTCCCGGCGCCGGATCACAGGCGACCCGCCTGAAGCGGACGTCACACGTCCAAACTCCCCGATCATCTCCGAACACTCCCAAATACTTTTTCGCGCCCTGCGCTCATTGCCCTCGGGTCGAGGGCGTTCCCGGCGCCGGTCCGCAGGCGACCCGCCTGCAACGGACATCACACATCCGAACCTCCCGTGCATCTCTGACCACGCATCAAAAACATTTCACCCGCTGTTCTCATTTTTGAAGTGCTCAATCATTCCCCGCAGAATGCCCTCTCAGTTTTCCGGCCAACCCCGGAATAAATTCCTTCGGTTTTTCAATAGCAGCTTTGATATGCCTGTGATTTGTAAAATGTCCTGCGACATAAACACCTGCAACATTTGTTTCAAATGTCTCTTCGTTATAGACAGGAACTTCGCCGTATTTTCCCTGTTCGGTCGCAACTCCCAGATCTTTCAGCATCTTTAGATCCGCATCCGAACCGACCAATACAAAAACGACATCATTTTCGATCGTATGCACAACGCCCGATTCGTCTTCGAGCACAACATCTTTTTCGCGGATCTCGATCACCTTCCCGAGAAAAAACAGGTTGAGGCATCTTTTTCTTACCTGCTCTTCAAGCGGATCCTTCACCCAATACTTTATACAGCCCTGCTTCGGATCGGTTTCTTCCCAATCTTTTCTGAATATCGCGAGCGTCGTCTCCGCACCTTCCTCCGCCAAAAAAAGCGCCGCTTCGCCCGCCGAATTCCCGCCGCCGACGATCATCGCCTTCTTTCTCACCCACGGATACGTTTCCCGAAAATGATCATATACCTTCGGAAGATCTTCACCTTTAACGCCAAGTTTTCTCGGGTGATCCATCGCTCCGATAGCAAACAAAACGTTTCTCGCCTCGTATTCGTCTTTGTCAGATATGATCTTAAAATGATGTTCTCCGATCTGCTCAACCGTTTCGACCAATTCCTCAGTATGTATCTTTAATTCATTATCCAAAACAAAACGCACATAATACGAAAGCAATTCTTCACGAGTCGGTTTTTCACGGGCGGGCATGAGGTCGCCGGCGCGAAATTCGAGTTCATCTGTTGTCGAGAAAACAGTAAGCCCGACGGGATAATTGTAAACAGTATTTCCAATAAGGCTTTTCTCAATGACGAGATAATCGAGTCCGAGTTTCTTCGCCTCATACGCGGCAGAAATACCAGCAGGTCCGGCTCCGATGATAATCAAATCTTTCATAATTTATAATGGATATTGGAAAATGGATAATTCCGGAAGTTTTTCTTCGATCCGTTAGCTCACCGCTCTCTTAGCTGTTTTAACTGATGCCGTCAATATTTTTTGAATTTCATTGCAATCCTCTATCAACGACTCCGATTGCGCCTTGGTTAAATAGTTTGAATCGCGGAGCAAGCAAAGCCAATATTCCGTTTCAAAGGCTTCCTTTAATGCAATTGACAATTTGTGTACAAAATCAGCTTTTGATTGTGCCTGATTCCCTTCAGTGATATTGGCTCCTATCGATGTTCCCGAGCGTAATATTTGCTTCGACAACACATACTCCTTGTGAGAGGAACAGAGGTGGCGATAGAGTTTTATGATGCGAAGTGCAAATTTGTAAGATTTTTGTTTGAGGATATTTTCTTTATTTTCCATTATCAATTATCCGTTTTCCATTTTCTTAAGCTCTTCCGTAAACTTCTCGATCTGTTTTTTTGTATTCTCAAGCTCCCGCTTCGAATCCATATACTTTTCCCATTCGCCGGTATTTGTCAGCGCTTTTACAGTGTCTTCATCAAGTGCATGAGACATCACGACGAGCAGATCGCTGACGGCTTCATTTGCGCCGAGGAGTGATTGAATGATGGTGTACGCGAGTTTCGCGTTTTCTAATTCGTAAGCAGTTGTTTCCATAATTTTTAAATGTGTTCCGGGGTTTTGCCGGTGGTAATCCGAACTTTTCGAGCTAACTCAGATAAACGGCAAGACCGCAACACTCAGGCGGTTTTCGTCCGATCTCAATTGGGTTCCTTCACCTGCAAAGGCGTTTCGGACATAGCCAAGTGCGATCATCTTTCTGAGCTTTGGTGAATACACAGCGGATGTGATAAATCCGGCATTTTTGCCATCATCGGAAACTAACTCGCTCCCCTCAAGTGCTTTAACAGCGGTCTCATTCGAATCGAATTTCTCTCCTTCCGCATCAATTATCAAACCTCTAAAATGCTTTGCCGGTTTTCCTCTGAAATGGATCCGTGCGATCACTTCCTGACCGATATAACAGCCTTTTTGATAACTGATCAGACCTTCCAAACCGATCTCGGGCACTACGGTTTCCTCATCCATATCGATTCCGTATTTCGGAATACCCTCTTCAATTCTCAAAACCTTATAAACATCATCCGTAATCTCGACCGCATCTCCGAGTGATTGTTTGAATTCAGCAGCCGAACCCGACGGAATAAAATAGTCGCGGCCAAACGCGATGATCTCTTCATGTTCAATAGCGGCTTTTCCAAAAGTCCGGAAAAACTCAAAACCTCCCGACAGATCTTCAAGATGGAAATCTCCGGCAAAGGTAAAGCGGAATAAATTATCGTAAACTTTTTGACGCGTTCCCTCTTCGGTCTCGATCAAAAATTTCCCGCCGCGGTTTTTTACGCGGACGATGGCAAATATGCGTCCTTTAAGAGTTGGAAAGGCGGCATGCATTTCGCCTCCGTCTTCCAGTTTCGCAACGTCATTTGTGATCAGTCCGTTTAAAAACTGAACGGCTTCGCTTCCCGAAACTTCAAAAAGTCCGCGCGGCATTTTGTAAAAACCGGTCCGACCGGCGCGGATCGAATTGTATTGATCACTGAAATTCATCATTTATTACTCGTCGAAAAGAATACGTATCGCCGGAACGCGGGCGTCCCGCCTGCAGCGAACGTGACAGCGTTCGAACCTCTCGATCATGTTCTCGTACATAACCTCGGAAGTTTGCGCGTCGTGACGCGAATCACACGCGGGCCGCGTGCGTTCCCAAAATACGCAATCTGTCGGAACGCGGGCGTCCCGCCTGCAGCGAACGTGATAACATTCGAACTCCCCGATCATGTTCGTACATAACCTCGGAAGTTTGCGCGTGGTGACGCGCATTGCACGCGGGCCGCGTGCGTTCCGGCACTAGTTTTCAAGAAATTCGTCATATTTCTTTTTTGCAAAACCCGCCAGCGCAAAATCGCCGGAAACCAAAACCGGTCTTCTGATAAATGTATATTCCTCGGTCATCAGGTCAAGCATCTCTTTCTCCGATACATCCCTTTCATGAAGACCCATCGCGCGGTATTTCATCGCGCGTTTTGAAAACAGCTGTTCCGCGCCGCCGACCAATTTCACCAGTTTTTCCACTTCTTTTCGCGTCAGCCGGTCTTCTTTAATATCGCGGAACTTTTCAATTTCCGCGCCGCCTTTTTCGAGATATTCAACGGCTTTTTTACACGTCGAACAATGCGGCAACCCATATATTTTTGCTTTTTTCATATATCCAAATGAGCTAAATCACTCTTACCATTTCATATTGCGAAAGTGTCCTGACAAATCCGTTTAACTTAAGAAGCTCGATAATCCCGACTGCCCGTTCGTCGATATTCGTCACTATTAAGGGCTTGGTCACATAGGAATTGAGTGCATTGAGTAAAACATTCCCAATTCCCATCCGGCGGAATTGCGGTGCGACAGCGATCTGCGGGATCTTTCCGGAATCCACAAATACTGCGGCATATCCAGCGAGATCTCCATCAATATATGCACCTAAAATAACGAAACCAAAGTTTATTATTTTAGCCCTCTTTATACAATCGACCGAATTTTGCCATGATGGCTCGAATTCCCAGAAAGTTTGCAAATGATCCCAATCCGGATTTTCGATGGTTTTTATCTCGATTTCGGAGTCTAATTCGACTTTTTCAGCTTCCTGCTTCGCTTCATAGATCACAAATTTGCGGGTAACTTCAAATCCGAGACGCTGATAAAGATTAAAAGCCGCGTCGTTGTCCGTAATTACTTCGAGCGAATATCTTTTGAAGTTGCTTTTCTCCAAATGCGGGATGATATATTCAAACATTCCGGTGCTCACACCCTTGCGGCGGTATTCAGGAATGACGCCGGTTCCCGCGTCGTGAACCGTCGCGACGCCATTCCAGTAGCCAACCGCATTCATTGTAGCGCCGACTAGCTTTTCGCCCTCGAATGCACCGACTGAGTGCTGGAAATCCACTCCTTCGAGATCTAGCCTTCTTCGGTAGCTTTCGGGATCCGTTTTCATCTTCACCTGATAATCGGAAAAAGCATCATCCATTGTGCGAAAGATCTCGGGATAATCGCTGTTTCTGAGAGTCCGGTATCTGATCATCTTGTTTTAATTGCATTCATAAGAACTTTATAATCGCTGAGCTGCTGATTGAGTCTCCGGTGCATTGCAAAAACCTGAGGACTGGGATGATAAAGCGGAATCAGCTTGAATGTATTCCAGTCTAAAACCCTTGCAGCATGTTCTTTTAGAGTAAAAGAATGATCTTCGATTCTTTTTAGTGATTCAAGTGAAACGGTTCCGAGCGAAGCAATTATAGGCGGATCGACTATTTTTATCGTTCTCTCCAGGAACGACGCGCAATTATTCATCTCGCTCTTCCGCGGTCTGCGGTTTGCGCCGTTTGGCTTTCTCGGGCTGCACAAAACCGCATTTGTTATAAAGATATCTTCGCGTCTTAAACCTATCGAATCGAGCAGGATCTGAAAATTCTCACCTGATTTGTCACCCCAAAACGGGCGCCTTGTCCTGTCCGCTCCCTGTCTTCCGGGTGCCTCCGCGATAAACATCACTTTTGGGGAAATCGTCCCGTTGAGCTCGCTGAGAACGGCGATTTTATCCGCCAAGTCGGGACAAACGACACATTTTCGTGCTTTTTTTGAAAGGTTTGAGAATAGCTTTTGTTTGGTTGAACTCATCCTGACGCTCGTGTATCGTGAAAATAATAACAAATCAACAAATATTTAGTTTTATTATGAGCCAAATCACCGAAGAACAGGTCCTTGACCAGCTTAGAAATATTACCGATCCCGATCTTCGCAAAGATATCGTAACGCTTGATTTTATTAAAGATCTAGAGATCAACGGCGGCGACGTTTCTTTCAGGATCGTTCTAACAACTCCGGCGTGTCCCGTAAAAGAAGAGTTTGAAAAGGAAGCGAGACAGCTCGTCGGATCGATCGAAGGCGTAGAAAATGTAAAAGTCACGATGGACGCGGAGGTCCCGAAAGGACGCGGCATCGCAAACAACGTTGCGGTTCCGGGTGTTAAGAATATTATTGCGGTTTCTTCAGGAAAAGGCGGCGTCGGAAAATCGACGGTCGCGGTGAATCTGGCGGTCGCGCTCTCCCAGGACGGCGCAAAGGTCGGCTTGATGGACGCCGACGTTTATGGACCAAATATCCCGCTGATGCTCGGCGTCCAGGACAAACAGCCCGAGATCGCAAATGGAAACAAACTCGTCCCGATCGAAGCTCACGGGATCAGGATCATCTCGATGGCGGTTCTTGTTCCGAGCGACAAACCGATGGTTTTACGCGGCCCGATGCTTCATGGTGTCGTCAGACAGTTTTTAAGTGATGTTGATTGGGGCGAACTCGATTATCTTGTCGTCGATATGCCTCCGGGAACCGGCGACGTTCAGCTTTCACTTGCGCAATTGGTTCCGGTGCAGGGTGCGGTTTTGGTAACTACTCCGCAAAAGGTTTCTCTTTCAGACGTTACCCGCGCGCTGAAGATGTTTGAACAGGTCGCGGTTCCGATATTGGGTGTGATCGAAAATATGTCTTATTTTGTCCCGCCCGATATGCCTGACAGACGCTACAACATTTTCGGCGAAGGCGGCGGTCAAAGTTTTGCCGATACCCACGGTGTCCCGTTCCTAGGCGAGGTTCCGATCGGGCTCGAAGTCCGCGAAGGCGGCGACAAAGGCGTTCCGGTTGTAATTTCAAATCCGGACTCGCCGCAGGCAAAAGCATTCAAAACGACCGCTGAAGAAGTGGCAAGACAAGTCTCAATTGAGGCGATGAAGCCGGAATTGGTAATCCTAAAAAAGGTCTAGAGTTTACCGGGGTATCAACACCGAGTAAAGATCAAAACCTCCTTCCCGGTCGCTGGAAAAAATTATCGATTTCCCGTCGGCTGAAAATACCGGGTTGATATCTTTTGCCGTGTTCCGCGTCAAACGATAAAGTCCGGTTCCGTCAATATTTGCCAAATAGATCTCGGGGTTTCCGTCTGAAGATGCTGCAAAGACGATCTTGCTTCCGTCCGGCGAAAATGCCGGCTGAATATCGTTCCCGGGTCTGCTAATCAGGATCCTTTCTCCGCTTCCGTCGATTTCCGCAATACAAATATCCAACAAATATGCCCCTTCTCCCTTGCGGTCACAGCTGTATATGATCCGCGCGCCGTCGCCGGAAATATTCGACCAGCCGAGTGAACCTTCTTTTGTAAGGAGAGGTTTTTGATCCGTTCCATCAGAATTCATCGAATACAATTCACTCGAAAGGGATTCACCCTTCCTGTTTGTACGAAATATCAGTTTCCTGCCGTCGGCAGACCAATTTGGAATGCTGTCGCTGGCGGTGTTGAGTGTAATGTTTCGTAAACCGGAGCCGTCTGAATTTATGGTAAAAACATCCCACCGACCTTTTACTTCCTGATGAAATGCGATCCTCCTGCCGTCGGGTGAAAACTTCGGGTAGTTTGAACCGCTCGAAGTATTCACTAGAACCCGGCCTTTTCTTGATCCTGTGTCGAAAATAAGAATTTCGCCCGTTTTATCGGGTTTTTCACTCGAATAGACCAATTTACTGCCGTCGCGTGAAAACGAAGGAGTCTCAAGCAGCCGGTCCTTTTCAGCCAAATACATAACTGCTTTGTCGGGCTCGAAATCCATGATGTAGATCTCATCGTTTCCGTCTTTGTCCGAGTTGAAAGCGATCTTGGTGCCGTCAGGTGAAACGGCGGAACGGGACAATTCGTTGCTATTCCAATCGGTTAACCGGCTGATCCCGCCGCCGCCGATCCTCAAGAAATAAATATCGGTGGATTCGCCGTCAAGATTTGACGTAAATGTTATGCCCGTTCCGTCAGGAGTAAATCTCGGAAAAGAATCGTGAGCCGAATTGTTTGTCAAACGTCTTACATCGGCTCCGTCTGAACGCATGACGCAGATCTCGTAGTCTCCGAAACGCGTGCTGATAAAAACAATTTCATTTCCGTCAGGCGAAAACGCTGCATCGCCGTCGAACCCGGGCGAATTGGTGAGTCTGGAAAGTTTTTTTGATTCGAGATCATACGTAAAAATTTCGGGATCAGAGGAATTCCCCTCCAAAGGCACACTCGAGTGAAAAACCAATCTTTTTGAATCTTTTGACCACGAAACATTCTCGGCAATCTGGGGAAGTTTCAGTTCGCCGCTGCCGTCATTATTCGCGAGAAATTTTAGACTTCCTGGCACGTCTCCCCGTTTTGAAAATACGACCTTATTTCCGTCCGGCGACCAAACCCCGTATTGCAAACCGGGTATTTGAGAACTTTTTTCTTCGTTCACACCTGCGGGGTCCAAAGTAACCGATTCTGCGGTTTCAGTATTTATCCATCTGATTATTTTTAACTTGCCTTCTTCGCTCCAGCCGATAATCTGCTCATCCTGCTGAGTTTGCGTCAATCTTTTCGCTTCAGATGTCTTAACTTCCGACGGCTGCGCGGTTTCCGAACCTTTGTATCCGCGGTAGAAAAAAAATAGCGCTATTAGCAGAAGCGATAAGAACAAACCGGCGGTGATTAGAATTGCGGGCGAGAAGAAGCCGGATCTTTCCGGCAACTTGATTTCGACTTTTTCCGGGACAGTCGGCGATGTCAGATCCTTACCAGCTTCGCTGACGTCTGCAATGAACCGATATCCGACACGCGGGATAGTTTGAATATAGATACTTTCTTCCTTTGTATCTCCAAGAATTTTCCGCAGATTCGAGACCGTCCTTGCGAGATTTCCTTCTTCTACGTTTGTGTCTTTCCAGACGTCGTTTATCAATTCCTCTTTTGAAAAGAGATGATCCGGATTTTCTATAAGCTTCAGCAAGAGCTGAAAGTTCCTCGGCGTCAGGTTGATCCGTTCACCCCCTCGGAAAAGACTGCGCTCGCCGACATCTAGTATGAACGGTCCAAAACTGTAAACCAAACTGCTGCTTATGTTTTCCGGCATTTTCAATTAAAATTCCGAACTTTTTCCAAACTTATACAGGACTTTTTTTCAGATCGAATAATAGCATTTTCCCATACACAAATGGTGAATTTTGTTGGTTGATCGATTCCTGATCCGGTCCGATTCCTGACCTGCTCTTCGAACAGGCCGGGCGAAATATTAATTTTGTGGAAAATCGATTTATGCCTTGTCGATAAGGAGTAGTTTATAAATGGAAAATAGTCGCAATCCGGTCGCCAGAACAAACGACCTTGTTATTCAGAATTCGGGGGCTGAGTCGCTTATTTACGATCTTAAGGATCACAAAGCGCTTTGTCTAAACAGCACGACAAACTCTGTGTGGAAACTGTGCGACGGAAAAAATTCTGTGAGCTTGATAAATCGAAAGCTGTTCGGAGAATCAAAGCGAACCGAATCGATCGTAGAACTGGCGATTCTTCAGCTTGCCGAGAATAACTTACTTATGAACAGTAAATCCGTGCTTGACCCGGCCGGCCAAATCTCGCGACGGCAAGTTATACGAAACGCCGCACTTACTTCAGCAGTTTTACTGCCGGCTGTGATTCTCATCACAGCGCCCCGCGCGGCTCACGCCCAAAGCTGCGTTAATCCAGGCGGTGCCCCTCCCGGGAATATTGTTTCGACGATAATTGATTCGCCGGTCGGCTCGGCGCAGACGGTTTGCACCAACACCGACAGTTCGCGATGCTGCAGCGGATCTGCGTCGATCACGACATGCGCACCTGATTTCCAGTTTCCGCAGGTAAATCGATGTAACTGCGCATGCAATTAAGGAGAAGTCCAATGGAAAAGTATTTTTGTCCGCGTGCAAGAACCCGAGATATGGTCATCCAGGAATCAAATGAGGAACTCCTAATTTATGATCTCTCAAACCATAAGGCCTATTGCCTGAATCCAACTTCAGCCGCCGTTTGGAAAGTTTGTGACGGGAAATTGAATTCAGGCGAGATCGCCGAACTCCTTTTTGGAGAAGTAGAGAAGAAAACTGCAGCCGCGGTCGTTGAACTGGCATTGTGCCAATTGGACGAACTTTCATTGATCGGCGACGACGATCGTGAAGTACAAACTCCAAACCGTTTTTCGCGCAGAGTGCTGATCCGGAATGCGGCACTCACAACTGCGGTTCTTCTCCCCGTCATCCATCAGATCACGACGCCGCCCGCCGCGCATGCTCAGAGCGGTTGTGTTAATCCGGGCGGTCTGCCGGCAGGGAGTCCGATCTCGACGTCAAATGATACGGGCTGCGGTCAGTGCCCGGTCGATCTGGCGCCGCAATGCTGCAGCGGAAATTTTGACACTTTTGTCTGCACACCGAGGGCAAATATGATCGACATCGATTGCTCGGCTGTCTGCACTTAGAACGATCAACAACGGCAAATGAGAAAAGCCATCGATAATTTACTGCTCTACGATGTCGAATTTCGCGGCTGTGCCGAACAGTTTGCTGCCGAAACCAACGGCAACAGCGAAACATACGCGGTCAACTCGATGAAGGATCTCGAAAAGGCGATCGACAGTTTTTCAAATGTAAAGTTTCTGGAGATCATGCTTCACGGCAAACCCGGAATGATAGATTTTGCCGATGGCGGGTCGATGCTCGGAAGCTATTTTGGAAAAATGGTAAATGGCAAACCGTTTGTTCAAAATGATCTGAGGATCCTTTTTAATTCGTGCAATATCGGCGAAGGCGAACGCGGCGATAAGTTTATGGATGAACTGGGAAAGTCCCTGCTTATGGGAAAAGGGGGAACGATCGGCGCAACGACGGTTAAAAATATCGTATTGCTTCCCGAGTCCGGCTTTGCAACGGGTGTATTTATGAAGCCGCTTTCTTTTGGAAGGCTAAAGGTCGTTCGCTATGACACTGCCGGAAACCGGACCGTATCCCGAACGGTAGATCGTCATGGGATTATACGCTGACAAATTTTGCAGAAGTTCAAAATTATCCTTCCCCGATATCTCAAAAAACATGAAGAAAAATATAAATGAAACAGTCAAATAAAGTAGTTGCCGCCGTGTTTTTAGTTGTCTGCTCGCTAACCGGATCAGCCCTCCAATTGCGCGCGGCAAGCAGCGTTTCCGCGGCGTTTCTTCCGGTGCTGATAAATAACCGCGGCGAACATCTGAGCCGGATCCGGTTGGGGATCATAGACGATTTTCCCGAAATCGATCTGCTTACGCGAAGCGAAGACAATAAGTACTTTGGCACCTTTTACGATTCGAATTCGGCAGTTATCGGCGGAATCGGTGAGGACGAAGGACGCTACGTAGCTTTTGTTTCTTCGGCTGCCGGTCTTGGCGGTGCAACCGGAAAATATCGTCAAATTATCTGGCGCGACAGGAAAACCGGTGATACCAGGATCGCCAGTTTTGCTTCGGAGTCCGGAGAAGGAAACCATAATAGTTTTGCACCCGCGATCTCGGCAGACGGAAGATCAGTTGCCTTCGAATCATACGCGACGAATTTGGTACCTATTGATTCGAACAAATCGCGTGACGTATTTGTCTGGAATGCAGATGCCGGAACGGTGACTGCCGTCAGCGAAAACCGCGGTATCGAAGCAAATGCAGATTCGTTCGAGCCTTCGATCTCTGCGGATGGAAATCTGATCGTGTTTTCGTCATCTGCCGGAAATCTCACACCCGGTGTCGAAGGAACTTCTACCGTAAATGTTTATTTAAGAGACATGAGTACAGGAGCGGTGACACTAATCAGCAAAAACGAAGCGACGGGAAAGGGAGGAGGCGGTTCAAATCCGTCGATCTCGGAAGACGGCAGACGGATTGCGTTTTACAACTATTTCCCTCTGACAAAAGAAGATAAAAACAGTTTATGGGACATCTATGTTTGGGAAAGCGGCAGCGGAAAACTCAAAAGGGTAAGCAAGACCGCATTTGGCGGCGAGAAGGATCAGGGCGAAGAGAGTGCAAGCAGAGTTGTTGCGCCCGCGATCTCGGGCAACGGCAAGTACGTTGCGTTCGCAACAACCGCATCGAATATGGTCCCCGGCGATACAAATAAAATTCAGGATGTTTTTGTAGCCGAAATCGATACCGGAAGTCTGGTTCGCTCAAGTGAAAGCGGCACAGGAGATCAGGGCGACGGAGATTCACCGATCGGACAAGGCGAAAAGGTGGCGATCTCGTACGATGGCAGTTGGATAGCGTTCAGCTCAAAATCCACAAATCTTGGCGGAAACATCCTTCTGAAAAACATCTTTACGGGTGAATTACGCGCGATATCGAAAGAGACCGGTTTAACTGTCGGACAACCAGGGATCTCGAGAAACGGCAGTTATGTGATCTTCGGGTCAAACAAGAGGCTTGACAGCCGGTTTGAGACTACCGGGATATTTGGCTTCGCCACCGGTGTTAAACGATTATAAGAATTAGTTAATAAGGGTTGCATTGACCGGCGATGCATTTAAGGTTTTTTTGATCGCTGAGCCCTGCAGAATTAAATGTATTTTTTGCGCGGTTTTTAAATGACCGCGTATGGAAAAAAACAATGAAAAACTTTTTGATAGTTCTATTCGTTCTTTTTCAAACCGCTCACGTTTTATATGCAAGACAGTCGGATAAATTCGACATTGTCCAGTTTGATACACCTAAAGGCTGGCAAAAGGAGACCGGCACAAACACTGTTCAATTTGGCAGTGAGAATGCCGACGGCTCTTGCATTATCACGATCTTCAAATCAATAAACGGAACTGACAGTCCGACGGAGAATTTTCATTATGCCTGGACGAGTATTGTCAGGGATCTGATTGACGTTTCACTGATGCCGCAGATGCTGCCGGGCATAAGCGAGAAAGGTTGGGCGAGCGAAAGCGGATTTGCTGCCTACGAAAGCGATGGTAAAAAAGGCGTCGTTTTGCTGGTTTCGATAACCGGCGGCGGAAAGTTGGTCAATATTCTTGTACTTACGGATACCAATTCTTTTCAGCCGGAGATAGATGCTTTTCTGGAGTCGGTCAAGCTGCCGGAAGTAAACCTCAGTTCGGCCGCTGCGGAGAATCGGACTAGCGGCCCGACGCCGTTATCAAATCGAGTATGGAAGAGTTTTCAGAACCGAAAAGACTCTTCGGGAAATTATGCCGGCTATTCGACAAATACGTATGAATTTTTTCCCAATGGCAGATATAAATTTACAAATGTGGTCTTTCAATTGTTTGAGCCCAAATACTCGATCGCAGAAGAGGAAGGAACCTATGCCGTAAGCGGTAATTCTATCTCTATCAATCCGGAGAAAAGCTCTTTCCGCGTACATCAAAAGGAGAAAACGGATCCGGCGGTAAGGTCCGGAGAGCTAAAGCCGGAATTAACGAGGTATGGTCTTCAGTTTTTGACGATATACGACAGACAGAGGATGATCCTTTCACCGGACGGGGGACGCGAAACAAAACGGGACGGAACATTTAATTACTATTCTGACGGCCGTTTGACGAGTTCTTATTTATACGACGCTCAATAATTGCGAAGACACGTTTCACTATGCGGTTAATTTGTGATTTCGCCATTTTGGTTGTAAAATTGATTTAATTGTAAAGATTCGATATTTGGATCTTGGAATTTTATTTGAGGAGAGTATTTATACATTATGGCAGCAGTAGCAGCTCCAACAATTGAACTGACAGTTACTCCAGTCGCGGCCGGAGAGATCAAGAAATTTATGGCAAGCGAAGAGGATCTTCCTGAAACCGCCGGTCTGAGAGTTCGCGTTGTACCGGGCGGATGCTCCGGTTTTCAGTATAGCCTGAATATCGAGGAAGAATCGAAACAGGGCGACACGATATTTGAACAGGAAGGCGTAAGACTCTTTGTCGATATGTTTTCGGGACAATATCTCAACGGGATCACGATCGACTATACATCAAACATGATGGGATCAGGGTTCACGTTTGAAAACCCGAATGCGACAGGCGGATGCGGATGCGGAGAATCATTTTCTGCATAAACGGCTATCCGGAATCAGATTTGTATAGCAAAAAGCTGCCGACAGGCAGTTTTTTTCTTTTAAATCCTGTAGTTTCGGGAAGTCAAATTCGATTGCGACTGTCTATAAATATCCAAAGGAAACAGAACGGAACGCTCGGAAGGTAGGGTGGTTTGGCAGGGCATCCGGCAACATGCATAAATTATTTTGCATGTTGCCGAACCAAATTTGTAAGTCTAAACCATTGAACACAGGTGCGTTTATCCGCCGCTCGAAATATTGGCACTTTTCGGCTGCTGCGTTTTCCCGCCGTGGTGCTTGCATTTCCATGCCTTTTACGAGAAACTTCTAAAGTTGTTACTGAACTAATCACCAAAAAACTTATTATTTAACACAGGTACCAGAATTCTTTTTTCGGGGATTTTGGAAAATCAAAGCCTTTGGTTGTTTTTTAAAAATGGATGGAGTTCTCCATCGTTCAGTAGCTTTCCCAAACAACCCTGCATTATTATGAATTTCCGACCATTCCTTCAAAGAGCTTCGTTTGTCTTGTTCGGTCTTGTTTCGCTGATCCTGTCGATGTCGCTGATCTCGTTTGCGCAAGATCGTGACCGCGTTATAAAGAAAGAGAATGCTCCTGTAAAAAAAGAAGAAGTCGAATCCAGACCAACAGTAAAAGTAGTAAATTCCCAGAATACCCGTTCAACCGGTTTAACCAATCAGCTAGTAGTAGTTAAAAAGAACGAGAAGCCGGCTGAATCACTTGTAAAGAAGACTTCATCTTCAAGTGCTGTCGGAGATGACAGAGACAACCCAAACATTTCCAAAAATGCGTACAGTGCGATAGTTCAGGGAATGATGATGCAGTCGATTAGAGCGAAGATGGGAATCAGATATCGCTACGGCTCGCAAGGTCCTAACAGTTATGATTGCTCGGGTTTTGTATGGAAGGTCTTCGGGGAAGCGGGTATCGATTTTACGCGAACCAGTGCGGCAAGTTTTTGGAACACCTTTGATCCCGTTTACGGAAAAGACCGCTACAAATTCGGCACACTTGTTTTCTTTAACAGATTAGGACATGTCGGGATCGTCGCTGATGAGAATGGTTTTTATCATGCGTCGACGAGCAAAGGAGTTACATACTCTCCTTTTGCAGGATATTGGGAAAAACGAATCGTCGGATTCAGAAGGGTTCCGATCGAGAATTACTAGAATTTTTTGAAATCGATAAAAAGGTCTCGCTCGCGTGACCTTTTTTTCTTGCCTTTAAGAACTTTTCTTCCTGTTCATGATCACCAATACGAGACCTACGATGGCGATTATCAATGAAATGATAAATACCAGCACCCCGATAACTACGCCGATCATAGCCTCTTCAAAATCTATTCTGTTGCTCGTCACTCCGGGAAGCGCAAGGCTTGCACCTGAGACGATAAGACCAAGTACAACACCTAAAATGCCTATTACCAGAACAGCGATTCGCATCGGTTAGTTCCTCTCCCTTTCAAATCTCATCGAAAATCCGTAGACTTCACTCTGATAAACCGAATGAACGTATTCGATCGGTTTCTTTTCGTCTGTATAAACCGTCCGCTCGATCGTCAAAAGCGGCGCTCCTACACGGGTTTTGAGTACTTCAGCGACAAACGGATCCGCCAATTTCGCATAAACTTCCTGACGTGCGCTTTCCAAAGTATACCCCAGATCGACCTCCATCGATTGAAGCAGCGCTCCTGAATTCATTTGTTTTTGCGAAAGCTTTCTGCCGACAGATTCAGGCATATAGTTTACGATCAATCCGAATGGCTCTCCCTTATAAATACGGAGGCGTTTCAGCATATAAACGGCGGCCCCGGTTTTGATTCCGAGCATTTCTGCCTCCCGGCGCTCAGCATTGATAAGGTTCATTTCGAGTACCCTGACCTTTGCATCGAGCCCCATCGTTATCAGACCGTCAAGGGAGCCGACGAGGTGCGGTTTCACGGCGAATCTTCGCTTCCTGACCTTTCTTTCGACGATAAAAGTACCGTTTCCTTGTTTGCGCTCGATCAGCCCGTCTTTCGCCAATGCTTTTAGTGCTTGTCTGACGGTGATCCTCGAAACATCATAATCTTCCATTATCTGATTTTCGGTCGGCAGCTTTTCATCAGGCTGAAATGCTCCCGAATTGATCTTCTCGCGTAACAAGTTTTCCAGCTGATAATAAAGAGGAATGTGAGAATCGACGAAGAGAGATTTTCGTTTCGGCATAATGTCAGAACCGCAAGTTTAGAACTAAAAGGCTGTTCATTTAAAGAAAAGAAGGCGGGGGGGTCTCCTTTTTTGATTTTTGTTGTACTAAGTCGGCATTTTACCATTATCGCCGGTTAATCGTACACATTTATTTAACATCGGAGATTTGCTGAAACGTGTGACTGGTTTTTGATGGAATATCGCACAAATGTGCTATTCGCATCGCTAACCTAAGTTAGCGTCCGAAGAATTCATATTTGAACGGTAATCAAAACTGAGGAGCCGAAGACTTATTAATACGACTAGGATCGTAACGCCGACGTCGGCGAGGATCGCGAGGGCCAGACTGCTTTTACCCAAAACTGCGAGTACGACGAATACAAACTTTGTGATGATCGCAATTGCCGTATTAAACCGGATCGTTGAAATGGTCTTTCGTCCCAAAGCTATAAGAAACGGAAGCACTTCGAGCCGGTCGTTGAGTATAGCAACATTGGAAGTCTCTATCGCCGTATCGCTTCCGGCGGCCCCCATTGATATCCCCACAGCCGATGCGGCGAGTGCAGGTGCATCATTCACGCCGTCGCCAACCATCCCTACTACTTTAAACTCTTCCATCAATTCCCTTATCATTCGCAATTTGTCTTCAGGAAGCAATTCAGCGTTTACGCGCTTGATTCCGATCTTTTCCGCTACCAACCGGGCCGGTGCAATATTGTCGCCGGTCAGCATAACGGGAATCACTTTTAGCCTTTCAAGTTCCTGGATCAAATGAGCCGCAGACGGCTTTATTTCGTCCGAAAGAGCGATGATTCCTTCAACCCCGGTATTACTTGAGGTAACGATAGAGGTTTTACCCTGCTGCTGAAGTTGTTCAACAGTTTTGATGATCTCATCCTGGACAAAATGTTCCTCGGTGATAAACGGGAGCTTTCCGATGCAGTGATGAGTATCAAAACACACAACGCAGTCCGCCGAAACACCTTTTCCAAGAATCGCCTGAAAATTCTCTGCTTCATGAAGATCGAGTTTTTCCGCTTTAGCTGCCTCGGTGACCGCTTGAGCAAACGGATGCTCCGAATAAGACTCGATCCCGCCGGCGCAGGCGAGCAGATGCTCCCTTGTGTTTTCGCCAAATGGGATCACATCCGTAACTTTCGGCTTGCCGAACGTCAGCGTCCTCGTCTTATCCATTGCAAGAACCTTGATCTGTCCGAGTGTCTCAATATACTTACCGCCTTTGATCAAGACTCCTTTTCCTGATGCGCTTCCGACGGCACCATAGATCGATACCGGCGTTGAAATAACAAGTGCACACGGACAAGCGATGACGAGCAGCGTCAGCGCCTCGAGAAACCAGGGTTCAAACGGCTTGCCGAGAAAGACGGTCGGGATCAGTACTATCAAAACAGCGATCGCGATAATCGAAGGAGTGTAATATCCGGAAAAAGTCTCGATAAATTTCTGTGTTTTCGCTTTTGTTTTTGTTGCCCGAAATGTTTCCGAGATTATTTTAGACAGTGTGGAATCTTTTGAGCGTTTCGTGACTCTTGCTTCAAGATAGCCTTGCATATTGAGCGTGCCGGCAAATATCCGGTCTCCGCTGTGTTTGTCTCTCGGAATCGGTTCACCCGTGATTGTCGATTCATCAACCGAAGAACTTCCGCTCAAAACCTCAGCATCCATCGCGATCATATCCGAGGGCCGGATAACGAGGATATCGCCGATCGCAATATCTTCCAGCTTAACTGCCCGCTGACCGCTATCAGTCTTAATATTTGCGGTTTTTGGTGTGCGGTCGACAAGCGACCGAAGTGCGGACTTGCTCGTTTCGATCCCGTACTGCTCGAGGCGTTCACCGAGCGCAAACAAAACTATGACAACTGCCGCCTCTTCATATTTGCCCAAATAGAATGCGCCAAAAACGGCGATCAGCATCAGCAAATTAATACTTTTAAAATTCAACTTCAGGAGCGATTTGAATCCGTTTTTGATAACGTTCCAGCCAAAAGCAAAAATGATCGCAGCAAAAAAAGGCACCGCAAGAACCGCTGGAATGTGCCAGCCGAGAAGCGAAAGAATCTCGAATACAGCTACCACGCCAACACTGACGATAAGCCGCCGAAACTTTGGATCCTGCCACAACCCCGGTTTTAAATTTTTCGCATCTTTGTTCTGAATCTTATGCAAACCCGATCATGCTCCTATTTGTGCCGTAGGTGTTCGCTCCCCAGCAAGAAAAGCTCCGATATGTGTTCGTCATCAAGGGTGTAATAAACGATCCTTCCTTCTTTCCGCGACCTTACGAGTCTCATATCTCTCAATTGCCGCAATTGATGCGAAATCGCGCTTTGCGATACTTTTAGCAGAGCCGAAATATCACAAACGCAGAGTTCAGTTTCGAGCAGCGCAGAAATGATTCTCACGCGCGTCGGGTCCGCAAGTGCGCCGAACGTGCGGGCCAGTTCTTCTCCGTCATCACCTTGAACAAGAGTCTTTCTGGCTTCAGCAACCTTTGCTTCATGGATAAAATTCTCTTCGCAAGCCGATTCTTTTAGTTGCATCTGATCATCCTTTCAAGAGGAGTTTACCTGAATATATGAGCAGATATTCATATATTTGTCAAATCAGAGTCCCGGTGAGTAAGTAAAGATTAGGTTGTTGGAAAAGAAATTACACGATCGTAAAAGGATATATGGTGCTCCCGACAGGAATCCAACCTGTGACCTACCGCTTAGGAGGCGGTCGCTCTATGCAACTGAGCTACGGGAGCTGATAATTGGGATCAATCGTCGTAAACGAGGAATGAATGCACTTCGTATCCGTTTAGTTTCTCACGCCCGTTGAGAAACGAGAGTTCGCATAAAAACGCCACGCCAACTATTTCGCCGCCAAGTTTTGTTACCAGATCGACGGTCGCCTTTGCGGTTCCGCCGGTCGCCAGAAGATCATCGATGATCAAAACACGGGTACCTTCCGATACGGCATCCTCATGGATCTCAAGCGTATCCTCGCCGTATTCGAGTGCGTATGAGACCGAAGCCTTTTTTGCCGGAAGTTTGCCCGGTTTTCTGACAGGAACAAAACCCGCACCGATCTGATGCGCAAGCGGCGCGGCGAAAATAAATCCGCGGGATTCCATTCCGATCACAACATCTATATCTTTACCCTGATAATGGGCGGTCAGACCGTCGATCGTCTGCTTTAATCCTTCAGGATCTTTGAGCAGCGTTGTAATGTCGTAAAAATTGATCCCTTCAATCGGGAAATCAGGTACTTCACGTATAAGTTTCTTTAAATGATCCATATTTTTTAGGATCCGCCGCAATTCGAAGATTGCTCCGGATCGGCATTTAGCTATTTTTCTACAATAAATAATGCGTATGAACCCGATGGTTCGAGCACGATCTCTTCTATCATTTCAACGCGCGAATAATTAGGCCCCGTCAGCAGATCTTCGTGAAATGCTCTGACAGAAGACTCATCGCCTTCCGCGAGCGCTTCAACGCGGCCGTCTTCCAAATTCCTGACAAATCCAAGAACCTGATGCTTTGCAGCAGCACGCTGGGCGAAGAATCTGTATCCGACCCCCTGCACCAATCCCCTTATAAAAAATCTTCTGGCTATTTTCATCCGCGAATTTGTTTTACGCGCCTGAGTTCCGCGCGCTGAATATCACTTGCAGCTCGCAAATTAAAGTTATCCGAGTGAATCAAGACACGCCCCCAGGCTCCTTAGTCTGCACGTGTAGATCGGCATACCCCGTAAGGTTAATTTGCTCGCCGGAGTTTGCCGTAATTCCTCAGCGAGGGCAAGAAAATCTTTGGGCTCGTCGGTTTCAAAACTAATGATGTATTCTTGTTCGCTAAACCCGAATGCGTGGGTCATATGGATCTTAATATTCTCAAACTTCTTTCCGACCATGAAATTCTCTTTTATCAAAACCTCACGCTCTTTATCGGTTTTTGCATACCAGTCGCGATGTTTGGCACATGGATATAAAAAATGATACTGCTTTTCACCGGCTGCGATCCGGAAACGTTCGTCATATTCTTCTCCGTCAGCAGACTTAACAAACATCGTCTTCCCTGTTACCGAAAGATAATTATCAACCGTTTCAAGAAAACTTCCCAGATTTGTCCGGTAAAGTCTGGCCGTCATATCCTGGATCAGATCGAGAGATTTTCCGACACGCCAAAACATCATGTCCGCCTTAGAATCAAATCCGATAAGAGAATAGGAGAAAAGAAGAAGTTCCTCGTTAAATTCATTGAAGACCTTTTGAAATTCAGATTTGTAAACACGTTTTGTCTCGGAATTCAGTTTCCTCCATTCAGGATTCACACGAAAAAACATGAAGTTTACAAACTGTTTCTCAACTACCGGAAGCTGATCCGAATTATCGCCGCCGGGGACGAGACGAAGTCCGCCCGGCTCAATATCTTCATTTTCGAGGTCGATTGAATTCATTATTGGTATTACTGCAGCAGCGTACTCAAACCAAACCGCTGCGGCAATTTATTGTGCCAACTTTCTTCTGCAATGTCCAAAAGGACAAACAATGTCGGCGATGCAAGATTTCTAAGTGTATTTTCGTGACACATTATGATGGGCCGGAAGCCTCTATTGGAAACATGTGGATGCCAATTCAAAAACTCCGAATATATTTCAGCATTTCCTTATACGCCTTTCTGTTTTATTTTGAATCTAATGGAACTTCGGGTGCGGTCGGATATTTTAGATTGCACGTGATCCTTAAATAAAATATCCTAGTTGCCGGAGAATTCATTTCCTGATGTTCAAATTTTCGGCCCAAACAGCTTTCATCCTTTTACTCTGCGCCGCAGCGTTTTCTCAGCAGCGCCCGTTGATCACAGAAGATATCGACACAACACCGCCGGGGACCGTAAATATCGCAGTCGGCACCGATTTTATTCAGAACGCGAAATTCCCGCTTTCGGGATTAAAAGGAGACCTGACGCGCGTCGGCGATATCAGGATCCGAACCGGTTATTCTTCAAATGTCGAGGTACAGATCGAAGGTGTAGTACAGAATTTCCTCGCGATAAACTCGCAGTCCGCAAATCCGGCGATTCCGCGGGATATTGACGGAAATTCAACAAATGATTTTGGAGATATTATTACGTCCGTAAAGATCCGTTTGCGAAATGAAACGGAAAATGTGCCTGCATTCGGATTCAAGTTTGGATTCCAAATGCCGAACAGCAACGAAAAACGCGGGATCGGAACAAACCAGATAAATGTTTTTACAAAACTTATCGCACAGAAGACCTTTGGAAAAACACAAGGAAAAGATCCGAAACTAAAGATTTTCGGTAATATCGGCCTTGGGATCATGACCGCTCCGCTTGAACAGTTTTCCCAAAATGACGTCTTGCTATACGGGTTCGCTGGGATCTACCGGGTTACGGATAACATAAATATCGCGAGTGAAGTAAACGGAAGGATCAGTACGCAAAGCGGTCCCGCACCGCTTGGAACTGAAAGTCAGGGTCAGTTCCGGATCGGAACACAGATCAAGGCGTCCAGCCTTCGCTTTGACACGGCAGCGATCTTCGGATTAAACAGGTTTAGTCCGAGAACAGGTGTGACCTTTGGAATAACATATCAATCGCCCGTACTTTTTCAGCCGGCACAGTAGGCAAGGCAAAGCGGGCTGGTTTTGGCCAATCCGCTTTTCACCTCACTTGTCAAAATTGATACCTATCGGCGAATTGCCTTTTCCCAGATTTGGAGCCGATCTGATAGCCTTGTTTACAAATGTCTTGGCGATCTTCACCGATTCCGCCAGATCATTTCCCAAAGCTAAATTCGCTGTGATTGCAGCTGCAAGAGTGCATCCGGTTCCGTGTGTTGCCTTCGTATCGATAAATTCATCTTCAAAAACAAGACGCTTCCCGCCGGTAAAAAGAAAATCTCTGGCCATATCGCCCGTTCCGAAATGCCCACCCTTAATCAGGACACTTTTCGCTCCCAATGCACTTATTATTTCAGCTGCCCGGTCGATGTCGCGTTCGGTTTCTATTGATTTTCTGGTGATTCTCTCTGCTTCCGGAATATTCGGGGTGACGACCGACGAAATCGGGAAAAGTCGTTTAACAAGAATCTCCAAAGCTTCATCACTTATGAGATCAAAGCCCGACGTTGAGCGAACTACCGGATCGACGACGATATTTTTCAGCTTATACTCAATAAGGATCGATGCAGTTTCATCGATCACCTCCGCTGTCGGAAGCATTCCGGTCTTCATTGCCGCTACCGCATAGTCATCGATTATCGGCACAACCTGAGACCTTACCGAACTTCCCGTTTGATGCTCCGCTCCGAAAACACCCTGAGTGTTTTGAAAAGTAACCGAGCTGACGGCAGCGGCAGCAAAACAGCCGAAGGCTGTAAACGTTTTTATATCTGCGGTTATTCCGGCACCTCCGGACGGGTCAAGACCCGCGATCGTGAGACAAACCGGTATATTCTCTTTTGTCATTTAAATGGCGTCCCGGCGCCGAGCTTTCTCAGATTGTCCGCGTCGTTTAAGAAGCTGATCGAGGCGAACCCTTTTGCTTCACTCGCGAGTATTAAATTGATATTTCCCCCGCCTATTCCTCCGAGTGCAATTACCGGAAACGGTCTAAGTGCGGTGGATACTTCATTAAGGTCCGCTAACCCTTTTTCTCTCTCTGCAAAGGTTTTCGAAAACGGCTTAAAGACCGGCCCATAAACAATGAGATCCGCACCATTTTCTTTGGCCGTTTTTGCTTCCGGAAACGTATGCGTTGAAACTCCGACCATCATTTTCTCCGGAAGCAGTCTCCTTACAATTCCGACCGGAAGTGATGTTGAAGTTAAATGAACCCCGTCAGCATTTGCCGCGATCGCAATGTCGATCCGCTCATTGATCAAAACCCGTGTACCAGATGCTCTGATAACTTTGCGAGCCCGTAAAGCAAGTTCATATACAAATTTTGCCGGCAGATTTTTCTCTCTTATCTGGATCAGACCGATATTATTCTCCGCTGCTATTCGGATCGTTTGAAGGGTTTTCGGAGATTCGGATTCAAAATTTTCTGCGGTAAGATTTCCCGGTGTGATCAGATAGATCAGTGGATCTTTATCAGACATTTCAAAAAAATTGGAAGAACGCATTCAGCCGTCGACTCTTTCCAGCATTTCAACACTCTTTTTGAAGTTTGCGATCTCCCAAAAGGCGATTACCAGATTAAAGACCCCCAGGCCTGTAACTGCGCCGCGCAGCCAGGCAGACCCGATCGTCGCCTTTAGAAACGGTAGCCCGGTCTTTTCCACTACAAGGGCCAACAAATAATTATCTCCCCAGTCGCCAAAACCCAGATTCACCCACGGGATCAGTATCAACAATATGCCCTGCATCAGGCAAACCAGTGCAAAAAGCACTACTGTAATCTTCGAGACCATGAACAAATTATAACCCGAACCGCCGATGATCCAAACCTTTCTTCAATTAAAAAACGCAGACGAAAGGCCTGCGTTTGTAAATAGAATTTATCGATCCGTTACGCCGCGACAAGCCCGGCTTTTTCTCTGCACTCCTCGAGTCTGCTTTCAACGTTCCGATATTCCCGGTCTGTTTCATATACTTCTTCGAAATACTGGAGAGCATCCGGATAATTCCCAGTGAGCGTATGGGCGATACCAAGCTCATAATTCAGACCTGTTGCCTCACTCTCGCTCAGCTCTTCTATCTCAAGCGCTTTTTCAAACCACTGAATTGCGTCTTCCGAAGCTCCTTTTTCAATGAAGCAATGTCCGAGCAGAGTGCAGCATTGAAAAAATCTGCCGGATGCATTTGTCGGATCGACACATTCAACCGCGCATTGAAACTCCCGGATCGCATCCTCGATCAATCCCATTTCCTGATAAGCGACCGCATGATGGTAATGAGTTTCATACTTTTCGTCCGAAGCCGACAGCGACTTTTCGACCGGTTCAGATTTTGTGAGCTCCGGTTCCGGTGGTTCGGGCCTGGTTTCAGCCATTTCAGGTTCTGGTTCTGCCGCGTCGGGTTCCGTGTCGGCCATTTCCGGATCAGCATTTTCATTGACCGGAGCCTGATCATCTTCATTTGAAGGCGATTTGGTTTGACGCTCGTCGGCGGCGTCTTCGGCCTCTTCGGTTTTGGGAGTCTCCTGAGAAGATAGAACGTCTTCGCTGTGTTCAGCTGCACGGACTTCGACGGTTTCGATCAGTTCATCATCATTTGGAACCAACTCGGTCAGATCGGCTTTTGCAGTCGGTACATCTGCATCATCCGCATTATCCGTGCTTTCTTCGGCTTCCTCGACGGGAGCATCCGAAGTCTCAACGGAAACGTCATTTGCGGAGACCGCCGTTTCAGATACCGGATCCACATCTATCGCTTCACGGGCAGGATCCTGCATTTGATCTTCTTCGGTTGAGATTTCCGGCTCGCCGTCTTCCGCAACAACTTCTGCACTCAGCGCTTCGCTCTCTTCTTTCATTTTCTGAAGCGTTTGTCGAATTTCTTCAAATTCTTCCCTGATGCCGTGCTGATCATCGAGCTCCTTTAACGTCTCAAGCGCTATGTCCAGATAGCCTTGTTCGATGTAGAAATTCAGGTTTGCGATCTGATCGTCAATATTTAGTTCGTCCGCTACCGAATTTATTTCAGCAGCGGTGACGACGATCTCTTCTTCCTCATGAAGGTCAGCTTCGGTCAGTTCTATCGCGGCCTTTTCTTCGTCTTCGCTGATCGAAATTTCCTCTGCCGGAATACTGCCGTTGCCGTTTCCGTTAAGAAGTCCGTCAAATGACTCAAACGTCGGGATCTTTTTATCTGAGTCCGATTCTACGGTTTCTGCAAGCGCCATCTCGCTTTCCTGAGATTTAGCGATCTCGCTGATCTCTTTCAGTCTGTACGCATATTTTGGTTCTTCGGGAGAGATCAACAAAAGCTGAGTAAGCGCAAAATGCTCGTCAGTTATGGATTCATTGTAGTTTGCGGCTTCGGCAAGCTGTTCCAGTACTTTCTTCAGCTCGTAATCGTTTTTGTGCCAGCTGTAGTATCTGGTCAAGAGCCGCAATGCCTGGATCTGTTCAGGATTTCTCGCGACGATTTCGTTCAAGAGGTCGAGTAACCGCTCGGGTTTCTGGCTTACAAGTAGCTGTTCTGTGATCGTCGAAAGTATTCTCACTGAAGAATCAAGATCATTTTTCTTCATGTAAAAATCAACAAGATGCAGAAGCTTTGCGTAGGCTTTTGGTTCTCTGGTAACCAGCTCAACTATTATGATCTCGGCTTTCTCGGGCTGTTCCATGTCAAGATAACAATCTACAAGCAAGAAAACCACGTCTGCGTTATAGAGATCCCGCTCGTATAACTCGTCGAGCATTTTGATCGCTTCTTCCGGATAGCCGAGATTTATCTGAGAATTGACAAAACCGCGCACTGCGGCCAGATCATCCGGCGCAACCTCAAAAGAGCGTGAAAAAGCTGCAACGGCTTCAGCATGTTTGCCGCTTTCGGCCAATCGCAGCCCGCCTTCAGTAAATGCGCGTGCTGCCTCTTCTTTTTGGTTGTTCTGCCAGTAGAAATTACCTATCTTTAAGTAGATCTCGGTGTTTCGCGGAGAGATCTCTGCGATCTTTTCCCATACCGTCAGCGCATCGACCTTATTACCCTTCTTTTCGTAATAGTCCGCTACCTGCTCGTAGTGTTTTTCAGCCTCGGCGTTGGAACCTCTCACCTGATACAACTCGGCAAGTTTTATCGAGATCTCCGGGGAATTCGGCTCGATCCGGTAAAGTTTGTTATAGATCGCGATGGCTTTCTTTTCGTAACCGTGAGAATTGTAGTATTCGGCTACTTCTGTATAGCATTTAATTGCAGATTTTTTATCGTCCGACTTCAGATAAAGATCGCCGAGCATATTTTGAGTATTCACATCGCTCGAATCATTTTCCAACACCGATTTATACTCTTTGATCGCAGACGAGATCCGACCCTGGGTTAGAAAACGCTCCGCTGCTCGCATTACTTTGTTTTTATCGAAAGCCATTAAAAAAGATTGGGGGACTGATCAAAAGTCCTTATTTAAGGAAGATTTTGTTGGTAAAAAGTGAAATCTGAATCGGAAATTTGTTACTCGACAAACTGCGGGTAGTCCATCGCATCTGCAAAAACAAAATTACCACGTGGATAACAGCGGTGTCAACATTTTTTAACACTGCTTTGCTTTATTTTACATCGAATTACGATCTTTCACCGGTTGACAATCGAATACAGTCATTCAAAACTATTCACAGAGCGAAGATATGCAAGGATTGATTCTGGCAAACGGAAAAGGAACGAAACTTCGTCCTCTGACCGTTTATACTCCAAAACCGATAGTCCCGATCCTAAACAGACCCCTCTTGCTGTATCAGATCGAAGTACTGAAGCGCGCAGGTGTTGAACAGGTTACACTTTTTTTGGATTATCAACCGGATAAGATAGAACACGTCCTCGGAAACGAACATGATCTTGGAGTCGAACTCAGATATGTTGTCGAAGCCAACCCCTTCGGAACAGCAGGTGCATATAAATTTGTTTCTAAATACTATAAGGAAACGACGATCGTCTTAAACGGCGATATTCTTTCTGATCTGGTTATCTCAAAACTGCTGAAACAACACACAAAGGCCGCCGCAGATGTTACGATCGCCGCGACCCCGATCAAATTGAGATCCTCATACGGTGCGGTTAAAACAAATCAAGATTTTCGCGTCACAAAGTATCTTTCGGAACCCGGAGCAGATTCTGCCGCACGGGCAGATTTTGAACTGATGAACGCGGGTATTTATATAGTTGAACAGGGGTTTGCGGATCGGATCCCCGAAGAGCATTCGCTGACATTTAAACACGATATCTTTCCCGGTATGGCCGAGCGCGGTGAGAAACTATTTGCGTTTCCGATAAAGGACGATTATTGGTGCGCGATCGATTCCCTTGAGAAATATCTTTCGGTTCAGAAGGATTTTCTCGACGGAAAGATCAGAAATTTCAAATTTGAGAAAAACCGCGAGTATGAAAAGGCCACATCGGCGTTTATTGATGAACGGTCGGTCATTGGCAAAGGCTGTGTCGTAAAACCAAATGCAAAGATCTCAAACTCCGTGCTAGGGAAAGGGGTTCAGGTCGAGGAACACGCCGTTATTGAGAATTCTGTGATTTGGCCGCATTCGCGTATTTCATATTCGGCGGTAATAAAAGATTCGATTATTGCAAGCAGTTGTTATATCGGTAAAAACGCGATCGTCAGTGAAGGTTCGGTTTTGGCGGACAAGGCATCGCTTCCGGATTACACAAAAGTCTGAAAAGCAATTATGCCGGAATTACCAGAAGTCGAACTCGTCGTCAGATCGCTGAATTCGCTTGTAAAAGGAAAAAGAATTTTAGAAGCGTTGCTGTTTCGCGAAAAGCTTGCCCCCGCCACCCCGCCGGGTCAATTCGCAACTCTGATCTCCGGTTCTCTGATAATTTGTATTGAGCGTCGCGGAAAACACATTCTGATCCGACTCGACAATGGAAGAACCGTGATCGTCCATCTGCGCATGAGCGGACGATTTATGCTGGTTCCGCTCGAAAACGACAATCCTAAATTTACGCATGCGGTTTTTTTGATAGAAGGCGGCAAGAAGCTGATATTTCAGGATCAGAGGCATTTCGGTTTTATGCGGGTCGTAAAAACTGACGAGCTTTCCGGGGTTAAGGAACTCCGCAAACTGGCACCTGAGCCATTTTCGGAGGAGTTTTCGAAGCAATACCTAAAGAATGCATTGAAATCATCAGGTAAGAGCCTTAAGGAATTTCTTCTTGACCAGACGAAGGTTTGCGGACTTGGAAATATCTACGCGGCGGAAGCGATGTTTCTTGCAAGGTTGAATCCGCAGATCGTTGCGGCAAAAGTTTCTTCGATCAAGGCGGCGCGGCTGCACGGTTTTATCATCGAAGTCCTTAACGAATCGATCGCGTATAGTTCCACACTGAATATCGATCCGGAAAATTTTGAAGCGAACTATTACGGCGGAAGTTACGAGGATCAGTGGCGAGTATACGACCGCGAAGATCGGCCTTGCTTAAATTGTTCGACAAAGATAAAACGTATAAAACAAGCCGGTCGTTCAAGTTACTTTTGTCCGAAGTGCCAGAGATGAACCTCTGCTTACCGGGTTTAAAACTCCTTTTGCACAATCGCTGCTGCAATTTGCTGCACACCAAAACGAAATACCGGAGATCCAGATATGAAAACTTTCTTACTGCTATTCTTAAGTCTTTTTGTCTTCATTTTATTTTCGCCGACGGACGCATTCGCGTGCGCCTGCTGTGCCGATCCGGGATATTACAGGATCCGCGTTTCAAAACCCGGGAGCTTTGAAACGGACATACTGAAAAAATTCGAATTCAGAAACGCGCAAATCTATTCAACTGCCGGTTTTCCCGAAGATGTAAAAGGACTCGATCCTGTTTCCGAAGAGTATCAGATCTCGGCGTCGCTAACAGGCGACGGCTGGGACTTTTCGATGAAAGACAAAAACGGAAAAGAAGGCACGCTAAAGCTCAAAATGCCGAAAACATTTGTCGATTTTGCCGTTGATACAAGGGAAGGAGAAAAGGGCGGGGCTGGAAGCGTTTTGCTCTATAAAGAATGGAGATTTCTTTACAAAGTAGAAGAAGGGACCGGCATTTTCCGTGATGGGGTTAAAGGCAAAACAGAATATTTTCTGGTACTTCAGGGAAAAGGAAACGCCTGTAATTCGGCCGAAGACTATACCCATTGGCGTCTGGAAGTGACGGGGAAAAATGCAAGCTACGCGTTTTACGGAGATCTCGGCTCTGCTGATCCTGAAAGTGCATCTGGAAATGCAGCTTCTGATGACTCATTAAACGCGGATTTAAGATCGGAAGATGAAGAAGATGATCCCGAGTTGGTTTCAAACCTCACCGGAACCGACTATTCAGGTTGCGGGTGTTCCGGGATCACACTAAAAGAAGCTAAGAAAAAGGGTGAGAAACGCCTGTTCTATTGGTCGGAATTTAAGCAGAATCCAGATGAAGAAACCGTATTTATCAACATTGACGGGAAGGATACCGAGCTCAAATTGCTGGTTAAAGGAGAGCGGCCGGAGGTTTTGAAGGTCGGAGACCGTTTCTCGGATGAATATTCGATAAAAGGAACAAAACTGGTTCTCGATTACACTGTGACGAAACTTCCGTGCGAGGAATGCGAAGGCACGGATTATTATGTGACCGCAACGATCATAGGAGAGTTTTCCGGAAAAGTTGTTTCACTTTCGGGTTCATGCGGCTGCTGAATGAAACTTGACAGTTTTGGTGCAAAGAAGCATTATTAACGTCTAGACATCGTGGTGAGTTATGCGACTTGCGACCACGTAAAACAAACCGCTAAACAGCAAACAGGTATCAAACGAAAAAGCCTTGTGTTGTTTAGCACGAGGCTTTTTTCTATGAAAGATTTTCGGGAAATATTGGAAAACGAAAGCGTTTACGTATTCGACGGTGCGGTCGGCACGCGGTTTTATGATAAGGGCGTTTACATTAATAAAAGCTATGACGAGCTCAATCTCACAATGCCTGACCTCGTCCGCGAGGTTCATCAGGAATACGTCGCGGCGGGAGCCGATATCATTCAGACCAATACATTCGGCGCAACCCGCCACAAACTTCAGCAGCACGGACTTGAATCCAGGTTAAACGAGATAAATATTGCGGCGACAAAGATCGCCCTCGAAGCTGCCGGCGAACGCGTCTTTGTGGCCGGTTCGATCGGGCCGCTTGATCTTCGCATTGAACCTTACGGGCCAACGTCCTTTGAAGAAGCGCGCGAAATGTTTTTAGAACAGGCTTCTGCTCTGCTTGAAGGCGGCGTCGAACTTTTTGTGCTCGAAACATTCGCTGATCTATCTGAAATTCAACAGGCGATCCGCGCCGTCAAAGAGCTATGTGATCTCCCGATAATTGCTCAGGTACAGATCCAGACAGACGGAAAAACCGTTTTCGGCGCAACACCCGATATTTTTACAAGAAGGCTTGATGAATGGGGCGCCGATGTTATCGGGCTAAATTGCGGTGTCGGTCCGACCCATGTGTTGAATGAACTCGAAAGAATGCGGTTGATAACCGACAAAAAGCTGATCGCACAGCCGAATGCCGGGCTTCCGCGTGATGTTCAAGGAAGACAGTTCTATATGTGTTCGCCTGAATACATGTCGAAATTTGCAAAGCGTTTTATAAAAGCGGGGGCGAAATTTGTCGGCGGATGCTGCGGAACAACGCCGAAACATATAAAACTGATCGTCGATTCCGTGCGCGCCATCAGTCCGCGTGCAAACCGCACGGCATTTAAGGAACCTGCAAAAGTGGTCGAAAACAAGACGATCACGACTGTCGAACCTGTCGCTCCCGAGGATCGCTCTAATTGGTCAAGGAAGATCGCTCGGGGAGAATTTGTAACTTCTGTTGAGGTTCTGCCGCCGAAAGGCATAAAGGCTGAAAATACTTTAAGATCGATAAACTTCTTAAAGGAAGCGGGAGTTGACGCAGTAAACATCCCTGACGGCCCGCGTGCCCAGACGCGTATGTCCGCACAGGCGACGGCGATCCTCGTCGAACAGCAGTTGGGCATAGAAGCGGTATTGCATTATTGCTGCCGCGACAGAAATCTGCTCGGAATGATGTCTGATCTTCTCGGTGCTGCTGCGCTGGGATTGCATAATCTTCTGATAATCACAGGCGACCCTCCAAAAATGGGACCGTATCCTGATGCGACCGCAGTTTTTGATATCGATTCGATCGGTCTTACAAATATGGTCAACAAACTCAACCACGGACTCGATCTGGGAAATAATCCGATCGGAGAGCCAACCGCGTTTTCGATCGGAGTTGGCGTAAATCCCGGTGCGATAAATCTGGACGAGGAAATTCGCCGTTTTGAATGGAAGGTCGAAGCGGGTGCCGAATACGCGATCACGCAGCCGGTTTATGACACGGAACAACTCCAAGTATTTCTTGAAAGGATCTCGCACGTTAGGATCCCGATCGTCGCCGGTATTTTTCCGCTGGTTTCGAGCCGAAATGCGGAGTTTATGCATAACGAAGTACCCGGCGTACGGGTCACGCAGGACATTCTTGACCGGATGCGAAGAGCATCTCAAAAGTCGAAGGAACACGCGCAGGAAGAAGGACTTTTGATCGCAAGAGAAAGCCTTGAAGAGATCAAAGACGTCATCCAGGGTGTACAGGTTTCCGCGCCGTTCGGGAAAGTGAAGTACGCCTTGAAGGTTTTTGACGTTTTACCTCAGTTCCAAAAACAGACTGCCGCCACGCTGCCTGATTAGCAAGAGAAGCATTTGCGCAAATTCAGCTTGATCCGCCGTTCAGGAAGTGTAAGTTCAAATTCTCCCTGATAAAATTATGAAAACTATATTCTTTTTGATCGCGATCTTTGGTCTGTCTGTTTTTGCGGCAATTGGAAACGGAGAATTTCGCAATTCTTCCGGCAACACAATCGGCTATTTGAGAGGAGATACCGTCCGCAATTCCTCCGGAAACACTGTTGGCTATTTTAAGGATAACGGCGACGTGCGGAATTCGAGCGGAAACACCATCGGCTCGATCGAAAGCAACGGAGACATCCGGAACAGCAGCGGGAACACTATCGGGAAAGTTACGTCGAGCGGAGATGTCAGGAACTCGAGCGGAAACACGATCGGAAAGGTTACGTCGGGCGGAGATGTAAGAAACTCAAGCGGGAATACGATCGGTTACGCAAAGGGAGACATTTCACAGGAACAGGCGGCTGCGTTTTTCTTTTTCTTCTTTACAGATCTCTTGTAAAAACTGCTACCTTTGATTTTCACCGTAGTCGATCGATCTGATAACGCCTTTTTGGAGTTTGTTCGGATTTGGTTTCGGCGGCGTCACAAGCGTAAAGAGGTGGTTATACTTCTCATCGGGTTTTTTGCCCGGAGCACTTTGCCACGAATATCTCACAACCGCATTGTCTTCAAATTCGTACTCGCGAATGATCCTGCTTTCCGAATATTCGATCGTCCGTTCGCTGATAAAACGGCTTTGAACATCTTCAATTATGCTGTTTACGTAATGATTCGTGTGCTTATTATCTTTCTTCATTTTATTTGGCAGACCAAAACCGCCTGCAATCCGCTGTTTAATTGGTCAAAATCTTTCCTGATGCTTCACTTACGAATTCGCAACATTATAATACATCGTCAGGAACAAGCACAATTTTCCCAAATGCCTTATTCTCAATAACTTCGTGGTGCGCGATTGGGGCTTCGGCCAGCGGAAACGATTTTCCGACAACCGGATCCAGGAATCCTTTGCTCAATCCGGCAAAAATAGCCGCGTGGATCTCCGCCATTTTATCTTCAGGGGCGTTAAATAAAGACATTCCGAGAATTGACGCGTCTTTTCCCATCGCCAGTCTCGGGTTAAAATCCAGGCTCCCGCGGTTTCCGATCACTACGATCCTTCCGAATTTTGCAAGTACATCAAAATCTTTCTGGAGATTCACGTTTGCAAGCATTTCAAGAATGATGTTTACCCCTGCACCAGCGGTTTCTTCCAAGATCTCATCGAGATAATTTTTCTCCGAGTGATCAAAAACACTGTCAGCTCCCTGTTTTAGAATTAGTTCCTTCCCCGCTTCTGAGCTTGCTGTTCCTAACACCTTTAGTCCTGCATTTTTAGCCCACTGGATTGCGGCAATTCCTACCGCACCGCTTGCACCGTGAATCAGAACAGTCTCACCTGCTTTAGCATTTGCCTTCTGGATGAGTCCGCGATAGGCCGTGGCATACGGAACAAAGATGCCCGCACCCTTTTCAAACGAGGTCGTATCGGGCATCCGCCAAACGTGTTCTTCCGTGCAGATCGAATATTCAGCATAAGTTCCGGTTACGGAGCCTGCTAAATAAACACGGTCTCCGGGATTTACTTTGCTCACACCGCTGCCGGTTTCTTCAACGATGCCTGCAGCATCCTTACCCGGCGTAAACGGAAGCGGCGGAGTTGACGCGTGCACGCCTTCTCGAACGTAAGTATCGACAGGGTTTACCCCCGCGGCCTTTATTCGCACCAAAATGTCAGAAACTCCGACCTTAGGGATCGGAGTTTCTTCGATTTTCATAACTTCGGGATCGCCGTATTCTCTGACGACAATTGCTTTCATAATAACGAACCCTTATGCCGTTGCCGATTCATCTGCCGAAATATGCTTCTGGATCGCCTGAGCGATCGCTTCTTTTGAGACGGCTCCGACAATTCTTTCCTGTTCTTCACCGTTCTTGAAAACGATGAGAGTCGGGATTCCGCGAACGCCGTATCTTTGCGGAACGTTCATGTTTTCGTCAACATTCATTTTGTAAACACCTGCACGTCCGTCAAAATCCTCTGCAACGGCTTCAACAGACGGTCCGATCATACGGCACGGTCCGCACCATTCCGCCCAAAAATCTACAAGCACGGGCTTGTTCGATGACAAAACATCCGCTTCAAAATTCGCATCAGTTACTTCTTTTGCAAAATCACCCATTTCAATATCTCCTTACTTTTATAACAACAAATTATACCGAACCCGGCGGGATATAACTAAACACCGCCAACGATTATTACTGTAACAATCTTTGTTACAAAAGACAAGCTCGGATCTAGAAATCGCTGTTTAATACTATTCTGTACCGCGGTCTGCCATGCTCGAGGTGCTCAAACGCTTCGTTTATCTCAGACATCTTAAAATCTTCCGTTACTGCTTCGATATTGTGGCGGGCACAAAATTCCAGCATTTTTCTTACGACAGCAGGACTTCCCGTCGCTGTTCCGGTCACCGATTTCTGATGCATTATCAATCCGAACGAGGAAACCGGGATCGGTTCGAGCACTGCGCCGACAATATGCATTTTGCCTTTTGGTGCCAGCGCGCTGAAATACGCATTCCAGTTCAACGGCTGATTTGCAGTTGTCAGGATCATATCGAATTTGCCGGCGAGTTTTTCGAGCTCGGCATCGCTGCGTGTATCTACCAGATAATCCGCGCCCATTTTCTTTGCTTCGTCCGCCTTGTCGGGCGACGTTGAAAATGCGGTTACTTCGCAGCCCCATTTATCAGCAAACTGGAGTGCGAGATGCCCGAGACCTCCGATCCCAACGATACCGATCTTATCAGTCGGTTTGATATCGTTCTGTACAAAAGGGTTAAAAACAGTGATCCCGCCGCAGAATAAAGGTCCGGCTTTTGCAGCATCCATTCCATCCGGCAGTTTTTCCGCCCACGCCCAGTGACAGCGAACGCGGTCGGCAAAACCGCCGTGGCGTTCGACTATAGTGCCTTCGAGATTAGGACAATTTATGTGAAACCCGGAAATACATTGATCGCAATGCATGCAGGTTTCGGAGTTCCATCCGAGTCCGACGGTATCGCCGATCGCAAGTCCTTTTGTGTTATCACCAAGAGCGACAACCTGTCCGACCGCCTCATGACCGCCGACAAACGGATACTGCGTCATCATCCAGTCGTTATTCAGCATCGAAAGATCCGAATGACATATCCCGCAGTGAGTCACCTTTATTTCAACCTGTTCGCTTCCGAGTTCTCCTGCGTCAAACTCAAACGGTGCGAACTTCCCTGCAGCTTCAGAGGCTGCGTATGCTTTATTCTGTTGTTCATAATTTTTCTTATGTTTTCTTGTTTCTAAACTGCTGCTGTTTCAACTATGTCAGTCAGAAAGTTTTCTGACATTTTCGCCACTGCAACTTTTAACCTTTTAACCCTTTAACCTTTTAACCTTTGCTACTTTGCGCCCTTTGCGCCTTCGCGGGAAACCTCTCTTCTTCACCCCGAAAAATCATAAACCATATCGCCTTTTGTATATCTTTCATTCTCAAAAATATGCGGATAGTGTTTCATCAATTCGCTCAAATAGAGTTCGTACGGCAGATCGGCAAAGGCTCCGTATTCATGCAGATATTCCATAAATACATTGCCTTTCTTATCAAATTCCTGAAATACCGAATCCGCGGTTCCGTCAAATTCGAGTGGTTCAACGTTCAGATAATCGCAGAGATTTTTGTTAAACGCCGGCGTCGTTTTCAGCCAATTGCCGCCGATATACATCTCGGCAGCGCCGTGAAAAACGAGATAATTCTTCTCGAGCATCTTTTCCAGCTTGTCAGTGGCGATGTGATTCCTGACAATATAAAAGCTGAGACGGCTCGGCACGCCGACGGCCCGGGCAGCGGCGGCAAGAAGCACGGCCTTTTCCACACAATATCCGCGTTTTCTATTTACGAGATCGCTTGCCCTGAGACCTTCGCGGCGGAGATCGAGGATATTCGGATTGTAATGAAATCCGTCACGAACCGCGTAGTATAACTTAACCGCCTTTTCACGGTCATCTTTCGCTCCCGCAACGTTCCGCACGGCAAAATTGCGTACTTCGCTCGTTTCGAAATCCATGAATTCGGTCGGCTTCAAATACTCTTCCATTCCTTTTACCGATTCCTCTTTTGCCACACCCGTCGTCATTTCTGCTTCTTGTGGAATCATACCCATTGTAGATAACTTGAAAAGCCATTTTAACAAAATAAAAAAGAGACCGCCTTCGGAGGCAGTCTCTTTTTATATTCATCACATTCCGCATCTCCGATCCTAGGTTCCACGCTTTGCTTTAGCCCGAAGATCCGCTATCTGCTTTTTGGTCTTCTCGTCTTTTTTATCGCTCGACTTCAGATATAACTCAAGCTCATCGGCAGCCTTGTCATATTGCTTCAGGTCGTTGCCGTAGAGTTGTGCAAGTTCGATATGTATGCTCGGATTCTTTTTATCAGCAGATTTCTTGGCTTTGATCAGATATTTTTCCGATTCAACATAGTTTCCGTCCTGCCGATAGATCTTTCCGATCAAATACGCCACCTCCCAGGATTCAGGTGCGAGAACAAACGCTTTATTTAGCGAAAGCAGAGCCGCTTTGTTGTAGTCGTTTCCTGCCTTGTTGAGCGAAAAACCAAGATAATACAATGCTCTCGAGCTTTTCGGATTTGCCTCGGCGGCAATAACAAAATATTTTGCCGCTTCGATATACTGCTTTGTCATCAGTAATTCGACACCGAGCCGCTGGGCGGCAGCATAATAAGTGGGGAATATCTTAATGGCCTCAAACAATTTCCTGACGCCTTCATTTGTCTTCTGATCCCCGAGATCCTTTATCGCGTTCTTATAGAGTTCTTCTGCCGCACTCGGAACTTCCTGAGCAAAAAGAACGCCGGTAGTGGTGTCGCCAAGACCTCCTTGTTTAAATCTCAGGTGAAAGTCCTGTTCAAAATTCCCGTTTCCGGCACCAAGCAAGCTGAGAGTATTGACGATAACTTCTTGTGTCTGGTCTTCCAAATTGAACCGGAAGGGCAAAACCCTCACATAAAACCTGCCGTCGGACATTCCGCTAAACATGTAACGTCCCAAACCATTTGTTCTTGTTCGCTCCAAAACCACATAGTTCTCATTCAGCAGTTCAACATCGACCTGATCGATCGGAGCCCGGCCCGGCCCATATACAAAACCGCCGATCGTGCTGGCGGAAACATTCTGAGCGGCAAAAAATATCAAAACAAAGAAACAAAACGAACAGGGAATAAAATTAAGAAAACGTGTCTTGGGTACTGACATAGAACCTCCGAAAACTAAGCGAATACTGAAAAATTGATGAATATACGGGATTATATCATTTAAAACTTACCATCGGCGCTGTGCTGTCTTTCGCTGCGGATCCGGACCACAATGCCGCAACAAACTGAAAACAACTCCGGTTTCTGATTGCGCGCCGGCAAAACTGGATTGGTCTCGGCCCCGGTCTGCGGCAATAAAATCCTGAAAAAAACGGCTGCCTATCTTGAGTTTGCCAAAGCATTCTCAGGTTAGACAGCCGAAACGTTTTCAAACGTTAACAAAGACTAGAACTTGAACTTAAATCCAAACCGGACATCGCGTCCACCCTGGAATGAGTTCGGCTGGTTATAGTCATTGTTCGTCAAAGCAGCCGGATTGGAATTGAGATAAGCAAGTACAAACTGCTCAATTCCGCCGTTAACGATCTGCTGCCTGAACGACGCTACTTCGTCAGTACAAGCCGTACAACCGAAAGCTCTCAGTTGTGCGTCTGTTACGTTCGAAGAACTGAATGCTCTTTGACGCGAGATCTCGTTATTTTCGTCAAACAGATTTCGGATCTCGATATATGGTTCGAATGACCACTTATTATCGCGGCCGAATCTGTATCTGTGGCTAACTGAGAAATCTGTTTCAGAGAACATTTCCGTGCGTCCCAAGTCTCCGCGACCGTAAAGTACTGCGGTTGTAACACCGAAGAAGTCCCAAACGGTTGTTATCGGTGTACCTGACTGGAACGTTGTAAATGCAGAGAAACTCGTTGCATTTGTTCCGCCGCCCCAATCATGTGTGTATCCGCCGTAGGCTTTTACAACGTGCGGACGGTCGGTACCTAGTAAACCATTATCCGGAACTCCATTTGCTGTATAACCAAGCAACGGAAGGTCGAAAAAGCGGTTTACGTTTGGCGATGTTCGGCCAAGTTCATCAGAACTTGCCAGTCCCGAATAGTTACCGAACAAACGGCTCCATGTATAGCTGACATTGTAGAAGTAACGGGCAGAACGTTTGTCTAACCGTACTTCGACAGCGTCATATCTGCGTTCAGCTTTTGTACACGGCAGGCCCGAGCTTTGTGAAACTTCACAAGCAAGTCCGAGACCCGGATTACCGATGATGTACGCTTCAGAACCCTGATCGTTAAATGCGCCGATGTCTTCAATCGCACGGTCAAGCTGCTTATGCGTATATCGGGCCGCCAAAAGGAAGTTTCTTCCAAGCTGACGCTCAACACCGAATGTATATTCGCTCTGACGCATTGCTTTCAGGTTCGGATCTACCGCACCTGTTCCTGCAAACGGATCTGCACCGGTTGTGTTCGAAGGAACACGACGGTCGATCTCACATTCTGCATAACCCGTAGTACCCGTGATCGGACATGCACCACCAGGGATCACACCGCGGCCGTTTAATACGGCACCGATCGTGTAATCGCGAGGCGACAATCCGCGAGCCGGAGTTATGTCAAAGATCGCATCCTGATACGTTTCCGCACCAAAGAGTCCGCGCGGCAATTCATATTTGAAGCGGTCGTAGAACCAACCGTAACTACCAAATAGTTTGGTTTTACCATCTCCGGTAAGATCAACTGCAACACCGAATCTCGGTGCTACTTTATCTCCCCAGCCAAATGTGATGTCATCCGTTGTATTTGGATCACCAAAACTCGGAACAACTTCATTTTCAAGTCTTACACCGAAGTTTACGGTCACTCGATTGTTGATGGACCATGAATCCTGCGCATAAACAGCAATATTGTCACTGCTTGCTTCACCAAATGTTCCGATGCGGATAAACCGTCCGGTACCGAGACTACATGTGTCATTCGGACCAAAATTGTTCACGTCACACGGAGTTTTGTCGGCAACGTTTGAACCGGCGTACACACTGATCGGACGGCCGAAGTAAAGAAGTACATAGCCGCTGCTTGTGTAGCCTGAATCAACGTTGTTGTAGAGTTTGTTCAGCTGATAGCCGACTTTGATGTTGTGACGTCCGCCTGCATTGATGCCGATAAAGCTTGCATCGGCGTCGTACGTGGTTCGGGTTGAAACGTCATAGTTAACGAGCGAGTTGTCACCGGTGTTAAATCCTCTGCATTCTTCCGTTCTTCCCGGAATAAAGTCACAAGGATCAAGCGGCGAACCTGTCGAAACTGCGAATCGGGTTCCTGCCGTACGGCCGTAAGATCCCAACTTCTCATTGAGGAAGCTTCTTCCCGCGCGGAAGTTTAAGATAATCCAACTATTTGGTGTCCAGGTAGCCTGGGTATTCCATGAGTTTGAATTAACACGTCCGCCGTAATTGGCATACTGGTCGACAGTAATCGGCGGCGAACCTTGCGTTAAACCGGATGTCGGCAATTCACCTTCGTCAATTCTCGGATTCCAAAGGAATGTTCCGTAAACACGAAGACTCGAAAACGGCTGTGCGTCAATTCTTGCAAACGCAGCTTCGTTTCTTGTTTTTGCACGATATCGTTCCGTTTGGATAACCGTTCTTCCCGGATCGTCTGTATTAAAATAGTCTTTTGTACGATCGGTCGTATAGATCTGAGGTGCATAAGAAACCAGTCCCCAAATTCTGTTTTTTACGATCGGACCGCTGAGCGAAGCGACAGGAAAATAGTCAAATCCGCCGTCTTTTCGGCGATTGAAGTATTCGAACTGTCCCGCGCCCGTTCCGTATGTATTCAGGATCGGAGGGAAACTACCCTGGAAGGCACTCGGTTTATAGGACATTCCGAAGTTTCCGTGCCAGTCGTTGTTTCCGCCTGCGGTTACTGCATTAATAACTCCGCCCGTGGCGCCGCCATACTCGGCTTCAAAACCGGTTGACTTAACCTGAACTTCCTGCAGAAGTTCGAACGGCAGGTTGTTGTTGGAGTTTAGAGTACCCGTTGCAAAGTTTGTTACTTCCTGACCGTCGATTACAAAGACGTTCTCGGAACCAGATGCCCCGTCAATTTGAAATCCGCCGCCAAGAGCTTCGGGGCGAACGTTCGGTGCGATCTTCAGCAAGCTGCCGAAGGTAGTTCCTTTAGGAAGCGCATCGATGATCTCTTTTGTGATATTTGTGTCGATTTTTGTACTACCCTGATCGATCGTCACAGCGCTGTCGCCCGTGACATCAACGATGGTCGTACTACCGGCTGCCTGTAATTGACGGCTCGCGTTAGCCGCCCGGTCAACCGCAACAGTTACGTTATTTGTCGTGGAAACGAATCCGTTACCTTCGATGGTAACTTTATAGACTCCAGGCGCCAGACGAGCGACCACGAAATAACCGTTATCATTCGCCGTGATCGTACGGTCAAACCCGGCGGTAGAACCGGTACTTTCGATTCGTACCGTTGCTCCCGGAATGACAGCACCGGCTGAATCGGTCACCGTTCCTTCGATACTGCCCGTGGTTCCTTGCCCGAATGCAATCGCTGAAAAGCAAAGCAGCAGCGAAGCAACCACGGTCATAAATTTGAAATTTTTAAGCATATTTTTTCTCCTAAGTTAAGGAATTAGGTTACCCTTCCAACGTGCGGAAATTACGATTTTTCGACAATCTAAAAGAATCAAATGGTTCTTAAAGGAAGGGATTTGTACAAATTGGTAATGCAACAATAGAACCGAGAGGCTTTTTTTGGGGGTTGAATGGTAGTTTTACGCCTATGGATAAAGGGAGAAGTCAAAATTTTACACACGCGTAAAATTTGTGTAAATTTTAGTCCAGAAACTTAGCAATTCTCTGACCTTTCGTAGAAACTCCATTTATTCGGATATATAAGAGGTAAACTGCTGAAAAATTCGCGTTGAAAATACTGCCGTTCCAAGGACGGTTTCCATCCTTAAAAACCTGCGGGTTTTTCGCCCTGAAACGGCGACCAATTTCCGGGAGATCCGGGCATTATAAAATGCGGTTTTTTGGTAACGGATTGCGATACTTTCTGCCTCGGGTCACGACATGAAAAATGGGGTAACCATGCCTGTTTTCAAATAAAAACAGCAAAACAGCCGATCGGAAGTCTTGAATCTCCCGGTCAGCTGTTTTTTTTGATCTCCGTTGCCGCCCGGCTTTGCTAAGCCTTTGCGGCCTCGTTTTCCGGAAAATCTGCACCTTCAGATATTTCAGCCCAGGCGTCGAATTCCTCCTTTAGAGCGTCAAGTTTCAGACGTGCGTTTTTCAGTGCCGCCCTTCCTAAGAGCAGATTTTTTGGAGGATTCGCCGATTCAACTGCTTTGACGATGGCATGCGCCGCCCTGACCGGATCACCCGGCTGATTGCCGCTGTATCCTCTTATCGCAGCCTGATTTGCGCCCGCCGTTTCGGAATAATCTTCGATCGTTTCAGTCGCATCGTTTGCCGAACGACCTGCCCAATCGGTTCTGAAGCCGCTGGGTTCGACAGTAATTACATCAATTCCAAGCGGGGCGACTTCTTTCTGAAGTGCTTCCGAAAACCCGTTTACTGCGAATTTGGTAGCGTTGTAATACCCGACTCCGGGAAAACCGACCAATCCGCCGATCGAAGAAATATTGACGATCGTGCCGCTCTTCTGCTTTCTCATTCCCGGCAAAACGCCACGCGTCATGGCGGATAGTCCCCAGAAATTCGTCTCAAACATCGCCCGTACCTCTTCTTCGTCCGATTCTTCGATCGCTCCAAAGTAGCCGAAGCCGGCATTGTTTACCAAAACATCGATCCGTCCGAAGTGATCCTGTGCTTCCTTCACGGATTCCCGAACGCGCAGATCATCAGTTACATCCAGCGACAAACCAAGAGAGTTTTCCCTGTTTATCTCAAGCAGATCCTGTATCTGCTCAATCTTTCGCGCGGTAACCGCGACGCGGTAATCATTTTCGAGCAGATATCTTGCCAATTCCCTTCCAAACCCCGTTGAACATCCTGTAATAAACCAAACTTCTTTTTTACTCATTATTTTTTCCTTTTAAAATTCTGTAAGAACCGTTCTCAATATCATCTTCAATCTTCCGAAACGCTGACGGGATCCAGTCTGTTTCCCTGAGGACTTTATCCGCTGACAGCCGGTTGCTTTTCGATAAGAATTCAAACATCCCGCCAAACTGCCGCCGCGCTTCGTCATCTGAAATTCTCTTTGCTTTTAGATGAAGCATCCGGGCGATAGATTCACTCAATTCTTTGAGCGTGATGCTCTCCGTTGCAGCGTTATAAACCCCTTTTGCAGTACTTGTTTCAAGCGCGGCAAGGAAAAGATCAGCGGCATCTTCTATGTGGATCGCTGAAAACATTTGTTCACCCGACCCGGGATAATTCGCCGATCCGGCTTGCTTTGCAAATTCGATGAGTTTCGGCAGAAACAGACTTCCGCCATTACCATAAACAAAAAGCGGAAGTCTCAGAGCGATCGCTCTGACGCCTTTTTGCGACATTTGCTGGATGTCGCGTTCAGCCTCGCCGCGCACTGCCCGGCTCGAACCGGGATCAAACGGATGATCTTCGTCCGCCTCGATTGTCTTTGTATCTGCAAGGATCGCAGATGTTGAGGCTATGATCAGCGGTTTGTCAGTACCCGCCATAGCATCACCAAATGCGCCTATCACCTCGCGGTCAAGACGCGCATTTTGCGAATAATCTCCCGAGTGTTCAAACGCGGTGTGAATAACCCCATCTGCATCCCGGGCGGCAATTTTTAAAATCTTAAGATCGGACAATTTACCGGCGACCGCTTCGATTTCCTTTTGCTCGAGTTCCGCGGCGGAACGGGAGTTTCTGGCCAGACCGGAAACGCGGAATCCACGGGACTTCAGTTTTGAAGTGACGGCCGAACCCAGATAGCCCGTCGCCCCTGTTATAAATATTTTCTTCATCAGCTTTTTCTGAAAGCAAGCCCGCCGTTTACGCTAAACCGCTTTTGCTTCCTCCAAAGTCGGATAATCGGTATAACCCTTTTCACCGGGCGTATAGAATGTCGATTCGTCCGGTTTGTTAAGTTCCGCGCCGGCGCTGAAGCGCCTCGGAAGATCAGGATTTGCCAGAAACTTCGTACCGTACACGATAGCATCAGCCCCGTTCTCGCCAAGAAGTGCGGCTCCCGACTCTTTGTCAAAACCCACACCGGCTAAATATATCCCATCATACTGCGGACGGATCACGGGATGCCAATTCTTGTTCTGATCAAATGTTCCGATATGAAGATACGCGAGATCTCTCTTGTTTAATTCTCCAATCACATGATCATAGAGCTCAGCGGCATCATCCTCCTCGATATTGTTAAACTTTCCGCCCGGAGAAAGTCTCAAACCCGTTCGTTCATTTCCGATCTCGGCGATCATCGCATCAAGCACTTCAAGCAGAAATCTCGCCCTCCGCTCGATCGAACCGCCGTATTCATCATCACGTTTGTTAACGTTTGTCGAGAGAAACTGTTGAACCAGATATCCGTTCGCTCCGTGGAGTTCGACACCGTCAAAGCCTGCATCGATCGCATTCTTCGCAGCCCGGCCAAAATCGGCGATCGTTTCCCTGATCTCATCAACGGTCATTTCCCGGGGAACGACAAAGTCTTTCATTCCTTCGTCGGTGTAGTTTTGACCCTCTGCTTGTACCGCGCTCGGAGCAACCGGCTGCGTAACCCCTTCGGGCAAAAAGTCAGGAAGCGCGATCCGACCGGTATGAAATATCTGGAGGAATATTTTACCGCCTTTCGCGTGTACGGCATCCGTGATCTTCCGCCAGGAATCGATTTGTGTCGCCGTATATATTCCCGGTGTGCGGACATACCCTTTCGCCATTTGCGAAACATTTGTCGCTTCGGTAATTATCAATCCGGCTGAAGCGCGCTGCGTATAATAATCAACCGCATATTCCGGCTGAACGCCTTCATCATTCGCGCGGCTTCGGGTCATCGGTGCATATATGATCCGGTTTTTAAGCTTTATTTTTCCTAACTCCAGTTCGTCAAATAGTGTTGTCATAATATTATTCCTGTAATTATCAAATTTTACTCTTACGCTTAAGGCAAATTCCCTGATCCCGTGATCTGATCCCGGATCTTTCTCAGCGAATGAAGCCAGCGGTCGTAATTCTCCGCTTTGTTTAAGATAAACTCGCCAACCTCGACGTGAGGAAGGATCAGAAAGGATTCTCTTTCAAATGCATCGATCACATCCTCTGCACACTGCTCGGGTGAAATTGCATCGGCCTGAAGAAACGCGCTCGGATTATCTTCGCCCATGATCAAACGCGTTCTTACTCCCTGCGGACAAAGACACGAAACATAAATTCCGCAGGAGTGATATTCGATCGACAGACTTTCAGCCAGTGCGACCGCCGCGTGTTTGGAAACCGCATACGGCGCAGCCGTCGGATGCGTCAAAAGCCCGGCTGCGGACGCGGTGATCATAAATCCGCCCCCGCCGTTTTCAACCATCGACGGAAAAACAGCCCGTGCCAGATAGACATGCGAAAGCAGATTTACATCAAGAACTTTCTGCCAAACATCATTCGCAACTTCCAGACTGCCTTCCGCGCCGCCGATTCCCGCGTTTGAACAGACAATGTCTATCTTTCCAAACTCCTCCAAAATTGCTGTTACAACAGACCTGCATTCGCTTTCACTTGAAACGTCCAAAGCGTATGCCTTACCGCCGATCGCATCGGCGACCTTTCCGGCACTTTCGAAGTCAATGTCGGCGACAAGGATCGTTTGGGCTCCGCCCGCCGCAAACCGATCGCACAGCGCTTTTCCGATCCCGTTACCGCCTCCGGTTACGAGAATGATCTTGTTTTTGATCTCCATAAAGAAATATTTTCACCGGCCTCAGAATGCGTCAAATCTCAAATCCCGTTTGGTGCTTATCCCGGCTGCGGTCTATTGAACAGAACTGATGTCAAAAAAGGTATGATCTGAAAGACTCAACAAGCCGTTTCCCGATCGTTACCAGGGTAATTCGGTACCAAGATAAATAAATTTACCCGAGTATCCGTCATCCGGAAGGGTAGCCAGTTCAACAGATGTTTTTGCGCCTTCCTCAACGCCGATCTCGCCAAAACGGTTCATATCCGTTACAACCGAGCCCGGATGAGCCGCATTAACCTTGATATTTGTATCTTTGAGTTCGTGGGCCAGATGGACGGCATAGCCGTTGAGTGCCGTCTTAGAGATGTCGTATGCCGGCACTTTGTAGTCAAAGATAGGTGAATTCGGGTCGCTGTGAAGCGTTAGTGACCCCAGTCCGCTGGATAAAAAGACAATTCTGCCGGCGTCAGATCTTTCTACAAGCGGCAGGAATCTTTGTGTCACTTCAATCGTATGGAAAAAGTTTGTATCAAAGGTCTTTCGAAAAACTTCCTGCGAAGTTTTGCTTGCTTGTACAAATTCGCCGTTTTCCTCATTGTCGACATTGATTCCCGCATTGTTGATCAAAATATCGAGTTTGCCGTACGTCTCATCGACAAATTTTGCGGCGCTTTCATGTGTCTTTGGATCATCAACATCGAGAAGGATCGGTTCGACGTCAAGTCCTTCGTTTTGAAGCTCCGATGCTGCGTTTTTACCTTTTTGCTCGTCCCGGGCGCCGAGCAAAACCTTTATCCCCAATTTTGCCAGTTGTCTTGCCGTTTCAAACCCTATTCCGCGGTTTGCTCCTGTTATCAACGCTATTTTTTGTGTTTCTTCGCTCATATCGTTCCCCTGTAATTTATTTCATACTTCTGCATATATATAACTATCTATATATCGCCAAAAAAATTTTATCCCGATTTCAGACGATCTCTTAACTGAGCAATATACTCATTTATCGTTTCAAAATTCGCCGTAAAATACTTGAACTGCCCTTCGCTGTTAGAAATTATCAGATCTGCTTCGGTCAGTTCCTTCAGGTGATGTGAAACCGTCGCCTGGGCAACTTCGACAGTTTCGCAGACACCGCCCGAACAGATCTTTCCTTCCTTGCTTGATGCGATCGTTTTCAGGATCCCGAATCTTCGCGGATCTGACAAGGCTTTTGATATTTTGTAAAACTGTCTGTCTTCCATTTCGTTTCGATAGTTAGATATATTGACATTCATCTATATGTCTGTCAAACAGCGAAACGTATTTTTTGGCCGGATCCTTAAAATGAAAGATAAACCTTGCCGGTTGTTTTTCTTCCTTCTATGGCTTCGTGTGCCTGTTTTACCTGTTCAAACGGAAATTCGGTGATCTTTATCTCTAGTCTTTCTGCTTCCAGATGCCCGAGCAGTTCACGGGTAAACTTGATGCGGTTTTCGATCGATTCATTTTGAAGCCAGTATCCGCGCACTGCGTGATTCTTGTACATCAGATTAAGGACGGAGATCTTAAAATCTTCCCCGCTCGCTGATCCGTAAACGATCATCGTCCCGTTCTTCGCAAGTACTTTAAGATTTTTCGCGACAATTTCTCCGCCTACCATTTCGATTATCCAATCTACGCCCTCCCCTTCGGTGGCATTCAACACTTCTTCGTGCCAATCGCTTTCGGAGTAATTTATCGCCGCGTCCGCACCGAGATCGACAACAAGCTGAAGCTTTTCCTCATTTGAAGCCGTACCCAAAACTTTAAGACCGCGGTATTTCGCAAGCTGAACAAGCAAAGTGCCGACTCCTCCGGCAGCCGCGTGGATCAAAATTGAATCACCTGATTTTGCGCCTTCCAGAAGACCTAGAGCGGTCAAACCCTGTACAAGGAGAGCCGTAGCTTCACCAAAACCGAGTTCGTCCGGTATGTGAAGAACCATCTTCGCATTTGCAACGGCATATTCTGCATAACCGCCGCTGTAGGTTGTCGCCAGAACACGCTGTCCGACCGAAAAGCCCTCAACCCCTTCGCCGACCGCTTCGACAGTGCCGGCGGCTTCATAACCGAGCGTAACCGGCAGCTCCGGCTTTGTCAGATAATTGCCCTCGCGCATCATCGTATCGGCGTAATTTATTCCGGCCGCCGCGGTCTTTATCAAAATTTCTCCTGGCTTCGGTACCGGTGTCTCGATCTCCTCAATGACCAAATTTTCGGTTCCACCAAATTCATGTAGTCTGATTGCTTTCATATTTTTATTTTCTTGCACAATTTATTGATTCTACCCAACTTACTAAAACGTCATGAAAAATTTAACGATTCGTGTTCCTTTTGTGTTTGTTCGCGGCAACTTCTAAAATCAATTCTCGCAATCCTAGAATTTGCGAGGAAACACGTCACCCCCTCGATCAATTTTTTGCGCTCTTTGCGTCTTTGCGGGATCTTTGTATCTTCATACTTTTTCGCCTTTCGGCTCATTGGGCAGGCACAAGGCACTGCCCCTACGGCTTTCTTTATATTCGAAACTTTGCTCAACTCCCTTAACTGGTCCGGATCCGTTTACCCCGATCCCAACAATCATTCAACATAAAACTTTTGAAGCGCTGGCGATTCCTGTCCTTTAATACCTATCCGGCAACCGCCAGTTCGTCTTCGTTTGAAACCATCCGGTTGTTCTTGTTCACATTTTTATTGAGAAGCGTCGCAATAACAATACTGCAGAGGATCAAACCGATACTCAAATACCCGGTGATCTCATAATTTTCGAGCCGGTTATCGGGCATTCTGACTACGATCAGTCCGGCGAGCACAGACGAAAGTCCGACAAATATCTGCTGGACCGAGGAATTAAAACTCATAAAACTTCCGCGTCTTTCAGTCGGGACAACATCACTGATTATCGCCTGCGCCGGAACAAACCGTCCCGCTGAAACCACAAACCATGCGCCTGTAATACAGAGCACAAGATAAAAAGGAATCATAGGTAAATTGGTGATCAGCGCGATCAGCGGCACGCCTGCAAGTATGAGAATGATCAAAACGTTATACTTTCCGATCCGGTCTGCCAGACGGCCGATCAGCGGCGATGTAAACATCGTCAGCGCACCGCCGACCATATAGATCAAAGGCGTCTGCGTTTTTGAAAATCCCATATTAAATTCCATAAACGGATTGATAAAAGGGATTATCATAAAATGACCGAGCATCAGACACGCGGTTAACGAGAGCGCATATAACTGACTGCCGTTCTTAAAAATGTCGCTGATCAATTCTTTCGGTCGGATGCGCCGGTAATTCTTCTCGTAGAGATGCGAATCCATTTTCGGCAGAAATCTGATGAGAAACGGAACAAGCACAACTCCCAGAATAACTACAAAATAAAACGGAGCATGCCAGTTAAAGATGTTCGCAATATACAAACCAAAAGGAACCCCGAAAACCGATGCAGCTGAAAATGCCGCCATGATCATTCCCATCGCAGCTGCACGGCGTTCATAAGGAATTATGTCGGCAACTATCGATAAGACCTGGGCACCGATCAAACCGCCGAAAAGTCCTGCGAGAATTCTCGAAGCAAGGAGGATCTCATAAGCCGGCGAGACGGCGCAGCACAGTGTTCCGATCAGAAAACCCGCGTAGGCGAATAATAAAACCTTTTTGCGGTCAAATCTGTCGACAAAAAATGCCGCCGTAAATCCGGATGTCCCGGCGCTGAATGTGTATGCCGCAACGAGCATCGAAAACTGCTGTGAAGTGATATCAAAATACGGCATCAGGTAATTGCCGAGCGGCATCAGGATCATAAAATCCATGATGTGCGTAAAATTCAGCATCGTCAGCAGCAGTAAGATAACCTTTTCTTTTGATATCATTTAATACAAATCTGTGATTATCCGGTTCAATGAGCGGATAATTCTGTCTTTCTTGGTCACTCGAGTGATTCGCGGAAAAACTTATTTTCGTGACCTTCAGTGTTTATTCTCTACCAGTTCCTCTAACACTTTTTCGCTTCGCTCACGGGCGAGGACAAGCCGTCGCCACTGCGTGTTTATTCAAAATCCTTTTGCGAACTTCCAGGCCCTTGCTGTTCAACTTCTTTTTCCGCGTCCTTTCGCAGACTTCTCGGTCATTATTCTTATACGTGGCCTTTCCAATTCTTACCTTTCGAAAGTTCCCGCCACCGTTCGCGGATTGTTTGGAAATCCTTTTCGCTAAAATCGATCTGCTCCAGCATTTCAGCATTTTCCTGCCAACGTCCGGGTTTGGTCGTTCCGATGATGGCGGCCGTCACGCCTTCGGTAAAAAGCGTAAAACTCAATGCCCGGGCGACAGATTCGCTCAGATCGCCGTCGAGAAAGTCATATTCGAGCGCCTGTATTCTGTTCCAGTATTCCTGTCGCGAAACCTTTTCCGGTATTGTTTCGTGCCGCCAGACTGCGTTTGCGATCGGGCGTTTTGCAATTACACCCATTTCTTTTTCTTTTGCAAGTGGAAGCAACAGATCGATCGATTCCTGATCCGCAATGGAAACCGAAGTTTGGAGCGTATCGAAAAACCCGATCCCGATCGCGGTTTTCGCATCCTCGCTGTCGCCGGAATAACCCGTATAACGCGTGTAGCCTCGTTCCTGCGCAACGATAAATGCCTCGATCGCTTCACCGCGGTTGAGCGTTACACTGTCGCAGCTATGAAGCTGCGCGACGTCGAGATAATCCGTTTTGAGCCTTCTTAGGCTGTTTTCGATCGTTTCGAGAATTCCTTTTTTTGACCAGTCAGAGCGGGTAAACCCGTCTGTTTCGCCGCATTTTGAGATCAAAACGATTTCCTGTCGGCGGCGGCCAAGCGCGTTTCCGATCATTTCTTCGCTTTTCCAGTAGGCGGCAGCGGTGTCTATCAGGTTCAAACCCGCATCGATCGCAGAATTGAGTAAAGTATCAACAGTTTCCTGCGTCGTCTGTTCCTGCCCGATCTCGGAACCTCCGAAACCCAGACGGCTTACTTTTAATTCGGTTTTGCCTAAGTTTCGATATTCCATAAGATCTTTTGGCCACAGAGGACACAGAGAGCACAGAGATTTTTTACAGAGCGCAATCAAAACGGCGTATCGCTTTCCGAAATTTCTCTTAACAAAAATATAAATATCTCTCTGTGCTCTCTGTGTCCTCTGCGGCAAGCGATCTTAACCCCTAAAGATCGAAAATATAACAAGTGGTCGTCCCATGGGCATAAAGCCTGCCGTTTTCATCGATCAGTTTTCCCTCGGCAAAACCGATCTGTCTTCCGACATTTATCACCTCGCCGACAGCCTTTAATATTCCGGTTTTTTCAAATACGGGACGGACGAAACTAACTTTAAGTTCCACACTCGTCGAACCTTTTCCTGCTTCAAGCGTTGACTGTACCGCACACGCCATCGCCGAATCGAGCATTGTAGAAATAAATCCGCCGTGGATCATTCCCATCGGATTATAAAATTCCGTCCGGGCAGCTCCCGAAAAAGTAACCTTCCCGCGGGTGACTTCAGAAAGTCCAAAATCGAAATGTTCACTGATCGGCGGCGCCGGATAAATACCCGAAACCATCTTGCTGAATACGTCGAACGCGGGTTCCGTTTTCCATACCTCCGCCGGGATCAGCCCGTACTTAATTTCTTTGTTCAATCCACTCTCACTCATTTATTTGAAGTGTCTTTGCGGTATTTTTTAATCAGTACTGCGAACGCAAGTGAGCACCTTGATTTAAATTCAAGTTAGTACATTACTACGAAGCTCACTTGCGTTCGCAGTACTCATTCCGGGATCTAGCTTTTCCCGTATTTCTTTTCAAAATGCTTTAGCGATTCGACGATAAGTTCGTTTAAAACATCGCGGTCGATATCATCCAGACGATTGATGTACAAACAGGATTTGCCCGTTTTGTGCTTCCCGAGTTTTTTCATCAGTCCGTTATATTTTCTGAATCCGTCCATGATATAAAGTGCCAGATTTTGCTTTCTCGGAGAAAACCCGATCCGCATCCAGTCCATTTCCCGGCCGGATTCATATTTCAGATGATATTCGTCAAATCCGATTATCGAGTCGCCCCACATTTTCGGATTCTTACCGGATGCCTTGCGCATCATTTTTGCGATCTCTTTCGCGTCTTTCCTCTTTCTTTCATCTTCGATCGAATCCAGAAAATCCTTGACGCTCGCATTATTCTTCTGCGTTTTATTTTCGGCTTTTGCCATAGCGTTTCTCCGAATTAGGCTCTTTAAAAAACATTAAAAGTCGATACCCTTTTTCTCTTCAGTCTCCGCAGATGCGGACCGTCACTTAGCAAGTTCGGAATCGATCCGGCTTCTTAAACGCTCATCATCGGGCGCAACATCCGGAGCAAAACGAGCTGCAACGCTTCCGTCTTTTCCGATCAGAAATTTTTCAAAATTCCACAAAACCTCGCTCGGCACCGATCTTTCAGAACCGAATCCTTTGAGCTTTTCTTCCAAACCTCCGTCGTTAACGTCCGTATCGGGTTTGTTTCAGTCAAATATTTATAAAGTTCATGCTGATCGTCGCCTTTTGTCGAAACCTTCGAAAACATCGGGAATGACACGTTGTAATTCGTATCGCAAAAATTCTTGATCTCTTCCTCTGTTCCCGGCTCCTGTCCCATAAAATTGTTTGCGGGAAATCCCAAAACCTCAAAACCTTTATCCTTGTATTCGGTGTAGAGATTCTGCAGGCCTTCATATTGCGGAGTTAAACCGCACTTAGACGCAACATTTACAACCAACAAAACTTCGCCCTTATATCCGCCGAGATTTGTGTCCTCTCCGTCAATCGTTTTTACCGGAATTTCAAATAATTTTTCTGCCATGATTTCTCCTTAATCTAATTCTGCTAGTTTTTTCTCAACAATTGCAATAAAACCATCGGCTTCGTCGACATATAGTTCGAGATTTCGAAATGGCTTTATCTTTCCGTAGATCCCAATGATCCTTTCCTCATTCTCAACCTGAATCATTACATTTCCTTTAACGATCTCGCCTAACGGCAAAAGTCTTGCATCAGCCTCCTCACTTTTGTCTGCTGGGGCTGCCGTCGAAACTGATCTGATATTTTCTAGATCGATCGCCGCATCACCCATCAATCCGCACCGGAGAAGAAGTTTGTCATCCGTTATCTCTATCGGACGAAAGATCATTGCCTTCGTGTGTGCGATTATCTGAAAGAGCAGGTACAGACTCGAGACCGTAAGTATCCACGCCGCGATCACGCTCCACCGCGAGATCAGAAAATGAAATACCAGTGTTTCCGCCGCGACAATAAATGCGAAAACCACGAGCAATGCGATAATGCCGTTTTTCCGGTGATACGTAAACTGATCTTTGGTTCGCGCAATTCTCCATCGGACCAGCGCGTAATAGATCCCCGATATTTCAAATGCAAGCGCAGCCGCCAAAAACTTGTGATCAAATTCCTTTGTCAGTGTTTCCCGAAGCTTTTCGGAAAAATCCCTTTTCTTTTCCGTAATAGAACTGAATCTCTTTTGCGAGCGGTAGATCAAAAATCCCGCATAAGTAAGAAATCCGACCTCAACAAACGGAAGCGCATAGTACAGGAAATAGTTAAAAAGCGTCCGGTTATCATTTGGAAGGATGATCATAGCGATCAGAAAACCTGCGGATACCAAAAGGGGGACGGTTTTTGTTGAGATCTTTGTTTTACGGATAAAAAGCCAGTAAGCGATCGGAAGCGTGATTAAAAGATCGAATGTGACAGCAGAAGCGATCAAGGGCTCGTTGATGAGGACCGAAAAGCTGGCAAAATAGACTGCAACGGCAACAACCAAAAGCAGAAAACTCAGCTTCAGAGTATTTATCAGAATGTTTATCGAACCGGCATTCATTTTTTCTAAACCAGTCTATTCGCTTTCTTTACGCGAGATCATCAAGCCGTCGCGCACCGCAAACAGGATATTGCTGACGCGAACGTCAGCGTGGATCTTTTTGTTGTACTCATGAAGCGCGATCGTACTTTCAGATTCAGCCGTTCCCTTTTCCGCGTTTAATACTTCTCCGCTCCATAAAACATTATCCGCCACGATCAATCCGCCGATCCGCATTTTGGGAAATACAAGATCGTAGTATTTTGCATAATTCTGCTTGTCAGCATCGATAAATACCAGATCAAATGTTTCACCAAGCGACGGGATGATCTCGGATGCATCTCCAAGTCTTCCGTCGATCTTTCCGCCAAGATCGCTTCTTGCCCAAAAATCTCTTGCTATCTGGTGAGTTTCCGGCTGAACATCAAGCGTTATTATTTTGCCGTCGTCCGTCAATCCCTCGGCGAGACAAAGAGCTGAATAACCCATATATGTCCCGACTTCGAGGATCCGTCGCGGCCGGATCATTTTGCTCAGCATCGCCAAAAGCCGTCCCTGATAAAAGCCGGACAGCATATTCTTGTCGCTTCTTTCGCTGTATGTCTTTTCGAGAAGTTCGGTAAGGAGTCCGCTTTCTCCGGAGGTAAATCTCTCCGCGTATTCCTGAATATCTGAATCAATTAATTTCATTATCTCCCCTCTGATCCGACAATACTTCCCGCGCCTGATCTGACGTAATTACCGGAACTATTTCAAAATCGGCGATGTCGTCCCACTTAGACGTCCATTCATTAAGCCGGTCGGGAACTTCCGTTTCCATCAGCTGAAAACATCGTGTCACATCTCGATCGATCCAGCTTGAAATATACTCTAAACCTTTAGGCAGCATTCGCCCTTTCTCACCAAAGCGCCGATAAACCACATCGCGGTCGCGAAATGTCTCGACAACCATGTACAGCATTTTCTATGAATCTCCGTCAACGTTTGATTCGAACATCAAAATGATCATTCTGCTCTGATCATCAAATATCTCAAGCGCATCTTCGCTGCCGTCGGTGTCGTACTGAACCCGTATTCCGCGGACATTTGCTATCTCATCCTCGATCTTCTCAGCGTTCGCGTTCCCTCGGTCGATCCTTACGATAACTACCTTCCGGTGGTCGCCGGTTCCTTCTATCCGCGCCTCTTCAAAATGCGCCTCGCGGCTTTCTTCAGTCACATCAGCGTTCCTGAAGACCTCAAACCGGGCGCGTCTGTTATTATTTCTCGCCGAAAACTCTTCAAGAAACGATTTCCATTTGTCGGGATCGACGGCTTTTCTTGGTTCAATTGGTTCGCTCATTTTTTCTACCCCTTTAACTTTGATCAATATCTTACGACGATCTTTCCAAAATGTGATCCGCTTTCCATATGTTTAAGCGCATCAGTTACATCGCCGAATTCAAATGTTCGGTCAACAACCGGTTTTATCAGATGTTCGCTGATAAATTCGTTCATTTCTTCAAACATCGCCCGTGACCCAACGTATATCCCCTGCAATCGGACAGATTTCATCAGTATCGGAACCGGATCAAAGTCGCCCTTACGTGCCAAAACGCCGATCACGGCGATGTGCCCGCCGACGCGCACCGAACTTAAAGACTTCTGAAGCGTTCCCGCACCGCCCACTTCGACCACGTGGTCAACCCCGCGTTTTGCCGTAAACACCGAAACAGCCTCATCCCAGTCGGGATTTTCGCGGTAGTTTATCAGGCGGTCAGCTCCGAGGATATCCGCTTTCCCGAGTTTTTCATCGCTCGATGAAGTGATGATTATCTCGGCATTCATATGCTTTGCGAATTGAAGCGCAAATATCGAAACACCACCGGTTCCGAGAAGCAGAACGGTTTCGCCTTCCTTAAGGCTGCCGGAAATCTTCAGCGCATGCCATGCGGTAACCGCAGCACAAGGCAACGTAGCAGCCTCTTCGAAAGACAGGTGCTCCGGAATCGCAACAATGCTTTCTTCATGAAAGGCACCGAATTCGCGGAGACATCCGTCCAGATCACCACCCAGAGCGGTTTTTCCTTTCTCGTATGTTATTCCGCCATTTATCCAGCCCTGCATAAAGATCGGCATTACACGGTCACCTGCCTTCCACTTTGAAACATTTTCACCGACCTCAACGATCTCACCGGCGCCGTCCGAAAACGGGACCAGCGGCATTTTGAGCTTCGGGTTGTACCAGCCGTTGATCATCATCAGATCGCGGTAATTAAGTGACGCCGCCCGGAAATTTATCAGTACGTCATTCTTTCCGGGTTTCGGCCGTTCCGTCTCTACCAATGCCAGTTTTTCAACTCCGAATTCCTGGATCTCGTAAGCTTTCATAGTTAAAAAATCTATTCCTTTTTCCTGATCAGATTATCCACGCTCCATTCGCCGCCGCCCGCAAAGAACAGGTAAAGAAACACAAAGCAGTAAAGAACCGCGAGTTCGCCTTTGTTTACGATCGGCAGAAATGCATTCATACCATGCGCCATGAAGTAAGCAACCGCCATCAGTCCGCTTAAAATAAACGCCGTCGGTCGCGTCAAAAATCCGACAAGGATCATTACGCCGCCGAAAAATTCCAGTATCCCCGCAACAAGGATCAACGCCGAAAGTTCGCCGCTGCCGGATTTCGGAGGAAATGCGAATAATTTCTGCGTTCCATGCCAGAGAAAAAGAAAACCTGTCATGATCCGCAAAACACTCAACGCCCGCGGCTGCCAGTTAATCCAAAATTCGCTCATAATATTCGCCTCATATCTCTTTTGATTCTTTCACGCTTTTCACGCGAAACTGCGATATACGACAGGAGCAGTGATCAACAGTTTCAGCGTGAAAAGCGGAGACCGTTTATTTTTTGCGCGGAGTTTTCAGATTCAGACGAATCACCACGCCGTCGCGTATCAGATCATCAGCCTTACCGGCATAAACGATCCCAAAATCCTTGCGGTTGATCGAAAACTCGGCATCGACGTTAACGCTGTCATCATTGACAGTGATCTTCGCCGGAAACGTCACGGATTTTTTTACGCCGCGCATTTCAAGATTTCCCGTAACCGTGTAAGCATTTTCTCCGCCCGCGGTATCAGGAGCGATCTTTGTAGATTCAAATGTCGATTTGGGGTGTTTTTCGACTTCGAAGAAATCTCCGGTTTTCAAGTGTTCGGTCAAACCGTCGGCATCGGAAAATACGGATTTCATGTCGATCTCTACTTTTACACCGCTGTTTTCAACCTTTCCGTCAACCAGATTGATCTCGCCTGAAAAGGTCTTAAAACCGCCGTCATGTTTACCTGTAACTTTTGAACCGGTGAATTCAACCTTTGAATTCTCGGGTGAGACCGCCAGCTTTTCACCTGCCGCTGTTTCCGACGTCTCATTTGTCGATGAATTGTCGTTTGAAGCGTTTTCATTTGATCCGTTTCCCGTATTTGCAACCGGATCACTCGTCTCGGCCTGCGGCTTATTTGCCGAGGGATCTTCACAAGCTGCTGAAAGCAGCACTAACATCAAAACTGCAAAAGATAAGAACTTCATGATCTTCTCCTTAAATTTAAATTGTAGAAACTATTGTGCGGTATAACCGCCGTCAGCGCTTACCGAACTCCCGGTTATAAAACCGGCCTTATCCGAACAAAGCCAGACACACGTTTCGGCGATCTCTTCAGGTTTTCCTGCACGACCGATGGGATGGAGTGCCGCAAATTGTTTTGCCGCTTTTTCATCGCCCTGGACATAGCGTTCGATCATCGGTGTATCGACTCCGCCCGGCAGCAGCGCGTTTACTCTTACATTCTGCTTCGCGAATTCAAGTGCGACTGATTTGGTCAAACCGATCACCGCATGTTTGCTCGCCGAATAAAGCGGACCGTACATCGCGCCGACGAGCCCGAAAACCGAGGAAACATTTACGATCGCTCCGCCGCCGGTTTCGAGCATTGCCGGAATCTCCGCCTGCATGGACATCCAGACACCTTTTACATTTGTGTCCATTATCATCTGGTAAACCTTCTCGCTCTGAGCCGTAAGCGGTTTGAAGTATTGTTCAACGCCCGCATTATTTACTGCATAGTCAAGTCTTCCGAAGTGTTCGATGGTCTTTTCAACCATATTTCTGACGTCTTCAGATCTCTGAACATCGGTTTGAACAAATGCCGCTTCGCCGCCGTAAGCCTTTACCTTTTCAACGACCGCATTTCCTTTATCCTCACGCCGGCCCGTTATTACGACCTTCACGCCTTCTTTTAAGAACGCGTAAGCGGTTGCTTCACCGATCCCCGAGGTTCCGCCGGTGATCAAAGCTACTTTATCTTTCATGGTTCCCATAAATTTTCACATCAGGCCGCCGCGCGAATCCCGGATCTCTTCCAATTGTCGAGCAAGGCTTCAAATTCTTCTTGGATCGATTGTTCTTTATTTTTCAGATACCAGCGCTGAATATTTTCTTTTACGAGCGCCGGTTCCATTCCGCTGTCGCGCATTTCGTAAAAATAGTGCATCGCCTCCTTAGGCCGCGGTCCCCATGTACCCAAAACTTCATTGCCGGCGGCATCGAGCGCGATCAGTTTTGGAATAGACCGGGCGTTATTCGTCAGGAATCTGTCCATCAATTCGAGGTTTTCATCCCGAAGTATGTATCTCGTTTCGATAAGCGGATTATTTGCTGCGATCTTCTCGATAACCGGAATGTTCTGCGCCGCATCTCCGCACCATCCTTCTGTCAGGATCAGCCAGATCATTTTTCTATCGAATGCCCGCGCCTTTCGGATCATAGATTCATTCAGAACCACGGTTTTATTGAGCCGCCTCATTCTTTGGCGGTTTAATTTTCCGTAACCGACCATCGCTTCAGACTGATTTGGACCCGTCGTTTTTCCTTCTTCGAGCAGTCTGTCGATCAGGTCGATATATTCCTCAAACGTCATCGAGCGATCTAAATATTTCCTCATATCCTTTTTATCACTTCTTCTTTTTCAAATCTCACTTTTTTCAGTTTACCGAGCCAATCGAGTTTGTCGTTTCTGTAGCCGAGCGCACAAACCACAACCGAAAAGTATCCGTCATTTTCAATATCGAGAATCCTGTCATATTCAGCGGGAATAAATCCCTCCATCGGGCACGTGTCGATCCCCCGCAAAGCGGCAGCTGTCATCAAAAATCCGAGTGAAATAAAACACTGGCGCGCCGCCCATTCGTCTATGATCCCTTCATCGGTTGCGCTTTTTTGAACGCTGATCATCACGTTTTTCATCGCCTCAAGTTCTTCCGGCGGTGTTCCCCGAACCTCGATAATACGATCTACATATTTTCCGATGTAATCGGGACACGTATCTTTTCGCGCCGCGATCACCACCAAATGCGAGCAATCAACAACCTGTTTCTGATTAAAAGAATGCGGAAGGAGTTTTTCACGGATTTGCGGATCTTCAACTACGTAGTATTTCCACGGTTGCAGTCCGTAACTCGACGGCGAAAGAACCAGTGTTTCTTCCAGCGCCTGCCAGTCTTCATCCGGTATTTTCGCCTCCGGATCAAACATTTTCACGGCATATCGCCATCTTAGCTGGTCGATCAATTCCTTATTTGAGATCACGCCATTGCTCACAACTTAACTCCTGATTTTGACCTGCATTCATCGATGTCATCTATAACATTCTGGAGCGTGTAACTCGCAAACTTTTCCTTGACAGTTTCGTCTATTTCACGCTGAAGCCCCCCGAGGATCGTTGTGATATGCAGTCCGACATCGCATTCTTCACTCGGTTTTTTTGGATGGAGACCAAAGACCTCATCGTGCGATACTGCCTCATAGACCTCCAAAAGCTTTATTTCCTCAGGGCGTTTGGTAAGACATGTGCCGCCCGAATAACCGGCCTGAGAAACAACAAGACCGGCGTTGTGCAGATCGCACAAAAGCCGCCGGATCACAACCGCATTCGTATTGACGCTCTTTGCAATATAGCCGGATTTCATTCGTTCATCGCAATTATCTGCGAGCATAGCGAGAACGTGGACTGCCATTGCGAACTGACTATTTGCCATAACTGTAACAAGTCTAGTTACAAAAGACCGCTATGTCAACCTTGAGAGATTTTGATCTGTCCGTTGTTTTCCTTTAGTTTTCGAGAGCGTGGCGAAGCGCGGGTTCGAGCTCTTCGTATGAGAATTTATAACCCGCTTCCCCGAGTTTTTCCGGAATAACCCGTGCACCTTCGATCACCAGTCTTTCGCCCATTTCACCGAAGAGCAGCTTTATTCCGAATTCGGGAACCGGAAGAATGGTCGGACGGCTCAAAACTGCTCCGAGCGTTTTTGTGAATTCTTCGTTTGTCGCCGGGTTTGGTGAGGTTGCATTTACGGCGCCCTTCATGTCGTCGTTGTTTAGAACAAAGATCAGGATGTTTACAAGGTCGTCGATCGAGATCCAGCTCATATATTGCTTTCCGCTGCCGATAACTCCGCCGAGACCAAAGTTAAACGGCGTCAGCATTTTTTGAAGTGCGCCGCCGTCTTTTGATAGTACGATGCCCGTGCGGACATGGACGACGCGCGCGCCGAATTCAGCAGCTTTGTCGGCCTCTGCTTCCCACTCTATGCACACATCCGGAAGAAATCCTTCTCCCGCTTCGCTTTCTTCAGTCAGCGTTTCATCACCGCGGCTTCCGTAAAAGCCGATCGCTGAAGCACCGACAAAAATCCGTGGTCGCTTTTTAAGATCGTTCAGGGCGCCGACAAGAGTTCGTGTTCCCAAGACGCGGCTGTCCCGTATCTTTTTCTTTTTTTCTTCGGACCAGTTTCCATCCGCAATACTTTCGCCGGCAAGATGAACAACGGCGTCCATTCCTTCAAGTTTCTCGGATTCATCGGGTGCGAACCCGATGTAAGGATCCCAGGAGATCTCGTCAGGATTATCTGCGGCGTTACGAGACAATTTAAAAACCTGATGACCGATCGCCTTGAGTCTCGGAACGAGTTCGCTGCCAACCAGTCCGCTTGCGCCTGTTACCAATATCTTCATTTTTGTTTCTGATCGTCTCCGTCACGTCCCTGCAGATCATGCATAATAAATTTAACCATCATCCGCATTTCTTTTTCAGTTAGCTGATTCTCGAAACCCGGCATCGGTAGTTTTCCATGCGCGATCTGCTGATAAAGTTCTTCTTCGTTCTTTGCTGCCGCATCTCCAATTCGAAGGCTCGGCACCTGCGCTCCGTTTACGATCTTTCCTGAAGCCTCCGCACCGTGACAAACGGCGCAGTTTTGCCGGAAGATTGACGCTTCATACGATTTACTATCCGCGATTATGATCCCGCCGCGCCGGGAATTATCGCGGGAACACGCAAAGACTCCAAACGAAATTACAGCAGCAACCGCGAAAATCTTCAAAAAACGCATGAAAAATTATCTCTATTTGATCGCACCATCGATCGGACTTGATGCACTCGCATAAAGTCTTTTCGCCATCCTTCCCGATTCATACGCAAGTCTTCCCGCTTCGACCCCTAACTTCATCGCCAGCGCCATCTTTTCCGCATTCTGCGCTTCTGCAATGGCGGTATTCATGAGGATCGCATCGGCACCGAGTTCCATCGCGATCGACGCGTCTGACGCGGTTCCGACCCCGGCATCGACGATTATAACGGCTTCGGGCAGCTGCTCTCTCATGATCTTTAGATTTGCCGGATTCTGAACACCAAGCCCCGAACCGATCGGAGCCGCCAGCGGCATGACGGCAGGACAACCTGCGTCAAGAAGTTTCTTTGCCATGATCAGGTCGTCATTGAAATACGGCAGCACGATAAAACCTTCTTCTGCAAGGATTTTCGCGGCGTAGAGCGTTTGCTCATTGTCCGGCAAAAGCGTTATCTTATCACCGATCACTTCGAGTTTTATCCAATCCGTTTCAAGTGCCTCGCGTGCCAGTCTTGCGGTTCGGATCGCGTGCTCGGCATCAAAACAACCGGCAGTATTCGGGAGGACATGCATTTCAGGATCGAGATGATCGAGGAATGATTCGACTTTCCTGTCGAGCGGAACCCTGTTTACCGCAACGGTCACCATTTCCGCCCCTGAGGCCTTATGCGCGGCCTTCATTTCGTCAAAACTTCTGTATTTTCCGGTTCCGATTATCAAACGGGATGAAAACGTTTTTCCCGCAAGTTCGAATACATCGCTCATAAAAATTTCTTAATTACCTTTTCTGTAAGATCAGTGTTCTAAATATTTAAGCCCCGCAATTTTTCTGCAAGTTCATCTGTCTTTTTGCGAATTTCTGTCTCATCTACGGTTAGAAACCGTCCTCCGCTGTACAATTCGCGCCCGGCAACCATCGTAAAGATCACATCGCGGGCAGTGCCTCCAAAAACCAGACTTGAACAAATGTCAAAAACGGGTTTCTGCGCAAAATTCTTTGTTGACACTGCAATTATATCAGCCTGTTTGCCGATTTCTAATGAGCCGATCTCATTTTCGAGCCCCATCGCCTCTGCGCCCCCCAGTGTTGCGCATCTGAGAATCTCTCCGGCAGTCAGAAAGACATCGGTTTTTTCCTTTGCCCGTGCAAAAAGCACTGCAAACCTTGATTCTTCGATCAGATCGCACGAATTGTTGCTGACAACCGAGTCGCTTCCGAGCCCGGTCTTAACTCCCCGTCTAATGAACTTCTCAAACGGAGCGATTCCGTGACCGAATTTTGCATTTGACTTTGGGCAGTGCGCGATACCCGAACCGCTCTTTTCAATAAGGTCAATATCCGAATCGGAAACGGTCACACAATGGGCCAAAAGCGGCTTTGCCGTAAGCACGCCGAGTCTGCTCAGATATTCGATTGAGGAAGATCCGGGATGATTCCAGTCAATTCCCTGTTTCTCGTAGATATCTGCAAAAAAACCCTCTCCTTTTGCCATCAGATTCTCTTCTTCGATCGATTCAGCGGCATGAATTGTGATCGGAAAACCGGCGAGCATTGAAGCTTCCGCTATCTTTTCAAACAGTGCGGAGCTTACGGTATACGGAGCATGAGGTGAGATCCCGGCCCTGACCAACGCGGTTTCGCGTTCACAAAGCGCTTTGAATTTTTCAAACAGCATCGAAAAGTCATCCTTCGCGGTTTTGCTGTCCGGCGAAAACTCGGTCTCCTGAAAAACGACCCCGCGAAGTCCGGTTTTGCGGAGCGCATAAAACCCCGCTTCGCCGTATCGACCGATATCTGCAAAGCATGTAACGCCGGCGCTGATTCCCTCGGCCGCACCGAATTCCGCGGAAAATCTAATATCGTTCTCGGTTAAAATTTCTCTTCTTGTCTTTGTCAGCTCGATCAGCCAGGAAGCAAAATCATCGTCGAATCTATCCAGATAGCCTCTGAGAATGGAAAGTTCTAGATGCGAGTGGACATTGACGAATCCGGGCATTAAGACCGCGTCGCCAAAATCCATAAGTTCAGCTTCAGGGTACCGTTCTACAATGGATTTCTTATTTCCGACGGCGGCAATTTTATCGTCCTCAACGGCAACTGCACCGTTTGATACCGGATCCTGCGTGATCGGCAATACGTAGTCGGCGGAAAGGATCTTCATATAGTATCGGCGGACGACCGGCGGGGCATCGGCTCAAATGCGTTATTCTTCTCTGTATCGGGCAAGAATAGACCTGACATATAGTTTTGTTGAAGGGATCTTTATCATTTCAATAAACTGCTTTTCAGAAAGCTTTGCAGAATCGAAATTAGCCGTCCATTCCTCCACACGGCTCGCTCCGGCATTATATGCGGCAAGTGTCATCGCCTTTTCCGCGGGGAAATCCCTGTACCGAACGCTGAGAGATTCCAGATACCAGCAGCCGACCTGTATGTTTCTTTCGGGATCCTTGAGAAATTCCTCAACGTTATTTGCAGTGCGTTTTTCAAATTCCTTTAACCCAGTCGCCGCAGCCCATTCCCGTGCAACAGTCGGCGTGACCTGCATCAAACCGACTTCTTTATCGGCGCCGATCTGCCAGGCACTGAAATAGGTTTCTTCATAGATCACGCTCCAAACCAGTTTTTCGTCGAGACGATAGACCTGCGCCTGCCGCTCGATCAGCGCATCATAGCGATGCATCCAATACTGCGAAAAAAAGTAATACGCGATCGCGCCCGCCGCAGCAAGGAAACCAACTGAAAGCAGTGAATAAAGAATATATCGCCGCATAACAACCGAGACAGAAATCAGAAAACCTTATATTCCGGTTTTTTTCTTTTGCTTTTTTTTAGAAGACCGCTTAGCCGAAGATCTGTCATCAAGTTCAAATTTGCCGGTTTCTCCAGGAAAATTTCCCGACCGGACGGTTTCTGCAAAAAGTTCCACGTCATAATCGACCTCGCGGGCCAATTGCTCCCGGATCTCCAGGAGAAGTTCGAGAAATTTTGGTCTTCGGTACATCAGTTCGAGTGTAAATATAGTGTTATCAATGGTCAAACGGTGGATTTGCGAATTCAGAGAGTGTGGACAAGAAATTCAGGCGTGACGATCATCGGGACGAAAAACCCTGCCGCAGTATTAAAAAGTCTTACGCGGGCCTGCTTTCGCACATTAGCGATATGTCCGAAATTCCAGGTCACGAGATAATCGATCTTGTGGTACGAAGCGATCGCGACATGGAGTGCATCGGCAATATATTTCCGATGAAAAATACCCCGCGATATATAGCCGTCAGCGAGAATTGAAACTTCTTCAGCGAGCTCAAGCTCTTCCAGCGGTTTAACAAGATTCAGATAGCTTGTGCGATGAGGTTCGACGAGACACTCGAGTTCGCGGCGGACAAGGATCGATGAGAAAGCACGATATTCTGAAAGTTCGTGCTCCCACCACCGGATCGTCAGGTCGCGCCTGAAAGGTTCTCCGTTGTCAAGATAAGCGCCGACAACCGAGGTCTCAAGATACAGGCTTTTTTTCATATTGAACAACTCTATCAGAAAGCCGCTTAACCACAATGCTTTCAACAAGAAAAGCTGCTCAAACTGCCGCGGCTATTTTACCTGATTTGGCGTAAAGGTAACCTTCGACCCCTTAAAATCAAACGTCAGCCGGTAATTTTTCAGAAAATTCCCGCCGAGGATACCTGCCTGTTCAAATCCCGACGTTTCATTAATTAGATCGAGGTCAAGCGCGATCGCCTTCAGACTCGTCCTTGAAAACTGTCCGAAGGTCACGCCCGGAAGCATAAACGACGGAACATTCTCGGTAATCCCGGCGGCACCGATAACACGCATCGTTTCATCCGAGAGATAAGGACTCAACTCCTGTGTTCCGGCCAGATCTTTTGAGATCACCGATACACTTGCACCGGTGTCAACTATGAAATTGAGTGACGGCTCGATACCTTCCAGTTTTACTTCACCGCTCAAAAACCCGCTTGAGGTTAATCTCAGCGGCAGCGTCATTGCGCCTTCAACCTTTGTATAATCGACGTTTTCGTCATCTTTCTTTTCGAGTGCAAAGATGCCGTTTCCGTAGTCGATCGTCGTAATATATTTTGAGATCACGGAAAGTCCAATATAGCCGTCGACCTCTTCGGATTTATTGTGAAACTCGCGAATATAAACCGGTACGTTTTTGACCTTTGCATCTCCAAAATACACTTTATTCAAAAACCCGTAAACGATCTCGAATTTCCCGTCTCCGCCAAGTGCCCGTGCGAGACCGCCCTTTGTTATCTGACGGATCTTCAAACGCTTCGCGGTCTTGTGAGAGATCACGGTCATTCCGGAACCTGTATCCAATACAAAATTAAGAGGCTCTCCGTCGCTTTCGAGTCGGAGTTGGATGACGGGACGGTTGTTTACAAGCTTCATATCAAGTGATGCTTCCTCTTCGCCGCCCAATTCGTAGAGTGCAGACTTTCTGCCTAAAAACTCGAGAAACTTGATCAATCCTTTAATCCGGTCGCGTCGCTCATGGTCGGACCGCGGAGAAATTCGAAGAAATTTTTCGTATGCATCTGCTGCTTCTTTGTACAATTCCGCCCGTGCCGCAATCTGACCCAGTGCAAACGCAAAATCCGGTTCACCGGGCTCGTAATAAACGGCCTCGCGCATGTTGAGAATACTTTGATCGATCCGGTTATGATAAAACTCAAGTAGCCCCATTCCGGCCCAGGCGAGCGCCTGCTTTTTATCGAGTTGAATTGCATTGAACAGCAGCTGACGGGCCTCCGAAAAATTACCCGCACTCAAATACGCAGTACCCAGGATTGCAAAAGCATAGGCATTCTTGGGTTCTGCTTTTGCTACCTCGTATGAATAATTATAAGCGGTGATTAGATCCCGGTTTTTAAGAAAGAGGTAGGCCAGTTCGAGTTTCGCCGGACTGTTTTGCGGATTTCGCGCGATCACGCCTTTCAGTATTTTAGCCGCTTCGGATGTTTTTCCTTTTCGCGCCAGTTTTTTTGCTTCTTTTATCTGCTTTTCCGTATCTGAGAGATCAACCTTTTGTACGTCGTCGGAAGCGTAGTAAGGAACCGAGAAAACGATTGCTGACAGACAAACCAAGAGTAAAAGACGTTCAAAGCGAAAAGCATTCAGACAGCTTCGCAGTGGATTAGCTCTATTTCGCATATTTTTATCCTTATGTGAAAAACGACGAATAAAGGCGGGAAAGTCTATTTTAAGATCTCGCCCGTCTTCATGGACCAAAGAACTAAGTCCATTTCATCAAAGTCAATACTTACTTGGTCAGCAAATTTTTTTAATTGATTTTCAACCGTTAGATACTTCGAACGCGTATTTGGTGGCTTCGGGTCCTGAATTATTTTCAGTTCCGCCAAGCAGCGCAATACATGTTTGTCGAGTATCGCGTAACCTGAAAAACCTATATTTCGCAAGTAATGGCTTGCTTCTTTATAGCCTAAACCTTTTATCCCTTTTTCTTTTACAAGCCAGTCCCTTCTTTCGAGAGGACATCCGAACCCATCCAGCTTTTCCCTCAACCGCATTCCGCAGTGTTCTTCCAGAAATGTTCTGGAAGCGATCACGTAACGAGCGCGTGCCCTTGGGTAGCGGTGTTTTCCGACCAGCGCGTTCATTACATCTTCATGTGATCCCTCCATAAGATGCTCCCGCACCGCCTCTATGGAATTAAGACCCATCTTCGCCGAACATCCGCCTGTAAAGAAACAGTAGACCATTTCTTCCCAAAGAGTCTGATCAGTGCCGAATTTCCAAATATCTCTGAATTGCAGAAGCCTTTGGGAAATTTCATCCCGTCTCTCTGCGTGTGCCCTTTTGATACTTTCAATTGTTATTGGTCCAGGGTTACGTTTCACGATCGAATCAATTCCTACAATCTTATGCCCGGCCATAATTCATGTCAATAAATTAAATCAGCAGGAAGTATTAACAGCAGATGAAAAACTTTTTTTGTAGTTTTTTGCTGAAATCACTTCACAAATAGGAATTTATGAGGTATAAGTATTGGTGATTACTACCATAAGTAATCCTGAATCTTTGCATCCATTTTGTAACATGTCCCATCAAACCGATGGTTTTGCCGAAAACACCACAATGGTTTTTCAGAGATTTGGCTATACCCATTAATGATGTGCTATACTTTTTTCGGATTTCTTCAAACTTCCACCGGGGAAACCTACCGAATAGACACATAACAAAATAACAACAAATGACAAGATTTACAGAAAAGAAAGTAGTTTGGCTCGGATTGCTCTCGGTACTATGTTTCGGATTGGGTCCTTCAGCTGTAAATGCTCAGGAAAATCGCAAGCCGCTGTTTCAGCAGATAACGATCGAACCTGGCAAAACCCGCCCGCGAACAACACCTACACCGTTAGTAACAAAAACCAGCAGCACCAAGCCGATCCTTTCTACAGAGTCGGCCGCAACGTCTTCAGCAACAATGAGAAAGACGTCGTTTGCGGCACTTGCTTCTGTAAATATACCGGGATATTCGGGAATCTTGATCGAAAGCGATGACGGACTGGTCGTGCTTGACAGCTACGCAGATCAAACATTTAATCCTGCTTCGAATGTAAAAGTAGCAACCTCATACACAGTGTTAAAAACCTTCGGTCCCAATTACCGCTTTAAAACCGGTGTTTGGACAGACGGAACGATAGATAGCTCAACAGGAACATTAACCGGAAATGTGTATGTCTCAGGGCGCGACCCGATCTTCAATTATGAGCATGCAGTTTCCATCGCAAATGAGTTGAACCGTTTGGGGGTTACAAGAATCGAAGGCGATCTTGTAGTCACGTCTACGTTTGCGATGAATTACAGTCAGTCTTCCTCAAGATCGGCAAGCACTCTTCTTACAACGATGGACGCGACGAAGCGCTCCTCGGCGGCGAACAGATCCTGGAACTCATATATAGCAAATTCGGGTAAATTCGGAATTCTAAATCCGACTGCGAGTGTATATTTCTCAGGCAGCAGCTATGTACAGACGCTGCCTTCAAACGCCCGCCTCTTATTTAGTCATGAATCAGCTCCGCTTCGTGAGATCGTCAAAGTGATGATGAGCTATTCCAACAACTTTCTTGCCGAGAGACTTGGCGATATGCTCGGCGGTGCTTACCGGGTAGCAAACATCGTACAAAAAGATACGGGTGCAGCTCCTTATGAATTTAACCTCGAAACATGCAGCGGATTGGGTATAAACCGTGTTTCGCCGCGTGCGCAGATGAAGCTTCTGCGTAAGTTCAAGGATCTTTTGAAAAAGCACAATATGACATTTTCTGACGTTATGCCGGTAGCCGGACTAGATGACGGAACACTCAAGAACCGTTACGATTCGGACTTTTTGCTCGGCAGCGTCGTCGGTAAAACCGGCACCCTGAACCGAACCGACCGCGGCGTAAGCACATTGAGCGGTGAGATCACCACGAGGCAGGGTAAATTCCTGTTTGTCATCTTCAATCAGCGCGGCGGCGTCGGAGGATTCAGAAGTTTTCAGAATTCGTTCATTCCGCTTGTTCAAAGCCTGCTCGGCGGCGCAATGCCCGCAAAATACATCGCGATCCCGCTCGACAGACGTCTTGCACAGTCACGGGTGACTCCTGCAGTCGGCGGCAATGCAAGAGAAGACGAATAGACTTTTGTTACACAAAAAATACCAGGGAAGCGAAAAGCAATCTTTTCCGCTTCCTTTTTCTTTTGCCGAATCAGACCGTTCAGCCGCTGCATTCGCACTTGTCGAATAAACCCAAATAATGCAAAATCGCTATTTGCTGATATCCCCGCAGGCCCAAGATGAGCAATTCTGACCAACGACAATCAAACGCAGACAAAACCGAAGCCGAAGGCGTTGTGATAAACAATCCGGTCACAAAGCAAACCAGCGTTGCAAAATCCGCAGGCATCGTTTCGATCGCCGTAATGTTTTCGCGGATACTGGGTCTTGTCAGAGAAATGGTTTTTGCAAATTTTTTTGGCGCCGGGTTTTTGAATGACGCGTTTCAGGTCGCATTCCGAATCCCGAATGTCCTTCGAGATCTTTTCGCCGAAGGTGCTCTTTCGGCGGCGTTTGTAAAGGTATTTACAGATTATCAGATCTTAAAAAGCGAAGAAGAAGCCTGGAAACTGGCAAGTCTGGTTCTGAACGGATTGGTCGTTGTATTAAGCGGAGTGACGATTGTCGGGATCATCTTTTCGCCGCAGATCGTCGGATTGATCGCCGACGGATTCTCACCCGAAAAAGCCGCGCTTGCGACAACGCTGACGCGAATTATGTTTCCCTACATACTTTTTGTGGCGATGGCGGCGCTTGCAATGGGTGTCTTAAATACGAAGGGAAACTTCGGAATACCGGCTTCAGCTTCAACCGTTTTTAACATTGTTTCGATAACGCTCGGACTCGGACTCGCATATTGGCTCAGCGGAGGGGGATGGGAAAAAGCCGGTTCGGGTGTAATTCCATCCGGAGCAGCGCAATGGGCGATCATCGGAATGTCGATCGGAACGCTCGCCGCCGGGGCCTCACAGTTTTTGATGCAGGTGCCTTCTCTGATCAGGATCGGATTTCGCTTCACGCCTCTTCTCAGTTTCGCGGATGAAGGTGTAAAAAAAGTGGCGCGATTGATGGCTCCGGCGATCATCGGAACCTCTGCTGTGCAGATAAACGTTCTTGTCAACACCTATTTTGTCACAGAAATAAACGGCGGTGTGTCGTGGCTCGGATACGCGTTTCGCCTGATGCAGTTTCCGATCGGCGTTTTCGGCGTAGCGATCGGAACCGCGTCGATTCCCGTACTTTCAAGGATGGCCAGCCAGCAGAATTTTGGCGATTTCAGAAACACGCTTTCAAATTCGATAAAACTGGTGCTACTTCTGACGATCCCTTCGGCGTGCGGTCTTGTCGTACTCGGTCAGCCCATCATCAGTCTCATATACGAAAGAGGCGCATTTACTGCATCTGACGTACCGATGACGGCGTATGCGCTTGCGGCTTATGCGATCGGATTGACGGGCTATGCTTCGATCAAGATCCTTTCACCCGCATTCTACGCACTCGACAACGCGCGGACCCCGATGATCATCGGCGTATTTTCGATCGGTGTAAATTTTGTCGCGTGTTATTTCTTTATGAAGATCTTTTCCGGATATGGAGTTTCGGCTGAATATCCGGATGGTTACGGACATGTCGGCGTCGCGCTTGCCACATCCATCGTTGCGCTCGTCAATTTCACAGCACTTGCGTTTATGATGAAGCGCCGGATCGAGCGGATAAACGGCGGCGAGATCTTTGCTTCATTTATCAGGATCGCGGCTGCGTCCGCAATAATGTCGGCGGTTTGTTGGTTCAGCTATCAGTATCTGGCTGCACAATTCTCGGTTAACACTTTTTCTGTAAAACTCATTAGAGCGTTCGTTCCGATCGCGCTTGGCGGCATCACATTCCTAACTGCGGCAAAAATTCTTGGTGTAAGCGAACTCAATACTTTTACCAGCGCCTTACGAAAAAAACTGATCAGGAAGTGATCTGATCTGAAAACTACCCCCTGTCTTCGGATCAGGATGAGATCTTCTTATCGAGAAAATATCCGAGGCCGCTCAATATCAATCCGAGAACGAGAATAATTACCGCAAATTCCGGCTCAGAAGGAACCTCGGCGTCGTACATACCAAGCCGCCAGCCAAAAAAGTAATTAAGCAGGCTCAGAACACACGCGATGATAAACGCGACTCCCGTTATTTGTATTACAACGATAATAAAACTCTTCATAGTGTTAGGTTTACTTCCGGAGAGAGTGTTTGGCCTCAAAAGTTACGAACATTGCGGATCTAATCCAAAAACGATACAAATCCTTTTTCATCGATCACCTCAACACCCAAACTCTCCGCCTTTGTCAGTTTTGATCCCGCCGCTTCTCCGGCGATAACGTAATCAGTATTTTTGCTGACCGATGAGGAAACACGTCCACCTCGTTCTTCGATCAGCTTAGCTGCTTCGCCGCGCGTATAATTTTCCATTTTTCCGGTCAACACAAAAGTCTTTCCGACAAATCTCTCGTCGAGGCTTGCCGAATCGGACGAATCAACCTCCATTTTTATATCCGCATTTTTAAGTCTCGCTATCAGATCCTGATTTGCAGGTTCCCGGAAAAAATTGAATATACTTTCGGCAACCTTTTCACCGATCTCGGGGATCGCATCCAGTTCCTCAATCGTCGCTGCTGACAGCTTATCAATGCTCCGAAAGTGATTTGCGAGGATCTTTGAATAACGCTCTCCGACATGACGTATGTCCAGACCGAAAAGCAGTCTCTGAAGCCCGCGGTCTTTGCTTGCAGTGATCTCGTCAAAAACATTCTGCGCACTTTTTTCCGCCATCCGTTCGAGATCTGACAGTGTTCCGACATCAAGTTTATAAAGATCGGCAACATCGCTGACGATCCCGCCGTCCACAAGCTGTTCGATCAGTACTTCGCCGAGTCCTTCGATATCCATCGCTTTGCGCGCCGCAAAATATCCGATCCGTCCCTTTATTTTTGCAGGACAGACGTCATTCATGCACCGTGTAACGGCTTCGCCTTCGGGTCTGACGGCCTCGGTTCCGCAAACCGGACAGACAGTCGGAAATTTATAACTCTTTTCACTTCCGTCGCGTCTCGATTCGATCACCTTGAGAACCTGCGGGATGATCTCACCTGATTTTTCGATCAAAACCCAGTCGCCGAGCTTGATATTCAAGCGATTGATCTCGTCTTCATTGTGCAGCGAAGCACGCGAAACTGTCGTCCCGGCAAGTTCAACAGGTTCAAGGATCGCGACCGGCGTCAGCGCTCCTGTTCGACCGACCTGGATCTTTATATCGTTTAAACGCGTCGTCGCCTGCATTGCCGGATATTTGTATGCTATTGCCCAGCGGGGTGCTTTTGAAGTCGAGCCGAATTCGTCCTGAAGTGCGGTTTCATTTACTTTGATGACGACGCCGTCGATATCATAATCAAGCGAGTCTTTTTTTGCTTCCATTTCATCGCAAAATCGGATCACTTCCTCAATATCATTGCACAAACGCCGGTTTGGATTTACGTTAAAGCCCGCTTCTTTTAGAAATTCAAAATTATCCCAGTGTTTCGAAAACGCTTTTTGGTTGCCGCTTAAAACGTCGTACGGAAACATATCCAGGCGACGCGATGCGACGATCGCTGAATCGAGCATCCTGATCGTGCCCGATGCAGAATTGCGTGCATTTGCAAAAGTTTTTTCTCCCCGCTCTAAAAGATCTTCATTTATTTTTTTGAAAACGGATTTTGCGATAAAAGCCTCTCCGCGAACTTCAACCGCTGCCGGAAAATCACCTTTAAGGATCAGAGGTATCGAGCGGATCGTTTTGACATTCGGTGTAACATCGTCGCCGGTCTGGCCGTCGCCCCGTGTCGCTCCGGCCGTGAGCACGCCGTTCTCGTAGTGAAGCGACAAACTCAGCCCGTCTATCTTTAGTTCGGCGACATATTCAAAAGTCCGGCCATCCGCGAGCTTCTGACAGCGTTCATCAAATTTTCGCAACTCGTCGAGGTTATATGAGTTATCGAGACTCATCATCGGCACCAGATGTGTAAACGGATTCCAGCCGTCCGCTTTGCCTCCCACCCGTTGGGTCGGCGAATCGGGAGTAAGCAATTCCGGATGTTTTTCTTCAAGCTCGCGAAGTCGCTGCATCAATGCATCGTATTCAGCATCCGAGATCTCCGGCTCGCTCTGCTGGTAATAGAGTTCGTTATGTCTGTTTAACTCATTGCGTAATGCGTCAATTTCGGTTTTTGGATTACTCATAGCTTTCTGGTCAGTTGGACATAAAGTCACATATCAGCCGGTGAAAATGGTGGGTTCCCTGTTCGCGGCTGGGCGAATATCTTCCGCGGTCATAGAATCTTGAACGGATTCCGCGCTGAACTGATTCGACAACGGCCTGATCCTCATATTCCACTCTCTCGAGATCGCCCCCGGCACCGCTGTCTGTTTTTGATTCATCAAAGACGAGCATAATATATGAGACTTTTGTCCGGTCTTTTGATATCGGCTTAACGATGTTCACTGATATTCCCCACGGATAAAAATTAAACATCAGATTCGGGAAAACAAAGAAATAGCGCGCGGCAATTTCGCCGTTTGCGTCATACCCGGTCTGAACACTCGAAAGATCGAAAAGCTCGGTTTTATATGTGCCGAAATCAAGTTCCCTGTTTAAGTCTTTGTGGACAAAGGGAATGTGAAAACCCTCTAGATAATTTTCGCAGTAAAGGGCCCAATGCGAATCGATAACGTAATCTTTTTCGATGATCCGTACGGGATCCTGATGATCGAACACTCGCGCTGCGAAATCCATTTCCGGTATAAAAGCCTCAAACGGGGCATACGGGACGAGCGAGGCAAATATGAAATTCTGCCAAATCGCAAAAGGAACGTTTTTCAGATCATCCTTCGGATCCGGAAAATTTTCAACATTTTCAAACTCGGGCATCGATCTGAATCTGCCGTCGAGCGAAAAGATTCTTCCGTGATATCCGCACTTAAGAGCGTCTGCCCGGCAACTACTCTCAACCAGGATCTTTCCGCGATGCGTGCATACATTTGATAAACAGCAGATCCTGCCATCTGAGTCTCTTGTCAGAACGATCGGCTCATCAAGGTATCCTTCCAGAAACACTTTCGGAGATATATTTCCGGCATCTTCTTTTCTCCCGATCAACTGCCATGAACGGGCAAATATCTTTTCTTTTGAGATCTCAAAGTGCTTATCGCTCAGATAAAATTCGGAGGAAAGCGTTTCCGCCCTTTCGATAATTGGGTCTATCCGGAAAATGTTCATAACTAAAACTATTCGCGATCCGGACTACGGTTCGAACAGAAGATACCCGGGATTGTTCTCGTCTTTTTCAAACCCCCGGCAGATCAGCCCGTTTCTGAAAGAATCTTCAAATTCTGCTTTAACGCGGTTTTGTTCTGAGATCGCTCTTTTCAGATCGGTCTTTACGAGTTCGCCCCAATTGTTTGGAATAATGATCTTACGGCTTGGAACATCGGTTATTCTATCCGGTTCGCCGCCGGACAATTTCTCAACGCGGTCCGAGCGGAGTTCCCACTGAGCAAACAAACGGTCGCTGTCGATTCCCAACTTCGAAGAATTATCGTCGGAAGTTCCATAATCCGTTCCATAAAAATTCGGCTGATACTCTGTTACGACGGCACCCAGTTTTTCCAAATTAAAAAAGGCGTTGCGCGCCTGAACAGGCTGAAATGTCCACTTTATATAATTTACACCTTCTCCCAATGCCCGTTTTCGCTGTGCCCATTTTAACCGCGCGCCGATCCCGTAATTTTGGTAACTCTGGTCGATCGCCGTCATGTGTGAATAGAACATCTTTTCGTTTCGGATAAATGAAACGACAGACAGCACAAATCCGACCAGTTTTTCACCGTCAAATGCGCCGAGCGTGAAGCCGCCGGCATGCCGTGTAACGATCAGGTGTCTGACAGGCGAGATCTCGATGTCAGGCAAATTAAAAACTTCCCTCTGAAGCCTTAAGCAGCTTTCGAGTTCTTCGGGCGTCACGCATTCACGAATGCCGATCTCTTTTGTTGTCATTTACTTGAAATAAAACGAAGCGGAATTCTAAGTTCGATCAATTCTAAATTTATCTCAAAATTTTGGCAATTAGTCGCGACGATCCGAATAATATTTCAGTAAAAATCACTTTTACATGACTTACCGCAGATCGCCGCGATTTGCTATTATAGTTTTGTGCCCGAATTTTGGCGGCACATTTCTTTTCCATTATTTTGAATCTTCTCAATGGAAACTCAGGAAACAAAACTCGAGGTTAAGGGAAACCTAACAAGAAATATTTGCGCGGAACTATTTGCGGAGATCGCTCAGGCCGAATTTAACGGCTCGCTCCGGCTTTTAAATGACGCGCATAAGGTTATCGTTTATTTTGAGAACGGAAGAATGGTCTTTGCCGTCTCAAATTCACGCGAAAATCAGCTTTTTGAGATCCTCCTCAGAGAAAATATCATTTCAAAAGAAAAGCTTAAAAGTATCGAAGGTTTTACAAACGATGTCCATCTTGCAAAAAGGATCGCCGAAGAAGGGATCCTGACAAAGCGCGCCATCGATTCGATCTTTGCGATCCGGATCTCGAAAATTGTTCGGACAATTTTGGAATGGGACTCGGGTGAATGGGAGTTTAGTCCGCTGGCAAGAATAAGAGAAGGCATCGGCTTAGAAACAGATGTCCGTAAGATACTCCGCGACTATTCGAAAAGCATCGAGATCAAGGATATACTCGACCGCTTTCGAAGTGTTACGGAAAAGTTCAGTTTGATGCAGTCCGGAACAAGCTTTCTCGATCTTAACCCGACACCCAGTGAAGCATTTGTACTATCCAGAATCGGCGAAGACACACTGACGATCGACGAAATAAGATCGATGTGCGGATTGGACAAAAGCGAGGTTTTTGGAATTCTTTACAGTCTCTGGCTCAGCGGCGTTATAAGAAGGCATAACTGGAACTCGATCTTTAAACCCGCCGAAATCTTGGGTATCAATGAAGCCAAGCTCACGCTGACAAGGTCGGCAGCATCGTTTGAAGATCAGCAGGAACAAGCCCGACTCGAGGAAGAAGCGGCCAGAATCGCGAAAGAAGAAGAGGAAACGGAATCGGAAGAGAGCAAAGAAAGGGAAAAAGCGAACGAAATATCGCTGGATGCTTACCTGAAACGTATTGAGGAAGCCGCTACGCATTACGAAATGTTTGATGTCCCCTCAGATTCGGACATCGGAAGGATAAAAAAGATCTATTTCAGCTACGCCAAAAACTTTCACCCCGACCTTTATCATAAAAAGATCGACGACAAAAAACATCTTCAGATCCAGAAAGCGTTCACCGAGATCGCCCGCGCATACGACACTCTGAAAGACAGTGATTCAAGAGAAGTTTACGATTTCAAACTTCGCAAGGTGATAGAAGCTGCCGAGAAGAAATCCGGCGGCGAACCGATCGAAAAAGATGATTTTCAGGCTCATAAAAATGCACAAACCGCCGCAGATCAATTCGAAACGGGGTTTAACCTGCTCATGAGCGGCGATTATGAAAGTTCACTCCCGTATCTGGAAAGGGCCGTAAACCTTGATGAAGACGAACCGAGGTATCATGCATACTTTGGAAAAGCGCTTTCGAATGTTAAGAAGCACCGCCATCGGGCAGAAAGTGAGATGCATGCGGCGATCGTTCTCGACAACCGCAATTCGGAATACCGCATGATGCTCGCCGAACTTTACCTTGATATCGGTTTGATCGTCCGTGCAAAGGGCGAGCTGAATAAACTGCTCGAGATCCGTCCGGATAACCGTGAAGCCCGCGCGCTGCTCGATCGTGTTTCCGGAAATTGATAAAGATCACCAAACAAAAAGCGCATAATTGAGATTTTGGCAATTTAAGGTAAAATCGCTTAAGAATTTTTCGTCTGCCCAAGATCGCTCGTGATCTTCGCGGAAATTACTACCAGCATTTATGTCAGCTCTTGAACTGTTATCGTCAGACAAACTTACGATCGATGAAGATCAGCTCCAGACAGCGATCAGGATCGACGATTTTGAAGGATATCCGCATCCACACGCGGCGCGGATCGCGGTCCTAGCCGATGCCGTGGCGAGACAATTTGATCTCGCGATCCAGGACCGGCTTTCGCTGCAGCAGGCGGCATTGTTTCACGATATCGGTGAAATGGTAATGAATCGTGAGTATATTCATTCCGGACAAGTACTCGGAGATGAACAGAGAATGGATCTTCAGCGGCACCCGGTGATCGGCGAACAGGAAACCGCAAAACGCGGAATGGCGCGTTCTGTCCAGCTCATCGTGCGATGGCATCATGAATGGTGGAACGGTTCGGGCTATCCTGACGGTCTTGAACGGGAATGCATACCGCTGGGTTCGCGGATACTTCGGGTCGTCGATACATACGCGGCTTTAACCGATGCAAGGCCGTTTAGTGTTCCGATTTCAGAGGATGAAGCAAAACGCTATATAAGCGAATGGGCGGGCATCGAGTTTGACCCGAAGGTCGCGCGGATCTTTTTAGCGCTTCAGGGAATCGCCGAACTTAAGTCATTTGCTGAGATCCAGTAGGTTTACATCCGGTGCCGGGCAGCCCTTAGCAGCCCTTAATTGTCTTATTTATGTTTAAAATATCTCAAAACGTACCAAGATCATGGCTTGCGTTTGAATTAAATATTCTCCGCCGACTGGAGTTTAAGTCGATATCACTCCCGTATCTCGACAGTCCGAAACTTGGCAAATCACTAAAGACCTGGAATGTAAAAGTTCTCGCCAATGATCCGCTTCGGTCCTCGTTTATCGAAGCGACCGCAGCGATCGAAAACAACGGCGAATATCTTTCCGAAGAAGAGATCGAAACCATTCTTGAAGACGCATATGTGCCGCAGTATCGTCTGAATAATCCGGCACTGACAAACTGGTTCAGTGAGATCGACTCCTGGTGGTTTGATAACGTCCGTCAGAATATCCTCAAACTGGAATCGCCGATGTCGCAGGCGATCGCTCTGAGCATCGGGATCGAGGTTGGAAACTACGCGCTTTCTTTTGATGAACAGACCCGCGAATTGCGCCAGCCGCTTTCAAACGTTTTTAAAAGACTGTGGAGTATCAGAAACAAACCGGCGGATAACGGTCAGACCAATTCCTGTCATAACAAGGATGCAAACGAATTCATCGCCGAAAATTACACCGACCTCCTGTTCCTGAAGCTTCCGAATGCCCGAAAACAAAGTCTCAAGGATTCTTTGGGCTGGAAAGCCTGGGCGGAAGAATGGGTTCGGAGGAGCGATACATTTTGGAACGACCTCGAGTTCGCACAACGGGGGAAACTCGGAACGCATATCGAAACAAAATCGCAGTATCTCAGTCTCATTGTCGAGGTATTCAAAACGGCGCAGCATATCGATCTCTGGGCGATCGAACACGTCGAGGACGGATTTATCCAAAGTCAGGACATCGTCGAAGCGGTAAGCGAGGTCAGACGCGTAGACACGATTTTCTCAAAAGACTTCTCGGAACTAATGGGAACAAAGGCAGTTATTATTACCGCCTGAATCGGCCTGGTTAAACCTCCAGCCGGTCTGTTTCCAAACTCTCAAACTGCTCCCTCTCCGAATCCGGGATCTGATCGCCGTTTTTCGGGGTCCTTAAAAACCAGACAATTCCGGACGCACTGGCCATGAGCCCGGCAATGACCGCGAGCAATTGAGCAGATATTACCGTCAGCGACACACCTGCTGCAAAACTTGAAACGCTGAACATCGTGATTTCCGCACCGCGGTCGAGCGTCGAGATCCTTCCCCGGATATAGTCAGGAAGCGAGCGCTGAAACAGCGTTTCCTGAACGGCATATTCTGCACCGATGAGAACGCGCGAAATGACCACAAACACTGCGACCAGCCAAAGTGTCGGCATATAACCGCCGATCGCAAAAAATATTCCGTGAGCGATCAAAGCCCAGCCGATAAATTCGCGCGTAATGCTTTTTCGTTCGACAAAACCGGCGACCGGATGTGCAATAAACATGCCGATCGCAAGCCCGAGTCCGTTTACTGACAGCAGTACCGAATAAACCAGGTCTTTATTCTCGTAATTTGTAAAGATCTGTGTTCCGAGCCCCTCAAAAATAATGTTCGTTGCTCCGCCGCCCGTCGCCCAGATGATATTCATGAGCAGGATCGTGAGTGCAAACCGGTTTTTCACGGTGTAAACAAAACCATCTTTTATCTCCGACGCAAAACCCCACTTGATTCCCGCGGCGAGCTCTTCCCGCCTCTGCTCAACCGATTTTTCTCGCATCGCGTCAGCGGGTATGAGCCAGATAGAAATTGCCGAACCGAGGAAAGAAACGGAGTTGATGATAAACGCGATCTTGTAGCCAAAAAAGACCGCTGCAAAACCGCCGAGCGCGCCGCCGATAAACATCAGCAAAAACCGGGACGAAAACATCAGTGCGGTACCCGAAAGCAGTCCGTCTTTGCCGGTAATATTTGGTGTCGCGGCATTTTTTGCTCCGTCAAAAAACGCCGTCGCACTTGAAAGAAGTATCGAGGCAAAATATGCGAGCCAGAGATGTTCAGGGCCGGTGATAAGAAGAAACAAAAGTGCAAAGAAAAACCGCAGGAGATCCGTGACGATCAAAACCATTTTTCTTGAAAAACGGTCTGCAACCGCACCGGCGAGCGGCATCAGCAGTGCAAACGGAAGCGTCCGCCAAAAAAGCAGCATGCCCGCGGCGATCGGCGACTCATCCGAGACGAGGCGGACCAATCCGAGTCCGGCAACGAAGTTGAACCAGTTTCCCAACTCAGAGATGAGCTGTCCCCAAAACAAATTGCGGAAATTTCGATTCTGCGTAAATAGTTGTTTATAGGAAAGATCCATAAACAGTTTTGTTTTATTCAGGTCTTCGGATCAAACGGCCTTCGTGAAAAATTATGAGTCAATAAACAAAAAAAACCGTCAGGACCATTTACCTAACGGTTCTTAGATCTGAAAGGTTTATTCTATATCAATTGCCCGTAAATTCAGGCGGGCGCTTTTCAAAAAATGACATCACGCCTTCCTTAAAGTCCGAACCCTTTCCGGATTCGATCTGACACTGATGCTCAAGATCGAGCTGCCCGCGAAGATCATTTGAAAAACTCGCATTGAGCATTCTCTTGATACGTCCGATCGAAGCCGTCGGCAGCTTTGCAAGCCTTGCTGCCATTTTCGCAGTTTCATTTTCGAGCTCGGCGGTTTCAAACACGCGGTTTATCATTCCGATCTCGGCTGCCCGGGCCGCCGGGATCGAATCACCGGTCATAAACAACTCCGCGGCGAGTTTATCCCCTATTGCGCGCGGGAGGAAAAAACTTCCGCCGCAGTCCGGCGACAGTCCGATCTTTACAAACGCTTCGTTAAAAACCGCGTCGTTTGACGCAAAAACAAGATCGCATGCAAGCGCAAAATTTGTTCCCGCGCCTGCGCACACACCGTTTACTGAGGCAACAAACGGGATCGGCGTTTCCCTGATAAGCAGGATCACCCGATGAAGCGCACCGAGCGGATCTTCAAGAAATGCTTCGATCCTTCCCTCTTTTTCCCACATTTGCTGCATTTCGCGCAGATCACCGCCGGAACAGAATGCACGTCCCGAGCCCCTTAAAATAACGGCACGGGCGCCGTCAGATATGGCAGTTTCGATCGCCGAATGAAGATCCTTTGTCAATTGAAGAGATAAAGCGTTCAGCGCTTCGGGACGGTTCAATGTAACCGACGCCACTGAATCATTCAGTTCATAATTTACGGTTTCAAACATATTTGGAAAAAACGCAGGCAGTAAACCTTAATATTACTTTTTCGGTCTTATACTGCTTTTGAACGCGACCTGCTCGCCTGAAAACAATCCTTACATAAAACTGCCCGTCCTACTTTTGGCTGAAAAGGAACGGTGTCGTGTTTCCCGCAATGATCGCAAACGATCTCGAATCTTTTTGGGGCATCCACACGCTTCGCCGCCTTTTTAGACCGGCATTTTGTACACCGCTGCGGAGCCATCATATTTCGTTCATAGAATTTCTGCTGTTCCGATTCGGAAAAAATAAATATTTCCCTGCATTGGATACATGGGATCTCAACATCAGGCATGGTCCTTCCTCCTTCAGTTATTCGTTACGGAATCTTAATTTCACCAATACTATCATAGGAACACGCAGATTCTTCAAACTCGGTTTCTCACTCATCCTCCGTTAACGCTTTTACGTGATTCACCACTGTCGCCCCTAATGTTTCGAGATTATATCCGCCCTCAAGACACGACACGACCCGTCCTCCGCAAACTTCATTTGCCCAGTCTTTTACGGTTTTTGTCATTTCCATAAAATCCGTATCCGTAAGCTTCAGCTGACCCAGCGGATCCGCGATATGCGCATCAAAACCCGCTGAAATGAGGATCAGATCAGGCTTGAAATGTGTGTTCATTTCCGAGATCGCGTGATCGAACATTCTTTTTTGCTCGCTCGCCTGAACAGCTGCCTTAACCGGCAGATTCATCGTCGTTCCCTTCCCGCGTCCATATCCGGTTTCGCCCCGCGCCCCCGTTCCCGGATACCACGGATACTGATGCATCGAAAAGAAAAATACACTCGGATCGTCAAAGAATATCCCCTGGGTTCCGTTTCCGTGATGTACGTCCCAGTCGATGATAGCTACAGTTTTTACTTCTTTGTAACGATTCTGTGCGTAGCGGGCGGCCACTGCGACATTGTTGAACAAACAAAACCCCATCGCGTTTTCTGCAGTTGCGTGATGCCCCGGAGGACGGACAGCAACAAACGCATTATCCGCATTTCCGTTCATCACTTCGTCCACCCCCTTGCAGACGCCGCCCGCGGCAAGCACCGCGGCCTCAAACGACTTCATCGATATCATCGTATCGTTGTCGAGCGCTTCATAGCCTTTTCCAAAGGCGGATTCCACAAGTTTGTAGTGTTCTTTAGTGTGAGCGGCCTGAATAACGCCTTTTGACACTTCTGAAGCCTCAATCTCGCTCAGAGAATTCCATAATTCTTCGTCAGCACGAAGTGCGTTCATCACAACCTCATAGCGTTTGGGACTTTCAGGATGACCTATCCCGGTTTCATGTTTCCGATAGATCGGATGATGGATCAAAGCAGTTTTCATAGATAGACTTTAACGCATGCCGGAGAAGACGAAAAGGACGCTATCTCGACCCGCATACTAATTATGATCAGCGATAGCGAACGGCTTATATGAACGCCGTTTCATGGAGCAGTTCGTTTTTACTGAACCTTCCAAGTTCGAGAGACGAGACATCGAGAAACGACGCGCTGCCGTCAAGAATGATCTCAGCAAGTGCGCGTCCGCTCGCCGGCGAATGCATCACGCCATGTCCGGAAAACCCGTTCGCAAAATAAAGCCCTTCAACGCCGCATCCGCCGAGGATCGCATGATGATCAGGCGTGTTTTCATAGAGTCCCGCCCGGCATTTTTCTATTACGGGTTTTGATTGAAAAAGGAACGGAGAACGATGTTCTGCCTTTTTGTAAACTTTGTCTATAAACGCTTCTTCAAAACTTGTGTCAAAAGAATCCGGCTCATCAGGATCGGGATACGCGAAAAGAACCTCCTTCGTTTCGTCTACAGATGCCGGGTTTACAAAATCACGCGCCGGTCTGAAATGAAACCCGCTGCCGATATCTATCACCATCGGCAGATTCGCGGGCATTCTGGTTTCGCTCTTTGCCCAGATAATCTGGCGTTTTTGCGGTGCGACGGGAAGATCAACCCCAGCCGTCCGGGCAAGTTCACCCGCGTAAGCCCCGGTACATACAACAGCATTTTCACATTCGATCATTCCTTTGTCGGTCTCAACCAACCGGACACGGCCGCCGCGAACTCCGATCGACAAAACCCGTGTATCAAACGCGATCTTCGCACCGGCGCTAAGCGCTTCTTCAGTAAACCCGCGCATTACGCTGAGCGGATCAATAAATCCGTCGTTCGCGCCGAAAGTTCCGCCGACAATATCCTCGCAGTTTAGGATCGGACAGATCTCGTTGATCTGCTGCGGATCGACGGTCTCTACGTCTTTGACTCCCATCTTCTTCTGCATTTCAACGTTTTGTGTAAGATATTCAAGATGGGCGTCTTCTGTAGCAAAAAACAAATACCCGCGCGGCTCATATTTGCAATCGAATCGCCAGTTCTTAAAGAAATCCAGCGAATAGAGCGACATGCTGATATTTATCGCGGTCTCGAACTGTGCCCGGACACCTCCCGTCGCTTTCCCTGTCGAACCAAGTCCCTGCACCGGTTCGCTTTCAAGTATCAGCACATCTTTTGCACCGCGGCCGGCAAGATGACAGGCAACACTTGCGCCGACAACGCCGCCGCCGATGACAACAATTCCTGCTTTTTTCATATTTGAGTGTAAATCAAAAAAAAACGACCGCGCGGCAGTCGTTCTTCCTTTCCGCATTGATCGTGATCTTATCAATTTTCGATTCTATTCGGAATCTACTCCCGCCAGCTTCATCACAAATTCGGGCGTTCGCGGTTCATTCGGCAGTACATATTCCCGGCCTTTATCAAGCGTCCAGCGGTGAAGCCAGGAAATTCCGGCACGCTTTATAAATTTATCCGGAAGTTGATAAGCCTCGTCGCTGAGCGATTCCTCAAGCGTTATAAATCTATATCCGCGTTTCCTGAGCATCCTGACCACATCGTCAAAGTAGTCGGCATTTATAGAATTTGCATGTAGGAGCAAAATTTGTTTGATCTCCCGGCCGATCGTCTTCTCAGACTGGCGCTCCCAATAACCCATCTTCGCGTCAAGATAACTTATAAAGGCTTCTCCGATCTTTTTAAGCAATTCTTTATCTTTTTTTTCAAGCGCTGCGTCATAGGCACGCGCAAATATCCAATCGCTGTTGTCAATAGTGACCGGCGCGATCTTGTAGTTGTGGTCTTTTAGAAAAACTCCCAGCCGTGCCTTGGTCTCAAGATCAAGTCCGGTCCAGAGATACGGATGGCGAAAATAGCGGATCTCTTTTCCTTTGTCGCGCATGATCTCTTTTGTAATTATCTCGCCTTTGAGAATGTTTGCCTGGTAATCCTCAAGCGAATTATCATGCAGACTCATGTGCGAATAAGTGTGATTTCCGAGTTCGAGCCCGGCTTTCAGCCAGCTGCGCAGAAGTTCAACCTCGGCTTCGTTTCGCTCTTCGTCAACATACAATTTCCTTTCGTTGACAAATCCGATCGCCGGGATCTTTGCTTTTTTTATATGCCCGAGAAGTTTTGCGGTGATCTCCTGACGCATTTTCAGATCACTGTTTTTTGCAACAACCGGAAGATCATCTATCGTGACGGCAATCACACGATCGGTCCTTTGCGCACTGACCGAAAGTGCCGCCGACAGAATAACCGTAAACAGAAACAGCTTTGAAAACTTCATAGAACTACTTTGCAAAAACCGTCGAGAAATCGTTAAAACCTTTGAATTCCAGGGCGTTACCGCTCGGATCGAGAAAAAACATCGTGCCTTGCTCACCAACTTCACCCTCAAACCTGATCTTTGGTTCGATAAGGAATTCGACATTTTTTGAGCGCAGCATTTCGGCAAAATTCCGCCAGTCTTCCATCGAGAGAAGTATCCCAAAATGCGGCACGGGCACCGCGTCTGAATCGACATCATTTGTCATACCGATCCCCCCCCGATTCGGGGAAAGGTGGGTGACGATCTGATGACCAAACAGATTGAAATCGATCCAGGTGTCAGCACTTCGGCCTTCCTCACAGCCGAGAACGTTACCATAAAACTCTCGTGATTCCTGAAGATCGTTTACCGGGAAAGCCAGATGAAACAGATTTTTCATATTTTTTTGAGCGAACTTAAAGCGCCTTCGCAAGTTGTCTTATTGATCCTAAATGATATGCAGTGTGGACGACGATCGCGACCGAATCGCCGATGTTATTTTGATCCCAAACTTCTACTTCCGCAAAACAGCGCAGTACATTTTCGTATGAACGCTTTACCCCTCCGCGAAGAATATCCCATTCTTCATCGCTGACCGTTTCGATCAGCCAACTCTGGTCCCAATTTACACTGTCGGTCCTGCCTTCGATAAATTCTACGAGCCGGTCAAGATAGAATTTCGTATGCTCGGTTTGGGCAGCGATCGAGGTTGAATTGATTTTTTTTGAGGCATCATCTGCCGAAATTTTTTCGATCGTGTTGAAAAACCCGATCCCCGGATCCAGATAGGCGCTTCCTTCTAATGGCGAACCTTCGAAGGTCTCGCGCAGAAGCACAAGAAGATCCTTTAGAAAATCATCCTTTTGTATTGTATCCTTAATGGCGTTCATTTCGTTTTCCCCGGTTTAGAAATTGATGGAAAATACCCGAGAATTCATAAGAAAACTCAGCGAAAGTCTTCATGAAAAGACCTTTGTGAAAATGACGTTGGGTAATTATAAGGGGGACGATGCGCATCTGCAAAGGATCCTCGTCAGACTTCTGCAGACCAAAAAAGGACTCCGGTTGTTTTTTCTATACCGCTACGACACTCGCGATACCGCAAAGAATTACAGTTTTGATCACGGAACAAAAATACTTGAACGAATTTTGGGAAAAGAGTTCTTTTCCGGGCATCTTTTTACGACAAAAAATGATTTTCAACTTTCGATCGGAAAAAAAGGCAGATCCAGACTAAACAAAGGAAAGCCGACTTTTACTACCGCTCCTGATCTTTCTCATGACCGGAAAAAAAACAAACTTGTCGATCCGCGCAGTTTCTATTTGAGCGCGCTGGGAATTACTACCGATCAGAGCACTATTCGCAAAAGGCAGGAAGATAAGTGGAACCAGATAAATAAGTTTGTTGAAACACTGAGTTCGCTGTTCGATCAGTCCAACTTAAAAGATAAAACATCTGTGAATATCGTCGATATGGGGTCGGGAAAGGGTTATCTCACCTTCGCCGCATACGACTTTTTTGTAAATACGAGGGGAATCCGCGCAAATATAACCGGGATCGATTCCAGACCGGAACTTGTAGAGATCTGTAATGACATTGCCCGTTCCTCGGAATTTGACGGTTTGAGATTTGTCTGCGGCAGGATCGAAGACTTTGACGTTCCGGCAACCGATATTTTGATCGCACTTCATGCCTGCAACACGGCTACCGATGAAGCGATATTTAAAGGAATTTCGGCAAAGGCCGAATTGATCTTGGTCGCTCCCTGCTGTCATCGCGAGATCCGTCCGCAAATGAAATCTCCTCCAATGCTAAGAAACGTTCTCAAACACGGAATTCTGCTCGAGCGCGAGGCCGAATCGATAACTGACGGACTTCGTTCGCTGCTTCTCGAAAAATGCGGTTATACGACGAAAGTATTTGAATTTATCGCGACCGAACACACTGCCAAAAACAATATGATCGCCGGAAAACTATCAGGCAAAAGTCCAAACGAAATTTCGGTCGACGGCGAGATCAAAGCTATAAAAGAATTTTATGGTATTGAAAAGCTCACCCTCGAAAGGCTAATTTCGGGTCTTCAGGCTACGTAAAATGTCGGCCGCTGCACCTTCCGTCAAACCGTTCAATTTGTGGTCTCATACTTGCTTTACCTATTACGTGGGTTTGGGTAAGAACCGCACCTTTCAACGCTAAACCTAACCGTTTAAGGCACTTTCGGAAAACACGAGAATAGTCGCTTGCTGCATCTTCTGTCAGATTTTGTTATAAAAGTGCCATTTTTTGTCAGCTCCTGCGTTCTTTATCAGTTGTAGAAAAATTCTATTGTCCCTGTTACCCGGGTTCGAAAATACCATTATGAAATTACAGTTTGTAGATGAAACACCTTCTCTGGCTTTAGCTGAAGATCTGGTCACCAAGAATGATTCCGTTGAAGCAAATTCCCCCGAAAGCATGAAAATGCTCAGCGACGGTATCGAATCCGCTCAAAAAGGCGACCGCGCAAAAGCCAGACACTTGCTGCTGAAAGTTACGGAAACCGATCCCGGCAGTGAAACCGCCTGGCTCTGGCTCGCTTCGATAAGCGAATATCCGGAAGAACTGCTGATATTTCTAAACAATGTTCTCGAAGTTAACCCGAATAATGAACGCGCCATAAAATGGGCTGCGGAAACAAAGACGCTGCTTGCAAAAACCTTTGTTCAGCGCGGTATTGATGCAGAAAAAGATGAAAAACGCGAATTTGCGCGGCAATGTTTTCTTCAGGCAATCGTCCACGACAGTAAAAGCGAACTCGCCTGGATGTGGCTCGCGTCGGTGGCCGATTCTGATGAAGAAAAAGTTTCGCACCTTCGGAAGGTCATAAATATTAATCCTGACAACGAAAAAGCCAATGCCTCCATTGCCCGCGCACAAGCGCGAATTGCGAAACAACTTATTACTACAGCAAAATCTGCGTTTTACGACGGCGACCGGGTCGAGGCTGAACGGCTTGTTGATGAGTGTTTAGGCAACGATCCAAAATTTGAAGAAGCACTTCTGCTGAAATCGGAACTTGCTGAAACTGTCGACGAAAAGATCGAATACCTCGAAAAGGTGGTCGCGATCAACCCCGAAAACCAAAGCGCAATTGCACTGATCGAAACAGCCAAACAGGATCGGATCCATTCGATGCTTTCATCAGCGAGATCGCTGATCGATGCAGGTCAGTCCGAAGAAGCAGCTGAATTGCTTGATGAAATTCTTGCTGATTCTCCTGAATCTGTAGACGGCTGGATGCTAAAGGCCGAAATTTCCGGATCACCTGACGAAAAACTCGAACTGATAAACAAAGTTCTGGAACTTGACCCCGAACACGAGTTTGCCGCACAGGAAGCCGATAATCTTAAGCTCGAAAAAGCAAGAGCGCTTGTTGCCGAGGCAAATGACTTGATTGAAGCCGGAAAAGACGAAGATGCACTACGTAAAGTAAACGAGGCTCTTGAAGTCGCTCCGGAGTATGACGACGCACTTCTTGCAAAATGTCAGCTGGTTGACTCATCTGAAGAGAAGAGCGAACTCCTGAATCTCGTGCTGAAAAATGACCCTGACAATCATGCCGCACTGGATCAGCTCAAAGAGCTCGAAAAACTTGCGCTGACGATGATCCTTGCCGAGGCGGGAGAATTGTTAGCATCCGGCGACCTCGATTCCGCAAACGAAAGCCTGAAAAAGGCACAGAATATCGCTCCGGAAGATGAAAATGTTTTACTGCTCGAATACGAACTTTCTTCCTCACCCCAAAAGAGAAGATCGATTCTTGAGCGCGTTCTGGAGATCGCTCCGGAGAATGAAAAAGCCCTCGAAGGAATGTCAAAAATGGATCTCGAGATCGCTGACAGTCTTTTTGCCAAAGCAAGTTCCGCGGCAGCAGCGGGAAATCGTTCGGAAGCTGACAAATTCCTTACGGAGACGTTTGAGATCGCTCCTGATCATGAGAATGCCTGGATGCTTAAGGCACTGCTCTGTGATTCCTTTGAGGCAAAGATCGGCTGCTTTGAGCGTGTTTTGGTAATAAACCCCGAAAATGCTGCCGCTCAGGCCAATCTGCAGTCGTTAAAGACTATCCTTGAAAACTCCGCAGCAGAACCGATCGCGGACTCGTCACAAAATGACGATCCCGGTTCTGAATTCGGCGGACACGATAACGCGGATTCTGTTGAACCCGCTGCCGCCGAAGCCGTTGATGCTATTGCATCTGACTTTGAGTCCGCAGTTCAGACAGATGACCCGGAAGAATTTGATGACCACGATATCGACGTAACAGAGATCGCAGAATCAGAACCTAACCCCGGCGATGAGTTTGTCGAGTATGTGTCTGACGAGTATGTGAACGGTGAAGAAACCGGTTATTACGATGAAGACGACGACGAACCGATCAGCATGCCGCAGTCAATTGAAGAAGTCCTGCAACAGCGGGCAACATCAGAAGTTCAGGAAGAAATCGAGTACACCGAAGCTGATCAGGACGATAGTCAGCCGTATGACCTGCATTTTGATGCAAATGAAGAAACTTCAAAGGCAGATCCGGCGTTAAAAACGATCCTAGTTGTTGATGACAGCCCGACCATTCTTAAGCTTATCGCCGGAAAGCTCGAAAAGAGCGGTTACAATACCGTTTGTGCGATCGACGGAATGGATGCGATCAAAAGACTCGAAGATATGGTGCCCGACATGGTCATCCTCGATATTAATATGCCGAATATGGACGGATATCAGGTTTGCCGCGTGATCCGCGAAAACGAACTGCTTGAAAACACTCCGGTTATCATGGTTTCAGGTAAGGACGGATTTTATGATGAAGAACTCGGCGATATGGCGGGTTCGACGGACTTCATATCGAAACCTTTCGGACCGGAAACGCTGATGAAGATCGTCAATGAACATCTCAGCGAGTAGGCGGCTTGCTTGGACGGATCTCGATCTTGCTAGGCAAACTTCTCGGATCGTGCCTCAGCAAGCTGAGAACCGCTTCGGAAATGTCTTCCGGCTGAAGCTGCCACGATTTACTGTCTGAGATCGTATCATCTCCAAACTCAGTATTTACAGAACCGGGACAAATACAGCTGACGCGTATGTTTTCGTGGCGTACTTCCTGCATAAGCGACTCGGAAAAACCGTTTAGTCCGAACTTCGAGGCGTTGTAGGCCGCCATCTTCGGATGTGCGTTTTGTCCGGCTAGAGACGAGATATTGATTATGTATCCGCCGCCGCGTTCTTTCATCAGCGGCACTGCAAAATGGCAGGCGTAAAAAACTCCGAAAAGATTTGTCTCCAGCGTTTGCCTGAATTCGTCCGGCTCCAATTCTTCAACCGTTTTTCCAAATATACCGACGCCGGCGTTATTGATCAATATATCAACCCCGCCGAAGATGCGACGGCATTCTTCAAGCATCATTTTCACCTGGGTTTCACTTCGAACATCGCAGACCTCGCCGCCGGCGCGTCCGAACCTTTCAAGATCCTTTATTGTCTGCCGAAGTATTGCTCGGTCGCGCGAACAGACAAAAACGGTTGCCCCGCTTCTTAAAAGACCTTCGGCAACCGCCTTTCCGATACCCTTTGAACCGCCGGTAATTACAGCGATCTTATCTTTTATTTCCATTAATTCGTTTTTATTTTTGGTGACTTCTTATCCTGGAGTTCCTTCCACAAGATCACTACGCTTTCATCCGGAACAAATTTCAAGACCTTAAATGCTACGATCACATCCCGCCGTTCATCAAAATCAAGCTCATTGTAAACGATCGGGCCTGCTACCTTTGCCGCTTCGCCGCGGTATGCGATCGACCGAAGCAGATATGTATTGCCCTCTCTGACCGGCAAAACGCTGGCATACACCTTACCGCTGTCCTTTATCCCCTTTGTCAGATCTCCGGCGATCTTGGCCGCCGCATTTATATCTTTCGCCGGTTTAAAATCAACCAGATATTCGACATCCGGACTTTTCAGATCGATCGTTTCGATCGAAACCTGTCCGAGATCGGTCATTATTCCGTGGGTAAGAGTACCGAGTGCCTGAAAAGAATTTTTACGGAAATTTAAATCGGCAAGACGGATGAGCCGGTGCATTTCTTCCCGAAATGAATAAGCAGACCCGGCACCGGGCATCGTGTATTTTGCACATTCAGCGGATGCTTTTACAACATTCTGATTCTCTGCGCAATCCCGGTCAATGATGAGTTTGATCAGTCCGGTGCGTTTGTTCTTAAGAAAAGCTTCGTTTGCTGTCTGGTAGCCTGCTCCGGGGTCAAGGATCGTCATTTCTTCGTCGGTCGGTTTGCGGTAAAGCGGCTCAATTTGTTCCCTGAAGATCTTTCTTTCTTCATCATTCTTTACCGGAAACGCTTCCACATTCCTCAATTCGTTTGACCGCCGCCCGATCTCATTTGCCTGATTTATCGATCGGTCCGTTGGGGATTGGGGTGTCGGGTCGGGGCGCCCCCGAACCTGCCCTAGGGCTGTTACTGCAACAAGCAAACAAAATACGACCGAAACTGTGATCCGTTTCATTACTCCTCCTCTTCAAAAAATACTTCAGCTCAAAAATCCCGCAGTCTTTCATCTTCTTCGAACACGATCTTTGGCGATTTTTCTTTCGAAAGCCGTTTCCAAACGATCGTGATCCCGCCATCCTCGTCCCGTCTTACTACGGTAAAGACGTATATCGAATCGATCCTTTTATCAAATCTTATCAAGGCAAATTTATGCTCTTCTTTCAGCAGTTTTTCTTCATTTCTGCCGCGGAAACGCGAAGCCCATTTATCGCCGAATCTATAAGCAATTCCCCGCAGCAAATATGTATCACCTACTTCCATTCGAACCGAATTGGAATAGAAAAAATCGCCTTTTTGGGTTCCCTCAGATATTTCTCTGAATTGAACCGCAGCACCATCCCGGTCCTCTGCAGGAACAAAATCTTTTAAGTACGCCGCTCCGGGATGATCCAATCCAACGGAACCGGCATGGATCTCTCCGAGATTTACTAAGATCCCCTGATTTAGAAGGCTGTCGGTAACAAGACGATCTCCTTCATATTTTATATCGTGGAAATCTTTGCCGGAATAATCTTCAAAGCGGAATGAATACGCCCAGGCGTCCGGAACAAATCCGGCGCATTCGCCGTCGATCTTTATGATGTTATCAGTTTGACAGTTAAAATTCGGCAGCAGCCGAAAGATCCCCGTGTTTGATCCATCCAAAAATTCTTCATATTTTAATTTTATATCTTCAGGGGGCTCGGTGGCTTCTTCGAACCTTTTTCGCTCTTCTTTGGTGAGACGTCTGCTTCTTGCGCGGGGTGCTTCGGGCCTCTGATTCATCAAACGGTTCATCGCACTCAAACGGCTTTCAAAATCCCGTTTGCTCGCCTGTTCGGGCGTAGTCGGCAAAGGTCTTCCGTTTGGTGTTTGAATATCGTCCTGTCCAAAAACAGTCAATATTCCTAAAGCAAAAACTGCAATGATCAATCCGGTTAAATTTTTCATATCTCACCTTGAAGCTTTGGTCATCCTCAGCCTTAAACCGCTGGATGCTCTCTAAATGATCTAAGAAGTGACCTTACTCATTACCCGACCACGTGTTCGACCAAACAAAAGAAAGAGACCTGAATTTCTGACTAGGTAACCGCCGGTGCTTCCTTACTTTGAAGCTCCTTCCAAATGATACTTATACTTCCATCTCGATGACTCCGGATCACCTTAAAAACGACGATGATGTCGCGGCGTTTGTCCGCCCGAATAACATCGAAATTTTCGATCTGTCTGGCCGCTGACAGTGAAAACTCGTCCGACCCCTGATTACCGAGTTCTTTTAATCTGAGTTTCCCCTTAAATGCAATTGCCCGCATCAGATATGCATGCCCTTCGATAGCAAAGATGCCTTGGTCCCTACTTATCCTCTCCATTTCAGTAACATCTGATACCGAATCGGTTCTTGCTTTTGAAAATTCCGGAGTTATATTCAGCAGATCCCGAACCTCGGCAGATCGTAAACTTAAATTATCAATTTCTGTCAATCCCAGATCTGTAACTACAGTTTGCTGCATCACGCCGATCGTTATAAATTTCGCATCGAATAAGGCGATATCTGAAACCAAACCCGGAACATAATTTTCCTTTCGAAACGAAAATGCTGTTGCCTTGGAATATACATTCCACGGGCAAGGCTCATTTACATTCACTGTAACGCTTAAGCAGCCGGCACGATCATGAAGCCGCATAAATCCCGTGTTACGCTGTTTTAGAAACTGTGAAAACTTGTTCGCATCCGCTTTGTCAATTTCGATCAATTCTCGATCCCGACCGGTCATCTCCGGCTTTGGGAAACTGCGGCTGCTTCCTCCGGAAACACGGAAAGACCCCATTGCTGACGCCGGAGACCCGATCCTGGTTGAATTGATCCTTGAAGCACGTTCGGGATGACTTCCTTCCTGACTGGTCCGCCGAAGCGCATCCCGCTGCTGCTGTTCGGGACTGGCGTTTGCATCTATGACGTTCGATTGGCCGGAAACGGAGAAAATTGCAGCTGAAAAAAGAAAAACAAAAGAAAGCAGTTTGAATCGCATAATACTTTTCTTGACACTAAGAATTTTCGCTTTCCGCGACATAGACAAAAACCTTACGTGAACAGTTAAAGGATCAACGCCGATAAAACAATTTGCTAAGTCATTCAAATTTATCGCATTTTTCCTTTCTTCTTCGCCGGCACTCTTTGTAATTCCGCCATTTTTTACAGAAACTCACACTCTGCATGTCTCCATACTTTTTGATCACCCGTAAAAAAGCCGGAAAACCGGAATCATTGGTTCATACCTTTACCCTCGTAACCATCGGCGCCTTTTTGTTCTGAAGCTGTTTCCAAATAATACTGACACTGCCATCGGAATGCTTTCGAATTATCCGAAATGCGATCAGAACATCTCGTCGCTTATCAGAACTGAAAGTCTCGAGATTTCTAAAGTGCAAAGACCCATACGTTGCCGTCTCATCTTTGCCTATATTTTCTATCTCACCCAATCTTAGATACCCCTGGAAGGCAATTGCCCGTAGGACGTATGTATGATCTTCTTTTGAAGGAACACCTAACTCAGCACAAATCTTCTGCAATTCTTCTTTCTCTGTCACCGCTGCTGTTTTTAGCTTTGCAGGCGAAGGTGCCACACTCAGCAAATCAACAACTGCTTCATTATTAAGATCTACATCCTGAAGAGCCACGTCCCCGAGACTGCGTACGATCGTTTGCTGCATCAGTCCGATCGCGATGATCCTGGTGTCAAATAGAACTATGTCCGAAATAAACCCGGAGACATAATCCTTTCTTCGAAAAGAATATGCAGTTGCTTTGGAATAAATATTCCACGGACAGGGTTCGGACACATCAACTGTTGTACTTAAACAATTGATCTGATCATGTAAGCGTACATAGCCTGTATTCGATCCTTTTAAAAATGCTGAGCGTTCGATCGCGTCTTCGTCATTTATTTTGGTCAATTCCCGATCGCGATCAGTAAGTTTCGGCTTTGGAAATCGGGGAGAACCGATACGCTGGTTTTGAGCTGAAAAAACGTCATTAGGATCCACTTCCGGTTTTTTATTTGGTTTGACTCCGGAATATTTTCTTCTCTCGGGATTTACAGGACTCTCCGATTCTCGGGATTTCCTTGAAGATTGTGTTCTTTGGGTTGTCTGAGCCGCGGTAATTAAGCTTGATGCGAACAAAACACCGGTAAGTGAAAACAAAACCAATTTTAATCTTCCATGTTTCATCGTGATTAACTATGTCCGTTACAAAAATCCCTTATGACTAATTCGCTTTGGATCTCTCAGAAGCGTCTTTGTCTTCAGGGCTGACGATCTTTATCTTAGGCGCCTTCTTACTTTGGAGTTCCTTCCAAAGGATCGTGATCCGCCCGTCCTCATCTTTCCTGATCACCCGAAAAGCGATGATAACGTCCCGTCTTTTATCAAAACTGAATTCATCGTAAGTAACGCCCTCGACATATTTCAGATGACGGGCTCGGTACGCGATCAATCGAACCGCGGACGTGCTGTTTTCTCTGGCAAACACACCGAGACCGTAGGAGAAACCATCTACCTTTATTCCGCTCATTATCGATTGTCCGCGTTCGAATGCCTCCAATGAGGTTTTAGCCGCCGGATAGTCGATCAGATATTTCAACCCGGGAGAATTGATATTTATCGAATCAAGTGTCTGTTCACCGAGATCGACGAACAACCGCCCGACGAGCACACCCGGTGTTCCGAGAACGCCATCGACATAATTTAGGTCGGCCAGATCCGGTAAACGGTAATTTTCAATTCTGAAGGAATAAGAGGAGCCGCCTCCCGGAAATCTATGTTCGAGACATTCCGGAGAAACTACAATGACATTCGAGTGATCATGGCAGCCGGCGTCGGGCAGCAAAACAAACATTCCGGTATTTTTTTGCTTCAAAAAATCCGAGTATTTTTGAAGATCGCTCTCCGCCGGTTCAAGCGGCTCTAATTCTTTTTTGTTTGGTTTTCTGTAACGCGGACTGATGTTCATCCGCATTACACTTGCTACGTTTACCGAGTTTGCCGCAGCGAGATTACTCAAATTTCTCAGATTGTTAAACGCTTCCTGTTCGCGCCGCATATTGATCTGATTTATTCGCTGCTGTTCATATGTCGGCTGACGAGGCTGTGCAGATTGAGTTTGTTGTGGCGCGCTGGGAGTAGAGCTCGGTGCGGGAGGAGTAGTCTGCTGCGCAAAGAAAATACCCGCGGATCCGAGTAATAAGATCGCTGATCCGATAAACCTTTTCATTTCAAACCCCCTACAATTTTTTCTTTAACACCTCATTGACGACCTGCGGATTTGCCTTTCCCTGAGAGGCTTTCATCACCTGCCCGACAAAAAATCCGAGGAGTTTATTATTGCCGTTCCTGAATGCTTCGACCTGTCCCGAATTTGCAGACATCACATCGTCTACGATCTTTTCGATCTCGCCGACATCGGAAACCTGCTCCAGTCCTTTCTCTTTGATTATAGCTGCCGCAGATCTCTCTGCATTGAACATTTCGACCAATACTTCTTTGGCCTGCTTTCCACTGATCTTTCCATTATCGACAAATTTTATAAGTTCGGCAAGATTTTCCGGGGAAACAGGCGAATTTGCCGCGGTCTTACCTGCGCTGTTCAATTCCCGCATAAGTTCCACCAGGATCCAGTTTGCCGACGCTTTTGGATTTTCGGATCCTTTAGCAGCTTTTTCAAAGAATTCGGCGAGCTCCTTTTCGGAAACCAGCTGTGACGCATCGGAGAAAGAGAGTTCGTATTCGCGTTGAAATCTCTCAACCATGACGCCCGGAAGTTCAGGCATCTCAGATCGCACTTTCTCGATAAAATCCGCAGATACGGCCAGCGGCTGCAGATCCGGTTCCGGAAAATAACGGTAATCATGCGCGTCTTCTTTTGAACGCATGATCCTTGTCTTATTATTCTTCTCATCCCAGAGCCGGGTTTCCTGATTTACACCTTCTCCCGATTCATGAGCTTTGATCTGGCGATCGATCTCATACTCGATCGCTTTTTGCATAAACCGGACGGAGTTAAGATTCTTGAGTTCGACCTTATTGTTAAACTCCTCAGCACCCGATTTTCTGACCGAAACATTTGCTTCACAGCGCAGATTTCCCTTTTCCATGTCGGCTTCGCTTGCGCCGACCCACTGCAGAACTCTTCTGACATGATTCACATAGTCGTAGGCCTGCCACGATGTGCGGAAATCGGGTTCGGTAACGATCTCAGCCAGCGGCGTCCCGGCACGGTTGAGATCGACATAGGAATACTTATCGGTTTCCGGTAAGCCTTCGTGCACATTTTTTCCGGCATCCTCTTCAAGATGCATTCTCGTAATACCGATCTCAAATGGCTTCCAGTCATGCGCATGGCCGCCTTCATCGCGTTCCGCTGTCATCACAATGAGTTTTCCATTGCTCGAAAAAGGCTTATCAAACTGCGATATCTGATAACCCTTGGGAAGGTCGGGATAAAAATAATTCTTTCTAGAAAATATAGATGTTTCGTTTATGTTTAGCCCTAAAGCCAGTGCCGCCTTGGCTCCGAGATCTACAACGCGTTCGTTTAAGACCGGGAGCGCACCCGGAAGCCCGAGACAAACCGGACATGTATTTGAATTTGGTTCTTCGCCAAAACTTGTCGCGCAGCCGCAGAAGATCTTTGTCTCCGTCGCCAGCTGCGCGTGTATTTCCATTCCGATTACCGCTTCCCAACCTTCTTTCATATATTAAACCGATAGTTTCCTTTTATATTTTTTAGAATTATAACCGCAATTTTTCCTTTAGTCATTGCGGGCTGCCGGTGAAAAAAAGAAAACCGAAACCGGAGTATTCCCGGTTTCGGTTCCTTGATCTATCGATCAAAACTTTGCCTAGTTGCTTCTTGCGCGAATAGTGCTGCGGATATCGCTTTGCCGAGATTTGATCTGATTCTGTCTCGTCAAGCGCCTGCTTGGACCAAAATTTGTATTACGGCGGTTCTTGTTTGTACCAGTCCTGAATACACCACGGAAACGGTTGCCATTCTGATTGATACGAATTCCCGATTTTCCAAACCCAGGCCGGTTGTTGTAAACGCGGTTCCGGTAATGCCCCGGATAAGAGTATGTCGCGCCAAAATACTGCTGATAATCAATAAAATCTGCCGGATCATTAGAGGGCGCCGAATAATCTCCGCTGTTATCCCGTTCGGCTTCTATCGCTTCGCGCGCGAGTCTTTCTTCACGGAGTCTTTGAGAAAGCTCTGAAAGCGCTTTTCTGCTCTCCTCGTTCTGTTTCTCGAGTTCTTCAGGAGATGGAAATCCGAGCTCTTTATAGTTTTCACGCAGTTCGCGTTCTGCATTGAGACGCGCCTGTTTATATTTCTCGAGATCAAGATTTGTTATCGTTTTCGTCTGCGCGAATGCCGCATAAGAAAACATTGAAACCATAGCTGCAACAAACAATCCCCTGATTTTCATATCTTTTGTACCTCTTACCGTTTCTGAGATCATATCATTTCAACCTGTGATGTCTGAAATAAATTGTAGTTTGTAACGTTTTTCCGCAAAAACCCGTTATCATCGAAAAAAGCCGCCGGAGAATTTTACCGGCGGCCGATCGACTTCTGATAAAAATCGTTCTAGAAATCAATTCCCAGTCCGACGCGGATTGTTCGGCCGATCGTGCGAAATCCATTTTCAAACCGCTCGTGATCAAATATGTTTTCAACCGTTCCTGAAACGACGAACCGCAGTCTTTCGTTTCGAACAGGGATCTCATAACGCGCCGCAAGATCACCGCGGCGATTGCCGCTGAATCTGTAAATACGGGTTGAGAAGATCGAATTGCTGAAGATCGGTGCAAGATAGTCGCTGGTTAAAAGAAGGTCAAAATTCAGCGTAAGGTTGTTGCCGAGCCTTTGTGTTGCGACCAGCGTAAACTGATGGTCGGCAACGCCGAGAGTCCGGATGATCCCGCTCCCGGCAACCTGCGATTCCCGCTGATCACTGTTTGTAAACGTATAAGACGCAGATATATCGGTCTTATTTGAGATCTTTGCACTTCCGGTAAACTCCGCGCCGCGTGCGATCCCGCCTTTGTTATTAAAATAACCTCCGAAAGGCCGCGGCGTTGTGCCGACATTCGGTGCCGAATTCGCGTAACCGATCGTGTCTATAAGTTTTGTATAGAAATAGGTGGCCGAAAATCTCACCTTATTGTCCGCAAAGCTTTGGTCGATCCCGCCGTCAAATGCGATTGACCTTTCCGGCTGAAGATACGGATCACCGATCGCCGTGAAATCCTGTGAAAATGAGCTGTAAAATGCTCCGAATCTTTCATACAGTGAAGGAACACGGTAGCCGTTTCCGGCGTGTACGCGGATCCTTGTGCCGCTCGAAGGAAAATAATAGGATGCGGCACCGTCAACCGTGTACGAATTCGGAGGACTTTCAAGCGAAAGCCCATTATAAGGCGCATTGGTTACGCTGAAACCGGGAGAATCAAGCGAGAACGTTTGGAACCGAAAACCGCCGGCAAACTGGAGGCGGTCTTCAAACAATCCGATCAGATCCTGAACATAAAATGTGTTGCTCGATTGATTGACGTTTACAAAAAAGTTTCCGGCTGCATTTGGTGTGAGTCCCTTATTGCCGTATTTTTCCAGTTCGAATTCATATCCGAACGTCAAAAGATTGTTTGACGCGGTCCAGTCAAATTTCGAATTCAGCGTATGGATCTGACCGTCAAAAATGCTCGTTTCAGTCCCTCCAAAGGGCTGAAAACCGATCCCCAACCCGCCGTTCTCATTTTTACGTGACGTTTTCAGCCCCTGATATGAAGCACGAAAGACGAGATCGGTTCGGATTATCTGAGTTAAGGCGATCTGCCCGCTAAAGAATTTTGAATACTGATAATTATCCGGGTCATTAGCATCTGCCGAAAAGTTGACGCCTTCACGCGCGTCGATTATTTGCGAAATTCCCTGGAGATTTCCGACGGTATCCGGACTCGAATTCAGACGAACAAAGGCGTCTGAGACAAAAAGCCTCCCCGAAATGCTTGTTCGCGAAAACGGATCGTAATCAATTCGTCCCTGAAAATTTGTATTGTGCGCATCGTCTTCGCCATCTATTCCCTCGCTGAAAACAGTCCTCGAAACTCCCAGCAGAAAACCGAATTTTCCGTTGTCCGTTCCATCGCCGATCTTTCCGCGTATCCGTTTTAATCCGAGTCCGCCGTATTCAGCGAACAGATCACCGTTAAAACCGCTTTTCGGCGCCGCGGTTTGAAAATCAACGACACCGCCGATCGCGTTCGTTCCGTAGATCGAGCTTCCGGAACCTCTGAGGACTTCCACGCGATCAACACTCGTCAATCCGAAATCGTTCAGAAACGGCGAAGCATCGCCGGTGATCGCCGAAGGATCGCGAAACCGGATTCCGTCGATCAGAATCGCCGTATCCTGGTTTCGCAAACCTCTGGTCTTGATCGACGCGGTTCTACCGTACCCGCCAAGCTGCTGTATCTGAAAACCCGGAACCGTTTTCAACGCATTTGCCAGTGAGATCTCATTACGATCGCGGATCTCTGCTCCGCCGATCACGGTAACGGTTTTTGAAACTTCAGAAACAGGAAGAATTGTTCCGGTAGAGATCACGACAACTTCTGCGAGCTGTGAGATCTTCACTTCTCCGCCTTTTACGGTGACATTTGCCCGCTTCCCGCCGTAGATCAACAAATAATTCCCATCGGGGATGCGCTCAAAGGAGTATTTACCTTCATCATCTGTGGTTGTCTTGTATTCATGATCGGCAGAAACTAAAAGTACCTGCCGGTTGCGGACGATCTGTCCATTATCGCTGAGCTGCCCTTTTACGTCCGATCCATCCTGCGCGGCGATCCCGACCGTCAAAAAACACAAAAAAAACAAAAAACTCAAATACTTCATTTCTTCTCCTTCTCCGCCCAACGCGGAATTGGCTGGTTGTTAACAATTGGGCATCAAACGAAAGTTCCCGGCTTTTTCGATTCCTGATCGATTCACGGTTGCGTGGGCAGTCGCGGAATTTCACCGCGTTCCTTTGCGTCTCATACCCCCTTTGGTTTTCGGCAAGGTCACTTTGATTGACGCCGAAACGATTATCAATACAGCGTTGTCACCCTGACATTTTCCGTCATAGGATTTCTGTCGAGCAAAACCTTTACACCAAATACATCAAGCAAATTTTTCTCCGTCAAAATTTCATCGGGTGCTCCCTGTGCAGCAATTTCACCGTTTTTCAGCAGCAAAATTTTGTCTGCAAATTCGGAAGCAAGATTCAGATCGTGCGTAATGACAATAGCTGCGGACTCACACGTATTCGTCCGCTCACGGACGAGCCTGAGCATCGAAGCCTGATGCGAAATATCGAGATTATTTGTCGGCTCATCGAGAAAAAGGATCCTTGCCTCGGTAGTGATCGCCCTCGCGAGTAAAACCCTTTGCCGCTCACCGCCGGAAAGCTCATTCATCAGGCGGTTTTCGAGTTGGTCAAGACCGCAAAGATGCAAACAATCTTTCGCCACACGAATATCATTTTCGGTTTCCCAGCCAAAAGAACTTCCGTGTGCAAACCTCCCGGCAAGTACAAATTCCGAAACGGTTACCGGAAACTTTGTTTCATTTTCCTGTGCAACAACGGCGATCCTGCGGGCGATCTCGCGGCGTGAAAATCCGTCGAGCGCCGTTTCTTCAAGTAGGATCTCACCTCCGGAAAGCGGCAGCGTTTTATTTAATGCACGCAGGAGCGTGGTTTTCCCGGCGCCGTTCGCGCCAAGTACCGCGATTATCTCGCCCGGTTTGAGCCAGAACGAGATATCTTTCAGGACCCGTCTTTCGCCAAAGTTTATTGAAATGTTTCTAACTGTTAACATTCTTTGTTCTTTTAATTCTTACGCAGCAAATATATGAACAACGGACATCCGATCAGAGCCGTGATCGCACCCACCGGAAGTTCCAGCGGCGCGATCACGGTCCGCGCAAGCGTATCTGCCAAAACAACAAAACTCGCTCCGAACATTGCCGAAAACGGCAGTACATTCCGGTTATCGCTTCCAAAAGCAAGCCGCACGAGATGAGGTACGATAAGTCCAACAAATCCCACCGATCCGCTCGCTGCAACGCTGAGACCAACCAGCCCGGAAGCGGTCGCAAATACAACTAATCGTGTTCTCCCGATCTCGACGCCATAATCAAATGCATCGCGTTCGCCGATCATCATCAGATTCAGCGCTCTCGCCTGGGTCATCAGGATTACCGTGCCGACTGAAACGGCGATCAAAGTAAGAAAAAATCCGCCTTTTGTCGCCTGCGAAAGATCACCGAGAAGCCAAAATGTAAAACTGCGGAGCCTGGTTGCATCCAGAAGTGAGGTCATCAGTATTATGATCGATGAAAGAAACGTCGTAACGATCACGCCGGATAATATAAGCCGCTCAACATTCATGCCTGCCCGCGATCGGGCCATTTGATAGACCGCAAATGTCGCCAGTCCGGCTCCCGCGAAAGCCATTAGCGGACGCGCGAATTCAATCGAACCGAGGAAAACGAAAGCGAGCATCGTCCCTAAGGCGGCTCCATTTGAAACGCCGAGCAGATACGGTTCTGCGAGCGGATTTCGCAAAAGCGCCTGAAGGCTTGCTCCCGCCACCGCGAGACTCGCCCCGACACAAGCTCCGAGAAGAATTCGCGGCAGCCTGATATCGAAAAGGATCGCGCTTTGCGGACCGGTAAGTTCAAAGACCGATAATTTTTCGCTTCCGAGAAATACTGCCAAAACGATCGCACCGATCAGCAATACTACAAGCCCCGCACCGACGCGGATACTCCGGACTGCTGAAGTTGGAATCTTTATGCTCACTCAAACCTTTCCGGATGCAGAGATCTTGCAATCTGCTCAAGCGCATCGACGATCCTCGGTGCGGGTCTTGACAGGATATCCGCGTTGATCTTATATACCCGGCCCTTTTTAACCGCATCCGAATTCTTAAAAATGCCATTCGGTTCGTCGTTATCCGGGCTCTCCGAAAGAATAATTGCTTCGGGATCCAGAGCGAACGCTTTCTCTTTGCTGATCTTCGGATATGCCGTCGCGACGTCTTTTGTCACCGAAACACCGCCTGCTTTTTCAATAAGATCGGTCAGAAAAGAATCTTCGCCGATCGTATAGAGCGATTTGTCGATCTGAACAAACGTTCTGACCTTTTCGCTATTCCGGGTTTTAAGTTCGACATCGCTTACCCGCTTCGTAAGACCCTTGACGACATCTGCGGCTTCATCTTTTTTTCCAAAAATTAAGCCGATCTTTTCGATGCTTCCGTAAATACCTTCGAGATTTGCCGGACTTGTAACAAAAACGCTGATCTCTTGTTTTTCAAGGGTTTCCGTAAAAGCCTGAAGCTGCGAATCCGTTGAAACAAACACGACGTCCGGTTTGAGCGCGATAATATTTTCGATATTCGGCTTGAGGGTGTCGCCTACTTTTTGAATCTTTTTTGCTTCTTCGGGATAGTTGCAAAACGAAGTGACGCCAACCAATCTATCTCCGGCACCGACAGCAAAAATGATCTCGGTAAGATTCGGAGCAAGAGAAACCGCTTTACTTACTTCAGCCGGGATCTTGACAGGTTTTCCGAGGTCGTCGGTTATCAATCTTGTCCCGACTGTATCCGGCACGGGATGTTCACTTCGACAAGATAAGAAGAAAAACAGCGATACCGTCAGGATCAAAAGCATGACGGCCGTCCCGTGATAAGAAGCAAATTTTTGATTGAAGTCAGATCGCAAAATAAAAAACCCCGTGTTTCTCGCAAAAGGATCGAGAAAACCGGGATTCTTCAATAAAACTATTTAAAGGAAGATCTAAGTTTAACCGAACGTCCAATCGCGGGACATCGAGCGGCTAAAAAACTTCAGCCAGGTATCCAGACTTCGTAACTGCAATTTTGAAAAGCAATTAACTTTACTGTGACGCGATCGTGCGAGAATTTCACTCGACTTTCCCTGATATCTAAAGCGTTTTAGATTAAAAAAGAACTTATTAACTGTTTATCAGATGAGAAAGGAAGGTATCACGCAAAGGCAGATGAAGTCAAAAGAAAAGGCCTTTTCCGTGTTTTTCTTGTTTTTACCGGCCTGTTAAGGCTATTCTGTTTGTTAAAGTTACTGACAAATTTATTCGGCGGTCGCGGCAAAAATTCTATGATCAAACACGACAAAGTAATGGCGATAATTTTGGGCGGAGGCGCAGGCACCCGACTTTTTCCGTTAACCCAGGAACGCGCAAAACCAGCTGTGCCTCTCGGCGGTAAATACCGACTGATCGACGTTCCAGTCTCAAACTGTATAAATTCTGACATCCTCGAAATATTTGTTTTAACCCAATATAATTCCGCCTCACTCAATCGTCATATTTCACGGACCTATCGTTTTTCAACATTTTCAACCGGCTATGTTGAGATCCTCGCGGCAGAACAAAGAAGCGATAGTCCGCAATGGTTTCAGGGAACATCGGACGCGGTAAGGCAGGTTATTCCGCACATAAAGAATTCGGGCGTAAATACGGTTTTGATCCTTTCCGGCGATCATCTTTACAGAATGGATTACAGGGATTTCCTTCAAAAACATTATGACACGCATGCCGATGTAACGATCTCGGTGATACCTTGCACACCTGAAGAAGCCTCTGGCTTCGGATTACTGAAAACGGATAACGACGGAAGGATCATTGAGTTTAAGGAAAAACCGAAAGGCGATGAACTCGAATCTATGCGTGTTGATACGACCCGATTCGGTCTGACAAAAAGCGAGGCCGAAGCAAGGCCGTTTCTGGCTTCGATGGGGATCTACGTTTTTGATTACGGAAGACTGCTGGAACTTTTGAAGGAAGATGAAAGCCGCGTAGATTTCGGTCGCGAGGTGATCCCGGCTTCGATCAAGAAACTGAATGTGCAGGCGCATCTGTTTCAGGATTACTGGGAAGACATTGGAACGATCAAAGCGTTTTATGAAGCAAATCTCGATCTTGCCTCGCCGCTTCCGAAGTTTAATTTTTTTAATGCCGAAGCTCCGATATACACCCGCAGCAGATACCTGCCGCCTTCAAAAATACAGAATTCGAAGATCGGAAATACTCTGATCAGCGAAGGCTGCATCATAGACGGGATCGAATCAAATGATTCGATAATAGGTCTGAGGAGCCGGATCGCAGCGGGATCAAAAATCGAAAAATCTATCGTTATGGGCGCAGATTTTTACGAATCGATCGAAGAGATCCAGCAAAATATCGAAACCGGCACACCTCATCTCGGTATCGGTGCAAACTGCACTATCCGAAAGGCGATAATCGACAAGAATGTCCGGATCGGAAACAATGTAAAACTGATAAACGAAAGAAATATCGAGAATGAAGACGGCGAGGTTTACTGTATCCGCGACGGTATTGTGTTGGTTCCGAAAAAAGCGATTATTCCTGACGGAACAGTGATCTGACAAAAGATGGCTCAATTACCAGCTCGTTAGTAATGACGCGTCGGCTGCGGACACATCTCTGACGTCCGGGCTACTTTTTCTTTTCGCCGATCACATAGCTGTCGCGTGACTTTACCGCGACTTTCTCACGTGCCACTTTCACTTTTATACTTCGGCGTTTCTTCGATTTGTCATCCATATTCGGATAATAGCCGATGCTGTAAAATTCGCGGAGCTCGCTTGCGATCTGTGAAAACGCATAGGTCAATCGACCGACATCATTTGCCTCGTACAAACGGCCGCCGGTCCTTAATGCCATTTCGTTAAGATATTCTGCCGCTTTTCTGTATTCTTCAGGCGAGGTTCCGGAACCGGGAAGCGACCTTGTAGGTGTTCCCGTTCCGATCGTTCCAGTCGGGATCGGAAAAGGCAGCGGGTTCGCTGTGCCGGTTGGTATCCTGCCCCCGCCGATCGGAGGAGTCGTTTGAGCACCCGGATCGGTTATTACAACACGCCCCTGCTCCATTGCTTTAACGTCCGCATATGTATCGTATTTGATGGGATAAACGAGAGCGTCAAATTCGAGCAGTGCATTTAGATTGTCACGGTCATGGACCCGCCGCGAAGTCGTATCGACACCGTCAGTAAAAAGAACGATCGCTTTTCTTCCCGTGACGCTGCTCAATCTTTTGCTAACAACAAAATCTACTGCTTCATAAAGACTCGTCCCCGAACCGATCTGTGTGCGGATAACTGCCTGTTCGAGCTGTTTGCGGTCACTTGTCGGTTCGCTCAAAACATTTATCTCGCCGTCAAACGAAACGATCATTACCTTATCTTCAGGCCGAAGCTGTGAGATGAAAGAAAGCGCTGCCTGCTGAATTTCGTTTATCTTAAAGACCGTTGAATAACTCATATCAAGGACCAAAGCGACTGTAAACGGACTATTTTCATTGGAGAAATATTCGATATTCTGCTCGGCCTTATCTTCAAAAACCGTGAAGTCTTCTTTTTTCAAACCTCCGAGAAATCTTCCCTGCCGGTCTAAAACCCGCACAGGAATAGTTACAAGGCTGGTTTCGATCGTCAGGATATCATCATCCGATTCGATCGATTCGTCGATCTTCTCGTTTGAAAATTCAGGTTTTTTCGGCTGATTCGGTGCATCATCCGCCGGACGTTTATTCGCTTTCTTGTTCTGAACCGGAATCTCACGATTCGACTGCGAAAAGCTGAAAGACGCCGACAAGCCTGTAATTACCGCGATCAACGTGAGATTAATTAGCAGATTTTTTCTCATTGGCTTAGCTCCGTATCAACAGTCTATATAAAAAGCCTTAAAAAGACGATAGATTCCGTGAACCGTGTCCACAGAACCCATCGTCTCACTTAGGTGATTAAACCCCGGTTCTTTTTAATTTCAAACCAATTTCACTTGCTTCCAACTATATAACTTCTCTTTGTTCTGACAACCAGATCCGGACGTTTTACGCGGACCCTGATCTGCTTACGGTCGCCCGCCTCACCCGAATCGATCGGGTAATAACCGAGCGAATACTGGCGGCGCAGTTCCTCAGCAATACTTCTGAAAGCCGAATCGAGATTCGTGATCGTATCTGCTTCGAAGATCCTTCCGCCCGAATACGAAGCAAGTTCCGTAAGATACTCTTTTCCGCGTCTGTATTCTTCGGCAGATGTTCCCGCACCCGTTGCTCCGCCGACCCGGACATTTCCGCCGCTGATCACGCCGCCCAGTATATCGATAAGGATATTTCCGGTCCGCGGCATTCTTTGCGGGGTTCTTCGCGGGTTCCGGTTTCCGCCGACGTAACCGCTATAAGTGTCGTATCGGATCGGATAAAATAGCGCGTCAACTTCTTCTACTGACCGGATCGTGCTTTGGTAATTTGAAAATCTCGAAGTCGTATCGACCCCATCCGTAAAAAGCACAACGGCCTTTCTTCCGGATACTTTGCTAAGCTGGGTGCTGATCGTATTGCTGACGGCGTCGTAAAGACTCGTACCACTTCCGAAACGGGCCTGGCGGATTGCGTTCTCAAGCCTGTAACGATCGTTCGTCGGCTGAGTCAAGATCCTGTATCTTTCATCAAAAGACGCGACCATTACCTGATCATTAGGGCGAAGCTGGTTGACAAAGGAGATCGCCGCATTCTGGATCTCATCAATTTTGTATTGTGTCGAAGGACTTACGTCGAGCAGCAAAACTACTGTAAAAGGCGATTCTACCGATGCAAACACCTCTACCTTCTGCTCAACGCCGTCTTCAAAGATCTGAAATTCACGCTGCTGTACGCCGGCGACAAACCTGCCGTTACGATCCAAAACCGATACCGGAAGCGTCACAAAATTTGTTTCGATCTTGATTACATCGTCGTCATCTTCGACAACCAGCGGGGGCGGCGGCGGAACATAATCCGACGGCGGTTTTCTGCTTGAGTTGTCCGTCAGGACCGGCGGTCTGGATGATTTGTTTTCCGCGGAAGTGTCGTTTTGCAATTCGGGAGGTGCTTTAGAAACTTTGGAAGTATCAACGATCCTCGGACGAGTCTTTGTCCCGGTTTGGGCAAACGCAGAAAGACCCAGTAAGCTAAGAGACACCAAAGCCACGGCTATCTTTTTCATGTTTATCTCCAATTTGTTTTGTCAGCCAATTGAACCGGGGAAAGTTTGCGCTACTATGATTGTCTTAGAAATTTATAAGATGTCTGAAAAATTATCAAATTTTGGGGGAACGGATCAATTTTGAGGTTTTATGAACCTTTAGATCTTTCGTCAAGCATTTTAGAGGCGATGCTGTGAAAATTCTGGCGGGTTTCCTTTAGATCGGCAAATGGGAGAGCGCGGTCGTGTGTTCGATTGGTCAGGAGTATGTAAATCCGCTGTTTCTGAGGATCGATCCAGAGCGAGGTTCCGGTAAAACCGAGATGACCGAAGCTGTCTTTTGAAAGAGCTTCTCCGGCGGTCGAATCATTTGTTTCGGCGAGTTGGAATGCAAGGGAGCGAGCCTGATTCATTCCCGGAGTAAAATTTGTTCTAAACAATTCGCAGGTTTCAGGTTTTAAGATCGTGGTAGTTTCGGGAAGGAACTGCCTGGCGATCTCAAAAACATCGCGGACGTTTGAAAAAAGTCCGGCATGGGCTGAAACCCCGCCAAAATGCCAGCAATTGTTGTCGTGGACTTCTCCCCAGATCACTTGTTCCCGAAAAACGGATCGGGAGCGTTCGACCTCATAACCCAAATCCAAACAAGTTTTTCGCTCGTACTCATTCCCTTTTTCGCTCGCCGCGATCTTCGTTTTTAGGCTATCGGGCGGATTAAAAAAGGTATTTTCCAGCTTAAGTGGATCCAATATAAATCGCTTTGCGGCCATATCAAGCGACGAACCGCTGAGCTTTTCGATCAAAGTCCCGAGTAGCAAAAAATTGAGATCGCTGTAAACAACGGTAGATCTTACCGGATTTGCGAGTGGTTCATTAACGATCATTTCGGAAATATTTGAATCGGCGTTGGAGGCCAGATAAAAAGGTATCCAGTCTTTGAAGCCGGAAATATGAGTTAAAAGATCCAGAATTGTAATGCGCTTTTTATCCTCAAGTTCAAACTCCGCGACGAATTTTGCGATCTTATCATCGAGTGAAAACGCGCCATTTTCAAGCTCTTTTGCAACGATCAACCCCGTAACCAAAACCTTTGTCAAACTAGCAAGATCGTAAATGGTGTCTGGCTTTGCTTCGATCTTCTCAGGATCAACTACTGCAAATCCGATCGCATCCTCCAGAACGATCTCCCCTTTTTCTGCAACCAGATAGACCGCCGAAGGAAAATACTTTTCATCGATCTTTGACTGCAAAAATTCTGAAATTTGATTTTTCATTGAAAATACTGCAGAAAAACGAAGCGCTAGTCGGTTTTCACACGTCCAGGCGATTTCTGTGTGATTCGATTTTTTCTAAAACCTGAAGCGCGAGATCAAGCGCTCGTCTTCCGTCTTCGGCTGTGATCGGAGGAGTTTGATCATTTCGGACTGCTTCCAGAAACGCGGAAAGTTCAGAACGCAGCGGTTCGACATCCTCTACCTCCAGCCGGTTGATATCTATCCCCAAAAGCGGATGGGCGGCATCGGGATCGAGCGATGTGATCGATGCAAATTTGGTCAGATAATCTAAAACGACATAGCTTTTTGTTTGATAAAAACGCGTTTTGCGTATCTTTTCGGTTCCGACTCGTGATGACGTTATATTGGCGACCGCGCCATTTCCAAACTCGATCCTTGCATTTGCAGCGTCAACTTTATTTGAAATTATCGGAATTCCTACTGCATGGATCGAAGAGGCTTTTACATCTTCGCCGACGAGCCACTGGATCGCGTCGAGATCGTGGATCATCACGTCCAGTACTACATCGACATCGAGCGAACGGTTTGGAAAAGGCGAGACACGGTGTATCTCAAAATAAAGCGGTTTTGTCACATGCGGGCGAAGCGCAACCATCGCCGGATTATATCGTTCGAGATGGCCGACCATGATCTTCGCGCCGGATCTTTCTGCGGCGGCGATCATCCGGTCCGCTTCTTCAAGCGTCCGGGCGATCGGTTTTTCGACAAGGACATCTGTTCCGTTTTCCAAAAACTTACAGGCGATCTCGCAGTGTGTTTCGGTCGGCGTGACGATCGAAACTGCGTCAACTTTTCCGATAAGTTCGCGCCAATCGGTAAAATGATCACACGAATTTGCATCGGCAATTTCTTTCGCAGTTTCTTCGCTCGAATCGCAAACTCCGACGAATTCAATATCGCTTTCAGAAGCCATTTGCGCATAATTCCGCGCATGGTGTCTTCCGAGGCTTCCGACTCCGATCACCGCGGTGCGTATCACATTCCCGTTTTCGTTTTCGATCATATCCTCCGCATTTTCACTTTGTTGTTCCGGTCCCGAAAATTATCAGCTATAAACCGGCTTTTTTCAATTCACACCCGAACCGGCGCGTAATCGAATCGCTTGATTGATATTTGAAAATCGATACCTGATAATGTCTGTTCCGGCTGCGGGCTGAGATCTTCGATGAAAAATCCCGTAAAAATTAACTGGCTTCTTTTTGCGCTCGTAACCGTTGCGATATATTTTTTTGCGCTTGATCTGCCTCTCCTCGGGCCCGACGAATCCCGTTATTCTCAGGTCGCGCGCGAAATGTTTGAGCGCGGTGATTGGGTGACAACAACGCTCGGCGGTTATAACTGGTTTGAAAAACCTGCCCTTCTTTATTGGCTGCAGATTTCGTTTTTCAACTTGTTCGGCGTTTCCGAATTTTCCGCCCGATTCGGTTCGGCACTTTTCGGATTAGGAACCGCACTTTCACTGTTCATTTTGGGGCGTTCCTATATAGCGAGCCGGCAATATCTTCTGAATAAAGCGGCCGCTGATGAACCCTTAAGCGCAATTCCAAACCCGGAACTTCCGTACTGGCTTGCTTTGATCACAGCTTCTTCGCTCGGAATGCTCGTTTTTTCACGCGGTGCGAGCTTCGATATTATTTTGACCTTTCCGATCGCGGCAAGTCTTGTTTCATTTTTCATTTTTGAGAATTCAGAAAGAATCTATTCCAAAAAAAACTATCTGCCGCTTATAAGTTTTTATCTTTTTATCGGTGTCGCACTGATCGCAAAAGGGCTTGTCGGAATAGTTTTTCCGTTTGCCATAGTAGGTTTTTATTATCTGCTTCGACTAAAATTTCCGTCAAAAACGGTGATCATCAGTCTTCTCTGGGGAACCCTGATCAGCATCGCGGTTGCATCCGTCTGGTATTTGCCGATGTATCTCAAAAATGGCTGGGAATTTATAGATGAATTCTTTATCCAGCATCACTTTGCGCGGTATTCTTCAAATAAATACCTGCATCCGCAGCCGTTTTGGTTCTTTTGGCTGGTGCTTCCGGCGATGACGATCCCGTGGTTTCCGTTCTTTATTGCATCGATATGGAAACTGGCGAAAAGTGTTTTTTCCCGCAAAGACGCAAATGCGCAAGGTCCGGAAAAACCCGAAACTAAATTTGCGAATCGCGAATTGCGTCTCTTTGCGTTGGCCTGGATACTGGTCCCGCTCGTTTTCTTTTCACTCAGCGGATCAAAACTCCCCGGCTACATTCTGCCGTCGCTTCCGGCGGCTTGTATCTTAACGGCGGAGTTTGTTTCCCGATTTGTTAATAAAAATGCCGTTCGTAAACTAGCTCTTCAAATTCTTGCATTTTTGATGTTCTCGGCTGTCGCATTTCTTCTCGCCGTGGAACTGCCGAAATTTGCTAAAGATGATTCTGTAAAAGATCTTATCGGTTCGGCAGTAAACCGCGGGTACACAAGCGAAAAGATCCTCAGCATGCAGACGGTGTCGCATAATGCAGAATTCTATGGTGCGGGCAGACTAGTCCGACTCCGGGACGGAAAGCAACGACGATTCGATGCGGGAGATGAGATCCTGCATTTTATGACGGAAGAAAAGATCGATACAGTCCTTGTACTTCTGCCGCCGCAATTCGTAGAGGAACTTGGCCAAAGTCCGCGCCTTAGGCTTGAGAAAATTGACGAGAACAAAAATCTTGTCATACTCAGGCTAAGACGAAATTAATGGTATGAAATTAAAAGAAGGCGATCCTGTTTTGTTGATCCTGCAAAATCCGCGTGAGAAGGTTTGGGGTGTTTTGCGCGAACTCGGTCAGGCCGGCGTATTCCTGCGCGGGATCGATCTGAATTCGTTTGAAGATTTTGTGCTGGCGATCTCTAACGAAGCTCCGTTTTACGGATTAAGCGAACAGTTTTATCCGATGTGGCGAGTGGAAAGAGTCGCTTTGGACGATATGGACGGCGATATACCTTCTCTCGAGCAGCAGTTTTATGAACGAACAGGAATGAAGATCACGGATCTCTAGCAGCTGCAGATCAGTCTTTTTTCAGCCGTTCCGCAACAATGTTTTTGTATTCCTGCTCTTTCGCGGCGTGAAACTGCGCTTTGTTTTTGTCTCCGATCAGTAAATAACCTTCCGAAAGTTTCTTATGATGGATAGGAATTCTCAACAGCACTTCGCTGTTGCTTTTGTCCTTTCGATACAAATTCTCGTCGGTCGCCAGCGACTTTTCGAAATTCTCGATAGATCTCGCCGTATCGCCTTTTCGCGAATAGATCGCCCCATAGATCTCGTAAGCGAGTGAAACCGAAAACTCGGCTTCCCTGTTGGCCCGGTCTGCTTCGAAATTTTCTTTTGAGACCTCCATATTCCGGTCCGCAAATTCAAGCGCTTTTTCATGCTCACCGGCAAGCGAGAGCGATTTTGCCATGTTGGCAAGTGCAGCGATCCGATATGCGCGTGAACTGTTGCTGTCCGGTTCGAGATCTTGCATTTTCTGTACCATCTGATAGGACTTTGTGTGAAATTCAAGCGCTTTTTTATAATCCTCGAGGCTCGACGATTTGTCGCCCGCTTCTTCGGACTGTCCTCCGATCCAGCCATAGTCCGTTCCGATCCTCTGATAAACTCTGGCGAGGGTTTTCACATTTTCGTATTTATCCGTTCCCGAAGCATAGAGCTTCTCGGCAAGCGGAAGCGCTTTTAGGTGATGTCCAAGTCTGACGCGAAAATCCGCCTTTCTATCCGAACGATTTCCAACATCCACATCGCCGAGCCGGATGTACAGGTCGATTTGCTGGATCGTCCGTTTATCATTCTGCGGCTCGCTTTTCGCAATTTCTTCATTCAATTTGATCGCTTTTCCCACGATCTCTTTAACGTGCGTACCATTAATAGTGCGCAGTTTCAGGAACGCATATTCATCATATACCCGAACCAGAAGTTCTTTTGCTTCAACATCTTTTGGATAAGCCGCGATCAGATCTTCCAAAAGACCAATGCTCTTTTCATAGCTTATTAAAGCCCCCTTTGTATCGCCGATGTTTGCCGCATACATTTTCCCCTGGACATCGCCCATTTTCAGATAGGCATTCGCCAATTCCTTTTGGAGTTCGGGATTATCTCCGGAAGTTTCTGCAAGCCTGTCCAGATAAGCAAGCGCGTCTGTAACCAGCATTTTTCGCGCTTCGGTCGACCCCGGAAGATCGGCGATCGCGTCGTGATACTTAAATACCACATTGTTGGCAAGCTGCCGGACATCGTTAAAACGTTCCTGAGCAAGCCTCTCAGATCTTCTCGCTTCAAAGGCCTGCCAAACCGCTACTGAAATCCCTGTGATCAGACTCAAAAAGATCAATGCTCCGGCGACCACAGAAGCTTTATTTCTCTTAAAGAACTTAGCCGCACGGTAATTTATGGTCAGCGGGCGGGCATAAACTGGCAAACCCTCCAGATGACGGCGGATATCTTCGGAAAACTCCTGAACGGATCCGTATCTGCGGTTCGGATCCTTGCGCAATGCTTTAAGAATAATCGTATCGACGTCCTTGTTAATTTTTTCGGCTGTTTGAAGTTTTTGATCTGAATTTTTAACCGCCGAAGGTTTTGTCGGTTCGGTTTCAAGTACCGCTCTCTGCAGTTCAAGCTGACCGGTCGAATCGGTCCGAAACGGTTTTGCACCCGTCAAGAGTTCATAAAGTACGACGCCAAGTGAATAAATGTCACTTGTAGTACCGATTTGCGTTCCGCGGATCTGTTCAGGAGACGCGTAATCCGGTGTCATCATCCCAAACTGAGTAGCCGTTCCGGCCGCATCAAAAGAATCCGGCGAAACTATTTTGCCGATACCGAAATCGAGCAGTTTCGGAACACCGTCTTTTGTTACGAGAATATTCTTCGGCTTGAGATCACGGTGAATAATTAGATTTTGATGTGCGAACTGAACGGCGTCACAGACCTTTCTAAAAAGCCGGAGTCTTTCATCGATCTGCAGGTTATGGTTTTGACAGTAATCATCAATAAATTCGCCTTCGACGAACTCCATTGCGTAAAAAGGCAGATCGTCTTCTGTCATTCCGCCGTCGAGAAAACGCGCGATATTCGGATGTTCTAGCGAGGATAGGATTTGCTGTTCATGCCGAAAACGCGAAACGATCGCGTCGGTATCCATCCCGCGTTTTATAACCTTCAGCGCAACACGCTGTTTAAAGTTTTCGCCCAACCGCTCAGCTTCGTAAACCGCTCCCATTCCGCCGCGTCCGATCTCGCGTATAATCTTGTAATCGCCAATATTTTCGGGGATCTTTGAATCGGATAAAACAGAAAAGTGTTCGAATGCATTCTTCTCGAAATGATCTTCGCCTCCCGTTTCATCATCACAGGCAAGCATCTTTTCGACTTCAAGACGTACGTCATCATTCTCGCTGAAATTTTGGTCAAGAAACTTCTCGCGTTCCGGTTCGGAAAGATCAACCGCTTCCGTAAAAACTTCTTTTATTTTTTTCCAGTCCCGGGTGTTCATCGAAATTCCGCAAAACTACAAAACAACTGTCCGCTTAAATCCTCGTCTTGAGCCAGGCCTTTGCGATCCGCCATTCTCTCTTGACCGTGGATTCCGAAACTTCCAGCACTTCTGCTGTTTCCTCGATCGTCAATCCGCCAAAAAAACGCAGCTCAACAATTCGCGCCTGTTTTTGATCAAAATCGGCGAGTTCCGTAAGCGCCTCGTTTAGCGCAACGATATCGAAATCTTTTTGACGGGTAAAACTGACGGCTTCATCGAGCGCGATCTTTGTCGCTCCATCTCCGCGTTTTTGAGCATTTCTTTTTACCGCATAATTTACCAGTATGCGGCGCATGACCTCAGAGGCGATCGAAAAAAAATGAAGGCGGTTTTTCCAGTCGACATCTTTCTGTTCGAGAAGCCTTAGATATGCCTCATTAACGAGTGCCGTCGCCTGCAGAGTGTGATCATCCCGCTCATTCCTCAGCTGATTCTCCGCCACACGGCGCAGTTCGTTGTAAACAACTTTGAGGATCTCATCGAGAGATTTCTTGTCGCCAGTCTGTGCTTTTTTAAGGAGTTTTGTAACTTCGCCTTTTTCGGACATTCTGCGGTATTTTTTCGAGTGCTTTTATGAAATTAGATTACAAATCTTACACTATTTCAAATTTTTGTGACCCGATTTGATCTGAAATCTTGCGATTAGTTGTCAGGAATACAGTTTTGTCGACTTTACTAAATTTGGGAGAAGATAATATGAGAGTGTACAGCAAATTCGTTTACGGTTTGATACTTACAGCCTTCTTGATCGGGTCCGTTCCGGGACTTGTGAATGCTGAAACCCCGATCTGGAGTTTTAACGGAGCAAAGTGGTTTACAAAGCTCGAATCCGGAAATCTGATGGTCGGTAAGGATTCAAATGTGATCATGCTCGAGGGCGCGACCGGCAAAACGCTTTGGACCCGAAATGACCTCGGAAAGATCGCCGAAGCCGAATTTACTGAACTTGAAGGCACGCCGCTTGTTTTGATCTCCGACAATTCCGGCTGGGCGCAGAGGAAGACCAAACTTACCGCGATCGATAACCAAACCGGCGAGACGGTTTGGGAAACTGAGAAAATGCTCGGTTTTACAGTTAACGTTACCCCCGTCTATGAAAAGGATCTGCTCATTTTTCTGACAATAAAAGATAACCGCCAGAAAAAGGACAAACCCGACATCTTCGCGCTCAGAATGTCGACCGGCGAACTGCTTTGGCAGAACGAATATTCTGAAAAGGTTGATCTATACGGCGTCGAGAAAAAGAAAAATTCCGGAGCAAAAGCGATGTTTCTCGGATCCGGCGGCGGAGCTTCCGACCGATTTGATCTGAGCGGCGAGAATCCGCCGTTGATCGACCAAGATTCGATGTATCTGACATACGCCGGACTCCACCGCTACAATCTCGCAGACGGTAAACTCGTCTGGAAAAACGTTTATGACGTTACAGACGGTTCGCTGAAAAACACCAACGGCCAGGCGATCTCTGACGGCGATACGATCTACACGTCGGCTCAGGGGATCATCCGCGCGATCGATAAGAACAGCGGCTCGGTAAAATGGACGACAAAGGATTTCGGAAAAGGCGGAATTGCCGAAATGCAGCTTCACGGCGATGTTATCTACGGCCGGATGGGCGGTCAGTTTTTCAGTGCAAAAAAAGGAGAATGGCTCGAAAAAGGACCGGTCGGCGTCGTCGCCTTAAACAAGTCAAATGGTGAGACAAACTGGATCTATAAAGATGCGGACGATTCGATCACCAATATGGTCGTTTTGCCGTCCGAAAATATCCTGCTCATTGCCGATAAGAAAAACCTTATCGGTCTCGATCTTTCGAGCACAGGAAAGGTTAAAGAAGCTTATAAGATCAAACTGAAATTCAAGCGTTCGCTCGGTGCGGGAGATGTTGCCGGAAAAGCGGGAGCGATCGCATTCGGAGGCATCGGCGGAGCATTCGGCAAGGGTGCTAAGCGAACCGATAATCCGGTTTCTATTGTCAGACAGGAAAACGGAACAGTTGTTGTCCGCGGAAAACAGCATCTTCTCGCATTTGACCCGAAAACAAAAGATATTGCGTGGTCGACAAAATTCGGAGCTCCCGGGATCAGCGGATGGGAATCCATCGTCATGACCGCGATAACGGTAACGGCCGCCGCGGTTTCTCAAACTATCGAAGCCGATTATATGCGGCGCGGCAATTACAACTCGGCATATAACGAAAATTCGAGATTTCTCGGTTTGATGTCCAATTATCAGAAATTTATGGGGACGAAATATTCGTCCTCAAAACAGGGCGGAAACATTTACTACGTGCTGACAAAAATAAAGGGCGATGATGAAAAAGGCTCGGGCCTTGTCGGTGTAAATATGCTGACCGGTGAGGGCGAACGCCAGATCATCTTCAATGATAAATCACCCGATTATGAGGTAGACGAACTGGAAGGGCTCTTGTTCAATCTGAACAAAGGAACGATCTCTGCTTACAGCATAAGCGAAAAGGCCGAAAATTCCGATAACAAGGACGAAGAAGAAGCGGATAACTAGGGCTGATCTACCTGTCTGATCAGCTGAAAAAGAACTTTACGGTATTGCCGTAAAGTTCTTTTTACCATTCCGGGATCCTTCTGATTTTTTCACCGGTGATTTGTTGCGCTGACATTTTTGTCACTTTTTCTCCGGTTTTTCCGCATACACAGTAAACGCGGAGTTGAATAAATTTTCAGGGAGAACAAAAATGGCATTTTTCTCGATCGGGGCATTCAAAGCAAATGAATGCATAATGGCGCTCCAAATGTGGGCGGGACAATTCAAGAAGTCAGATGGCGGTATATATTTCGGCTGGATGTGGGTAACGAAGTCTCTTACAGTACAAAATCTCTTCTTTACCGGATATCTCGAAAATACGGAAATGGTCGGCTATACCAACAAAACCTTTTCAAAGTTCGGGACACTTGTAAATTTCAACCAGAACTTAAAAGAAGGCGACCAGTTTACCTATCAGGTCGCAAGCGGAGATCTTCTCTGCAGGATATATAAAGCGGATCCGGAAAATTCAAAGGTTTTTACAACCCCGGTACTTGTCACGCCGCCGCAGCCGCGGAGAAATACCAACGGCAATGTAACCGAGATCGACCTATGGCAGCAGAAAATGATAAATGAAATGAATCAGGATGCGATCGATCTGATAAATTATTGAAGATTTCGCACCGAAGTTTTTTCTTACACCGAAAATTCCCTGCCGACGGCTTCTGTGCATCTTCGGGTTGAAAAACCAAATATCAATTAGTAAAAAATAACTCTACATTCGATTGAGGAGATTAGACATGAACCGTCTTATTTTACGTTCTATATCCCGCATTTTGGTTTTCGCCGTTTTGGCTGTCCCGCTTTTTGGACAGACAAACGGAAACGGCGGAAAATTCAGTTACGCAGCGCAAAAGAAGTTTATCCCGAAAGAACTCGGTGAAGTTTATCTCGGAATGCCGTTTGATAAGTTTGCCGCGAAGATCGACGTTCGATATGCGGAGGTCGGCGACACGAGATTCGACTGGTTTGAACTCAGCATTCCGCTCGAAAAGGGCAATGTCAAAAGGCTCCTTGTCAGAATTTACGGATTATCGCAGGATGACAAAAAACGGATCCTTCGCAATGAAACCGTAGAAAAAACGGACGACTTCGGCGATAAATATGAGGACACTGTTGACCGCGTGATCGTTGAAAAAGTTGACGGCAAGGGGTTTATTTATGCGATGTACGTGAACTTCGAAAAAGAGTTCGATCTTAAAAGCCATGTGATCAAAACGTTTGGCAAAGACGGTGAGATAAGAAAATCCGATGATCCCTATCATTTCTTTGACATTCAGTGGGTAAAGAAAACTCCCGACGGCCTGAATTGGCTGATCCGTTCATTTCATGATGGAGACAGCAGAACCCTCCAACTCCTCGGCAGGATCGACGGCACCGAATGGGGGATTGATTAACAGACAACACGGGAGTTCATTTGATTATAAGAGGCTGTCTGACTGTCTGAAAAGCGTAGCGCCGTCGTCCCGACGGCTGTCATGAGAGCGTCTCGCTCTCATGCGACTTAACGATTTGCCGCATTGGCGGCGGCAAGTTGCCGCAGCCACAGCCACCGAGACGGTGGCGCTACGCTTTTAAGACAGCCTCTTTTTTGACCCAATTTCCGCAGAAATATTGCGATTTTTACTGTAGGAATGATCTTATGACCAAAGAATACCGAATGATCCTGGTTTTTTCGCTTGTTTTCCTGTTTTGCGTCAGTCCATTCACCGTGTCCTCATTCACCGGTAAGCTAAATCGCGGACAATATACAACGGATAAAACGGCGGAAGAGTATTTAAAGGAGGGTAGCGAACTCCTGATAAACCGGAAACTTCCGGAAGCGATCAAAGCATTCACAAAGAGCCTTGAACTAAAGGAAACAGCTGCCGCTTATTCACAGCGCGGCACTGCACATTTCTACTCCGGAAGTTTTGAGAAAGCGTATGACGATCTTGATAAAGCCATAGAATTGGATCCGGACAATATTGAAGCACTAAAGTTCCGCGGTGTGATGTTCAATGCCGATGAAAGATTTGCCGAAGCAATTGCGGATTACACAAGGCTTATCGAGATCGAACCGCGTAACGCCTACTTTTATAAATACCGGGCCGATACATACAAAAAGCAGGAAAACTTCGATGCCGCGATCGCCGATTATACCAAAGCGCTTGAATTAAAAACCGCACTTTCATATTCGTATCTCATTGAACGCGGCAACCTGCATTACGCCAAAGGCGATCTTACTGCTGCAGTCAAAGATTATACGGATTCGATCGAAATGATAAAAAACACAGAGGCTCTTAAAAAGCGGGCAGCGGCTTACTGCCGTCTCGGCGAAAAGGAAAAAGCCAAAGCAGACGAAGATGCCGTGAAAAAGGCGGGCGGCTCAATAAAAGAGCCGTGCAGTTAAGAAGATGAAATCGGCGGCAGATCTATGAGCGCAAAAACATTACTCATCGGGAGTTTTTTAATTATCATAGGGGTTTTTCAAGCATCCTTCGCTCAGAATCCGGAGCTTAGAAAGTTTGATTTTATGAAGGGTGAATTCATTTCGCGCGGAGGAAATAAAAGCGGAGAAATGAAATCTGATTTTGCTAAAAACGGTAAAGAATTTGTATGGATCCGAAAAAGCACGCTCAGCAATGAATCGGGAATAATCACCTACGATGAACAGACAAAATCTTATCTTCTAAAGGAAAAGTTCAGAAATTATGTCGAGCCCTTTTACTACTCCGGAAAAGAAACAGAAGAAGGATTTCATTTCTACGAATTAACCGGAGAGAACGGCGGAATAAAAGAAAACGGCAATCAGGTGTTGATCCGCCCGCTTGAACCGGGAATTTTTAACATCGAGCATTTTTATCATTATTTAGGCAGCGGAAGTCCGAAACGCTGGATACCAAGCAGATATTACAGTAAGAATCTGCGCGATGCGCAGCTTGACAGACTCGTCCGCGGGGAGATCCGCAAACTGGAGTTCTTATCCGGAAAATATGTTTCGGAAGACTCGAAACGCGAATTTACGGGAAGGATCGCAGACGACGGTAAGACGTTCTTGTGGAACTTCACATCACCCGAAAAAATCTCTGAAGCGGTCGTCACATACGACTATCATTGGGACGAATTTACATTTACCGAAAAGATCAGGTCAGCGGACGGAGAAAAGATCACACATAAATACAGCGGAAGGATCTCCGAAAATGGGATCCCGTTCTATTCCCGGATCGATGGGAAAATGACGTCACTGACATTCAGTTCACCAAAAAAAGATCGGATTGTAGTTAAATTGATGATCTATGGAGGCGGGGCAGTGGCAGAAACGATCTACAGAAAAGTTCCCTGACTAAAAAGCCGCTGAAAATATTGCGCAGAATTTTTCCCGTGTTAATCGTTCCTTCAGAGTGCGCAAAAATGAATAGATCGGAAATTGAAATAATAAGAAGAGGAAAATAAAAATTATGTCAATTACAAAGTGGATGAGTTGGGAAGGCGGAGTTGACCTTGTTGCGCTAACGCAGGAAAACTTACCGATGCCGAATGTAATCGTGCATTTGGCGCGAATGGTTCATACGCCCGTTGGCTCCGCGCCGTCGGGAATGCTGCTTTTGCCGAATGAAGACGGAACGCCAAAAGTGATGGGATTTGTTTCGACAAACGAAGAAGTCGGAAACTATTTCGGTGCAAATATTTTTGCCGGGACGCCGTTCGAGCAGGCACCGACTATCGTCGGCGAGATAAATGTTGAAGTTGATTTCCCGCGTTCTGCCGGAGTAAACGTAAAAGTGGAAGGTTTCGATGTGTCGCTGCGGTTATCAGATTTCGGTGAACTGACGCGTGTAAACCGGAAATCTCCGAATTTGCCGTTTAATGATGATTCGATAGAGGCCGAGGCGCGATCTGTTGAACTAGTGGTAAACGGCGATAAATCATCCATAATAATTCCGCCAGTGGGAATGAGCGGCGGTCCGGCAGCGGTTTATTCGGCAACGGGCATGTATTCAAGATAAAAAAGAATCGAACCTCGATTCTTAAGATCGGTATAAAACCAAAATGGATCATCCGTTTTGAGGCTGTCTGAAAAGCCATCTTTTTGCCGTGAAGCGGCATACCGAAAATAGATACTGTCTGAATAATCAACTCTGAAACGCCAAGTCTGGGTCAAACGGGTTTGTTTTCAAGACACCAAACGCGATGTGCAGCAGTTTTCGGATCGATGCACAGACGAGTTCTGATTTCCCGTTTTCGCCAAGCGTTTGGCAAAGTCTTTGATAATTTCATTGCACTGACCGGCACGATTGCCGGAAAGTACATGCGCTGCAAGCGTTTGTTTCATTTTTGAAAGTCTGTGTAGTTCAAACTGGTGCCTGATTTTCTTTGCTTTGTAACACCCCTAACTCACATCGCGAGCTGAATCGAAGGTTCAAACCTATTTCGGCTAAAGCAGATGGGATGTCTTTTACCGATCCGGTATCGTTTCCAGCAGATCCTGATTTTTGAGTTTAGGATCTTGATCGATATTATCCTTGATCTTTTTCCAGATCTTTGATCTCTTCAAACGTTTTAATAACACGTTTGATACCTTCTCTTGTGGTGAAACGTCAAGACGGTTTCGTTCGGCTTGACGCATCTCCTCAGAGCCTCGATCCTTCGCGAAAGACTGATCTTGACAACTTGCGGGGGCGAACCATTGCTCAGGGATTGAGTACGACAAAGTCGGCGATCATACGGGCATCAACCATCGGTTTTGTTGCGGCTCAATGCTGAAACAGCGAGACTGATGCAAGCGGATTAACAACAGACACAATATGTCTGCATTGTGCATCGAGTGTGAGATCACCATAAGTGCCTGTTGATTCAAGACATACGAACCGCTTCGCGATGAAGTGTTTCAAGCCAGGCGAAGAGTTTGCAGCGAAGCAGTATTATCGACCACAGGGTTTTGTCGTTGAAGTAAAGCCACATCAAGCTTTCGTTTTGAAACCATACCTAAAATGTTTTTTGACATAATTAACTCCTAAAATATGTTCCAACGGTCAACCTTGTAATATGCAGACTCAAAAGGTCTTAAGATACTGTTCGACCTGACAAGGAACATTGAAACCGGAAAAGAGGTCTCATCTATTTTTCAGACTCAAAGGTCTCAGCCAGACGACAGACTCATCTTCTCCGAGCAATTATCCAGCGTCCAAGATAATTGCTAAAGGGGTTGACTATCAAGATACAAGTCAGACGTGAAACGTCTGGATAGATCGACGATTGGTTATAGCCCTGAAGGGGCGTAAGAAAGCAGTTCTTACGCCCCTTCAGGGCTTGATTTTTAACCAACACATTCCAGATGTTTCACATCTGGCTACTTTCTATTTGCGGTTTCACCGCTTAATTTGGACTTTTCAGACAGACTCTTTTTTTTGACCCTTTTTACTCCGAAATATTGCGATTTAGGTTGAGGACTCAATTTTATCGTATTCGAACAGTGCTTTAATACCAAACTGCCAGCATCCTGCATTTTGCAGAGATTTATACAAATCAAAACCGGGGAAACAGGAAAGATGAATAACTCGTTCAAACTCACAATTTACACTTTGCTTTTGGTTTTTGCGGCAGGCAGCGTTTTTGCCCAAAAACCACAGACCGAAGCCGATTTCTATAATTTGGGGCGTCAGCAATATGCTCAAAAGAATTATTCCGAAGCGATCGCGTCTTTCAAAGGTTGTGTTCAGCTAAACGGAAGAAATCTGCAATGCATCTTCGGAAGGGGAATGGCTAATTTCCAGCTTAAATATTTCGATGCTGCGATCGCGGATTTTACATACATTTTAAATAACAAACAGACGCTGGGAACATTCAGGATGCAGGTTCTCAGCGGCAGACTGCAGGCGTATTGTTTCTCAAATAAGGTTGATCTTGCAACGAAAGATGAAAACGAAATTCGCAACCTCGGCGGAACGATCTCAAAGCCGTGCTCGCAGTTTCTCGAGCAGAATTCAGCTATCGATTTCAAGATCAAGGGCGACGAGAGCTATAAAGCCAGAAAGTATGATGAAGCGATCGGCTTTTATCAGAAGGCGATCGGTTCAGAAAGTTCCAGAAAAGGCAAAACAGATAATTCGAATAATGAAGAAAAGGCATATCTGTACAAAAAGATCGGACAGTCGTACAGACTGCAGGACAATCATCGTGAGGCGCTAAAGAACATGGATCTTTCGATCTCGCTGAATCCTGCCGATACCGAAGCCAATCTTTGGCGCGGATTGATCTATTCCGACGAAAACAGCAGCGTCAGAAACTTAAAAGCCGCCGAGACCGACTTCTTAAAAGCCGTTCAGCTCGACCCGAAAAATTACAACGCTTTAAATTGGCTCGTCTACGTTTACAAAGAAACCAAACAATATCAAAAAGCTGTGGAAACACTCACAAAAATGGGGCAGATGCTGAAATACAACACGCAGTTTGATATTGCCGAAATTTATATAAATTGGGGCAAAGAAAAAGAAGCACTCGCAACTTTCAATGAAATTATAACGAAATCGGAAAATACCAAGGACGGCAAGATCGATATCTACGAGGCTTATCAGAAACGGTCGGAGTATTATCTTAATCGCGGCAATTTTGATAAAGGAATTGCCGACATCAATACCGTTATAGATTTTTATCTGAAGAATCCCGACATTGAAGCCTATTATGACGTTGTCAATCTAGCTTTGGATTATTCGCCGCATTATGAAAATATGGCAGAAAGATATAGTTTTCGCAGAAAACTGTATCTTTTGTCCGGCAGTCCGCAGAAAGCACTCGCCGATGTTAACGAATCGGAAAAATTTTTATTAAAAAGATTTCAAAGCCGACCAAGGCGACCCGTGAAAATTTATCAAAGTTATCAGTTAAAAACTTGCTGCTAAATGCGGAAAGCTTTTGCGTGACAGGAAACAAACAACAAGCCGGAACAAGCGAAAAAAAGGCCGTCGCACTCGGCGGGAAAGTCGTTAAACCGTGTAAATAGTTTTTTTATAACCGGAGAAAATTTAGAATGAACCCATTTTCAAAAACTGCCATATTTACCTTTTTCTTAGCTTTTGCTTCGACCTCCGCCATTGCTCAGCTGCCCACAACTCTCGATGGCTGGTACAAACAGGGTTATGATCAGATCAATAAGAAACAATACGACGCTGCCGTAATCTCATTTACCGAATGTTTAAAGCTGAATGCACGAGCAGACGGATGTTTCCGCGGACGGGCGACGGCGAATCTTCTTCTTAACAAAAATGAACTGGCAAAGTCTGATGCCGAACAGGCGCTGGCGATAAACCCGAAAGACAATATCTCATACACCGTTCGCGGCGACGTATACAAACGTCTTGGAAAATTTCAGGAGGCGGTTGCCGACTATTCCTCAGCGATCGGAATAAAGCCAATCGCCGCGCTCTATTACGGCCGCGGAAGTGCCTATCACAGTTTGAAAAACTACGAGGCAGCGATCGCGGACAATACGAAGGCGCTCTCTCTGCAACCTGATCTCACTAGTGCCTACGGAAATCGCGGTGATTCCTATTTTGCGGTAGGCAAATACGAGCTGGCTGTTGCGGACTACACCAAATTTATTTCCTCAAATCCGGCAAACATTGCCAGAGTTTATTTGGAACGCGGACGCGCTCACGACCGGCTCGATAAAGATCAGGAGGCGATAAATGATTACACAAAAGCGATCTCGCACGATCCGAAATATGCCTGGGCCTACAATAATCGCGGTTATATCTACGAAAAACAAAAAAAATATGATCAGGCGGTCGCCGATTATTCAAAGGCGATCGAACTCGACCCTAAAACACCGATGTTTTTCAGAAACCGCGGGGCGCTCTTAGATACTCAGGAAAAATATGATGCAGCTATTACTGATCTGAAAAAAGCAATTGAACTGGATCCGAAGTTTGCCTGGGCTTATAACAACCTCGGCAATGCGTATTTTGATCAAAAGAAATATGATGAAGCGACCCGTAATTTTGAAAAAGCGATCGATCTGGATCCGAAGTATTCTGCCGCCTATCATAATCTCGGTTTGGTATTCAGAGACAGGAAAAACTTTACGGCGGCCGTCGAAAAGTTTTCAAAATCTATCGAACTTAACGATAAATATGTAAACGCTTACAAACAACGAGGCGAAGCTTATAAGGAACTTAAGAAATTCGATGAATCGCTAAAGATTTTACTAAGCTGACGGAACTCGAACAAAAGATGCAGGTCATTGGGTCGATCTCGGGGCGGCTTACGACCGGCTCGGGCAGCCTGAAAAATTTGGAATACATAAAAAGCACTCACACTGGATCCAAAACAACATGTCGCATATTTCAATCTGGGCGGATATTACTTTAATAAGAATGATTTCCAGCAGGCCTTTGTAAATTTTGACAAATCGGTTCAGTACAAGCCGGATTTCGCAAACGCATATTACGGGCGCGCCCGTGCGAACTGCAAACTCGGAAAAACCGATCTCGCCAAGACAGATGAGAAAAAGCAACGGAACTCGGGTGGCAAATAACAAATCCCTGCGGATCAACTACGGCTTCTGCCGCCGGACAGCCTGCAAACGACCAAACCACAGCCTGCCAAATCCGATCTCGTACTGGCAAAGGAAGATGTTGCGGCAAAGAGATACGAGGAGGCTTCAAAAAAGCCGGAAAGATCTTTGATTCAAAGAGATCAATTCGATAGCAAAAGGCTCACAGCTGCTTCAAATCGCCCAAAAGCTCTATGAAGCAAAGCAGTATGATTCTGCAAAGGCGATATCTGAAAAAATACTGACGCTAAAAGATCTGAATGCCAACGACCGGGCAAACTCGATCTATTTGATCGGAAACATCTATTTTGTCGGGAAAAATTACGTCAAAGCACATGAATACTATAACCAGCTGCCCGACAACCTGGATGCGAGAAAAAACAATATCAAAGTTTATTATCAAGGAAAAGAATTGAAACAAGCTGCCGCGCTGGCGAAATCGACACTCGAGATCCTCAGCCAAAAATACTATTCGGCTCCGACGCAAAGCCAAAAGCAGCAGTGGTTTGATCTGACAAATAGTTTTTTGCGAGAGGTGTGGGCGCTGGCAAACGATTTCGCCGCGAAACCGGAAGCGAAGTCCGATGCGATCCTGCTTTATAAAACTATGGCAAACATTATCCCGACAGGTTCCGCAGACGGAAAAGCCGTCCAGCAAAAGATCGCTGAACTCGAAGGAAGCTAGCTCTGTAACCGAATGGCAGTTGAAGCCAGTTCAAAAGCGGAAACCGTTTCGCAAATTCTTAGAAATTAGAGTGCCCTCGAAGACATAAACGTGTTAGTACCCTGACCGTCAGGGAGGCCTCCCATGATCATGCTGCACCGAAAAATATCTCTGACAGCTTTATCCGGCCACCGCTTTTTTAATTTTCGCTTAACAATCGAGTGGAATACTCGTGATTTACAACGCGACATGACTGCGGAAACCCTCTCTGATGGTAGGACTGCGAGCACTTCTTCTAACGCAGATCCTGCTGACACCCGCGTTGCTGATCCTGCCCTTTCTAATAAAAAGCTTGAACTGAGTTTTTGTTAATAAGCTGAAATAGGCGTTTGCAAGTTACAGTCTAAGTGAGGCATCATTGCTTAGAGCAAACTTCCCTACGAATATCAACGGTGCTACCTGACGCCTGAAAATGCTTTTGGCGATTCTGGATATTCCGAAGGAAGGTTAACCTGAATCACAGAAGTCGCTTTAACGAGCACCCGAAACCGACCCTTCGCAGGCATACCGTTTCTCTGAAGCACCTCGAATTCGACACTTCTAATACATTTCTTCAGAGAAAGTCTTCTATCCCCGGAACAAGCTCCATGAAAATATTACTCTATAATCCGGACAACGGCATTACGCGTAATTTTATGCCGCATCTATGGATGTTTCTTTTGCAGTCGCTGACACCAAAAGAGCATGAAGTCGTTTTGATAGATGGGAATGCAAAGGCGATGTCGCGCAGCAACTCGTCGAATTCTGCAAAAGGAAGACATCGGACTGGTCGGCATAGGTGCGATGACACGGATGGTCGCGCGTGCATATCGGGTCGCTGATTCGCTGCGGGATGCAGGATTTAAGGTTGTCATGGGCGGACCACATGTGACCGAATGTCCTGATGAAGCGCTCGGAAAAGACGGCGGAAAACGCCACGCCGACGCGGTCGCGCTTGGGGAAGCCGATGATTATTGGGCTGATATCGTAGAGGATGCCGCAAACGGAAAACTAAAAAGCATTTATCAGCCGCAATTTGACGACATGGAAATGACAAGAAACCAAATCTGCAGCCTTACCCGCATATCCGTGGGAAACACTCGATCTGGACCAATTTAGTCTGGTGCCAAAATTCATGCGCAGTACTTTGTCAAAATTTGGTGAAGGCTGGGAAAATTCTTTGTCGTTCCGATAGAGACCGGACGCGGTTGTCCCTATGGCTGCGAATTCTGTACAGTCACCGGATTTTTTGGTGATTCGATCCGATTTCGTTCAAACGAAAGTGTAATAGAAGAACTACTTCGACTGAAAAAACGGGCAAAAGAAGAAAAAGGACAGATCGCCGTTTTCTTTATCGACGATAATCTGGCGATCAATAAAAAGCGCCTCAAGTCACTCTTAAAAGACATGATCGCTGCCGGTGCAACACTTCCCTGGGTAGCTCAGATCAGTGCTAATCTTCTTGCAGACGAAGAACTTGTTGATCTTATTGCGGATGCCGGCGGGAAATGGATCTTTATCGGAATGGAATCGATCGATCCGGCAAACATGGCGGACGTTAACAAAACCTTTTCAAAACCTGCGAACTACCGTGAAGTGCTTGACCGGCTTGCAAAACGCAATATCTTTGCCATCACATCTTTTATTTTCGGTATGGACAATGACACCGTCGGAGTTGCCGAAAGAACTGTTGATGAGATCGAAAGCTGGGCACCGGGTCTTCCCGTTTTCGGACAGCTAACGCCGTTTCCTTCAACCCTCTTGTATGAAAGACTTGAAAAAGACGGGAGACTCCACCGGCCCAAACACTGGCTCGAGTTTGCTCCGTTTATTATGGCGCATAATCCGCTGAAAATGACCGTCGACAATGCAAAGGACGAAACGTTTAATGCCTGGTCGAGATCTTATAGTCCGCAAAGAAATCAGGAGGCGATAGAATCGATAAAGGATTCTCCGATCGACGTCAGGATCAGTCATCTCGTTGCCAGACTCTTTTTCCGCGGGATCTATTTCCCGCAAATGCGAAAACGCGAATGGATCTCGCTTTTATTCCAAAACCGCAAACCGATCCTGAGTCTCACAAAAGAAGGCATCAAACTCTGGCGGAATTCCCGCAAGAAAGGAAACCCGCCGCTCGCGGCCGAACCGATCCGGGAAAATTAATTTATCATTCTGATTTTTTTGTAGCAGCTGAAAATAATTTGATCCAGCTACCTTTCCTTGTTCCCCAATACTTTGGTGTATTTCCGTACGCCGTGTCCGTGGCCCACGCGTTAGCACGGGCTTCAGTGATCGTGCCGGCACCTTGGTGAGACAACCGTCGACTTGGTTTTTGAGAAGCATCCATCGGTATCGGAGAAGGCTTCCCTGTCGTTTGATGTACCGACACGCACACATTTCTCCGGCGGAGCCCTTCTTAACAGGCGGGCTACTGACACGTACGCATTACTTCGGCCAAGCCCATCTTAACAGTCGGCTGCGTACACCCACTCGACCCCCGCAGTTTAAGATTCTGATTTCATTCGGTTAATATTTAAAAAGCTTGCACTTCTCCGTAAATTAAACTACCTTTACAAAACAATTCTCATATCAAAAAACAATGCCGTTTCACTTGTGAAACACTGTTTCGCATGGTACACTCATTCTCATATTAGAACTTTCAATAAATTCTAAAAAACCAAAGGAGTGTGGAGAATATGGCAACGGGGGCAAAAATGACATTAGACAAAGGAAAAGCGATCGATGACGCTTTATCTCAAATCGAAAAGAAATTTGGAAAGGGTTCGATCATGCGTTTGGGCGAAAAGCCCGTCGAAGACGTGGGCGCGATCTCTACACGATGTTTGAGTTTAGACGCAGCGATCGGCGTAGGCGGATTCCCGCGCGGAAGAATTATTGAAGTTTACGGACCGGAAAGCTCGGGTAAAACAACGCTTGCTCTTCAGGTTGTAGCATCCGCACAGGAAGCGGGCGGCATCGCGGCTTACATAGATGCCGAACACGCGCTCGATCCGGTTTATGCGGAAAATCTTGGTGTAAAAGTTGATGACATGCTTGTTTCGCAGCCGGATTCCGGCGAGCAGGCACTCGAGATCGCAGAAACGCTCGCGCGTTCAAACAGCGTCGACGTGATCGTTGTGGATTCCGTGGCAGCACTCGTTCCGCGTGCGGAGCTGGACGGTGAAATGGGCGATTCGCATATGGGTCTTCAGGCCCGGCTGATGTCGCAGGCGCTCAGAAAACTAACGGCGATCGTCGCAAATTCGCGTACGACCTTTATTTTCATCAATCAGCTTCGTCAAAAGATCGGTGTATTTTTCGGTTCACCTGAAACGACGACGGGCGGCAAGGCTCTGAAGTTTTACGCCAGCGTTCGATTAGACATACGCCGTATCGGAGCGATCAAAGAAGGCGACAAGATGGTTGGAAACCGCACACGCGTCAAGATCAAAAAGAATAAGGTCGCACCGCCGTTCAGAGAATGTGAATTCGATATCATGTATGGCGAAGGAATTTCTCAGGAAGGTGATCTCATCGATCTGGCCGTTGACAACAACGTCGTAGAAAAAAGCGGCGCGTGGTTTTCTTACGGCGAAGAGCGGCTTGGGCAGGGCCGCGAAAAAGTCCGCACGCTTCTGAAGGAAGACCGCGAGATCTATTCGAGGATCGAGCGCGACGTAAAAATAAAACTCGGCTTACTAAAAGATGATTCAGCACCTGAAGCAGAGGCTGAAGAAATTGCGGAAAGTGCAGCAAGCTAAGAACGTTAGTAATCTAGGCTTAAAAACACGTTAAGTACGTGAAGCGGACAAAATCAATAGCGTTGGGAGAATCCCGACGCTGTTAGTGTCGAACTATACGAGATTTATTTGTCCCTTTCAGGGACAGAGACTTTTTATTTGGCTTGACGTCGGGTGTTACCCGACGCTATTTAACTTGTCGCTTTCAGCGACCTCAAATATTTCGGCTTTAAAAAAGCTGTGCCGATTTGAAAACAAGTCATCTGAAGAAGATGACCGTTATCAAATCGGCACGGGCAGGTTTTGACCGGCTTCGGAAGGTTGTAGCAGCTTACTTGGGCAGAAGCTGCTAGAACCTGATTATAGACCTCTCAGATATCTTGTCAACAACTTTTTTCGGTGCGATAAGAAAGTTTTTTATCAATTTTCATTATCACGCGTCGTAGTTTGACATCAACAAACACCTTAATTAAACTTATTCACTTGCCGTTAACAACACGGTAAATTTTTAAAATGGCTTGGTAGCTCAGTTGGTAGAGCAGCGGACTGAAAATCCGCGTGTCGGCAGTTCGATTCTGTCCCAAGCCACCATTGTTTACAATGAGTTACGGACGTCAATTCTGATGTCCGTTTCTTTTGTGCGAAATTTGTGCTGAACTTTTTATTTCGCGCCGGTTTTGTGAACCGGCTAAGTATAAGCGCTGATTGTTGAACTTATTTTTCATTCTTCATTCCTGAAATCGTAACGGTCTTGATTGCGATTGGGCTTGAAACGCAGTTGCTAAAAAATATGATTGAAGAGTTAATAGTTATTCCGGAACAATAATCCGATAATGGTCACAGAGAAAACATTCCCAATCCCCACTGTAACGCCCTCTGCGTAAATTTATTTTTTTTTAGACATATTCACAGCCGGCTGGTCTTCAAACTCGATCGTGAAGCGATTTAGCGCCTATTGGCATTTATGTATAGGCTTAAAATGCAGGAAGAGTTTACCGCCTGTCAAAAGCGTCGCTTTTGTCAATTCTCCAATCGAATCACATTCCTCTCGTCAGTTGTTTTATCTGCTAATGTGTCGATATAGCCTACATGAAGACAATCTATAACCATCCCAAAAGTTGATGCAAAATCTATTATTGGTCCTTATTTATTCGCTTTTTCCACCATTTTTGGAGTTGTTTTCTATTTTTTGATTCGGACACGTAATTAAAATAAGCATACACTCCATTCGTCTTCCATTCTTGCTGAAATTTTGGAGGAAGCATTTCTGGCAGTAGATTATTTCCTTTACCAACAATTCTATTAAGAATAAAAACCGCGGTATCGCCTACTTTATAATTTTGCCAAGGTGGAGCTTCACGAGGATCAGCCATCGATGTTTCATCCGTAATTTTATTGACAAGACATAAAACGGACTCTTTCTCATTTGCAACTAATGATTCATAAATTGGATCGGTATCGTTTGGATCTCTATAAGGAAGCTTTTTTATTTCGTGCAAACGATTGCAAAGAGCCGTAACGCTCTCATTCTGAACCGTTGTTTTCACTGCTTTGGTTGGATTAACAGTTGGAGAAGAATTGTTTGTCAAATTCTTGTTTGCGCTCGATAATTTGCTGCCCTCACAAGCAAAATTTAACGAAATAAATAATCCCAATGCTAGCATTTTAGCGATTTTCACTAACAAATTTTCCACGGATACTCTACTACAGATTCTCACACTTTATCTCACATCAGAATTAACATCCATATAGCAGATAATTCTTACAATGTTTGTAAGGCAGTTAAATTTCCTATTACTCTGCACCGAATTTACCCCAAAGCTTTTTCCAAAATTTCCGCGCTGAATTCGTTTATGCTCTTGCCTTTGGCTTCTGCGGTTTTTGCGATTCGTGAATGAAGTTCTGGAGTAACTCTTAGAAAAACTTTGCCAGAATAAGTCTTTTCGGGTTTTATGCCTTTTTTGCTGCAAACTTCCAAATGAAAATCGATCATTGCTTTCATTTCTTTTTTTAGTTCCTTAACAGAAGCACAGTGAAAGCCAATAATGTCATCGATTCCGATCACACGTCCGACAAATACTTCATCAACCGACGAATACTCTACCCTCGCTGTAAAACCCTTATATGTAATTGTATTATTCATGATCTATCCGTTCCAAAAATTCTCTGGCCATTTCTATCTGATATTTTTTTGCTTCCTTTTGCGGATGCGGTCTGTGGAAAAACACCGTTTCATTATCTTTTGAAAAAGCGACTCTTGAACCGCTTCCCTCAATCTTTTCTGAACCTAAAGCAATAAGGAGTTTTTCTATGTCACTAAAAAGTATGTTAGCCAACGTCGGTTTGCTGTTTATCGCTTCGATGGTTTTCCGATGCTTCCTATTCAGTACGATTAAGATAGCAATATATGCTAGCAGACACAAGATAATTATCAATGAATAAAAGGGAAAATAAAACGACTTTCATCGTTACATAAACGTTTCCATCAAATTTATGATCGCTCCCTTCATTCTCCCGCACTAATTACGTATATGTCATTTTCGGTTTCGGTATAATGTTTTAGTCACTGAGAACACATACCCCAATTCCAATGATTTGATCGTTCTGATATCGTAGCTTTAGATTCAAATTCAAAATTTTCCATCGGAGAAAAAAGACACATGTTTCATCGCCATCGCGCTTTTCTGTTTATACTGATTTTCATAGCCTTCGGACCGACTTTACGGGTCGATTCGATCGTATTTGCTCAAACTACCTCGCCAAAGGAAGAAGTTGTCAGTTCAAAAACGGGGCTTGTCGTTTCATCCTATCCGGATGCGTCGAAGGTCGGGGCGGATATCCTTCGTCAGGGCGGCAACGCAGTGGATGCGGCGGTGGCGACTGCCTTTGCGCTGGCGGTGACCTGGCCGAGTGCGGGAAATATCGGCGGCGGCGGATTTATGATCGTCCGCCGGCCAAACGGAGAATCTGTCGCGATCGATTACCGCGAAAAGGCGCCGCTTGGATCAACGCAAACAATGTATCTCGATAAGAACGGCGAGATCGACCGGAGCCTTACGGCCGCCGGTTATCTGGCTCCGGGTGTTCCGGGTACCGTTCGCGGGCTTGAAACAGCTCACCGAAAGTTTGGCAAGCTTCCTTGGAAAACAGTTGTAATGCCTTCGGTCCTTCTGGCCGAGAATGGCTTCGTTCTTTCAGCTTCGCTTGCGCGGAGTATAAACAACCAAATCTCGGGTCCGATGGCCGAATTTCCGGCGTCCGTCGCGGCGTACGGCAAACCGGGCGGAGGTGAATGGGCAGCCGGAGACAGGATCGTTCTAAAAGATCTCGGAAAAACGCTCCGCGATATCGCAACTACCGGTCCGGATGCATTTTACAAGGGACGGATCGCCGATCTGATCGCCGCCGATATGAGGGCAAACGGCGGACTGATCACAAAAAAGGATCTTGCCGAATATCAGGCAAAGATCCGGACTCCGATAAAAGGACAGTTTCGCGGATACGAGATCGTTTCGATGCCGCCGCCGAGTTCGGGCGGCACGGCGCTTGTTGAGATGCTCAACATTCTCGAAAATTTTGACCTGAGAAAAGAAGGCCGCTATTCACCAGTGACGATCCATCTGATCGTCGAATCAATGCGCCGGGCTTTTCTCGACCGCGCACGTCATCTCGGTGACCCGGATTTTAATAAGCTGCCGATTGAAAGACTTATTTCAAAGAGTTACGCAAAATCGCTTGCCGATGGGATCGACCTCCAAAAAGCCTCAGACAGCGTCGCGCTTGGCGGAGATATTGTTACAAAGCAAGAGCCGGAAGAAAGCAGCGAGACAACGCATTTTTCGGTGATCGATAAGGACGGAATGGCGGTCTCCAACACCTATACGCTCGAAGGCGGCTATGGTTCCCATGTCGTCGTAAAAGGCGCCGGATTCATTCTTAATAACGAGATGGGCGATTTTAACAAAAAGCCCGGTGAAACCAATACGCGCGGCGATATTGGAACTCCGGCAAATCTGATCGCGCCCGGTAAACGTATGCTCAGCTCGATGACGCCGACCATAGTTTCAAAAGACGGCAAACTGGTTTTGATAACCGGCACACCCGGCGGACGGACGATCATCAATACCGTTTTATGTATCGTCTTAAATGTTACAGAATTCGGAATGGACGGCCGCGAGGCAGTAGATGCTCCGAGGATTCACAATCAGTGGCTTCCGGACCGGACATATCTTGAACCCGGCGGCATCAATGAATCCGTTTTTGACAGGCTAAGGTCAATGGGCCATAACATACCCGGCGGAAATCATTCGCAGGGCGATGGAAATTCGATTTTTATTGATTTGCAAGGGACTGCTACCGGCATCAACGACAAGCGCAATTCCAATTCAACGGCAGCAAAATAAACAGTGCCGGAAAACAATTAGCGTGACTCGCGAATGCAAAAACGAATTCAGATCGTTTACAAATGTGTGCTTACACAATCTAACAAGTGATCGAAGTCTATTCTGAAGCTATCTCTCATACGCGATCTCCCGATCGAAGATAGATCATAGATAGGAGATTGATTTTAGAGTTGGAAACCGCTCCCAATTGGAAATTGCGTTGACGATCGAACTCGAAGTGGTCATTACATCCGTCTGTCCCCATGGATTATTAAACCAAACGCATGGACCGTCGCGTTCAGTATCGATTCCGACGATCAGGACCGCATGCGAATTATCGGAGGTCGGGACGGTTCGGCCCGGTCCGTACCAAAATGCGCCGCAGCGATGATGAAGAATAAACGGACCTTTTAGAGTAAGTAGTTCATAGATCATATCCTTGGAAGGCGATCTATGATTAACCGGAAGTTCAGAACTGCGGGCATTTGTGAATCCCAATCTGCGAAGGCGGTTCATGCACTCCCAACCGTAATCCGGGCTTGTAAGTCGAGCTCTGAAATCCGTATCATTCGTTATTCCAAGCTGTTCGGCAGATGGCGTGAAATGACGTTTGAATTGAATTAGCATGGCTGCGCAAGCTAACCAACAGGTTGGACTATATTGCTGACTGACCATTTCGACATTGTATTTTACTCTTGGCATCATTAAACTCCTTTTCTAGCCTTCGATTTGGTACTTTTTCCCTCAGTTCTTTCAAACGATCTAAATTTCGCAGCAATTACGGATCGCTAGGGATTATGACTCTCAATTCTTCCTCCCGGATAGTAAGTTACTGAATTTGACCACCAGACTGCACCGGCTTTAACGGCAACACTGGCATTTTCAACAGACTCCACCATAAAACGATTACCAATCATTTGATCTACAGAGGCTCGAGGATAATTTATTCCGGCGACATTTACGTCCGAATATATTATCGAAGGCGGCTGGCTCGGGCTTGATTCGCGCGGGCCGACGACTACTGGCATTATGGCAAATCTTGCTTTGATTCGACGAAAATGGTGCAAGTGTCCCCTGTCAAATTGCGTACCAATTGCCAACACCCCTCCTTGTATTGCACGACCACCCATTAGAATTTGACCGATAAAATCACTCGAACCCAGTAATGACAATATCTGGTCAATAAAACTTTCCGGTGGGTCACTATTAGCAATTTGAATTCTGGTTACCGGGCTTCTCAAAAGCCTTCTGCTTTCATGATTTCGATAGCCCGGACTATGTACAAAGAAATTTTTATTACTCAATTACTACTACCCCCTATGATGAATGCCTATCTCAATAGGCAAAGTTTTTCACCCTTTACTTTGATAGCTTTTTCTCAATCTAATTAAATTTTCAAAAATACTTTTTGCATCCTTCTTAAATAGTTCCGCCGCTTCGTCAATCGTCAGCCATTCAAGATCTTCGCAACATTCCTGACACATTTTTTTCAGAATCGTTCGCCGCTGGTAGCGGACTGTCATCCTTTGATATTTTTCAGTCAGAAGAAAACTTTCTTTTTTCATTTGGCTTGTTCCGGTATAATTCTCCTCAAAAAAATTGACGCGTATTAAGTCGAATGAGTGATTTATAAAAAATAAGCTCCGAAAAAGTCTTTATTTAAACTTAAGATAACTTTCAATTACTTTTCACACGGTTGTTATGAGCAATAAAATCAACAACTTAATTCAGTTTGAAAACTACAAGTTAGATCTGGAAAGAAAGACTCTTTGGTTTGAAGATGAGAATTTGGACTTGCCATTGAAGGCGATCGAAGTTCTTTGTGTGTTGGCTGAAAACCCCGGACGTCTGATTTCTAAAGATGAAATTTTCGACAAAGTTTGGAGCGATTCTTTTGTCGAAGACAGCGTTTTAAGTCAGAACATTTACCTTCTCAGAAAGACTTTCGACAAATTCGGCTCCGATAAGGATCTGATAAGAACAGTTCCGCGACGCGGCTATCGTTTCCGGGGAGAGGTTTCCGAAATTCTTGAGGAAACCATTTTTGAACACGAAACATTTGAGCGTGAAATCTATTTAAATAAGAATGGGTTTGCTGAAAATGGTTCGAATGATCCTATCAATCCTGATACGGAAGCGGTTCAGAAAAGCACGGCGCCGGTTGCGGAATCACCTGCTGAACAAGGAAACTCTTTATCTTCAAGAAAGTTGTTGGTTTATCCGGCCGCAATTTTAACGCTTTTATTTGTAGGTTTTTTTGGCTGGTTCTACGTATTTCCATATTTTGAAAATACAAATACCGGCAGTAAGCTGAATGCAAGCAATTTGGTTTATGACCGAATTACCGAATCAAGCCGATCCTTTCAGATCGGGCTTTCGCGGGATAATCAGAACGCAGTTTATGTTTCACATACTGCGGATAATCTCTATAAAGTTACGATGCAGCATCTTCCGACGGGAAGTGAGACGATCGTCATCCCGCCGCAGAAAAACAGACCGAATTGGCTGACTTTTTCTCCAGATGGTCATTATGTTTATTACACCTCAAAAGATGACTTACAAAAAAACTCGATCTTTCGCGTACCGATCTATGGCGGAAGAACCGAAAAAATTGCCGAAGGTTTATCATCTTTTTTTTCGATCTCGCCTGATGGCAGTCAATTGGCTTATGTCTTGAATGAACCCGATAAAGACGCCACTCACCTTGTTGTCGCCAATATTTTGGATGGAAGCAGTGAAAGAAAAGTAAAAACCTTACAGGGAAATCGTGTTTTTGCCGTTTGGGGTATTTCGCCTGCATGGAGACCTGACGGCAGGAAAATTGTAATGACCACGTTAACTCAGGAAAAAACCGGCGATGAATTTTCAAAAAAACCTGAACTCGTTGAGGTTGATGTCGTTGACGGAACAGTAAAACCGGTCAAAACTCCGGAGTGGGATTCTTTCGGCAAACCGTTTTGGCAAAGAGACGGCAAAGGTTTGTTCTTGCTGGCGGGCGAGGGAAACGGAAAACCCGATCAAATATGGCATCTCGGATATCCTGACGGTAAAGCAAAAAAAATCACCAACGACACTAACCATTATTATGACTTTCGCCCGGCTTCGGATGGAAGTTTTTTTCTTACTACAACGCTCACAAGATCAATCAATTTATTTCTAATGCCGCTTGATGATCCCTCGAACCTAAAACAACTGACATTTGACACCGATATTATGAATGGTGTTTTCGGTTTGGAATGGTCCTCTGACGGCAAATACGTAGTATTTAACCGGGCAAATCGAGATCATACGGGGCAGTTATGGAGAATCAATACCGAAACGCTGGAAAAGCAGCAACTTACGTTTGATGAAAACGCAACGATTCGCTACGCCGACCTAACGCGCGACGGCAAATCGCTGGTCTTCGGTTCAAATCGCACGGGCAAACATCATATCTGGAAGATGGATCTCGACGGCAACAACCTTAAACAAATAACCGACGGCATTAGCGAGGCAAATCCTCTAATTTCGGCTGATGGAAAATGGCTTTACTACATTTCACCCGCCGATATTCCTAAGGCGCTTTGGAAAATGCCGCTGGACGGAAACGGCAAACCGGTCGAAGTATTAAAAAACGTCGCCGGAAAAAGTATTATTTCGCCTGCCGACCCGAAGAAGATCGCTTCCTATTATTATGATCCGAACGATAAGGATAAAAATCCCTGGAAATACATTTTGTTTGATGAAGACCATTCGGAAAACTGGAAGGATTTAAAAACACCGATCTTAGATTGGGCTTCGGACGGAAGCGGAATTTATTTCCTCGATAAAGGAGAAAGCTTTAATAATATCTGGTTTGTTTCGACACAAACTTCAGAGAAAAAACAGATCACCGATTTTAAAGATATGAAATTTAATGATTTGGTTATTTCACCAGATGGGAAAACGGCTGTCGTTACGCGCGGAGCAACTGTCGGAAGTGTAATAAAAATTACTGCTTTTTAATATTTTTGAATTTTCATCAATGGTTTTCCAGCGTTCTCAAAAATTTTCACATTTCTTGAATCAGCCAGATTTCTTGATTACAAAAGTGAAAATCGCGGCTCCGGTAACCGCGTCATCAATGCGCCTGTTGAAATACTGATCGGCAGCAAATCTTGAGAACTCGCGGTTTGCAGCAATGCGGAAAAGTGAAATCGAAAAAAGGTGTCTCAATCGACACCTTTTTGCGTTTTTGTGATTAAATAATTTGTCACGCTCTCGCCGGATTGGATTTCGCAAATCCTTTCCTAGCTTTTTCCATCTCTGCGCCAAGCTCCGAGATCTCTGTTTCCGAAAATTCGCTCCGGACATCGGGAAACATTTCTTTTTCCTCTTCTTCGATATGATGTTCCACGCCTTCCATCAAGACTTTGAGTTTTGGTTCAAAAACGCTCGAATCATCTACCAGATCATTGATTTCGGCGATCAAAAGATCGGTCACATGATGTTCCTGAATTCCCTCTTTTACGATATCTTCGAGTTTTTCTTTTGCTCTAACCGCCGGGTAAAATATCTTTTCTTCAATTTGCGTATGAACGGCCAAAAGGTCCTCAATATCATTGTAGTATTTGACCTTTTTCTCCATCGATTCTGTTTCCCTTACTTTTGAAAACAGATTCCGCAAATCTTCGTGATCTTGTTTTAGTAATTTGATAGCGTCCATCGTTTTATCTTCTTCTCCTTTTGTTCGTATTGTTACATCAGGTTATAGGCAAAACTTGTTCCATCGTGAGACGCAATAAAATCAAGGGTTTTATAAATGATCGGTCGGTCGTACCGGATCAATTTCGTACATTAATTTCGAAAACGGGACAGAAATACTGATCGCGAATACTTCAAGAAATTGTGGTTGCGTTGGGACGCAACTATCGTTCACCCGGAAATTTCGGCTTTATTCGATCGGCTTAATGCTAGAATCGACAATAACAGCGAATTTTTTGGTTTTAGCCCGATATTTTATGAATTGGACAAAGATTCTTGGCCTTATCGCAGGATTCTGCACGACGCTTGCAGTGGCACCGCAGATCTACAAGACCTGGAAGAAAAAGGATGTGGAAGACATTTCTTTGAGGATGTTTATCGTACTCTGCACCGGTCTTCTGCTTTGGACGATCTACGGAATTTTGCAGCGTGACCTTCCCATCATTCTGGCAAACGGGATCTCTTTTTCGCTCAATTCATTGATGCTTTTCTTCTATTTTAAATTCAAGAAATGAAAGAAAACCCCTTTTCCTTTTTTAGCCGGCCGGTGAAAAACTTCTCCTCTGCTTTTCTTTAATTCCGGTTGCGGTTTCTGTGCCCTCGACAATCTCATAGCCAAGTAATGCGAAAATTCGCCCTCGCACAAACAACGGACGCGCATTTCCGTACCAATCGACGCAGGAAGCGCGGCAACGGTCATTCAGTTTCTTTGAAGAACCAGCTTTTAGAGTGCCCATTTCGGAAAACTTAAGACCGGCATTACGGAGGAAAAGTATCGAAGCCGAGCCGCGGAAATAGCTGCCGTAATCTTCTCCGCCGGAAATGATCGGCAAACCGAGCGTTCCGCTGCCGGAATCATTCGGCTTGTAGAAAAATCCGTGGCTCCGTTCCTCGCCCTGCTGAGCATTTTTGCGGATGTAGCTTTCTTTAAGTGAAGGAGAATCTCCGAGTTTCAACGGCGAAAAATAGAGATCATTTTTGTTGCCTCCAACGATCACCGCGTCACTTCCCATTCCTTCGATCCTGTCAACCGTATGATTTAGCGGAAATTCACCCGTTTTCCCCGTCCGCCAGTTCACCGAATACAAAGTTGAAAAGTCGTTCCGCTGCCCTGCTTCCCAGCTACTTCCGGAGCCGTAAAGCAAATGATCTCCGACAAACCTGTTTTGAAAATAATATCCGTCCGGCGCTTTGAGACTTTGATACCGATCTGAGTTCAGACTCTTTCGGCCGTTGCCGAATTCGCTTCTTGGAAACCGCAGAAGCGCCGCATCACCGTCTGTCATTTCCGCATTCCACATTCCGTCACCGGAACCTTCCGACCTGACAAGTACATTTAAATGATCATCCCCGCTTTCAAGAAATGAGAACTGATCTACCGGACTCCCCGAAACACCGAGCGCTGTCGGTGCAGAACCATCAAGCGGCATTTGATACAAAACGGAGCGGCTTCTTTCTTCAGCGTTTTCTGCACGCCAGTCCGTTGTCCAGACATAAACCGAATTCGGAGAAACATAGAAGACACGGCCGGCAGGTCCGATTACCGAGGTAGCTTCGCATTTGAGATCCGAAGCTCCGAGATCACAAACCGTCACGGTATGAAGTGCAGCATAGTAACTTTCCGTCAGATCATATACGGGTTTGTAAACCCGCGTTGGTGCAGTAATCAGCTTGAATTCTTTTTCCGTTGCGCCTTTGTGCCATTTTCTTATTGCCGGAAAATCTTCCATCGGATCTTCGCTGTATCCAAGATAAAGCGGCGAATAGAAGATGAGTTTGCTTCCGATCAAACGGCTCGCGTAATTCCTCGATGAATAATAATCATTTGAACGAAGATGATACGTCGAGCGGTAACTCAACCCTCCGCGGTCGGTGATATTAAAAATACCGATCTCCGTTCCGCCCCGCTGATAACCGTATCCGATCACTGCGATCGTATTTCCGGAAACGAGCATTTCGTCATACCAGGTTCCCGAAGGATCGATATCGGGTCCGAAAGCGTCGATCGAGCTTACCGGACGAAGCTGGTCACCGCCAATAGCGACCGTAAAAAGCCGGCCCCTGCAGAGAATTATCAGGTGATCTTTATGAAGTTTTACTATGCCGCCTTCATCTACGCCGGCATGCTGAACATTGGTTACAGAATCCTTGTCATAGGAGCTTGGAGACGGAGCCGCAGCAACGTCCACTGTTGCCGAGTTTGAGGATGAAGTGTTGGAATTAGAGTTTAAATCGGTATTATTCTGCCGCCTTTCCCGCTCGGCTTTCAATTCCGCCAGAAACCCGTCCAGTTCTTTTTGCGATTCAAAAGATGTAAGCGTATCCGACTGATTATTTACTGTCCGTGTTTTCTTTTGGAGTCGGGGCTTGCTTTTTGATCCGTTGATCGCCGTGTACGAAAATAAGAAACTGCCGGCCGCGAGTAGCAACACTAAAACACTTAAAATTGAATTTTTCATATTATGTTCAGCCTCAAATTCCGATACGACTTGAACGCATCTTTTGAAAGAAGTTGCACAATTTTACTTTTTCTTCAAAAACTTCTGTTAGCCGGAAGAAACTGAGCTTACTCTGTTCCGGGATTAATAGCTGATTTTCAATGCTTGCCTTGAAATGCAATATCCGTATGATGTTGAGTGTAACTTATACATCATAATTCCTTATAAAGATTTCTATACATTATGAAAGCAATCGTAAAAAGCCGGGCCGAGAAAGGTCTGTGGCTCGAAGACGTTCCGGAACCTGAGATCGGAATAAACGACGTTTTGATCCGTGTCTTAAAGACGGGGATTTGCGGAACCGATGTTCATATTTACAACTGGGACGCCTGGGCTCAATCGACGATCAAAGTTCCGACCGTTTTGGGGCATGAGATCGTCGGCGAGATCGTCGAAGTCGGTTCAAATGTAAACGACTTCTACACGGGCGATATCGTCAGCGTAGAGGGTCATCTCGTTTGCGGGCGCTGCCGTAACTGTCTCGCCGGTCGGCGCGCAAAATGCGCGAATACGCTCGGCATCGGTGTTCAGACAAACGGCGGTTTTGCCGAATACATCGCAGTCCCGATGACAAATATATGGAAACATAAAGAAGGCGTAAATCTCGAGGTAGCGGCGATCTTTGATCCTTTTGGAAATGCGGTCCATACGGCCCTCGAGTTTGAAGTATTCGGCGAAGATGTTTTGATCACGGGGGCCGGTCCGATCGGAATTATGGCATCGGCCGTGGCAAAACACGCCGGCGCGCGTCACGTAGTTATCACTGATGTTAATCCTAAAAGGCTCGAACTTGCCGAAAAAATGGGCGCGGTGACGAAAGCGATAAATGTAAAAGAAGTTACGATCGCCGACACTCAGAAAGAACTCGGAATGAAGGAAGGATTTGATGTCGGGTTTGAGATGTCAGGAATCGCATCGGCATTTCGCGATATGGTCGACAATATGGCGCACGGCGGAAACATCGCTCTTCTCGGAATCCCAACTGAAGAGTTTCCGATCAACTGGAAAACGGTTGTCTTTAACATGCTTACCGTGACCGGGATCTATGGCAGAAAAATGTATGAAACGTGGTATCAGATGAGCGTCCTGCTTCAATCCGGTCTCAATATTGAGCCTGTTATCACGCACAGGTTCTCATATAAAGATTTTGAAGAAGGATTCGAGGTAATGAAAGGCGGCGACAGCGGAAAGGTGATTTTGGATTGGAGCGAAATTTAGTATCTCATAAAGTTTGGTAAACTTACGGGTTATTTAATTTTCAGATCGCGATATTTTAAGCAAGCACTAACAACTATGGAAAAACGAAAAACAACTTCATATCGCTGGGAAGATATGCCGAAAGAGCGGGTTTCGGATCAGATCGAGCGGCGTCTTGTAACAAGTGAAAGAATGATGCTCGCGCATGTTTACCTTGAAAAAGGTTGTGTAGTCCCGAAACATTCGCACGAAAACGAGCAGATCACCTACATTCTTGAGGGCGCGCTTCATTTTTGGATCGGTGAGGACGAAAAGGAAGAAGTGACGGTAAAAGCCGGTGAGGTTTTGGTAATACCTTCTAACGTTCCGCACAAAGCGGAGGCCCTCGAAGACACTTTGGATGTGGATATCTTCAGCCCTCCAAGACAGGATTGGATCGATAAAACTGATGATTATCTGCGGCAGAAATAGGTGAATTATCCACAGATAAACACAGATATACCCAGATAAGACACGAATTTGAAGTTTAGTTACCCAATTTTTTCCAGATCTGTGTCCATCTGTGTTTATCAGTGGATAAAATTGAATTTATGGAACTCGGAATAAGCGGAAAAGTTGCCCTTGTTGCGGCCTCGAGTCAGGGGCTCGGCAAAGCGGTCGCCAAGGAACTTGCAAAAGAAGGAGCTTCATTGATCCTCTGCGCACGATCTGAAGATATCCTTGATGAAACGTGTACCGATATCCGCGATAAATTTGGGATTTCCCTAATTGGGGTGAAAACTGATCTTACTGACGCCGAGAGTATCAGAAAGCTTTACAAAGCCGGAATGAATAAATTCGGCAGGATCGATATTTTAGTAACAAATGCCGGGGGACCTCCCGCCGGACGTTTTGAAGATCTGAGCCGCGAGTCGTGGGAAGATGCTGCGAATCTGTTATTAACAAGTGTTTTGGATCTTACCCGCCTGATTCTGCCGCAGATGAAAGAACGAGGTTGGGGAAGGATTCTCAATATCACTTCGATCGCCGCAAAACAGCCGGTCGAAAATCTGATCCTGTCAAACAGTTTACGCGCAGCCGTTACCGGATTTGCAAAAACCCTGGCAAATGAGGTCGCCGAACACGGTATTACGGTCAATAATATCCTGCCCGGCTATACAAAAACAGAACGTGTTGAGCAACTTGCAGAGTCGATCGCGAAAGATCGCGGGATCACATCCGCCGAAGCACTTGCCGGATGGGAGGATCAGATTCCGATGAGAAGATTGGGCACGCCGGAAGAGTTTGCCGCGCTTGCGGCGTTTTTGGTTTCAGAACGGGCGAGTTATATTACGGGAAGTTCGATCGCGGTCGATGGCGGCTGGATCGCGTCATTATTTTAGAAAGTGTTTTTGATCGGTTCACTCTGAAAGAAGTATTTGATCGATGAACGATAAACTAATATGGTCACTTGAAAATGCCAGAAAGCAGACACTGAGTCTCGTTTCGGATCTTCGTGACGATCAAATATGTGTACAGAATTTTGATGGCGAGAATCATCCGGCATGGATCCTCGGACATCTGCTTCTCGGAGACACCTACCTTTTATCAATGCTGAATGTCCGAGAACTGACAGCGGATTTTTCGTCATTACTAAAAAAATACGGACCCGATTCAAAACCGGTTTCAAACCCCGAAAATTACGATTCAAGGCAATTTCTCATCGAAGAACTTACAAAGACAGGAGTGCATAAAATTGAATCGATTCGGGAAATGGATACGCTCGATCAGCCGACTCCCGATGAGACATTGGCGAAAACCCAACCGACTATCGAGCATCATCTGCAAATGCTGGTATTTCACGAGGGTCACCATTGCGGTCAACTGTCTTCGTGGCGAAAAGGTCAAGGGCTTTCTCCAGTAAAAGGGATCTTTGCCTCCTGATAATCCCAATCTTTAACTCATTGTTTTTTTCTGCGACGACTGGAGACTATTAAATTGAAAATTTTTTCTTTTTCAAGCGCTCGTGCGACAAGGATTTCGAAGTCATGAAAGTCATTGGGGGCAAAGCTGTATCAGACAGATGCGTGATATAATTTCTGAATTCATGAAAGACATTCCTCAGCTAAAATTGGATAAATCCAGAATAAAAATCGGCAGCAAGATCGAAGATTCACTTGCTGATGAAGTCGAATATTGGCAAAACACGACGGTCAAAGAACGCCTTCAGCATATCGAAAGATTGCGGCGGATCAACTATGGAACTAGAGCTACCGGAAGACTTCAAAGAGTTATTCAAATCGTTAAATGCAAATAATGTTCGATTGCAGAAGTCAGCCAACGAAGTTGGCGGCAGAACACAGCCCTTTCGTGAGCGCGGGGTAAACGGGGTAAGATTGCGCCAAAGCCTTTCAGCTATCGAAGATAGCGGCAGAATAATTTACAATTGAAATTTCTGTCGCCCGTTTCGCGGGCTTTCACAATTTTTTTGACATCATTCCCCGAGTTTGCGCTCGGGGCTACATTCTGACGCCCGTTTTACGGGCTAAGATCGGATTTATAAAATTTATGTACGGAAAAATTCAAAATCAATTAGAAAACACATTGGACGAAATCAGAGAAGCGGGGCTTTATAAAAACGAGCGCGTGATCGAAAGTCCGCAGGATGCGCGGATCGAGGTTGCGGACGAGGAAGTCTTAAATATGTGCGCCAACAACTATCTCGGTCTTTCAGATCATCCGGCGATTGTTGAAGCGGCACAAAAAGCTCTGAAAGATTGGGGTTACGGACTTTCTTCCGTCAGGTTTATTTGCGGCACGCAGGAGATCCACAAAGAACTCGAACGCAAGATCAGCGACTTCCTCGGTATGGAAGATACGATCTTATACACTTCGTGCTTCGACGCCAACGGCGGTCTTTTTGAAACGATCCTTTCAGAAGAAGATGCCGTCATTTCCGACGAATTAAATCACGCCAGCATTATTGACGGTGTAAGACTCTGCAAAGCGCAGCGGTTCCGGTTCAAGAACGGCGACATGGAAGATCTTGAAGCAAAACTCAAGGAATCGAGCTCTGCGCGAAACCGTTTGATAGCAACGGACGGCGTTTTCTCAATGGACGGTTATATCGCAAAACTTGATGAGATCTGTGATCTTGCGGAAAAATATGATGCGCTTGTGATGGTCGACGATTCGCATGCCGTAGGGTTTGTCGGAAAGACGGGTCGCGGAACCCACGAACATCACGGCGTGATCGACCGCGTCGACATTATTACCGGAACGCTCGGAAAAGCTCTCGGCGGCGCAAGCGGCGGTTATACTTCCGGCAAAAAGGAAATCATTGAATTGCTGCGACAGCGTTCGCGGCCGTATCTTTTTTCAAATTCTGTCGCGCCGCCGATCGTCGGCGCATCTATCGCCGCGATCGATATGCTGAATGAGTCGACAAATCTTCGCGATAAACTGCAGGAAAACACGAAGTATTTCAGGGAAAATCTGGGCAAGATTGGTCTTGAAGTATTGCCCGGCGAACACCCGATCGTTCCGGTGAGGTTTGGTGACGCGATCCCGGCAGTAAAAATGGCGGAATCGCTATTGAAAAAAGGTGTTTATGTTATACCCTTTTCATTTCCGGTCGTGCCGAAAGGAAAAGCACGCATCCGGACGCAGGTTTCAGCAGCGCATTCGATCGAAGACCTGCAGTTTGCGGTCGAAAAATTTGCCGAAGCAAAATCAGAGATCGGTATTTAGTCTCTTTAAAAAAAGAAACAACCGGCAATGCGTTTAACGTCTTGCCGGTTTCTATATTTGGCAGTTCCCTGTTGTCTTCGTTAATTTCCGGGAGAAGTCGATTCAACCGAGATCGTCGCACCCTGTTCGATCTCAAGATCTTCCTTGCCCTGTGCGATCACAGATCCCGCACCGGCTCCGCCGCCGATCGTCGCACCGATGATCGCGCCTTTTCCGCCGCCGATGATCGCACCTAAGATCGCTCCGACACCTGCTCCGATCCCGCCGCGCTTGATCGATTCTTTTGTCTGGCTGCCGCCTTTTGCATTTCCTTCGTCACCTACTTTTATGATCTTGCCATCCCGGTCTGTAACACTTTGGAGTACCCCGACAAAATCATAAGTTCTGCCGTTTCGCATGCGGATCGTTTCAAAGTTCATTGTAAAGCTCGAGCGTCCGGTTATCCGTCCTGATCGCTGCACATCGGAGAGATAGCCTTCGACGATCGCTCCGTTGTAAGCACTCGGTGATTCGACGATCATCGTAAACCTGTCATTATCCTGCGAAACCTTAGTGCTGATCGCGTTTTCCAGCGTTCCGGTCAATACCGTCCCGCCTGGAACCGTGTAATTCCCAAACCCTGCGTTTCTCGTTGTCGGAGTATTTCTCGTTCCCGAGGTGGTGCGGGTATTTGTCGAAGTATCGTTTGGATCCGTGCTTGACCAAACGTCATCGCTCGAATTGCCCGTTCCGGAATATGAACCTATTCTGTCATAAAAGCTGTCGGCAAAAACGGTCTGCCGCAAATATGGGGTCGTAATCCTTCTCGTTACACGCATCGACCGGCCGCCGTCTTCGGAGACAAATGTCAAAGTATAATCCGTATTTCCGCCAAGGCTTGCGATCGTCAGAGTTTGACCGCGAAGCGTGACCCTGACGCTCACCGTCGAGCCGTCGCTCCTAGTCGAAGCAGACGTCCTTCCGTCGGCCGTGAATGAAACGGGAGTTGAAGATTGAGATGTCGAAAGCGTAACCTGATTGCCGGAAATATCTATTGAGATACGTTCCGGAGCTTCCAGTTTGTCCTCAAGATCTTCGCGATTCGCCTGAGAAGTATTATTATTTCGGGCCGCGTTCTCAACGATGTCGTTTACATTTTCGCTTTTCGCGGTGTTTAGTTGATATGAACCTACAAGGCTATTTTGAGCAGCCGCGTGAATGGCGAGGCTGCCAAACATCAATCCGATAATCAATAAATACGAAAATTTACTTTTAACTTTAGTCATTTCTTCTCCTTAACTTTAACGAAAACTGCGATTAGTGATTTTTTTATTAGGGGCTGCCGTAAACATAAGAAGCATTTCCCGTGCCAAAGGTTTGTTGATCCATGATAGCAGACCTGTGGTATATACGAAGTTCGGAAAAGATTCGAGATCAGATAGAATAGACGGATCAACAGGGAAGGAGAAAAAATGACGGACGAAAAATACAAAGCGACAATTCATTATGCCGGTGATGAATTCTTTATCGGGACTACACCCAGCGGACACTCTCAAACTATTGATGCAAAAGGAGATAGAAAATCGGCAGCAACCCCGATGGAACTGCTTTTGATCGCCGTTGCGGGATGCACGGCAGTCGACGTGATCTCGATCCTGCAGAAAAAACGGCAGGACGTCACAGACTATAGGGTAGAAATAACCGGTACCCGGCGCGAAGAATATCCGCGTGGATTTATCGGTTTTCATGTTCACCATATCGTATATGGACGTAGCGTATCGGAAAAGGCGGTGGCTGATGCGATCGAGCTTTCGGATACTAAATATTGCTCGGTAGCGTATACTGTTAGACCAACGGCTGTTATCACTACCGACTACGAAATAATTGAAACGGATATAACATCATGAAAAGTAAAGTTTTGTTAACGATCATTTCTTTAGTGCTGTTTTCTCTAGCGGTTTTTGCTCAGGACGACGAGTACCGGAATACCGAGTGGAAAAAGTTCACCAGTCAGAATTGGCACGCGTTTGATTTTTCAAAAAAACTGATCCCGCAGCGGCAATTGGAAAAGATGGACCCAAAGTCTGACGATGAATTTATCGAATTTCCGGTAAGCCAGCTCGCACTTCTTCGCGGTGTCGTGTTCGGAAAACGCGGGAGGGTTTTTGTCGAGCGCTCGATCCAGGATTATCTGGAAACGCAAAAGTGGTACAAGCGAAATGAGAATTTTTCTAATGCAGATCTGACAGACCGCGAACGCTTCAATCTTGATCGTATCCGTTTGGAAGAGGCGAGGCGGCATCCTTATATCCAACCCGGAGACATGCGAATCTGGCAAAAGAAGCTGATCACTGATGACGATCTCGGCGGTTATACGCCAGCCGAACTCCGAGTTTTGATTGCTGAGATCGAAGCGATCCACGGTAAAACATTCCCGAATGAGGAATGGGTTCAAAGATACTTTGAAGACCGATATTGGTACAAAGCTAACCCGGGTTATTCTTCCGGCGTCCTGAACGAATTCGAACGCAAGAACATCGAAACTCTGCTCAGAGAAAAAGACAAAGGACGCAACACAGCGGTTGCGGTTGGCGACATGGAGAATTTTCATGATGTTCTTCTGACCGAAAAAGATCTTGACGGACTGACGTTGATGGAACTCCGTATGATCCGCAATGAATTCTGGGCCCGCCACGGAAGGCAATTTACGACTCCCGGGATCCGGCAGTATTTTGAATGGCGAGACTGGTACAAGCCCTTAAAGGATCAGTCAAAAGTAAAACTCTCGCAGGTCGAACAGCAGAACGTGAATTTGATACTTGCCCGCGAAACGAAGATTCGCGAAGGACTTTCGACGGAAATCCTGGCGGATGAAGCGATCCAGGATCTGTTTACTGAGGATCTGAGAATACTGCGAAATGAGATATTTGCCCGGCGGGGACGGATCTTCAAAGATGCAGAACTTCAAAAGTATTTCGAGGCTCAATCCTGGTATAAAGCAAATGCGGATTTTCGTGACGATATGCTGACAGAGATAGAGCTCAAGAATCTGACGAAGATCCGGGAAGCGGAAGAACTTGCGATAAGCAAGTTTATGCTTTTCGAAGGCTGATAAAGCAGACCGTAAGTCCCGCGTGCCGGGACTAAATACAAATTAAAGATCGACAAAACCCGCGCATCCGGCATTTGCATACACACTTTTTGGAGAAGTCGGATTGTGCTAATCTCTGTTTGCTATGAATATTTCCGCTCCGGAAGAAATCGAACTGGATAAAAAACAAAAGATGATCCGCAGATTGCGAAATCGTCTCGTTATCCGCGAAGAGGAAATGACCGAGATCCGCGCCGAACTTGAACAGTTTGAGGCACAGTACACTATGGAGGTCGGCAGACTTTATGCGGAACTGGATGAAGTTGAAGCGGAGATCGCTGAAGAAGAAGTTAAGCTCAATCCGGACGATGAGGAGATAAAAAAACGCGCCGAGGAAGCCAGGATTCGCGCCGAAAAATCTGCTGAAGCTGCCGATGAGGAAAACTGGCAGGCGTGCACACAAAAATGGAATCCTTCGCCGGAAGCAAAAAAGGCCTATCATAATCTTGCAAAGATGATCCATCCGGATCTGGCTATCGACAGTGAAGAACGCACACACCGTCATACCCTGATGGCAAAATTAAACGACGCATATTCTGAAGGAGATCAGGTTCTTTTGAACAAACTCGTCGAGGAGTACCGTGATTCTCCCGACCTCGTGAGGGGCGATTCTGTAGGTGATGAACTGATCCGTGCTATTCGTCAGATCTCGCAAGTAACCCGTCGACTTAAGGAACTCAGGGAAGAGAAGCTGACAATAGAACTTTCTGAACTATATGTCCTTCGCGAGAAAGTGCGTGCTGAACAGATGGCCGGAAGGAATTTGCTGAAACAGATGGCGGAAAGGACTTCGACGCATATACGAAAGGCGAAGCGCCGTTTAAGCAATATTAAACAGGTAGTTGAAGCCGATGATATCGATATGCGTGAGCGTTTCGGTTTGAATGTAGAAGCATTCAGATAGTCTTTCCGCGATCATATCTCGACCGGGCGAATTTGAATCTTGTTGTCTTTATCGTTGCCGGAACTCCCAACTCCGATGATCTTACCGAGGATCTTCACCGCTTCCGTCGCAAAAAGCTGAGTCTCCGAATTGATGCCGGAAATCGATACGATTCCGGCAAAATAATCGTAAAACCCGCAGATTATCGCATCGCTTTTGATCTCGGTAAGCGCGATCAGATCGCCTCTTCTGATCGATTCTTCAACGACAACCGCGAGCGAATCCTTGTGGATTCCGATTTCCGTAAGATGAGTATTGCGGATCCTGATCACCTGATAGTCGTCGTAGTTAGCCAGCGAAGGCGGCAGTATGAGTTCGATCTCGCCGTCATAAATTCGATCAATGATCCGTGCGTCTTCCTTTCCTTCAACCGAACGTTTTCTGACAATAGCTTCAAAGTCTTTAGCCAGTTTCTCCGCGGCCTTTTCACCAACATTTGTCCGGGCGATCTCCATTGCTTTTAAAAGTGACAACGTTGCGGCAGCCACATCATCGGAAAATACTTCTGTAACCGATCGGGTAAAGTAGGCTTCGGTCAGGAACGCAGAATTATCCCCCTCCGAAAGAATTTCTATAGCCGAATTGATCGTTGAATACGCTTCTTTGTATTTATGTTCCTCGATAAACACAAGCGCTTTGGTATCGAGCGAAGAGCCCTTGCGCGCGTTGTCGTCAAGTCTCTCGTAAGCCGCTATGGCACGGTCGACCGCTGAATGTGCTTCCGCAAACCTTCCCTCTCTCTTGTAGGCCATAGCGAGATTGTTTTCAACTGTGCCCTGATAGATCAGATGCCCTGATTCCTGATGAAAATATCTTGCCTGTTCAAACTTATCAATAGCTTCGATCGTTCTTCCCAGATTTTTCAGCGAGAGTCCAAGGTTTGTATAGAAGCTGCCCAGAATAAACGCACTTCCGAATTCCCGAAATTCCTTTTCTACATCTCCAAGAAGTTCGATCACCTGCTGACGGCGGTTGGTGACGTCATAGACCATCGACTTGATTAAATACGAATAGAGCCTTGCGTCGCTTGCAATATCGATATCGCGGCCCAGAGCTATCTCAACCCACGTCTCAGCTTCCCCAAATTCTCCTGTGCGCCAATAAGCAAGAGCGAGATAATTTTCGCATTCAGCGACCTTTTCGGTCAGATCGAGTGCAAGATATTGATTGTGCGCCTCGGTCAGTAAGTTTTTTGATATTTCCTGAGATTTACTCAGCTGTTTGTTATGTCCGTAAAATCCGTAAATGCTCCCTGCCCGCAACAAGATCTCGGCCGCATCTTCCCGTTCGAGGTCGTCAACTTCCGGAATTAACCGATGATCGTCCCAAATACCCTTAAACGCATCAAGCGCGGTCTGATACATGCCGCTTCTCTCGAATTTCAGGACATTTGCGGTCAGTTCTTTAAGATCTTTCTTGGCTTTCATCGGTCAATTTGCTGAATATTCGGTCGAATTGAAACTTTATTCAACCCGCAACAAAAAAACTAGGAGGACAATAAACTATGAAGTTTATATTTAAACTTTTGCTATGCATAAGTCTGTTTACGTCAACGGCACTCTTAACCCAAGCCGGCGACCAGCACAATGGAGGGAGGTGTTCAGAATGTTTTGGCGACGATCCGCTAACTACTGAAACATCGCAAGTAATTGAAGGTCAGAACGATTCCGCACCGGACGGTGAGGATGACTCTGAATCCTCTATCTTACTCACTTTGCAAGATTTACTGGAATTAGTTTTCGGCTGACCCGAATAATTTCCAACAATTTCTTTTAGGAAACCTTAAGGGAGATCGGGTTGCTTTCTTCAAGCACCCTCTCTTCCTTAATATCCTTTTCTTTTAGAACCAGAACCTTTTCTTTTGCCATTTCAATCTTTTGATTCAAGATCAATGCAACGTTCTTTTCGCATTCTTTCAATATCAATGTCTTCAGATCTGCCGAAAGCGGTTCCGCTTCAACATCATTCCTCGCAAATTTCGGACCATAACCGGTCAGCAGCCAGTGGATCGAATACGATGTATTTTTTCCGATATTGATAAGTACGCTGGTTTCCGGAAGACGCCCGTCTAAATAATTCTTCGCGGCCTGGTAGGAGATGTTAAACAATTGTGCACTCTCGGCAGGCTTCGACGTGCCGCAAACTTCGATGAATCTTTCGATAAACTCTTTATTGCCAACAATTGTTGATTTCGCTCTTGACATAAATTGAACGCCTGTGTAAAAGTTTTAAACACTTGTTCAAACCATTGATGTATCAGGTTTTAACTAACAGTTTTAGACAGAACAGTTTATATCAAACAATATCTTTTTTGAAAAGGCTCGATTGTACATTCATACTGACCAAGTTTTAAGAATGCCCGATCATCTGATTTCAGTTTCCGCAATGATAATTACGCCCGTAATTATCGCGGAAAAAAGGGGAGCGTAGTGGGAGGCGCTCCCCGTTGTTATTTTAAATCGCATTTCCGCACGCGTGTGCGGAAGCCCACGCCCAATGGAAATTGTACCCGCCAAGCCAACCTGTAACATCAAGAACTTCTCCGATAAAATACAAACCGCTAACCCTTTTTGATTCCATTGTTTGCGAAGAGATCTCGTTTGTATCAACTCCGCCGATCGTCACCTCGGCCTTATCCCAGCCTTCCGTTTCATCAAAGAAGACACTCCAATGCCTAAAGGCATCGGAGATCTGATCCAGATCGTCCTGAGAATATTGATTTAGCGGCTTGTTGGAAAAATTCCGCTGGATAAATTCTTCGGCGAATCGTTTCGGGAGAAACTGAGAAATGAAATTAACCATCGACTGCCGGCCCGCCCGATTCTTTTTGAGCTCCACATCGAGGTCGGTCAAAGGAAGCAGATCGAAATTAACAGGCACGCCCCGTTTCCAATAGTTTGAGATCTGCAGAGTTGCCGGCCCGCTCAATCCGCGGTGGGTGAACAGGATGTTTTCCCGAAATGCAGCCTTGCGGGTATTCGCTTCAACTTCAACAGAGACTCCTGCAAGTTTCAAAAAGCCTTTCTCATTAAGAAAACGCAGAGGAACGAGCGAAGGTCTGACTTCCGTAACGCTGATACCAAATTGTCTCGCAACGTCATATCCAAATCCGCTTGCACCGATCTTTGGAAATGAAAGACCTCCGGCAGCGATGACGAGTTGATCTGAATTGACCTTCCCTTTCGTCGTTTCAATCGAAAACTTTGGTTTATGCCGCCCTGCTGCATCGGCATTGATGCCGGAAATCTTTTCCACTTTTTTCACCGAGCAATCAGTTACCAATCTGACGTCGGCCCTTTCACATTCGGCAAGCAGCATATCAACTATCAGCTGCGACCTCTCACGGCAAAAGAGCTGTCCGAGCTTTTTCTCATAAAACGCGATCCGGTGCTTTTTAATGAGTTTTATAAAGTCATCAGGCGTATAACCAGCCAGCGCAGACTTACAAAAATGAGGGTTGTTTGAAATAAAATTATCCGCAGAAACGTTAATGTTAGTGAAATTACAGCGACCTCCGCCGGAGATAATTATTTTCCGTCCAACTTGTGCATTGTGTTCGATCAAGAGCACACTTCGTCCGCGTTTACCTGCTTCGATCGCGCAAAAAAGTCCGGCGGCACCGGCACCGATAATGACCACATCGTAACGTTTTTCCATGCGATAAATCGGGTTTTAGTTAAGATATCTCTCTTTCAGAATTTTTAAATGGTGCAACTCATGTCCCGCGATAATGTAAGCCAGCGCTCTCACGCTGACGGGATTTTCACTCGCGGTACCGGTCCGCGACCAGGCGTCGCTGCTGAATCCTTTAAGCATCAGGATATTTGCATTTCTGATCAACTCAAGTTCTTCAGCCAGATCGGACAGATCACGGTCATCAAACGAAGCATTTTCGATATACGGATCCTGATCAAATCCGCTCAGCGGTGTGGCGTCATTCCGTGCGATCCTCAGCGCGCGGTAAGCCATTATACGTTCGGTATCGATAACATGTCCGATCAGTTCTTTGATCGACCATTTCCCTTCAGCATATCGATAGCTTCCTTTGTCTTCAGGTATCGTTAAAAGCAGCCTTTTTGTCTCGATTTTTTGACCGGCCAGCGCTGTAATAATATCGTCACCCGCAACCATTGAAACGTATCCCGAATAATATGGGGCATACTCCGAATCTTCCGGACGAGAAATTTCTAGATGTTTCATAGATGTATTCTAGCAGAAACGGCGCCGGAGCTCTCCCCTTTCAAATGACAGAATTGGCCGCCGTTTCTTTTGCAATTTCGGCACCCGAAACTTATACTTGTCGTTGGCTGTTTTTTGCCAAATCATTAAGGAGAAATCGTTTGCAACCGAAAGTTCATCAGGGACCATTAAAAGGAACGGGGTTTCGATTCGCGATCATTGAATCGCGGTGGAACAGTTTTCTGACTTCAAAACTGACCGAAGGTGCGGTTGACGCGCTCGAAAGCCTTGGTGTTCCGGAAAAAAATGTGGAGATATTTAAAGTCCCGGGATCTTTTGAACTTCCTTTGACCGCGAGAAAGGTAGCTGATACCGGTAAGTTTCATGCCGTGATCTGTCTCGGCGTTGTTATCCGAGGTGAAACCCCGCATTTTGACTACGTAGCAGGGGAAGCTGCCAAAGGAATTTCCCAGGCGGCGATGCAAACTGATCTTCCCGTGATTTTTGGTGTAATAACCGCGGATACGCTCGAACAGGCATTGAACAGAGCCGGCATCAAGTCTGGAAACAAAGGTTACGAAGCTGCAATGACTGCTGTCGAAGTAGTAAATTTATACAAAGAAATTGACGGGGGAAAGAAGCCTTCTGATCGGAAAAGAGCTTTTCCTCACGTGGTTTAAAAAAGAGTTATATGGGAAACCGACGTAAGGCACGTGAATGTGCTTTGCAAATGTTATTTGCAGCAGATGTAGCAAAAACGAGCAATGCGGCGTTGACTCGGGTATTCTGGAATGAACTGAGTGATCAGGATTTCGACGAATCGACCCGTGAATTTGCCGACAATCTCGCAACAGGCACGATCGACAGGATGCCGGAGATCGACGAGACGATCAGGACACGTGCCGAACACTGGCGGATCGAACGAATGGCGATTGTCGACCGCAATATTCTGAGGCTTGCAGTCAGTGAATTTCTCTTTGAGGAAACACCTTATACCGTGGTCATTAACGAAGCACTGGAAATCGCACGCCGATTCTCAACCTTTGAAGCTACACAGTTTATTAACGGCATCCTCGATGCGATAAAACATGATCTTGAAGGAAAAGATCCTGCCCGTGAAGACGGGAATAAAACTCCCAAAGTCAGCGAAAAATCGAATGGCTCTTCGGTTTGATCGTTCCTCCGGTTTCTGCCTCGTAGTAGTTTCCTTTTTAATGATCTCTGCTCTCTCTTTGCAGTCTGCAGCTCAAACCTTTCCTTCCAAGATTCGCGGATATAAAGTTCATCGAGCCGACATTTCGATCGGTGTTGACAGGGCAGATACCAGTGAAAACAATAGTGATGTGGTTGTTTCATTCGGGGATCCTGTCGTTTCGGGAATTTCGCTAACCGGTGCGACCTTTGACGTTGATGCTGCGATCACTCCATTTGATCAGAGCGGAACGATAGATTTTATTTCTTTCGAAGATTTCAGGATAAACGGAATAGAAATTGAAATCACAGAGTTCACCGGACCTTTCTCATTCTCAAAAGGTCAGACGACAGAGATCTCAGCACCAATTAAAGTTTTTGTCAGCAGTCTTGCCGGTGCAAAAGCAGCCGCTCAGGAATTGCGCGAGTCTGAAAATAAATGGCGAATCACCGGCACAGCATTTGTTTTTGGCAAATTTAAGAAAAGCATATTTAAGTTTAAGCGTGTAATTCCGGTGGATATTGACCTTACTATCGACAAACCGTCGATCAAAATACCGTATATCAGCAAATAAACGCAGTACAAATAAAGAAAGAGGTTGTCTGAAAAGCGTAGCGCCACCGTCTCGGTGGCTGTGGCTGCGGCATATTGCCGCCGCCAATGCGGCAAATCGTTAAGCCGCATGAGAGCGAGACGCTCTCATGACAGCCGTCGGGACGACGGCGCTACGCTTTTCAGACAGCGGCTTTCTTTGTTGCAGAAAACTGCTTTTCTAATTGTCTCCATTTCCGGGCGTCGGCGTCGGCACCGGAGTTGGCGTCGGTGTCGGCGTCGGAGGAGGAGTTGGCGTCGCGGTCGGCGTTGGAGTCGGCGGCGGTGTCGGAGTAGGCACCGGCGTCGGTGTCGGCGGCGGTGTTGGGGTCGGAGGCGGAGTCGGTGTCGGCGTCGGCGTTGGGGTCGGTACCGGAGTGTTCATAGGCGTTGGTCCGGGATTCGGAAGCGCCGTGTTTCCGGCGGAGTCCCGCGGCACCGGTGCCTCTAAATACTGAACGTTACGAACTCCGAGCCGTGACGCCCCTTCGATCTTGTGTTTCTGACCATCCTGCAGCGGATAGGCAGTTTCCACCGAAACAAACGCTTCGATCATCCGGACGCGGGCAAATTCCTGAAAGTCGTAAGAATCGGCCGGCTGTTCAAGAATCTTACCGCTGCCTGCCGGAGCCATGCTAAACCGATACTGCAGATCGGTCAGATGCTCGGCCACAACGCTGTCGACGTGTCCCACACCTTTTGTACCGAAAACCCGTCTGACGAATCTTCCTTCAGAATCGACAAAGTGCTGAATAATATTTACACGCATCAGATTCATCGGAATTTCCGGAGCCTCAACCGATTCCATGGAACCCGACCACCCGATCCGGTTTAGTCCGTAAGCGTCACCGTCGGTCCAATAGATCCGCCGTGCACCCGTGTCGATGTTTGTAATAGTTCCAAATGTTGCAACTATTCCGTTTGAGAGAAAATAGATCTCTCCGACCTTAAAATCCGCGATCCTTGACGCGGGCACTCTGATGTATCCGTTTGTCGGACTCACATCCGTATGCGTCAAACCAATAAAACTGAAAGACTGATCTACCGAAAGCAGAGTCAGCCGGTCAGATCCGGGTAGTATCTCGAGTGCCGGATTGGAATCCTTGACCGGTGTATTTGCAGCGATGTTGTTGTCGGCGATCGAAGAACCGATCCCGACATACCCGCGATTTGTCGGATCGATCGCCGCAGCAGAACTAACCGTCAGATAGTCGGTGACAAAGTCAGTCGGCAGCCAGATCGCCGTCAGGCCGCTAAGACCGTCTCCGACGCGGAGTATGTCGCGCGAGATCATGTCATGGCTGTTTCTGAACTCCTGTCCGGCACTTGTCAATTCGTAATTGTTTCCCGCCGTAGTGATCGTCCCGCGAAGCAGCGAAAATGCCGCGGATACGACAACGAGCGTTAGAACGATCACGATCATCATCTCGAGCAGCGAGAATCCGGCTTGTCCTTTATGTTTTTGCACTTTTGTCATTCGATTTTGTTTTGTTCAGCGCATGATCTGACGAAAAGCCGTCGCCTGTACATACTGGAAAAACGGCGTTCCCGGCGGCAGTTTGTTGGGGGAAAGAAACGTATTGTCAAAACTCCAATTCCGCTTTGGCGGCATATAAATTGTTGAAGTGTCGTTTTCCCACTGTGAAAGCGCCTGAGTTGACCGATATAGCGGGATAAAAGAACCGGAATAATTCCAGGCGCGCTCGGTCCCGTTAAAATTCCAAATTTCAAGAAATCGGGGGTAGTTTATAATCCCGCCGTTCTTACGGCTGCCGAATGCGTCCCTTCCCGGCAGCGCAACCTGACTCGAGATAGTCGTTCCCGCTATTATTCCGGCGCGAACGGTAGTCGATTCCGAGATTGACGGAAGATTATCGTCTGCGGCGCGGTATGGAGTTCCGGCCATATTATCAGCGTCGGAAGTTCCCTCCGGAAACATCGCGGGCAGCGCGTCAAACCAGGTTTTTGAAAGCGGGAAAAATGCATCACAGACGATCGAAGACGGCACTTGCGGCCCCGTATATCCGCCATTGTTGAGCGTTGACCCGCCGGGCGGAATACCGGTTATCCCTGTCGCATTATAATTACCGAGAATATAGACCATATTCTCTGCTGAAACTGTAATTCCCTTTGTCGGCGAAAGCTTATTGGCGGCTGCCGAGAAACTCAGCGTTTCACCGTCAAACAATCTGACAGCCCGCCGAAAATAACTGTTGGCATTTTGAAGAACAACATTTGCCCGCGCGGACCGATTCCCCGAGTAGGTCGAGAGATAATAAACGACACCGGTTGTCGGAAGCTCATTTAGATCTCTTTGAAGTGTTCCTTTTTTCGAGGTTCCTGAACCTTCCCAACCAAAATCGATGACATCCTCTCCATCTTCGAGAACGCTGTTCGGCCCATAGATGTCTTCGTTATCAACGATACCGTTCGTGCTCAGATAGCTTGTACCGTCTGCATTGAATTCGACCTTTATTTTGTCACCGCGGCGGTCGGATACATAAACGATGTAACCTTGTTCACCATTGATATTGCTGCTAACCGCACTTGTGCCTGCCAGAAGATTTGAATCGTAAATTCCATCGAGCCACCGTGCCAGATTTCGCATGTTGATATCTACGACGCTCGTGATGCCGCGTTCATACACGTCATTTTTATTGAGTTGGCTTCGGTACCATCCTTCCCTTACGTTATAGACGTTTATCGGGACGATCGTATCGAGTCCGCCGAGCGGGATCGCTGATCGCGTTATCTGACCCGTCCCTCCGTTTGAAATGCTGTCTTCATCGGCATTGACGGGTGTTTCTTTGATAAAGCCCTTCGGGTCAAATGCGGGTGTAAGAACGATCTCTCCGTCTGCCGCACTTTGATAATTTCGCGTCAGATTTACGAGATCAAATCCGTTTCCGTCGCGGTCGCGGCTCCCCTGAGCATATGCCGCCCACAGGGGGCGCTGAAGATAAACGATCCCGTTAGGTTCGCCAACCGTCATGCCCATACTCAGGATCTGAGTCGTAACATCAACTGCAGTTCCGTCGGGCCGTACAACTTCGATAAGGATCCTGCCCTGAATTCCGGCACCGGGCGGAATATAATGCGGCAAACCCGATTCGGCAGTGTTCTTAACTCCGCGGACCGTTAACGCGTTTGAAGTAATTGAAGCAGATTCTTTTTGTTTTATAGTTGCAGAATCGATATATGCTCCTGTATTGGAAACTCTTCGCAGTGCGTTTCCGCCGTCTAGCGGTACCGGAGTGAAGGCGGAAAGGTTAACACCCTTTCCTGCGGGTATTCCTGCAAGATTGCTGCCGCCGCTTCCTGCTCCTTCATCGTCGATCAGAATTCTGATCTGAGACTTTGTATGGAATCTCGAATCCGAAAGTACCTGCGTGTCAGTCGGAAGTTCACGTTTTATTAGTTCGGCCGGTGAATGTCCGGAAAGCTCGAGAGGAGTTTTTAGATCCGTAGCGCCCGTTGTATTTGTCAGCAATTGACCGCCGAAACGATTCTGGGCTCCGTTTGCCGGTTTAACGGATTCGGTTTCCCAATTCGGATTGGCGATCCCGTTAGGACTGCCAGGGTAATAACCGCGGTCGCCCGGTGAACTCCCCGTAAAATTCGGTCCGCCAACTGTTCCCGAGCCGGCCTTTACGCTGCCGTTTCCCAATGTGCTCTGAACATTTATACCGTTTACCTCCACCCAGACATTTTGATTGCCGTTTAGTGTGTTCGTCTCACCGTCGCTCGATGCGTCACGAACAAACTCTCCGGCTGCGGTGATACGGTTCAAAAGCTTTGTATTTCGTGCGACATAAAGATTTTTGTTGGTGTGTATCCTTCCATTGAATGTCAGCATCGGACCCGGACTCATTTCTATGTCCTCATTGCTGTACATTCCGAATTGGAACAGAGGCACAAGATAATTATTGAATTCCCTTTCGAGCTGAACTTCGGCGCCGCTCCAATCCTGTGTTGCAATTGTCGAGATCCTGAACGGCACGATACTCGCGTACAATCCGGCATAGGGTCCGTTTGGAATATTGACCCGCGGGTAAACGTCGGAAGGCAATCCCTGGATCGACTGCAGCTCGTTTAGTTTAGCGGTGTCCTCCGTAAGAGATTGCTGAAAAGAAAAACCTTCACTTATCAATCCGGCCGGAGGATTGTTTTCTATCGCGGAGATATCAGCCGGTGTCGGGTTTATTTTCTTTCTGAACAGGTCACTAAAATCACTGGTCATTTTTTCGATCGACGCAGTTCCGGCATAGAATGTCTGAGTTCGCTGCAGATCGCTGCCGGCGATCCGGGCTTCGGTCGATGAAAAAGCCAGCGCAGTAAGTGCAACAACCGACAAAATTGCAAGAATTATTAGAGTGACGGCTAATGCAGCACCTCTTTCTCGGTACTTTGCTGCGTATTGGTATGTTCGTTGATTATTCATGGCTCGCTTACCTGTCTATGCGGATTTAGACCGGATGTTTGACCGCTCTTTTAGCGCGTGATCCTAAACTCATCATTGAGATACCCGACCCCCGCGATCTCACCGAATTTCCCGCCGGCGGCAGGATATTGCACCCTTACTTCGACCTTTTTTATCACTGCAGAACCGGGCAAATTTGTAATGGTTATCTTACGTGAGTATCCCGGCCTCACGTTTGTATTGTCTACTGCATCGTCACCTGTACCGTATACACCATCAGGTCCGGCAGTTATCAGATCATCGTCTGTACCGTCAACCCCATCAGGACCCGGATTCAACGAGACCGGCTTAAAACCGTTACTAAATCCGTTGAAATTGTTTTCGGATCCGGTGTTATTTACATTCCCGGTATTTTCGATCTGTTGAAAATCGAGCCGCCGCGCATTCCTCAGTCCCTCGATCTCTTCGATCGTCGAAACAATGATCAGTTTTCCGTTGGTGACATTCCGGCTTAAAGCACTGAATTCGAGTGCAAATGTTATCGCCGCGGCGGTGCCGATCAATCCGATCGTGAGGATAAATACTGCGATAACCACCTCGATCAGTGTAAAGCCTTTCTCTCGGTCGGCGGTACTGCGAACTTTGTTCTGTTGCCCGTGTTTATTCAACATATTTTCCATCAGATTCGCTGTACCTCCATACCTTTACTCTTCCGCTTGTTCCCAGGATGGAAACCGCAAATGCGGCATCTTTGCCGTACGACCCGTGATAAAAGAACAAGGCGTGATCCTTCGGGTTGTCGCTTCCGTCCCGGACCGATCCATCGCCCTGATATGTGATACTCACGGTGCCCGAATTGAGGTTTGTTAAGTCAGATCCGTCATCGAGTGATCCGGGGGTAACGCCGGCGGGATACCCGTACTTCAAGATCCCGGAATTGGATCCGCCGTCTGTAAGCAAAAATACTTTGTTTGTGGCCGCTCCCTTGGTGCCGTATTGTCCGCCGTATGTGACAAGACGATTATTGGTCTCATCGAATTCAAAAGTGATTGGTTTTCGCTGCGAGACGGCATCTTGTCTCGCCTCTCGGAGGGAGGCTTCGATCTGCCGTTTCATTCCTGCAAAACTCAAAAGACGTGAGGAAGAAATGATCTGAGGAAGCGCGAAAACTGCGATTATCGCGATGATCAGGAGAACGACGATCAGTTCAGGCAAACTAAATCCTTTTTGTACGCCGTGTATTCGCTTGTTTTTCTCCCGGTTTTTCATCTTCGCCCCCGATTATTGGATCTTCGACGTATTTATATTTGAGTAATTAAGCCCTCGCTACTATACCTTCAGTGCTAATAACAAATTTTTTCCAGAAACAATAATGTTAAACGCTGCCGTTGCCCCCGGAGGCGCTCCATTTCTGACCGGCCAAATAAAATCCCCGCAGAATCGAGATATCGGCCCTGCGGGGAAGAAGTAAAGAAACATTGATGATTGCCGTAAACGTCAATCGTTTGTTTGTATTTTCAATCAGTTCAGAGCGTTTTCTCGCCCTAAACTTTCACCAATTATTATGATCCAAAGATCCGGCAGTTCGTTTTCCGGTGGCCCCGTCCAATGAATTGCTGTTAATCAATATCGCTTCCGCGTTAGTCCGGCAGTTCCGAAGGATATCAAGTATCCTTCGGAATTTTGCCGTTACCCCTGAGAAACAGCCTTCAAGGTTTCTGCCTATTTCACACCAGGTTTAGCCGGACCGTTTTCCGGTGTAGTGTTCGGGTTCGACGGAACCGTGCGGTCTTGCGGCTGCCCGGTTGTCGGTTGTGAATTGGACGGTGGGTTACCCAGCGGAACCGGCTGAACAATTCTCGTCGAGCGAGGCTGATCATCAGGTGATCCGACGATCGGCTTACCATTGTAATCCGGCCGGTAGATTCGCGGAGTAATAAAGAAGAGGATCTCGTTCGTATTGCGGGTTATCTGCTTGCGTTTGAACAAGTTTCCGAAGATCGGGATCTTTGAAAGTCCCGGAGTACGATCCTGAATCTCGCTTTCCGAATCAAACAGAGCACCGCCTACAACCGTTGTTCCGCCATCCGGAACCATAACTTCGGTTTTCATTCGCTGTGTCGAAATAGCCGGTGTGCCGCCTGCATTCGGCGGAATTGAGTTGTTTTCAGCAACTACCTGAAGAATTACTGTTCCGACGTTGGTGATCTGCGGTGTTACCGCAAGTCTTAACGGAACGGGAACATATTCAGTTGTAGCAACGAGAGCGGAACCCGTATCGCTGCCCGGTTGAACGGTTACTACCGGTATTTGCTGACCGCTTTCTATCTCAGCCGGCCGGTTATTCAGCGTTGTAACACGCGGAGTAGCAATCGTCTTAACATTACCCTTCTGCTCTCCTGCTGTCAGAAGCGCATTGATCCTTGCGGTTCCGAAAACACCGGTCGTCAAACCGATTATCGTATTGGCCACACTGCCAAGATTTCCGTTTGGTTCCGGGAATGAGAAACCTGCTCCGGGATTATTCCCGTTTGCATTACCCGTTGTAGCACTGTTGTTCGCTGCACCCGGCAGTGTAGAAATTATCCCACCGGCGCCGCGGGTCGTGTCTGTAAGAACAGCTGAAAGCTGGAATCCAAGATCACGGCTGAATGAGCGGGTTGCAACCACAATTCTTGCTTCGATCTCAACCTGTGGAGCAGGTTGATCAAGATAGAAAATAAGCTGGCGCAATGCTTCGATGTTTTCTTTTACGTCTGTAACGATCAATGTATTGCTTCGACCGTCAACTTCAATAGCACCGCGTCGCGACAATCGGCGTTTTACGATACCGAGGATACCCTGATCGGCGCTTCCCGTTCCGGAAGCTCCTGAATTCGCACCTCCGCCGCTCGTCGAACCTCCGACAAAGCCGCTTGAGGTTCCGCCCTCAGCACTGAGGGTATTCGACGCACGCGCGTAATTAAGACGAACAAATTCTGTATAAAGCTGTGACGTATCCAGTTGATTCTCACGGGCTTCCCTGGCAACTTCGCCTTCTTCAGCCAAAACTTTTGTCTGAGCGATTCGAAGGATCGGGCCGTTTACCTGAACACCCAATTCCTGAGACTGCAGGATCGAATCAAGCGCAATATTCCAAGGTACGTTGTTTACATTTATCGTGATCGGAACTGCGGATACCGATTTATCGATCACAAAATTGATCCCGTATTGCTCGGTAATATAGTTCAAAATATCGCGAACGTCAGCGTTTACAACGTTCAAATTGATCGGCTCACCAGTGAAACCGGGTTCGCCGTACATTTTCCCTTGATTTGCGGGAGCAACGTCCTGGGCGAAGACCGCTAGCGCTAGACAGCTGATTATTACTAAGGCAAGTAAAGCTTTAGAGCCGATTTTGCCTGTCTTCTTAAGAAAAGTCATGTTTCTTACCTCTCAAAGTTATCTCTCAGGTTTGAACAGAGATGAGTTTAATTGTTTTGGTGATCAAATTGTCGGGCGCGGAAAGTGCTTTGCGCCCAACAGACTGGAAGATGCTAGTTGTTCTTAGCGACCTTTGTTCTCTTTTTGCCGGAGGAGGATTTCTTGTTCGAATTCCCCTTCTTCGCTGAATCTTTCGGATCTTCGCCGGCTTTCTTGGTCATTTCATCAAGAGGAGAAATAACCATGTCATTTGAAGGATCTTCGGAACCATCCTTAGCTGACTTGCGAGCCGATTCAGTTTTTGGCGAATAAGTTTCGGCAGGCGCCGTACCCTGGATCGTTTGTTTATCGGAATACTTGCGAAGCGCCTTGTTTTCTACGGTCGATACAAATTTTCCTGTACTCCACTTTTCGACCTTGCGGAAGATCAGACGATTTTCTTCAACGGCAACAAGCTGCCCGTCAAAGAATTTCTCGCCCGGGTAAATCGTATAAGAGAGATTGATGGGTTCAGCCTTCACTATTGCAGCGTATCCTCTCGGTGTGCGGAAGATACCGGTAACCGAAAGCTCGTCAAGCAGAATCACCGACGTCGGCTTCGGGATCGGCTGACCATTAACGGCAGCCTGTTCCCTGACCTGTCTGAAATAGTTTATGCGCGCCTCAGCTGAGGGAGCCTCAACGACGTGCGGGCCTTTCTTTACCGGTGCCGGTGCCGAACTTTCGGATCCCGTCGTTGCGCCGGTCGGCACTGAAATCCTCGGTGAAGAAACAGCATCTTTCTTTTTGTAAACCGGATTCTTTTGGAACGGATCCCGTGTGCTTTGCGCAGAAATCTCAGTTCCGAATCCGCTGACAAATACTGCTGCAACTGCCGCGAAAGCTAGGCTCGAAATTCTCATTATTTTTGCGTTGTTCATCATTTTATTCTCTCTATAAGTATTGAACTCTTATATCCCTAGTTGATGGCTGCTTTTGGTTGTGGTGTGGCCGGGGGCTGAGCACCGTTGGCAGGCGCGGGAGCCGCCGCGGGATTCGCACCATTCGCGGGGGCAGGAGCACCGGGTTTTCCATCTGCTGCCGGAGCGGGCGCGGAAAGATCATTGAGTGTTTCCGGCGATGCATAATAAGCAGTTAATAGGAACTGGGCATGCAGTGTCTTATTCGCTGTTTGTTTGTCCAGCTGCTTGAGACTGAAGTCCGTGATAGAAACGATCCGCGGCAATTTCGCCATTTTGTCGAAGAAGTCCTTCAGGTTATTGAAGTTACTGTCAACTTCGACTTCAACCGGTTTCGCGGTGATAAAATCCTGCTGCGTATCGTCTCTCGGCGAAAATCGATTTACGATCAGTGCGCTTTCACCGGCGGTGTCCTGCAAACCCTGCAATACGTTCGTGATCTCACGTTGTTCAGGCAAAAGAACCTTCAACTCGTCATACTCCTGTTCTTTGCTTGCAAACAACGCGCGAAACTCATTAATTCTTTGCGTAGCTATTTGCGCCGCCTGGTTCTTTGATTTCAGTTGTGCGACTTCCTCATTGATCGTCTGGATTTCGGCCCGTTTACCGCTTGTTATGAAGTAGTAAACGCCTGAATACATTACAGCTGCAAGACCAACTAAAACCAGAAGCTGCCAGTGCCACGCTAATCCTTTGAATTTTTCCATTGTTCGAATTCCTTTTATTGAAATTTCAGTTTCTGAGTAGAAACGTATCGTAGAGTGCTAATTATCGTTTTTCTGTGCAACTTTTGGTGTTGCGGGATCTGCCGGTTGTTCATTCGGGTTTCCCGGCATCTGGTTGGAAGCGGTCGTAGTCTCTTCAGTCTTTCCGGCATTTTCAGGTGTATATGAACACCGGATCGTAAATTCGATGACTTCATCCCCCGGCACATCGACGCCGTCTGTCGAGGCCCGGACACTGGCGATCTCTTTTCGTTGAGTCTCAATACTCAGATTTGAGAAAAGACCCGATGAGAATTCCAAACTTCGTCCGAATTGAGTAACCGCGGTTTCGTTGGGCGAACTGCCTTTGATTGTCAGCTGGTCGCCTTTTTGCTCAACGCTTTCAAGATAAATGTCGGGTGTCATTCCGATCCTTTCGCGAAGCGAGATCAGAACTGCACTCGGACCGGCTTGAGTAGATCTGAGCTTTTTAATAGCTTCGATTCGAAGATCGACGTTTCTGATCTTATCTTCGAGCTCTTTTTGCTCCTTCATCACTTTTTCAAGCTCAGCAGCTTTTTTCTTTTGTTCATCGCGCTGACGTTCGGCTTCGGCTTTCGCACGAGTCGTGCTTATGAAGTCCCAGCCGACAACTGCACCGAACAGCAAAAGAACAGCGATACTCATCAAAAGGAGACGAGACGTACGGCTCGAAACTTTCTTTTCAACCGCGACTGCGGCTGCGCCTTGCCGTTCTGTAACTGAATCTAAAAGGTTAATCTTTATCATTTCAATTCCGCTCCTCTTAATGCCAATCCGACGGCAACTGCCATTTCGGGCATAATTTCGCTTAAATAATCCGGGTCAAACTTTCTTTTATCCACCTTGATCGCTCTGAACGGATCAAGAGTCTCAACCGGCAGTTCGAGTTTTTCGGCAAGATCTTCTGCCAAACCCGAAAGTTTTGAACCGCCGCCGGAGAGCAGGATCTTTTCTACATTTATGTCTTCGTCTTCCGTCGTCGCCCGGTAGAAATCAAATGTTTTTTGGATTTCGATCGCGATCGTTTCCGTAACATTGCTGATCAGCGGCTCGATTCCGGTTTCTTCGGAATTGCTGTCGAGATCGCCTACGCCGCGTTTTGCCGCTTCGGCTTCTTCATAGCTGTAACCGAGACTTCTTTGGAGGACATCCGTGAACTGACTTCCGCCGACTGTAATGTCGCGCGTGAACAATGAGTTTCCGCCCTGAACGATATTTACGTTCATTGTCGAGGCGCCGATGTTCAGCAGTGTTACGATCTGAGATTCATCCGGCTGATAATTAACTTCGTAGCAGTTTTGCAGCGCAAATGTATCAACATCTATAACGACCGGATTTTTACCGGAAAGCTGTACTGCTTGTTTAATATTGTCGAGTCTTTCCTGTTTGCAGGCTGCAATCATCACCTGGATCGCTTCGCTGTCTTCAAGCGCAACGTGGTAATCAAGACTTACCTCAGAAAGATCGTAAGGAATGTGTTCTTCTGCGTGCCAATCGATCGATTCTTCGAGTTCCTCGCGGCTCATCGAAGGCAAAACAATATTCTTGATGATCACGGAATGTCCGCTAACGCTGGTTATTACATCGTTAGATTTAACATTGTGACTCTTACATACGTTTTGGATAACTTCCGAAACCGCATTAAGCTCCATTATCTGCCCGTCAACGATCGTATCGTTTGGCAGATTCTCAAAACCGAGATTGACCAGGTTTAATTTGTTTAGTTTACCGTCAAGCTCAACGATCTTCACCGAGCTTGAACCTATATCTAGACCGAAAACGCCTTTCTTTTTACCGAACAGCATTATTTCTTATTCTCCTCATTGCTTCTTAGCCAATCCGATTTCCGATTTTGCTGGTATTTGAATTTCATAAACGAGTCGGGACTTTTGACGATTTGAAGGACAAGTTTTGTCACCTGATCAGGACTGACAGTAAAAGACAGGATGTGCTTTTGGACAGGGCAACTGCTAGTAGAATCAAAACTCCCGTTTCGTTTGATAACCCAAAATGACTCATTGGGTCTGTGGGCATGTACTTCGTTTTACTTCTAAGGTGACGAACTGTTTCAACACGTTTGTGTTGTCACTTAAATAAAGTAACCTAGTGAACAAACATTGTCAACAGTTTTTTACACTGTTAAACATCAAACTAACAAAAAATATTTCATTCTGACCGAAAATGCGGTCATCCTGATGGTTTTTTTGCTGCTTCTTGCTTAACGCGGGGTGGTACTAAACGGTGAGCATCTCCCAATATCCGACATCGATCCAGCGACCGAGTTTATAACCGATCTCTCTGAAATGCGCGACTTTCTTGAACCCGAGCTTTTCGTGGAATCTTACGCTGGCTTCGTTGGGAAGCGAGATGCCGGCAACGATCGTGTGGATGTGAGTTTCATAGAGTTCGTCGAAAAGACTTGTATAAAGGCTCGTCCCGACACCTTTTTGTTTTGCGGCGTTCTTTACGTAGATCGAAACCTCGGAGGAGTGTTTATAAGCATTGCGCAGTTTGAATTGCGTGGCGTAGGCGTATCCGAGTATTTCATTGTCACCTTCGGCAACCAGGAACGGAAAACTTTTTGTAACTTTTTCGATCCGAGTGCGCATTTCATCCTCTGTCAGCGGTTCGGTTTCAAAAGTATGGTGGGTATTTTGAATATAGTGGTTGTAGATCCCGGCAACATTCAACGCGTCTGCAGTTTCAACTTTCCTGATGTTCATCATTTATCTCCAAATCGGCGGGGGAGACGATTTCATAATTTATGCTGAAAAAACTAACTGTTGATTTATTTCAATTCCATTTTTGATATTGATTCCAAGTGAACTTCGTCAGGCCCGTCAGCAAGCCGGAGCATTCTGGCGATCGTCCATGAAAAAGCCAGCGGCGTGTCCTGCGAAACACCGGCGCCTCCAAACGTTTGGATCGCACGGTCAACAACCTTCAGCGCCATTTTCGGCACGATCGCTTTGATCATCGCTATCTCTTTGCGCGCAGACTTGTTTCCATCCTCATCCATCAGCCATGCAGTTTTCAAGACAAGTAATCGTGCCTGTTCGATCTCGCAGCGGCTTTCAGCGATCCAATTTCTGATGACGCCCTGCTCGGCCAGCGTTCTGCCGAAAGCGGTTCTGCTTTTCGCCCTTTCTTTCATCAATTCAAGCGACCTTTCGGCAAGTCCGATCAGGCGCATACAATGATGAACCCTTCCGGGTCCGAGCCGCCCCTGGGCGATCTCAAATCCGCGTCCTTCGCCAAGAATAAGATTTTCTTCCGGAACACGGACATTTGTAAAAGAAATCTCGGCATGACCGTTTGGCGCATCGTCAAATCCGAAAACGTCGAGCATCCGTTCAACCTTTACCCCTTCAGTATCCATCGGAACGAGGATCATCGATTGCTGAAGGTGTTTCGGTGCGTTTTCGTCTGTCTTTCCCATAAAGATGGAAAGCCTGCAGCGTTCGTCACCGGCGCCGGTCGACCACCATTTTCTTCCGTTTAAAATATACTCGTTCCCGTCTTTGACGATCGAACCGCATATATTTGTTGCATCGCTGGAGGCAACCTCGGGTTCTGTCATCGAAAAACATGACCGGATCTCCCCTTCAAGAAGCGGTTTAAGCCACTTTACCTTTTGCTGCTCATTTCCGTACAGGTGGAGTACTTCCATGTTACCGGTATCCGGGGCCGAGCAGTTAAACACTTCCGCCGACCAATGAACCCTTCCCATGATCTCGGCAAGTGGAGCATATTCCAGATTGGTGAGTCCCGAAGCGTCCGGCAAAAAAAGATTCCAAAGACCTTCGCGCCGGGCTTCCGCTTTTAATTCTTCAATAAGCTCGATCGGTTTCCAGCGCTTTCCCGCAGCGATTTCCTGATAATAACGGGTCTCATTAGGATAGATAAACCGATCCATAAATCTCCGCAGTTCGTGCTGGATCTCGAGTGACTTAGAAGAGCAACTAAAGTTCATAATGTTTTGTATATCAGAAATCCGACCGCGTCAAAATCAGCATCAATTTTTGGTTATGTCAGCGGCATTTTTCAGGATTCCGTCAAACAATTCACATCAGCGTCGAAAACCTTTATATTAAAGTCTCAAACACATAGCTGACCAAATTCATTAAACCGGAGAATAATATGAAATTTATATCATACTGCATCGTCGTGGTCGTTTTGACCCTGGTCAGTGTTTCGCAAGCCGTTTCTCAGGAAAAAACTTCCCCGCACGAAGTTTCCTTCGTGTCTAAAGACGGTATAAAACTATACGCTGATATTCATGAGTCCAGAAAAGGTCGAACTGCGCCGCTGATCATGCTGTTTCATCAGGGAGGCGGTGATGTTCGGGGCGAATACGAAACGATAGTTCCTGTACTAAAAAAACTCGGTTACAACATTATCGCCACTGACACCAGACAAGGCGGAAATCGCTTCGGCACAAACCGGACCATGGAAAATATCCGGCAGGAATTTTCATACTGCGACGCATATCAGGATCTTGAGAGCACTCTTGATTTCGCTATAAAAGAAGGCTTCGCCGGAAAACGGATCGCTTGGGGGAGCAGCTTTACCGCCGCGCTGGTTTTCCAGCTTGCGAATAAGCGCGGCGATGATCTATCCGCAATCCTCGGATTCTCGCCTGCATCCGGAGGTCCGCTGGCTGACTGCAAACCATCGCTTTATGCACCGGGAGTAAAAATTCCGGCACTCGCACTTCGTCCGAGAAGCGAGATGGGCTCAGGACAGGCACAGTTTGAGGAATTTCAAAAGTACGGGATTAAAACCTATGTCGCCGAAAACGGCGTTCATGGCTCTTCGATGCTTGTTGAATCACGAGTCAATGCAAAAACCGAAGATCACTGGGATGCGGTAATGAAGTTCATCAAAAAGAGCCTGGGATAACATCGGCAGAAAATTGATATTGATCACAACGGGTTCCGGTGAAGTAAAGCCTGTTTCCCGGATCCCATACCGATCGACGGTTTTGCGGCCGGATGTGCAATTATTAATCATGATGGAAGAAACAACTCCGTCCGCGCCGGCGAAGAACTCCAACGAAACAAATCTGATCACGTATTTGCAGGTAAAACTCCCTCAGAATGTAGAAGAAATTAAAATCTCGCAATTCCCTGGAGGATCTTCAAATCTTACATACAGTGTGTCGATAAACGGTCAGGATCTTGTTCTTCGTCGTCCGCCTTTTGGAAATCGAGTGAAATCGGCACATGATATGTTGCGTGAGTTTAATGTTCTTTCAAAGCTGACAAAGTTTACGAACCCGCACCAAAACCGCTGCTTTACTGCGATGAATCCGTCATCGGATCGGCGTTTTATCTGATGGAACGAGGCACGGTCTGATCATCCGCGGCTCGATTCCGTCGGCACCGGAAATCGCTTCCGGCCGACTGAAAGAGATCGCATTCCAGCGTCAGAACCGGAAGCGATAGCGACCGGGTCTTCTGGAAAACTCTCAATCGCTTAGAATCAGTATGCCAATCATTCATTCAAAACCTCGCCGACCTCCATTCGCTCGATTACAAAACCGGGCTCGGTGATTTCGGAAAACCCGAAGGCTACGCGAAAAGACAGGTCGAAGGTTGGTCAAAAGATACTTTCAACGCCACAGACGAAAACCCCGAACTCCGCGCCATTAATGGCTGAATTCAGATGTCCCGGAATCCAATGGAGCGGCGCTCATTCACAACGACTACAAGTTTGACAACGTGATGCTGAATCCTGAAGATCTGACCGAGATCGTCGCGGTTCTCGATTGGGAAATGACTACGATCGGTGAGCCGATGATGGATCTCGGTTCGAGTCTTGCCTACTGGATGTCAGCGGATGAAGGCGACGAGATGCTTTCGATGCCGTTTAATCCGCGCGTTCTGATGGAAAATATTTCGCGCCGTGAACTCGTCGAAATGTATGAAGACAGCGCCGGCACAAAAGTCTCCGATCCGGTTTTTTACTATGTCTTTGGAACATTCAAACTCGCCGTCATCGCCCAGCAGATCTACTACCGGTTTGTAAACGGTTTTACAAAGGATAAGCGCTTCGCAACGTTTGGTCATTTTGTAAATTCTCTCCGGGAAGATCCGGGTTGAGATCGATTGAACAAATAAACACGATTTGATGATATAATCGTCTATTTTAAAGTCTTAAACACCTATGGTACAACCTCTATGAAATTGAAATCTTTTTTCTCCTTCTGGTTCTTTTGACCTCTTTCCATATGGAGACAATGAAAACTGGATTGATATCACAATCCACCATTCTTAAGCATGTATGATTCGTACAACTCATGTTCTGATCGATCTTTTTCGATGAAATGGGAGAACATACGCGGTTTGGATGTTAAGCGAAGGGTTGATTATAAATTTTTGTCACGCACATGCTCAATTGAACTTCGCCGCCTTGATTACGGAAATGATCGAAACGATGAATATCTTGAGATCCTTTCCGAGAGATCTATCCCAAATCGGAAAGGTGAAGGTAACCCCGAGATGTAAAAACCATATTGCGGGTAAAGATACCTGATTTTAAAGCGAACTTTTTTTGCGAAATGGCAGTAGTCTTCTCGGATATGTTTATGGACACATCAGAATCATTGTCGGCAAAGACTTATCCAAAGGATTTTCGAACACCCAATTCATACCGACTTTAGCTTGACCCTAATCAGATTAATGAAAAAATCGTTCGAGGCCCAAACAAAGGATTTTCAACTTCACAATCGTAGCTCGCAAAATGTGGCATAATAGTTTTTTGTCCCCATTTAAATGCTCAATTCGATTCAGGGAAGTTCAAACAATTGGTTACCGAAAACCAACAGTTAAAATGAAATGTTTTAAAAAAGTTTCTTTTCTTCCAAAACAAAGTGGAGCATCCAATTTTTTGTTTTCATATGATCTGAACTGGCTGATAGAACGGTCTTTACTGTCCGGTTCCCCTTCAAAATCAAACACAGAGCCCTCCTTCATCACAATAGTGTTATTCAATGCTCAAGACTCGGATACAAAACAGTTTTGATGGATGAATGCCCAATTGCCAAGTTCTAACTGATGGTTTTTTAAATTTCACCTAGCCCAATCCAAATATTATCTTTTTGACACAACAAGATGAAGACAAACTATTTTGTGTTGAAAAATAATTCCTTTGTTCTTCACGTCCAAATTGAGTACAAAATTTAATTTTGGCATTATCCTCAAAGAAAAATTCGGAAAATTTATAAGTTTTTCGTGTTCGATCGCCTAAATAGAACCGAATTTTGATGAATATTTGACCATCCGTTACTGCTGTGGTTTTGGACCTAATACAGCGATAATTTCGCCAACGATCGATAATACTGGTCACATTATTATCTTTAATAGACCAAAAAAAAGAAAATCAAAATTTTGCATAAATGAATTAATCAGAAAATCCCAAGAATAATTGAGTATTCTACGCGTGGAAAACGAAATGAGAGGGTCAAGATTTAGACGTTCGAGATCCAAGAAACACCAAGCTCAAATAAGTAACTTCTTGCTGCGTGGGCGAACCCGTGTGCAAACAAGGCACTTTCGCACCTTACTAAAACATCTCCTCTATACTATCGGTTCAGCCATCTCCGAACACTTCAACGGTTCAGAATTTTGTTTCTCTGCGTCTCAGCGTCTCCGCGTTAAAAATTCCTAACAATGTCCCCGAACGTGCAAAGAAACAAAAACCGAACTAAAATAGCGTATTCGATTAATAACGACTTGCAGGCAGGCTGCCTGCGTTCCTTTTGCGTTCCTGTATGCTTTATCCGCAGTATTTTATCGATGATCTCAAGAACCGCGCCGATCTTGTGCGTGTTGTTGAGAGACACGTCGCGCTGAAGAAGAAGGGTACGAACTGGATGGCGTGCTGTCCGTTTCATGAAGAAAAAACTCCTTCGTTTTCGGTTAATCCGGCAAAGGGATTCTTTAAATGCTTCGGATGTGGTAAAGGCGGAAATGTTTATACATTTTTGATGGAGATCGAAGGGCTCTCGTTTCCGGAAGCTGTTAAGGAAGTAGCCGAGCAAGTCGGTGTTCCGCTGCCCGAACCGATCGGCGATGAGGATTATCAGAGATCAAAGGAACGCCGCGCAAAACAAAAAGAACTCGCCGATTCGGTAATCGAATTAAACGACCACGCCCTGAAATTCTGGGAAGATCACTTAAAGGATAATAATCCGCATTCAAAAGCGGCGCGTGATTATTTGGCCGAACGCGAATTAGACGAAGAAAGTATAAAGCGATTTCGAATCGGCTATGCCCCGGACACCTGGGATACGATCTTTAATTTATTGAAGGCAAAAGGTGCTGATGAAGAGTTGATCAAACAAAGCGGGTTGGTTTCAGTAAATGAAGAAAAAGACCGGGTATACGACCGGTTTCGCGGACGAATAATGTTTCCGGTCTTAGACATTAACGGCAAACCGGTGGCATTTGGTGCGCGGACTCTCGGACAGGGCGAACCGAAATATCTGAATTCCCCTGAAACACCGGCGTATATAAAAGGCCGGCATTTATACGGTTTGTTTCAAAATAAGGACCAGATCCGCCGGAAAAAGTTTGCAATACTCGTCGAAGGATATATGGATCTTCTGGCGCTTTATCAGTTTGGCGTCCGCAACGTTGCCGCGAGTTTGGGAACTGCGTTTACACCGGATCAGGCAAAGTTGTTGGGAAGGTTTGCACGCAGGGTTGTTGTTAATTATGATGGTGATAGTGCGGGTGTGAAGGCGGCGCAAAGAGCGATAGATACGCTGTTGAAAGAGGATTTTGACATAAAAGTTTTACTGCTTCCGGATGGTGCGGATCCGGATGATTTCATAAGATCCAACGGTGCAGATCGCTATAACCTCTTAAGAGGAAATGCCTACCCTTATCTCCAATTCGTTTTAGAGCAGACTGTAAAGGAGCGCAATCTTTCTTTGCCGAAGCAGAAGGCTGAAGCAATTGAGGAAGTATTGCCCGTGCTTGCGTCTGTTCAAAACCCGATTCAGAAACGCGAGTCGTTTGATCAGGCGATGACCTTTTTGCGGCTCGACGATTCAGCGCTAAAACGCGATCTTTGGAAAACTATAAAAGTCGGTGCAGTTGTTGAACCCGAAGCGATAAAGAAGCACGTTGCGCGCGCAACACATGCAAAAATGACGATCGCTGAACATCAGCTTCTGGAACTATTGGTCCATGATGAGGAACTCAGAAGTGTGATCCTTCCGCAGATCGAAGTGACAGACTATGAAATGCTCTCGACCGCTTCGGTCTTTGAGGCGCTTTTGGAACTATTCAGATCCGGCGAAAAGGTGAGCAGGAAAACCTTGCTAGAGCAAACGGGCGAAGATGTTGTCGCACAGGACGTTGTTCCAATAATAATGCTTGGCGAACCTGCCCGCGAACCCGATGAGGCTTTGGACGAGGTTCTGATCGAAGCGGAAAACTGTCTCGCGTCGCTTCGTTCGATGGCGATCTCGAGGCGGATCCTCGAGATCAGTCAGGAACTGGCGGTCGCTGAACAAAACAGTGATTCGCAATCGCTGGCAAGACTGGTAAACGAGCAGATCGAACTTGCTAAAATGAAACGTGAATTACAGATCAAACTCACCGAAAAACAGGCTTGAAACCTTTTCTGAACGCATCGCGTTAGAAAAGTTTTACAAACAACGAATATTGACATTCTTTAATCAGATGTACTTGTTAAAAATATGGCAGAAGAACTAAATGAAAAAGAGAAGCTGATCAAACGGCTTCTCCGGCTCGGAAAAAAGAAAGAATTTTTAAGTTTCGATGAATTAAACAGGGAGATCCCTGACGATATGATGTCGCCCGATGACATCGAAGAAGTTTTAGGACGGCTCGAGGCTTCAGGTATTTCAGTGGCGGACGCGGATGCGCATCTCCTTTCTCAGGCTGCGCATGTCGCGATGGATAGCAAAGATGATGACGAAGAAGACGATCTTGATCTCTCTGCCGGAAAACTCGACAAAACAAATGACCCGGTAAGACTTTATCTCCGTGAAATGGGGATAGTACCGCTTCTTACACGGCAGGGCGAGGTAACGATCGCACAAAGGATCGAACGCGGCCAAATGAAAGCGCATAAAGCGGTTTCACGTTCGCCGATTGCAGTTGAAGAACTTCTTCAGATCGGAAAAGAACTTGGAGAAGGAAACGCCAGCATCCGTGAAATGGTTATTTTTTCGGAGCATCGCGGCATCGATGAAACCGAAGATAAGGCTGAGGAATATTTGCGTTGGACCTTAGAAGGAATCGAGAATATCGGGGTCGTTTACGAAAAGACACTGAAGGCATTTCAGAAATTCCAGGTCGAAAGAGCAAAGGAAACCAAAAATCCTACAAAGCGTTATCTCGCGGCAAAATACAAACTCGCCCGACTCGTACTTGAGATCTCGCACGAGATAAAACGCCTCGATCTTACCGAATATGCCCGTCAAAGATTGGTCGGTGCGATCAGCAAAATAAACAGCGAGATCCGCCAGGCGGAAAGAAAGATCCGGCGGGCTGAAGAGGAGATCGCCAAGAAACCAAAACCGGCGAGAAAGAAAGAGCTTAACGCCTCTATTGCGGAACAAAAGAAAGAGCTCGAAAAGATTGAAAAGGAAAATTATATGTCGACGCTTCGAATCAAGCGTTCGCTTCAAACGATCCTGATCAATGAACAAAAAGCCGGGATCGCTAAACGCGAACTCGTCGAGGCAAATCTCCGGCTTGTTGTTTCGATCGCCAAGAAATATACAAATCGCGGTCTACAGTTTCTCGATCTGATACAGGAAGGAAACATCGGTTTGATGAAGGCGGTCGACAAATTCGAGTGGCGCCGCGGCTACAAGTTTTCGACATATGCTACATGGTGGATCCGCCAGGCAATCACCCGTGCGATCGCCGACCAGGCAAGAACGATCCGGATCCCGGTTCACATGATCGAAACGATCAACAAATTGATCAGGACGTCACGCGCCCTTGTTCAGGAATACGGCCGGGAACCGACGAGTGAAGAGATCGCCAAAAAAATGGATATCGGTGTTTCAAAAGTGCGAAAAGTCTTAAAGATCGCGCAGGAACCGATCTCTCTCGAAACTCCGATCGGTGAAGAAGAAGATTCGCACCTCGGTGATTTTATCGAAGACAAATCGATCCTGAATCCGGCCGAATCCGTAACCTTTGCGAATTTAAGCGATATCACGGATGAGGTTCTCGCAACGTTGACGCCGCGGGAAGAGAAGGTGATCAAAATGCGTTTTGGACTCGGGAATACAGGTTCGGAGCACACTTTAGAGGAAGTCGGACAGCACTTTACAGTTACGCGTGAACGCATCCGGCAGATCGAAGCGAAAGCGCTGAGAAAACTCCGTCATCCTTCGCGATCAAGACGACTCAAAGCGTTTCTTGAAGGAAAGCAGGACTAACATCATCTTGTAGAGCTAAGGCGGTTTGCGGATAGCTACTTCTCGCAAACCGCCTTTTTGTGTCGATAGAACCGCTACTTTCTGATATTCTTTTGGATTCGTAACTGTATGAATAAGAAGATCGTCGAAAGCTATAGAAAAAAACTCGCAGCCGAAGAGGGTTACATAGTAAATCCGCACGGCGCTCAATTGCGTGTTGCGCTGTGTTATCCGAATACGCATGCCATCGGAATGGCAAATCTCGGAATGCACACGATGTATGAGCTTTTTAACAGGATCCCTGAAGTTTCATGTGAACGCGTCTTTCTGCCCGATAATTTGGAGCAAAGAGAATACGACCGCTCGGACAAAGAACCGCTTGTTTCGCTTGAAACACAAACACCGGTGAGAGATTTTGACATCGTCGCTTTTTCGATCTCGTTCGAGACGGACTATCTGAACATGGCGAAAATGCTCCAGATGTCGAAGATCCCGGTTTGGTCAAAGGACAGAAATCATTTTCATCCGCTCGTTGTAATGGGCGGCGCTGCCTCGTTTCTGAATCCCGAACCGATCGCCGATTTTACGGATATAATTGCCGTCGGCGAGGGCGAGATCCTGGCCTATCAACTAATCGATACGATTCTTGACGGCGGTACAAAAGAAGAGATCCTTTTACGTCTTGCCAGGCTCGGACGCGGTTTCTATATTCCCGAGTTTTACGATGTTATCTACAACGATGATGACACCGTTTTTGATTACATTCCAAAGTTTGACGGCGTTCCAAAACGGATCGGAAGGACTTTGTCAGCAGTTAACCCTAAGGAAGGAACATTAAGACGCGCATTGAAACGGGGCGAAACCGAACTCGCGGAATTCTTAATGAATCAGGATGTATTTTGTCCGTCTACTTCTGTCTGGTCGCCGGAAGCCGAAATGGGCGACCGACTTCTTGTCGAGATCTCCCGTGGATGTTCACAGGGTTGCCGGTTTTGCTGGGCGGGATATAACTATTATCCTCCCCGCGTTGTTCCTGCAAAAGACATTCTTGCGAAAGCAAAAGAATGGCGCTCAAAAACCGATAAGATCGGATTGGTTTCGACGGCGGTCTGCGATCATCCTGAAATTTCAACCATATTGAAAGAACTCCGCGCGATGGATTACCGGATTTCCGTATCTTCTCTCAGGCTGGATCAGATCTCGGATGAATTGCTTGATGCTCTTGTTGAATCGAAAGACCAGCAGATAGCGGTTGCGCCGGAAACGGGTTCTGACAGACTTCGAAGAGTTATTAATAAGAATCTGACTAATGATGAGATCGTCGATATTTGCGGTGCCGTTTTTGACCGCGGAATGCTCACCGTAAAACTCTATATGATGGTGGGTTTACCGACTGAAACGCAGGAAGATCTTGACGAGATGTTTGTACTCGTAGAACGTATTAAGGACAGGATGCTCGAGGCCGGAAAGAAATTCGGGTATGCCGGAAAGATCATTCCAAGCCTCAATGGCTTTGTGCCAAAGCCAAACACTCCGCTGCAGTGGGACGCAATTTGCAGCGAAAAAGAACTGAAGCAGAAGATCCGGTATGTATGCAAAGGTCTGTCGAGGATACCCAATGTTGACGTAAGGTTTATGTCTGCGAGGATCGCTCATGAACAGGCCCTGTTTTCGTCAGGCGATCGGAGAATTTCTAAAGTGATCGATTCTGCAGCAAGACTCAAAGGCAATATTAAAGCGGCTCTTCGTGAAACCGGCGTTGACGCCTTCTTCCACACGAGCCGCGATCGAAATTATGATGAATTTTTGCCCTGGTCGATCGTCGACTCAGGTCTGTCGCATGATTTCCTTAAGACGGAACACGAAAAGGCGCACCAAAGTCTATCGAGTCTTCCCTGTCCTGCCGTGGAAAAATGTACTACCTGCGGTGTTTGCCCGACAACCTGGCTTGCCGATGCTCCGGACAATCTTGTTCAGATCCAGCCGGCCAAAATTCGTTCTGCCCTTTTATAATTGATGCTGCTAATCAAATAACAGGCCGCTCGGTGTCACCGTTTCGTCGAATATATAGTCGTACTCATAAAGCCCGAATGGCAAAATATCGACCTTTTTTGCGTAGCTGACTCTCGCCTCAACAACATTCTTGACTTCCCGAACCTGAATAAATGTGTCGTCCGGTGCACCGTTTTTACGAACTACAGCTGTAACCAGTTTCTTAACTTTTGCTTGAGGCTTTTCATCCCTGACTACTGCCATTCCCTGAATCACAGCTGCGGTCAATTCTTGTTTTAGAGTTTCCCCCTGGTAGGCTACCGGTACGTACCTAAACCCGGCGTTGCCTATCAGAAAAATAAACACTAGGACAAGTATCAGTTTGACGCCTGCGCCGCCTTTTTGACGCGCAAATTTCTCATTCCTTAGATCGTTTTTCATTCTTAAATTGCTCCTTAAAAAACGAAAGATGGCTTTTTAAGCCAGGATTTTCCTCAGAGACTTTTCGATAACTGACCGGGGGATCGTATTCCCTTTTACGATTTTTGGCTGCCCGATAGATTCAAGCAATATCCAGTGGAGTGATTGACCAATATTTTTCTTATCAAAGGTAAACGCTTCGACAACCTTTTCGATATCGATGTGGTTCGCTTCGGGCAAGCGCCCGAGTGATGTAACAACATCGTTAAACGATTTTAAGCTATTATGATCACAAATATCAAGTTCTTTCGAAATTTCTGCGGCAGCAAGCATGCCGTATGCAACAGCTTCACCGTGTTTGAAGTAGGTGTAATTTGTAGTTTTTTCCAGTGCGTGTGCCACGGTATGTCCGAAATTCAATATCTTTCTGGAACGCGGATCAGTTCGAGCAGCTTCTTCGAATTCGTCCCCGGCAACGATCTGCGATTTAAAATTTACATTTGCATGAACAAGTGATGCGAGATCTGCCCTGAACTCTTCGGTTTCAAAAGCTTTCGAGAAAAATCCGATCTGATATCTTTTAAGAAAGTCCGCCGTTTCACTAAAAAGCGGTTCGCCGGCAAGCACACCATGTTTAATCATTTCACAAAAACCTGCCGCCAGCTCACGGGAATCAAGGGTTCTTAGTGTTGAAAGATCTATCATTACGCCGTTCGGCTGATGAAACGCCCCGATCAGATTTTTCCCCGTATCATCATTGATCCCGGTTTTGCCGCCAACAGATGAATCGACCATAGACAAAAGCGTGGTTGGAATTTGAAGAAACCGCATTCCGCGAAGATAAACCGATGCTGAAAATCCGGCAAGATCACCTACGACTCCGCCACCTATCGCTACAACACAATCCGCACGGCTTAGGTTGTTTTCTCCGAAGAACCGTAGGACACCCCGAAAGGAATCAAAATTCTTGAATTCTTCCCCGTCTTGCATCAAATACGGTGAAACTTCAAACCCGCCGCTTCTAAGATTTTCGACTGCCGATCGGCCATAGTGCTCAAAAACTTTTGTATTGGAAACCAATGCTATCTTTCGCGGAGCAGGTGACAGCGTCCGGCCTGCCCATTCGGAAATTTCTTCCAAAAGGTTATGACCAATCTCAACCCGGTACGAGTGCTCGCGGTTGCTAAGTTTGATTTCTAAGGAATGATCCGGTCTCATTTCAAAAAATGAAAAAAGCCGTAAGTCTATGTTCTTACGGCTTCCTTAATTTGAGAGCAGGTGAAGCAACATGGGAGTGTACCGCACCTGCCAATTCGCAGCAACTGTCCTCACCCCAGCTACCACTAGAAATAGTGAATAAACACTATTTCAATTACTTACGAATATACAATTTTCCAATAAGAAAACGCAAGTGCGATTCAAAGGTTGAAGCAATTTGTTTTATTTCAGATGATCAGAAACGACTTTAAGCGGTATCTCGGGGAGTCTTTCAAGAATTGCATCAGACATTTCCTTTCTGACCTTTGTCAGCGGGTCATCAGACGGCTTGTCGTCATACCTGCGAAATGCGTCGTCCCGCTGTTTTGCAGACCGCCATTGGGCGTATCCGTACCAGAGTCCATCGTTACCTTTATGAAGCCGTGAGCCCAGCGAATCAAGATTATCCAAATAGAACCCTGTGATTTCTGACCAGGACTTAATGAATTGCTCTTCACGCTCCGGGTCGATTTTCCAGCGATACAGAACCACAAACATACTCTATCCGCCGAGGCTCGTCTTTATAACATCCGCGAGATCATTTGCGAGTCTTTCAATCTGAATCTGATCTTTTCCTTCGATCATTACTCGCGCAAGATTCTCCGTGCCCGAATACCTGAGCAAGAGCCGCCCGGTATCGCCTAGACTTGCCTCTACCTCCCTAACCTTTTCAATTATCTCAGCTACTTCATCGAAGGGACGTTTTTCTCCGACCATGACGTTTACCAGTATCTGCGGAAACTGATCAAACCCGGCTCTCAGAGCAGACAGCGATCTTCCGCTTCTGATTTGAGTTTCAAGCAATGAAAGGGCAGTTTGCAAACCGTCACCCACGAGTCCGTTTTGCGGAAAAATTATATGACCGGACTGCTCTCCGCCGACTGCCGCTCCGGTTTCTAAAAGTGCCCCTAAAACATATTTGTCGCCAACGTCGGTCCGAAGCAATTCTATACTGCGGGTTCTTAGTGCAACCTCAAGACCAATATTGCTCATAACGGTAGCGACGATCAGCGGTTGAACTAATCTGCCGGTATCCTGAAGATGCTGTGCCATTATCCACATTGTTGCATCTCCATCCACAACTCCGCCTTTTTCATCGACAAAAAGTGAACGATCGGCATCTCCGTCAAACGCAACGCCGAGATCCGCTCCTCCGGCAATGACCTCCCGCTGAAGGTTTTCGAGGTGTAACGATCCGCAATTCTTGTTTATGTTCGTACCGTCAGGGGAGTTGTTTATCGCAGTCACGTGAGCACCGAGGCGTGAAAATAATTCAGGTGCAAGACCAGAAGCCGCACCGTTTGCACAATCAACAACGATCTTTGTACCTGAAATATCAAGACCGTTGAAATTTGCCATCAAATGATTCAGGTACTTTTCGCAAAGGTCTGTCGCATTTGAACTATCGACCCCGATCTCCTCGACCGCAGTTTCCGACATCCCGAAGATCATTTTTTCTATTTCGCGCTCCGCCTTTCCGTCAAGTTTCTTACCCGAAGGAAGAAAAACTTTCACCCCGTTATCCTGGTAAGGATTGTGCGAAGCACTGATTACAATACCGGCATCAAATTTTTCCGCACCGGTCAAATACGCGACTCCGGGTGTAGTAATAACTCCTGCTGACTCGCAAACCGCCCCCTCAGATGCTGCACCTGCAGCAAACGCCATTTCGATCCAGGCTCCGGATTCTCTTGTGTCCCGTCCTATCACAAAACGCGGCTTACGATCGATGTCCCTTCCAAAATAACGGGCGATCGCTTTTCCGATACGAATCACAGTTTCCCTGTCTAACGGAAATTTCCCGGCCGTTGCCCGGATGCCGTCGGTCCCAAATAACTTTTTCATACGTGCTGTTTACGGTCGATTGATAAAATGTTTTTTAATAATTATTATCGTTTTAGATATTTTGAGGGCTGCAAAATAATAGGTTGTTTTACTTATATCGCAAAATTAACCTTGACGCCAAACCAAAAATATCCATAATAATTATTTGTAGGTTGCATAATTTTTTCCAATACCGACAACCTTTTCAGTTTACAGAGAATCCCAATTTCCGCGGAAAAGTATTTCGCCACCGTTACTTAAATCCAATTCTCAGTGAAGTTTCACTCTTGAATTCCAATCTAATAAGCATAAAGATCTATGAACAGAAAATTAGTATTTGCCATAATTATAAGTGCGTCCGTCACTGTCGGCGGTTTTGCTCAGACGGGTGATTCTCCGGAGAAGTCCAAACGCCCGCGGGTTATTGTTACTGAAAATATTCCGGCGGCGGCACCAACACCTGAATCTACACCGCGTAAGGTCATCGTTATTCCAAGCGCCAGCCCGACAAATGATGCCAGAGTGCAGCCGACCCCAATTCCCACAAATGAGACCCAAAGCGACACGTCGCAGCCCGCGGTTTTTAATCCTCAGGCAAGATCTTTATCCTACAGCGAAACCCAAAGCAAGCTCGAAGAAGCAAAACGACAGATGCGAACTCAGCCCCTGCGAATCTCTCTATCGGACGAAGAGCAAACAACCGAGATCGTCAGACTGGCTTTTTACGATTGGACCAACAAGAAAATTGACTATGCCGTGATCTCAAAAACAACGTTTTTGGGTACTGATTCAGACGCGGTCGTCAGGACAGAAAACGAACAAACTGTCAGGATCCGGACGATCCGCGGAAACGGCGTCAACACCCCGGTAATGATCTTTGACATGTACAATCGTGCTCACCTCCCGTTGATCGTGCAGTATCCGATCGAAAAGTTCGGCCGTTTTCAGGAAATGGCATATTATGTTTCAACGCATCCCGGGATCGTGACCGCGGAAAATGTAAGCGCTGGAAGAACGTATCTTGCAAATGTGCTCGATGTTGCGCGTGAAAAACTTCGCGAGAAAGGGATCTTTATCCAACCGAAGGTGGTAGATATCGCTGAAAGGCTTGCCCTGGTTGAGCACGTAGACCATTACCGCTTCCGAACGGAATATCATCCGAAAATTTACAACGATGTATATACGCTTTATGCATTGAATCAGGGACAAACATATCGATATTCAGTCAGCAGCGCAGGTGCAGGCGGAATGGTCCAAATGATTCCTTCGACCTATCGAATGATTCGATCCAGATATTACCAGGTTGGATTAAATCCCGATTTTGTTTCCGGGATGCGCGACCATCAAAATGCCGCTCAGGCGATGCTGCTCTATATGCAGATGACCTGGAACGATCTTCTATCAAACAGCACGGTTCGTGAAGCAATGGATCAGGGGATCGCAACTCAAGAACAATTGATGGCGGCTGGCTATAATTCAAATCCCGCAAGATTGCCGGGATATATCAGACGCGGCGGTGCTGGCTGGACAAATCTAATACCCCGCGAAACAAAGATCTATTTACAAATCTTTGAATCGGTAGAGCGTTATGTTCCGATGGCGCCGAGAAACAGGTAGTATCGGCCTTTTTACAAGTGAATGGCGGGCGGTTTTCTAATCGCCCGCCATTTTTCTATACTCTCTTTGAACATCGGAAAACTCACAACTCACAAGATTCTCTCCGTCAAAAAACCTGTTTTGGGTAGTTTCAATGCCGAGGTATTCGACCGGTGTAAATCCTCTGACTGCATCGATCGAACGAAAATCGACACGTGCAATGCTCAGCCCCCAGAGTTTTCCAAGGAAAATATCTATCTTTAGATTAAGATCACCCTCGTCATAAAAATAGCGGTTTTTGCGTATCTCGCGTCCCTTGAAACTTCTAAATAATCCGTATTCAGTTTCATCGAGCTCGATCGATGAAATTCGGCGAAACCTGAAAACGGGATCTTCGGAGACGATTCGTTTTTCCAGACACCGCTCCCATAACTTTGTTTTCGGGTCGCGGACCTCCCGAAGCCGGATCATCGTATTTTCAATGTAATTGTCAAAAATCTGTAAATGCGGATCGGCAGGCGTCATTTGTCCGGGAAGGTCGTCTACTAAAAACGTTCTGCAATACCCAAAATGCTCCGGAGTCTCAGTTTTCATTTGCTTGTATTTTCACCTATTTGTTTTATACTCTTTTACTTTCGAAACGAACTAGCATTATTAAGGAGAAAGTATGCGATCTCAAAATCTGCTTTTTATATTTATTTTTACTATTACCCTGTTTCTTTTAGGCTGCCCTGGCGAAGAACCGTCAACTCCGTCAAACAACGGAGACGTCTCTGAATCAAATCTGAATTCCACTCAGAATAATGCATCGAATACAAATAACCCGCTGAAAACCGAGGCTGAACCCCCGCGAACCGAAGAAAAGGTTGCTGAGACGTTAAAACCAGTCGTTGATTCCTATTGTGCGGCTCTAAAAAAAGGCGATGACACTGCGCTAAAATCGGTTTATTCGCAGGCCACTTGGAGCGCACTAACCGCCGATGCAAAATCCGAAGGAAAAAGCGTTTCCAAATACTTAAAAGACAGTGAACCGATCGGCAATCAATGCAAGGTGATCAATGAAAGAATTGCCGGTAACGTTGCTGAAGCGATCGTTATTACGCAAACCTATCCGGCAGGCGTCCCGCTCAAATTTGTAAAAGAAAACGGAAACTGGAAGATGACAAATCAGAGCTCGGATTTCGAAGCGGTAAGAAAAAACTCAAAGAATTGATCGTTTCAGATCATGCGTTTTGGAAGTTCCGGTCTGACAAAAAGCATTTTCCGATTAAGGAAATATGCTTTTTTCTATTTTTTGCCGTGCTGTGACCTTAACCCAAAAATTATCCGGTTCATCTTGTCAAGATTCCGGTCTATCTCTTTTACCAGTTTGAACTGATTTTTGGCCCGGTCAAGATTATGCGATTCGTAGGCCGTTTTGAAATAGATATCGTTTTTTAGGTAATCTGTCAGCATTCGAAGTCCGATAATAAAGGTCATGACCTTTGCACTAAATGCCAGATTTTCCGCCTCTGCATCGGTTATCTCGCCGTCAAACGCTTCGAGAAACCCGTTTGCAAATCCTTCAAAATAACTGAGTTCGAATTCAACTTTCGAAATATCTGCTTCGTCTTCGTCTGCAGTATTGCAAATTGTCCGCACCGCATCACCAAAATCAAAAAGTATGATCCCCTTCATCACGGTATCGGTATCGATCACGCATAATGGCTTGTCGTCCGCAGTAAATAGTGCGTTTGAAATTTTTGTGTCGTTATGCGTAGCCCGAATGGCGATCTTTCCTTCGTTTATAAGGTTTTCAAGCGTCAACATCTCGCTTCGGTGAATTTGGGCAAACGAAATAAGTTCCGAGGCTTTTTCAATTCTCTCTTTATCGGCAGCGGAAAGAGCCGCGTCAAACTGGGAAAAACGTACCGACATTTTGTGAAAATCCGGAATAACATCGATCAGTTTGGAAGCGTCAAAATCGGTGGTCAGATGAAGAAATTCGCCGAACAGCCTGCCGGCGCCGTACGCTATATTTTTCCTTGTAACCCGTTCATAACTCACTGATCCGTCAATATGGGCCGTCAGGTTCCAGTGATTTCCATCATGGTCAACATAAAAATTTGCGCCGCTTTTTGTCGGCAAAAACGTCAGCACGCGTTTTTGCAGCTCACCGCCGGGAAGAAAAGACAATTTTTCTCTCAGGTGATTGCTGATCAGTACCTTATTGTTGACAAGCCCAGGCACATCGGGAAAGACCTTGTGATTTATGCGCTGCAAGACATAATCCCCGGATCCGGCCGTCCTGATCAGATAGGTATCATTTATGTGCCCGGTGCCCAACTCCGATGCGCCGGAAAAGCCGCCGTCCGCTTCAAACTGATCAAAGATATTTTCTAAATCAAACGCTAATTCCATAGATCTTTAGGGTAAACACCTTCTTTTTCCAAAAACTTTATTCCGTTCATCAAATTCAGCTTATCTTCACGATATGTCATTCCCATCCATTCTGCTGCAGTCCTTATCACACGCACGCGGCCGCGCTTTTCTTCGATCATTTTGTCGATAGCTTTTGTAATAAAATACTCAGCCTTTTCGTGGTTGTGTTGATCGGATAGAAACCGTTTAAATCCCTCTTCAACTTCATTGAATATACCAGGCGTAAATCCCCAGAAATTCATCGAGACGACCGCCTCCGCGGGCAATTTTTTTCTTTCTTCATTTGAAACATCAAAGATCTTCCGGCCGATCCGGCTGATCTTTTTCCGTTCGGTGATCTTCGTCAGGAAGTCGTCTTTGCTGACCATGCATTGCCCGCGCGAAACACTTCCGTTTTCGGATAAAGTATTTTCCAAACGGTATCCGATCATTGCATGCGAACTGCTGTGCGGATCCGCGAGGCTCATCACATCAAAAATTTTCTCAAACGATTCCCGGCCGTAAAAGTCATCCGCATTTATTACACAGAAGTTGCCCGGTACGGCCCTTTTTGCGGCTAGAAGTGCATGTGCAGTACCCCAGGGTTTTGTTCGTGCTGCCGGCGAGAACCCGTCCGGTAAATCACCGGTTTCCTGGCAAATGAATTCAAGATCCACTCTGCCGCTTAATTTCGACAAAAAACTCCTACGAAAATCATCGATTATTTCTTTTCGGACAACAAAAACGATCTTCGAAAATCCGGAACTGATCGCGTCGTACAGCGAAAAATCAACGATCGTATCGCCATGCGAATTTATCGGTTCAAGCTGCTTGATCCCGCCGAATCTGCTGCCCAATCCGGCCGCTAGAACGACAAGCGTCACTTTTGTCATCGTTTGTTTTTTATTTTGAATATTTCCGATAATATCGTAAAACTTAAATCACTCTGTACTAAGCTTTTAACGAGAAAATATACATTTTGCTTCGGGTTCTGCGCGACTTCGGGTTCAAAATCATGAAACTTGTCACGATCGATTACATTATCATTTTCGGGCTCTTTTTTCTCATTCTCGCAATAGGTTTTGTAGTTTCTAAAAGATCCGGACGCGATACTTCCGAATATTTCCTTTCAGGAAGAAATATTCCGTGGTGGCTATTGGGGATGTCGATGGTCGCCACTACTTTTTCTACCGATACACCGAATCTCGTAACGGATATCGTCCGCAATAAAGGTGTTTCCGGAAATTGGGTATGGTGGGCATTTCTGCTGACCGGAATGCTTACGGTCTTTATCTATGCAAAACTTTGGCGAAAATCCGGAGTAACGACCGACCTTGAATTTTACGAAATTCGATATGGAGGAAAACCGGCGAAGTTTCTAAGAGGCTTCCGTGCGATCTACCTTGGATTGATTTTTAACGTGCTGATGATGAGCGCGGTTACGTTGGCAACGATCAAGATCGGTGAAGTGATGCTCGGGTTATCTCCGGTCGTGACAGTCGGGATCGCCGGAATTGTAACCGTTACCTTCAGTGCCGTCGGCGGTTTTCGCGGCGTCGTTTACACGGATTTTATCCTTTTTTTTGTTGCGATGACCGGCGCATTTGGAGCGGCCTATTTTACGGTCAATTTGGAAGAGGTCGGCGGATTGTCGCAAATGCTCACGCATTCGAATGTCGCTCCAAAGATCTCCATCCTGCCGGACTTTAATGACACGAATTTGGTAATAACCCTTCTGGTAATCCCCCTTGCCGTTCAATGGTGGAGCGCCTGGTATCCCGGTTCGGAACCCGGCGGCGGCGGTTATATCGCGCAAAGAATGCTTGCGGCAAAAGACGAAAATCACGCGATCGCTGCCACATTTTTGTTCAATATTCTGCATTACGCGCTTCGTCCATGGGCATGGATCGTAGTTGCACTGTCTTCGCTTATTGTCTTCCCCGATCTTGCGAGCATTCAAACCGCATTTCCGAATGTATCGCCAGACAAGCTCGGTCACGATCTGGCATATCCGGCAATGCTTACATTTCTGCCAAGCGGTTTGATCGGACTCGTTTTGGCGTCGCTTGTCGCGGCATATATGAGTACGATCTCCACACATTTGAACTGGGGCGCTTCGTATCTTGTTAATGATTTCTATAAACAGACGATCGATCCGAATGCTTCGGAAAGAACGCTGGTAAACGTCGGAAGGATCGCCACGGTTTTTCTAATGATCATAAGCGCTCTCGTCGCACTTTCGTTCACGAATGCGATGCAGGTTTTCGATATTATCGTCATGTTCGGTGCGGGGTCAGGGCTGATATTTTTGCTTCGCTGGTTTTGGTGGCGGATAAACGCCTGGAGTGAAATCACGGCGATGGTCGTTTCGGGAATGATTTCGATACTTCTCACCTTTACAAGTCTCGGAGAAGTTCTTTTTGGAGAGACCGGATTTTTTGAAAGCTATTTGAGATTTCCCTTTGTCGTGTTTGTGACGACCATCTCGTGGCTTTCAGTTACATTTTTTACACCGCCCGAATCTGACAAAACATTATTCAGCTTTTATGAACTTATCCGGCCGGGAGGCAGCGGCTGGAATGCTGTTGTTGAAAAAGCAAAAGACAATGATATCCGGATCAGATCTGCGGAAACCCGCTCGAACATTTCGGAAGGATTGCTGGCAATGTTAACCGGAACCGTTTTGATCTATTCGGCATTGTTTGCAGTCGGCCATCTGCTTTACGGAAATTATGCCGCGGCTTCCGCCCTGATCGCAGCGGCATTGATTTCAGCCGCCGTACTCGTAATGATCTGGCGGAAGATCAGAACAAACTTTCTTTAACTTTTTGGAGTAGAAATATATGAAACGGAGAGATTTTATAAAAACAACCGCTCTGACGGGATTGGCATTATCGGCAACGCCGAATTTCTCGTTCGGCGCACCTCAATCCAAACTTCGTTTGGGTTTGATCGGAGTCGGCCTCCGCGGCACTAACCACCTGAAAAATGCTCTCGAGCGAGACGATATTGAAATTGCAGCGATCTGTGACATCGATCCGAAAAGGATCAAAATCGCGCAGGAAATGATCTCAAAGGCCGGACAAAAAAGATCCAGGGTATTTGATTCCGGAGAAAAAGCATATCGTGATCTGCTGATGATCCGGGAACTCGACGCCGTGATAATCAGCACTCCGTGGCTGTGGCATGTTCCGATGGCTGTCGATTCGATGAGAGCGGAAAAATACACCGGAATAGAAGTTTCAGGAGCGACGTCGGTTGAAGAAACCTGGGAACTTGTCCGAACTCACGAAGAAACCGGAACCCATCTGATGTTTCTTGAAAACGTAAACTACCGCCGGGATGTGATGGCAGTGCTCAGAATGGTTCGTGAAGGGGTTTTTGGAGAACTGCTGCAATGTGAAGGCGGTTATCAGCACGACCTTCGTGCGATCAAATTTCAGCCCGGTGCTGAATTTGGCGAAAAAGGGATCAGTGAGGCCCGCTGGCGGACGCAGCATTCGATAAAACGCAATGGTGAACTTTATCCGACGCACGGCCTCGGTCCGGTCATGACCTATCTCGACATAAACTACGGCAACCGACTGACATCGCTTACCTCGACGGCAACAAAAGCCCGCGGTCTGCATAACTACGTTGTGGAAAAAGGCGGGATGGATCATCCGAATGCAAAATTGAAATTTAAGCTTGGAGATATCGTAACTACGGTGATCACCTGCGCAAACGGAGAGGTGATCGTGCTGCATCATGATACGAATCTGCCGCGTCCGTATTCACTCGGTTTTCGCGTTCAGGGCACAAAAGGTCTTTGGATGAAAGACGGAAATCAGATATATCTCGAAGGCACCAGCCCGAAATCCCATTCCTGGGAGTCTTCGCTCCCCTATCTGGAGAAATACGATCATCCGCTCTGGAAGAAATTCGAAGACCGCGCGGCAGGCACCGGTCACGGCGGAATGGATTTCTTTGTTCTGAATGATTTTGTTGAATCAGCGAAAGCGAATTCGGCCCCTCCGATCGATGTTTATGACGCAGCGACGATGATGGTCATCACGCCTTTGTCAGAACGGTCGATCGCCGCGGGAAGCGAACCACAGGACATTCCTGATTTTACAAACGGACGCTGGATAAACAGGAACCCTGTTTTTGCACTTTAAAAGTGTCAAAATGTCAGCCGCATCCGAATATCGGACCGTGCAAATTGTGAATTCGGATCGCGTTCGATCTCAACAAATCCGAAATTCTTATACATATTGATCGCCGGGATCTGTTTACGGTTTGATTCGAGCGTAATGAACTTCTTGCCGGCAGCTTTCGCGTATTCAATACATTCAATCATTAACTTTTTTCCTACGCTGTAGCCGCGGTATTTATTTCTCACCGCCATTTTTGCGAGCTCGTATTCATCCGGATCGGGTGTTGCGATTAGTGCTGCGGTTCCAACCGTCACATCATCGATCCTTGCAAGCAGGATCTGTCCGCCGGTTTTGATTATATAGCTTTCCGCGTTATCGAGCTGTTCGCGGTCATGATCTTCGATCGAAAAAAACTCTTCGAGCCATTCATAGTTCACTTCGGCAAAATCCCGCGCGTATTTCGATTCAAATCGTATTATTTTCACGTCCCTTTTTGGTTCGACACATTTTAGGGTTCGCTCGCGAAAACCGCTTTCGGCGATCCTCGATTCGAGAAGGTCAAGAAATTCCGGCGCATTTGTGTCTAAGAGCATTTTTTTCATGCCGGCGATTCCGGCTGTCCATACCTTTTCAAATTCGGGCAATTTTTCGTGCGACTTTTTGGTCAAAACCAGTATCCGTCTGCGGCTGTCGTCGTCACACTGACGCGAACGCAGATAACCCCTTTTCACCATTTTATTTACGATGGTGATCACCGAGGGATGTGCAAACCCTATCTTTTCAGCAATTTCCATCACCGTAAGCTCGTCATTGGTTTCAAAAAGTTTGAAGATCACAAACCAATTCGGTTCGATATCCATTCCGAGTTCTCTATACATCTTCCTGCCGTCGTGGATCATCGTATCGCTCAAACGCTTCAATCTTGTCACAAAACTCAAAAACCCCAGTTCCCTTAAAAAGTCAGTACTTTCCATCAACGAATCCCTCCAATAGGTAGTACGCTACATAATAATCAACAAAATTTGAGTAGTCAACTACATTAATTAACCAGATTTAGGATATCTATAAGTCGTTACCAGCACGGTCTTATTCAGAATCTGCATAACCGGAAAGGACCTCCGGATCCGGAATTATGATCTCTTTCCCGTTTACTATTATCAGCTTTTGCTGCTGAAGCCGAACAAGCGCTCGTGTAATAACCTCGCGAACCGTTCCGACCCGGGCCGCCAATTGGTTATGAGTAAGCTTTTGCTTGAATCGTAGCCCTCCGTCGGGAGTCCTGCGGCCTCGCAGCGCTGCTTCCTCAAAAAGCATTTGTGCCAAACGCTGACCGACCTCCTTAAGCGACAACGACTCGACAAGTTTTGCACATCGGCGAAGTCGCCGTGCAAGCAGCTTGGTCGCTGCCAAAGCGATCTGAGGATACTGAAGACTAAGTTCGCGAACTTCATGTTTGTCGAGAAATAAAAGAGTTGTCGCTTCTTCAGCCGCCGCAGTAGAAGGATACCTGCCTTCGTCAAAAACAGGGACTTCCGCAATTGTTGTCACCGCCCGCTCAACGTGAATGGTCTGTTCCCGCCCGTCCTGTCCCGTTCGAAAAGCGCGCACCGACCCTTCCGCGATCACGAATAGCCCGGAGGCCTCCTCGCCTCCGATAAAGACGATCTCATTTCGCGCAAGTTGTTTTTCGATCGCGTGATTAGCGAGTACCTGATGAACTTCGTCACTCAGATCGCCAAATAGCTCCGTTTGACGGAGGACCGCAACTTTGTCCATAGTCATTACCAAAATTCTAACGGTCACTCCCATATTTTTAAAGCTCAGGTTTCGTTTGGAGAATTTAACGAACCATCCGGATGTTTGACGATAACGTGACCTGGATCACATATTTTAAGCCGGCGATAGTGTAGGATAGACGCATCTAAAATGGTATCGGAGGAGAACAAACGATGAAAGTTGAGCGTGACATGACGATCAACGATATTCTGGCTATCGATGAAGAAAAAGCGATCTGCACGCTTGAAATGCTTTCGGAAAATTTTGAACGCCTCCGTCATCCCGTCCTAAGACGCGCTATGGGAGGCAGGGTGACGATTGAACAAGCGGCAAAAGTTGCCCGGGTTCCGCTTTCGGAGATTCTCTACGTATTGAATCTGGCTCTTGGGGAAGATGAAGACACGCTGTCAAAGGAGCTTTCTGCACTTGATCAAAATGACCTTAATTTTTACGAAACGAATCCGTCGGCAAAGCCTGAAGAGATCTCGAATCTTGACGACTCCTCAAGCCGCGTGAATTATCTTGATCTTATGCCCGTTCACTTTGCCAAACGGGATCCTTTGCGCCTGATCATTCACGGACGGAAAGATTTGAATCGTGAGATGGACGTCCTGCTCATCAGACATCCCTTTGATCCGATCCCGCTAAGAGAGTTATTTCTACGCCGATTTAAAATGGCCAGCTGGGCAGAAGAACGAAAACCGGGTGAGTGGTTCATTTATTTCTATCATCCGTATGCCACCGCTAAAGCAGCTGCTCACCCGCAAGTTCGTCATGGTGTGTACCTAAAACATTTTGCTGCGGTCGGATAAACAAAAACGGAAATTATCACTTCTGAAGAACCTTGCTAATCAGGTTAGCAAGGTTCTTTTTCTAAAATGAATATGAAGCGCCAAGATTTACGTGACTTGCCTCTTGTTTGGAAGTAAAGAAGTATGAAGTTTCCAGACGCCGGAATTCTCCTCCGATCGAAAACTCTGGCGTGAGTCTGTAGATGAGATCAAACGCATATCCAAAATTTCGCGTGCGAAAATCCCGGTTGCTGAGAGTTTGCAGATCTTTCCTTCGCGGGCTGTCGATTCCAATAGAAGCGAATGCTGTCAGACGGTCTTTTAGCGCCGGCAGATTCCATCCGATCTGTGCCCAGCCGCCTCTTGTTGAAATCCCCCTAACTCCTCCGGCAGTAAGTATATTGTCTTGCCGGAACACAGAATCGGTATTATAGCCCTGGAAAATGCCGCCCTGAAAGCCGCCTAAATTCCGCCCAAAAAATGTCTCCCCTTTTAGATCTACCCTGTTTACGATCGGGAAGTTCCAGTCCACTGCGAGCCCGATCGAATCAATGTCGCTCGAAGAATTGCCAACTGTTACATTCGACCGCCCGTAATGCCCTCCAAAACCGATCGAGCCCGTTTTTTTGGTTCCAAACCAATTCCCCTCGGTGTAAGAAATACGGCTTTGGAAAAATGGAATATTCGAAGCCGCACCGGAACTCGGCTGCAGCAGCGCGGGAGTTCCGCTTGTTGGGTAGTCTCCGGTTCCGGGCGCAAGTACCGCGCCCTGCCATTTAAAGCGTTTGCCAAGTTTTTGCTCGAGGCGAACCTGCGGGAGCCGAGACCACAGATTTCCCGCAGCGGCAAACTGCGGGATCGCAGCTGCAGCGATCGATGTTGGATTATTCGGTGCAAAGATCATCCAATCCTGCCCGGCGATCAACGATGTCCTCTCCCATTCGAACTCGGCTTTGGCGACACGAAGACGAAGAACCCCCATATTCTCGCCAACTCCGACACCCGGAAATCCGCCGTAAAAATCTGCTTCAACAACGCCCGTAACGGCAGCATTTCCGATCTTTCCGCCCGTGATTTTTACACCAAAGCGCGTTTGCCTGCCGCTTGCGCTGACGTTGCTTTTCCCGCCCGGCGTTGCCCACAGCGGATCGTCGGAATTGTTGGTCCCGCTGCTATTGCCAAAAGCGTTAAAGAAAATAATCCCGTAAGGCGTAACTTTGTAATTCCCGACATCGATGCTCAAATCTTTGGTGCCGGTCTTTTTCTCAGGTTCGGTTTTTGAATTCGGAGCCTTTTCTGCATTTTCCGTTTTCCCGGTATTGACAGCAATGGTTTCAACCTCCGCGAAGCCTGTCTCCTTCTTAGTTAGAGCACTTTTCAACGTTTCGAGTTCCAACTGCATCGCCTGAAGCTGTAACTCCAGCTGCTTGACACGATCATCTACCCTGACCGCATTTGGCTCTTGAGTCGTTGACGGCTGTGCCGTGATCGCAAAACACAGCAATAAGGTAAATACGCTAATTTTGGCAAAGTTTTGACAATATATTTTCATGATACATTTCCTGAAGATCAACACGGCTTCTCGCAGTTTTTTCGTGCGTAGTACCACCAGTTGATAAATGTTGCGACTGCAAAGAAAACGGCTAACCCCGAAAAGAAAGGTGTCACGCTTCCGGTAGCTCCAAGGATCGTTCCGATCAAAATTGCGAATACGAACGGACCGTAGGCGGCGATCGCAGCTGTAAAGCCGATCACTCCTGCGCCCTGTCGCGGATTGTCTCCGAAGATTATTGGAAACTGCCGGAATGTTGCCGCATTACCGACTCCGGTGAAGAAGAACAACGCGAGCATAATTGCAACAAACATCGGGAATTGATCAACCGAAGTTGGATTTAGCAGACCGAGCGCAATCAACAAGACCGTTCCGATGACCAAAGCGAACCCGGTGATGAGCGTAAGGATCCCTCCTCCGGTTCTGTCAGCAATAAACCCGAATAAAACCCGGCTCGCAGAACCGATGAGCGGTCCGAGAAATGCGTAAGCTAACGCATCGGGCGGATTCGGAAAACTCCCATAAAGCGTTTTTATAAGTAACGGAAATGCCGCCGCCAAACCCGAAAACGCACCGAAGGTCATTAAGTAGATTATCGTGCAGAAATAGGTGTGTTTATTTCCAAAAATATCCAGCTGCTCCTTAAATGAGGCGTGAAGCGGTACGCTTCGCAGCGTAAACCAGGCGGTAAAGCCCAAAACGATCAAAAATGGAATATACCAAAATGCCGCGTTTTGGAGCCACATGTTTTCTATCGAAAGAACTGCTTTTGTCGTGGGATCGATTTTCTTAAATACCTGCGGTCCTCCTACCAATGCAACACCGATGATCACCGGCGTAACGAATTGTGCCACGCTGACACCGAAATTTCCGATCCCCGCCTGAATCCCTAACGCGGTTCCCTGCAAGCGTTTTGGGAAAAACACGCTCGTTGAAGGCATATATGAAGAAAAGTCTCCTGCGCCAAAACCGCCCGTAAACGCCAGGATCATAAACACCCAGAAGGGCGTGTTCGGATCCATAACCGCCAAACCGATACCGATACACGGCAAGATCTTTATAAACGTCGCAAACGTAACGATATGGCGGGTACCGACGATCGGAACCAAAAATGTATGAAAGATCCTCAAAGTCCCGCCAGCAAGACCGGGCATTGCTGCCAGCCAGAAGAGCTGCGTCGTCGTAAAATTAAACCCAATTCCAGGAAGTTTGACGACGATCGCACTCATCATAAACCACGTCGCAAACGACAGGATGAGCGTGATCGTAGTGACGGTTAGCGTCCGCCAGGCGATCTTGCTGCCCGTTTCGTTCCAGAAGGTTTCGTCTTCCGGTGTCCATTTATCAAGCCAGGTTGCCATATGAATAATTCCCTTTTTTGCATGAAACTCGCGGATGTACTTCCTGTGTGTTTCTGCTTTTCTTTTGTATTCTACTTTTCGATCTTTTTCATTAATTCCGGATGATCGCCGTGCATCATTCTCTGAACCACCGTGTGCATCCAGAACAGACAAATTGCCGACAAGAAAAATATGAACATCCATGAACTTGTCCAAAGCCCCGTACCGTCCAACAGATATCCGAAAATGATCGGCGAAAAGAATCCGCCAAGACCGCCGAGTACTCCGACCATTCCGCCTACCACGCCGACTTCTTCAGGAAAGTATTCAGGGATATGTTTATAGACCGCAGCCTTCCCGATCCCCCAAATGCTTCCAAGCAGGATAACCAAAACGGCGAAGATCCAAACGTTTGCCTGAAAATATATCTTTGTCACGCCCTTAGCGAGTAATTCCTTTCGCATTACGGTTTGACCAACTTTGACGACCGATTCCTGCCAGATCTCTTTGGTTGGGAAGACAACTATTCCCTCCTCGATCGATCTCGGAACTCCTTTTCTTGCGTTAAATTTATAAACCTTCTCTCCGTCGATCGTGATCGAATCCTTTGCAACGGCTGTTACCGTTCCGTCCTTTTCCGCAGTAATTCCCTTGCCCGGCGAAGTAACTTCCATCTTTGGAACGATCAGGAGAAATGAGATCAAAACCGATGTACCAAGCACCCAGTACATTACTTTTCTGCCGCCAAAAAAATCGCTCATCCAGCCGCCCAGTGCGCGTATCACGCCGGAAGGAAAACTAAAACAAGCGGCTAAAAATCCTGCCGTTACAAGCGGGAGATAATAAACATTCACAAAATAGGGAACGAGCCACTGTGAAAACGCTACAAAACACCCAAAGACCAGAAAATAATACAGGCCAAATCGCCAGACCCTAACATTTTTAAGCGGTTCTAATTGCTGTTTAAGCGTCTTAGCGTTGCTCTCAGGTTTTTTATTCGTCGTTGCAATATAAAAAACGATCGCCATAGCGACCAGGATCGCCGCGTATACAACCGGAAGGGTCCGCCAGCCTTCAACATCGTTCGAATTATTTGTAAACAAATTCAGAAGAGTTGGTGCAAAAAGTGTCGTTAATGCCGCTCCTGCATTTCCGGCTCCGAAAATTCCAAGTGCCAGCCCCTGACGTCCTTTTGGAAACCAAACAGATGTATAGGCGATCCCGACGGAGAATGAGACACCTGCGAGCCCAAAACCGAAACTGCACAACGCAAATCCGACAAATGAATCGACGGTCGAAAGGAGATACATCGGGATCGCACATAAGATCAGAACCGTGGTAAAAATGGGTTTTCCGCCATATTTATCGGTCAGGATCCCCGCCGGAAGGCGAAATATCGAACCCGTTAGCACGGGAATTCCGAGAAGCCAGCCGACTTCGGTCGCACTCCAATCGTAAACACGGTTAACTGTCAAAAAGGTTACAAGGACTCCGTTTAGCATCCACGCTGCAAAGCAAACGGTGAACGCCAAAGTGTTCATAAACAGAATTCTGTTTGCACCTTTGGGTGCTGTCGTTTCCATATAAGTGTTAACCCTCTCGCGAAAAACTTTTCATTTGCGAATTGTCGCCGATAAAGGGGGTAACTACCAAATACCTAGCTATCACCCGATAACCGTATCCATTTATCTCCTAAGGTTATAGTTGCTTTTTGCCGCAATCCAAACAATAGTCAATTCATATCATTTTGCTGATGAGATTGCTCACCTTGAATGCGTTTACAAGCCGTGTTTATCAACCTTTTCAAAAACGGTTTTTTCGTTCCGTGGAAATTTCGAAAAAACTGCAATTATAATTTTCCGAGGAGAACCATCGGAAATGAGTTAAGTAAAACGGAAATTTATCTTTATTAAAATGATTTGAATCATAATTTCAATACACTCTTATGTAGTAAGTTGATGTTGGCGTTAAATCTTATTTGTTTGTGGTGAAAAATATGAAACTCAGGATATGCGGCAATTCTATTCGTTTGCGTCTAACCCGATCGGAGGTCGAGCAGTTTGGGTCAGAAGGGACGGTAGGAGAAAGCGTGAATTTTGGCGACCGGAATGAACGCGGATTTCATTACGTGATCAGGAAAGATCCCGCCAAGACGCTTCACGCTTCGTTTGACGGCGCAAGCATTGTAGTTTCCGTTCCCGACAATATAGCTGAAAAATGGGTTGCGAACGAAGATGTCGGGATAGAAGGGGTTGATGGAGAACTGCAAATTTTGATCGAAAAAGATTTCGTCTGTCTCAACCCGCGAAAGGGCGAGGATCAAAGCGACAATTTTCCGCATCCGGAACCAAAAACTATGTGTTAGGTGATCCGCGTAAAATAGGGAGGCAGAAATGAAATGCCGGCAAATGTTTTAACAATCGATTCACCAAAGAAAGTGCGCCTTCGGGGAATTATTTTGCCAAATGAACACGGGTCCTGGGGGTTTTTGTTTGAGCCTTTGTTAGCAGCCGTGGTCGTCGCTCCGACGCTTTCCGCTTTTTGGATCTCTGTATTTGTTACGGGGGCATTTCTTGCGCGGCAGCCGCTCAAGGTCTTCGCTTCAAACTGGAAAACAAGAAGAAATCCGGATGAAACAGCGGTTGCCTTCAGATACACGTTATATTACGGGACGGTCTTCCTGATCGGACTGCTGGGAAGTATTTACCTCCTTCCGCTATTGGCTTTCGTACCGTTTGTGCTGGTCGTTCCGCTTGCGATCTATCAGTTATACTGCGATGTTTCAAGGAAAAGCCGCCAATTGATCCCTGAACTGACAGGTGCTGTTGCGATCTCGTCCTCAGCTGCTGTCATCGCGCTCGCCGGCGGCTGGAGTGTTGCGGCTGCGGTTTCACTTTGGGGAATCTTTATAGCCCGCATGATCCCGTCGATCGGATATGTCAGAAACCGTTTGAAACTTGAAAAAGGCAAGGAGTATTCTGGTATTTCGGTTGCGATCGTCCATTTTCTGGCCTTGGGCTTTATCGGGGTGCTATCCGGATTCGGTCTGGCTTCAGAACTTACACTTGCGATATTTGTTATCTTGCTTGGAAGAGCCGTCCTCGGACTATCGGCTTATCGCCGAAAAATGAAAGCGATGAAGATCGGAATATGGGAAGTAATATATGGTGTCCTCGTCGTGCTTTCGGTTATCGTTGGACATTATCTAAACATCTGATTTAATAAACCGATTCAGGAATAAGAGTCTGAAGGTTCTTGACCAAATTCCACCGCACAAACGCCGGGACGCTGGTTCTTATTTAGATAGTAAGGCTGCATGTCAGGTTAAATAAACCTGCCGCCGCGCATTACAACAATTTCACATGAAATTTCTCTTTTTCCCTGCTGCTAAAGGCATTCATTAGAAAAAGAAACGAGATGAAAAACCCGATTCCCAGCAGTATTTACGGCCCCGTTCACTCCTGGCGTCTCGGGAGTTCGCTCGGCGTCGACCTGTTATGCATTGATTCGATCTGCTCGTTTGAATGTGTATATTGCCAGCTTGGAAAAATAAACCGGGTGACTACAACGCGGGATATTTTTGTTTCGACAGAAAAAGTATTGCAGGATCTGGAAAATTCCGAATGGCAAGCTGCTGATGTCATTACGTTTTCCGGGAGCGGGGAGCCGACTCTCGCAAAGAATCTGGGCGAAGTAATTCAGGAGATAAAACGCATTTGCGCCAAGCCGACAATTGTTTTGACCAATTCGACGCTTCTTAACTTAGCGGAGGTCCGCAAAGAGATTTCTCAGGCCGAAAAGATCTTTTGCAAACTCGACTCCTGGACAGATGAAACGTTGCAGCGAATCGATCGTCCTCATCCCGATATTTCGCTCGAATCTATAATTTCGGGAATAAGGCTTTTGCGGACGGATTTCAGTGGTTTTCTTGCGATTCAAACGATGATCCTGCGTTCACCAACCGAATTTGAAACGCAGGAGTTTGCCAAAGTGCTGAATTCACTGGAACCTGATGAAGTTCAGCTAAATTTGCCGTCGCGCCCCGTTCCAAATAAGTATTCTCTTGAAACACGCGGAAATATGGTCGAATCCCTGCAAGAATTCACACGATTAAAGACCATTTCAAAAGAACACCTGGAAGACCTCAGGGAGCGATTGTCCAAACTAACCGAACTACCTGTAATTACAAGATAATATGAGCCATTTTAATAACAAGCAATACTCAAATATGCACAATGTTGATATCGATCTGGTGGAAATGTCACTCGACGTCATCAAGTTTGCGATCGGCCGTATTACCAACTCAAATCCCGATCTCGGATTTCCGAAAAAAGAAGAAGAATTAAAGGCTTTGGTCGGCGAAACGATAACACCGGATGGGATCGGAGGCGAAAAAGCGTTTGCGCTTTTTCGTGAAACGCTGATCAAGGCAAGTGTTCCGATCGACCATCCAAGACATCTTGCATTCGTACCCGCATCGCCAACCCGCGCCGCCGTCATGTTTGATCTTGTGACTTCAGCATCAAGCGTCCACGGAGCATTTTGGCTTGAGGGAGCGGGTTGTATCTTCGCCGAAAATCAAGCAATGGAATGGCTTGTCTCATTGACCGGGATGCCCGAAGGAGCGTTTGGTGTTTTCACAAGCGGCGGCACGGCTGCGAATCTCTCAGCGATGGTCACTGCCAGAGAGTCGTGGCGAAGCGAAGACGTGTCGAAAATAGATCAGCGGGGTATTGTGATCGCCGCCCGTTCCGCACACTCTTCAATCAGATCAATGGCGAAAGTGATCGACGCAGATGTGCTTTTTGTTGAAACGGACGACAAATTTGAAGGCGTTCAACTCCGCCAGGCTATTGATGAGTTAAATCCGGAAACACGCGGGCGCGTCTTTGCGGTGATCGCAACCGGCGGAACGACGAATGCAGGCATTATTGATGATCTCGCGGGAATCGCTGAAGTTTGTCAGGAAGAAAATCTCTGGTTTCACGTTGACGCTGCATACGGCGGCGGAGCTTTGGCGGCTGGTTCTGTCCGATATCTGTTTAACGGGATCGAAATGGCAGACAGCGTTACGATCGATCCGCATAAATGGCTCTTTTCCCCCTACGACTGCGGCGCCGTGATCTATAAAGAACCTGCATTGGCACGATCTGCGCATTCGCAGGAGGGCTCTTATCTCGATATTTTTTCAGACGAAGGAGCAAAAGGATTCAATCCCGCGGACTATCAGATCCAGCTTACCCGGCGGGTTCGCGGACTTCCGCTTTGGTTTTCTCTGGCAATGCACGGCACGGACCGCTACGAGCAAGCGATCGAGCGGGGCATTGAGCTCGCGCAAATTGCCGGAAGATTGATCACCGAAACAGACCACGTCGAATTGGTACGCGAACCGAGTCTCTCGTGCGTTATTTTCCGCCGAAAAGGCTGGTCATCGGAAGATTATAGAAACTGGACATACAAAAATCACCGCGAAGGATTCGCCCTCGTCGCCCCTACTAAGTGGAAAACGGGCGACGAATTTGAGACAGTTACGCGATTTTGCTTTATAAATCCGGACACGACCGACCAGGATATCAAAGATATCTTGACAACCATGGTTTGAGCTTGTGGTCAAGATGACTTCAGACCCGGTGTCTCGCAATAGGTCTCTGTGACTTTTCTAAAATGGTAGCCCATCGCGGCCAGCGCGATCCCGTTTTCGAGACCGCGCGGATACTGAAATGCGACCCGAAAAACATAGTTCCAAAATTTAACTCGTTCCGGCTCCCTCACGCCGAGTTTCAAGAAGATACGGCAGACTGACCTAATTGCAGATCTGAGATCGGAGATCGTGATTTTCCGATGGCCTATCTTTTTGTTTTTTACGCGCGACAGGCAATCAAATGCGCGCTGATAGAATTCCCCGGAGGAATAGATCGTTTCAAGGAGAGTTCGATAGCCGTCAATAAGAAATTCCCGGTCCATTTTTGGGCGAAAATTAAGAGAACAATCGGTATTGTTTCCGGAGCTTTCATAGAGAAGTCTGTCTTCGCGTTTGAGTCGCCGCCAGAGCTGTGTGTCTGGCAGTGCGGTTAACATACCGACCATTGCGAGCGGAATTGCGCTTTCGCGAATAAATCCTATTTGCCGTTCAAAAATATCCGCCGGGTCATTATCAAACCCGACGATAAAACCAGCCATAACTTCCATTCCATAAGATTGGATGATCCGAACGGATTCAAGCAGATCACGTTTGATGTTTTGGCTTTTGTTTGCCTCTTTCAGACTTTCGAGGGCCGGTGTTTCGATCCCGACAAAAACGCGATGAAAACCCGCATCCTGCATCATCTGAAGCAACGCGTCATCTTCGGCCAGGTTTATGCTCGCCTCCGTTAAAAAGGAAAAGGGCGAGCCATGTAAAGCTGACCATTCAATAAGATCCGGTAAAAACTTCCTGACCTCGCGTTTGTTTCCGATAAAATTATCATCAACGATAAAGACCGTCCCGCGCCAACCCGCCACCCGCAATGCCTCTAATTCACCAATCATTTGTTTGCTCGATTTTGTCCGCGGTGATCGGCCGTAGATCTCAATAATGTCGCAGAATTCACAGTTAAACGGGCAGCCGCGGGAAAACTGGATATTCATCGAGGTGTACCGGCTCAGATCGATCAATTGAAAATCCGGGAGCGGAGTCAAATCAAGCGTCGGGCGCTCTGGTGCTTCGTACTTTCGCTTTGGAGTACCGTTCTTTAGATCCCCGATAAACGCGGGCAGCGTCGTTTCGGCCTCACCGATAAAAATGAAATCCGCTTCCGGAACAAGGTTCGAACTGGTTGAGACAAACGGACCTCCAACCGCAACGCGTTTTCCCATTCTCTTGCAGAGTTTTATGACTTTATTCAACGATTCCTTCTGGACGATCATCGCACTCAAAAACACAATATCCGCCCATTCGATATCGGCTTCGGATAGCTTTTCAACATTCATATCGACGAGCCTCTTTTTCCACGTTTGAGGCAGCATTGCCGAAACAGTCAATAGCCCGAGCGGCGGAAAGGCTGCCTTCTTGCCGACAAATGGTAGTGCGTGACTAAAACTCCAGTAGGTTTCCGGGAATACGGGATAAACAAGCAATACATTCATGATTAGGCCTCCAGGATAAAATGCAAACCGCGCCGCTAAAATAAACAGGAAATGAAAACTGCATCAGCGCATGGGGCTGATTCAGAATTTCCGGCCCTGCGATCTTTAATAGAACCAGTGGGGGCGGAAAACCTGCCGCACATTTTTCGCCGACTTTTCACAGCCGTTTATAGAATTTTAACCCCGATCCAAACGCGTCGATGTAAGAGTTGTGTAATACCCCTGGGTCAATAAAAACGGGTGTAAAGGCACTTCTGTCGGAACACGCACGTCGTAAGTGTGCGTTCTGAATAAGTCGCGCGCTATCCGTAGGGGTTCAGCGTTATTAACACTTGCCTCGTGCGTGTTTCGACATTCGAACAGAACCGCCGCACGTTTTAGTCGTAATCGCGTTTCTGACTGCCGGTTCGGTCTCCCTCAAAACGCGGCGGAAGGTTATCTAATTCGCGCTGTTCCAGTTCTATTAAGGCTGTGCGCTGTGAACTATCAATGAGCCGTTCCGCCAGAAGATAAACGTGAGACTCTTCAACTTCGTTATGCTGTTCGAGGAGTTTATGAACGCCCGCGACCCTTGTTCGAATCATCGAGATCTTTTCCGCGACTGCCTTATCTTCGACGACGATCTCCCGCGCGAGTCTTACCGCGGCAGCCAACTCACGTACAAAAAGATCATGGTCCTTGCGAAGCTGATTTAGCGTGGATTGAACAGACTCAAGTGACGGATCCAGGGATGTTTTCTCTTTTGATTCGACAGCCTTAAGAATTGCCGGAAACAAATGGAGATGTTCGGCGCGAATATGCATCGCCAATCTTGCCCAAAAAATATCGAGTTTTTCAAAAATCCCTGTCGGGATCCCCGCATCGATGGCTGCGTAAAGCCGTCCAAGCAGAGCATCAAGCTCACGATGGTCGGATGTCAATAGATCATTCATATCTAAGAAATTAGCTCAGTCAGGACAAAACAGAAATAATTGCGAAGTAAATGTGACTTGTGCTGAACTCTTGCGAACCGTATATCTCCTGTCCCGAATGTACATTTACTTGGTGCGTGTTTCTTCACATGCAACGAATAAAGATTCTATCCTCAGCTTATTTCTCTTGCCACATACTTTCCGCAAGATACGGGTCCTGGCCCGGGATCAGGCGGTCAACGCTTAAATTCTTAACAAACGCCAGCAAAAACAAAGCGGTGAAACCAATCGGCAGTGCGATGTCGACCAATCCGATCATCGGGTTTTGGAAAAATGTCGGGAAGATCAGAACGTATAGATCTACCCAATGCCCGACGAGAACGATCCCGCATGCCGCGAGCATCCAGTTTTCGTTCGATTTTACGCTGCGGCGGATGAGAATTAGAAACGGTATCACCCAGTTTAGAAAGAGATTCAGGTAAAAGATACCTGACCACCCGGCAGACGTTCGCCGTACGTAGTGAATTGTTTCTTCGGGGATATTTGCGTAATAGATCAATAGATATTGGCACACCCAAATATAGGCCCAAAACGTAGCAAAACCGAAAACGAGTTTGCCGAGTGCATGCATCTGGCGGTCACCGGCCTGCGACAAAAACCCTCGTCGGCGGAGTAATATAAATAGGATCGTGATCGCGGCCGTTCCGCTCAGTAAAACGCCTGCAATGTGATAAAAAGCATAGATCGTGCTGAAAAACATCGGTTCGATCGACATTATCCAGTCAAAAACGGAAAACGTAAACGTGATGCCGAAAACGACCAAAAAGATGGCGGAATAGGTTTTGCCGAGGTTCGTATGACTCACGTTTCCGTTCGTATCCTGTTTGAACGACTCACGCTTTATCAGAAAGATAAGGACGATCCAGATCGCCAGAAAAACAAACATTCTCGAAAAAAAGAAACCTTCGCTTAAGTATGAATTCTTGAAAACCAACTCATGCCCGTTGTGCGAGTAAATTTTGTCAGTCCACTCATAGATCGTATGCCGTCCGAAAAACAAAAGGATTATCGATACCGCTCCGATCGGTATATAGCTCATCATCGCTTCAGGAATGCGCCGCAAGACACTTGACCAGGCGGAATTCGAAATATGATTGATAGCCACAAAAACTGCACCGCCTAACGCCAATGTTACAAAGTAAAATGAATTCTGCAGAAAAGACGGCCAAAACCTGCCGCTATAGAGCAGCCCGCCGATAACTCCGGCAAGACCGATAACAACACAGACGTATAAAATATTTCGTTCTCGCGATGTGATAAATGCATTCATGGATCACTTCTTCTCCTCCGCCTGCAATCGGCGAATATAGAGGATCACTTTCCATCGGTCGTCCGCCGAAACCTGTGATTCGTGCGGCGGCATATTGAGTCGTCCGCGCGTTATGACGTGAAACAATTCGCCATCGCGAAGAGCTCTCGATGTGTCGGTCTTAAACGACGGCGGGTTTGGATATTTGGGAATTACGGGACCATCGCCGCCACCGCTTGCGCCGTGGCATACAGTACAATTATTTACAAAGATATATTCTCCGCGCCTTAGATTTTCCTGGGTTGCGTCAAATGGATTTGTCAATTCTTCGCCTGCCCGCTTTGCTTCCTCCGGCGTTGAACCATAATGAAAAGGCTTAAATCCGCGCGGGATCGTTCCGGAAACCGGCGGTTGTGCTGTTACACCTTTTGGCAAAACCGGGTTTGAAGTCTGTGATCGATACGCAGGCGAAACACCCATTTGGATCGGGTATTCCCGATTGCGCACCGTTACATCACGGTAAAAGATCATCATCGACCCAAGAACAAGGAACGGAAGTAAAATAAAGGCAAGCGTTTTAATAATTCGTTTCATTCGAGATCTCCTTCGATAACTTTCTCGGCGTTGTACTTTTCAAATATCCGATCTGCGGCCTTAGGATCAAACGAAGAACCGGCGTGTTCCAAAACCAGGACGAAACGGTCATCATTTACACCTTCAAAACTTTTCCGTTTACTAAATGGATACAACCCGCAGATCAAAAACAAAACAGCAACCGACGTCAGACCGGAAAACAAAACGGTCAATTCAAACGAAACCGGAACAAAGAGGAGCGGAGAGTTAAACGGTTTGCCGCCAATATTAAGTGCCCAGTCATAAGCCGATGTCCAGACCTGGAGAATCACCGCCGTTAACAGTCCCGTCACACCTCCGGCAAACGCCGCCCAGGTGATTCTCGAACGCTTAAGCCCGACCGCCTCATCCATCCCGTGGATAGGGAACGGCGAATATACATCGTAGATCTGAAACCCTCTAAGCCTTGCCTCCGCGGCGCTCGCCTTGATATCGTCCTCGTTTGTAAAATAAGCGGCCGTGTAGCGATTAAGACGGCTTTTTGAATTAGTGTTTCGCATATTTCAATACCCCCTTTACTTCGCTGACAGCAATAATCGGGAAAAGCCTCAGGAAGATCAGGAATGCAGTAAAAAACAATCCGAAACTTCCGATCAGCAGTCCGATCTCAACCGTGCTAGGCAAGTAATACGTCCAGCTTGACGGCAAATAATCACGGTGAAGGCTGACCATAATGATGACAAATCTTTCAAACCACATCCCGATATTGATAAAGATCGTTAGCACAAAGATCAGTGGGATCGAGCGGCGCAGACGTTTAATCCAGAACAGCTGCGGAACGAGTGCGTTGCAGCAAAACATTATCCAATAGCCCCAGGCATATGGTCCGAATAGACGGTTCATCATCATAAAGATCTCGTTTGGACTGCCGCTGTAAAAGCCAATAAAGAGCTCGGTCATATAAGCGAGTCCGACAATTGAACCGGTAAGCAGCGTTACCTTACACATTTTTTCAAAGTGATCTAACGTGATGTAATTTTCAAGATGCATCACTTTTCGCACGAGGATCATCAGCGTCATCACCATCGCAAAGCCTGAAAATACAGCCCCGGCAACAAAATACGGCGGAAAGATCGTCGAATGCCAGCCAGGGATCAGCGAAGTTGCAAAGTCGAAACTAACGATACTGTGAACGGACAGGACGAGCGGTGTCGCAAGCGCGGCAAGAATTCCGTAAACGGTTTCATAACGGGACCATGTTCGGTTTGAACCATTCCACCCCAAACTCAAGATTGTGTAAAGTTTCCGGCGCCATTTCACTTTGGCGCGATCGCGGGCGGTGGCTAAATCAGGCAATAGACCGATATACCAGAAGACCAGCGAGATCGTAAAATAGGTTGAAATTGCAAAAAAATCCCAAAGCAATGGCGATCGAAAATTTACCCATAGTGAACCGCGGGTGTTCGGATACGGCAAAAACCAGTAAAAAAGCCATGGACGCCCCATATGTATGATCGGAAAAAGCCCGGCACACATAACGGCGATCAAGGTCATGGCTTCGGCGGAACGATTGATCGAAGTTCGCCATTTCTGATTAAAGAGATAGAGGATCGCTGAGATAAATGTTCCGGCATGTCCGATCCCGATCCAGAAAACGAAGTTGGTTATATCAAAAGCCCAACCGATCGTCCGGTTTAAGCCCCATGTACCGATACCGATAGTGACTGTCAAATAACCGGCGATAATTCCGATTAACAGAAGGGACAAGGCGATACTTAACGCGATCCACCAGCCAAGACCGGCGGCGCCTTCGTGAATTCGGTTAATATCTTCTGTGACATCTGAATAGCTTGCGTCACCCGCGATGAGCGGCACGCGGAGCGGCGAAACTGCCGGGTGCCGCGTAATCCGGTCAACTTCATCGCGAACCTTGATCTCATCTCTCGATAGGTCGAGTTTTTCAAGCGTCACTGCCATAACTTCTCCTTCGATTCAAAATTTTTTGATTTGGCTAATGTTCGTCGTCGTCTTCATGTTCGGTTTCCGCTTTTTTCTCAGGATTTGCTGTTTGAGTTGAATCCGCGCTAATTTCCGTATGGCGAATCTTCCCACCTAAATTAGCAGTCCAAAAAATAATCGCGGCCGCTGTAATTGCACTCAGCGATGTGACAATTAGAAACTTTTTGGCAAACGACCCGCTGAAAAAAAATAAATTTAGAAGTGCTATTACTCCTGTCATCTCCATTAAAATCAGGGCGTAAAATGCTGCGTCTTCATGTTGGTCAATAAATGTCTTCGAAACACCTGCCAAATTCTCGACGATCTCCTCAGCGGGTTCACCCGTTAAATAAACCGGAATTGCAACGACCGCCGAGATTACGAATACAATCAATGACAGCTTCTTAACTTCGTCGCTCTTCGTGAAAAAGCCATAGGCTAAAAATAAAATTCCGAATCCTATTCCTATTACCGGAATATGATTTAATATTAAATGGATATGTGCGTAATTCATTCTTTTACCTTCCTCTTCTCTTCGCGGTTATTGACTTTAGCGAGATAGCTGACGGACGGTTTTGTGTTCAGATCTTCAAGCAGGATGTAATTTCTACCGCCTTTCTTGTGTCTGCTGACCATACTCTCGAGGTCTTTCGTATCACCAAACGTGATCGCGTCCGCCGGACAGCTCTGCTGACATGCGGTTTGAATTTCGCCGTCTTTTATTGGGCGTCCTTCGTTTCTCGCATCGATCTTCTTTTCCTCGATCCGCTGGACGCAGAACGTGCACTTTTCCATAACGCCGCGGGTCCGAACCGTAACGTCCGGATTCAGAGCAAGATTTTCGATCGGGTCTTCGTGAGGATAGTCAAACCAATTGAAATGACGGACTTTATACGCGCAATTGTTCGCACAATATCTTGTTCCGACGCAGCGGTTATAAACCTGCATATTTAACCCCTCAGAACTGTGAACTGTTGCCAGCACCGGACAAACCATTTCACAGGAAGCGTTTTCACATTGCATACACGGCAATGGCTGAAAATCGACCTGAGTGCCTTCAGGGGTTTCTTCATAATATCGATCGATCCTGAGCCACTGCATATCGCGCGTTTTGGCGACCTCTTCTTTGCCGACGACCGGAATATTATTTTCAGCCTGACAACTCAGAACGCAGGCATTACAGCCGGTACAAGCAGCAAGGTCGATCGCCATTCCCCACTTGTGTACCGGATAATCGTGGGCTGGAAACAACCTTTCCGGCTCAGGTTTTTTGATCTGATGTTTCCCGCCGGCAAACTGAGTGAGAGACATTTTCTCTACCAACGGACGCTCGCCCGCAGATTCTGCGATTTGAGTTCTAGCAAAAAATGCCTTCTTAGGGGTGGGCTTGATAGTGACCTCGGTTAGATCATAGCGAAATGTTCCATCGACATATTCGACGAACGGAAACGCGTTTGCGCCGACGCCGTTTCCAGCTTTTCCGGCTTTCGTTCGTCCGTATCCGAGAGCGACGGCTATAGAGTTATTGCTTTGTCCGGGTTGTATCAGAACGGGCAATTCCATCGACTTATTTTCTTTCTTGATCTCGGCGATCTGACCTTCGCTTAATTTTAGCTTTTTCGCAGTATCGGGGGAGACACATGCATAATTATCCCAGGTCGCTTTACTTATCGGGTCAGGCAATTCCTGCAGCCATGGGCTGTTTGCAAATCTTCCGTCCCGGATGCTTGTTTTTTGATAAAGTGCGAGCGAAACCCCCGAATTCTTTTTCGATCTCAGCCGATCGATCGCTTCTTTCAACCCGTCTGAATTAAACATTGCCGGAACCGTATTCGAAACTGAATCAGCGAGGAACACTCCGTCATGAAGGGATCTGTCCCAAAAATCGGCGAAGGACAAACCTTTTGATTGTTTTGTAAAAAGTGATTCCCGCCACGAAGCTCGCAAGAGATCGTAGAAACTACGGTCGTCACCACTCCAGCGCATCAGACTTTCCTGATAGGCTCTTGTATAAAAAAGCGGGGCGATCGTCGGCTGATTGAAACTGAAAACCCCGGATACAGATTCGGCGTCGTCCCATGCTTCAAGTGAATGATGATTCGGACAATTATAATCAGCTAACGAAGCGGTTTCGTCGAGTGTCGGGTTGAACGAGATCTTAAGGGGAACTTTTTTAAGTGCCTCCGCAAAATTTTGTGATAGATGCGAATCGTAAGCCGGATTTACGTTCAGCAAAAAGATCACCCCTACGCTGCCGTCGTTCATCTCGCTAATCAGCTCTACGTATTCTTTATCGTTTCCGCGCGATTGAAATGATGGAGAATCAACATCGATCGTCTCGCCATAGTTACCAAGGGCATGGTTGATCGAATTAATGATTTGCTGGACGTCTGAATCATTTGATCCGGATATGACAAGGGATTCGCCTTTGTGTGCCAGCAATTCGTCAGCAAATTTCTCAATATGTTGGTTCACCTGCGGAGAAAGTTTGGGAGTTTGAGGCGTTGCAGAATTTAGGGAAGTAGAATTTGCGAACGCGGATAGATTTCCTTTCTCAACGATCGTTTTCAAAAGGAGGAACAACGCTTCGGCTTGCTCCGCAGATGAAAGTTTTAGGCGGATGTCGGCATTTGCGCCAGTAAGCGACATACGCGATTCGAACTGAATATGCTTTGACATCGCCTTTTGACCGTTTTTCAGATCGCGCGATGTTGAATAATCTTTTGTGAATCCAACCGGCGAGATCCATGTTGCGAGAAAATCGGCGCCAAAGCTGACAACTAGTTTTGCTTTGTCAAAATGATAAGTCGGGGTCGCATCAACGGCATGCGTTCGAGTGTGTGCAGTTCGGATCGCGAATGTTGAAACGGGTTCGTAAAAAATATGTTTGCCGTCTTCAAATCCGGTTAAAAACTTGTCGATCAGCGCATTGGATGTCGGACTAATGATCGTATTCGAAAGAAACCGCACTTTTCCGCCTGACTTTTTGACGGAATTTAGTTTCTCTATTATCTGCGCATCTACGTTTTTCCATTCGGCGTCTTTCCCCAGGATCATTGGTTTTTGCAAGCGTTGGGAATCATACAAGCCAAAGACGAGCGAATGCGCTACCGAACATAGTCCGCCCTTTGAGATCGGGTGTTCGGGGTTTCCTTCGAGTTTGATCGGTCGCCCGTCCCGAACTTTTACCAATGTGCCGCAGCCGGCACTGCAGCCTGCACAGGTTGAGGCATACCAGTTTGCGACACCCGGGGTTTGTTCCGGCGGCTGCCGGAGATTCGGAATAATTTTCTGTTCGGGAACACGGCAGCTCATCAGGGTTATTCCGGCAGCGGTATATCCAAGCGCTGCTAAAAATGAACGCCGCGAGATACCCGGGATCGGACTTCTTGGCAAAACGGGTTTTCCGTTCTCATCCACGTCTAAAAATTGTGTCCACAGCTTTTCCCTTTTCATATCTGCCCCGTTTACAATTTCCTAAAAGAAGTTCTTATAAATTGCCACCGGCTTTAGCCAGCGGATCTGCTTAAATCAATTGCCCGGCATTAGTTAAAAGCAACAGAGGCAATCAGTTATCCGAATAGATTTCGCCAATGCGCTAAATATGAGCAATTTTGTTTTTATTCGGCTTAATCCTTTCTGATTTTCAATTTCAACCACTAGCTGAAACTAGTGGCGATCTATGAAGACACTCAGTGTCAAATTCCAACACCCGATCCCCCTTAGTGATGACACGCAGCACAGTCTGTAGGTGCCATCAGCGTCTTCTGAGTTTTTTCCGCAGATAATTGCGGATTGCCGTTTTTATCCAGAATGACGCCCTGATATTGACGGTGACAACTTATGCACGACCCCATGGAAAAAGTGCTGTACTGCGATATTTTGTCCATCGTTTCGACCGGACCATGACAGGTGTTGCAATTTACACCTGCCGTTACATGCCGGCTATGGTTAAAGACAACGTGATCGGGCAAGTCGTTTACCTTTTTCCATTCGATCGGCCGGTCTTTTTCTAATGCATCTACGACCTTCTTAACTTCAGGCGAATCGGGCAGAACCTTTGTGTGACAATTCATACATGTCTGAGCCGACGGAACGCCTGCTACCAATGATTTATCAGCCGAGGAATGACAGTATGTGCAATTGATCTTGTTATCTCCGGCATGGATCTTGTGGGAGAAATTTATCGGCTGAACGGGTTCATAACCGCTCTGATCTCCATATTGACGAAACGTACCGTTTGACCAGATAACAATGGCGCCGATCACGGTGATCAATATCGAAACAAGTTTTAGTGTCGTTGGACTCATATTTACCTCAATTGAGAATGAGTATTCACGGGCCTATCATTTAGCATGACGTTCAATTTCCGTTTGCTGACGCGAATATTGACCTCGAGTTTTCGTCCGGTCCCAATTCCATTGAACGACCTGATATGGTCTCCACAAATAGGTGATCGGAATCGAAAACATGTGGACAAGCCTTGAAAACGGAAACACCAGCAGTATCAAAAATGCACCGACAATATGAAGTTTGACCATCAAGGGCATCGGCGCGATCAGCGCCAGATCCGGCTGAAAGAAGAAAAGCGACCGAAGATACGGCACCAACGAGGCCGCATACCACGATGAACCCCAGCGATAAAAAAGCGCTATATAAACTCCCAAAAACACTTGTCCAACAAGCAGTGCCAATACGACCATGTCCATCACACTCGTCACCGCCCAGATCTTGGCGGTCCTGATCCTTCGCCAAAACAGGCTGACAACTCCGATGAGGGCCATCAAACCAAAAATTAACCCCGTGATTTCCAGGATATAAAGCCGGATCGGCACGCTGTTAAACCACAAAACCTGCCACGGGAACAGCAAGCCGATCAAATGTCCGGTCAGCGCCCCGATAATACCGATGTGCCAGGGAACGGAACCGTAGAATAGTTCGTCGCCTTCAAGAAACTGTGACGAAAGGCTCGAATAAGAAAACCTGTTCGTGCGAAAACGGTAGACCGAAACGACTATCAGGATCGAAACCGCCATGTAGGGCAGAAAAATATAAAGTAAGTATTCATGCATATTGATACCTCAACTCCGTTAAACTCTTTTCGTCTTGCCCGACCGATTTTTCCGCAATGTGTTTCAGCGTTTCCAGCAGAAATCTAATAATATTTTCATAGATGTTTTTCTTTTTTCCCAATGCCTCGCTCATCATCTTGAGTGCCGGGATCAGGCAGTAGCCGATCATTGCCGCCCGTTCTTCTGCGTCTTCCATTTGTCCGAGAAGACGCAGAATTACGGGCAGGTAATCCGGCAACTGCTGCTCTTGACCGAGTGAATACGGATTTTCGGTTTCTCGCAGACGGGCCAAAAACTCGCCGCGCTTGTAGTCTTCTCCAAACAAGTGATAACCGACTTCCAGAGCACAAACCGGACTCAAATCAAACGTTCGTGTGTAGAATTCCTGCAATTCCGTCAGGGATAATTTATTGATGTCCAGACAAAAGTCCGAAAAATGTTCGCATCCCGCCCGATCCGTTAAGAGGATCAAAGACTTACACTTCTCAAACCGCAAAAACCAATTTTCGGTCGGATATTCCAGCACACCTGCCAATGAATTGAGTAGCTTTATTTCTTTTTCTAACAAAAAGAGCGTCTCGCCGGTTTCAAACGGTTCGATTTGTGCAGTTGAATTTCTTGTGATTTGTACTGGTTTGTTTTTCATATATAGGTTTAAGATCTCAGTTCATCTATTTCAGATTTCAGATCCCGGTTTTTGCTTTATAGATCTCTCTTTTCACTTTTGTGTTTTCAGTTTTCACTTACCAAAGCTTCCGCTAAATTTACATACTCAAATTGAGGCTCTATTTTTTACCTTGTTACTTCATTTGAAATCTGAAATTTGAGATCCCTTACGATCCCCTTACCGGTAATTGGCGCTTGCCAAATCCGGTACTACCCTTTTCTTCCCACATATTGTCATTGAGCATCTGCAAAGCTTCTTCACGGTGCGACGGCGGAATTACAACTCTTTCATCCATTGTCGGAAGCGATGTCAATCGATATATCGCCTCGGCTTCTTCGGCGGTCATATTGCATTCATCAAGAGCATGTTGAACTACCTCTTTTTCAACGTCTCCAACAGTTTCGAGACGTTTGAACAACCGCACTGCATATTGTTTCTTAAGCGAGAGCGACACGTGATCAACATTTCCCGCGGAAAACAGACTTGCCATAAACTGGATCGGAAGCCGTGCTTTTTCTATCGGGCTAAACAACTCATCATTCGCCGTGTCATAAACACCGTCCGTCGTTTCCGCCATTACAGGCAAAAGCGGCGGAACATAAAACAACATCGGCAGCGTGCGGAATTCGGGATGGAGCGGCAAAGCCAATTTCCATTCTTTAACAAATTTATAGACAGGCGAGCGTTCGACCGCTTCGAGCGTGCGGTCATCGATGCCATTCTTTCTGGCTGCCTCGCGCACCTTCGGGTCTTTTGGGTCGAGTATTATTTCACGGTGTGAATCGACCAGGTGTCCGTCCGGAACCTGAACAGAGTCCGGAAGTTTATCGGCGTCATAGAGCAGTCCGCCAAGATAACGAATCCTCCCGACGCAGGAATGGAAACATGCCGGAGCCTGTCCCGTTTCAAGACGGGGGAAACACAAAATACATTTCTCACTCTTGCCCGTCGACCAGTTATAAAACGTCTTTTTGTAAGGGCATGCGGTAACGCACATACGCCACGCGCGGCATTTGTCCTGATTTATCAATACGACGCCGTCTTCACCGCGTTTGTAGATCGCCCCGGAAGGGCAAGCAGCCACACAGCTGGGATTGAGACAGTGATTGCAGATCCTCGGCAAATAGAAGAAAACAAGCCGCTCGATGTCAAAAAGTTCCTGTCGCTGTTCTTCTGTCAGGCTTTCTAAATTGGGATCATTCGATGCATAAACGGGCGAACCGCTCAGATCATCATCCCAGTTTGGTCCCGCCTTGATATCCATATGCTTGCCTGTGATCATCGAGATCGGTCGTGCAGTTGGCTGGTCATCGCCTTCGGGGGCATCAAATAATTCTTCGTATTCGTAAGTCCAGGGCTCGTAATAATCGTCGAGCTTCGGCAGATCCGGATTGTGAAAAATGTTCAAAAGACGCGAACTCTTACCACCCATTTTCAGATCGGGCTTGCCTTCTTTTTTCTTCCAGCCGCCGTTATATTTACTTTGATCTTCCCATGCAGTTGGATAACCGGTGCCTGGTTTGGTTTCGACGTTGTTCCACCACATGTATTCGGCACCTTTTCGGTCTGTCCAGACATTTTTACAGGCGATCGAACAAGTGTGACATCCGATACACTTATCTAAATGAAAAACCATCGAAGTTTGTAGTCTGACATCCATAACAATTTTCCTCTCCGGTTGGAAACCGGGATTTTGAGATCTGGGATTTCCTATCTTTTATTTGCGATTGGAAATTTCTGATCGCAAATTTTTCGTTCTATTTCTCATTTCGTTTCAAACTCACACTGCCTACTGCTAACTCCCTAATAATTCACCTTGTCCAGTTTCCTGACCATAATAAATGTGTCGCGGTTAACGCCGGTCGGTCCCCAATAATTAAAGTGATATGTATACTGCCCATATCCCCCCATCATCAATACGGGTTTAAGACGGATCCGTGTTAAAGAGTTGTGGCCGCCCGCCCGTTTGTTGCCGCGAAGTGGTGATTTTGGAATATCGAGAGTTCTTTCCGGCGCGTGATACTGAATACACACGCCTTTTGGGATCCGGTGAGAAACGATCGCCCGCGTACAAACTACGCCGTTGTCGTTATATGCCTCGACCCAATCATTATCATTAATTCCAAGGTCAGCCGCATCCTCGTCATTCAGCCACATCGGCTCGCAGCCGCGCGAAAGCGTCATCATGCGGTGATTGTCCGAATAGGTCGAATGGATATGCCATTTGCCGTGCGGTGTTAAATAATTCAGAGCCTTCACCCGTCCCTCTTTAGGGCTGACTTTCAGGTCTCCAAAATTGGCGGGGAGCGGCGAAGGTTTGTACGTCGGCAGATTTTCGCCGAATGCGATATAGCCTTCGTGGTCCTGGTAAAAATGCTGGCGACCCGTCAGAGTTCTCCACGGCACAAGCTTTTCGTAGTTGTAGGTAAACGGCGCGTAAGCTCTCCCTTCCGCGACCAGACCTGACCAGACCGGACTGTTTATCACCCGCCGCGGCTGAGCTTGCAGGTCTTTGTAGGTGGCCTGTGCGTGACGGCTTTTTTCAGCCAGATCGGCGAGCGGACGACCCACTTTTTTCTCAATAAATCTGTAACCTCGGTAAGCTAATTCACCGTTTGTCTCGGGTGCAAATTTGAGAATGATGTTTGCCGCGTCTTCGGCCCGTCTTAGCGACGGATATTTTTTTCCGCCCCATTCTTCGATCGGTTCTTTCCTCGAATTTACAACCTCGTCATAAATATCTCCGACCTCGTATTTCACGCCGTGTGCGCCTAAACCATTTCGCGCAAGCGGTCCGAATGAAATAAAACGATTATAGAGATTTAGGTAATCGCGTTCGACGAGTTTGATATGCGGCATCGTTTTGCCGGGTATAGGCTCGCATTCGCCCTTAGACCAATCCCTGATCTGCGGCTGCGCGATCTCATCCGGCGTATCGTGGAGGAGCGGAACCGTTACCAGATCTTCCACCGGATTCGGAAGATGTTCTTTGGACATTTCACTGACCTTTTTGGCCAGACCCCGGAAGATCTCCCAATCGCTGCGGGATTCCCAACTTGGCGGAACCGCTTCGGAAAGCGGATGGATAAATGAATGCATATCCGTCGAATTAAGATCCGCCTTTTCATACCAGGTCGCTGCGGGCAGAACGATGTCCGAATAGAGTGCCGACGTATCCATACGGAAATTGAGATCAACGACCAGATCCATCTTGCCTTCCGCCGCCGGATTCTCGACATTTATATCTTTCGCAGAACCTTCTGCGCATTGCTCGGCAACGTCGTTGTGGTGTGTTCCGAGATAGTATTTGAGAAAATACTCGTGCCCTTTTGCGCTCGCCATCAGCGCATTGCCGCGCCAGATAAACCAAACGCGCGGGAAATTTTCGGGTTTACTCGGGTTTTCGACCGAAAACTGCAGTTTCTTGTCTTTCAGTTGTTTAACAACATAGTCCGAAATTTCTTTTTCATTTATCGCCCCCGCTGCCTTCGCATCGCTTAGGATCTCGTGATTTGGTTTTTCAAACTGCGGGTAGAATGGCAGCCAGCCGTTTCTAACGGCCTGAACCTGAACATCTGCGGTGTGTCCTTTTGCAATTTTTGCAGTATCTCCAACTGCTGTATTTTCGGGTATCGGAGAATAAGCCGAACTTTCCCTCTCATAACGCCATTGCTCGCTGTTTATGTAATGCCACGAAGGCGCGTTTTGCAGCCGCGATGCGGGTATCCAGTCTTTTGCAAAAGCCAGATTTGACCATGGTGCAACGGGTGCGAGTTTTTCCTGTCCGACATAATGATTCAACCCGCCCCCGTTCTTGCCGACGCAGCCCGTCAGCATCAGGGCGGTTATCGCGGAACGGTACATCAGATTGTTGTGATACCAATGATTTATTCCTGCACCGATAATGACCATACACTTGCCTTCGGTCTTTTCGGCGGTAACGGACCATTCACGGGCAAATTTTATAACTGTCTTGCGATCGATCCCGGTAAACTTCTCCTGCCACGCCGGAGTATACGCGGCATCTTCATCGTCATAATCCTTTGCATACTCACCGCCGAGCGAGCGATCAACGCCAAATTGCGCCATCATCAGGTCATAGACCGTTGCAACCACAACTTCACCGTCTATAGTTTTTATCGTTCTCGTCGGAACGCCGCGTTTTGAAATCTTTCCAGTTCCAAATTCGCGCGTTACTATTTCATGAGAATTTAATTCATCATCGATCAGGGTCAGTTTTGGCAAGATCTCCGAGTCGTCCGAAGGATCCTTAAATTCAAGATTCCATTTCCCTTCTGCTTTGCCCCATCGATGTCCTACCGTTCCGCCGGGCATTTTGGGTGAATCGGAGAGTTCATCCCAGATCAGGAATTTCCAATCGCCGTTTTCTTCTTCTTTGTAGTTATCTAATTTATTTGCCCTCAGAAGGCGCCCTGCTTCATAACCGTTTTCGGTTTTGACCAGTTCGACGAGGAAAGGGGAATCCGTATATTGTTTTCCGTAATTTAAGAAGTATTCGGTCTGTTTTTCGTGATGAAATTCTTTTAAAATGACGTGGTTGACCGCCATCCAAAACGCTCCATCCTGACCTGCAAGAACCGGAACCCATTGATCTGCATATTTCGACACCTGACTAAAATCAGGTGCAAAAACAACCATTTTTGTTCCGTTATGACGCGATTCCGCCGCAAAATGACAATCGGGTGTGCGGGTCATATTCAGGTTTGAACCCATTACCGCGAGAAATTTCGAATTGTACCAATCGGCACTTTCACAGACATCGGTTTGTTCACCAAAAATTTCAGGGGAGGCCGGCGGCAGATCGGAATACCAATCATAGAAACTCAAATTCACACCGCCCATCAGCTGCAGAAACCGTGAACCGGCACCATAAGAGAGAAATGACATGGCCGGAATCGGAGAAAAGCCGGTGATCCGGTCGGGTCCGTGTCTTTTGATCGTGTAAACGCACGAGGCCGCAATTATCTCCTGTGCTTCATCCCAGCTCGCTCTACGGAAACCGCCTTTCCCTCGCGCTCTTTGGAAACGGGCACGCTTTTCGGGATCTTCCATGATAGATTCCCAGGCCTTCACCGGGTCAGAATGCTTTTCACGCGCAGCTCGCCAAATGTCCTGCAGTGCACCTCTTAAGTAAGGATATTTAACGCGTATCGGACTGTATAAATACCAGGAATAAGAGATCCCGCGTTGGCATCCCCGCGGCTCATAGGGCGGCAACCCATCTTCAAGGAGCGGGTAATCAAGCGCCTGCATTTCCCACGTGACGATTCCTTGTTTGACATATATGTTCCAACTGCATCCGCCGGTACAATTTACGCCGTGCGTGCTGCGAATTATTTTGTCGTGTTGCCATCGATTCCGATAGAATTGTTCCCAAGAGCGTGTCTTTGGGCTGATCATATCTTTTATCCAACTCATATTTTTGACCTCCGGACGATCTCTTCCCTTACAGCTTTATGACGTTTTCGCCAGATCAGGTTAAGTCCAACCAGCGATAAAATTGTGAGCGCAAAACCGCTGACCAAAAACTTCGGATCGATTGATCCCGATGCCGCTGTCGCAACAACCGGAGCATTGGGATTTACTTGTTTTGCATTTTGCAAATAGGCAAAAAGCTGAACGATCTCTTCGTCCGTTAATTTGTGATCACGAAACATTTCCGTCATTGTAGGAAAATTGGGATTTTGCAGGATGAGTATTAATTCCGGGTCGCGGTATTTGATATTGACGGCGGTCAGATCCGGTCCAAGTGTTCCGCCGCCAAAACTCCCGACACTGCTTACTGAGTGACACGTAATACACGAGGTTCCTCTGTTTTCAAACCTTTTCTGCCCGGTGAAATACTGCCAGCCGCCCGCAACATCGCCCGGCCGGATCTGACGGGCCAGTTTTGCACCCGCCGGAACAAACATTTCGTTTTTTGCCGAAAGATTTCGTATCAGTTCAACGATCGCGGCTAATTCTTCGTCGGAAAGCGCCTGGTCCGGCATAATTGTCGGAGAGTACTTCTTAAACAGATCGGCGGCCACCGGATCCTTTTTACTCATCGCCATGGGGGATCGGGTAAATTCGTGGATCCAGTCTTTGGTTCGACGCTCGGTCACTCCCTTCAAATCCGGACCTTGCTTATCACCCCCTCCGATACTGTGGCAGCTATAGCATTTTGTTTCAAAAACTTTAGCGCCCTCGACCTGTCCGCTTACGTGAAAATTTGAGCCAAAGATCAGGATCAATAAGATCGAGAAATACTTCACAATAGATATCCGGGCCATTGAACTTATTCCAGTTTCATCTGACATCGTTCCCATCCTTAATTCTCTTTTCTCTTTCCGAAACGGCTAACCTTGCTCGGCCATTTGAGCAATTGTCTTCGTATGGAGAAGTTCTACAAAATCGTTTCTGATCGGCACCCACGAATCGTGAAGTGCGCACGGAGATTCATCGAGACAGCTATTCATTCCGAGAATGCAGTGATCACAATCAATTATCGGATCTAAAATTTGGTAAACATCCCAAAGCGTTATCGAATCTGCCGATTGGGCCAGTTCGTACCCACCGTGAATTCCTTTTTCCGAACGTAATAAATGGTGCTTTCGAAGGTCTCCGAGAATCTTGCCAAGATAAGCAGCGGGGATTTGTTCCTGCTCGGCGATCTCTTGTAAACCGCAGAGATAACTCTCCTTTTGCCTTGCTAAATAGACGAGAGCCCTGATTCCATAACCTGTTGTTTTCGAGAAAAACATGTTGTACCAATTGATATATGTATCTTTTTATCTCTTTATGTATGATTGCTTTTTGTGTTAGGCTGAACAATAATTAATCCGCATCATTTCTTTAATCAGATAGTCCAGATGTTAAAGCGTGAGATCAAACAATTGATAGACAGAACCGCTGACCCGGCGTTTGCGGTCAATGGTCTGCATAGCATCGAATTTTGGAACAAAGCTGCGGAAGACTTTTTTGGAATAGAGTCAAAGGATGCGATTGGTAAGAGCTGCAGTTCGATTGTTCAGGGAGATGATGAGTGCGGTCAGTTTTGTTCTAAAGATTGTGCGATTTTTCATGCCGCTGAAAAGCATAACCCGATCCAAAATTTTGATCTTAAGATATTGACCTCAAACGGAAAAAAGTGGTGCAATGTTTCAGTCTTGATCGCCGAAGAGAACAAATCAGTTTTGCCATATACAATTCATATCGTTCGTAATATTGATGTGCGAAAGCGACTGGAATTGCTAATGCGGAATTTTTTAGTGGTTGAAGCTGATTTCCCGCCTGAAAGGGCCGTGGATCTGATTTCAACGACCCGTGCTCCCTCTCGTGAAGCAATTCTAAGCGATCGTGAACTCCAAATTCTAAAGCTCCTCGCCAGTGGACAAAAAACAAACGACATTGCCGAACAGCTTTGCATCAGTCGGACAACTGTCAACAATCACGTCCAGCACGTCTTGAAAAAACTCAGCGCCCATTCCCGCCTCGAAGCGATCCGCCGTGCCGAACATGCGGGACTAATCTAAAAGTGATCAATAATTGGTGACGGGCGATTAGTGCGATACCGATCTATCCGCTGCTTATTGCTCACATCTCATTGCCTGCCGGTCACCGCTCAATTCCTTCTATCGATCTTATTCACCAATTATGATCCGAGTTATTTCTCTTTGAAGCTTTGAAAGTCATACTTCAAAATATGAACGATCAACGAGCCGGAAAATAGTTAATGTTTTCCGGGTCGGCTATTCGGGTATTTCCATTGAATAAGCGGGGTGGAATTGATGGAACTTGCGAATATGACGATTCGCGAAATTGCAGTAGAAATCACGGCAGCTACGAGAGTTTTTGAAGACTTGAAGATCGTTTATTGCTGCGGCGGGAATATAAATTCTGAGGACGCCTGCAACAACGCCTGCGTCTCGCCTGATGTCGTTGAAGCAGAGATCTCAACTGTCCTAAATGGTGCGAAGGAGAAGCCGAAGAATGATTTTGGTGAAAAGATCCCGAACGCGAGGCTGATCGATCTTATCGTCGAAGAAAATCATAAGTTTACCCGGGATGAGATCTTGTGACTGACGCCCTTGATGGAAAAAGCCTTGCAAAAGCACGGCGATTCGCATCCCAAACTCTTTGAGGTACAAAAATCATTTACGACTCTTTGCGAAGTTCTGCATCTTCATATTCATCCGGAGAACAATATCCTCTTTCCACCGGCAATAGAGATGGAGAAGACGGGCCAAAAAGAGTTAGCAGTCAGCGGCAAGCAGTGAGCAAAAGTTAATGGCATAAATCCCCGTTACCTGCTTAATGCTCACTGCACACTGATCACGTTTTACCTCTGACTTGTTACTTCTCACTTCCGGCCAACAGATCGAATCGAAGGTTTTCGCCGCTGATACATCTCCCTGCCAACCGACAACAACTCTTCCTTTGTTAGAATCTTTGCGGCCGACGGAAATACATATTCGTTTTCCATCTGAATGTGCGGTCGATAGAGATCGTAAAGGCTCTCGCTCAGGTCACAAACCAATTCGAGTTTATTTTTGTCAGGAGAATCAGCGAGCGCCAGATCGATGATCATTTTACCGAGAGATGCCTCAATGCTGCCGGCTCTTTTGTGCTGCATTTCCAGCTGCCCTATTACTTCAAAAACATCCGAAACGACCGTGTCGTTATATTCGCGCATTCGCGGAAAAAGCGAGTCTTCCTCGTCCTGAGTATGTTTTACACCGGCGGTGGAAAAATGTGTCAACACCGTATCAAAAGAATTAAAAACTTCGTTGAAATCGCATTCGTCCGACTTTCTCAACGTTTCACTCGCTCTGCGAATTGACTCCAAATTAGCGGCAATTCGCGAATGACATTGAAAAAGCACATCGAGCGGTTTTGTAAAATCCGCATGAAATGGAATCGGCATGCTCGGTTTTGACATATTTATCCTCCATTTTTAGTTCGAATGTTTTCTATCCGTTTCCGCATTATCCCAACGATATTGAACCTGCAGTGTCATTAAAAGTATGACCTAAGTCACATTCGCATGATCTTACACCTGCCCGTCCGGGGCAAATAAACAACCGGCACGACTTGATTCCGACTCATTTCGAAAAACCAAAAATAATTGCCGTACGAGGATGGCCGAACCGGCCCCTGATCCTGAGATACCGTTTTGCAGTTTTCTTCGGTCAAAAATTCGCTAAACCTCACTCCGAAACGGTCTCATTTACAACCCGGCTTCGTCGCAAGAAATTGTTCAAAAAACAAAACAAGATGGCTGGTGTTCAATTTGATCTTTTCGCCGGCCAATAGCCTTATGCTTTGATCGCGCCAATGCCTTAAGACAGATCCGGTATTGATATATAAATTCATTTCAAACCTAAAGGACAAATGTCCGGTCTAAGGAATGAACCCAGATCAGATGGTCGCCGATCTTTAACCGCCGATCAAACTCATCGTTCGTTTTGGTTGGACAAAATCGGAATCGTTGATGTGATGTCGCTTTTCTTTTTGGAAAACCGCATGTTTGATAAATTCAATGATCTCACTTCGAGGTGCGCCGCGCCGCAGAATTTTGCGCAGATCGTATTCCTCATTTGAAAAAAGACAGGTGCGGATCTGTCCGTCCGCGGTTAACCGTATTCGAGAACACGCTCCGCAGAACATATTTGTGACGGGCGCGATTATTCCTATCTCGCCTTTTGCGCCGTCGGAAAAACCATATTTCCATGCAGTTTCTTTTCCGCGCGACGTCTTTTTTAAATGAAGCGGATATACTTTTTCGATTTTTTCTTTTATCTCTCTTCCGGAGACTAACAGATCGCGATCCCAGTTGTTGCCGGAATCAAGCGGCATATATTCGATGAATCGCACGGAAACATCGTGTACGCGGGCAAATTTCGCAAAATCAACGATCTCATCATCGTTCGTTGTTTTTATAACGACAACGTTGATCTTGATCGGTCTGAGATCGGCTTTTTTCGCTGCCGCGATCGCGTCTAAAACATAATCCAATTTATCAGCGCCCGTTATAAGCTCAAATCTTTTGCGATCTAAACTATCTAAGCTTATCGTTATGCGATCAAGACCTGCACTTTTCAAATCCCGCGCCTTTTCCGGAAGAGAATATCCGTTTGTTGTGAGCGCTATATCTTTAAGATCGGGCCTAAGTTTGGATAAATTCTGGATCAATTTCCCCGAATCTTTCCGGAGAAGCGGTTCGCCTCCCGTCAGCCGTATCTTCTCTATACCAAGCGATACAAAGATCTCGCAAACCCGATGGATCTCCTCAAGCGTCAGGATCTTTTCCTTATCTGCAAACAGATCATTTACGACCGGACGGCAATAGAAACACCGAAAATTACAACGGTCAGTCAGCGAAACCCGCAGATCCCGTATCGTTCGGTTATATGAATCCTTTAGCAATCCGGGCATTTTTATTTTTTATATTAATGACCTCGTCTACATAGCGTAAACGATTTCCGTTTCGCCATTCCCGATCAATTTTTCTTCAATCGAATTTCGCCGAAAACGGTAAACTACTTCCCGATCGTTTGCCGTTTGGAGATCGTTGGTTTCCACCACAATACGATCGTAATAGAGATCAGCCAACAAACACCCGAAGCAATTATCAGCGGTGTCAGTTTTCCATAATGCTTTGCCAAAGCGGCTTCGACCGTCGCCGACAGGATCCAAAGCTGCGCAAGATTTATCATCACAAGCAATGCAAGTTTTGCCTGCAGAACCGCCGACCGGCCTTTCGGGGTCGCCCGCGGTCTCGGATTTTCATAATTCTTACGCATTTTCTTCACCTCCGGCTTCTCTTCCGACCGCCCAAACTTCGCCGTTTTCTTTTACTTCGAGCGCGATCTTATCCAATGGACGGGGCGGTGGACCATATAAAACATCTCCCGTCTTCATATCAAACCCCGCCTCATGGCAGGGACATTCGATCCTTTGAAGATCTTTCGCAAAATAAACCGGACAGGACAGATGTGTGCATTTTTGTCCGTATGCGAAATACTCCCCTTGTTTTGAACGGACAAGTATCGCTGTGTCATTCTCGGTCGGATATCGAAAATTCAATGATTCTCCGGGTTTTAGCGAGGCTGCATCGTCGATACTCATTGGCGGAAATGTTTCTATAAATTGTGAATCATAGATCGCCTTTGTTCCAAATCCGCCGGATGCAACAAAAAGTGCGGTCGAGGTTATTGCCAAAAAGTTACAAAATTCCCGTCGGGTGACCTGTGCTTCCGCGTCGCGCTCATATGGAAAATCATTCTGATGCGTGGATGTGGCTTCCCGAACGTCGCTTTCATCGCTTAAAACTTTATCGATTGCCTCCCCAAGATCTTTAGAACTCATTTGCTTTGTTCGCCTCCTCACTTTGAGAATCCATCCAGGACTCGTCTTTCTCATTTGCATCGACTGCGACCTTGCCTTCAAACACACCACAGCCGTCTACTTCGACAGCGTCCGAATCGGTTGGAAGCATCAAATAAACTTTTGTTTCAACCTTCTGATTGCCAAAAACGTGCGATTTGACGGGTTTTGTGCGGCGCAGCGGAACTATCTGTTCATAGGTTCCGAACGAGATAGCGCCCGTTGGACAAACACTCGCACACATCGGCTGCAGCCCTTCGCTCGTCCGGTCGAAACACATATCGCATTTCATCTGAAGGTGCATTTCAGAGTTGTATTTCGGAACTCCGAAAGGACAAGCGTTGACGCAGTTCCGGCAATCCAGACAGCGGGGCTTTAGAGCCGACATGACGACTCCGTCTTCACTCATTTTTATTGCATCGGCCGGACAAACCATCGCACAAGTCGGTTCTTCACAGTGCATGCATACAGTCGGCATTGTAGCGGTCGTTTCGCGCCGATCAATATAATCAAGATGGATCATCGAGTAGCCCTTATGCGTCGAACATTCCCGGCAAGCGGCCACACATGAACGGCAACCGATACATCGCTGCGGGTCGATTAACATTGTTTCATTCATATTTATTTCTATCCCTTGTTACTAACCTATTGATCTTCGGTCCGTTTTTGACGAACAATTTGTACGGAGCATGGTGCGTGCTGAATCACGGCTAAGGAAACGCTGCCCACCGTCAGTCGTTTCCAGAGGCTAAAACCCAGCGAAGCCATCACAATTAGGTCGGTCCCATCCTGTTCAGCATAACTGACGATCGCTTCCTGAGGAGATTCGAATTGGGAAGCTTCGATGAGTTCAGAAGCCACTTCCATGGCCTGATCTGCAGTCTTCAAGAGTCGTTCCGCATCATCCAGAAGTTTCCTTCCTTTTTCAACCAAATCGCGGTGCGAGTCCCTTGCCAGTTCGGCATTAACCCCCATCATATCAGTCACCTGAACCAGTTTTTCCACGACATGAATTACTTTGACAGAACTTCCGTCGTCCCATTTGCGTCGTTTAACCTCATCTAAGGCGAGTTTGCTATTTTCAGAGCCATCGACAGGAATCAATATTTTCATTTGTGTTTTCTCCTTCTGTGTAAAAAGATCCCGTTTATTTGCCTTTGCGAACCTCGCTTTGACTCGTTCCTTTCTTCTGCCTCCCGTAGATCGGCAGTTCACGCGAAAGCATTTTCTCGATTCTTGCCGCGCATGACTTATATTCCGGGATCTTGGAAACCGGATCGAGTTTTGGGTTCGTCAGTTGATTCACCGCTAATTCTTCGCCCCAATGATAGGGAATGAAGATCGTATCGGGCCTGATCGTTTTAACAACGAGCGCCGGGAAAATGCCTTCACCGCGGCGGGAAACTACTTTGACGCGTTCCCCGTCGTTGATCTTTAGTCTCATCGCAGTATCGGGATGAATTTCAACATACGGTTCGGGGCATTGCTGGACAAGAAAACCAATTCTTCGTGTCTGATTACCCGAAAGATACTGATATACAACGCGGCCGCTCGTGAGGATCAATGGATATTCATCATCAGGGGTTTCATTCGACGGATTATATTCAATTGCATGAAACTTCGCTTTCCCGTCGGGAAGATTGAATTTTTTCTCAAAAAGTCTGGGTGTTCCCGGGTGATCATGTGTCGGACAGGGCCAAAACACTCCATTTTGTTTCTCGATCTTTTCGTATGTGATCCCGTAATAATCAGCCGTGCCGCCTTTTGAAGCAGCACGAAGTTCATCAAAGATCTCTCCGGGTGAATTAAAGGTAAAATATTTACCGCGTCCCATTCGGCGGGCGATCTCTTGTACAATCCACCAATCCTTCCTTGCTTCACCCGGAGGGTCGTTTGCTTTGTTGATCTTTACGACGCGGCCTTCCGCACTGGCCGTTACGCCTTCATCCTCTGACCAGGCCGTTCCCGGCAAAACCACGTCGGCATACCTCGCCGATTCCGACATAAAAAAATCTATGCAGACATAAAAATCCAGCCCTTCCAGCGATTCCCTTACCTTATTTATATCGGGCAAAGAAACCATTACATTGTTGCAGACCGAAAGGAGCCCGCGAATTTCACCCTCCCGCATTTTGTCAAACATTTCGACCGCTGAAACGCCGGGTGCGGGCATTTCCTCATAAGGCAGATCCCAGAAATCGCAAATATGTTTCCGGTCTTCTTCACTATGCATCGAGCGCGCCCCCGGAAGCTGTTCGGCTTTTTGTCCGTGTTCCCGTCCGCCCTGACCATTTCCCTGCCCGGTGATTGTTCCGTAGCCTTTGCCCGGAGCACCGATCTTCCCCGTTGCGAGCACGATATTTATATAGCTCAAAACATTATTCACACCGTTAGAGTGATGTTCGATCCCGCGTGCGTGGAGGATCATTCCGGTCTTCGCGCGACCGTACAGAAGACCGGCCCGAACGATCTTTTCGGCCGGGACCCCTGAGATATCGCTCGCCATCTGCGGAGTGAAATTTTCAATAACCGCTTTTGTCAGCTCCCAATCATTTGTCCGGTTCCTTATAAATTCCTCGTCGATCAGACCCTCTTTTAGTATGACGTGAAGCATTCCATTGGCGACGGCGACATCCGTTCCCGGTCTTAGCTGCAGATGCAGATCGCCCTGGCGTGCGGTTGCTGTTTCCCGGGGATCGATGACGATCCATACGCCTCCGGCGTCGCGCTGCTGCCACAAAAATTTATTCAGGATTGGAAAAGTCTCTGCGCAATTTGCGCCGGCAATTATCAAAACCTCTGCCAATGGAATATCCGTCCAGGGGTTCGCTGACCGATCGATACCAAAGGCCTTGTTGTTTCCGGCGCCTGCCGAAACCATACAGAGCCGGCCGTTATAATCGATATATCTTGTTCCCAATCCGGCCCGCGCGAATTTACCGATCAGATATGTTTTTTCAGTCGTCAGCGACGAACCGGAATAAACGCCAAGACCATCTTTTCCGTGTATTTCCTGTATCTCTTTGAATTTTGAAACAACAAGGTCAAGCGCTTCATCCCAGCCGGCCCGCTCGAATTTTCCATCGCGCTTGATCAATGGAAACTCGAGACGGTCGGGATGATGCGTCTGCAAATATGCCGTAACGCCTTTCGGACATAATTTGCCCTCATTGACCGGAAAATCATATCGCGGTTCAAAACCGACGAGTTTGCCTTTTTCGCCAAGCAGATTCATCCCGCACTGTACTCCGCAATACGGGCAATGGGTCGGCACAACCTTGTCGATCACACGATCTGCCTGCCAGCCATCGATCGGCGCATCATGTGTATGCGGTCCGAATCTATCGATAATGTTTTCCAAATTTTCTACTTTAGACATAAGGAATTTAAAAAACTCTTTACAGATTTCTTGAATCGCTATTGCTGCCCGTATTAGGTTAGCGGCGACAAAATCGGGACATGCAACTATTTGTCATTCCACGTCGGCCCGAGCAGCCCTTACTCCCTCAAACACGCCTTCTTTCTTGTCAGCCATCCCCGAGTAAGCGAGGCCGCGCATAATGCGTTTACACCGCGGACAATAATCCTGCAATTTATTACCATCCGGCATCGTGTAATCGAAACCAAGCTCTTTGACGACCTTATTCAGATCGTCGACCCACATCTGTCCGCAAAATTCTGTTTTGCAGCGAGGACAGCTGGCTTGCGTCAGATCCGGCGAATTTTTTTGATAGAGTTCGACCCCGATCGAAGCGGGACGCTGAACGATGTGAAACAATTTCCCAAACGGCAGATAAAATAAGGTCATTATCACGATCGCCTGATGTGAAAGCGAGATAAACGAATACATATATCCCTCAAACCAAAGACTCGATGCCGTAAGCATAAGCCCCGAAACCGAGATCGCGATAAGCATCAGGTGCGGAACAAAATCGAGAAGGAATTGCTGCAGTGCGATCGCGCCGCGGTCATTCAGCCGTCTGTGGATCGCGATTCCGCAGCCGACAATTACCATAATCGCAGTAAAATCGAGAGCATGAAACGTAATCCATGCCTGCAAACTTCTGCCGTCCATTACCTGAAGAGGAAATCCGAAAAGATATGCACGATACCCGAGTTCACCTTCAAGTTCGAAATGGACCCAGCCAAATACAAGCGGAAAGGTGATCATTGCCGACAAAATACAGCCCCACATGATCAAAAAGTGCATCAGCCAGCGACGGACCCCGCGTTTAAAAATAAATTTTTGGGCAAGGATATTTCCGAAGAAAGTCTTCGCTGCGACCCCGGTGTTTTTGACAAATTTGTCGCGCTGAAGATACAGCTGCCAGCCGCGCTTCCAATAAGTCCGTGTTGCCGGACGTCGAAGCCACAACGTATAACGGAAAACGATCGCTCCGAAAGCAACGATGCTGGCGACCGTATAACCAAAAAGAGCAGAATCAAAATGTTCGAGATTCCTTGAGCCGATGATCACCAAAAGCGTCAAACCTGCCGAAGCCATAACTGCGATCAGTGTAGGACGTGAAAGGTTTTGATCATTTCGACCGGAAGTTTTGGAGATCGTGGCCATAATTTAACCTTAGAACGACTAAAAGAGTAGTATACCTTTTTGTATGAAATGTCTTTGTAGCTCCATCAAAATCGAAAAGCGCCGACCTCGACCAGCACTTTTGAGTTTTCAATAGGTATTATTGATAGGACTGATCAGTAATCTTATCGGTAAAGCTATTGTTACTCAAGTTTAAATATTTGGCAGGCTTTCAAAACAGAATACGAAAACCGGTTCAAAACACCGGCGCATTTCCTTGCCGACATTTGAGTGCAATTCCTTTTCAAAACAATCCGGGAAACCCGCCGCCGCCATTTTCTGTCCGGCTCCATTTTTGAGCACGGTCAAACCAATTAATTTCTAAAAAAACCGTTGCCGCGACAACCAACCGGGATATAGCCGTCGTCGTAAACGCGGGCTGAGCCTCGATCAAAGAATAGTGCAAAAGCACTTCAGATGCGGTGATATAAGTCACGGCAAATGACCTATAGAAAGCCTTCAGAGCGTTCCAGCACCGACTGCGAAACTATGCTCATCACGATTTATCGCGATCGATTGCTTTGACCTTATCGAATAAACATGTCTTTCAGCGAAATTTCGATAGCAACAGATTTCGGGATTCTACTAACAACCCGCCGGTCACAACAGACCGAAAATCGATTCGGAAATCTACAAAAATGAGCATTGCGGTGAGCGTCTCAGACACCGGTAATGCATGTCTTACGTTGTCGCTCTTTTGCGGACAATTTCAACCGAACATGGAGCGTGGGCGGCAACCGCCTGCGCGACCGAACCCAGCAGAAATCGTTTCACGTTTCCGTAGCCATGAGAACCAAGAATGATCAGATCTGCCTCCCAATTCTCGGCAACATCGAGGATCACGTTTTTCGGATCACCTTCGATTACTTCCGTTTCGATTTCCAGTTCTCTGCCATGCTCTGTGGAATGTATGCTCTCTTTGATCTTCGGGAGCAGCTTTTCAAATTCCTTATGGTGTTCCCGAACTTGCGCATGGTGCGCGGCCGGCAATGTAAAATTCGGAACGATCATCCATTCGGGGATCTTTGAAGCCGCGACAGCAAGTATTTTTAATTTCGTTCCCTTCCTCCAGGGTCTCGTCGAAACTTCCTCAACTGCCAAACTGCTGCATTCCGATCCATCAAACGCCAATAAAACTTTCATATTTTTCCCTCGCCTGCAGAACTATAAACAATAAAAAAACCTTTCTTAATCAAGTGTGTACTTAACAGCAAACAATAAAGCGATCCCGACCACGAACGAAAAAAAAATGGATTATGTTTGCTTCAATACTCTGATGCTTATTAACCTCCGGTACCAGATCCGACGCACCGATGTAAATAAAATTTCCAGCGGCAAAAGGTATCAAAAACGCGATGTCATATCGGATTGAAGCCGAAAAGGCAACAAGTCCGCCGGACAAAAATGTCACTGATGAAATAACGTTATAAAGCATGGCTTTTCGTTTTGACCAGCCGCCATATAAAAGAACGCCCATATCGCCCAGTTCCTGAGGCAATTCGTGCGCGGCGGCGGCCAGCCAGGCGGTAATGTTAAGCCGAATATCCAGCAAAAATGTACCGGCGATTGCCAATCCGCCAATAAAGTTGTGAAGTCCGTCGCCGATCAGGATCAGATAGTTCAGCGGTTTCCGGCAATCGGTTTTTGCTTTTTTGCAATGATGCCAATGCAGAAATTGCTCTAAAGCAAAGAACAGCGTGAATCCGGCTATCACCCATAGAAATACGGACAAATTCTCCTTGGCCTCTGCCAAACTCGCCGGTATCATATGAAAAAACGCGCCGCCAAGAAGCGCACCGGCGGAAAACGCGACAAGCGGCAGCAGAATCTTTTCCCGGGTCGTGTCGAGAAAAAAGAATGTGACGCTGCCGACAAATGCGATCGAGCTCATCAGCAAACCACTGCCCACGATCCTGATCAGAATTTCATATTTATCGGACACTTTATTCTTCCTCGCTTGAAATGGCTTCTAATCTCGCTGTCCAGTCGAACAACTACCAAGCAGGATTCGACCGGATCCACCTCCAGATCTTCCGGATCCGGGTTCGAAACCATTGTTAACACTCCACTTAATTCCTCGTATGATAATTGGTGCAACTGCAATTTCTACCCGATTGCTCAACGGGTTACTCCGGGTTCTTTCGTGAGTGCAATTCTGGTTTTACGATCCCCTTCTTTACAAGGTGATCCATCATTGGCTTTGTAAAGGTTTTTGCCGCCTTTTCACGGGATTTTGGGTTTACCAAGGCAGATTGACCCGTCCATACCAATGTTTCTTTTCCTTCATATAAGCCATCTTTTAGATCAAACAGATTCGCTTCGATAATGTATGATTTTGACAGCACAAATGTTCCCGGCTCAGATTCGGTTTTGTAACCGGATATCCAGTAGATCCCGAATGCCTTTTTGCCCACGCCGACCGAATAGATCCGCCCCGGTACATAGGTTACCGATTCGATAGTATTTATCAGTCTCATCGTTACCACGCCTTCGATTTTGTTTTCGGTTAATATCGCGATCAGTTCGTCAGACTCGATTATCTCCTCTCTGGGTCTGCCGGAAAATACGCTGCCGGCAGTTACTGCGTTGATCCCTTTTTTTCGCAATTGTTTAACTGCCAGAGATTCAAATAGATCAACCGCCTCAGCATCATCGCCAACTGCGACAACCATAATTTTTGAAAACGATCGGTTTGTAAATTCAGGATGGATCCACTCCGCTTTTACTTTCGAATCATAGCCATAAGCTGCTGAGCCAAAACAAAACAGCAAGGTGCCTAAAGCTACGAATATAATTCTTCTCATGATCTTAATATTCTCCCGGGCTTCCGGCGCTTCGATCGGGGAAGCCATCTAAAAACTTAGCGGCGACAGCGTTGCCGCAGTTTAGGTTTTGAGCGCCTTTTTACCGATCAGAATTGCAACCGCAATAACCGCTGCCAGACCAAGCGCGGCCAATAGTCTGAATCCGCTAAATGACGATTCGGGTGCTTCACGATTCTCTGTATCGTTTGCTTTTGCAGTTTCGTTTTTTGACCGGAACTCGGCCAGTGTTCTTGTACTCCGCAAGAGCGGCTCGATCTTCTCAATTGCCTCTTTATCAACTACTTTGTGCTTGTATTTGCTTAGTACACCGCCCAGCGAGGCTGAGCGAGAATGATTGGTGTAGAAAAGATATGAACCCTTACCTGTTCTGTTTTTTTCGAAATTCACCAAAGCTGTCAGACCTAAAGACGAATCAAAATAATGACTGGCGTAGATCTGCTTTGAAACCGACATAATTTGAGAAATACCGTTCTCCTCCGATGTAAATTTACTTGTGTGGGTGAAAACGATTACCGGTTTAAGTCCGAATTTGATCTTTGTCCAACTGATCGAGTTTCTGACATTCCGAAGATTCTCCTTTGGGAAAGCTTTTAGATATTCCAAAAAGCCTGGAGCAAATTCATTTATCCAATGTAAACCTTCAAGCAGTGATCTTTGGTCGTCCTGAAGCCGCAAACTTTGACGCTTGTCTCCATATTCTATCAACGCGGCATCTCCCGATTTCAGGTAATTTTGCACATACTCATGTATCATTTCTCTAAAAAGTTTATTTGCCCGTTGAGAATAGTTTTCGGAAGTCCAATCAATTTCCCTTTGAAAACGTTCGATCATGGACGCAGATAATCTGACCCGGCAGTTTCCGATACGGCATGTCTTAAGATCTTCGATGTCGCCATCATCAAGACTCATCGAGATCAGATCTTCAACCTTTGGCGGGTCGCTAAAGTTTCCGTGCTCAATTACGGAAGTCCTGTTTTCTTTCGCCATCGTGTCATGAAATGCCTTTATCCCGATCTCCGGCGATGCCCCGATCAAGACCAGACCGCACACAGCAACGTCGCGCTCATCATTGGCCGGAAGCAATTTTGAAATAATCTCGCCGCGCTCGAGTCTCGAAATATCATCCGGTAAAAATATCGAATTATCGACCAGATAATTTTTCATTTCCTCCGGCGAAGTTATGCCCGCACATTCTACCGACGCTGCTGTAAATACGACCGCAAGGATCATGAAGTAAACAATTCTTTGTGTATGATCAACTCTCCGGCAAGTCATATCTCGTTCACGTTTCCATCAGCAAAAGCGGATGTGGAAAAGGATTGAAAGTGATCAGTTCCGGGGCACGATGCGACCGCGACTCGAAACTCCCGTTCAAATTCATAGTCATGTGATCAAAACTAGGTCGTCTGTCAGCGTCTGATACTCTAAAAATGTTAGGGCTATTAACTTTTTTCGCTTATTGGCTCCCAACGATCGACTTCGACGATCTTATTCAAATTCCTGACTACTATTGTCCTATCACTTGCAATCAATGTACCAAAACTACATGTCTCCGCAAGTGTTGTATTTGCTGCGTTTATAGGACATCCGACAAAAATCCGGCGATTACCATCTGCGAACTATGCCGCATCCCGGTGTGAACCACTTCGCAGTTGAATATTAAAGGCGAAACTTTTAGCGTTGGTGATATAAGTCACCGCCCCGTGCGTTTGGAAACTCTATTTTTAGAATTGGATAAATTTAGGAGGTCTAATAAAAATGCAGGAATTAAACACGAAAACGATTCGGGACATTGCGCTTGAATATCCCCAGACAACCCGGGTTTTTGAAGAATTTAAGATCGATTATTGCTGCGGAGGACGCAAACCATTGAGTGAAGCGTGCACAAATGCGGGGATCGATCAAAATGTCGTTTGGAAGAAACTTGAAGATGCAATCGAAGGAGTTGAAGAAGAAAAGGTATCGGACTTTCCGGAACATAAGAAAGCTGCGGAACTGACCGATTATATCATCTCAAAGCACCACGTTTTTACCGTAGATGAGATCCGTCGACTTACTCCGCTAATGGATAAGGTATGCGGAAAACACGGCCCGCAGCATCCCGAACTCATTGAGATCCAAAAAGCGTTTCAAGCGCTTTGCGACGAACTCGAACCGCACATGCGAAAAGAAGAAATGGTGCTTTTTCCGTACATAAAAGTTTTGGCGGCCGTTGTTTCAACAAGCATCCCGGTAGCCGAACCCCACTTTATAACGGTGCAAAACCCGGTTCGAATGATGATGACCGAACATGATTCAGCCGGTGATCTGCTGAAGGAAATGCGGGATCTATCAAAGGATTATTCGATCCCGGAAGGCGCGTGTCCTAGTTATAGGGCGCTCTATTTTGGGCTTGAAGAACTTGAAAAAGATCTGCACCGACATATTCATCTTGAAAATAACGTACTGTTTCCTCAGGCGATCGAGCTCGAAGTGCGCGTTATGGGCGAGGCCGGAAAAGAAACTTCAGAAGAATTTGCCTGTAGAACTTCCTGCGGTTAGATCTTGAGGTTTTTGAGACTAGAATGAAGAGATGACCTTCAAGATCATGCAGATCGCGATCCCGTTTATCTGGTTTGGACTGATCGGCGGGATCTCATTTTTGGAGGCACCGCTGAAATTCCGCGCGCCTGATATTACGCTGGCGCTTGGACTCGGGATCGGCAGGTTGGTTTTCTTTTGGCTCAACAAGATCGAACTTGTGCTGGGCGGCCTGATGCTGATTTCACTTTTAAAAGTTAAACCCGATAAGCGAATAGCCATCTGGGTCTTCTCAGTGATCGCCGGGTTGCTTATATTGGAAACGGTTTGGCTTCTGCCGGTACTGGACGCACGGGCGACAGCGGTAATAAACGGAACTGCAGCGCCATATTCAAATACCCACGTTGTCTATATCGTTTTTGATGCCGTAAAGTTTCTGTTGTTATTTCTTTTGGGAGTCATCAACGCAAAGAGCCGCTTAAACATCCCTCAAAATGAAAACTGATAATGAAGACTGATATTGAAAACCGCGCTGACATCGATCGCTTAATGATCAGCTTCTACGAAAAAGTGATGAAAGATGAAACGATCGGCTATCTTTTTACCGAAGTCGCAAAACTCGATCTTGATCACCATCTTCCGGTGATCGGTGATTTTTGGGAAACACTGCTTTTTCAGACCGGAAACTATCAAAGACACGGACGCAATCCTTTGCGCGTCCATGCCGGTATCCATGAAAAGTCATCGTTGTATCTTCACCATTTCGAACGCTGGCTGGAGATCTTCGGAGAATGTGTAAACGAAAATTTTGAGGGCGAACGGGCGGATTTTATGAAGTTAAGAGCGGGTATGATCGCCAACAGGATGCTGGATTATGTTTCGTCGCAGACAAATTAATGATCTTCAAGAACAATAAGGGCTGTTTGTCCGCCGCCCTGAGTTACGTTGACAAGTGATGACGATGAGAGCCGAACCATTCCGCCTTCAACCTGATTTTGAAAAAGGAAAGGATCAAAATCGACGAGCAAATTCTCAAGCCGTGCAGTTTGATCAAAAACCGGAAATTCTTCTTTTTCTATTGCGGCTTTTTCCTGGACGACAAATGAATCTGCAAGTCCTTCGCTGATCGCCTCTTCCCATTCGGAGGCCGTTGACTCCCAACCCAATACGATTCCCTTTCCGCCGTAATCGTCGTTCGGTTTGAGCAAAAACCGCTCCCGGTTTAGACGTAAAAATTCTATCAGATCGATCTCCGAGCCATTAAAATTAGTTCGGGCTTCTTCAAGTTTGCGCGTCCACGGAATGTGTTTCTTTATGATATCGAGCTGTTCGGCCGTAAAGATATGCTGATATTTTTCATCGCTCAACATCGCAAAACTCATTTTTTTGTGAGGGATCTTCACGCGGAACGAATTTGCGATACATAAATTCCCGTCGCGATAAGCCTGAAGCAGCGGATGCGAATCGTCGTATTTTTCGAGAAATTCATGGATCAGAACGCGTTTGTAGAGTATATCGATATCAAAGGTCGAAGCGTGAAGATTTGTGCCGTTGTATTCGAGTTCCGACGGGTCAACGATAAGAGTACGAAATCCGCGCGACTCAAAATAATCGCTGAGAATATAAAATTCCGCTTCTGTCGAGACACCTTCCCAATCAACGATCGCAATATTCGGTTTGGATTTCTTGCCCCCGAATTCACGGTAAGAAGTAAACAAAGACTGCAGCAGTTTTTGATGGGGTTTCGGGCTCCACGTCGGAGTGTTTTCGAGAAATTCTTTGATCCGCGGAATTCTATTTAAGACAAGTTCAAGCGGGATCTGATCTCCTACACCTGCGGGTGTCTCGGCATTATATTCGAGAAACTTAAAATCTTCACCTGAAATAAAAGTATCGAGTCTTGCGGAAACACAGATCTTCTCATAACCCGGATCGATCCGCACCAGCTTTTCTTCGGTTTCCGTAAGATCGAACCGCGCGAGCATCTCCTCATTATCGAGCGCGGCGTATGTCAGGCGTTTTTCCGCTTCGGCGATGGTCTCGGCGGCAAACACTATCCGGTCGTATAAAGAACGAGCCATAAAATGAGGGCGCAGGAACGGACAGGTAGCACGATCGCCGTACAGCAGACCGGATTCGCGCTGCGTTTCGATCAGTTCGGCAAAAAGTTCAGTATCATCAGCATACTCCTTTACCAGGTCACTGTTTAACGCGCCGATCATTGATTTTAGTCCTGCGTTCATCGTCCTTAAATAATAGTTTAGAATCCGGGCATTTCAAAAGAGCGAGTTCTCAACAAAAAAGGACGCCGGAAAGACGCCCTTGCCAAAACTGAACATGACAGCAAAGTTATTTTCGGTCTTTGAAAGATTCGAAAAACTCGGTATGCCTGCTCGTCAACGGAAGTTTGCGTCCGGTAATGAAAAGATGCTCGATGTTTGTCCTGACGTCTAATATGTCGCCGTTTGTCACGACGATATTCGCAACCTTTCCCACTTCGATCGATCCCATCTGGTCTCCCAGCCCGAGAATTTGTGCCGGATACAGGGTCACGCTCTTTAGCGCATCTTCTTTTGAAAGACCGTACGCCGCCGCCATACCCGCCTGGTACGGCAGATCGCGCACATTTGCACCGTCATCACCCGTTGAGATCGCAAACGTCACCCCGGCCTTCTGCAGCTTCGAAGGTGCTTCAAATAATGAGTCATACGGATCATCCGCCCGCAGCGGATTGTTGTATATCCGGTTATAGATCACCGGGATATTATTCTTTTTAAGCCCTTCTGCTTCCTTCCAGGCTTCCGCACCGCCGTAAATGATCGCTTTCAGCTTGTTTTCCTCAACAAACTTAATGACGCCTTTTATGTCTCTGGCGAGCTGCGCCGAGAAAATGATCGGTTTCTCACCATTCGCGTATGGTGCGAGCGCTTCTAAAACGAGGTCGACCTTTGGATACGGGAGTTTGTTGTCATTCTCGTAGGCTTTTCTTACCGCAGCATAACGCTGAGCTTCCTCAAATGCCTTCTTAAGTTCTTTTACGCGATCGTCACGTAACTTAACCGCCTGACTGAATTCAATGATCCGCGGTCCTGTCAACGGATTAAATCCGGCAAAAGTCGACACCTGCGGGAAATTTACGATCAGTCCAAACGCCGGATTGACGGTCATCGCTTCCTGAGTTGAGCCGTTCAGATTTATAACCGCTGATTGTCCCGAGATCAATCCTCCCGACGGCATCGAAAGAACGGTGGTGATCCCGTTTACGCGCGTAACATTTATATGCGATGTGTGCGGATTTACGGCTAGGATAGCTTTTGCATTTGGGTTGATATTTCCGGTTTCCGCAACATCAACTGTTCCGGCCGCGCCGCCGCCGATCTCAAGCAGTCCCATATTGGTACCCGCATCGATCATTCCCGGGTAAACGCTCAATCCTTTACCGGCGATGCGGATCGCACCGTTTGGAACCGAAACATTCTGACCCACCGCAGCGATCTTACCGTCTCTGATCACAACAGTGCCGTTTTCGATCGTTGCTCCGGAAACTGTGACGATCGTCGCATCTGTGATCGCATAAGTCCCCGGCGTCCCGGTTTTATTTTGATCGGATCCGGAATTCTGCGCATACAGCGCCGGCAGTAAAAAGACCGACACACAAAAATACAATATTATTCTAAGCACATTTGAAGTATTCTTTTTCATTACTGAACACCTCCGTCATTTTTAACCGCCGCCGGATCCGGTTCGCTTTTTGAATCGTCATTTTTGTTTGATTTTCCCCGTTTTGCCGGAGGCAAATTTGCATCGAGTTTTTCGAGCCGTTCACGTTCAGCCTGCAATGCCGCCCTTGCAGCAATGTCTTTTGCACGGTCGAAAAACACCTCGCCATCGATCAGGGTCATTTCCGCACGCGTATATACGCTGAACGGATGTTCGCTCCATATCGCAATATCGGCATCTTTTCCGACTTCGATCGAACCCGTCATTTTATCGACCCCGAGCTGTTTCGCCGGATTGAGCGTTACCATTTTGAGTGCTTCTTCTTCCGGAACACCGCCGTATTTCATAGTCTTGCCGGCGTCTAAATTCAAACGGCGAATACGTTCATCCGAGTCCGAATTGATCGAAACTACGACGCCGTTTTTCCAAAGGATATACGCGTTATAGGGGATCGTGTCATAGGCTTCAAGCTTGTATCCCCAGTAATCGATAAAGATAGAAACTCCTGTACCCCTTTTGGCGATCTCCGGCGCGATCTTGTAAGCTTCGAGCCCGTGCTGAAGCGTGGCAACCCGAAATCCGAATTCATCCGCGAGTCTTAGCAAATTCAAATGTTCATCCGAACGGTAGCCGTGTGCATGAACTAGCCGTTTTCCTTCTAAAACTTCAACAAGCGGCTCGAGTTCCAGATCTCTTCTCGGCGGTGTCTTAAACTTTCCGGCCCGAAAATCGTCCCATTTTTTCTTGTAGTCTTTGGCCCGCACAAACGCATCGCGCATCACTTCGAGTGTCCCCATTCGCGTTATCGGATAACGTGCATTCTGCCCGGGTGCGCTCCGCGAGCGTTTGACGTTCTCACCCATCGCAAACTTAATTCCGCCGGGCGCTCCGGGAAAAATAAATTCTTCGACGGATCTGCCCCACTTAAGTTTTACAACGGTATTTTGTCCGCCGATCGAATTTGCCGAACCGTGCAGCAGGTTTGCCGCGGTAACACCGCCGCCCAGCGCCTGATAGATCGAAATATCGGTCGGATTCAGAACGTCGCGCGTTCGCACCATCGAGGTCACCGAATAGGTCCCTTCGTTGATCGCATCAAGCATTGCATGCGAATGAGCATCGATAATCCCCGGAGTAACATATTTCCCCGTAGCATCGATCACGGTCGCGCCGCCCGGCGGCAAATTCTTGCCGATCCTTGATATCTTTCCGTCACGAATCAAGATATCCGTATTTTGCAGCGTGCCTTTCGCGGCTGTCATCACCGTGGCATTTTTTATAAGCACATCCTGCTTATTCTGTGCCGCTGATTCCCGGACGCTGAAAATGCCAACCGAAAACAACATTAGAAAAATGATCGTTTTTTTCATTATTTTCTCAAACAAAGTTCTCTTTTCCTTCTTTCACGACTGACCCGTTTTGGTGCGCAGCCTTTAAATTCGAATTTTTAGCATCTGAAGTTCTTAAGGAATTTTAGTTCCCGTAAACGTTGCCGGTCCCTGAGGTGTGCCGACGGTACCTTCAACTTTATTTCCCGTCACATTTCCGATAAAGCTGACATCGAGCGGTGCACCGCCTACCGAAACCGTGGCATTAAAGGAAAAGCCCTTTGCCGACGCCTTACCATTACTGATCGGTACAGAACCAAACAGGTCGGAACCAAGCGTGCCTGTAAGATTCTCGCCGGTCTGTGAAAATGTGATAACGGCCGGTATCAGCTGACCCTGGGCATCCACCGAGATCGACCAGCGGCCGCCGACTTGTGCAATCGTTCCGGCAGCGCCCGTCGTTCCCGGTCCCGCCGGTTTTCGTTCTTTCTTTTCGGGCTGTTCAAAGTATTTGCCGTCAACAAAAACGTGCGTGATCGTTCTGTCTTTTGAAAAGAGGTCGCCTTTTGTCACAACCAGATTTGCGATCTTTCCTTTATCGATCGAGCCGAGCTGGTCGCTAACGCCAAGTATCTCAGCCGGACTCAGCGTCAGTGCGCGGATCGCATCCTTTTCTGACAGACCGTTCTTTATCGATTCGTCCACATTTGAAAGATATTCGCCGAGGTTCTTCAGGCCGTCAGTTTGGAATCCGAATTTTACTCCTGCCTGGATCAATTTTGCCGCATTTTTCGGAGCTTCCGCACGCAACCGCAGTGTTGTCATCGGTTCCGGATCCGCATCGGGCGCCTCGGCGGTAGTCCTCTTCGGCAGGTTCATCGAAAGGAGCACCGGATATTTTGCATCCTTCAAACGGTCAGCAACTTTGTGCGATTCAAGCGCACCGGCAATTATCGCATTGAGCTTGAATTCTTTGGCGAGATCAATTGCACGAATGATCTGGCGTTCCGAATCGGCGTTAAATACGATCGGCATTTTTCCATTTATGACCGGTATCAACGCTTCCAGTTCGGGATCCGATTCCGGACGCCGCATCCCGCGCGGATTCGAGGCGTACATTTTTTGGATCTCGTCCAGCCGTTTTGCGTCAAGAAACATCTGCCGCAGCGCCGCAAAAGTTCCCATCAGCGAACCCGGATAACTGCCGCGGATCGTCGTAAACGAAACATGTTCGGCAAAGGGCGAACGAATGATCATCGAAGAAACCGTTTCACCCGCGAGATTTATTACCGCAGACTGCCCCTGGAAAATACCGCTGTTATTTACGGTAAGAACCGTTGTAATACCATTATTGCGGTAGTTTTCAAACTGATCTTCGCCGGCTTTCAGGCTTTCCGAAACCAATTCGCCCGGCTGCAATCCTTCCGGATAATTGGAATTTGACTGGGACTGCGTATTCTGCCCCGGAGACGGCGGAGGACTCTTGCGGATCCCGGCTTCAGTAATGGTGTCAAACAATCCCGGATAAACCGTCAGGCCGTTGCCGTCAAAGACCCTCGCATCCGCCGGAACTTTCGCATCCGAACCGACGGCTTCGATAAGTCCGTCGCGAATCACGACCGTCCCGCGCAAAATGTTATCACCCGAAACCGTAACGATCTTCGCATTCGTGATCGCATAAACGTCGGTTTGTGCAGTGGCCGAAATGCCGAATAGCATGAACGCAAAAATCGCTGCAGAAAAACGCAAGAAATGTTTCTTCATAGCTGTAATTGAATAGATTTGTAAATTGGAACTGCTAAATGTTTACGAAGTATATTGGAAGTCGTTCGGGATTTACAAGCCGAAACTTCGTATTCCCTTCAAACAGACGGAAATCTAACGATTGCGAGAGCAAATCTGAGGCAATAAATCAATCGAAAGATCACCGAACCCCGAATCGGCCGTTTTTTATTAGTTTCTGATTCTCCACCGCGCTTTGGAAAATGGGAGATCCGGGAAAGACAAAAAGCGGCTGATTGAATACTATTCTCACAGCCGCTTCTTTGTTGATTCGATCTATTCGTTCTGACGATCATGTGATCACGCCGCCGTCAACGATCACCACTTCTCCGTTCATATAGCTGTTCCGGTCGCTCGCCATAAATGCGGCGAATTCGGCAAGTTCGTGCGGAAGCCCGAGCCGTCCGCGAGAAACCCAGCCTTCATGGGCCGCCAGCAAACGCTCCGGCAGCGTATTTCCCAGATCCGTGTCAAAGATCCCTGCGGCAATTGCATTGACCGCAACTTTGAATTGAGCAGCTTCACGCGATAAACATTTTGTAAAACCGATCATCGCAGCTTTTGACGTAGCGTAGTGAACCGAGGTCGGCAGAGAACTTATTGCCCCGATGGAGGAAATATTCACAATTGAACCTTTTCTGTTGCGAACCATTTCCCTGTAGAACGGTTTGGTGACCGCAAACAGGCTGTTGACGTTTGTATCGATAACCCAATCCCAACTCTTATCGGTCGTCGTAACAAAATTATCCGCCTTATTTACCGCGGCGTTATTGACCAATATATCTACAAATCCCCAAACCTCGGATAATTCCCTGACGAGCTTTTTCATTCCAAGTCTATCCGTAACAGAGATCTTGAACGCCATACATTTCCGACCGAACGCCTCGACCTTTGATTTAACTTCCTCAGCAAGATCATCCCTTGAATGATAGTTAAACGCGACATCGGCTCCTTCACGGGCAAAAACTTCGCAAAGCGCCGCACCGATCCCGCGGGTACCACCTGAAATGAACGCACGTTTTCCTTCTAATAAAAGACTCAAACCTATTATCTCCAATATTGACTGCTTATAAATTATTACGACTAATCTGAAAGGTTAATGAAATTGTATAAAACTAACAAGTACGCACAGCAAAAAACTACCGTGAGGTAACCGCTGCGGCCTTCTCGGCGAGCGGTGCGGGTTTAGGTAAAAGTGCCGTTATCTCTTCGATGATACGTCTTGTGGAATCCGGGGACGACAAAACAGCTGCCGCTTCGCGCATTTCGGAGTATTTCTTTTGGTCATCCAGGAGAAAACGGATCGTGGGCACGATGTCAGTGGTATTTTTGAGCATAACCCCTGCACCGCGTTTGGCGATCAGATTGACCGTTCCTGCTTCCTGAGGCATCGGCGGCGTTGTTATGTCCGCAATTATCGGCAAACGGCACGCGAGTGCTTCAAACGTCGTCAATCCGCCGAGTTTTGAAACCATCACGTTCGCTGACTGCATGATCTTCTCGATCTCATTCGAATATCCGATAACTTTTACCGGAAACTTCGCAGAAAGGGCAAGCTTCTCAGCCTCTTCACGCAGTTGATCATTTCTGCCGGCAAGGAAAATAGCCTGCACGTCCAATTCACCCTGGATCAGTTCTTTGAATATTTGCGGTATGTTTCCGCCGCCGACGTATCCCGCATTAACAAATACGGTGAATTTTTCCTCATCAAGCCCAAACGCTTTTCTGGCGATCCTCGCATCGGACTCATCGATCGGCGTAAATTTCGGATTTATCGGCATTCCGGAAATTTTGATCTTCTCGGGAGAAATCCCGAAATCTACCAACTGCCGTTTCGCGTCATCGTTCGCCACCAAATAAAGAGAGACCTCATCGCACGCCCAACCCTTCCAAAAACCGTAACACGGATCGGTGACAACAGTTACCAGTGGTATTTTATCGAGCAGATTGAGTTCCTTAAGGATCCTGGCAAATACGTGCTGCGTCATCGGATGGACGCTGACTATTATATGCGGAAACCACTTTTCAAACTGTTCCCTGCAGAAAACTATGCATTTATCCAGAAAAAATTTGCTTCGTTCGGGCTGAAACCGATTGATGAACCAGAAGTAATATTTCATCCAGTGCTGCCGGTTCTTGAGGATCCAATTGTAAAGACTTACCATTCGCTTGGTTATCTTATGTGATTCCTCTACCGCTTTTATCACTCTTACAGCGATCGATTCGCCGTCCCAGAATTTCTGAAGTCCATCACATAAAGTCTGCGCAGCCGAACGGTGTCCGCCGCCGGTGTCAGATGAAATGATAAGAATTTTGGGATTGTTTTGAACCATTTTCGTTACGCCTAAGCAATAGCGCCTTCCGCCTGCGGCATATTCTGTTCGAGATTCTTGCTCGCCTTCTTCATCTCCCGCTCAAGTTTCTTGATCTTAACCAAATGCTTTTTATTGAAAGGCAAACTCGGATAATAACAATTAGACTCATGCGTACAGAAACAACCGTTTTGAGCTTTTTTTCGGCGTGCTTCCATCAAAGGCGATGTCCATACCTTCTGGAAATCCCAGTCATAATCCCGCAAATTGGCCACGTCAGATAGATTCTCACACGACGAGATCGTTCCCTCGTCATAGATCACAGCACCTGCCGAACCTGCAAAGCAAGTTAACTGTGCTTCCCCGGTTTCCTTTGTTTTTGCAATAAGATCATGCATATAAATATCTACTGCCGCCTTGAAGAATCCGGATTTTCCGCCGTAATTGTTCTTGATCGCAGCATTTTTCACATCCTCCAGGATCATGTGCGAAAGCTCGGCATATTTATTGTGATCAAACTCCAATTCTTTAGGATCATTTGATGGCGGCCGGATATAGTTGATGTTTATCTTGTCCGGTTTGAGATCGTATTTTAAGAAATCGTACCAATCAAAAATGGTCTCCTCGTTTGAAGCCATTACGCATGTGCAAGTTTGAACATCCAGATTCGGATACTCGCTTTTCATCTTTTTCAGAGTTCTTGCCGTATGGATCGCCTTGTCCCAGCTTCCTTCTTTTTGACGGATCTTTTCATGAGGTTCTTTCATTCCGTCGATCCCCAGCGCAACGGTCACGTTCAGATTCGGATTCTCTTCCAGTATCCTAGTAACATCGGGAAAAATTCGCGGATGGATCTGTCCGTTTGACATCAGATAAACCGAATCGAGTTTATTGTTACGATAAAACGCGTTACAGATCTCCGGGAGATCCTTTCGGGTAAAGGGTTCTCCTCCGGCCAATACCAAGACACCAAGGTTTCCGCCCAGTGTTTCAGAGATTTTTTCGATCTCAGCCGTTTTCATCTGCAGTTTCTTACGCGGACGATCATTTAGTTCGTCGGTAAAAAAGCAGTGAGTGCAGCGCATATCGCAAACTGATGTAACCAATATGTTTAGAAAAACTGGCGAAATCGTTTGACCGACCGCCATTTTCGCATATCTTTTGAAAATTTCTTTTGTTGTAAAATCCATTTATAAACGTCCTTAAAATTAAGCTTTTCAGCTACGATGCAAGTTTACCCCGCAACGTAACATCTTATCTCATTGCCAAATCCTGAACAACAATTGACGATAAGATTACCCGAAAATTACAATCACATGTAATCGGGCCGATTATGTGCCGTTTACCTTTGACGGATTGGCGGTATTCTCCGGCGCAGCCGACAATTAATCAGTATAAGAATTCAAGACACTGGAAAACTGACGATTTTCAGTCAAAAACTTTGTAATTCCCCTCCGGTCACAGGTAAAGAACCGGAAGTGTGAATTTTATTTTCATTAAATACAAAAAACACAGGGATTTTTCTTCAACTGTATCTATGTGTGCTTTCTCGGTCTCAGATTCAGACTCCACATCACTCTTGACACTTCAACTGCTTTTGCTGCATAATCCTTATTGAAATCGATTTTCACTTTCTATTTAAAAGCGTTTATGAATATTAATACTGCCGGAAAATTGGTTCCGATCGTATCGGAAGACGAAAAGCTAGAAGTTATAATTGAGGATGACAGGGCAATTATCAGGCTGTCCGCATGGACCGATGATCTTGGCTGGTGCGGGCAAAAAACCTTGCCGGTAAGTATCGATATGGTTGATGACCTTCATCGTGCGCTCATGGCAGCCCGGTACAGGATTCACAATGAAAAGTCTGAAACCGGGACCCATCGATCAAAGGTAGTGGAGTTTCCCCGAATGGCCAAAACGGGAAGTTGATCGAAGACTTAAACCCTGACCATCCTTTATGGACAAAGTGCAATTTCTTATTCCTGATCTACCGGAATCCTCGCCGAAAGAATGTTCCGGCTCATGATCATTCCAACCCAAATCAGCAAAGCAACCGTCGAAACCGCCCAGCCGATATTTACCACCAGAACTTCATCTAAAATCAGACCAATAATTATCCAGGGCAATCCAAAAAGTGCGATCTTCAGCGATGTCCGTTTTCCGCGTTCCAGACTGTCAAGTAAATTAACCCGGCTCACTTCCATTTCCATATAATCGTCGTCTTCATTGAGCCGCGAAAAGTACTCCGCCTCACTTTGCGTCCAGCGTCTTAGAGCAGGGGTTTCTGCAAGTCTGTGTGCGGTAGCAAAATGATGAATTACATGTGCGATCTTTCCTTCGCGGAGCGCAATCTCTGCGAGTCCCCGTACAGACCGAAAGCTCTCTTCAGCAACATCTATGGCTTTTTGAAACGCATTACGCGCCCGTTTCCAGTCTCCATACTGGAAATAGCTCTCACCGAGCCGGGAAAGAAGTTCCTGATCTTCTGCAGCCCTGCGCTCTGCAAGCCTTAGCGTCGCAAGTGCCTTTCGCTCAAGTTTGGGATCTTTTTCCGAACCGGCAAATGAATGAAGACAGCGGGCAAATTCAAACAGCAGCCAGCCGTTATGCGGGTTTATAACAAGTGCCCTCCTGAATGCCTCCAAAGCCTGCAGTAGATTTCCGGATAGTCGGAGTTCATTTCCCAGTATTCTTAATCGATCCGCTTTTTCCGTTTCCTGACTGGTGATCTCGCCCGAACTTCTATTTATCCGAAATCTTCGGTCGTCAGCCTGAAATTCGTTAACCGAGGTTTCAAGGACTTCTGTTGAAGGGATCTTTTCTTCCATTGCACGAGTTGAGGTCTGAATCGGTTCACTCAAATAATCCCGCAATTCAAGCGAGCGGTTATCAAGCACGTTTTCCGACAAAGAGGGGAAGAATCGATGGACCATCTGGCGGTATTCCTCACCCCCGGAGGCGAGTACAAATTGTAAATTCGCACCCCGAACCGAGCTTCGATAACGGTAAAATACACTGCCTCCGCGTTTTACGGCTCTCAGAGCCTGTGTTTCAACTTGTTCTATTTCGTCGAGGCTGAGCTCATATTTTGTCCTGTTTATCCACGCCCAAAATTTCGGCAGGAATCCGGTTCGTGAAAGTCTGTGCCCGTCAAAGGCGATCCTGTCAGTCCATATCAGAAACGGAATGCCAGTCCAGCTCGCAGCAAACAATATTCCTGCGACAACATCGAACCGCAAATAAAACAACAACCCGGTAAAGAAGGTCGCCAAAAATAGTCCGATAAAATAACTGTTTGGTGAAACACGGATCTTGACGGACTTATCTCTTAGTTCGGAAAGCAGCAAGTTATTCTCGACAGAGATATCCGAAGTCTTTGTTGGTACAATTTCGCTCAAGCAAGTTCCTCTTTGTCTGGATGTTGATTAGAAATACCTAATCGCCCACAAATTTCTCCGTTTTCTAAAGAAAACACGGAAATTAATAACTTAAATACCGTTTAGTATACCCTATAAAAAAAATGAGAGCATATTGCTCCCATTTATTCGATATAATATTGAAGTTAGGTCCTGCAAGGCTGCTAGCTGCCGGGGAGGATCTCAGGCTCCTTGATTTCCTTTGCCCGCTCTGGTGCAAGCTCTTCCAACTTGGCTTTGGCTTCTGTTGCGGTCTGAGAAAACGGAACTGCTTTTCCATCCGGATCCTTAAGCTCACTTGCCGATTTCGCAATTTTATAATAAGTGTCTGCGGCTTCTTTCGTTTTGTTCTGTTTTTCGTATACTTTCGCCAATTCAAAATTAATGGTCTCTTTTGCAACAACCGTTTCATCCAATCCGGCAAGTTCCTGATAAAGCTTTGCCGCTTCATCAAATTTCGCGATACTTCCCTGAGCTTGAGCGAGTGCGAATTTTGCCAGTACAGCAGTTTCACCCGTACCCGAAGCAAGCGAAGTCAATTCCTTTATCCCGGCATCGCGATCAATATCCAAACGATTCACCGCTATAAAATACTGCGCTTTTTCTTTATACGGACTTCCGTAATTATCGACAATTGCTTGAAATTCCTTGATCGCCGCTTCAGCACGTGCTTTTTCTGTCTTAAACGTCTTAAACGTAACAGTTGCCGGAATTGGGGCATCGGTTACAAAAGCCTGCGAAGTCTCGATCGCATCGCCAAGTGCAGACTGTGCAGCATTGTTGGAACGTCGATTCCATGTGTAAAAGATCCCGGCCAAGACTGCAATTACAGCGATCGCCGCCAAGCCGTACATTATATTGCGGCCTTGTCCGTCCAGTTTAGAAGCCAAATCTTCTAGTCTGCTGCCGACATCTTTCTGAAATTCATCCCGATACTGTACTTTTCCTTTATCTTCGGTTTCGGGCAAAACAACCTGCTGAGGCTGTCTGGACTTCCTACGTTTTTTCTTTGTGATTGCCATTATAAAAAAATTGCAAATTATCCTTTCTTCGTCGTTGTATAATCAGGAAAATGATTTCTTATGTAAAAGAGTCAATTTAACGTAAAATCAAGGTTAGAGCAAGGTAAGCGGGGTAGAAACGGTGGATTGAAAAATAATCTTTACTTTTTTTACTTTGTCCGGAACAAAACGAAATATCACGTGTCTAAGGTAATAGTTCGCAGGTAACGTGAACAAGCAATTGAAAACCTGGCCGACGTCGTGAAAAGGGAAAAAAGCAGAAGATGCTCTTCAGTAAGTCAATCACATTTGACGAAGAAGATTTGGGAAAAGTCGCGTTGGCGACCGGAAAGACTTCTGCCCGTTCTGAGGCCGAAAACGAGTTCATTGATAAACTGAGAAGCGGTGATCCAAAGGCATTCGATATGTTGGTGATGCGACATGCCTCTGAAATATACGGTTTGTTATTGCGGATAACACGAGATACCGAAGAGGCAAGCGATCTGACGCAGGAAACCTTTCTCCGCGCACTGAAGGCGATAGATAAATTCCGCGGAGATGCGGATTTGAAAACATGGCTTTTCCGGATCGCGATCAACCAGTCTAAAAACCGCTTCAGATGGTGGAAAACACGACGGAGAGATAAAACGGTTTCGATCGATGCGCCGATCGGGGAAAGCGAAACGACTCTGGGAGATACACTTCCGGGCAGGTTCAGAACACCGGAAGAAACTGCGCTTCGCAATGAACGAACGGCGCTCCTTTTTGAAAAACTGGACGAACTGCCGGAGATATTCCAAGAAGCGATTATCTTATGCGATATCGAAGGGCTTAGTTATGAAGAAATTTCTTCAACGCTGGAGATCAGTATAGGCACTGTGAAGTCAAGGATCGCCAGAGGTCGGGAAGAATTGCGGAAGAGATTAAAAGATGTTTGAAATTTGATGAGTGGACGGCGGGAGATAAAATCCCTGCCTTCATCTGTCAATTGAATGAATGGCTGACTCGCCCCGGTTACACTTTTGAAAAAAACTAAAATCGGTGCCAAACGATAAGGGTCAAGAGGGTTAGCTATAGTTCGTGTAGTTTATGATTCGATGGTTTTGACGGTTATTTGAAATAGACCAGCAAACAACAGAGCCGACAAATAAGATCGATAATTAACTACAGGAATAAAACGCGTTGTTTTTCGGTGAAAGCGGAAAACAGCCGGGGTCAGTCAGCCATTCATCGCAAACAGCGAAACAAGCCGCTTAGGTTTAAGCCGGGCAGCTTGAGATAGCTTGAGAGTTAAAAATGAAATGCGAAAGTTTACAATTTGATCTTCCCTTATATCTCGATGACGTGTTGTCTGAAGAGAGGTGTTTAGCTATCAGCGGGCATCTTCGTGCGTGCCCTTTATGCAGGGTAAAATTAGATGAATTTCGTGAGATAAAGAATGATCTGCGAGTCAATATAGATGCTTCGATTCCGAGCGTATTGATGAAGTCGATCCGGGGAGCGGTTGCGGCCGAGCTTTCCGCCCCAACAATAAATATCGGATCACCTCCGGAGAAAAGCTTACGAGAAATTATCAGCTACTGGCTGATGCCTTACAGTGTCGGGACTCTCGCCGCCCTCGTTTTGACCTTCACACTGCTGACAAGTCTAGGTACTACAAGAAACGCTTCAAACGAGATCGCACTTAATGAAAACCCCGATCTCCGCACTACAACTCTGGTTGCAGATCCTGAATTTGACGACCAGCCAAGCGACGTTTCTGTTTCGGATGATCTTCCGGTTGTCGCACTCGACGGAAACACTCCCCGCGTTAACCCCACAGGAGCGCTGCTTGCACTGACAAGATCGATCGTACGCGGTGAAATGAAAGATGAGGAAGTTGTCATCGTTGCCGATGTCTTTAGTGATGGGATCGCCCGGATAAATCAGGTTGTCGAAGCTCCGAGCAATGACGAATTGAAGCGCGAACTCGAAAAAGCATTTCGTAACGATCCCGGAAATGCTCCGTTTCTGCCGCCGACGCTCGAAAAGAATACCAAGGCAGTCCGCGTAATTTTAAAGATTCAAAGGGTCGATGTATCCGTGCCCACACCAAAGAAAAAGTTACGCGATAAACTTTCGAGTTAAAAATTCGGCGCCTTCTGGAATCTTCTCCTTGCAAACCGCCACTTGAAACTGATAGCTTTTGTGTAGCCAATACCCAAAGGAAATATCGTTTTAAATAAGAGAAGAGGTTTCCATTGTTTGATTTTCAAAACATTTATAGATCCGTTGAAAGTTCTGCGTCGAGTTTTATTGAAGGGTTTACGGATGCCTTTATGGGCGAGGCCGAAACTCTGCGTGACGGAAGCGAACTTGACCCCGTTAACCTTCCGAAAGATCTTTTTGCTCACCGAAGCGCCCAGACCGAATGGTGGTATTATACGGGGCACGCGAAAACTGAAAGCGGAAAGCGTTTCGGTTATGAACTGGTATTCTTTAAAAGACGAACTGATCTCGACAAATTCAGCATAGTTCCGGTAAGACTGCTTGGAAATCCGATATATTTTGCGCATTTCGCGATCACGGATATCAGCGATGAAAACTTCCGCTATTCACACCGGAAAAGTGCAAACCGGCCGTTTGAGCTTCCCGCTTTGATGAGTGAAAAGAATTATTATATTCGAATAGGAGACTGGTCGGTTCGTGAGGCACACGGAGATCATATTCTTAGGGCATCGATCGGAAACGATATTGTTTTTGAAGCTTCACTCCGGCCCGCAAAAAAGCCTCTGCTTAACGGCAAAAACAAAAACGGTGTATCTCTGAAAGACGAGAACCAGGCATCCAGGTACTTTTCATACACACGTATGAAGATGCAGGGAGAAATTATTATCGACGGAACTTCCGAGCATTTCACCGGGACATCCTGGATGGACCGCGAGTTCGGCACCTGGTCGGCAACTGAAAATCAAAAGGGATGGGATTGGTTTTCGATCCAGCTCAACAACAACACTGAGTTTATGTTCTATCAACTCAGAAACAGTTCAAACGGCGTTTCCCCGTTCTCTTCCGGTGTTTATGTCAATGATGAAGAAAGCGATCTTCGTTTCGCAAAAGACGATTTTGTGATTGAGCCGACCGGATATTGGAGAAGTCCGAAAACAAAAACCACTTACCCAAGCGGTTGGAAGATCACAGTTCCTGATCTCGAAGCAGAAATTACGGTGACTCCTATTCTTGAAGATCAGGAACTGGATTCCCGCGGTACAACAATGATCGTTTATTGGGAAGGCGCTTGTACGGTTTCGGCCATAATCAATGACACAGTCATCGAGGGTACGGCGTATGTCGAACTTGTTGGATATGACCGTTCTCACGAAAGCCCGAACCTCGCATATTTTCTCGTCGGAAGAAGTTTTCAATTCCCTTCGGTCCCATTCATTGACAAGTGATCCGACCGGCGTTTGTATTGCTGAAGGGTTACAAATTCTACCGAATATCTTGACACTCTCAACTTGCTGAAACTAAACTTGACGGTAAATTGGACAGGCATTTTGGATCGTGAATTTACCGAATTATCTTACATTGATACGAATCTTTCTTGTTCCGCTGCTTGTAGTGGTGCTTCTTACTCCGTATTCAGAAAGATGGTTTGGTCTGGAGAGTTATGGACTGGCGATCGCAATTTTCCTTATCGCTTCGCTGACTGATATTTTAGACGGCCATCTCGCGCGGAAGCGAAAACAGGTTTCAAAGTTTGGTGCGCTGCTCGATCCGATAGCCGATAAACTTCTCGTCTCCGCCGCACTGATCGTACTCGTAGAAAAGAACCTTGCGCCGGCCTGGGCGGTTGTGATCATCATCGGACGCGAATTTGTAATAACCGGCTTGCGTTCGGTAGCTGCCGCAGATGGAATAATAATCTCAGCCCAAAAAGTTGGAAAGATAAAAATGTGGGCGCAGTGTATCGCGATAGTCGCATTGCTGGTTGCAGGTGCGAATTCCCCTCCGCCCGTTTCCAATTTCGGCTGGGAAGTTCCAGCAATGTTTTGGGAAGTAGCGGAAGTAAGGACTGCCTTTGCGAATCTCGTCGGTTTTTCGCTTACAGCCAACGACTGGAAGGTTTTCGGTTATCTCGTCGGACGGGGCGCTTTGTGGGCAGCGGTACTGACCGCCCTTTGGTCAATGTACGGTTACTTAAAATACTTCTATCTTGAAAACAAGAAAAAAAAGACGGCTTCGGATGCCGTCTTAAATAAAGATATTGTCAGCCAATCGGAATGATATTGTGATCGGCTATTGAAGTTCTACTTTGTCACCTGTATGAATCTCGGAAGTATTTCTCACGATCATCGCAGTCGCGGTTCGTTCGAGGACATTTAAAATCACAAGTTCACCTACAATCTTGCGTAAACCGTCAGGACGCCGTGACTTTGCATTTTCGGTTGTAACTACCTTTCCGTTTGCCTCGGATCCTCTCTTTCTTGCGGTCTTATTTGAGAATGTTCCGCCGCGATAGCGATCGCTTTCGTAGCCTTCTTCCTTATTGTCCATATGTTCAGGCTGAACATATTCGTAGATATTTCCGCTTCCAAGACGCCGGTATATCGTCAGATAATCACCGATCGATACGTTATCTTCGCGGCCGAGGTCAATGTAAACGATCTGTTCCCGTCCGAGCATTTCCAATCCGTCGCGTGCCATTATGATATTTCCGGTGGCTTTCCCGGATGGAGCTGCAAACTTATTCAATTCGGGCCGTTTTTCGAATTGAGGGCTGGTTCTTTTTTCGACTTTGTTCAGAAGGTCTCCTAAAAGCAAAACACTGCATGAAGTTTTCACGCGTGCAACTGAAACATCAGAATGAACCTTTATAACCTCTACTGCTCCAACTTCCTGAATAAAGATCCCGAGGTCTTTCTTCTGTGTATTTTTTGATTTGACCTTGCCGCGCGGTCTCACAACTGAAAACATATCGCCAACGCTTACTCCGTTACGAGAGCCGGCGTTTATATAAACTTCGTCGCCTTCGGCATACATATTCTGCTCTTTTTCATCGTCTCCTCCGACAATTTCGCGGTCGGTATTGACAGATGATTTTTGAATATATCCTGCGCAATAGAGGTTGTTGCCCATCGCTACCGGAAGATCATCATTTGTAACGCCGTAAATCTCCTGTGCGCCCGATTGTGCACTCGCCGTAATCGCTGTCGCCAATACTGCGGTTATTAAGAGAGCTATTTTACTCATCGTTTTTGTTTGAAAATTCACGATTTTCTCCTTTTTTATTGCTTTATGTTTTCTGAATTATCCCTGAAAAATGAAATGAGACATCGACAGGTAAGATACGAGCCCGAATCAGGCTTCATTTATCCTAACGTTTTGGGCAACGTTCGTCAACATTTTTTTGTATTGTTTAACACAGTGCCCGGCCCTGTCTAATGACATTCAGCAACAGCATTGTTGTTAGTTTTAACCGGTATTTGAAAATCGGCTTGTTAAAAGGGCGCGGGCGTTTTTGTAAGCTGAGGCTCCGGAAGTGAGATATGCGGCTTGCACAAAAATAATTGTTTTTGTAGTATTTCTGCTTGCGGGATTTTTAAGATTCCCGCATCAGCCGATGTAGCTCAGTGGTAGAGCAACTGATTTGTAATCAGTAGGTCATCAGTTCGACTCTGATCATCGGCTCCATTCTTTTCCTTCGTTTAATCATAAGATCAAAATTCAGCTCTTTATGTCTTTTTCGAAGACATATTGCATTGACTTGTGTTTCATAGATGAAATATAATCCTATGCACCGTACGCGATAAATTAAGCAATGAGTCACCTGAACCTTGTAAAACCGCTGTCACAACTTCGTGAAGAGCGTGAAATTGTCAGCGACAATTTTATCGAGATCAAAGGACTCAGACTTATGCGCGGCAGTTTGACGGAATTTATCGGACAAGCAAGTTCCGGCAAAACCGGATATGCAAATGCAGTTTTAGCGAGTCTGACAAATAAAGGTGAGATCTGTGCGCTGATCGACGTTTGTGATTCATTTGATCCGGTTTCAGCGGTCGCAAGCGGGATCAAACTTCAAAACCTCCTTTGGATAAAATGCGGAGGAAACGTAGAAGATGCATTAAAAGCAGCTGACCTTCTGCTTCAGGCAAAGGGATTCGGTGCAGTATGGATCAATTTGGGGCACATAAAAACGGGACAGTTGAGTTATGTTCCGAACTCTTTCTGGTTCAGATTCCGGACATTTGTAAAAGGGAGTCCGACGTTACTGATAGTTACGGCAAAGAAGTCACTCTTGGGGTCATCGGCACAGCAGTCTTATCTTCTGACGCAAAATAAAAGCGTGTGGATGGGAATGGGTAAATTCAAACTGCTCAAAGAATTTCGCTTAAATCTCAGATCAAAAAGGGTTTTAAGTCCGGTTCTTTCGGGAATTGAGAGGAATTATGAAGAAGTTTAAATTATTTGCCTGTATCGTTTCCGCCGCCGGCAAGGAAGAGCTGATCTCGGTTGCCAAAGACTTTTCTGCAAAGATCGAGATCATCGATGGCGGTGTTTTATTTGACATTTCAGGACTCGAAAATTTAATCGGGGATCAAAATAAGATCGCAAAACGCATTTCAACGTCTTTATATAAAAAGAACATCAACGCAAATTTAGGGATCTCAGCAGACGCGGAAACCGCAATTTTATTTGCCGGAAATCTTCAAGGGGTGACTACGGATACCGGGCACGAAATAAAACAAATGTTTATCGAAACCCTCGGACTCGATGCCGATATTCAGAATGTTTTTTCTGCTATGGGTATTGAAAGTATCGAACAGCTGAAGAACATTCCGGAAAACGACCTGATCGCGCGGTACGGGCAGGATTTTCGCAGTGTTATCGATCTGATCGGTCAGCAAGGCAGACGCACACTCGTCCCAAACATTAAAGCGCAATATGTTGAATGGAAATTTGAACTTGAACATTCCGTAAAAGAATTGGAACGTCTTGTATTCATCATTTCGAGCGGCGTCAGTGAAGTGTTAAGCGAAACGGTGCAGCATAGTCTGAGCACGGAACACATGACGATTGAATTTACATTTGAAAGCCAGCAAACAAAATCTTACGAGGTTAAGATCTCATTCCCGACCATCCAAAAAAACTTCTGGCGGAAGATCATCGATCACAGGATCTCACAGGATCTGCCGCAGGAACATATCACTGCGGTCAAACTTATCTGTCATTTTACAAAACCGCGTTCGGCACAATTCGGACTTTATTCCGCTGCAAAACCGGAACCTGAAAGTCTGCATTTGACTGTCAATAAGGTCAAAAAACTGGTTGGTGATGGAAACGTCGGTGTGCCCGTTTTACTCGATCAGCGTCTTCAGAAACCTTTTTTGCTTGACAGCGGGCTTGAGCCGTCGGGAATTGAGTCAAATGAAAGAGCCGATATAAAACCTCAGATCATATTTAATTATTTCGAACCGCCGATCCCCGCTTTTGTCTGGGTCGAAAACAGAAAGCTGAAATATTTAAAAACAAAATATTTTGAAGGAAAAGTAAAAGAACACGGCGGGATCTGGCGCGCGAATTCGCATTGGTGGGCGGGTTTCTGGAGTGTTGAGGAATGGGATGTTGAGGTCGAAAACCACGGCGTTTTTCGTTTGTCCAGAAAAGAAAGAGAGTGGTTTGTAACCGGAGAATATGACTGAGTCAAAGCGGCGCCGCTTGATCTATTTATGTCTTTTGTTGAGCTACATTCGCGTTCGGCTTTTAGCTTTTTAGCCTCCGGATCGCAGCCTGAAGATCTGATCGCAGGTGCTGCAGATCTCGGCATGGAATGTATCGCACTTCTCGATCGCGATAATGTTGCGGGCGTTGTCAGATTTCATTTAGCGGCAAAGGAACAAGGGATCAGAGCGATCGTCGGTTCGGAGATAACGCTCGATGACGGAAGCGTTTTACCTCTGCTGCCGCTTTCAATAAAAGGCTACCAAAATCTCTGCAGGCTTATTACGACAATAAAACTGCGTTCGCCGAAAGGTGAGCATTTTGCAGCAAAAGAAGACATTGAGCGGCATTCTGAAGATCTGATCTGTATTACGGGAGGCAATGACGGATTCGTGTATCAAAACGTCAAAAATAATACGGGTCAGGAAGCAATTGCCTGGCTGAAATATGTATTTGAAGACAGACTCTATATCGAACTCCAAAGACATTTTCTGCGGCATGAAGAGTATATAAATCAAGCACTCCTCGGTTTATCCCACAAATTCAAAGTGCCGTATTTTGCTTCAAACGGCGTTTATTACAAAGACCGCAAAGACCGCGATCTTTTTGATGTTTTTACATGTATAAAAAACCACTGCACGATCGAAGAAGCCGGAAAACTCCTGTCAGAAAACAGTGAACGTTATATCAAATCTGAAAGACAGATGCGCCGGATATTTGAAGACCTTCCGGAAGCAGTTGAAATTACGCAGGATATCGCAGCCCGTGTAGCTTTTTCGATGGATGAGATAGGATACACATTTCCTGATTATCCGGTTCCTGAGAATGAAACGATGGATTCTTTTTTGCGGAAACGTTCGGACGAAGGGGCGATAAAAAGATACGGAGCGATCACCGCAGAAGCAAGAGAAAAACTCGATAAAGAATTAGCGCTTATCAAGAAGCTGAAGCTTGCCGGTTATTTTCTGCTCGTTTGGGATATTTCAGAATACGCAAAAAAAAGCGGAATCCTTTCGCAGGGACGCGGTTCGGCCGCAAACAGCGTTGTTTGTTATGCGCTTGGAATTACAGCGGTCGATCCGATCGAAGCAAGACTTCTTTTCGAACGTTTTTTGTCTGAAGAACGTGATGAATATCCTGATATTGATATAGATCTTCCGAGCGGTGACGACCGCGAAAAAGTGATCCAGTATGTTTATGAAAAATACGGTGCACGCGGTGCCGGAATGACCGCAAATGTCATCTCATACCGTTCAAAATCCGCCGCAAGAGAGGTTGGAAAGGTTTTCGGTTTCGGAGAAGAGACACTGAGCAAACTTTCTAAACTCGTCTCGCGAATGGGAAGTTCCGAATCTACCGTCGGGCGGTTCAAAGAAGCGGGGCTGGACGCTGAAAAAAGTTTCCGCATACAAAAATATATCGAGATGTATTCCCGCATTCTCGATTTTCCGCGTCATCTCGGACAGCACTCCGGAGGAATGGTTATCAGCCTCAACCGACTGGACAGCGCAGTGCCGATCGAACCCGCTTCGATGGAAGGCAGAAATATCATTCAGTGGGATAAAGACGATTGCGCTGCAATGGGCATCGTAAAGGTAGATCTTTTGGGACTCGGAATGATGGCGTGTCTGCGTGATACGTTTGAGATCCTCGAAAAGCAGAAAGGAGAAAAACTGGAAATTGCAACAATCCCGGCAGATGATCCAAAAACATATAAAGCACTGCAAACAGGTGATACGGTAGGAATGTTTCAGGTCGAAAGCCGCGCTCAGATAGCATTTCTGCCTCGTTCGAAACCGAAAGACTTTTACGACATCGTTATACAGGTGGCGATCATCCGCCCGGGACCGATCGTCGGCAACATGCTTTCATCGTATCTCAAACGCCGCGAAGGAAAGGAAAAGGTAGTTTATATCCATGAATCGCTTGAAGATGTACTAAAACCAACCCTGATGCGCACGCTCGGTGTTCCTTTGTTTCAGGAACAGCTTTTGAAGATCGCCATGGATGTAGCGGATTTCACTGGCGGGCAGGCAGAAGAACTTCGCCGCGTAATGGGATTTAAGCGTCCGGACAAAAAGCTCAAGCTGATCGAAAGAGATCTGCGGACCGGCATGACCAGAAGAGGAATAAACAAAGATGCGCAGGATACGATAGTTCAAAGCATCCACGCTTTTTCAAATTACGGCTTTCCGGAATCACATGCCGCGAGTTTTGCTTTGCTGGCATACGCATCCGCGTATTTAAAAGTGCATCATATCGATGCTTTTACCGCTTCGATGCTCAACAATTATCCGCTCGGGTTCTATACACCCGCAACTCTGATCAAAGACGCTCAGCGCCACGGACAGCATTTTAAATATATCGACGTAAATTATTCCGATTATTACTGCACACTCGAAGAGATCGATAACACGAGTTTTATACGTCTGGGAATGAAATACGTAAAAGGATTGCGGAAAGACACCGGTTTGGCGATTGAAAATGAACGGAAAAATAACGGACCGTTTAAGAACATCGGTGACCTTATCTCACGGGTTGAGATAATAAATAAAAAAGAGATAAGAGCGCTCAGTATTTCAGGTGCGCTCAATTTTGAAAAAACAGTCCACCGGCGTCAGGCACTCTGGGAATCCGAACTTGAAATAAAGCCGAAAGGTGAATTGTTTAAGCTGATAAATGAGCAGCAGAAAGATCCGGCGTATGTCAATAAAATGGATCCGCTCAAACTTACCGAAACTGATCTGATATCAACCGGGATGACGATCGGAAAACATCCGATGGCCTATATCCGCAGCGAATTAAAACAGCGAGGCGTCCTTTCTTCAATTGAGGCGAATAACTTACGCAAAGGAGAAGTTGTGATGGTTGCCGGTGCTGTGATCTGCCGGCAGCGCCCGATGACGGCAAAAGGCGTCTTGTTTATCACGCTCGAAGACGAGACCGGACATTCGAATTTTATCGTGCTGCCCGAAGTGTTTGAAAAATACCGGAGCGTGATCGTCGAAAACAGCTATTTGTTGATAAAAGGAAAAGCCGAAGACAGAAGGATGGTAAAAGGACTCCATTTTGAAAGCGTTACAAATTTTACCGCCGCACCGCCGTCTCATGATTTCCGCTAAACCCGATGCAATTCCCTGCTCCAGACTGGGTTTGAAGTGTCTTCGGGTTATAATAAAATTTACAACAAGATCTGATTATATGTTTAGAAGAGTTTACCTGGATAATTCAGCTACCACACCCGTCGCCAAAGAAGTTGTAGAGGCGATGCTTCCTTTTTTGACAGACAAATTCGGCAATGCCTCGAGTATTCATTTCTATGGACAGGAGGCGCGCGGCGCAATCGATAAAGCGCGTCATCAGGCTGCGGCGCTGATAAACGCCAGACCAAATCAGATCACCTTCACCTCGGGCGGCACTGAAGCAAACAATCTGGCGATCCGCGGACTCTGCGAACTCAACAGAAAGTATGGAAACCACATAATTACTTCAAGTATCGAACATCCCTCGGTAATGAACGTCTGCGAAGATCTCGAACAAAACGGCTTTGAAATTACATATCTACCAGTCTATGAAAACGGTACTGTCAGGATCGAAGACGTCGACGCTGCGATCCGGGACGACACGATACTTGTTTCGATAATGACAGCCAATAACGAGATCGGAACTATCCAGCCGGTTAAAGAGATCGGAGAACTCGTCCAAAATAAACGCGCTGCTGGCAATAAAATATGGTTCCATACAGATGCGGTTCAGGCTGTCGGAAAGATCCCGGTCGATGTTGAAGAAACAGGCTGCGATCTTCTTTCGTTCTCTTCACATAAGATCTACGGGCCAAAAGGAGCGGGAGCACTTTATATCCGGCGCGGAGTACGGCTTAAAGCTCAGAATCTCGGCGGTCACCAGGAAAGAGAACTGCGAGGCGGAACCGAAAACGTGCCGCAGATCGTCGCATTTGGAAAAGCCTGCGAAATGGCGCTGGATGATCTGGATGCGAATAACCGGCATTTAAGCGAACTTCGGAAGCGCTTTGAAGCCGGGATCGCCGCAGCCGTCCCGGAGATAATCATCAACGGACAGACGGCAGAACGTCTTCCCGGTATTTCAAACATCACCTTCAAATTTATCGAAGGTGAAGGATTGCTGATAAATCTTGATATGCAGGGCGTTGCGGTTTCGACCGGTTCCGCCTGCTCAAGCGGTTCGCTTGATCCATCTCCGATCATTCTTGCCTTGGGTCAAAAGGAAGATCTCGCACGGGGTGCGGTCCGATTCAGTTTTGGCAATGAAAATACTTTGGAAGATGTCGACTATGTTTTGGAGATACTCCCCAAAGCGGTAGAAAACCTTCGGAAACTTTCTCCACAGTATGTTTCCGTTTAGTACTTGAACAGAAATATTAATAAGCCCGCGACATCCATCCGGATACCGCGGGCTTTTCACTTTATCGATACAACGGCTATTTCAGATTTGACTGCCGTTTGCTTGTGACCTTATCGTCTTTAAGCGAGATCGAAATTCTCGAATAGTTCGGACCTTTCCAGGTATAGGATGAATAAGTACTGCTTCCAGAGCTCGAACTGCTGTTTTGTTCACCTTCTGAGCCGATGATCTTTTTAACTTCTTCATAGCTCATATCGTTTTTGATCTGATCATACTTCGCCTTTGTGATATCGGCTTCGCCTGAACCGGAACTCGATCCCAAACCTGATTGAGATTTTGAAGTCAATTCATCATTTCTGAAATTCGCATATATTCTGGCAAACTTGTCGCCTTCCCATTTATATGATTTAAGTTCGATCTTTCCGACAGACGAACTGCTCGTTTCGCTGCCTTCCGAACCAAGAATTTTCACAACTTCTTCGTACTTCATTCCCGCTTTTAGTTTATTGAAGTTATCAAGTGTCAGATTTCCGGAGCCGCTCGAAGTCGAGGACGAATCCGAACTCGTTTCTGCAGGAGTGCTTGTCGTTGTTGTGTCAGAAGAGGTGGAATCCGGTGCCGGAGTCGGTGCTTCCTCCTTCGAACCGGTCAGCCCGCCAAGGGAACAACCCAGAACAACAAACGTTAACGTCGCCAATACTAAACTTAGTGATTTTTTCATCTTCTCTCCTTTTGTTCTTGTAAACTCATTGTTTTCGTAAAATTGCGGTGCTAAATGAATACATCAATTATCCCGAATTAGTCAAATATTCCAAAATATTGGTGTCAAAATCCGGCAAAACGTTTCAGTTCCGCTCAGAGATATACCGATATCCTGGAATTAAACCAAAAACCCGCGTTTTCCGCGCTACATAAACTGGTAGCTTCTTTTTCAGAACGCCGGATCTGCCGGGAATTGCGCCAAATATTTTTGTCTTAACTTTGAGCAATCCGGGAACAATAAACAGCTCCCGACGAATAACGACGTCCATATTCTTAAGTCCGTACTTGCCTTTCGCGTCCCCATACCCCATCATTCCAATTCGATTTTTTTAGGATTGGTTAATTTTTATGATCTCAAAAGAAAACATTCGCAATATCGCCATCATCGCCCACGTCGACCACGGTAAAACGACTTTGGTCGATGCAATGCTTCGACAATCGGGAACATTCCGCGACAATGAAGAACTGACTGACCGTGTCATGGACTCGATGGATCTCGAACGGGAACGCGGGATCACGATCATGGCAAAAACCACTTCGGTGCGTTTTGGAGATTTCAAGATCAATATCGTCGACACGCCCGGACACGCCGATTTTGGCGGCGAGGTTGAGCGCGTTCTAAAAATGGTCGACGGCGTGATGCTTCTTGTCGATGCAGCTGAAGGATGCCTTCCGCAGACGCGGTTTGTTTTGCGAAAGGCACTTGAACTTAAGCTTCCGGCAATTGCAGTCGTCAACAAGATCGACCGGCAGGATCAGCGTGCAGAAGAGGTCGTCGATGAAATCTATGATCTTTTCATCGACCTCGGCGCGAATGATGATCAGATAGATTTTCCGATACTCTTTGCGATCGCCAAAGAAGGCATCGCGAAGACCTCGATGGATGACGATTCGAAGAATCTCAAACCGATCTTTGAAGAGATCGTCAAAACGATCCCTGAACCAAAGGAGATCCGCGATGATTCGCTGCAGCTTTTGGTCACGAATATCGATTACAACGAATATATCGGAAGGCTGGCGATCGGCCGTATATTTTCCGGCGAGATAACAAAGAATACGGAAGTTTCGGTATCGAAGCGCGACGGAACGCTTGAAAAAACGCGTGTTCGCGAGTTGTTCGTTTTTGAAGGACTCGAACGCAAAAAGGTCGAAACAGCAGGCGTCGGCGAGATCGTCGCACTTGCCGGTTTTGACGGGATAAATATCGGTGAAACTATCACAACACCTGACAATCCGCAGCCGCTTCCCGTTATCGCGGTTGACGAACCGACGATCTCGATGGTTTTCGGCGTAAATAATTCACCGTTTTCCGGTCTCGACGGAAAATTCGTCACATCCCGTCAGATCAGGGACCGGCTTGAAAAAGAACTTCTCGGAAATGTCGCGCTCCGAGTGGAAGAAACCGATTCCGCCGAACAATTCAAAGTTTCCGGACGCGGCGAACTCCAGCTTTCGATATTGATCGAAATGATGCGCCGCGAAGGATACGAACTTCAGGTCGCAAAGCCCGAAGTTGTCACAAAAGAAGGCGATAACGGCGAAAAACTGGAACCGCTCGAACAGGTGGTCATCGATATTCCCGAGGATTTTATCGGCGTTGTAACCGAAGCGCTCGGACGCCGGAAGGGACAGATGACAAAAATGATCAACAACGGCACGGGCCGTGTCCGTCTCGAATATGAGATCCCTTCAAGAGGTTTGATCGGATTCCGCGGAGAGTTTTTGACGGAAACAAAAGGAACAGGTCTTCTCAACACTATGTTTCTGCGTTTCGATGATTGGAAAGGAGAAATGAAGTCCCGCCCGACCGGCTCTCTTATTGCCGACCGCGTTGGCGAAGCTACGACATACGCTCTATTTAATTTGCAGGAGCGGGGTACGATGTTTATCCGCCCTCAGACAAAGGTTTACGAAGGAATGATCGTCGGCGAAAACGCGCGGGCGGTCGATCTCGATGTGAACATAATAAAAGAGAAAAAACTTACGAACATGCGTGCCGCGTCGGCGGATGAAGCAATGCGCCTCGTCCCGGCAAAGGAACTGACGCTGGAAGAAGCTTTGGAATTTATCGCTGATGACGAACTGATCGAAGTAACGCCAAATGCGATCCGCCTCAGAAAACGCGTTCTAAAAGCAAATGAACGGCCGAAGAAAAAAGAAGTTTGAAAAAGTAGTCAATTGTTGTTTTGAAAAATCAGTAAATATGTACTTTATTCTTTCATGATGGAAAGAATATTTAAGCATTTGCAGAAATTCCAGAAATGATTAGGCGGGCTGAATCACGAAATCGGCTGTCTGAAACAGGCCTTTGGAAAGTCTGTCCTGATTATTAATATATTACAGACTTGCAAGAATCCTTCAAAAGAACTCTCGTCCGATCTATACACAACAATGGCGCCGAATCAGTCTCACGCTGCAAAATGGTTAAAGCAATCTTTGCTCATCTTCGATTTTGGGGTTTTAGGGCTCAAACTGTAAAACTCGTTCGCAGGATCCGCATGATTCTGGGATTCCTCTAAGCTTCTGACCGCGGCATCTTCCAACAGGCCTTTTTCGGCAAACTGGTAGATTACCAATCTGACAAGCTCCCGAGAGAGCGAAGTGCTTTTCGCTCTGCTTAATTTGTCATATATTTGTTTGACCGTTCGAGATCCGTTGCAAGACTCATAAACTCTCTAAGAAGTTTCATTGAGCCTGAAAGCTTTATGGCTCGTCAGATCATAAACAAGAATATCAAGCCAAGATGTTTAAATTACCTTGGTTTTGCGATTATTTTTGGTTTCATTCCCTTAAGTGTAAGCGTTTTTCCAAGAAAAGAATCGAGTAACCAGAAACGAGCTCATTTCTCGTTCCCTTTATAGTTTCAAAACATCCCGGTGAGTTTTTCATGCAAAAGAAGGCCAGGCGCATATCTTCAAATGCCGTAAAACTCATCGGGGGTTTTTGCAGCCTGTATCGCGGCCGGTTTAGTTTTTGCGGTACTGATCAATAACGTTTTTCGGTGGAATGATTATTTTCATACCGGGTTCTATCAGATCAGGATTGTTTCCGATTTGGCTCTTGTTCCAGTTCTTATTCACACCTTCGTGCCAATCCCAGTTGTAAAGCGCTTCCCACTTTGTGTAAACCCCATAATAGGTTTGTGTAATTTCCGAAAGCCATTCTCCGTTTGCTACAGAATGAATACGATCGCCCACGGATAATATCAGTAGTCCGGTAAGCGGCACCTTGATCGGGTCAAACACTGCATCATTTGAATATAAAAACGAAGAACCTAAATGAAAATTGAAACCGACTGACACAAGAATAAGCTGCGTATCAATCAAATATATAACCGCTTTGCTGGAATATGCTTTTCAAATAATCTCAATCGCCGTCAAGGCTAAAAGCGATGTATATGAAAACGGTATGCCTGTAACTATTACCATTACCATATAGCCCGTTATGGGTGTTACAGAAAAGGTAAGACAATACCGTTAACTATATGGACCGGCAGAGGGGAGTTGAAATTTATCGGCCCCAAACGCCGACGCCAACATTAACGCCCAAACATCGATGAACCAGATCAAAAGCCCCAACGCCGGATGTATGCCTGATTTCAAGCGGCCCGCGTGAAATCCCACCGCTGACCGTAAATCCCACCCCAAAACCATATGATTCAAATCCTTTGAAATCCCAATTTTCATACGCATCTCAAAAGCTTGAAAATAGCCTGAAGAGTTCGTTTGAAAGTTCACTGTTACCTTCCCTCTGTTGCTCCTCCGATTGCGATAAAACAGGACACGCGAGCGCCGCTTTTTTAAATCCACATTCACATTTATACCTCGGCCCAGGAATTGAAAAGAACTATAGAATTGCATTCAAAGGGGGAATTATTATCTTCGTCCCGGGGAAAATTAAATTTGGATTTGCACCGATCTTGACCTTGTTCCAATCTCGGTAATGCGGGTCGATGTAGTGATATATTTTCTCCCACTTTTGATAATCCCGATAATAATTAAATGCGATCTTTGAAAGTGAATCACCCTCTACGATAGTGTGTAGCCGATGCCCGGGTGCCAATATCATAGGATCGGTGGGATAAATAAACCCTGGAGCAGACGCGGTAGGCAAATCAAACACCATGGGGTCAAACATATTCGGATGCGGCGAAATTCTGCCTCCGCCTTTTTGCCGCACTGCGTCCGAAACACCTGCTTTCTTAAAAATACTGTTTACCCAAGCGACTCCATCGAATTTTCCTACAATGTATTCTCCCTTTTCCGGCTGGCTATGGCGATCAAAATTATTTGCATAGCGGTAGATCTCGTCAGCGAACCCTTCCAAATTACCCTTGGGTGGATCTATTTGATTAAAATCAGCTGATCCAGAATAGAACGGCGTGTTGCCGATGTCCTTTGCGATATACATATGTCTCGGTTCACAGCGTGCTGTCTCCAGGCAAGTCGGATTTGGTTCTACAACGAAAGGTATATTCCTGATCCCAAGCGTGCAAAACCATTCATCCTTGCTTGCAAATTTTTGCGATCTCGAATGCTGAAAAGCCGAACGATTCATCTGGAATATAATAAAGTCGTCGCCTAAGCCGTTTGCTATGCTTACCCAAAGAATTGCTGTTACCGACATCAAATTTCTCCACGAATTTACTCAAGATAGAGAGTTAATCACAGGCGCAGGCGATCTGGCCCGGTGACGGACACATCCCTCCTACTGGTGACGCGGTCCCGGTGCTGCAGCATCTGAGCGCGGCCGTTATACTGGTAGCGCAGCTTGCCGCTGCTTCGCAAAACACTTGACCTGAAGTTAGTGGGGTTGCGTGTGTTATACCGGGCGCACAGCAAATAGTCCCGCCGGTTCCTGTACAATTGTTCTGGCAACACGCTGCATCGTTCGCGCCGCAGCCCATATCGCCGGTTGCAATACACGATTGGGCTGAGACTCGTCCGGGCACGGCCACCAAGGAAACCAGCGGTAATGCCGCAGCGGATGCTGATCCGATCATTTTTAGTATTTGCCTTCTAGATGGACTGCTAAAGTCAGTATTCCATCCATGCTCGAGTAGACCATTCTTTTGAAGCTGATCGAGCGCCAAAAGAACAAATTCTTCACTGACGAACATATTCAATCTCTTACTCATCTCATCGCTGATCTTAGAGGTAGAATTTTTTCCATTGGACAGCTCCCAGACAAGCGCCGATGTCTCGTTTAGGCACAGAGCTCGATTTGCTGCCAGATCGTATATGAGAGTTTCATACGCAACTTCCTTCCTGACAATATCGGTTTGTCTCGCCTCTGGTTTGCTAATTTTGCTCATAATTCAATATGCCTTTATAGATGCCGTGAATCTGCAGATTATTATGTCTCCACGGTCACCATTTGTTTTCACGAACCCTTAAGAAAGGATTCTAATTCTCCCGTAGGCTAATGTTCTCAAATCGCGGAAACACATTCCTGTAGATACGCGAAAGCGATCATTAGAAAAGATCGTCAGTTGCCGTATAAGAAACGGTCACCTTTTGACGCTTATTGGTCTTATTAATGAGCGTGATCTTATACCTGCCTTTCTTCTTACCCGATTCAAAACTTAAGCTGTTCACACCACGGGCCACCGTTCTGCCTTCCGGACTTTCAACCTCTATATAAGCTTTTCCGTGATCCGCTTTTGCAGAAAGCCGGACTTTGTCATTTGCTGAGACACCGAGCCTAAACCAACCACTGCCGCTCGGCCCCACGGTAATGCTTTTTGTTCCGCTATCCCGATTCATAGCGAATGCCGCAGATATTAGGAACATCGAAATCAACGACAAAATTATTATTACTTTTTTCATAGTTTCTCCTTTTGTCAGACACTAAAATTGAGGTTTTCAAGAGCTAAACGGGCACGAGGACATTTGCTGTTGCTTTAGCCGGGAGGCTCGGATATAGGCGTCCAGATAAGATCTACTTTTTGGAGTTTTTTAGTTCCGTTTGTGATTTCGATCTTGTATTTTCCTTTTAACTTTCCGCTCTTGAAGCTTACTCTGTTAGTTCCACTTGCTACGGTCTTTCCGTTCGGGTTCAAAACTTTGATCCGCACACTTCCTTGATCCGCGTTCGCTCTTACGTCCACACGTTTATTTATATGTATTTCTACCTCTTGCATATAACTTGAATCAGGTTTTAATGTAACCTTCGCATTTCCCCGCAATGCAGTTCCGGAAGCAATCGCAGAAGCTGCCCCAAATACGATTGCCACCACAATTAATAAGATAATTCTTCGATTCATTTTTTCTTTTCCTCCCAGTTAGTGAAAAAAACATTTATTGGATAATCCCCCGGCACTGTCGTAAAATACTGACAAAGGATAACGTTCGCGTATTGGATTTTTCGAGATTATTAAATTTCGACGTCAAAAATCTTGAAGAAAGGGTTGAATTTTTTCTTCAGAACGTCTTCAGGATCTGTAATGAGCAATAAAATCAATCATTTGTACAGATTTGGCGATTACGTATTAAACGTAAAGGAAAAGAATCTTTGGCTTCAGGATGAACTGGTTCAAATTCCGCCAAAGGTTTTTGATACGCTCTTGATATTGGTTGAAAGACACGGACAGGTCATTTCCAAAGAAGAAATGCTGGACCGGATTTGGACAGATTCGATCGTCGAAGAAAATAATCTCTCGCAAAATATAAGTGCGCTCAGAAGACTCTTTGGGAAAAATAATAAATTTATCGAAACGGTCCCGAGAAAGGGTTTCCGTTTTATAAAACCTGTTGTTTCTGCTTCGATCTCAAATGATAAGAATACAAACCTCCTCGGAAACGGCCATCTTTCACATGCTATAACCGGTTCTTACCCAATGGAGGACATTGCCACAGATGGGAATCTAAAAACTGGGCAATTTAGCGAAATCAACCCGCTCAAAAATTCATCGAGAAATCTAACACTTGTCTTTGTTCTCGCTTTTCTATTAACAGCTGCTGTTGGATTCTTTATTTATAGTTTCGTCGGTTCATCACAAAGTCAAAAATCGAAGACGCCTTTCGCCTCGTTCGATTATAAAGAGCTTACTGATACAGGCGGCGTTGGCTCCTCGGCTATTTCGCCTGACGGAAAATTCGTCGTATTTGTCAAAGAATCTTCGGACAAAAGATTGACTAATACCTCGCTTCATCTAATGAATATCGGATCCCGCAGCGAAACTCAGATCAAGATCGATGGAGACATAGAAGCGAATTTCGTTCAGTTTTCCCCGATGGAAATTCAATCTATTTTCGCTCACGTTCAAATTCTGGGCTTATCGGGAATATCTATCGCGTTTCGATTTTGGGCGGAAAACCGGAACTTATTGCCGATCAAATTCGCGGGACTTTCAGTGTTGCGCCGGACGGAAAAAGATTGCTCTATTGTTCACTCAACTCAAAAGAAAAGAAGGCGTCTGTCACCATCAAAGATATTAAAACTGGCAAAGAAACATATGAGACAATGAAAGACTTAACTTGCAGGTCAAATCGTCATCCGGTATTTTCTGCAGATGGTCAGCAAATTGCGTTTTCACCGACACTGAGAGTTAACGATCTTTCGGCGATAGCCATTTTGGATCTTGTTACTAAGAAAACCCGGATCGTTGAAACTCCTTTTCAACGGATTCGGGAGATCGCTTTTCACCCAACCGACAAAAGCCTTTATGTCCTTGCCTATAAACTTGGTGGAACGCATCAGATCTGGAATATTTCTTACCCTGATGGAAATGTAACACGGGTCACGAGCGATGGTGACGCATACCGCAGCTTGAGTTTAAGTGCGGATGGAACAAAAATCTCAGCAAATCGGCTTCAAATGCATTCTCATCTTTGGGTACTCCCTAAAGGAGATATCAGCCGGCAGAGACAATTGACATTTGGTGAAAACGAAATCTCAGGACTTAACTCGCTTCAGTTTGATCCGGAAAACAATCTCTTGTTTACAACTCGCCGTAATGGTAGTGAAGGAACCTGGATCACCGATGTAGAAGGAAAGAATCAGCGTAAATTTGGTAAGGATAAAAACGTTGGTGGCCAGCCTGAATATGCTTTTGCCGCTAAAAGAAATAAACTGTTCTTCAGGGATTACGATGAAATTTGGGCGGTAAACTCAGATGGCTCTGACGCAAGGAAAGTCGATCTCGGACCGGCGAAAAGTTATCAACAGCCTGCCGTGTCTCCTGACGAAAAGTGGCTGTATTACACAGAGAGAGACAAAGATCAAGCATTGATCTGGAGAAGATCATTGGAAACGAATGTAAAAGAAATTGTGTTGGTTCCCCAAGATTATTCGCCCGAACATTTCTTATCCGTTTCGCCGGACGGAAAATATCTTGCATTTTTATACGAATCAAAAAACACAAAAGGATCAGAAGAAACTGCTTCGGAACGGATCAGGAGGTTTGGGTTTCTGAATCTTGATTCCAAGAGCCATAAGATAATTGAGTTACATGCGTCAGGCCCAATGATTCGATGGACAAATGGGGGGAAATCGTTCGACTACACCGTATTCACGAACAAAGGATCCGCAATTTTTAGAAAAAATATAGATAAGTATACCGAAGCTGAACTAATTCTCGAGATTAAAGACGATGTAATATTCAATTTTGACTGGAGCGAAAACGGCGAAGATCTTGCGATCGGTCGGGGAAAAGCAGTTACAAATGTCGTCGTTCTAGCCCCGGCTGAATGATATTAGTGCTTTACAGGTTAGATTTGTTGTGAAAATCGCTAACATCGCATCAATTTTCTAGCCTGTGTTTCGGGTCTATTGCCGCGTTGTTGAAAGAGTTCTTTCTTTGGATCGTACAATTCGTCAACGACCCATTGAAATGGTGTGATTTGAAAAAGTTCGATCACTTTTTCCATTGGAAATTCCTAATTATTGAGTATAGAGTTTGAGGACGATGCCAGATTTGAACAAATTACCAATCCTCAACCCGCCTTTGATCAACTTCAGTTGTAGTCTCAAATGGGTAAAACTAAATATTCCGACTTTCGTGCGCGCGCCCGCGCGGAACATAACCTGTAAGGATGTTGTGATCATAGGTTTTGCTCATAGAATGAGTGATCACTTTCCACTTGGCTTTTTCGTGTCAAAGCTTTTCATTTATCCTCCCGATCAATACTCCCTCGAAGAATACTTTTATAGTCTCTCACCCAGACCTTTATAAAATTCTATGGTTTTAGGAAAGGCTCACCCTTGGTCGGAACTCCGGTGCTCTGTTCCGTTTTCCACGGAATACCGTAAAACAATCCTGCACCGGACATTGGCGCCAATCGCCCGTCAAGCGAGCTCCCGCCTTCAGGTATATCAACTCCGATCAGATATGCGCCCCAGTGAAGATTGATGTTTCCGCTGGTCTGCTCAGGATGTTCCACCGGAAATCCGTCATTCCCTACAGTCCACTCAAATGTTCTTATCGTTTCCGATCCGTTCCGCAGATCACATTTCCAGTTTCCGGTCTGCTTTTCCATGTTCGGATTCCCGTTCGAGCCGTTTGAGCGCCATTCGATCGGAAGATTCAGCCAAAAATTGTAAAACCCTATATACTCGGTCGGTTTTCCGTCGCGCTCCATTTTTGCATTGTCGCCGCGCATCGACTGAACCTTTACCTGTCCGTTATTTACAAAATTTACACGCTCGCCGTTTACAAAACATCTGGCATATGGAATTCCATTGAAATCGAGACTATTGCTATTCTCAGTCGCTGCCATATTGAAATAGATATCAACATTTCCCTTCAGCGTCGTTCCGATGCTTTTTTCGTGATAGTCATGCTTTACGCTTCCGCTTCCAAATCCGGGTCGCAAATATAAAACCGCCACCGGTGCTTCGGCGTGTCTCTGAATATAGAAATCGGACGCTCCCGGGATATTTCCGGGTCTGATCTTTTTCGCCTCGTGAACATCGATCTTGTATTTTCTTAGAAGTGTCTCTTCGTCATTGTCGCCGTTGACAGCAAAAATATTAACGTCGTATTTCCCCGGGCTTTTTACAAATATGTCTTTATCACCGCCGCACGTCGAACCGGTAGTTGTTGACATGAAATCATCGTCCGGACTGTTTTTTATCCGGCTTACCGGACTTTCCGATTTACGATGCGTTTTACCCTGACATGAATATGCAGCAAGCGCTTTGCCATTTTGCAAAACTACTATCTTAAAACCGCTGTTGTTTGGAAACGTTCCAAAAGCACGTAAATTTGACGTCAATGTCCAGCCTTTTGAAATATCGCCGCTATATTTTTCGCTTCGTTCTTTAACGGGGGTAGCTTCAAAGAAAGTAAAACCATCATCGATCACCATCTGCCGGTCTTTTCCGCCGGATGACCCGGTACTCGTTTTAGCGCTCTGAATTGGCGACTTTTCTTTTGAGATCTTCGGGATCTTGATCTTGAATTGGGCTGCGGCGGCGCTGCTTAGTATCAAGATAGCGGTAATTCCGTAGGCTAATTGTTTCTTCATTAATCGATTACTCCTTTATTTTTAGCAATTTGCAGTTCTAACGTTAGTGAGGATCGACCGGAAAACGTTTCATTTCCGGTTTAATCCGCGATCAGAGTACGAAGGAAAATTACAACGCTAGCGTACTGACTGCGGTTTTGCGAACATCCCGCCCTCGGTCTCCCGTACAAATTTGTCGAATTCCATACCGCCTGATACCGAAATTGACGTAGCCAAACCTTTACCTGGCGGTTTTTCTGTAAACGCCTTTCGGATGCGGTTCTAAAAAAATCCTGAAATATGATAAAGAATCTTATGGGAGAACCTGTTTATTGAACTGCCGCAAATGCTGCTTTCAATTCCTCAAGGTGCGATTTGAGAAGCTGCGGATTTGCAAGAACTTCATCAATTATCGCGTTGGCTTCAGCCTCATCGATCGGAACTCCCTGATCACGAAGATTCTTTACGATATCCTTAGCGTATTCGGCTTTTTCAACGGCTGTCAGCACGACAGCGCCGGGCACCGCCAGAAGTGCTTTGGCGACTATTCCGAGAAGCAGACTTACAATGAGAAACGCCGCCGCAAAACGGTTTCGTACAGCAAAGCCAAGCATCTTTCCTTTTTCAAACGCAGCAAGCTTGCCCAAAAATACACCGACGGCACCGACCACTAGTTTCGGATTGTTGATTATTGCCTGCGGAATATTTCCGACAACACCCGGCACCTGATCGATTACACCGTGAAAAAGTCCGACGATCATCTTCTTGTATAGGACCGGAGCATGTGTCTTAAGAAAGGTATGCACTTTATAGGTCACACGAAGCGCGTCTCCGACCTTTGTCAGCCAGCTCCAGTTGTTGACCGTCCATTCGAGCAGTGAAACACCCGAAACTATGACAAATGCCGGCATGCTTAGACATGATACAAATCCGAGCATCAGCACGAGTTCAAGTTCGATCGCTGCTTTGAGCGGTTCAAGACGGCGTGCCAGATCATCTACGTATGCATTTTTGACGTCAAGATAAAATGCACTGCCATTCTGGGCAAAAACCATTAAATGATCCGGATGTCCGGGTTTTTCAAGAAGAAATACCAGCGAAGCCGCCGCCGATGAAACCATCAGAATTGTCCGGCGACCGTCACTGGCCTTCCAGGACTGTCCGGCCTGAAGCGGCGCGATATTAATGTCGACAAAAAGCCTTTCGTTGTAGTTGATCTTCAGACCATTCAGGTTTTCCCGGGGAAACGGTTTTGGTTTTCCTGCGTCGATCGGATTAGGATCTACGGGCGAAGGAATGCTCGACGTGTCGCGGGTCGGCATGTGGTAAAGGATCTCGCCCGCATTGATCAGATTGATATTTGGAAGTTCCTGAAGATCTGAATCCGTAATCGGCCCGTTGGGTTTCTGGCGCCGGTGCTTGTATTCGTTGAGAAAATTAAAGTTGCCGTGGATCGCCATCGAATATTTGCTTATCGAATCGCCCGGCTGAACCGAGATCGCTCCATCGGGTTTGACTGTAACGGAAAACCCTCCTCCGTTGTATTTTGCACTGCCGTCCGGTAATAGTGTCTTTGCCATAAATCACTCCATGTCGACCCGAACGGTCTCACGTTCTTCTCACCCATGAGATCCGGTCGGGATCATATTTCTGCCACTTTCAAAAATCGCTGACGATATGCTGCGGGAGTCGCCGCTTACTAAATTCAGTGGGTTTAGACCGAAAAACGTTTCACCAAAGGGTTTATTCAATAGGAAAAACCGAAGGCTCATTCGATCCTTCGGTCTGATTTTTCGTTCTTCAAAGAAACAATATTACGGGACAGGCGGACCGGCCACACAGTTCCCCGATGTATTCGGCGGCTGTATTGCGCAGAAACCGCTGCAGCATTCCGCATCGGGACAGCGAATGATCGACGGCGTCAATTGTATGCACCCCGGTCCGTTCGGATCACATGTCCGGAGCGCACTATTACCAAGGCAGCTTTGCGCGTTGACGGCTTTTGGCGCAACTATTGAAACAACTAAAGGAAGCGCTATCGCCGAGCCAAAGCCGATCTTCTTTAGTGCCTCCCGGCGCGAATAGCCGGCCATTCCCGTCATCTCGCCCGGATCGTTTGAAAGCAAACCCTCTTTTTTCAGCTGCTCTAAAGCAAATTCAATAATTTCTTCAGTAATAATCGATCCTGTTTTAACAGACAGTTCTTGCGCGATGTCCCGGATCGTGTTTCTCCCGGTACAGTGTTCCCAGATCATCGCTGTCGTTGCGTTTAAACAATAGGCCTTGTCGTTTGTGAGATCGTAGACGAGCGTTTCGTCTTGTAAAGATTGCACTACGATATTGTCCCGTCTCGCGACAGGACGTTTTAAAATGTCCATAACATGAGTTCTCCCTTTTGACTAAAATTTCTGCTGTACTCTTAGTGTGAGGATCAGGGAAAACGTTTCAATTGCTGAGTCTGAAAAGTTTGAAAACCGGCAAATTCAATCGGAAAATACTTGGGAGACAAAAATTCAACTGTCATTTCGCCATTCCAGCGACAAACCGGTTCAAACTTGCACGATTCGGGGCGACGGCCAAATAGCAGGTTCTTTCCTTGCACGTAAGGTAGAGTCCTGCCCCGTTTTTGTTCATAAGGGCGGTATGCACTCCATTTTTTGTGCCGCTGCTTAGTATTTTTGTGCCGGATGATCTTGAATTTCGGAGAGACTGATCAAAATCGTTCTTAGCGATCGAAGGCGATGAGAAATATCCGGCAAAAAGGGCAGCAGAATTTTTACTGTCCGGCGCTTTTGTGTCAAGGTATGTGGCATAAGCACTCGCCTCAGCAAATGCAAATACCTTCTTACCTTCACGGCTCAGCCCGTCCTGACTCTTTGCCATTACAAACTTGAATTCACCTATATTTCCTCGCTTTTCGAGAACCGATGCAACGGATTGATCGGTTATCTTCTTCGACGACACTGCCGGACCGTCGTCAGGAAAAAGTTTTTCATCATCGGCCGGTTTTTTTATTTCAGGGGTTTCTGTCCGTTCTGTTTTTACGACTTCCTCGTTTTCTTTCTTTTCATATTTCCCGCTATCGCTCGTCGTATAGAAAATGATGCCGGCTACGAGAACCACAACAAAAAATCCGCCGATCAAAATCAGAGCAGCGAGCCCGCCGAGGATCCAGTAGAGTTTGCTCCCTTTGCTGTCAGCAGAGCCGGAACTTCTTTCGCTAATTTCAGCGGCCAGACTTGAGCCGCAGCTTGAACAAATAGCCGAGTTTTGTAAATTTGTCGCTCCGCAGTTTTTGCATGTTGTGATTTTCATTTCGATCCTCCGTATTCTGCTGTTATTGATAGTGTGAAATCCCCGGAAACTATTTCACCGGCAATAAAAAAAGACGGCCAAAGCCGTCTTTTTTTTTAGTCTTTATAACTTTATGATCAGTTCACCCGAAACTGATAATCCGCAGCTGATTCATTCTCACCGTCAGTGTTACGTCCATAGAGTCTTAAAATATAATCACCCTTTTTAAGATTATTTGATGTTATAAAGACATTGACCTTAGCGCCGCGGACTTTCAAATTCCCTTTTTGGTAGATCAAATTCCCATTCGCATCTGTTAACCGAGCAAGGTAGATCTCATAATCCACGCGCTGCAGATCAAGCGAAAGCGTCGCTCCACGGGCACCTGCGGGTAATTTAAGCTCGCTGATCTTCCCGTCTGAACGAACTAAACCGGGAATTAATGCAATCACCGGACTCGGCGGATTTACCGTTCCCGGCAGGATCGGAGTCTTGATCTTGACCGGTGTCTTTTGGATTGCCGGCTCATTTTTCTCAGGCTCCGGTGTTTTTACAGTTCCCTGATCACCGCTTTTGTCCGCTACTTCATTACTGTCTATTTCATTTGCCGGGCTGTTGTTATCGATCTTGTCATCTTTCTCCACAGAGTCTTCCGGCAAAACCGCGGGCGTAGGAGAAAAAGTTGAATTCGGCGTTTCTGCCGAAACAGTATCCGGATTCTTTACTATTTCGTTTCTGCCGCCTGAAAAATTCTGATATACGATCCAGCCGCCAAACGCCAAAGCAGCAATAGCAGAAGCCGCAGTCAAAGCGATCTTTGGATCAAATAAAAACGCACGGATCTTTTCTGCAAAGGAATTATTAGCAGCAGCTGCCGTTTGAATGGCTGCGGATATTTCGGGTTTTTTCAGATTGAAAACCTTGTCGATCAAAACACGCGAGAATTCTACTCTTTCGCGGCGTTTGCCAGTCGTCAAGAACTTCAGTTCAAACTCGGACATTTGAGCCGGATCCATCCAGCCGCGAACATACCTCTCGATCAGATCATCTTCAAATGCTTTTACTTCCTCAAAGACCGAAGCATCAGAAACAACCTTTTGTTCAAATTCAAATCGCTCATCTTCCGGCAGTTCGCCGTACAAAAAGCGCTTGAGAAATTCATGGTTTTGTAAACTATTTGGCACTCTTTTTCACCTTAACTGTTCCCGCTTATAGTGTTTTAACTCCAAATAATATTTCAGGGTTTTCCGCAAAAAAACTGCAAATTAGCGTCTGTGATCCTTAACCCGCTGTAAACACTACATTTCTCCACAGCATTTTTTTACGCAGCTTTCCAGTTTCGTCTTCAAACGGCTTATCCGGATCCGCAGCGTATTCAAATTCGTACCTATCTTTTCGGCGAGACGTTTACGTCCGGCTATCATCGTTTCTTCATCCGTATCAAAATAATCAACTATCAGACTGCGTTTGTCCGCCGGCAATTCCGCCAGGCATTTATCAAGACATTTGTGTCTTTTGTCTTTCAGCTCAATTTCCTGATCTGAATCAGGATCATCATCCGGCTGAAATTTCTTTGACGTTTCATCAAGTTCGGTACTGCGAAGTACTTCGCGTCTGTTTTCAAGCACAACAAATTTTGCGATCGCCACGCAAAATGCCTCGGCGTTTTTTACATCTTCCCCTTCGATGATCTTTCGCGCCGCCCGATCAAACACGGTATCCGTCAGCTCTTCGGTGTTTTCACAGCTCCGCCACTCAAAAAATTTCTCAAGCCTTTCGCGCAGCGCAATATATTTCGCTGCAGCCTGATCACGATCGGGATCAAGCGCATTGAGAAACAATTCGAAGTCAGATGCTGTTAAACTGCCGAGCATTTAATTTTGCGTAAGTAAAAAATAAAATGAAGACTTCGGTTATTTTACATTGATGCGGCTGCAAGATGCCACTCGTAAAAATCCGTAAATTCGGAGAGGATCCGAAAACTACTGCCATTCCCCGAGGAGGGTAAAAGCACTCCAGTAATACGGAGATCTGTAGCGGGGGATCTTTCGCATTTCCAGTTTGGCCTCTCTGAGTGCGGCAGAAGCAGGCAAACCTTCAGCGAGGTGATTCCGGTAAAAACGCTTCATAAACTCAGCCGTGGCGGAATCGTCCACTTTCCATAAACTTGCAATAACGCGATTGGCGCCGGCATAGAGGAATCCTCTTGAGAGTCCGACCAATCCCTCGCCCCTGATATCCTTGCCAAGCGCCGTCTGACATGCCGACAGTACGACCATATCGCCCGAAATCTTGAGGTTATAGATATCATTAAGACTCAAAAAACCGTCACGCGGCCGGCCGCTTTGATCATAAAGAGAAAAAACCAATCCTGAAAGCTCGGGGTTTGTCGTATTCAGTAAACCGTGTGTCGCAAAATGCAGGATTCGGTAGTTTGCCAGGCTCTCGTTCTCGAGGTTCGTTATGCTGGCTTCAAAATCCAGACTAACCGCCGAACTTTCCGGATCCAGAAACGCCGAAATATCGCGTGCTTCCTGTCGCGAAAAAAGAAGCCGCGGCAGTGTTTCGCCGATCTTGAAGTCACGAAGTACTTCGGTCAAACCTGTATTCCCGGTCTTATTTGAGACCTCAACAACACCGGATATCCGCGGATCTTTTGCATCAAAAACGGGATCCGCAAACACTGCTACCGACTTTTTGGTGCCGTCATAGGTCTTTTCTGATTCGCGCAACTGTTCGAGCACAGATGCCGAGGGAAGCATTACGATCTCATTTTCTTCGATGACCTCAACGGCTCCGCGTTCATTTTCATTCGGAAGGATCAGGGAAGAAAACGGCGTGTACTGCAGAACACCATCTGCGACGATGGCGAGACGCTTGTTCGATATCCGTTCAGAAAACGGTGCCAGAAGTGATTTGCCAAGATCTCTTGCAAGCTGATCAGACCTGGGATTTTGCACACTGTCATTGGCGACTACCAGATTGTAGTATTCCCGGGCCTTTTGTTCGATCTCCTTCCGCGGCGGGAGTATCGAAATGTCAACCGCATTTTTTGTTACGATCCAGGCAAAACTTCGCTTCTCGCCAAGTTTGTACTCGATAAAGACGGTCTCATCATCAAGCAAGTTCTGAATTTCAGCCAGATAAACGGTTCTGCCCTGAGTCAGATCCGAGTACTTCGGGTTTTCGCGTCTGATTCTTCCCTGCAGTGCCTGAATCTCCGAATTCAGATCATTGATCTCGGATTCGACCTTTGCGATCTGTTCGGGTTTTGCGTTTCCGCGCAGCAGGCCCTGACGGGTTCCGTATTTATTCTCAAGCTCATCCTGCACATCTTTCAGACGGGCAAGCAATTCGACATCGATCCCCTGACGAAAGTTCACTTTCGCCTCCTCGAGCAATTCGATCAGACTCCTCGAGCGGGATCGCTCGCTGATTTGAAGCGACTTCGCCAGATCTGCCTGCGAGCTCGTTTTTTCATAGCGCGAAACAAGCAGATCGGTATAGAGTTCGTAAAATTCGTGAACCGTCGAAAGATACGAATAACGTGCACGGGATCCTACCAATTCGCTTCTGATCTGTTCGACGAGATCCAGCCCTCGTGAAACATCTTCGAGTGCTTTGTCGATATTCCCGCGTTCGCGTTCGGCAACCGCAAGCAGGTAAAACGATTCTGCTTCCATTTGCCGGTCACCCAGCGCGCGCGAATATTCGTTCGAAACTTTCAGATTTTCAAACGCTTCGGCCTTGTCTCCTGATTCCCAGCGAGCTTTTCCGACATTGAGTAGCGAATTCGCTTCCCCCCATTTATCATCGACCGATTTTCTTATCTCAAGTCCCTCAACAAGATATGCGATTCCTTTTTCATAATTCCCTTTTCTCGTAAGCAGTTTCCCAAGATTGTTAACTGTGGCACCTAAACTTCTTTTCCCCCGCACGCTGTCATCTTCTCTCTTAATTTCGAGCGAATCCAAATAAAACTTCTCTGCTTTATCGTACTCGGTCAGATCCGCATAAAGATTTCCGAGATTATTCAGGTAAATCCCTACACTCTTGATGTCACCCTTCCTCCGCTGGAGTTCGATCGCCTGATTGTAATAAAAAACGGCTTTCTCAAATTCACCGATATCATGGTAAACGACGCCTAAATTATTTAGCGCTGAAGCAACATACTGATCGTTCCCTAACTCACGCCATATTTCCAAACTCAGCAGATATGCATCCAGCGCGTTTTGAAACTCGCCAAGCGTATCGTGGATCAAGCCGTAGGAAATATATGCAACACCTTCCCAAACGCGGTCTTTCTTGATCTTTGAGAGTTCGGCGATCTTCCTCCACTTCGCGAGAGCTTCGCGTCTTCCCTCAACCGTCCCGCGGTATTTTGCGGCATCTGCTTCGTAAGCGGTTTTGGTAATATTTTTTGCCGCATCGTTTATCAGAAAGTCTTCCGGCACCGTCTGGCGGACAAGTTTAAGAGTAATAGTGTATTTGCCCGGTCTGGAACGGGGATCGGCAGGCTGAACACCAACCGTATACTCTCCTGCCTCTTTTGCCGTTACGAGGATCAGGTCATTTCCGTAAAGTCCGCTCGGCGTTTCAGTTTCGATATATTTTTCGCCCTTTGGATCGGTGGCGGTCAAAGAAACATCGATCCCGTTCTGGACGATCTCAACACGCGCAGTTTTATTTGCTTCGATACTAAGAAGAAATGTCTGAGTTTCACCGCCTTGGATCTCGGAAACAATTGGACTATTAAGCGCAAGCTTTTTCGGCGCAGTTTGTCCGAACAAACCGGAGGAACAAAATACTAAAACTGCCGGGAGAAGGAGCAGTGAGACTTTTCTGGATTTTCGCGTCATATATTTCTACTTCAGACCTTAATTTTGAGCTTTACCGATCATCAGACTACTTTTCAAAATAACTGTTGTAATATGCCAGGACATCTTTTCCGTCCCGCGCAGATATTTCGTGCAGCGCTCCCTGGGTATTATAAAATGCCAGGTAAACCGCACCGGCCCGGTCAAATATCACCTGATCTTCTTTGCTGCTTCTGACCTTCGCACCCGAATTTTGCAGTGCGCGTTTATATGTATCGATATCGCCTTTCGCATCGTTTAGCGAACGGTAAACCGCAACCCGATGTATGACCTTTTTAGAACCGCTTTTATACTCTGCCTGAAGCCCGGCAGAGCGATTCGGAAAGATCGTCTTATCCGATGACGTTTTTGCGTCAACAAGCGAAAATGCGCCGACTTTGGATTTCTTGCTTAAAAAGAAGCTAAGCAGACTTGCATCGTTGATTTCGCTTTTTGTTTCTTCGCCAAATTCGACGTCTTTACCCGAAGGAAAAGTCACATCGTCTAGCGGATTGTCCGAATCTCCGGATTCAGAATCGTCGCCGCTATCGTCGTCTTCTGCGTCCTGGGAATCGGTCTTCTCGTCAGTATCCGACTCGGTCTTCCTCTCCGCCGGCGTATCATTCCTTACAACTTCTGATTGACTGTTTGTGTAAAGAAGCATTCCAACCGCGAGCAAAATTATTGCTCCGATTGATATAACCAAAACCGCAAGAATTCCGCCTACAATTATGTATAGTTTTTTATTAGATTTCGCAGACGTCTCAGACATGGACCCGGCCGAACCGCCGCCTGCTGCACGGGCGGAAGGATTCTGAGAAAATTGAGGTTCAGCACCGCTGCTCAGAGCGTTTCCGCACTTGGTGCAAATATTTGCATCAGGAAAGTTCGCCTGTCCGCACCGGCTGCAAAACTTATTGTCCATCGTATCCTCCTGACGAAAATTGGGGGTGTTTTAAACAAATACTACTTTAAGAGCACTAAATATTCCAAATTTTGCAAAGTGTCCGCAATTACGTTTCAGCGCCTACTCTTCTTCATCATTTCCGGCGTTTTCCTCGGGGACATATTTTTGGTAGCCGTATGCGTCATCATAATAGTAGCCGTGTTCCCTTTGATCGGTCTCCCAATTGCTGTCTTCCGGACTTCGATTTTCCGGATCTACTTTTTTTATCGATTCATCTTTCGGTTTTTTGCACATACATCGTTTATAATCCAAAAAAACATTCCGCAAATTCATTGCGAAACCAGAAAATATGAAAATCAAATACTTCTTACGAACACTTTTCGTCGTTTCGGCTTTGTCTGTCTTGTCAGCGGGGTTTCCGGGCGCCGCTTACGCTCAGGAAAATACCGTTGAAAACGAATATCAGGTGGGAGCGGTTCTTTTCCAGCAAAAGGCCGCCGAATACAGAGCACTTACTTATCAGGCTTTTAATTTAGCACAAATGCAGCTTGACGCCGATGGTGAACTCAGTAAGACACTTTCGGAAGCGGAACGTGAAAAACCGCGGGCGATCGTCATCGATATTGATGAAACCGCCATCGACAATTCGCCGGCACAGGCCAAGCTGATCAGAGAAAACGCGGCCTTTTCGATCGAGTCGTTTTTTGACTGGAAAAAATCAATGAAGGCAAAGGCGGTGCCCGGTGCACTCGATTTTTTGAAATATGCAAAATCACTGGGAGTTGATATTTTCTATGTTTCAAATGTTCCGAATTCGTTTAAGGAAGTAACGATCGAAGGACTAACCGCGCTCGGTTTTCCGGATGCGGATGATGAACACGTAATGCTAATCACCGACAAATCAAGCAAGGAACCGCGCCGCCAGAAAGTTGCCGAAACTCACCGTATCGTAATGCTCATCGGCGACAGTTTGAATGATCTCTCGGTTGTCTTTGAAGGAAAATCGGTAGAAGAAAGATTTGCCGAGGTGGATAACGCAAGAAAATTGTGGGGAACAAAATACATCGTTATCCCGAACCCGACCTATGGTGCATGGGAAAGTGCGATATATGAAGGAAAACGGCTAAGCGACGCTGAAAAGAAAGCAAAGCGCCATGAAGCTCTGGAGATCTATTAAAAATGATGATCAAAAATTACCGGTTTCTCGTTCCGGCATTACTCCTTTCGTTATTATTGTTTTCGGCGGCGCCTGCTCAGGAGTTAACCGTAAAAGAAATAATGAAAGATCCCTCGATCGCCGGCACGCGTGCATCGGGAGAACAACTTTCGCCTGACGGTAAATGGGCAGTTTTCCTCTGGAGGAGAGATGGACGCGGACCGGGCGATCTATACCTGTTAGACACGAATAAAGGAATTCCCGAAAAGATCCTGTCTCCGGCAGATCTCATAACCCAAAAAGAAAAACCTGAGAAACCTGATCCGCTTGATTACGGCGTTGTTGTAAACGACGAGTTTTCGCGCGCACAGCGAAACGGATTTGGAAATCTGCGCTGGTCGCCGGATTCTTCGAAGCTCTTGTTTACGCAGAACGGTGATATTTATGTTTTGAAGATCGGCGATCCCACCCCTAAGCGAATTACAAAAACGCAGAGTTTTGAATTTTCTGCGGATTTTATTGATGACGATCGAATTCTCTTTCAGCAAAGCGGCAATCTGTTCTCGATCAGCACAAAAGACGGCACGATCGTCCAGCTTTCAAACGAATCGAATCAGCAAAGGAATATTTCCGTATTCGGCGCTCAGTTGAGCCGATATGGAAAGATGATCGCCTATACGGCTTCTGACAGCTCGAAACAGATCTCGCTTGTCGTACCAAATTACCTTGGTTATTACACAACCGCGCCTCAGCAGCGGCGCGGTTGGACGCAGCAGTCCGTTTATGCCGCGGCGACGGACGGAAGTTTTGACAAGTCGATCGAAGTGGAACTCCCGAAACAGGAAGGAGAAGCGTATATTGCCGGAACTGAATGGCTCGCAGATGAAAAGACCCTGATCGTCGACAGGATCGACAAAACTCATAAACGCAGACAGATCTTTGCTGTAACTTTCGAAGAAGAAAAATCAAAAGCTTTTCTCGTGTTCGAAGAAACGGATGACAAATGGATCGGCGGTCCGGCCAGAATACTGAGAGCGAATCCGAAACTTCCCGCCCAGTTCTTTTTTTCCTCGGAAAAAGAGTCGGGTTACAACCACATTTTCACTGCAAATATTGCCCCTTCAAAATTCGCTTCGGGAAACGCAAATGCTGAAATAAAACAAGTTACAAACGGCAATTGGGAAATAAACTGGGCAGACTGGGAAAAGAACGGTGAACACATAGTGTATCTGTCGACAAAAGACAACACGGCAGAAAGACAGTTTTCTTCTGTCAGCGTGAATCCGTCAACCGGTTCAGCGACTGCGTTTCAGCCCGGGAAACTCCCACGGGCCGATATTTATCTTGGAATGAAAACGAGTCCGCAGCTGCGGGAAGATGTTCTCCTTTACGGATACTCCGAATGGAACATGCCGGAAGAACTTGTCGTTTTGCGAAATCTTTTCGAACCAAGAATCAACCATAATGCCGATGGATTCAGCAGTCCGATCACAAAGACCGCGCCCGACAGCTTTCTCCGAAGAAAATGGAATGAACCGAAATTTATCAGTATCCCGGCGCGAGACGGCGAAAAGATCCCGGCAAAAGTCTATTTCCCGGAAGACTTCGACAAATCGAAAAAACATCCGATGGTGATATTTGTCCACGGAGCCGGATATCTTCAAAACGTGATAAACGGATGGAACAATTATTACCGTGAGTTTATGTTCAACGAGCTTCTGACGCAGAAAGGATACGTCGTACTCGACATCGATTATCGCGGTTCGGCGGGATACGGCAGAAAATGGCGAACCGACGTTTATGATTTTCTTGGCGGAAAGGATTTCGACGATCACATCGACAGTATCGATTTTATGGTGAAGAACTATAACGTCGATGTCAGCCGGGTCGGTGCGTACGGCGGAAGTTACGGCGGTTTTATGGCTGCAATGCTGGTAATGCGCGCACCGGACAAGATCGCCGCGGCGGCGGCATTGCGGCCGGTGATGGACTGGAAAAATTACTATGCAACAAATCCGTTCTATACATCGCAGCGGCTGAGAAGTCCGAAGGAAAATCCGGAAGGTTATAAAAGAAGTTCGCCGATCTCTTACGCAGATAAGCTTCAGAAACCGCTACTGATCCTGCACGGATTGGTTGACAGCAATGTCCACGCGCAGGATTCTATTCAGCTTGTGGAAAAACTCATCCGTCTCGATAAAACAGAATACTTTGAACTGATGTTATATCCGGCTGAAAATCACGGATTTGAACGATCGACGAGCTGGGAAGATGAATACGAACGGATACTCGCGCTTTTCGAAAAGAACTTAAAATAATATGAGGATTCTGGTAACCGGCGGTGCGGGTTTTATCGGTTCGCATCTTTGTGAAAAACTGCTGAATGAGGGACACGATGTTGTCTGCCTCGATAATTACTTTACGGGCAGAAAGGAAAATATCGCCCACCTATTGGATAACTACCGTTTTGAACTCATCAGACATGACGTTACGCTACCGGTCTTTCTGGAAGTTGATCAGATCTACAATTTTGCGTGTCCGGCATCACCTATCCACTATCAATTTAATCCCGTAAAAACAGTTAAAACGAGCGTTATGGGCGCGATCAATATGCTTGGCATGGCAAAACGTGTCAAAGCACGGATCCTCCAGGCATCGACCTCCGAGGTTTACGGCGATCCGCTGATCCATCCTCAAACCGAAGATTACTTTGGAAATGTAAATCCGATCGGTTTAAGAAGCTGCTATGACGAGGGAAAGCGGGTTGCGGAAACTCTTTTTATGGATTATCACCGTCAGAATGATGTCGATACAAGGATCGTCCGAATCTTTAACACGTACGGGCCGCGGATGCTCGAAAACGACGGCCGCGTCGTTTCAAATTTTATTGTTCAGGCGCTCAAAGGAGAAAGCTTGACGATTTACGGCAATGGTGAGCAAACACGGTCATTTTGCTATGTTGACGATCTCGTCGAAGGAGTCATTCGATTGATGAATACCGAAGCCGAAAATATTCACCTTCCGGTAAACCTTGGAAATCCAAACGAATTCACGATGAACGAACTTGCAGGAGAAATTGCAAAGGCCTGCGGCAAGGAGATTTCGATAACAAATCTTCCTCTTCCGCAAGACGACCCAAAACAGCGGCAGCCCGATATCGGGCGGGCTCAAATGCTTTTGAACTGGTCACCAAAAGTACCTCTCGCCGAAGGTCTTTCAAAAACGGTCGATTACTTTACATCCGAGATAAATACATAGAAAATGAACACACGAAGTATTCCCTCATAAAGCAAGATCACATTATCTTCGTAAGGATTTTTTTAGCGGTAAAAATCAAGAAATATTATGAAAACATTAATTACAGGCGGTGCCGGATTTGTCGGCAGCCATTTGGCGGATAAGCTTATCAGCGAAGGACATCAGGTAACGGTTATCGATGATCTTTCAACGGGACAGTATTCGAACGTTGAACATCTCGAAGGAAATGAGAATTTCCAGCTGATAATTGATACGGTACTGAATGCCCGTCTGATGGAAGATCTTGTCCGCGATTCGGACCAGGTGTTTCATATGGCAAGCGCCGTCGGCGTCAAACTGATCATGGATCAGCCCGTCAGAACGATCGAAACGATCTTTCGAGGAACCGACGTTGTCCTTGATCAGTGTTCCCGGTATCGAAAACGCGTACTCGTACCAAGTACATCGGAAGTTTACGGCAAAGGTACTTCGGTTCCGTTTAAGGAAGATGATGACATTCTCAAAGGCTCGACCAGTAAACATCGCTGGGCTTACGCCTGCGCGAAAGAACTTGATGAATTTTTGGCGCTTGCTCACTGGAAAGAAACAAGACTGCCGGTCGTTGTTGTACGACTTTTCAACACCGTCGGCCCGCGTCAAACGGGTCAATACGGAATGGTCGTTCCCCGTTTTATCAAAGCTGCACTTAATAACGAGCCGATTCCGGTTTATGGAGACGGAGCGCAATCCAGATGTTTCGGACACGTGTCTGACGTTGTAAACGCGCTCGCTAAATTGATCGAAACTCCGGCCTGCTACGGGCAAGTTATTAATATCGGAAATCCGGAAGAGATCACGATTAAAGCGCTTGCTGAAAAAACGGTTGAAATGCTCGAAAGCTCAAGCGAGATCAAATACGTTACCTATGAAGAGGTATACGGTGAAGGCTTTGAAGATATGCAGCGGCGCGTACCTTGTATTGATAAAGCCGAGAAATTGATCGGCTTTAGGCCAACCCGAACGCTTGATGACATCATCAATGACGTAGCCGAACAATTTCGGGAAGCCATGAAATCCGAAACTCAGACTGCGTAACAATCGATGAAATATTTTAGAAGTACACTTTTTTTAGCCTCGATCCTTTTGTGCGCGACTATCGCGATTACAGCACAAGACACAGGCAGCGTAAAAGGAATCGTCCGCGCCGAAAGCGGGAAGAAACTGCCGGGCGTTGAAATTATAGCGCGTCAGGAAGGGAAAAATCTTAAGAGCACAAAAACCGACAAGAGCGGAGAGTTCAGGATCAACGGATTAAAACCGGGAAAATATAACCTGGTTTTTGAGAAGGACGGTTTTGCATCCGGTGTGCTCTATGACGTTTTGATAATCGAAAAAAAGGTCAACAATTTGAAAGACCGCCTGATCATGTCGGTCGATGAAGGAACGCTCGTCATAATCAGCGGCAGTGTTTTTAACCAGTTCGGCCACAGTATCCGCGGCGCAAAAGTTGTTATTGAAGAGATCCTCGGTGACAATTCTTCAAAAAAGCTCGATACGATCTATTCGAGTGAATCCGGCCAATTTGTCTTTAAGTTTGACGAAGGAAAAAAGAAATTCAGGATCACTGCATCCGCAAAAGATTCCTCAGAAAGTAAAGAGATCGAAGTTGATCAGGCTGCGATCTACCGTCTCGCGATCTCGCTTGAACTTCCTGTAAAGTAGCCGCTGATTTCAATATTCTGATTTATTCTAAATAAGATCATTTTTTATCAGGGTTGATATTGTATCGACCCATCACGCTTCATGTGCTGAGGTGTCGTTAGCCCATGCCTCCGCACGGTCTTATGGTATTGGCACAGATCTTTATTCTTAAGAGGGCCGTGTGGCAGGATTTTGTATTTCGATTTACCTTGTGAGAATACAACGGGAGCCCTTCCTGACGGGCGGGCTACTGACACGGTATGTTCGGCTGCCATCTCTGACCGGCGGGCTGCTGACACGAACAAGGACCTAGTTGATCGTTTCTGACGTTTGATCGGTCGATTGGATCGCTATTGCATCAGCGTCCGTGACGATCAGCGGGAATTCTTCAAGAACTTCAGTTTCGGCAAGCGTCTGCACCCAATATGTCCCGGCCGCGGGAAATACTACGTTTACAAAGAAACTGACGTTGTCTGTAAAGCCCCCCGGTGCAAGATTTACCTGAGTTGTTTGAGAGGTAACTACAAGATTTGCTTTGTCGGGCGACAAAATTCTCACCTCTGTCTGATAATTACCTTCTCCGCGCCAGTGATTTACTACCGCAAACTTAATGAGCGAGACGGGCAGTTTCTCGACCATGATGTTTTGAAACACTCCCATCAGTGATACTTTGTTTCCCATTTCAAGTCTCACATCGTCACAAAGAAGCGTGTATACCAGCTGCAGGTTTGAGGTATTCATAAGTTCAGATCCTTTAGTTTATATTAACTTTTAATCAGTAAAACTCCGAATACGCTGGGATTTTCAAACAATATCGTTAGTCTTTTCCGAAGAAGCCGCTCGGACAATAAACGCAATGAAACATACGATCTCGCGATTTTTAGTGCTTCAATCTAGAATCAATGAAAAAAAGACTGCCTGATTCAGACAGTCTTCAATTCCCGTACAAAACGTCGAGGCTCGTAAACTAACTTCCGGCTTCTTTTGTCTTATACGCCGGCAGCATAACACGGGCCTTCGGCTCTGTCTTAAGACCAAGCGCCCAATCGGCCTGCATCAGCGTATGGATATCGCGTGTTCCTTCATAGATCACCGCGGCTTTGCAATTTCTTAGATACCGTTCAACGGGATAATCATTTGTATAGCCGTTCGCACCATGCACCTCGATCGCCATTGAAGCGGCCTTTTCACTTCTCACCGTCGCCTGCCATTTTGCCAGCGAGGCAGCTTTTGTCGATGGTTTCCCTTCATTTTTAAGCCATCCGGCTTTCATCCACAGAAGATTGCACATCTCATAATCGGCCTGCATTTCAGCGATCTTCTGTTTGACCAATTGGAAATTTGCGATCGTCCTTCCCTGAACTTCGCGGGTATTTGCGTAATCGACCGAAGCATCGCGGGAAGCGCGGATCACGCCGGTCGCACCTGATGCGACAGTATAGCGGCCGTTCTCAAGCGAGAACATCGCGATCTTAAATCCTTCACCTTCTTTTCCGAGCATATTTTCCTGCGGAACTCTGACGTCCTGCAGTGTGAAATATCCAGTATCTCCCGCGCGAATCCCCATTTTCCCGTGGAGAGTGCCACTTGAAAAACCTTCCATTGTGCGCTCGACGATAAAGCAGCTAAGTCCTGAGTGATCGCGGTTTTTTCTCTTTTCCTCGTCGGTCCAGCAGAAAAATAAGAAGTGGTCCGCCGTGTTTCCAAGCGAGATCCACATTTTTTCACCGTTAAGTATCCAATCGTCGCCGTCCCGTTTTGCCGACGAACGCATACCGATCACATCGCTTCCGGCGTTTGGTTCGGTAAGTCCGAAGGTCGCAAGTTTTTCACCTTTTGCCTGCGGGACAAGATATTTTTGCTTTTGTTCTTCAGTTCCCCAGGTCAGAAGCGACAAAGAATTGAGTCCGGTATGGACGCTCATAACAACGCGCAAAAACGTATCGCACGCTTCAAGCTCTTCACACACCAAACCAAGCGAGATGTAGTCAAACCCGGCTCCGCCGTACTCTTCCGGTATACAGACGCCCAAGAGTCCGAGCTCTCCCATTTTTGCAAATATAGACTTTTCAAAATGCTGTTTCTCGTCCCATTCTTTTATATATGGCGCCACTTCGCCGGCAACAAATTCGCGAACGGTTTGCTGCAGCTGTTTATGTTCTTCTGTCAGATCAAAATTAATCACGGTTCTCTCAAATTCCTCTTAAGATATTTTATGGTAAATTATTGTATTCGAATCAAGAGAAAGTCTATCATTTTACGTTTGTTTGTTCGATGTCTCACAGAATAGTTTGACGGACCTTCGGTAAATTTTTCATTTCATATGAATATGATCCCGATCGAGGAAGCTGAAGAAATCGTTTTGCGCGAGAGCGGCCATATTGGCACCGAAGCCGCAGAGCTCCGCGGTGTTGTAAACAGGATTCTGTCAGAAGAGATCCGGGCCGATATGGATGTTCCGCCATTTGACCGCTCGCAAATGGACGGCTTTGCCGTGCGTTCGGAAGACACTCAAGATGCACCTGTTAACCTCAATATTGTTGGCGAATCGGTCGCCGGACGCGGCTGGCACAGCGAAATGATGCCGGGTGAAGCCGTGAGGATCATGACAGGGGCTTCTGTTCCGACAGGCGCCGATGCGGTTCAGAAAGTGGAATTGACTGAAGAAACTGACGGCATTGTCACCATTCAAAAGGCGACTGCGCCGGGACAAAATATAGTCGGAAAAGCCCAGGAGATCGCCCGCGGTGAAGTTATCTTTAAGATAGGCGAAATAGTGACCGAAAACATGGTAGCGACGCTGGCTTCATTCGGATATAAGTCTGTAGCTGTTTCAAAGCGCCCGCGCGTAAAGATCCTCGCTACAGGAAGCGAGATCGTAGATATCTCTGAAACTCCCGGGAGAGATCAGATCCGCAATTCGAATTCCTGGATGCTAAATGCTCTCGCGGGCAAATATGCGGACGTTGAAATGCTGCCGATCGCGACCGACGATCTGACAGGAATAAAAAAGACAATAGCCGAAGCCGCAGGAAAAACGGATTGCCTGATAATTTCCGGCGGTGTTTCGGTAGGCGATTACGATTTCACAAAACCGGCTTTACGCGAATTGGGCGCCGAGATCTTTTTTGAACGGGTTTCCCTAAAACCAGGCAAGCCGACCGTTTTTGCAAAATTGGGCGACACATTGATCTTCGGCCTGCCGGGAAACCCGGTTTCGACCGCCGTCACTTTCTTCTTTTTTGTAAGAAAAGCCTTGCTAAATATACAGGGAGCAAATGAGACCGGCTTGAAAAAAGGCTTTGCAAAACTTTCACATGAAATAAAAGGAGTTAGTGGCCGCGATTCGCTGCTTCCGGTTTCTCTATCAACCAACAAAAAAGGAAAGCTGCTGATCGAAACACTGCGCTTCTCGGGCTCCTCAAACTATATAAGGTTTGCAAAGGCAAACGCGATCGTATTTGTTCGGGAAGATCAGATCTTAAAAAAAGGGGATACAGCAGTTATTTATTTCCTTCCGTAAATTATCTATTATTGAACACTTATGAATAAACTTTCTCACTTTGATGATCAGGGTAAGATCAAAATGGTCGATGTTTCGGATAAAGTTCCGACTTCGCGGACGGCGATCGCGTCCGCAAGGGTATTGCTTAATTCCGAAACGATCAGCGCGATAAATGAGCAGACAAATCCGAAAGGTGATCCGCTTGAGATCGCGCGAATCGCCGGAATCATGGGTGCAAAAAAAACCTCTGATCTGATACCGCTTTGCCACCAGCTGAATCTTTCAAAGGTAAATATTCATACCGAGATTAAGGATTTTGGGATCTATCTGCAGGCCGTTGCGAAGACAACCTCGCAGACAGGTGTCGAAATGGAAGCATTGACGGCGGTCAGCATTGCCGCACTGACGATCTATGATATGTGTAAAGCTGTACAGAAAGACATTGAGATCACCGACATCAGACTCGAATCCAAAACCGGCGGGAAATCGGACTTCAGGCGTAAATGACCGGCGGCAACAACCAATCGGAGCCCGATTTCAACTAATTTATTAACGTACAACGAACTTTCGTGTAAAATACTACGTAAAAAGTTTTAGCGAAACAAAAAGGAGCAACTACGAATCGATGAAATACAAGATAGCCGACGATGTCAGACCGCAGGTCAAACTTTTAATAATCGCGACGGTAGCAAGCGTACTCATTTGGCTTGCATCGTGGTATTTTTCGTTTGCAAATTATTTAGTTTACCCGCTTCAGCTTTTTGCGACATTTGTTCATGAAGGCAGTCACGTGCTGGCGACGGTGATGACCGGAGGTTCGGTACAAAGCTTGACGGTTTCGCCTGATACGAGCGGCGTTGTATGGTCGGTTACAAACAGCTGGCTTTCTCAGCTGATCGTCTCAAGCGCCGGCTACATCGGAACAACGGCTTTCGGTATCGCATTACTCATTTGGTTTCGTTACAACTATTCATCGAGAAACGCACTTTATTTCTCATCCGGCTTCGTCGGAATCATGACCATCGTTTTCGGTCTGCTGGCGCCCGCATGGAACATCTTTAATGCGCAAGTAAGTTTTGGAAGTGTCTTGTTTACAGTGGGTTCCGGTGCAGTTTTAACGGCCGGGCTGTTTGCGCTTGCCAAATACGCTCCGCTTAAATGGGTAAACTTTTCACTCGCTTTTCTTGCAGTTCAATGTTTGCTGAATGCGGTGTTTAGTTTGAAAGATCTCTTCATTATTTCTGCAATGACAAACTCCCAATCCGACGCTGCAAACATGGCAAGTGCGACCGGACTTCCGGCCATCATGTGGGTATTGATCTGGATCGGGATTTCGGTAGTTATGATCTCGGTTGGTTTAAGGCTTTACGCGGTAACACAAAAACGTAATTCGGATCTGCCGTTTGAAGACTAGGTTTGCAGGCACTTTGAATCAAGAAAGCGGCTGTATTGAGATCAGCCGCTTTTTTCATTGGCAGATTTGTTGTAATTTACCAGTTCACCGATAGATACGCGTGTCTGTTTATTATTTCCGGGCCATCGGAAATTAAAATTCTCTCAACGGTTTGCTGCTTTTTGTTGTTCCATGCAGAGTGACATAAAAACGCTCAAAGATCTTCCAACCGGTACGCGGCTGCTTTATCGCGCGAAGGATGACTGGCGAACAGCCGTAGTCTCGAAAATTGATACAGAAAAAGCGACGCTGATCGTCTGTTCTCCTACGGGACGAACGTATCGATTGCGCCGCGATCTTGATGCTGTCGTTGTAGCCGACGGGTGTTTTTTGATTCTGCAGATCGCGGTTGAGGATACCTGGCGGGAAAATTTTACCAACTACGATCCCCGCTGGTGATCAAAACCTGCGGTCGATAAACTTCGCAGGCTCCTATGCAACCCGAATTTTTTTGGTTAATTCGCTGTGTATTACTGCGTTCAAAGTATCTTCCCGGTCGAGATCGTCGATTAGAAGTCCTTTGTCCTTAAATTGAAGAAGAGCGTTCCACACCATTTCTTCGGTAATTACGGCATTGAGTTCGGAGCATAGTTCTTTTTGGATCTGCCACGGACTCCGTGTTCCGTCGCACTTTTTCCAAATTAATGCGGACGTCTCATTTAGATTGATCCCTTCGTTCTTTAGGCAGTCAAAAATAAGCAGATCGGTGTCCGTTGATTCGATCAACAGATCATTTTTTCTTACGCGCGGAAGCATAGTTTGGACCTCACTTGCTGTGTGTTTAGCTCTTAAACAAATGAAAATTGATGGAAAGTTAAAGAAAGTTGTGAAGAAATCCACAACAACTTGTATGCTATATTGAGTTTACGCCGATGTCAACGACTAATTATAGAGAAATCAGAATAAATTCATTTTGATTTCAATAAGAGGCAAAAAGACCATCCTTACGAATGGTCTTAAAAGCAACTGAAATTACGGTAATAGAAAAATCTATATTGAACGGCCTTGGACATGCGTATCCGGCCATACTCTCAATGCGAAAAGGATCGAAAAATTCAGGCTGCGGCAGGCTTCAGCGAATGTTCCTGCATTTCCAGCATTTCAGAATATCTTTCGATCGAATCATCGGCGCCATCATGGAGGAGCGCCATCCTGTTTAATTCAGTAAGCGCAAGCCATATATCGTCTTCGCTTGCGTAAAGATCGTAGGCAGTTTTCAATATTGTCTGAATTTCCCACGGGCTTTTTTCACCGTCGCAGCATCGCCATACCAACCCGGTTAAACGATCTAGTTCGATTATTCGATCATTTTCTTCGTCCGTCAGTATAAAACGACTGGTTCTTTCTTCGACTTCGAGACCTTCTATTTTGGCTTTTGGAATCATTTTTTTGATGAATTATGGAATGTTGGGAGTTTTTGAGCCGGAGTTTACTGAGTTGAAGTTAACCAAGGATTCCGGATAGAGCTCTGGAGAAAGACTATTGCTATCTAATTAATCTTCTGCACTTAATAATCTTCGGACTTGTGGAAGTCAGATCAGATTGTAGTAAATTCAGGACGCTTACTACATTTTTAAGTGTAGCCAGTCGTTAAAGCATTGTCAACAATGTTTTTCCCGCACCAGTCGAAGCCGGTTCCGGTTACTATTTGCTGTACCTCTGTGAAACGGCAGCCGTGTATTCGAGAGCATCTTCAAATTTCTTGAATCTTTCGGGATATTTTTCAACAAGCAGATCGGCTATATCGCCATGCATGTTTTCACCGTCCATGGCTCCCAGTATTAGAGAGTCTACCTCGGCATTTTCATTCCGGCTCGGAACAAAGTATTCAGACTGCTTTAGAATTACGCCGGGCTCGATATACATAGCAGCAAGCAGCGACTGATTGAATTGCGCTTTGACCTTTGATTCGTCGCCAGCCTCGAAAATATCGGTCTTCCAACTCCAGGCGTAATCTCCTTTTTCGTATTTTGCTGTTATTAGAGCCGAAACGACATCACCCTTCTTAACTTCAACTTCCTCCTGAAATGGAAAAAACGGTGAGGAGTAGGTCGTATTTTCTATTTCGATCGAATTTGAGATCCCGATCCCTTCAATAAGTTCATTTTCAAACCAGCCGCGCAAACCGTGAGCGATCCCGTCTTCTGTTATCTCCAACCGAATTAATGTTGAAAACCCGGGCTCGGTGATCGTCCGGTAATCGATCTCGCAAAACAAGCCGGCGTCTGACAATAACTTCTCGGTATCACTTCTTGCCGAAAACCAGCGGTTAAAAACCAGTCTTTCAGCCGATGGAATACTGAAACCGTGAAATTCTCTGAGATACCGTTTTACGTTTTTCTCGAATATCTCTTCGGCCTGCGAAACCGCAAAAAAGATCTTTTCTTTTTTTGGAAGAATAATGGCGTCGTCTGCCAGGAGCCTGTCACGTGCATCGATTATTGTTTCAATACTGGATTCGTAAAGTGGGAATCCGCCGTGGATATCTGATATAAGAATGTTTGCCTTTTCATCCAAATTGACTTTATTTGACAGCTCCTGAATAACTTCGATCCGCGATTCGTAACCTCTGTCTTTTATTACATCGTTGAGCAGTTTAATAAGCGGATTAACCTCAACCGCATACACCTTCTTCGCACCAAAATCACACGCGAGAATAGAAAAGATCCCGGTGCCCGCACCGAGATCGAGAACTATAGAATCATTGTTGATCGTTTGCTTTAAGGCATCGACGTAGGCGTTTACTCGCCGCTCGTCCGTAAGCATCGAACAATATCCGACAAAATCATAAAAGTGCATAGTATATTTGAAAGCCGTGAATTTTTTTGAGACGCCGCAGGAACAGCGCCTTTATCCAGATCCGGATCAGTTTAGGGTAAGATCTTTATCCTCGAAACGCCTAGTATTCTTCTGCTTCTGTTTTCCTGAATAAAAACGACCGCACTGATACTGCTGCGGTTCCAGTCTTTTCCGATCTGAAGATTTACTTCCGTTTGCAACTTGGTGTCACTTTCGCCGATCAAACTTAATCCTCTCAGACTTCGGACGACTGAAACATGTCTTAGGTTTTTCCCGGCATTTTCGCCGCCTTTAACATCGGTCTTTATATCATCTTCAGCCAGCGCGAGATAGACCGAGGCATCATCATGCTTGGGAATATCAGAAATATCGATCTCCAGTTTGTCGCCGGTTAGCTGCAAACCGATCCGTGCCTTCTCCGCACCTGCGGCTTTCCTGATGGCCTTTTCAGCTTTTTCAAAATTACTTCCGACAAATTCGTGAATCCCGTCAACAACCATCTGCGGCGTATAGATCTGTCCCGTTCGAAATTTCCGGTCATAAACCCGCTGTCTTTGCGTAAAGAGCGGAGATGCAAATTTATCTTTCCAACCGAGATCGTCCCAGTAGTCCACATGCAGTGCAAGCGTAATTATTTCAGCCTGCTCAAACGGCTGCTCGATCTGGAGTTTTGCTAATATTCGCTCCGCGGGCGGACAGCTTGCGCATCCTTCCGAGGTAAAAAGCTCAACCATAACAGGCGTTTTGCTGTTCTCAGTTTCTGAAAACCTCTTCCCGGCAAAACTTTGACTTTCTGCCGTTCTTGCCCCGCAGGCGGAAATGATCAGCGAAAACACCAACAACAATACAGATTTCATGCACCTATTATATCCCAGTTTTGCGGTTTTATTCCTAAAAGCTATTTTGATAAAATTCTCATTTGCCCGAACGAAAGAATTTTTCACCTATGAAAGCTGCCAGAAAGAAAGACGAACACATTTTTATTCGCGGTGCGCGGACCCACAACCTCAAGGATATCTCATTTTCTCTGCCGATCAACAAGCTGTCAGTAGTTACCGGAGTTTCGGGATCGGGCAAGTCATCGCTCGCTTTTGACACTATTTATGCCGAAGGGCAGCGGCGCTATGTTGAGTCGCTTTCTGCTTATGCCAGGCAGTTTCTCGAAAGAATGGATAAACCCGATGTGGACGAAATCGTCGGGATCGCACCGGCAATTGCCATAAAACAAAAAAATTCGACGCGTAATCCGCGATCGACCGTCGCGACTCAAACCGAAATTTATGATTATCTGCGGCTTCTTTTTGCGCGGATCGGACAGACGTACTGCTACGAATGCGGAAAAGAAGTAAAAAAGGATTCTCCGGAATCGGCGGCTGATGAGATATTTGAAACGCTTGAAGAGGATGAAAAATTTTACGTCCTGTTCCCGATCGACGTTTTCTTTAATCTTTCGGCCACGACTCAAAAAACCACTGCAGTCTTAATGACCGTCCTCGGACACGGATTTTCACGTCTATTCCGGAAAGGTGAAACTATCGACCTGAATCGTCCCGAGGATTTTAAGTTCAAGTCCTTTGACGGCACATTTATTCTTGTCGACCGATTGAAGGCAAACGGATCCGTCAGAAAACGCCTTGTCGAATCACTCGAAACCTGTTTTCGCGAAAGCAAATCCGCCGTCATCGAGACTCCAAACGGCAAGACCCTGAAATTTGCTGAGGCATTTATCTGTAAAAATGACGGAACTGAATTTGAGGAACCGGAGCCGCGCCTTTTCAGCTTCAACTCACCGTTTGGCGCCTGCCCGACCTGTCAGGGTTTCGGTAATACGACCGGTATTGATTACGACCTCGTAGTTCCCGATAAGAATTTATCGATAATAAAAGGCGCGGTAGCTCCGTTTATCTCGCCGCAGCATCATTGGGCATTTCGCGAGTTGAAGGAATTTGCAGCGCAGGAAGACATTTCGATAGATGTTCCTTTTGCGGATCTTTCACCCGAACAAAAGCGCTGGATCTTTAAGGGCAAAGGCGCCTGGACGGGAGTTGACGGGTTTTTCAAATGGAAGGAAAAAAAGAAATACAAACTCCATGTTCGTGTTTTTCTCGCAAAGTACCGCGGTTTTACGACGTGTCCGGACTGTGAGGGCGGACGGCTGAGGATCGAATCGCGATCTGTAAGAATTGGCGGCAAAAGTCTTCCGGAAGTGGCTGCGCTATCGATCAGCGATGCGTACGAGTTTTTCGAGGAACTTTCATTAAACAAAGAAAAAGCAAAGATCGGCGAAAAACTGCTCCTCGAGATAACACGGCGCATCAAGTTTATGATCGATGTCGGACTCGATTATCTGTCGCTTGACCGCCTGGCTTCGACGCTTTCAGGCGGCGAAGCACAGCGCATCCAGCTCGCCACAAATCTCGGTTCGCTCCTCGTCGGCACGCTTTATGTTTTGGACGAACCCTCGATCGGACTTCATCCGCGTGATAATGCGCGTTTGATAAAGATCCTTGAAAACCTCCGCGACATCGGAAACACCGTTTTGGTCGTCGAACACGACGAGGAAATGATGCGAACGGCGGATCATATTCTCGACATCGGGGTCTACGCCGGAGAACTCGGCGGCGAACTAGTCTATGAAGGCGATTTTGAAGGACTATTAAGAAGCGAAAACTCTTTGACAGCAAAATATCTTCGCGGCGATTCGAGTATTACCGTTCCTCAGCAAAGACGTTCACCGGGAAACCGCAGAATTCATATTAGCGGCGCGCGAGAACACAACCTGAAAAACATCGATGTTGAAATACCGCTTGATCTTTTTGTTTGCGTAACGGGAGTTTCGGGTTCGGGTAAATCGACCCTTGTTCATGACATACTCTATGCGGCAATTAAAAAAGAACTGGGCGAAACCGGGATGCAGACGGGTTTTTATAAGGAGATTTCTGGTGCCGAATATGTGGATGACGTTATCCTCGTTGACCAGTCGCCGATCGGACGAACTCCGCGTTCAAACCCTGTGACCTATATTAAGGCTTACGACGCGATCCGCGATGTTTTTTCATCGACGAATTTATCGGCAAAGAAAGGATATAAACCATCGCATTTCTCATTCAACGTTCCGGGCGGTCGCTGTGAAACCTGCCAGGGAAGCGGAACCGTAACGGTTGAAATGCAGTTTCTCGCCGACGTCGAATTGGTTTGCGAAGATTGCAGCGGTACGCGTTTTAAGCCCGAAATACTTGAGGTCAAATACAAAGGAAAGAATATCCACGATGTTTTGAATATGACAGTGCGGGAAGCCGCGAGCTTTTTCAAAAGCGTAAAAAAAATTGTTTCAAAGCTAAAAACGCTCGAGGCCGTCGGACTCGGCTATCTTCGTTTGGGACAATCCGCTACGACGCTGTCAGGCGGCGAAGCGCAGCGTGTAAAACTCGCATCGCACCTTGCGACTCGTTCAAAATCGAGAACATTATTTATTTTTGATGAGCCGACAACCGGCCTCCATTTTGAAGATATCAGCAAACTGCTCACCGCGTTCAGAACGCTGCTCGCTGAAGACCATTCGATCGTCGTCATCGAACACAACCTTGATGTAATAAAAACGGCCGATCATGTGATCGACCTCGGTCCTGAAGGCGGTGTCGGCGGTGGCGAGATCGTTGCGGTCGGGACACCGGAGGAAATCGCGGAAAATAAGAATTCATATACAGGGCGGTTTCTGAAAGAGCATTTGGAATAGCTTTTCGCAAGCCAATTAGCGAAGGGAAGAATATGCGGCAAATGCGGTTAGAATTTGTAGTACAAGCGATTTGGCCAGAAAGTTTGATTTTATATGACATCCGCGGGGTGAAACTAGCGAACTCTCCTCAATCCCAGCTCAACTAAATCCCCAAGTGGATTTCGGCGCAGCATCGCACTTACAAACGCCAACCCGAACCTCATGTCGATCACCACCCGCCTTAAAAAATGGCTTTTGAGACCTAATTCCGATCTCTCCAGCTCCCAGTCCGAAATGATCGGCTTAAACACCTCCTCGCGGGTTTTCTCAGAATAAAACAGATTTGGAGACTCGCGTAAGATGATAAGCAAAACACTGATGAGAAAACCGAGGCTAAGCCCGATAAGCAGCTTCAGGTAGAAGATCATGTTTGTCGCTCCCGGCTGCGAGGATGACAAACCTCCAAAACTCGACAGCTTTGCTGTTCCCGAAAAAGCACTAAACTCTTCGTTCAGATCCATATTTACTCCGGCCGCTTGATCTTGGTCTCGTCTGTCGAGCAGAATAAATGCGGAAAAGTATATTCCTCTTTCAACTCTGTCTTCCATATTCAAATGGATCCATGGCTGCAATGATCTCGCAAGATGTCCGAGATCTATGCCGTCTGCCCGTTCTTTCCGAAACAGATCATTTCTCAAAATTAGTCTTTTTAAGAAAGCCTCAGATCCAATGTTCCGCTGAATTGATTTTATCTCACCAATTATTTCATTTCTTGCGTCAATATTCTCTTTCTCTCCTGCTTCAATTTCGCCGCTTAATCCGGCGGTAATTCGCTCTCCTTCAGTTGCCGGCATATAGTTGGGCTTCAACGAAATGCCGAAATAAATCACACAAAAAAGAACAGGAACGATGATCATCCATTTGTGTTTATTCAGAAACCTGAATAACGGGACATGAGTTTCAAATTCTCGATCGGTCATTAGCCGGTTCCTCCCAACAAAATATCGGTTTTAAAGAATTCCTGAGCCAAGACGTTTGCTTTATAAGCGCTCTCGCCGACTCCTGTAGCCCAAAACTTACGCCTAGGGATCCCGACTTCAGGAAAAATGCGCGGTTCTTCCCGCGATTCGACATACCCCTTTTCCGCCATCCGCGAGAGCAAAACGTAGATCGAGCCGCGCTTCAAATTACCTTCTGATTCTTTGACCATTTCGAGTCCGTACATCTCCCCGGTGTTTACAAGAAGTTCCAGAATGATCATTTCCTTTTTGGAAAGTCTCGGTAATTCTTCGCTGTTATTAACAGAATCCATTGATATTTCCCTGTCTTACAATATTTCAGCAACGACTGTTACAATAGCGGTAAGCCGACAAAGTGTCAACTATAATTTTCTGGAATTGCGAGTAACTTTTCAGAATTGTCAAAATTCAGCCGGGTTCAGCCGCCAACGTGAACACTCGGTCTTTTTTCGGGATCGGGTTCCGCCTGTCTGAGAATTTCCCGCGTCATCGGAGCAGTATCGCCTTCGCCAAAAAGCACGTATCTCATCAAGTACTTAAGCGGCGCACCTTCGCTCCAGCCAAAATAGACATGCGGGATCTTGCCGGATTTATCCCGAAGAAACAGGAGAAAAGCGGCGATCGCATTCGGCACAGCGGCAGACTGAGCGCGAAGGATCCGGTGACCGTCGATCTCGACGCCGTGGACCTTCAGCTTACCCTTAAATTCTGATACGTCTCCCAGTTCGATCTCATAAAAAATTATCGGGTCACTCGGCGGAATATGATTGTCAGTCCGTCGTTCCAGTTCATTTAATCTATATTCTTCCGGATCGCCGCTTTCTTTTCGGTTTGTCACAATCCGGAATTCACCTTTCACCGCTTCATTCAAAAACCGTTTGGCTGTTTCATCAAGTTCAACTTTGTCGATCCGGATTTCAGTTGACCGCAGAATTCGCGAAACAAAGGAAGTTATTATGATCGTAAGGATAAATATCGAAGCGATCTTCAGCCCATCCGGGCGCTCAAAAATATTGACGAGCGTTGTATAGGCAAAAACGATTGATATCAATGCAAACGCCCATCTTGCGGTCTGACCTTTCTTCCAAGCTGAAATAGTAACGGCAATTGCGGCAGAGGTCATCAACACTAAAACACCTGTTGCATAAGCACCGCCCTGATCGTCTACGTCCGCCTGAAAGAAGATCGTAATCGCAAAACAGATCGCAATAAAGACAAAAACCAGCGGACGGGTTGCCCTTGCCCATTCGGGGGCCATTCCGTAACGCGGAAGATACCTTGGAACAATGTTTAATAGTCCGGCCATCGCGGAAGCGCCTGCAAACCAAAGTATCAGGATCGTACTAATGTCGTATGAAGTTCCAAAAATCTCTCCAAGATATTCGTGTGCAATATATGCCAATGCGCGCCCATTTGCTTTTCCGCCCTCCTCGAATTCTCCGGCCGGAATTAATATCGCAGTCACAAAACTGCTGGCAATCAACATCACACTCATTATTAGCGCAGCCGCCGTTAGAAGTTTTCTCGTTTTTCCGATCCGGTTCGGACGCTGTACGATCGGCATAACTGCAACACCGGTCTCAAATCCTGACAAGCCAAGTGCGAGCTTCGGGAAAACCAGGAGCGACATTGCAGCGATCCCGGCTACCGTCCGGGGTTCCGTTATCCCGTTTTCGGTCACGCTAAAAAGCGAGTTTTTCCAGTTTAATAAGAGCGTTGGATGTGTGAAGATCTCGTAAAACCCAACTGCGATAACGATTGTATTTAGAAAAAGATAGACAAGAACGAGAATCACTGCAATTCCGACCGCTTCTTTAAAACCTTTTAGAAATACCCCCGCAAGAAACAACACCAGGCCCAGCGTTATGTAGACGGGGTGATTCAGAAAAGGAAAATGTTCCAGAACGAGCGGATTTTCGATGATATGCGCTGTCGCATCAGCCGCTGAAAGTGTTATTGTGATCACAAAATCCGTTGCGACAAATCCGAGCAGAACCAATACAAACAGTTTTCCTTTCCAGCGCGATAACAACTGCTCAAGCATTGAGATCGACCCCTGCCCGTGAGGTGATTCGGCAGCAACTCTTCGATACACCGGCAGCGCACCAAAAAGTGTCAAAAACACTAAAACAACCGTAGCTATAGGCGACAACGCTCCGGCCGCGAGAAACGCGATGCCGGGTTGATAACCGAGTGTTGAAAAGTAATCAACCCCCGTTAAACACATCACTTTCCACCACGCTTCGCGCGGATGGTCTTCATGGATCTGCTGTCCGCTTTCGGGCTGCTCCGCACCTTTCATAAGCCAGTGTCGAAAGCGATTATCTTTTGAGAATTCTTCTATTTGCATTTTTTTCAACAGAAAAACCGCCAACGCAAGTCAATTGCGTATGGCGGTTCAAAAATTATAAAAACCGTGATAGCCGGATGGCTTGTTTCCAAATTATTCGGAAAATCCTATTACCAACAAAATGAAAACCTTTTACATGTGGTCTGGCCCCTGAATCGAAGATCGGGTGGATTGATTTACCCGAAGCTCAGATCAAATTTCGCGTATCCGAATGAAAAATACGCCCGAATCATTAGAAATGCAAGCGTGGAACGGCCGATTACTTTCGGTCAGTCAGATCTTCTAAGACCTCGGATATTTCGCTCAATACCCAGTCGATCTCAGTCTCTTCAATGACAAATGGCGGCATAAAAAGAAGTACGTTTCCGAGAGGCCGCAAGACGATATCCCTGCTTAGAAATTCCTGATAAAGCGTCTGACCGATATTTGCGAGATAGCCTCCTTCTTCCACTTTGAGTTCAAAGGCAAGAACCCCGCCGATAATGCGCACGTCTGCAACGCAGTCAAACGATGACAGTTTCGGTTCAAAAGCCCTGAATTTTTTATTGATGAACGCGATCTTCCCGAGTGTGTTCTCACTTTCAAACAACTCCAGATTTGCGATCCCCAGTGCGCAAGCCAGCGGATTCGCGCAGTAGGAATGTCCGTGGAAGAAAGTTTTTAAGCGGTCGTCATCGTAGAAGGCATTGAAGATATCTTCCGTGGCGGCCGTTGCACCAAGCGGCATATACCCGGCGGTAAGCGCCTTTGAAAGACAAATTATGTCCGGAGAAATTCCGGCATGATCGCAGGCGAACATCTTTCCGGTTCTTCCAAAACCCGTCAAGACCTCGTCGGCGATGAGCAAAACGCCGTATTTATCGCAGAGTTCGCGGATGCGTTTCAAATACTCCGGTTCCCAAACGATCATACCGCCGGCGCCTTGCAGCATCGGTTCGATAATTACCGCGGCGGTTTCTTTGTGGTGATCCTTGAGTAAGTCTTCTAAACTCTCAGCGCAGGAAATGTTGCAGCGCTTTTTAACTGTGACGGTTGACCCGGTCGCTATCGCTCGCGGTTCTGACGTTTTCTCTGACCCGATCGCTATCGCCCGCGGTTCTGACGTTTTCTCTGACCCGGCCGCTATCGCTTGCGGTTCTGACTCAACCGCCTGGGACTTCGGACCTGGGGGTTGGGTCTTGGAACCCGGGACTCGGGACTCGGGACTTGGGACTCCACACCTCTCGCAATGCAGCGCATACGGCGCTTCTGCGCGGAGCACTTTAAAAAGCAGATCCTTAAACGGCGCGGTGAAAGCGGAATCGTCGCTGGCAGACATCGCCCCGATCGTGTCGCCGTGATAGGCGTGTTCGAGAGCAATAAACGTCCGCCGCTCTTCGCCCTTGTTTCGCCAGTATTGAAACGCCATTTTTAGCGCAACCTCGACTGCCGTCGAGCCATTATCCGAATAAAAAATGCGCGTCAGCCCGGCCGGTAAAACCCCGACCAGTTTTTCGGCAAACCTTATCGCCGGTTCATGGGTGAACCCTGCAAAGATTACGTGTTCTAGCGTTTCGGCTTGTTTTCTCAAAGCTTCATTGAGGTAAGGGTGCGAATGCCCGTGCGTGTTGACCCACCAACTCGAAACACCGTCGAGCAGTTTTCTCCCGTCTTCCGTTTCGAGCCAAACGCCTTTTGCTCGGACGATCGGAACCGGCAACGGCGCGATCTTTTCCTGCGTATATGGATGCCAGAGAAACTTCCGGTCACGATCCAGCAAATCACTCATTAAAAATTCTTCCCGCTGCAGTTTTTTAATCCTTCAGGACATTCACCGACCTGAACCCACTCATAGAAATCCCTCGGATTCCCTTCGATCGCATAAAATACCCTTTTTATCGTTGGAAATTGTTTGAGCGTTGCTTCAATACTTGAAAAGAAACCACTTCCGCAGCTTGTTGTCGCCGTTCCCATCTGCGTGTAAACGATCTCGTTAAAATTTACATACGCCGCACCGTTCTTTATTTTCACGCTCTTGAGAATATCTTTTGTTTCATCGGGTGAAAGCGATGAAAATCCCTTTTCCTCTTCCTCCGGCGTCGGGCCCTTAAATAGTTCCAAAAGCGCAGCTTTTGCCACCGCTCTGGTTTTAGGGATCTTTCGATCCGTCGGACGAACCGACGTACAGTCCAAAAAATCAGGGTTGTCTATTTCGCTCAGAAAGAAGACCTTGACCGTCATATCCTGGCCAAATCCTGAAACTGAAAATATAAAAACAAATGCGAGTAAAAGCAGCTTGTTCATGAGCTTCCTAAACCTCCCGGTCGTTAAACAATTTTCGCCACGGAACGGCGATCTCCTCAACTATCTTGCAGTCACAGTAACCTCCGTTTTGCGACAGCCAACCCGAAACCTTTCCGAGGTCCATCATATTCTGCATCAAAAACTGCATCGTTAAACGCGACGTATGATCGCAGCTTCGTACGGAGAGTTTCGCTTCAAGGTAATCAAACAACTCGTCAAACTTCTCTTTTTTTGCGGGCAATTTGAGGAGATGTCTTTCGAGTTCTTCTCCGCTCAATTGCTCCATTATTTCTACATCTCTCTTCTTAATGATCGGCATACGCTATCCTCTCCGCTCCAACGTGAAAGTGTGTTCTCATCGAGTTTCTCAAATTCGGGCATTTCCGCAAGTACACGGACATTTCCATAATGTTCGATCGCCTTTTTATTTTCCTCATTCGGCTCGCCGGACGTTACAACACCGAATAGCTCAATTCCGCGATCGCGAAGGGCATTTACGGTCAAAACCGTGTGATTTATCGTGCCTAGCCCGGAACGCGCGACGATCAGCACCGGAAGGTTGAGGGTTTCGATCAGGTCGATCATCAGTTGATACTTGTTGAGCGGCACCAAAATTCCGCCTGCTCCTTCGACGATCATAAATTTCTCAGGATCAGCTTCTTCTGTAAATGAAACTATTTTATCAATTGTTATTTTAACATCGGCAAGCCGCGCCGAAAGATGCGGAGATAACGGTCTTTCGAGACGAAAACCATGATCGAATACTTCATCATCCGTACACGAGGCCAGTTGGCGGACGGTTTCAGTGTCATTGTCTTCTTCGATCCCGGTTTGAACCGGTTTCCAGTAGCAGACGTCCTCTGAACTCCGGAATGCGATCATCAAAGCCGCAGACACAACGGTCTTTCCGATCCCGGTATCAGTACCTGTTACAAAAATTCCTCTCATAAAACTGCAGTTTATCAGCACTCACTGAGACAACGCATATGGTAATCGCCTGTGTTTTTATTCGGCCAAGATGATCACTACCGTCGAGCGTGTTGGTTTTCACTACTGCGAGCGATAGCGAGTGTCGTGATCTTCTATTTTCGTATTCCCTGAAGCTGCTCACTGGCGTTCGCGGTACTGATATTGACTGCACCTTTCGCTTGCAGATTATTCGCCGGTACATTTTTCAGCGCTGTCCTGGTCTTGCTGCGCCGATTTCAGTTCCTCGCATAATTTATCGACAAAATCCGACAGCACTTCATTTGTCAGCATTACGTTCAATGATATCCTCAGGCGCGATGTTCCCTCAGCGACCGTCGGCGGACGGATCGCGCGCACATCATACCCCGCATCCTGCATACGGGATGCGATCCACATGGCTTCCTTACTGTCACCGATAACCACGGGAACGATCTGCGTCGCCTCTTTCGGAGCATCCAGTCCGAATTCTACAAGTTTGCGATTAAAAAGATCGCAGATCGCGCGCAGTTCTTTGCGGAGATCTTTTCCGTGCTCAACGATATCGACGGCAGCAACCAGGACATCAGCGATCGCGGGAATCGGTGCCGTTGAAAAAACAAATGAACGGCATTTATTTATCAGATATCTGATCGTATTCCTGTCACCTGAAACAAACGCGCCCGAAACACCAAGCGCCTTTCCCATAGGATTTATCGAAAGAAAAACGTCCTTTTCAATTCCGAATTCCTCGATCAGCCCGCTTCCGCGCAAGCCGTAAAGACCCACGGAGTGCGCTTCGTCAACGATCAGATTTGTATTCGTTTCCCTGCAGATCCCGGCGTATTCCCTGAGCGGCGCGATATCGCCATCCATCGAAAAAAGCGATTCGGTAACGAGAAACTTCTGTCCGCTGCAGTTTGTTTTTTCTAAAGATTGCTTCAGATCGTCAATATCACAGTGCCGGAAAATAGCTTTATTGCATTTTGACAGGCGGATACCGTCGATCAGACTGGCATGGTTCAGTTCGTCTGAAAATACTACATCACCCCTTTTGAGAAAAGTTTGCATCACACCGACGTTTGCCTGATAACCGGTCGCGAAATAGAGCGAGCTTTCCGATCCCTTCCAGACAGCGAATCTCTCTTCCGCGTCCGAAAAGCAATCCCTCTCGCCCCTCAGCAATCTAGAACCCGTTGAACCGATCCCTTCGCGCGTCAGACCTTCGATCAGCGCTGCCTTTAGTCTTTCATCACCCGCTAAACCCAGGTAATCATTTGACGCCAGGTCGACCCCTTTTGGCGGCGCAAGCCTTCGCAAAAGCCCGCTGTCCTCGATCTGCTGCAGTTCGTCTTTGATCTTTTCCCCGATCTTCATTCCGTTTTTTTTCTATATTTCTCTTCGTCGAGCTCTTTGATCCTCACACCTTCCCGGCCGTCATAAGTTAAAAACTTCGGAAGGAAGAACGCCAGCACTATGGTTCCGACAACACTCGCTATTCCGCCGGCGACGAGCGCATATTTTATCCCGAAATAACTCGCCAGAATTCCGGTTTTGGCATTTCCGAGCATCGGACCCGTCAGATAACTTATCATTTCGATACCCGCCAGCCGTCCGCGGAGTCTGCCGGGAATCGTTTGATTCCAGATCGTTCCGCGAAAAATCCCGCTGATCATATCAAAGAAAAACGCCAGTGTTAGAAAGCCGAGCGAAAGCCACAGACTTTCCGCCAATCCGAAGAATATGATCGCAACGCCCCAAAGCCCTGCGGCGAGAACTACAAAAAGCCCGTGTCTGTTTATCCGGTGTGTCCAGCCCGATGTAAGACTTGCGATCAGCGGACCCAAACCTGTCGCCGAATAAAACAGTCCGACAGAACTTTCGCCGAATTTTGTTGCAAGAGCGGGGAAAAGTGCCATCGGCATGGCGAAGAACATAACATTTATATCGATAATATAGGTTCCGAGAAGCTCCTGTCTGCTCCAGGCATACTTAAAGCCCTGAATTATCGAGCGTAGTCCGGGCTTGTCCGCGTCTTCAATCGCCGGCACCGCTGAGATCATCCAAACGGCGATAAGCGAACCGATGAACGTGAAAAGATCGATGGTATAGGCGATCTTTGCGCCAAACTGCACAATGATCAGTCCTGCGATCGCCGGGCTGACAATAAAACCGATGCTAAATCGGATCGCATTGAGCGCCGATACCGCCGACATCAGTTCGGCAGGCATTATCTGCTGGATCAGTGCTTCAAACGACGGCCGCTGAAGTGCCGCGAGTCCGGCGTGGATGCCGACCCCGACAAAAAGTATCCAGATCTGCGGGTTTGGCAGAAGAGCGTTGATCAACAGTATCGCCGTAACAACGGTCTGCCCGATCTCGGTCGCCCGAAGCATCATCCTGCGGTCGACAGCATCTGCGAGGGCACCGCCGATAAATGACAACAACAGCATCGGAACGAATTCTACGGCGTACAGCATACCAACCATAAAATTCGATTCCGTAAGCTGATACATCTGCACCGGAATGACGACAAATGTCATCATCGATCCGAAAAAAGAAATCAGCTGCCCAAAAAAGAGCAGCCGATAATCTCTTGAGATCTTCAGCGGTGTGATATCGACCGTTAAATTCTTGAGCAAACTCATTCAGTCTTATATAACAAATCCGTCCGGATACGTTGGATTACGCCGCCGCTTCCGAAAACAGTTTCATTCCAAGTTTTCCAAGCAGTTCCGCGTCCCGGTTTTTCTCCGGATTGGGTGTTGTAAGCAACTTGTCACCCATAAAGATAGAGTTTGCTCCGGCCAAAAAACAAAGTGCCTGTGCTTCATCCGTCAATTCAAGACGCCCGGCACTCAAACGAACCATCGATTTCGGCATCAGGATCCGCGCAGTGGCGATCATCCGCACAAAGTCAAAAACGTCCAGATCCTGCTCCTTTTCAAGCGGTGTTCCTTCTACCTTTACGAGTTGATTTATCGGAACGCTTTCCGGATGCGGATCCTGGTTAGACAATTGCGCCAGAAGTCCGCAGCGGTCGCTGAGCGTTTCCCCCATTCCGATAATTCCGCCCGAGCAGACTGTAACTCCCGATTTGCGGACGTTTTCAAGCGTTTTTAATCTCTCGTCATAGACACGCGTGGAGATTATGTCGCCGTAAAATTCGGGCGATGTGTCGAGGTTGTGGTTATACGCGGTAAGTCCAGCTTCGGCAAGTTTTACCGCCTGATCTTCGCGGAGCATTCCGAGCGTACAGCACGCTTCGAGTCCGAGTTTGCGAACTCCCTTAACCATTTCCAAAACCTGATCGAACTGCTCACCGTCCGGAACATCGCGCCATGCGGCTCCCATGCAGAACCTCGTCGCACCCGAACGTTTTGCGTTTTCCGCCGCTTCTAGTGTTTTATCAACACTCATAAGCCGCTCGCGTTCAACGGCTGTTTTATAATGGGCAGACTGCGGACAATATGCGCAGTCTTCCGGGCAGCCGCCCGTTTTTATGCTCAAAAGCTGGCAACCCTGTATCTCATCCGTTTTATGAAATTTTCGGTGGACGCTTTGCGCCTCAAAGATCAGTTCGGGAAACGGTAAATTATAGATCGCCTCGATCTCTTTGCTTGTCCAATCGTGTCGTAGATCACTCATAAATTTAATCGATTATTTTCTTTGCCTGTTCTTTTGCTTCTTCCAGTGTTTCGATCTTACCATCAAGCTGGAGTTCGTACACCGCGTCAAGGATCTCTGTAAAACGCGGCGAAGGATCGAGACCGAACTCGATCAGATGCCTACCCATGAGAATGGGCTTTGGAGCCTCGGTTTCGACCTCGAGTTCCCGCACCTTTTTGATAAACCATTCCTGCGGTTCGGAGTCAAAATGTTTTTCCTCCGGAACCCAATCCGGATTTCTTCCCAAACTATCTGCTTTCGCAACGCGGTAAAGAAGATCCGGTTCAACCTTTCGGGCAAGTCGCCGGAAGCCGCCATCCCCCATTTCATCTCTGACCTTGTAAAACATCCCCGGCTTTAGGTGATGAATTACGAGTTCGATCACCTGTTTTCTGACGTCGTATCCGTCGAGCGTATGGATATTCAGCTTATCAAGAAACGAGATCGTCGGTTCGACGCCGGCAACATCGTGCGCGTGTGAACGCCATTTTCCGTCAAAGAATTTTGTCGTCGCCGGTTTTCCAAAATCATGACAAAGCGCTCCGAGCATTACCGCTACTTTTTTCGGATATGAAAGATCATCGATCAGCTTTCGGGCTTCATCGACGACGAGAAGCGTATGAACGTCAACGTCGCCTTCCGGATGCCATTCTTCCTGCTGCGGAACTCCGACAAGCGCTTTCATTTCCGGAAAAAGCTGATCCACCACACCGAGCTTGCAAAACCATTCTAACCCGATCGAAGGCTTTTCTGATCTCAGAAGCAGCTTTTCAACCTCACCCCAGATCCTTTCTGCGGGCAGATCCGTAACGTCGATCTTTTTGCACAGCTCGACCGTTGCACTTTCGATCCCGAATCCGAACCGCGACGCGAACTGCGCCGCACGGAGCACTCTTAAACTGTCTTCCCCAAATGTTTCAAAAGATACTGCACGAAGAATTCTCTTTTCGATGTCCTTCTGTCCACCGTAACAATCAACGATCTCACCAGTTAAGACATCTTTGAGTATCGCATTAACGGTAAAGTCTCTACGCTTCGCCGCCTCTTCAAACGACATTTCCGGATCGCCGTCAACGGTAAAACCTTTGTGCCCGCGCGCCGTCTTTTTTTCCCGCCGCGGCAAAGAGACATCGAGATCCGAACCAATTTTGTAAACCGTAAACGCCTCGCCGACTGCGTTGACGGGACCAAAATCATCGAGGACCTCCCGCAGTTTTCCCGGATTTATGCCGTAAACTTCAACGTCCCAGTCTTTTGCCCCGATGCCGAGCAGTTCGTCGCGGACGCAGCCGCCGACAAGCATCGCGCGTCCGCCGAGTTCCCTGATCGTCTGAGCTAATTTTTTGATTTTCAGAGGAATTTCGGACATGACCTAATCGTAGAGGCAGGTTTTGTGCCTGCCCAACGCGTCGAATGACGCGAATGCCTTTTGTCTAATTACAACGGTAGTAATCGATCGCTATTTTCCTTGTAGTTCATCGGGTTGGCACAAGATCTGTCCAGTACGGGATTATTCTCCCATGTGATCCTGAAGGTAGGTCTTCAGATTATCCACATTCACACGTTCCTGTTCCCACGTGTCTCGGTCTCTTACCGTCACCGATTGATCTTCGAGTGAATCAAAATCGACCGTTACGCAAAACGGCGTACCCACTTCATCCTGCCGCGCATATAGTTTTCCGATACTTCCCGTATCGTCATAAACGGCACGCATTGTTTTTGTCAGATCTTTTTTGATCCTGTGTGCAAGCCCAACGATCTCATCATGATTTTTCTTAAGCGGAAGGATCGCAACTTTTATCGGTGCGAGTTCGCGCGAAAGTTTGAGAACAACGCGGTCTTCTTTTTCTGTATAAGCATCCATCAAAACCGACAAAAGCGTACGGTTTACGCCGATCGCCGGTTCGATGACGTAGGGATAAAAGCGTTTATTCGTATACGGATCATGATATGACAGATCTTCCGTTGAATCCGGATTGATCCGGTTTCCTTCCTTATCCAGAGATTTTTTAGAATGTGCGCGCGTATCAAAATCGGTCCGGTTGGCTATTCCCATCAGTTCATCCCATTGTTTTTCCTCATCCTCGCGTTCGGGAAAATACCGGTACATGACATCGACCGTCCGATCGGAATAATGTGCCAGATCATCACCGGGCACTTCATAAAGGCTAAGATTTTCTCTCGAGATGCCAAGTCCCGTCAGCCATGTCATATAACGCTCAACCCATTGTTCAAAGATCTCAGGTGCATTTTCCGGATGACAGAAGTATTCCATCTCCATCTGTTCGAATTCACGGGTTCGAAGAATAAAGTTTCCCGGCGTTATCTCATTGCGAAACGCCTTTCCTACCTGAGCTATTCCGAATGGAAGCTTTCGCCGGGTCGTATTAAGGATATTTGCAAAGTTAATAAAGATTCCCTGTGCGGTTTCGGGCCGCAGATAAGCCATCGAAGCATAGTCCTCTTCATCTGCAACCGCACCGAGCCGTGTGCTGAGCATTGTCAAAAAAGGCCGCGGTTCCGTAAGATCACATTGATCCGTTTCACCCGGATGTTTCGAAGGTTTCAGCTCACAGACAGAATCCTCAAGCTTGTCTGCGCGAAATCTCTTCTTGCAGTTTCTGCAGTCGGTCATCATGTCGTTAAAAGTTTCTTCATGACCGCAGTATTTCCAAACGAGCCGGTTCTGGATGATCGAAGAATCGATCCCCTCGATGTCGTCTCTTTCGTGGACCATCCAGCGCCACCAATTCTGCTTGATATTGTTTGCCAACTCGACACCGAGGGAACCATAATCCCAGGCGCTGCCTAGCCCCCCGTAGATGTCCGATGCGGGAAAAACAAAACCCCTTCTTTTTGATAAATTTACGATCGTTTCAATATTCGGTGCACTCATAATAATTCTGACAACTGATAAGTCCCATTAGTATTTGAAAGAGAACATCTTACCAATTACTCAAACATAAAAAAAGGACGGCCGAAACCGTCCTTTAACAGGTTAGAAATAAAAACTAATTAATCGTTCGGCACCGGAGTGGTTGCTCCCGGAGGGACGAGCCACATTTGATATGTTGTCGTTTGACGGGTTCCGCCCTGAACGATCGTCAGTCTGCTCGGATCGACACCGCGTTCTTTCACAAGATAATCAAGTGTCATTCGTGAAAGTCTTTCCGGCGTTCTCGTTGCACTTCTTCTATCCGTTCCGGTGTACATAATGATGTATGCCTGTACGTTCGGATTGTTCTGGAGTTCGATCGCCAAACCGTCGAGTCTTGCTTTGTCATCATCATTCGATAGTGTCGGAAATTCGTCAAACAGGTATGACTTCGGCGGTTCTCTTACTTCCACCGGTTCAATATACGTGCTTCCAATAACCCGTTGTCGGCAGCTGGCATCATATAGCCCGTCGGTGACTTCGAGTTCTGCGGTGATCGTTTGTCCGCCAAGACCGGTTGTATCAACTGTGATCGATTCCGTTCCCCGACCGCTTGTGATTCTCGCAGAAGAAGGGGTTACCTTCCAAAGGTAATTAAGAGCGGCGGTTCCACCGGTTACGGCATTTAACGTCGCAAAAGTCACCAGATCGCCGTCACGGACAGAATCCGGATTACTTACGCTGATGTCGTAGGGACATTTTTTCGTGGTAACAGTTTCTACAACGTTAAGACAAATGCAATTCTTGACATTCTTAACTACGTTGATCTCTTTGGAGAAGGTTTTTCCGTTTGGTCCCTCAATTTCGATAAGGTGAATACCGGGTGTCAGATAGTATTCAGCGGCTTCTGTCGTGCCGCTCATGCCTACTACTTGTCCGTCAACCTTGACCGTCATTGCCTGCGGTGTTGATTTAACTGAAAGAATTCCAGTATTTTTCGGACGCTTTTTGTCGTTCTTGTCATTTTTTCCTTCAACCGCAAAAGCAGTTGTCAGACCTAATGTAAGCATTAGTCCTAAAATGACGAGAAATTTAGATCTTGAATTTCGCATTTTCTAACCTCTTTTTATCGGAGCCAACTGATCGTTTGTTGTTTACGATCTTAGCTCAAAAATCTCAATCGGCCAAAATAGTGGAATCAGGGAAGCGACCGATCACCTTTGCAATTCCAATCGCTTCCGTACATTTCAACTATTCTTCATCATCTTCGCTGACTTCGCCGGATTCATCCTCGCGGCGGCCAAACTTTCTCCGTGCTGCGAGCCCGACACCTGCCAGTCCTGTGCCCAACAGAAGGATCGACATCGGTTCCGGTACCGGCTCCGGCGGAGGCGTCGGTGTCGGAGTCATCGTCGGTGTTTCCGTCGGTGTTGGGGTCGGCGTCGGAGTCATCGTCGGCGTCTCTGTCGGCGTCGGAGTAGTCGGCGGTGTTGCAGTCGGCGTAGGTGTCGGATCGGGATCATCGTCCGGGATCAAAAACAAAAACGGAACAGCGCCCAAACCTAACAGAGCCCAGTAAGGAAATCCGCCCTCGTCGGGGATCGGATCACATGCACAATCGCCGTCTTCAACGATCTCAATCGTCGTTTCGCGGATCACACGATCGTCCTGACTAACAGTCTTGGTCGTATCGTCCTTATCGTCATCTCCATCCGTGTCATCGAAAAGAGTAGACGAATTCACCAAACGTAACTGAGTATAATTCGCCGCATTCGCTTTCCCCGGTTTTGCATTTACAACCTGCGTGACCTGATTAAATCTGACGGGTGCCGCTGAAACGGTTGCCGTGATCGTAAACAAGATCGAGAAAAGGCTTATCGCCGAGAGTGTCGTTCTTAAATTCTTCTTAATCATCTTATGTTTTCCTAGCTGACTATTGCGTGCGTTTTAAACTTCCACGACCACAGAGTTTTAAAGCTCGTGATTAAAACTAAATTGGAGGGGCTGATTGAAAGAATATATCAAACTTCAAGTGAAAACTCCAAGCTTTCAGTTTGACTACGTTTATACGTATTTCCTCTATTTTACCCAACCTTATAATGCTAGTCGTTCAATGGTGAAATATGCTTAATACCATCCTGTTTCCAGTTTTTTTTTCGGTTTATCAGGTAAATTTCACAAAATTTCTGCTTACGATTGTAAGCTGTTCTTTTTCTTGTAGTTAAACACTTCCAAAAGACTGCGTATTCCAATTAATTTTCATTTAAAACAAAAAAAGAGCGAAAACAAAAGGTTGTTTTCGCTCAGAATCTAAATTTTCGGGTCAGTTAAGCACTTTGTTCGTTTGCTTCACCTTTTTCAGCTTTTTCATCTTTAAGGACTGCCTTCCTGGAAAGCTTGATCTTGTTTCCTTCTTTCCCGATACACTTGACCATGATCTGCTGACCTTCCTTAAGTTCGTCGCGAACGTCGCGGATCCTTCTCTCGGAAATTTCCGAAATGTGGAGCAAACCGTCAAGTCCGGGCATAATTTCTACAAATGCACCAAAATCTACGATCCTAGAAACGGTTCCAAGATAAGTTTCGCCGACTTCGGCTTCTGCCGTGATCGCCTTAATTCGTTCCACGGCCGCTTCAGCCGCTGCCCCGTCTGCGGTGGCGATATTTACCGTGCCGTCGTCGTCAATATCGATCTTCGCTCCGGTTTCTTCAGTGATCGAACGGATCATTTTACCGCCCGGACCGATGATCTCACGGATCTTGTCAGGGTGAACTTTGATCGTAATAATTCTCGGAGCATATTTGGAAACATCAGTCCGCGGTTTCTTGATCGCCTGGGACATAATCTCGAGAATATAAATCCTTCCTTTTCGGGCCTGTTCAAGCGCTTCGATAAGGATCTGAGCATTGATGCCCTCAACTTTAATATCCATCTGAAGCGCCGTTATGCCTTCCTTGGTTCCGGTCACCTTAAAGTCCATATCGCCGTAGTGATCTTCTGCGCCCGCGATATCAGAAAGGATCGCATAGCGGTTTTCCTCAAGCACGAGTCCCATCGCGATTCCGGCAACCGGTCTTTTGATCGGCACGCCGGCATCCATCATCGAAAGACAGCCGCCGCAGACAGACGCCATCGAGGAGGAGCCATTTGATTCTGTTATGTCGGATACGATACGGATCGTGTAAGGAAAGTCTTCTTCGGCGGGAAGAAGCGGTTCGAGCGCACGCCGTGCAAGATTACCGTGACCGATCTCGCGCCGGCTGGTGCTTCCGAATCTTCCGGCTTCGCCAACCGAATACGGCGGGAAATTATAATGCAGCATAAATCTGCGTTTTATTTCACCGGTTTCGAGATCATCGGTAAACTGCTCGTCCTGTTTTGTTCCCAGCGTCGTCGTAGCAATCGCCTGGGTTTCTCCTCGGGTAAAAAGTGCCGAACCGTGTACTCTTGGAAGCCAGCCGGTTTCACACGAGATTGCGCGAATCTCACCAAACTTACGGCCATCCTGACGCCGCCGGTTGTTCAGAATGTCTTCTCGGAAGACTTTTTCTTTAAGTGCACCGAAAACGTTTCCGGCCATCGCACGCTTTTCCGGATCGTCTTCGGGAAAGCCGCCGATAACCTCTTTTTTCAGCTCATCGATTTCGGCATAGCTGGCGAGTTTGTCCTTTTCACCCGTCGTATCAAGCGCAGCGCGTAATTTTGATGCGTACTTCTTCTCGATCTGCTTGAACATCTTGTCGTCAAGCTGAGCAACTTCAACGGTGCGTTTTTCGATCTCAAGCGCTTTCAGCAATTCTTTTTGCCACAAACACAAACGCTTGATCTCTTTGTGTGCCAACATCATCGCTTCGATCATGATGTTTTCTTCAACTTCATTTGCCTCAGCTTCGACCATTACAATCGCTTCTTCGGTTCCGGCAACGATCAGGTTCAGATCCGATTCCCTGCGTTCGTCATAGGTCGGGTTAACAAGATATTTTCCGTCAACAAGTCCGACGCGCACGCCCGCGATAGGATTTTCAAACGGAATATCCGACAGATATAACGCACATGAAGCACCCGTTATCGCAATTACATCAGGATCATTATCAGAATCAGCTGAAATAACCGTTGCTACGATCTGAGTTTCGTTTCGATATCCATCCGGAAAAAGCGGACGAACCGGACGATCGATCAGGCGGCAGGTCAAAACCTCTTTTTCATTAGGCCGTCCTTCTCTTCGAAAATAATTCCCCGGAATTCTTCCGGCTGAATAACTGGATTCTCTGTATTCAACTGTCAGCGGAAAGAAATTCAATCCTTCCCTTGGAGATGTGTCACTTACGGCCGTTACCAACAACATCGTTTCGCCGTATCCAATAACTACCGAACCATCGGCTTGTTTGGCGACTTTACCGGTCTCTACGGTTAACTCTTTTCCTCCGAGCTTTATCGCCTCTTTCAAATATTTTTTCTTTGACATTATTTATCCTCAACAAAAAAGCGACCGCAAGCTCACGCCGTGATGCTTACTGCCGCTTTCGATTTATTCTTTGTAGCGATTCTCATTTAACTACAGCGTATACTCCTGTCACGTTCAGCAGCTGCAAATAAAGTCTTCGAGAGAATCCTTCAACTTTTTGACTCGAAGCTGTCAAAACTAAACTCAAAGGAAAGATCAAAGGGGTTTTGTTCATAAATTGTAAGAACTTCGTTTCAGAATTAAAATTTCCGTCTATGAGAACACGCTTACGATAAAACCAAATCACAAGACGAAAACTAAAACATCTCCCCTTCGAATGCCTTTGTCCTATAACTACCTTCTTAACTTTAACTTTTTGATAATCTCGTGATATTCACCGATGTTCTTACGTTTGAGATAATCGAGAAGTTTCCTTCTGCGTGCAACCATTTTCAAAAGTCCGCGTCTTGAATGATTATCTTTTTTATGGACCTTAAAATGTTCTGTAAGTTCATTGATCCGCTGCGTCAAAAGCGCAACCTGGACCTGTGAAGAACCGGTATCCGATTCATGGGTTTTGTATTCGTTTACAACTTTTTCTTTTACTTCTTTTTCTGTCGGCATAACTGTTGAAAATGTTCACTCCTTTATCGCAGTAACTTTGCTCATAAAAGCAATAACCGCAAAAATTTATTCTTTAAATGGTAAGTCTTAAATCAATACAGGTCAATTTCTCAGGCCGATTTTTCAGCTTTCTTCTTTTCGTTCTCGGCCTCAAAAAATTCTTCCATAAACTTTGTTGAAAAATCTCCCCGTTGAAATCTCTCATCTTCCATGATCTTTTGATGAAGTGGAATTGTCGTCTTAATTCCTTCAATGACCATCATTTCCAGAGCTCTTCGCATCCGTCTGATCGCCCCCTGCCGTGTACGCGCATGAACGATCAGCTTTGCGATCATCGAATCGTAATATGGCGGTACAACATATCCCGGATAAACTGCTGTATCAACCCGTACCCCGGGCCCCCCCGGGATATTGAATGCAGTGATCGTTCCGGGTGAAGGTGTAAATTTTTCAGGATCTTCGGCATTGATCCGGCATTCTATCGAGTGTCCGGTGATTCTCACCTCATCCTGTTTAAAGCTGAGCTGTTCTCCGCGGGCGATCCGGATCTGGTTATAAACAATATCCGCGAGCGTCACCATTTCAGTAACCGGATGTTCGACCTGGATCCGTGTGTTCATCTCCATAAAGTAGAATGAACCGTCTTCGTCCAGCAAAAATTCAAATGTTCCCGCGCTTGAGTAACCGATATCCTTACAAGCTTTGATTGCGGCCTGGCCCATCTTCTCACGCTGTTCGGGCGTAATGACCGGAGAAGGCGCCTCTTCGAGAAGCTTTTGATGACGGCGCTGGATCGTACATTCCCGTTCTCCGAGATGGATGCATTCTCCGAATTCGTCAGCGAGTACCTGGATCTCAATATGACGAGGGCGCTCAATATATCTTTCTATATACACGGAACCGTCGCCAAACGCAGCTTTTGCTTCCGTCTGCGCGGTTTCAAGCTGACTGGCAAGCTCACTTTCTTCCCTGACGATCCGCATTCCGCGGCCGCCGCCGCCGGCCGCTGCTTTTACGATTAGGGGAAATCCTATCTCTTTGGCGATCTGCTTAGCTTCTTCCGCATCAGATATCGGATCAGGACTTCCCGGAAGGATCGGAACTCCCGCCGCTTCCATCGTGCGCCGGGCCTCGACCTTGTCTCCCATTCGCTTGATTATGTCGGGCTTTGGTCCGATAAATTTGATATTGCAATCTTCACATATCGTCGCAAATTTTTCCGATTCAGCGAGAAATCCATAACCCGGATGTATTGCATCTGCATCGGTTATTTCAGCCGCACTGATGATCGCCGGGATGTTCAAATAGCTTTCGGCCGAAGCCGCCTTTCCGATACAAACTGCTTCATCGGCAAATCTTACATGCAGAGCTTCCTTATCTGCCTCCGAATGGACAGCGACCGTCTTGATTCCCATCTCACGGCACGTCCAAATGATCCGACAAGCAATTTCACCGCGATTTGCAATTAGGATTTTTTTTATCTCTCTCATAAAAAGCGAGCAGTAAGTCAAAAGCACTATCCAGATCTGCTCAGGTAACGAAGCTGCAACGATCTGCCTACTGCTATTTACTTACTGCCTACTGTTTGATCCCGAAAAGCGGCTGCCCGTATTCGACAGGCTGCCCGTTTTCCACATAGATCTTGACGACTTCACCCGAAACTTCCGCCTGAATCTCATTCATCAGCTTCATGGCTTCGACGATGCATACCACTGCCCCTGCGCTTACCTTGTCTCCTTCTTTTACATACGGATCCTTATCAGGTGCGGGGGAAGTATAAAACGTGCCGACGATCGGCGATGTTATTTTTGTCAACCCGTCATCGCTCTGCGACGAAGGATCTGCGTCCGATGAAGCTTCAGCAGGTACTGACTGCGCTGCGGGCGCCGGTGCTGCAACAGGAGCGGGCTGTGCTTGCTGCACTAAAACCGATTCTGTTTTCTTGCTCATCCGTACACGGATCTTTTCATTTTCAAATTCAAAATCGGTAAATCCGCGTTCTTCGATCAGATCGGCAAGTTCACGCAGCTCGTCCATATTGAATGATTGTTCCTGAGAATCCGGGTCATTCACTTTATTCCTGCGTTCGTCCGTGTTGTCGCCTTGTTGCGATGCTGAAGCCATATTTTTTTGCTCCTTCAATAGCCTTACGATTTAGCCGCTGCCTTCTCGCGAGGATTATCAACCAATTCGATAACGGCCATTTCCGCATTATCGCCTTTTCGTCGCCCGCCGATTCGAATAACGCGGGTGTATCCGCCGTTTCGATCTTTATATCTTTCGCCCAGTTCGTCAAACAAACGCTGAACCGCTTTAACACCGGCCGTTCTTTCAACCTCTGCTTTTGAACCGCCGCGGTATCTGCTTTGTTCCTGTTTGAAATTGCGGTTTCCCGAGTGAAAATACGTTGCCGCTTTTCGACGAAGATGCACTTCTGCTGCTTTTGCATCATCACCTTCGAGAAACTGTGCTTTTTTTGCAAGCGTGATAGCTTTCTCTACAAACGGGCGTAATTCTTTCGCTTTTTGAACCGTTGTTACGATATATTCCTTTTCTGCATTTATTAGTGACGCCGCCATGTTGCGGAGCATTGACTTACGGTGTGCAGAAGTTCTGTTTAATTTTCTGTGTGCTTTTAAGTGTCGCATAGCTAATACACCAATTTGTGTTAAAAATTATAAGTCCCGGCCGCCGGATCCCGGAACAGGATTACCCTGCTCGTCAAAATCCATTCCAAAATCCAAGCCCATTCCGTGAAGCATATCTTTGATCTCATTCAAAGATTTCTTACCAAAATTCTTGGTATTAAGCATATCTTTTTCGCTGCGGCGGATAAGATCCCTGATCGTGCGCACCTCTGCATTTTTCAGGCAATTGTACGAACGAACCGAAAGCTCCATTTCGTCAACCGAACGGTCAAGCAGGTCGTTTCTCAGAAGCGGAGGACGGGCAATGTCTTCAAATGCAAATTCCTCTTCGTCCTCTTCAAAGTTGATAAAGATCGACATGTGATCTTTAACCAGCTTTGCGGCAAGCCCGATCGAATCGTCAGGTTTTACGGAACCATCCGTCCAAACCTCGATCGTCAGTTTGTCATATTCGGTATTCGAACCCTGACGCGTTTTTTCAACGTTGTAGTTTACTTTTTTGATCGGCGTGTGGACCGAATCGATCGGAATATAACCAAGCGAAAGATCTTCGTCGTTATTAAATTCTGCCGAAACATATCCTCTTCCGCGCTTTAAACGCATTTCGATGTTCAGTTTGCCGTCTTTACTGAGAGTGGCGATATGAACTTTATTATCGAGGATCTCAACGTCAGCGTCCGTTTCTATATCCGCACTCGTGATTTCACCTTCACCGGTTTTACTGATCGTCAGCGTCTTCGGTTCGTCGCTGTGAAGCTTAAAAGGAATTTGTTTCAAATTCAGAATAACGTCGGTCGCATCTTCGGTAACGCCTTTTATTGATGAGAATTCGTGCTCAACGCCTTCGATCTTCACAGCGGTGATCGCGGCTCCCTCGATCGAAGATAGCAGCGCCCGTCTGATCGAATTACCGATCGTCGTACCAAATCCCCTTTCAAACGGCTGTGCATAAAACTTCCCGTATCTTTCAGTTAAAGTTTCCGATTCAACGTTAAGGCGGCTAGGAATTTGAAAATCTGTCCAGTGATTATTTTGTGTCATATTTTTGGTTCAAAATTTACTATAAGACCCTTTAAACGCCATTAGGCGGAAGACCGCCGCAAGCAGCGATCTTCGCCCAATGTTTACTATTTACTGTAAAGCTCAACAATTAACTGCTCGTTAATGTTTGCGTCCACGTCTTCACGCTTTGGCATGTCCGAAACGGTAACATTAAAGCCGGTATCGTCAGCGGTTATCCATTGAGGGCGTCCTCGTCCGACGGCGGTTTGCCATGCACCTTCAACGTGAGCATTCTTACGCGTCTTATCTTTGATCGTGATCACATCGCCGACTCTGACCTGAAACGACGGGATGTCAACTTTACGTCCGTTAACTTCAATATGGCCGTGATTAACAAGCTGCCTCGCCTGCCGTCTTGCGGTAGAAAACCCTGCCCGGTAAACCACGTTATCGAGTCTTCGCTCAAGCATAAAGAGCAGGTTCTCACCCGTGATGCCTTTTTGCCTGGAGGCTTTTTCAAAATAGTTTCGGAATTGCTTCTCGAGAATAAAATAAATACGTTTGACCTTCTGTTTTTCCCGAAGCTGCTCACCGTATCCCTGCAAAACACGACGTCTTGCGGTTGGTCCATGCTGTCCGGGTGCCTGCGTGCCGCGTTTTTCGATCGCGCACGACGGCTTGTAACATCGGTCACCCTTTAGAAATAACTTTCCACCTTCTCGGCGGCACAAACGGCACACCGCATCTCTGTATCTAGCCACTAATTTTGCCTCCAGTCATTGTTTGACGGAAAAGTTTACGAATAGCAATACGCTATCCTTCTTCCTTTCGATATCAATTGCAAAAATAAATAATAAATTCCGGGGTCCTCAAACGCGTCGGCGTTTCGGCGGACGGCATCCGTTGTGCGGAATCGGTGTCGTATCACGGATCGATGTGACGCGAATACCGGAGTTGTTGATCGCACGAATCGCCGATTCACGGCCGCCTCCCGGACCTTTCACACGTACTTCAGCGGATCTCATTCCCACATCAAGCGCTTTTTGTGCAACATCGCTCGCCGCTTGCTGAGCAGCGAACGGAGTTCCCTTACGCGAACCGCGAAAACCGCGGGCGCCGGCCGAAGACTGCGCGATCAAATTACCGTCTGTATCGGTAATTGAGATCAGCGTGTTGTTGAAAGAAGCCGCAATATGGACTATCCCCATCGGGATATTCTTCTTCTCTTTCTTCTTGTTATAACTTTTCTTGCCTTTTGCTTTAGCCATATTTTTATCAGCGGCTCATTGCGGATCCGGGATCTGCACAGCCGCTTTAATTATTTCTTACCTGGTGCCTTCTTCTTAGCTACTGCAGCTTTCTTCGGTCCCTTTCGAGTACGGGCATTCGTATGTGTTCGCTGTCCGCGAACCGGTAAGCCCCTTCGATGCCGCAAACCGCGGTAGCAGCCGATATCCATCAATCGCTTGACATCCATCTGCACGCGCTTGCGAAGATCACCTTCGACCTCGCATTTTTCATCTATGACCGCACGGATCCGACCGAGTTCTTCTTCACTCAGGTCTTTGATCTTTGTTTCAGTGCTAACATCCGCATCCTTAAGGATCGCCGTCGAAGCCGACTTCCCGATCCCGTAGATATAGGTCAAACCGATCTGTGCTCTCTTGTTGATTGGCAAATCTACGCCTGCTATACGAGCCATAATATTATTTCTATACTCCTATCCCTGCCGCTGTTTATGTTTCGGATTTTCGCAAATTACACGAACAACGCCTTTTCGATGTATAACCTTACACTTATCGCAAATTTTCTTTACTGAAGGACGAACTTTCATAACAATTTCTCCTCGATCTACAAAACACGGCGCAAACTTCTTATTACTTATAGCGGTATGTAATACGCCCACGGCTCAAATCATATGGTGATAACTCGACCAATACTTTGTCTCCCGGAAGGATCCGAATAAAATTCTTACGCATCTTTCCCGAGATGTGAGCCAAAACCTGATGGTCTTTGTTGTCGTCCAACTCGACCTTAAACAGAGCGTTCGGCAAAGTATCGATAACGGTCGCCGTTACTTCAATAGCTTCTTCTTTCGACATAAATCCCCAATAATCTCCGATTGCTCGGACAAACCGTAAATGTTATCCCTTTTTCCGCAGTTTTACAAGCTAAGCCGCACGGGTTTCCGATTTCGACGCATTCCGCTGTTTTTTCTGCTCTTTGGTTAACGTGAGTATCTCAGGCCCTTCAGCAGTGATCGCAACGGTGTGTTCCGAATGTGCAGACGGCTTTCCGTCGGCCGTAACGACAGTCCAGCCGTCATCCAGCGTTTTTGTATCGGGAGTTCCCAAATTGAGCATCGGCTCGATAGCAAAAACAAATCCGGCGCGGATCTTCTCCCGTGTTCCCGGTCTTCCATAATTCGGGATCTGCGGAGCCTCGTGCATATTTCTTCCGATCCCGTGCCCGGTGTATCCCTGAACGATCCCGTAACCGTATTTCTCCGCATGCTGCTGTACCGCCCACCCGATATCTCCGACGCGTTTTCCCGGATAACATTGTTCTATCGCCAGTTCGAGCGATTCCGCGGTAACTTTGACAAGCTGCGCGACCTCTTCGCTGATCGTCCCCAATGGAACTGTCGTCGCCGTGTCTCCGACAAAGCCGTCGAGTGTTGCACCCATGTCCATCGAAAAAATATCGCCGTCTTTAAGCTCGTAATCACTCGGAAAACCGTGAACGATCGCTTCATTTACCGATGCGCAGATCGAAAACGGATAACCCTGATATCCGAGAAACGTAGGATATGCGCCCGCGTCCCGGATCATTTTCTCAGCGGCGTTATTTAGTTCCATCGTTGTGACGCCAGGTTTGACCATTTCGCGCAAAGACTCGCGGACTTCAGCGATCAATTCGCCGACAGCTCGCATTTTCTCAAGGTCTTTTTTTGATTTAGAAATGATCATACGTTTTCCCAGCAAAATTTGAGCGGCCCGCCTGATAGTTTTACTTATAGCCGAATCCGTCAAATTTTTAAGCCGCTACGTTATTTACTCCAACCAGATTTCCGAGTTCTTCAAAGATCTCATCCATCCTGCGGGTTCCGTCAACACGGTGGAGCCGTCCCGTCGACTCGTAATAATCAAGAAGGGGTTTTGTGTTTTCCTCGTATGTCTCCAGCCTTACCCGCACTTTCTCGATCGTGTCATCTGCTCGATGATTCAACTCTGCTTCCGGATGAAAATCGCAATATCCTTCAACTTTAGGTTTCTTGTGATAAATGTTGTAGATCTCTCCGCAAATCGGACAGCTTCTTCGTCCCGTTAAACGCTTCTCCAGACTTTCGAAAGGGACGTCGATCAGGATCGCACTGATTTTTTTCCCCTGCGCTACGGAAAGCGATTCGAGCATTTCTGCCTGGCGGGGTGTTCGCGGAAAACCGTCCAAAACATAGGTAGCTGCACAATCCTCACGCGAAGTGCGCTCTTTGACCATTTCAAACGTGACATCATCCGGAACCAGTTTTCCCGATGCCAATATTTCCTTAACTTCCCGTGCTAATGGAGTGTCGGCCTTCTGGATCTCACGGAACATATCTCCCGTAGAGATCTGCGGAATCCCCAATTCGGCCTGAAGCAATCTCGCCTGAGTTCCTTTTCCTGCTCCCGGAGCTCCTATTAAAACAACTATCTTCGACATAAACATAAACTAACCAAAGCAGAAACTATCCCCGACGACCGCGCAAACTGGACCCTGTACCCAAAAACCCTTCGTAATTCCGCATTACCAACTGAGCTTCTATCTGGGAAATTGTGTCCATTGCAACAGCAACTACGATCAAAAGTGAAGCGCCGCCAAAGAAGAACTGATAACCCAGCCCGTTGATGATCCAGCCAAGCCCGGGCGTTGAACTGACAAACGCGTCCAGACTAAGCCCGATAAACGGAAGCCGGCCAACGTTGAAACCGGTCAACAGAAGTTGCGGTATGAAAACGATCAATGCCAGATAAGTTGCACCGATCGTCGTCAGTCGGGTCATCACCGTGTTCAGGTAATCCGCTGTTTGCGCACCGGGTCTCATTCCCGGGATAAAGCCCCCGTGCTTACGGAGATTATCGGCAACTTCGTCGGTGTTGAAAACGATCGTGATGTAAAAGAACGTGAACAGAACGATCAGACCAATAAATACAATGTAATAATACGGGTCGTTCCCGCCGAATTGCTGGAAGAACTGCGCGATCTTATTCCAGATCGAATCCGGATTGTTCGGATCCGTCGGTAGAACCTGAACGATAGTTTGCGGCATCGATAAGACCGACGATGCAAAAATGATCGGGATAACGCCGCCCATATTGAATTTCAGCGGCAAGGTCGTTTCCTGACCTTTGAATACCTGACTTCCGACGCGTCTGCTCGCATAACTTATTGCGATATTCCTTCGCGCCGATTCCATATAGACAATAAGTGCGGTAAGACCGACCATTACAGCGATCAGAAACAGCACGCCGAGCGTCTGAAAAGCATCACCGCCTCTTACTTTTTCAATGATCTGCGAAACCGCATTCGGCAAGCTGATAACGATGCCGGCAAAGATCAGGAACGAAATTCCGTTTCCGATCCCGCGTTCGGTGATCTGTTCACCGAGCCACATTACAAAGATCGTACCTGTTGTGAGCGTCACTACCGTCAGAAGCGACATCCCCCAGGAACTGTCAATAACACCGTTCTTTTGCAGCCACGTTGCAACAAAAAATGACTGAACCGAGCAGAGCGCGACCGTCAGATACCTCGTCCATTGATTCATTTTCTGTCTGCCGACTTCGCCTTCTTCCTGAATCTTCTTCAGCGAAGGATAAAGTACCGGCATCAGCTGCATGATGATGGATGCGGTAATATAAGGCATAACGCCAAGCGCCAGAACAGAAATAGTTCGGAAATTTCCGCCTGAAAATATGTCGAGAATACCTAAAAGCGTACCGCTTACTTCCGCCCAAACCTGTTCGAGCCTCGCCTTATTTACGCCCGGCGCCGTAATATGCGCACCGAGACGGTAGATCGCAACCATTCCGAAGGTAAAGAGAATTCTCTTTCTCAGCTCAGGAATCTTATAGATATTCTGAATGGCGGAAAAAAACTTGTCCATATTTCCTCTTAGATCAAACCGGATCTGCTATAGAAACTGATCCGTTTTCAGATCAGAATAAAGTTATACCTACTCCGGCTTGTTTTTTCTTCTATCCACTTTGCCTTCAAACTTGGGACGAATGATCTCAGTTGTCGTACCGCCCGCTTTTTCGATCTTAGCTTTAGCGGTTTTGGTATAGCGGTGCGCGGAAACAGTCAGTTTCTTACTGATATCTCCATTACCGAGAATTACGAGATCGTGTTTCGCTTTTTTGATCAGCCCGCGCTCACGAAGTATTTCAGGAGTAACTTCATCGCCGGCGTTAAAATTCTCTTCGAGTGTAGAAAGTCGCACTTCGATCCACTCGCGCTTAAATGCATTTGTAAAACCGCGCTTCGGAAGTCTTCGCTGAAGCGGCATCTGACCGCCTTCAAATCCGGCACGGCGTGAATAACCCGAGCGTGATTTCTGTCCTTTATGCCCGCGTCCTGCCGTCTTGCCTAATCCCGAGCCTGGACCGCGGCCGCGTCGTTTCTTCTTGTGCGTTGAGCCCGGAGCCGGGTGTAAGTCATTAAGTGCTAAAGCCATTTTTCTATCCTCACCAAATTATAAATGGCAAAAAGTGAATCACAAATGGGTCGCAAGCATATTCGACCATTTGTTTTCATCAATTTACCATCGATCAAAACTATTCTACTATTCTCAGAATGTGCGGGATCTTTGCAACCACACCGCGCATGGACGGATTGTCAGGCTTTTCTACGATCTGGTTCATTTTACTCAAACCAAGCGCCTTGACCATCGCCTTTTGCTTCTTGGAATATCCAATCATGCTTTTATAGTATTGGATCTTTATGTTTCCTTCGTTCTTTTCTGTTTTCTTCGCCATTGTTCTAAATACCCGATCGAAATTCTAATACTATAGTAATTCTTCTACCTGCATTCCGCGCATTCTGGCAATATCCATCGGATCCTTCATTCTCATCAGCCCGTCAAATGTTGCACGGATCACACTGTGATGGTTTGTCGATCCAAGGATCTTGGTTCTCACGTTATGAACACCGAGTGACTGCATGATCGCCCGAACAGCACCGCCGGCGATAACGCCCGTACCCTGAGCTGCCGGTTTGATCAAAACCCGTCCTGCGCCGAATCTGCCAATGATCTCATGCGGAAGTGTGTCATCGATCAGCGTTACGTGAATAAGATCGTTCTTCGCTGCCTCGATCGCTTTCTTGATCGCATTCGGAACCTCTTTAGCTTTACCGGTTCCAAAACCCACATGCCCGGCACCGTCGCCGACGACGACCAGAGCCGCAAACGACATGTTCTTACCGCCTTTCACAACTTTGGTGACGCGGTTTATGGAGATCAGCTGATCGCTCAGGATCAAATTGTCCGGTGAAATTCTTTTTCTATTCATCTTTATTCTCGTCTGTTTCTACTTCTTTGGTTTCTTCTTTCGGTGCATCATCAGTTTTCTTTGACGAGCTCTTGTCGGATTTCTTTTTTTCCGGCTTGGCGTCCGAATCACCTGAATCGGCTTCCGCGTTTTCAGCCTTTTCAGCTTTGCCGTTTTCCTTAGCCGTACCTTCGCCTTTGTTCAGCCCGGCTTCACGGGTTGCATCGAGCAATGCTTTTACACGTCCGTGATAGATATATCCGCCGCGGTCAAAAACCACATTTTCGATTCCCGCACTGATCGCACGCTCGGCGATCGCTTTACCGATCACTACAGCGCCGTCAACGGTACCGCCCGACTTAACCTTTAAACTCTTATCAAGCGATGAAGCGGAAGCCAATGTCTTACCGCTTACGTCGTCGATAACCTGTGCATAGATGTGGTTAACACTTCTAAAAACTGCCAGTCTTGGACGCTCCGCCGTTCCGCTGACTTTTTTTCGGATCCGGCTGTGAACACCTCGTCGAATATCTGCTCTGCTTTTTTTTGCCATCGTAATTCACTCAACGACTATGCTGCCGTCTTACCTTGTTTCAGTCTGTAGTATCTGTCCGAATACCGGATCCCTTTACCCTTGTACGCATCCGGTTTTCTAAGCCGCGCCAATTCCGCCGCGACCTGTCCGAGCTTCTGCTTATCAATTCCGCTTAAGGTCAGAGTAGTCTGATACTGCTGGATCGTGGCTTTTGTATTGAGACGCTCGATCGAACAGTCGATTCCTTCCGGAAGCACGTATTCGACAGGATGAGAATATCCAAGCGCAAACACAAGTTTCTTCCCCTGAAGATCCGCTTTGTAACCAACCCCGACAACATCCATCTGCTGCGAAAATCCTTCGGTCACGCCAACAACGGCGTTATTTGCAAGCGCACGTGCCAGACCGTGAACCGCAGCATGGTCATCACTTTTACGGTTTACCGTCAGCACACCTTCTTCCTGCTTGAATTCAATGCCGCCCGGAACCGGAGCCTTCATGGTCCCCTTCGGACCCTTTACTTCCAATTCGTCTTCCCGGATCGTTATGGTAACGCCTGACGGGACATCGATCGGTTTTTTTCCTACTCGTGACATAATTTCTTACCGTGATCGGTCTCTCGGGCTGCTCAGCGATTCCGCCTCCAGCCTCAAAAAGAGCGATTCCTGATTAATAAATATTTGCAATAACCTCGCCGCCGATATTTTCGCGGCGTGCGTTCCTTCCACTCATCAGGCCCTTCGATGTCGATAAAATATTGACACCGTATCCGCCGAGAACTTTCGGGATCTCTGTTGCTCCAACGTAAACTCTTCTTCCCGGGCTTGAGACTCTGGAAATGTGCGTAATCGACGAAACTCCTTTTGCGTCATAGCGAAGAAAAACGCGGATTACAAACTTGGGTTTGTCGCCTTTGGTTACATAGTTATTGATATAACCTTCTTCTTTTAAAACCCGTGCTACTTCCAATTTCATTTTTGAACCGGGAATATCGACGCGCGCGTGTTTCGCACTTATCGCGTTTCGAATCCTCGTGAGCATATCAGCGATTGGATCTGTCATTCTTATTTATACTCCGTTTTACGATCTCGAATCTTCTTCGCCCGTGCCGTCTTTTGCGGCGCTTAACTGGCTTCAGATTCTCAATAAAATTACCAACTCGACTTAACGACACCCGGGATCTGCCCCTGAAGTGCAAGTTCCCGTAAAGCAACCCGGGAAATACCAAACTTACGCAGATAACCCCGCGGTCTGCCCGTCTGCGAGCATCGGTTCACAACCCTTACCGGACTTGCGTTTCGCGGGAGCTTTTGCAGCGAAAGCTGAGCCGCATCAACTTCTTCCGGTGTTGAATCCGGGTTGTTAATGATCTTCTTTAATGCTTTGCGCTTTTCGGCATACCTTGCAACCGTTTTCTTGCGCATTTCGTTCTTTACGATCTTGCTGATTTTAGCCATAACAAATTAACTCTTTATCCCTATTGCCTGAAAGGCATTCCGAGTGACTTCAAAAGCGAACGTCCTTGTTCGTCATTGGTTGCCGTGGTTACTATCGAGATGTTCATCCCGCGGGTTTTATCGACTTTATTAAAATCGATCTCCGGAAAGATAAGCTGATCTTTGATCCCGAGCGTATAATTTCCGCGTCCGTCAAAAGCTTTAGACGGGATCCCGCGAAAGTCGCGGACACGCGGCAGAGCGACGGCGATCAAACGGTCAAGAAATTCATACATTCTTGCTCCGCGAAGCGTGACCATCGTGCCGATCCTCATACCTTCCCGCAGTTTAAAAGCCGCGATCGATTTTTTTGCCTTGGTTACAACCGGCTTTTGTCCGGTAACCACCTGCAGTTCTTCAATCGCCGTATCGAGCGCTTTTGAATTTGAGATCGCCTCTCCAATACCCATATTGACAACGATCTTTTCAAGTCTCGGGATCGCCATCGGGTTTTTGATATCAAATTCCTTCGCCAGTGCCGGCGCGATTTCTTTGTTGTATTTTTCCTTTAACCTTGCCATTTCTCTGAGTATCTCCTCAATTACGCTCAGGACCCGGACAACTTCGCGTTTTGTTTCTGTGAACTCCCGCGAGAAATGTGACCGTTGCCGAACGCTAAAGAACTCTATTCTTCTTTATCTTTCTTAGTCTTCTTGGCCGCTTTCTTTTTCGGCTTCTTTTCAGCTTCCGTTTCTTCTGCTGCCGGCTCTTCCGCAACTTCAACTGGCTCTTCGGCTTCTGCAGGATCCGGTTTCTTAAATATGCCGGGTTCCGGGATCACAGATCCGCTCTTTTTAGCAATACGAACCTTTTTGCCGTCACGAATTTCGTATCCGACCCTTGTTGCTTCTCCGCTTTTCGGATCGACGATCGCAACATTGGAAACATTTACCCAAGCTTCGCGCTTCAGAATGCCGCCTTCCTGATTAAGCTGCGGATTTGCTTTCTGGTGCTTTTTGACGATCATCGCACCCTCAACCTTTACTTTTTGAGCCCGCGGATCAACCGCAATAACACGGCCGCTCGTCGGATTTCGTTTTCCGTTTGAGTCGTAACGGTTGTATTCTTTACCCGCGATAAAAACTACCTGATCTCCGCGTTTGATCTTGGACCGGATCGTGCCCTTCTTAATTGCCTTTTTCATGTTAAATAACCTCCGGAGCAAGCGAAACGATCTTCATAAAGTTTCTCTCACGCAGTTCGCGTGCGACCGGACCGAAAACACGCGTTCCGATCGGGGAGCCATCGTCTTTGATCAATACTGCTGCGTTCTCATCAAACCTGATATAGGTGCCGTCCTTTCGGCGGATCTCCTTTTTGGTTCTGACTATAACCGCGTTGTGAACCGTTCCTTTCTTTACCGTTCCGTCCGGTGTCGCTTCTTTGACGGTAACTTTTATCTTGTCACCGATCGAAGCCACCTTGCTCGTGAAACCGCCGATGGGCATGATCATCTTGACTTTTTTTGCCCCTGAGTTGTCCGCAACCATCAACGCGGTCTGCATCTGAATCATAACTTTATTCCGCCTCTAAAAATCTCGTAATCCGCTATCAAAACCAAAACATTCCGACATTAACGAATAAGCGTTTTTTATTAACTTTCCGCCTTTTGAATTATTTCAACAACACGCCATCTCTTTCTCGCAGAAAGCGGCCGGGTTTCGACGATTCGTACGCGGTCGCCCATTCCCGCACCAAGTTCGTCATGTGCCATAAACTTCTTACGCCGTTTCATGTACTTATGATAAAGCGGATGCTTTACAACACGTTCAACCCTAACAACAACAGTCTTTGTCATCTTGTCAGAAAAGACGATACCGATCTTTTCAGCACGCTTCCCGGCTGAAGTCCCTGCCGCATCATCGGCTTCAGCTTTCGCTTTTGCCGGTTTTGATTTCTTCGAAGCCGGTGTTTTCGCTTTCGGCGCAGCCGCCTTTTCTTCTTTAGCAGCTGCTTTTGCCTTTGTTGTTTTCTTCGGTTTCGTTTCGACCTTTTCGTCGGACGCAGCTTCTACCGTTTCTTCAGCTTTTGCTTCAACCGCGTCAGTTTTTGTTTCGTCAACCGTTTCTTCTTTTTTCTTACTAGCCATCTTTATGTGTCCAACCTATTGAGCTTCAGCTTTTGCAGCTTCCGATTCTCTTTGTTTGATTATCGTGTAAACCCTTGCAAGGGTTTTCTTTTCACGGCGGATATCGCCTACTACTTCACCGACGCCCAATGATTTTCTGAATTTGAGGCGAAATAATGATTCTTTAAGAGCATCTGCCTGTTCTTTCAGTTCACTGAGATCCATTTGACGGAGTTGTTCCAATTGGTCATTTCTTTTCATTGTTAAACAATTCCTCCTTCAAGATCCGCACGGGTTACAAATTTTGTTTTAACCGGCAATTTCTGTGCGGCCAGTGCAAATGCCTCACGTGCCAAACCTTCTTCAACGCCTTGGATCTCGTAAAGGATCCTTCCGGGTCTGACCACGGCCACCCAGTGATCCGGAGCGCCTTTACCTTTCCCCATACGTGTTTCAGCCGGCTTCTTTGTTATCGGCTTATCGGGAAACATTCGGATCCAGATCTTACCGCCGCGTTTTACATGTCTTGTCATTGCAATACGGGCAGCTTCTATCTGACGGTCGGTTATCCAACCGGGATCAAGCGTCTTTAGTCCAAAATCACCGAAGTTCAATTTGTCGCCGCTTCTCGCCTTTCCTCTCATGCGACCTTTCTGTTGTTTTCTGAACTTGACCTTTTTCGGCATCAACATAGCGAATTACCTCAATTAACTTCTACAAAAAATTACTTAATTTCTGTTAAATCTGTCGTTATCACGTCGCGGTCTTCTTCCGCGTCTTGCGCCTTCTCGTACTTTCGGTTCGTTGATCGGGTCGGTCGTCGTCCCGCGCGCCATATTTGCGTTCGGATCAAGGATCTCACCTCTGTAAATCCAGACCTTTACACCGATAAGTCCCATGGTTGTCATTGCTTCTGCAAAACCGTAATCAATATCGGCACGGAGCGTGTGAAGCGGAAGCTGTCCCTCTAATGCCCATTCCGAACGGGCGATCTCGGCGCCGTTGAGCCGGCCGGAACATTTAACTTTGATCCCGTGAGCACCAAAACGCATGGTTTCTTCCATCGTCTTTTTCATCGCGCGACGGAATGCAAATCGTTTTTCAAGCTGGTAGGCGATCTTTTCAGCCTGCAGCTGAGCATTGAGTTCCGGTTTTCTGATCTCCTGGATCGAAACGATCACCTCACGGCCGGTTTTTTTCGAAAGATCTGTTTTTAGCTTCTCGATCTCAGATCCTTTTCGCCCGATGATGATCCCCGGACGCGAAGTATAAATGATGATCTTCAATCTGTTGGCCGCACGCTCAACGTCGATGTGTGAAACGCCGCCGCCCGAAAACCGCTTCTTAAGATCCCGTTTCAATTTAAGATCTTCAGCAAGAAATTCTGCAAATTCGCGCTTTGCGTACCAGTGCGAATGCCAATCTTTGTTGTATCCGACTCTAAAACCGTATGGATGTACTTTTTGTCCCATAAAATATACCGTTAATCTTTTTTAACTTTATTCCTCTTCAGTTTCTGAGGATTTAACATCTTCCGCCGCCGGTGAATCGTCTTTCACTTCAGCCTTTTCTTCTGCCGCCGGTTCCTCTGAAGCTGCTTCAGCTTTGTCCGCTTTTTCAGCTTTCGGTTCGGTTTCCGGTTTTTCTTCTTTCTTTGTTTCCGATTGCTTAGGAGCCTTCTCTTCTTTTTTTACTTCTTCTGTCTTTGCTTCTTCCTTGGCTTTCTCTTCGGCTTTTCCGGCCTTCGGTTTCGATTCTGCGGATTCCTTCTTGGCCGCAGTTTTCTTAGCCGGCTTTTGCGGTTTTTCAAAAACTTCTTCTTCCGGAACATCGCTTGTCAGTTCGATCGTTATGTGACAGTAGTGGCGCCGTTCCTGATACGCGCGTCCCTGCGGAGCGGGTCTCAGTCTTTTCCGGCTTTTCGTCGGCCCCATATCGACAAAACATTTCTTGATCCAAAGATCATCCGGATCGATCGCGATGTTCTGTTGCTCCGCCGAATAAGTTGCATTTGCAACTGCCGATCGGATACATTTCGCAACGGGATCAGCAGCCCGCTTATTAGTAAACTTGAGAATGGCCAACGCCTGCGCCACGTTCTTACCTCTCACCATGTCAACAACAAGCCGTGCTTTTCTTGGCGAACCTTTCAAATATTTTGTTTTTGCTATCGCTTCCATAATCGTAACTCGAATCCGCTAATCATCGCTGCGAACTGCTTTTTCTATTTTCTTTTCGCCGCCTTTTCCGCTTTTGTACCCGGATGCCCCTTGTAAACACGCGTCGGTGAAAATTCACCAAGCTTGTGTCCGACCATATTCTCGGTCACATAAACCGGAATGTGCCGTTTTCCATTGTGTACGCCGAAAGTAACACCAACCATTTCCGGCGTGATCGTCGAACGTCTCGACCAGGTTTTGATCGCCTGGGGTTTTGCTCCGCCTTCTGCGATACGTTTCAAAACTTTTTGTATGCTGAGGTCTAAAAAAGGACCTTTCTTTACTGAACGTGGCATAAATATCTAGGATTTCAGATTTCAAATTTCAGATTTCAAAGTTCGTAAAAGAATTTGAGAATTGAAATTGGAGATTTGAAATTACTTCCTCCTCCTGTCTTTAACGATCATCGAAGACGTGCGTTTATTCTTACGTGTCTTATGACCTTTGGTCGGCTGTCCCCAGGGTGTTACCGGATGACGTCCGCCCGAAGTTTTACCTTCACCACCGCCGTGCGGGTGATCGACCGGGTTCATCACAACACCGCGCACCTTAGGTCTCTTGCCTTTCCAGCGGTTTCGTCCCGCTTTACCAAGAGAAACGTTTTCATGTTCGCGGTTTCCGACCATTCCAACGGTTGCCATACAGACAACAGGAATCTTTCTTACTTCACCTGAAGGCATTCTCATTTGTGCATATTTGCCTTCCTTAGCAACAACCTGCGCATAGCCGCCTGCCGAACGGACAAGTTGTCCGCCTTTTCCGGGACGCATTTCGATATTGTGCACTTCCGTTCCGAGCGGAATGTTCAGAATTGGCAGCGCATTTCCCGGAAGAATATCGGCATCGGGACCGCTGACGATCTTCTGTCCGACTTCGATTCCGGCCGGCGCCAAAATATAACGCTTTTCTCCGTCGATATAGGTGATCAACGCGATGTGAGCCGAGCGGTTCGGATCATATTCGATCTGTGTAACCTTTCCGGGGATACCGATCTTGTTACGCTTAAAATCAATTACCCGGTAGAATCTCTTATGTCCGCCGCCGCGTCTTCTAACCGTAATTCTCCCGTCGTTATTCCGTCCCGAAATCTTCTTTTTCGGTTCCAGAAGCGACTTTTCGGGCTCTGCGCCTTTTGTCAGCTGCTCGCGGGTCAGATACGTTTGATAACGTCTTGCCGGTGATGTCGGTTTTAATTTTCTAATTGCTGCCATAACTGTTTTCTCACTAATTCGCTGCCGGTATCAAAAATCCCGCGCCGCAAATTCAGGAAATTCTGTTTTTTTAGATCGCTTCCGCATAATCAACATGCGGTTCACCTGCTCTCAGGGTTACGTAAGCCTTTTTCCAGGCCGGACGGCGTCCTTCATAACGTCCCTGTCGCTTCATCTTGCCTTTGTAATGAGCGGTTCTGATCTTTGCTACTTTTACACCGAAGATCTCTTCGATCGCTCTGCGGATATCTTCCTTTCCGGCTTTCCGATCGACGCGGAATGTCAAAACCTGACCTTCATCTTCGTCGCTCGACTGTTCTTTTAGCAGAACGGATTTTTCAGTTACGATCGGTGTTTTCAGCACTTCCCAAACATTCATCTTTTCCATCTTATGCCGCCTCCTTTACCGAATTTTTCTTTTCCCTTTGCGGGTCAAGCAATTCGTCAAGCTCTGCTGCAGCCGCTTTTGAAAGAACCAGTTTCTCATGGTAGATAAGGTCGTAAATATTTACGCCGAAACTGTTCACTACCTTGGTGTTCTTGATGTTGCGCGATGCCCGGATAAGATTGTTGTTGTCGAGCGAATCAACGATCAGCGTCTTTGTCTGCTTTTTGCCGTCCGCCAATTCAAGCGTTTGCATTACCGAGACGAATTCTTTCGTCTTCGGATCCTTCAGGCTGATCTCATCGATGACGATAATGTTGCCTTCGCGGAGTCGTTCTGAAAGTGCCGAACGCATAGCTCCTCTACGCATTTTCTTCGGCAGATTGTAAGACCAATCCTTCGGCAGCGGACCGTGAACACGACCGCCTCCGCGCCACAATGGCGATCTGATCGAATGGACCCGCGCGCGGCCTGTACCTTTTTGCTTCCACGGCTTTTTACCGCCGCCGCGAACGTTTCCACGGGTTTTGGCCATTGCGGTTCCCTGTCTGGCGTTTGCCAGATAGTTTCTCACGGCGGAATGGATCAAACTTTCGTTCAACTCAACCCCAAATACGGAATCGGACAACGTAACGTCTCCAATCTCTTTGTTCTTCAAATTGCGAACCTTTACGGAAGGCATAATTTACTCCGTTTCTCTAGTCAGCGTCCGGCAAAGATCAAGCTTGCCAAACATTGCTGCTATTTCTTTTTCTTTCTTACTGATTTCTTAACAACAACCAATCCGCCGTTCGGTCCCGGCACAGCGCCGCGAACCATGATCAGGTTGTTTTCCGCTTCGACTTTTACCACCGTCAATCCGGCAGCCGTTACCCGCTCATGCCCCATGTGCCCCGAGGACTTCGTTCCTTTAAGAACTCTTGATGGAGTCGCCGATTGGCCGATCGAACCCGGCCGGCGAATGTTCATCGAGCCATGGGTCATCGGTCCGCGCGAAAAGTTGTGGCGTTTGATCGTACCCGCAAAACCGCGTCCCTTTGAAGTTCCAACGACATCGACTTTCTCACCGTCGCTGAAGAGATCGGCTTTCACCTGATCGCCGACTTCGCCTTCGGGTTCGCTGGTTAAACGCAGCTCGCGCAAAACACGCGTCGGCGGTGTACCGCCGCCCGTTTTTTCAAAGTGGCCGCGCATTGGTTTTGTCACGTTTTTCATCTTGATCGGGTTGTCTTCAACCAGGCCAAGCTGAACGGCGTTATAGCCGTCGCGACCGTCTGCAGTTTTCTTCTGGGTGATAACGCAAGGGCCTGCCTTGATTACCGTCACGGGTGTTACCGTTCCGTCTTCAGCAAACAGCTGCGTCATTCCAAGTTTTCTACCGATGATTCCGTTAATCATCCTTATATCCCTCAAGTCTAATTTTGCGAGCCGCATATCCTGCCGAAAAGGCAGGATACAAACTCATATGTAAATCTTTGATCTTCCCTGATTTAGGTACCGAACGCTTTAATTTCAACGTCAACACCGGCAGGCAGATCTAATCTCATCAACGCATCTACCGTTTCCGCCGTCGGATCGAGTATGTCCATCAAACGCTTATGCGTTCTGATCTCAAACTGCTCACGTGACTTTTTATCCACGTGAGGTGAACGCAGAACCGTCCACTTATTCTTCACCGTCGGAAGCGGAATCGGTCCGGCTATCCTCGCACCGGTTCTTTGCGCGGTAGCGACGATCTCCTGTGTCGACTGATCGAGCACACGGTGATCGTATGCCTTGAGCTTGATGCGTATTTTTTCGTTTAACATATTTTCAGTGTTCGTAATTCGCAGAACGTAATTCGCTTTTCGCTATTCGCTGTACGCAATTCGTTGTTCGTAATTCGGTTTCGCTGTTTCGAACTGCGAACTGCGTATCGCGTATTACGTTTCACGTATCGCGTTTACTCCACGATCGTTGAAACCGTTCCGGCTCCTACTGTCCTGCCGCCTTCTCTGATCGCGAATCTCAGTCCCTTTTCCATTGCGATCGGTGCGATCAATTCGATCTCCATCTCAATGTTGTCTCCCGGCATTACCATCTCTACCCCTTCCGGCAGATTTGCTACTCCCGTGATATCCGTTGTTCTGAAATAAAACTGCGGCCGGTATCCTGTAAAGAACGGCGTATGTCTTCCGCCTTCTTCTTTTGTCAGGACGTATGCTTCCGCCTTAAACTTCGTGTGCGGTGTGATCGTTCCCGGTTTCGCGATTACCTGTCCGCGTTCGATCGCCGATCTTTCAACGCCTCTGAGCAATAGTCCGACGTTGTCTCCCGCTCTTCCTTCATCGAGAAGCTTCTTGAACATCTCTACGCCCGTACAAACCGAGTTCTGTGTGTCTTTGATACCAACGATCTCAACCGGTTCATTTACCTTGATGATTCCGCGTTCGATTCTTCCCGTTGCCACTGTTCCGCGGCCCTGGATCGTAAAGATATCTTCCACCGGCATCAGGAACGGCTGATCGACGTCTCTGGTCGGTTCCGGAATATAGCTGTCCACTGCATCCATCAGTTCCATGATCGTCGCTTCCCACTTCTCTTCGCCTTCCAGCGCCTTAAGTGCCGATCCTTTGATCACAGGAATATCGTCTCCCGGAAATTCGTATGCCGAAAGAAGTTCTCTTACTTCAAGTTCAACGAGTTCGAGCAGTTCTTCGTCATCGACCATGTCCACCTTGTTCATAAAGACGACCATTGCCGGTACGCCTACCTGACGTCCAAGAAGAATGTGCTCACGCGTCTGCGGCATCGGGCCGTCTGTTGCTGCTACGACGAGGATCGCTCCGTCCATCTGTGCTGCGCCCGTGATCATGTTCTTTACGTAGTCTGCGTGTCCCGGACAATCAACGTGTGCGTAGTGACGGTTCTCCGTCTCATACTCGACGTGTGCCGTTGCGATCGTGATCCCGCGCTCTCTTTCTTCCGGCGCGTTATCAATCGAATCAAACGCACGCACGCTGATCTTGTCGTTTCCTTTTGCCAATACCGTCGTGATCGCCGCCGTCAGCGTCGTCTTCCCGTGATCCACGTGTCCGATCGTTCCGATGTTTACGTGCGGCTTAGATCTGTCAAACTTCTCTTTGCTCATAATCTGTTCTCAACTCTCCTACAAACTTTTTAAGTGGCTACGCCTTTCACTTTTGCAATAATTTCCTCAGCTACATTTGAAGGTGCTTTCTCGTAACGTTCAAAATGCATCGACGAAGTAGCACGTCCCTGTGTAGCAGAACGCAGATCCGTTGTATATCCAAACATTTCCGAAAGCGGAACATACGCCGTAACAACCTGCGCATTACCCGGACGCGGTTCCATTTTTTCGATCTGTCCGCGGCGCCTGTTGAGGTCTCCGTTTACGGCTCCCATATATTCTTCAGGAGTTACGACTTCAACTTTCATTACGGGTTCAAGAAGAACAGGCTTTGCTTTCTTGACCGCATCCTGAAAAGCCAGACTTCCGCAAATTTGGAATGAACGCTCATCGGAGTCGACTTCGTGGAACGATCCGAAATTCAGGGTCGCCTTGATGTCGACCAATTCGTATCCGGCCAAATAGCCGCGCTGCATTGCGTCTTTGATACCGTTTTCAACAGGTTTGATAAACTGTCTCGGAATCGCACCGCCGGTGATCTTATCTTCAAAAGTAAATTCTTCACCCGGTGCCGGTTCGATCGACAATTCAACGTGCGCAAACTGACCGCGACCACCCGATTGTTTCTTGAAGATCTCTTTTCCTTCTGCAGGACGTGTGATCGTTTCGCGGTAAGCAACCTGAGGTTTACCGACTCCGGCTTCAACACCGAATTCGCGCTTCATCCGGTCAACGATAATATCTAAGTGGAGTTCGCCCATTCCGGCGATGATGGTTTGACCCGTTTCGTGGTCTGTTGAAACTCTGAAACTCGGATCTTCCTGAGCCAGGCGATTTAGCGCAACGCCCATTTTATCCTGGTCAGCACGGGTTTTCGGTTCGACCGCAACCTGTACAACCGGATCCGGAAATTCGATCGATTCGAGAATGATCAGATCGTCAGCGCTGCAGATCGTATCACCCGTTGTGACATTCTTCATACCGCCGATCGCGATGATCTCACCGGCTGATGCCGATTCAATATCTTCACGCTTGTTTGCGTGCATACGCATAATGCGGCCGACGCGTTCTTTATTGTTCTTTTTGCCGGTGTTAATCACGTAAGAACCGGCTTCGACCGTACCGCTGTAAATTCTCACAAAAGCAAGCTGACCCAAATGCTTGTCAGCCATGAGTTTGAATACCAAACCCGAAAATGGTGCTTTTGCATCTGCCTCTCGCGGCTCAACTTCATCAGTATCCGGATCAACGCCTTCGATCGCTCTGACTTCGAGCGGACTCGGAAGATAATCGATCACTGCATCGAGAAGTGTTTGAACGCCTTTGTTCTTGAATGCCGTTCCCATAACAACTGGAACGATCTTCAGCTCGAGAGTTCCGCGTCTCAAACCCGCTCGAATTTCATCTTCCGTGATCTCTTCACCTTCAAGATATTTTTCCATCAGGTGATCATCAACGCCTGAAACCGCTTCGATCATGATCTCGCGGGCTTCTTCCGCTTTTGCTTTCAGTTCTTCCGGAATTTCAACGGTCTCATACTCCGCGCCTTTTGTTTCATCATTCCAGAGGAGCGCTTTCATAGTGATCAGATCGACAACGCCCTGGAAATGATCTTCAGCTCCGATCGGAATTTGAAGTGCGATAGCATTTGCGCCAAGACGTTCTTCAAGCGATTTGAACGAACGCTCGAACGAAGCTCCTGCGCGATCGAGTTTATTGATAAAACAAATTCTCGGAACCCGGTATTTGTCGGCCTGACGCCAAACGGTTTCAGATTGCGGTTCAACACCCGCAACGCCGTCAAATACTGCAACTGCGCCGTCGAGTACGCGAAGTGATCGCTCAACTTCCATAGTGAAGTCAACGTGTCCCGGCGTATCGATAATGTTAATTCTGAATTCGGTGTCGTTTCTCTTCCAGTAACAGGTAGTTGCAGCAGATGTGATCGTAATTCCGCGCTCTTGTTCCTGTTCCATCCAGTCCATTGTGGCTGCGCCGTCGTGAACTTCACCGATCTTGTGAGAAACACCCGTATAAAAAAGCACGCGCTCGGTCGTTGTGGTTTTACCCGCATCGATGTGAGCCATAATGCCGATGTTTCTAAATTTGTCTAACGTAATCTTTGACATTTTCTTAAACTACTTCCAAAAGAAAGCAAAAATAAATACCTATTAAAATCTGTAATGTGCAAATGCCTTGTTTGCATCCGCCATTCTGTGAACGTTTTCTTTGTTTCTAACCGAACCGCCGCGATTGCTGCTTGCATCGAGAATTTCACCGACAAGTCTTTCTTTCATCGTTTTCTCGCTGCGCTGCCGAGCGTGTGTGACGATCCAGCGGATCGCCAGTGCGTTTCTGCGGTCGCGCGAAACCTCGATCGGAACCTGGTATGTAGCACCGCCGATCCTTCGCGACTTCACTTCAAGATTCGGAGCCACATTATCAAGCGCTGCTTTAAAGATCTTCAGCGGATCTTCATTTGTCTTTTCACCGATCTGCTCCATCGCACCATAAAAGATCCTTTCCGCGGTGGATTTCTTGCCGGTCAGCATAATGCCGTTAATAAATTTTGAAACGATCGCACTGTTATAGATCGGATCCGGCAGAATTTCCCTTTTTTCAGCAACTCTTCTTCTTGGCATAACTTTTTATTCTCTCGATTAAATCTGTTTCGCTCGGCGAACTATTTGTTTCCCTTCGGCCGTTTTGCACCGTATTTTGAACGGGCCTGATTTCTGCCTTCAACACCCGATGAATCGAGCGTTCCGCGGATAACGTGATAACGAACACCCGGAAGATCTTTTACACGGCCGCCGCGGATCAATACGATCGAGTGTTCCTGCAGATTGTGTCCGATACCCGGGATATAAGTTGTAACTTCGATCCCGTTGGTCAAACGGACACGGGCAACCTTTCTCAATGCCGAGTTAGGTTTTTTCGGCGTTTGCGTATAAACACGCGTACAAACTCCGCGTTTTTGCGGACTCGCCTGAAGGGCGGGACTCGCCGTTTTATCGGTTAATTTCTTTCTACCCTTGCGAACTAGTTGATTAATCGTTGGCATAATTTCCAGTTACCGGCTCTCCGCCGTCTGATATGGGAACTCGTCCCAAACATAAAATCTTTATTTAAAGCGTAAAACACCCCGTAACCTGCCTCTTACCGAAATGAATTCGGCAGTTAGCACAAGCGGCTACGCATTCACAAATTTTTGGTATTAACCTCTAAATATAATCAGGAATCTTATACGCAGAAATATTCCTTCTTCTCAACTTTTCTGTAGCGTAGCTTAGTAATAAAAGATACGTAATCTTCAGCGATTAGCTTTGCTGTCAAGTGATGGAGCATAATGAAATGCGTCACTTGATTTTACGCCACAATAACTGTTGCACGTTTGATCAGAAATCAAACGTCTGCGTTTTCAAACCGGACTGCATAACAGCCCGAGTCAGACGAAAAGTCCGAAACTTCAGAATATACGTATTCGAAAAAAGTTTGTCAAGCGCACCTTTGCGCAATTTCACTTTTATTTGTAGAATCTCTATTTTTGCGAAACAGATGTCTTTAAAGACGATAATGACCGTGATGATCGGAGGCAATTATGACTGACAAAAACAATTCAGAATTTGAAAACCACCTGAACAATTTTACCGAAACCCAATGGCTTGAAACGATCAGCCGTTTGCTTCCCGAGATCCATGAAGTCGACCAAAACGCAGTACAGATCTGGTTCAGGTTTTATCCGCTATCACTATTCAGATACCTTCAAAAAGCTGAAGACAAGGATGCCGCGCTTCACGGTTTTGCGATGCAGGGCAATTATGAGCTGAAAAACCAGATCGACACTTCGCACAACTTTCTGTGGGGACACCGTTTTTGGTCTGCCGTAAAAAAAGCGATCACGGAACGCTCTTCGTCCTTTGATGCCGGCCAATTGGATCTGGCTAATGAGATCAGAACGATCGGAAGAGCGGCCGCTAAGGAAACAGGTCAGGATTCTTCATTGCTCCTCGGAATCACGGCCGTCGGTCTGATGACGCTGGTACAAACCGGACTCGATGCCTTTAATACTGCCAATGGAGATACTCAAAAAGTGTCAGGACTTTTGGCAAAATCTCCGGAAGCGGTTTTAGCAGGACGCCGGAAAGAGAAAAAAGGCGGAATACTCGGTTTTCTCAGAACAATCGATAAAGAATTTCAGGTGACCTGGGATGAAACACAAAAAGGTTCAAAATTTGATGTGATTTTAAATGAAGAACTCGCCTCCGGTGCGGCGCGTGATCAGTCTCAAAATTGGCTTGAGAGAGATGAACGGTGCGGAGAAGGTGTGATTCCGGTCGAATGCCGCTCGGCTGCTTGCGGTACGTGTTGGGTTGGAGTAGTTGCGGGTGCAGAACATCTCTCTGATGTCGCCAGACTCGAGCGCAAACAGATGAAAGTATTCGGGTATAAGCAAGGCGATGAAGCAAAACCGATCATGAGACTCGCCTGTCAGGCACAAGCGGAAGGTTCGGTTTCGATCGTGCTCCCGCCGTGGAACGGCGTTTTTGGCAAGAAGATCTATGGAGTTGAAAGAGTGGAATTGGAGCCGGCTACCTCATCTGCAAAAAAACTGCGCGAAACGATAGATGAGGCTCTGACACTTACTGAGGAAAATTAAACAGGATCGACAGGATTCTCAGGATAAATGAAAAACACAGGGAACTGACCGGCGGCATCTCTGAAACAACTGGAATCGAGGTTGTGTTCCTAATAAACTTCGACAGCGCAATAAAAGATTATTATTTACTGCATAGTTAATGCGATCCTGATCGTCATGTTTATCCTGTTTGATTTCTTTTGTGGAAACTAAAAAAGCAGCCAACAATATACCGCCGATACTTTTAGTAATTTTCGCTGTCTTACTTTGGTCAACCGGCGGACTTTTTATAAAACTCACAGCGCTTGATGCATTTCATGTAAATCTCGGCCGATCTTTGTTTGCCGCGATCTCCGTCGGCATTTTTATAGTAATTAAGAAAGAGCTCAGGTTTGATTGGCTTGTACTGTTCTCTTCACTCTTTTACGCCGGAACGCTTACCGCATTTGTTTTCGCCAACAAGAACACGACCGCCGCAAATGCCATCTTTCTTCAGTACACGGCTCCGATCTACATACTCGTATTTGCGCCTCTCATCCTGAAAGAAGAATTTCATCTGAAAGATCTGCTGACCGTGATCGTTTGTCTGGCGGGTATGAGTCTGTTCTTTCTCGAAGCGCCAAACGCGCAGAACAAATTGGCCGGCAACATTTTTGCAGGAAATATTGCAGGACTGATATCAGGCATTTGCCTGGGGCTTTATTTTGTTTTTCTCAGGCACCCGCGGTCACTAAAATTCAATCCCGCATTATCGGTTTTTTACGGAAACGTTCTTATAGTTATATTTATGCTTCCGCTTATTCTTTCAAAACTCCAAATCCCCGCCGCCATTGATCTGTTTGCCGTCTCATATCTTGGTATCTTTCAGATCGGCATCGCGTATCTGTTTTTTACATACGGCGTTGCAAGAGGCGTCCGTTCGCTCGATGCCAGCATCATCGGTTTTATCGAACCGCTCCTCAATCCGGTTTGGGTATTTCTGGTTATTAAGGAAACACCATCAAAATGGGCGATACTCGGCGGACTGATCGTAATTTTTGCGGTTGTCTTTCATACGATCTCCAAAAACAGATCCCGGCTTCGTTGAAACCAAAATTTCCGCTGCATTTCGATTCCTTACAAGCGCCGCGATTAATGCCCGTCTACCTTTAACTTTTGCTAATGTGTTGTTAAACTAGCGAAATACATTGGAAAAAAAGAGCTAATTACTCATTTTTCTTTATTAAGACAAAATTCTTTGGAGATTATCAGAATGGAACCGAATTTAAAACGAGAAACCGAGGAGATTGGACGTAAGAATACCAATTATGGACTCGGCAACTACGGTCTTACAGATCTGTCAAAAGTATACTGGAATTTAAATGCAGACGAACTTTATAAGATCATCGAAAACCGGGGTGAAGGAATTATCACAAAAGACGGCGCACTCGTTGTCGAAACAGGGGAACATACCGGAAGATCCGCAAACGACAAGTTTACGGTGAAGGAATCTTCAACCGAAGACAAAATTTGGTGGGGAAAAGTAAATAAACCATTCTCACAGGAAAAATTCAACGGTATCAAAACCCGGATGATGGAATATCTAAAAGGAAAGGAGATCTTTGTCCGCGATACCTATGCCGGTGCACATCCAGATCATCAGCTTCCTGTCCGGATCATCAACGAACTCGCCTGGCATTCTCTTTTTGCCCGCAATATGTTCGTTCGTCAAACAAAAGAAGAACCTTTTACACCGGAGTTTACGGTTATCAATATTCCGAGTTTTAAGGCCGACCCGGAAACTGACGGAACGCGTTCTGAAACATTTATTCTCGTTGATTTTTCGCAGAAACTCGTCCTCATCGGCGGAACATCTTATGCCGGTGAAACAAAAAAATCCGTATTTTCATTGATGAACTTTCTAATGCCGCAGCGCGGTGTGATGTCAATGCACTGCTCGGCAAACGTAGGAGAAAAAGGCGATGTCGCGATCTTCTTCGGACTTTCCGGAACCGGAAAAACCACTCTTTCCGCAGATCCGGAACGAGCGTTGATCGGCGATGACGAGCACGGCTGGTCGGACGACGGAGTTTTCAATTATGAAGGCGGATGCTATGCAAAGGTCATAAAATTGAATCCGGAAATGGAACCGGACATATATAAAACAACTACGATGCGCGAAACCGTTCTCGAAAATGTTGTTTATGATGAAGCCACCGGAAAACTCGATCTTGACGACGGCTCAAAAACCGAAAACACCCGGGCGTCTTATCCGCTTGAATCGATCAACAATATTGTCGAAAAAGGTTACGGCGGAAATGCACAGAATGTGATCATGCTGACGGCGGATGCATTCGGCGTTTTGCCTCCTGTTTCAAAACTTACCCGTGAACAGGCAATGTACCACTTTATTTCGGGTTATACGGCAAAAGTTGCCGGAACCGAAAAAGGCGTAACTGAACCGACAGCAACATTTTCGTCGTGCTTCGGTGCTCCGTTTATGCCGAGTCATCCTTCGGTTTACGCGGAATTGCTCGCTGAAAAAATGGAAAAACACGGTGCAGACTGCTGGCTGGTAAATACCGGCTGGAGCGGCGGCGCTTATGGCACGGGAAAACGCATGTCGATCCATCATACACGTGCAATGATCCGTGCGATCTTAAACGGCGAACTGGCAAAGTCCGATTTCGAACCGCACCCGATTTTCGGAGTTTTGGTTCCAACCAGCTGCCCGGATGTTCCGAGCGAGATCCTGAATCCGCGCAATACCTGGGAAGATAGGGATGCTTATGACGCAAAGGCAAAACATCTGGGAAATCTCTTTAATGAGAATTTCAAGACGTTTGAGGACGGCGTTTCGGATGCGGTGAAGGCAGCTGCGCCGAAAGGTGAGTAATTCAAAGCAAGATTTTTTTGTTATATCCAGGCGATTCCGTGTGAATCGCCTTTTATTTCGAAAAAACTTTGACAAGCCAAATATCACTGTCGTAACCTTTTACTTGAAGGAGGTGATAGATATGAAGAATGATTCAATCGAAACGCCGCCGGACTTTTTCAGCCGATGAAGGTCGGCAAAAGAGCCGGAAAGGCTTGGGACGAGGCTGATGATCAAGTAATTGAAAGCTGACAAAGTGTCGGTGGATTAAAGTATGAAAACTCAACCCGATAATTTAGGCGAAGATGAAAAATTGTTAGGCCAGTTCCATAACAAAAAATTAAGGGAAAGCGACTCAAGCGGGAGTCGCTTTTTGATTTTGGTTGTCTGGCAGTTGATAATAAATGGATGCAATCTATGTAACGTCTTTCAGACAGAATTAAATGAATAAGAAGCTGCTGAAAAAGAAAAAGAAAGCCTTGCGCGAAAAACTGAACCGAAAAGTGATCGGTTTTCACGTTTATCGATCCGATAGTGAGACCTTGCCCTTTTCTGCGTGGGCCAGGGTTACAGATGAACCGATCCCTGACGGCGATTTTAATGATCCTGCGGCCGGAATCGGGAAGAGATATTTTTATAAATTGACGCAGGTTTTTGAAAACGGCGAAGAAAGTGCGCCGATAACGCCGAAAAGCACATACGTGGATCATGCGGGAAATGCCTATGAACAAAATCCGCTTAAGGATTTTGCCGGATACAATATGTATCGTTCAGCGGACGAAAATCTACCGCTCGACCAGTGGGAACGCAGAAACGAAAAACCGATCCCTTCACTCGAATATAAAGATGAAGGCGTCGAGTCCGGCGAGGTTTATTTCTACTACGTACGCGCGGTTGATTCAATGGGTAATGAATCGTCGCCGGGCGAGATTATTCGGGTATTAAGAAAATGAACCGGATAAATGCGTTTGCGATAGATAGATCACTTTGGTTCTGCGATGTTTACCAATTGGTTCTTTTCCGCAGGAACGGCAAGATTGACGAAACAACTCAGGTTTCCGTTGAAGAAGACAAGATAAGGTCGGCGCGGATCCGGTGTCCAAAGTGCAGTTGGGAACCAAAAAGCTTGAGCCGTTGGTACTGCAGTGATTGTTTGGATCCGGAGTTTTTTCTCGGCGGATGCGGAACTTCGTGGAACACTTTTGAAACGCGCGGAAAGTGTCCGGGTTGCAGCCATATCTGGCGCTGGACGTCATGTCTTTCCTGCGGAGAATGGTCGCTGCACGAGGACTGGTATCACGCGACCGATTAAAAAACCAATAAACTAAAGGAGAAAACAGTAAATGAAATTGGGAATAAACTCTTTATCATTGGCCGTTAAAGATATCGAAGCCTCTAAGCGGTTTTATGAAACGCTCGGATTTAAAGGGGTCCCGGACGGCGGTTCGGTCAAAGAAAAATGGCTTATCATGGAAAACGGCGGAACAAAGATAGGCTTATTTCAGGATATGTTTCCAAACAACATCATTACCTTTAATCCAAAGAATGCACGCGCGATCCACAAGGCAGTTACGGAAGCCGGTCTGCCCGTGCTCTCCGCATCAAGGACCGTTGAAGATGAAACAGGGGCATGTAATTTTATGATCGCCGATCCTGATGGCAATCAGATCCTGTTTGACCAGTTCGAGTAGTTTCTGGAACTGGGATATTCTGTTTCAAACAGCCGGACGGCGTATAGTAGAATGTAGTTACGGAAACTGAGACAGATATTTGCCGGAAAACGGCATCCAAAAGCAGCTTATAGGGATTTTGGAATTTAGAAAGGAGTAAAATGAATAGTACAACATACCAACAGGCACCCCAGGGACGAATGGCCGCGGAAGCCCTGCCGCTGGAACGTGCTGCGTTTATTCGTAAAACATACATTCATCTGGCGATCGCCGTCGGTGCATTTGTTCTTATGGAAGCATATTTGGTGACTTCCGGCGCAGGGCTCGCGATTGCCCAAACGATGCTTGGCGGCCGCTGGTCATGGGCGATCGTTCTGATCGCTTTCATGGGCGTTTCGTGGCTTGCCCAAAGCTGGGCGCGTTCGGAAACCTCGAAACCGATGCAATATATGGGGCTGATCCTTTACACCGTTGCCGAGGTGATCATCTTTCTGCCGCTGCTGTTTATTGCAGCAACCTATTCAGGTCCGGACGTAATATTGAAAGCCGGTGTGGTCACTGGGGGATTATTCCTGGGACTCACCTCCGTCGTTTTCCTGACACGAAAAGACTTTTCATTTCTTGGCCCGATATTGATGGTCGGTTCGTTTATTGCATTGGGATTTATCTTCTCGGGAATTATGTTCGGATTTAGCCTTGGAAATATTTTTGCGTTTGCGATGGTCGCATTTGCGGGAGGGGCCATTTTATACGAAACGTCAAATATGCTTCATCATTACCGCACCGACCAGTATGTGGCAGCTTCACTTGGTCTGTTCGCCAGCGTCGCACTTTTGTTCTGGTATATTTTATCGATCTTTACCGGACGAGATTAAATCCGGCATTATGTTTTTTTCGACGTGAGCGCCTCGAAAAAAGGCGCTCTTCTTTTGTTCAGCCTTCAAGTTCGGATTTAATGTCAAGCGTGCGGATCAGTCGATGAAGGTAATTCGGATGCACGTCCAACAGCCTCGCAGTTTTTACGTAATTGCCTTTCGCCTTTTTGAAGGCTTCGGCGATCAGTTTCCGTTTTGCTTCTTTTACGCCCTCCTGAAGGTCAAATCTGCGATCATTTTCCGCCGCATCAAATGCGGATCCTGCTCGTGAAAACTTATCGGGAAGATCTTCCGGTTGTATCCATTCCCGCGTTCCCAATACAACCGCCGATTCTATAGCGTTCTCGAGTTCACGCACATTCCCCGGATATTCATAATCTGCAAGTATTCTTTTTGCCCTGCCCGCTAAACCCCGAACGGGTCGGCTTGTCCAATCTCTATATTTTTTTATAAATTCATCGGCGAGGATCAGGATATCGCCTTCACGATTCCTGAGAGGCGGCATAAATAGTTCGATCACGTTGAGTCGGTAAAAAAGATCTTCTCTGAACTTGCCTGACTTTACTTCGGCTTCCAGATCACGATTTGTCGCAGCTATGAGCCGTATATCGACTTTGATCGAACTCGTGCCGCCGACGCGTTCAAATTCTCTTTCCTGAAGTACGCGAAGGAGTTTTACTTGAACTGATTGTGCCAGTTCCCCGATCTCATCGAGAAACAGCGTACCGCCGTTGGCAAGTTCTATTTTTCCTTTTTTTTGCTTTCCGGCATCCGTGAACGCCCCTTTTTCATGACCGAAAAGCTCGGATTCAAGAAGCGTTTCGGTAATCGCTGCACAATTGATAACAACAAACGGCTTGCCGGCGCGCAGACTGTTGACATGGATAGAATGAGCCGCAAGTTCTTTTCCTGTTCCGCTTTCACCTGTAATAAGTACCGTCGAATCCGTAGGGGCCGTCTTCGCGATGCAATCGAATACCCGCTGCATCGGCTCGCTTTCGCCGATCATATTTTTCCTTAATATGTTTTCGGTCTTAAGCCTCGCGTTTTCATTCCTGAGCATCATGACATTTCCGGCATTTTCGATGGCGACCGCGGCAATCGAGGAGACCGCGGTGACCAACTGCAAATGCGACTCTTTAAAATTTTGATCGGCGCTGTTTGTCGTTAAATATATCGCGCCGATCGTTCTTTCAAAGACGATCAAAGGTACACATAAAAGCGAAATAGTGCCCGCTATCATCAGACTCTCAGATTCTATTCTCCGGTCATCCTCTGCGACGTCGGCGGCAAGGATCGCCGAACCTTCCCGCAAAACCCGCTCTACGATCGTTTTGCTAATTCGGGTTTCATTTGTTTTGGATAGGCGGCTGAACGGAGTTACATCAACAAACTCGAGGTTATCGTCAACGAGGACTATCGCTCCGTCGTTCGCCGGAACAGTCTTAAAAGTTTGCCTGAGGATCTCAATTTGAAGCTCTTTGGTATCCTCGATCACGCTGATCTTACCCGCAATGCTCAAAAGCGCTGATAATTCTCCGGTGAGATCGGCTGCTGTTTTTTGAACAGGGAGAAAGACATAGTTCGGAGGAAGGCGGAGCTTTGCGTCGACGACGTGAGCAATTTGTGATTCCGGCAGTGAAACTTTATCTTCCAATTCGAAAATTGCCGTAAAGTCTCCTATCTGGATCCTGTCTCCCGATATTAGTTTGGTGTTTTCTGCTCTGGTGTTTCTTACAAATGTCCCGTTAAGGCTGTTTTGATCGGAAATATAGAAATCACTTCCCTTTTTCTCAATGACACAATGCTTTCTTGATACCGAGGAATGATTTATCTGGATCTTATTTTCGTCGCCGCGCCCGACGCAGGTTTTTTCTTCAGTCAGCCTGAAAGATCTTTCAGCCGATCCGCCAAAAAGAATTTTTATTGATGCCTCCATCCGATTCTCCGAAAATCCTGTTATCCGCGCCGCTATCTTTTTGATTAGGAGAACTATCTTTTCTGTTAGCTTTCCTTAGATTAGGGAGTTTTCAACAAATGTTTTCTTAGATTTCTACGAGCCCGATTTTCCTTTAGTTTCAGGCAAAACAGCACTTTTATTGCCGGAGACAGCGCGATGGCACGTAAAGTGCATTAATTAGTGATACTTACCTTTATCGTAAAAGGTAATTCTTTTTATAAATATTTTTAGAGTAATAAACTTATATTCAATACTCTAAATAAAATTCACATTTGCGGAGGTAATGATAATGAAAAAGCATTCATATTTTGGGTTGATTTTTGCCATTTTAATTAGCGTTGCTAATATACAGGCAGCGGGGAATCCCAGCTATGGCGCCGGTATTGAGGCGATGAATTTTGAGATTCCATTTGATTTCAACGTCGGTGACAAGACCTTTCCGGCCGGGAAATACAAGATCGAGATCGACCCGACATCCAGTCTTCTGATATTGACCAATGGCGACGATAAGCCAAACCAAATGATCGGTGAGATCGAGAGCGGAAAACAGAAAAAGAACAGCGAAAGCCGGCTCGTTTTCTTTCAATATGGTGATGAACACTTTCTGAGGGAAGTTGATGCGCCGTCGCATTCCTCAAATCTGAGAAAATCCGGCTCTGAGAAAGAGACGGATAAAAACCTTTCAGACGGGATCAAAATGAAGAAGGTCGTTCTCAAAGAATAAAACGCTTATGCGCTCGAGTCTCAAAAATACTCAGCCATATGCAGGACAAGACGAAGTTTGGAGTATTCTTCGTCTTGTCTTTGTTTTTGTTTAACTCTAGAAAGAGGTTTGATGCGTTAAGGTCGGGTGAGAACCATAGGACTTTCCTTGTCGCCCGAATTTTTTCGCAAATATATCTCTTCAACAAGAACTGAAGGTGCCACAATGCTCACCGGGACGCCTTCACCCTGATGTCCGTTGCCAACCAGAATACTGAAAGGGTATGCATCATTTCCTGCGGCGAGAATATTCCTTAGTTCCCTCACGGAGTAGTCGACCACGCTTGATCCCGTGATCAGTTCTTCGCGCCCGTCTTCCACATAAACCTTATATGCAAGGATCGGAACACTCAGCTGCCCTCCTCCGGGTGCAAAGGTTGAGTCGATCTCGCGAAACAATATTCCGTAAGTCAGCCCCTGAGTTTTGCAGGCATCAATCAGCTGTTGTTTTAATTCGGCAAAAGTATGTTCGCTGCTCGATTTTATTATCAGATTGCTTATACTCGCCATCGTCGATCCGTCACCGCCCGATCTCGCCCTGCCGTTGGATTCCGGCACGTCTTTTGTCGGAGTGCGGGTTGTCAGCAACGTCTTCAGTACCCCGTTTTCGATAAGTTTTAACGGCTTCGCCGGAACTCCTTCATCGTCGATCTTATAATCTCCGAGCAATCTGTAGTCTCCGATGTTTGAGATCGTCGGGTCATCTGTTACCGATAAAAATGACGGCAAAACCTTGCGGCCGAGCCGTTCGGCAAGCCCGCCTCTTTCGAGATTTCCAGAAAGCAGCTGATGAAAAAGCTGGATTGCCGCGCGATCTGTAAAAAGCGCCGGACCGATATATTTTTCATTAAACTGCGGTGCCTTGCTGATCGCTATCAGATCCGTTGCCAGATCTTTTATGGTTTTATCGATCTCTTCAGATGTCGGAAATTCGTCAAATTCCTTTGCGTAAATATGCCGCGAGGGTGTAAGCCGGAGATTGTCGGAAGTTACCGCTTTTGCGTAGACATTCAATGTTATCAAAAGCTGTGGTTTGACGATTCTTGTTCCTTCGCTGTTTATCAAATATCGATTACTGTGCCGGACATAAAACGAGATACTTGATTCACGCAGTTCCGGATAGCTGACGAGAATCTTTGACCATTCCCGGACCTGCTTTTCCCACTTCGCCTGATCGATCTCAATTTTTGCAGGTTTTTCGATAGAGACAACGGGGGTTGTTTTTGAGAATGACGGCACATCCTCATCATCTTCTTCCTCGCCTTCGCCGTCTTTTTTTGCAGCCTCGCGTGCCGCTAATTGATTTATAGCAAGCTTGTACGCAAAATCGGTCGCAAACCAAACAGAGCGCCGGATCGAATCGTAGTCATCGTCAATAGCCATCGGAAGCGGAAACTTGAATCCCCCGGCGTAAGTACCGATATTGTCAAATTCGTAATCGCCGACACGAAGCTGGGTGTAAAGAGTGCGGTTATTTCTTCGCTTCGAACTGATAATTGCGCCGTATTTGGATTCGATCTCTAAATTATCCTCATCTTCAACAGTGTATTCGACAAAATATGGTTTCTTGAATTCCTTAAATTTGAGATCTTCCATCGTGCGCGACATCTCGTCCTGGACCGCCTTGAGGATCACGTCACCCGAATCCTTCGACTGGCTCAGCGCGGAGAGCGTAAACAACGTAAAGAGCAAAAAGAAACCGACAATTTTAGCAATGAATTTCATTATTGTTTAAACTCCTTCCAGACTTTTGCATCAACCCCTGGCGGCGGCAGGATCGGCGGAAGCGCCTCCGATTTTGGCCGTTTCTGTACTTCTATCTGACTCAGCAAAACCCCCGGAGAAATAGCCGAGACGGGAACCATTCCGCTCTCCGCACCGCAAACTCCGTTAAAGATCTCGGGGGTATCATCGGCTGCGAGGATCTTGCTGAAGGCAGTCAATGGGGTTCCGATAAGATCAAGACCTCTGACAAGCTGATCCGGTCTTCCGTCCGGAAACACCTTATAAACCATAATTGGTGTTACCTGAAATGCCTGCGGAGCAAACCGCGATGTGTTAGTAAAACCTCCGGAAATATCGTCAAAAAACAATCCGAAAGTTTTTTTCTGGCGTCTTACTTCATCGAGGAGAAGCTTTCTCAGCTGCGCCTTTGAAACCGTTTTACTCGCTTGTACTATCAAATTTCCCTGACGGCTAACGGGACTTAATCCCGGCTGAGCTCTTCCGTGTCCGTTTGATTTTTCGAATCCCTTTATCGGCGAACGGCCGAGCAAAAACGTTTTGAGGATCCCGTTTTGGACCAGCGGAACACGCTGCGATCTTATTCCTTCATCGTCAAATTCATAAAACCCGCTTAGCTCGGTATCGCCGAATTTTTTCAATGTCGGATCATCAACGACCGAGAAAAACGGCGGCAGAACCGGCTGATTGATCTTTGCCGTAAATGTATTTCCTTCATACTCAGATTTTTGCCTGTGCCCCTCGATACGGTGTCCGAAGATCTCATGAAAGAAGACACCGCTTGCACGTCCCGAAAGGATCGCCGGTCCCGTAAAAGGTTCGATCGTCGGAGCGTTTCTCAGATCGATAAGATCTTTGGCAACCCGCTCGATCGCCGCGATTATTTTATCCTCTCCCGGCAGACCTTCGATATCCGAGGCGTCAAATGATTCGTAACGGTATAATTCCATTCCGTCATCGGCTTTTGTTGTTCCGAAGATCCCGATGCGAACCTCTGTCGAACCATATTCGAGTGACGTTTTTTCAGAGCTGACAAAATATTTATTTGTCGAACTTGCGGTGAGCGTTACCGAAGAACTAAGGATCAGAGGATATTTATTGAAGATTGCCGAATATTTGCGCAGCTTTTCTGACCACGCCTTCTTATCGACATTTATGGACTTACTTTCAAGACGGCTGACCTGGGGAGTCTCCTTTGAAAAATCTGCGGCTGAAAATTCCCGCTCGATCGTGGTTTCCTGGTTTTGCTTTGCTTGCCGAAGTTCGCTGACGGCAGTTTTATACGCGGCATCCGTTTGGACCCACATGATGTTCTTAATAGCGTACGGATCATCATCCATCGGCAGTTGGACAGAAGATCCGCCCATACCCTGCGTATCACGCGTGTTGTCAAACTCGTAATCCCCTACCCGAATACTTGTGTCCAGAATTCGACTGTAATCGGTATCGTCGCTCTGCAATGCACCGAGCGAAGTATTTATGGTTGTAGTCTCTGTGTCAGTTATCCGGTAGCTTAGAAAATACGGCGGAGGGTCGCCTTTTTCTTTGAGAACGCCAAATGCGCGATTCAATTCTTCAGAAACAGTCTTAAATAGAATGTTCTCCTTCTGCGGAAATACCGAGGTATTGAGAACTGCAGTCAGCAAACAGAGTGCAGTTAACTTGGTCAGCCAATTATGTTTCATAATCTATTTCTTAAATTCTGAATTCGAACCAGAAAATCTGCCTGAAACGGCATTTGATCGTGTGATCAGGTTATTGAAGTATCAAAAGATCCGTCTTCATCCATTGATTTTAATACGGGAGCGTCATTTTCATCACGGAGCAGGACCTCTATCCGGCGCTCTGCCTTGCTGAGCCGTTCCTGGCATTCGCGCGAAAGCTTTATTCCATCTTCAAACAGTTTTAGACTCTCTTCGAGAGAAAGGTCGCCATCCTCGAGCTGCCCGACTATCGATTCCAGTTTGTGAAGTGAATCCTCAAAGGTTTTTTTATTGTCGCCCATAGTTATTGAAATGTCAGATTCTAAGGGATTTTTATAATATCACTCAAATTCGGAATTCCGATCTGCTTTCCGAGATCGTCGATCGTATTCTTACCTTTATTTTGCGCGAGAGCGATCATTTCCTGTCCGATCTTTTCAGCGATCCGCCGCGCAAGTTTCTCATCAGTGAATCCGACAACCTTCCACCTTCCGTCTTTGAACTCCATTGTAATATCAACCCGTCGGTTCGGATCAACGCTTGTAACTGTAACCTTGTTTCCGTTTTGAACGAAGTTCAGGTATTTTTTTGCGCCGATCACCATTGCCGGAAACGGAATGTTCTCAAATTTCGCTGTCTTTTCTTTAAGAAGGCCGGGCAATTCAGCACGGGCACGTTGTTTAACTACCGGCAGAAAAGGTGCGGCAACGCGTGAAATTTGCCGGATGATTCCCGGTGCAAGACCGCGGCCGTATAGCTCAATTGCCTTATCGGTGATCTGCGGAACAAAATTATCAACCGCGGCATCTGTATCCACCAATTCGTCAATCAGTTCCTGATCCCCGCGTCGTGATGCATCAACCAACAAAGCCAGCGAATACTGCGGAGTGGTTTTCAGATACTGCCAATAGATGAATCCGCCGATAAGCAACGTAAGGAGTAAAAATATCGTGCTGCCGGCCGCGATCTTCAGGATCTTCCAAAACAAGCTTCTCTTTTTCTTTTCCTGAAATTCGCTGAAGATTTGCTCATCATTGAGGTTTTCTTTAGTTTCCTGCTGCGAATCATCAAACTCGACTACAATTTTTGACATTCAAAACCTACTCAATTTCCGTAATACTCGCCTTTATATTACCTTTTGCCAAGCGAATTTTCACCTCGTCCGCAATTTTCGCATCCGCAGCATCCCGCAGGATCGTCCCGTCTTTTGTCTGAGTCAGCGAAAATCCGCGGCTTAAAACTGCCAGCGGTGATAACGCATCAAGCGAAGCCATGCTTATTTTAAGATCCTCGTCCTTTTTAGATACCATTTTCAAAACAGCTGCCATTGATTTTTGCTGAAGAACAGCAAGTCTCGTTTTTCGGGCGGCCAGATTTGCCGACAGTCTGCCCGGCGTGAGCCGTTTTGCAAGTTCCAAATACCGCTTCGAATCGAACTTCACCCGATCTTTTACGGATGACACGATCCTTTGGTCAGCATCGCTTAATTCGTATTTCCAATCCCGTATCTTCTGCGGAAACTCCGAGAAAACAGATGCCAGAGAAAGTTCCTGAAGCTTGTTTCGCGAACGTAAAAGCTTTCGTTCGATGAGCTTATACATATTGCGGGTTTGTTGAGAAATAAATATCTCGAGATCGTCTTCGCGTCCTGCCACTATTTCCGCAGCTGCGGAAGGTGTCGGCGCCCTGACATCTGCGACGAGATCGGCGATCGAAAAGTCTATCTCATGACCAACCGCGGAAATCACAGGAATATCCGATTCAAAAATGGCTCTCGCCAGCAGTTCTTCGTTAAACGCAGCGAGATCTTCCGCCGATCCGCCGCCTCGTCCGACGATCAAAACGTCGATCTTATTTTCTTCCGGCGCAACATCATTAAAGGAATTTGCGAACAATACTGCCTCGCGGATCTCTTTTGGAGCAGATTCGCCCTGAACCCGTGTCGGGATCAGCACGATGCTGACAGAGCGCGTACGCCGCATTATCACGTTCAGGATGTCATGAAACGCGGCGCCGTTTGGTGAAGTCACAACACCAACCCGCTTTGGGAAATATGGCAGCGGTCGCTTAAACTCTTCATCAAAAAGTCTTTCCTTTTCGAGTTTCGCTTTGACCTGTTCATACGCGATCTTTACCGCCCCTTCACCGACAGGTTCAAGCGATTCCACAAGAACCTGATATTCCCCCCGCGGTTCATATACCGATAGCTTTCCGCGGACTCTAACCTGAAGACCGTCAAACGGCTTAAAACGGATCCGCCAATTTGCCCCCTTATAACAAACTGCTTTTAATTGAGAATCCGCGTCTGTTAGCGAAAAATACCAATGCCCGGAGTTCGCATCGAAGAAATTGGAAATTTCTCCTTCAACCCAGACGGAACTGAACCGCCGCTCGAGTTCACCTTTTATCTCCGCATTCAATTCGGAGATAGTCAGCGGCCGGCGCTCTTCATCATCAAAAAGCGATCTTAAAAGTGGTGAATCCATGCAAAATCAGATTTTCCCAAAGTCTTCGGTCAATCTTAACATCATTTTCTGTGATAATTTTATTTGCGGGCAACAACGTTGCTGGGTGAACTTTGAGGAACAGGAAAAAGATTTATCAGATATCACGACCTAACAATTGTTAAATTCGGTGCCGGAATCGAAAACTGCTTAAGATATTTAGGGAAGATGTTAAAACGTAATCATGCTCAAAACATAAAACTGGATCCGAAAGCCTGGATGAGTCGCTTTCCGAAGCAAGATCATTGAGGGTTCAAAAGTCCATCGACTCAAAAAAAAACTACTTCTTTTCGACTTCAACGATCGGCCCGATCTTCACAAATGCCGTCTCACGGTTTACTTTCACTTTGATACGCGGCGACGCAATATCTTGTCTGAAATCGGTAGAATCTGACCGGTAGGTGATCGTGTAAGCCGTCCGAAGCTGAAGAACAATGTCATTGTATGCCTCCTGGATCTCGCTTAAACGCGAAATCGGATAATAAACACCGCCCGAGACCTTCGCCAGCGTTTCACCTTCGCTCTGTGCTTTTGAAGTCAGCGAAAGAAATCGCGAACGCATCGGATCGGCTGCTTTGCTGGGATCATTTGTCGCGGACGCGGCAATCAGGCCGGAAGGAACATATAGCGGATAGATCAGTGCACCGCTTTCCTGGATCGCACCTAAAAGAGCACTGAAAGGAAGAAACGACCTGTTATCATCACCGTCAGAGAGTGCAACGATTGCCGTCCGTTCTCCTTTGAGCGGTCTCAATGTCTCTGTCAAAACGTAGCCAAGTGAATCGTAATATGCGGTCCCGCCGCCTGCGTCAAAGGTATCTAGACTTTCGGAAAGCATCTTGCGGTCTTTTGTCAGTACCGAAAGCGGTTTGACATCTTCGTTAAAGATAACGATCGCGATCCGATCTTCGGGACTCGTTGTATCGATAAAGTTCCGCGCCGCTTTCCGAATAAAGTCCACATAGTGCTCGATACTTCCGGATACATCCAATAGAAGTACGAGGTTGAAAGGAGCCGTTGCGGGTTCGACAGAGATAATTTCCCGCTCGTCTCCGCGCTCAGAAAGTGAAAAATCGCTTCTTGTCAGATCAGAGATCGCGCGGTTATTTATATCCGTAACCTGCACGGTCACCTTCTTTACACCGATACCTGATGGATCTTTCCTCTTATCTGCATCGGTTAAGACCGGAAGATTGTTTCTGGGCGGAAGGGTGGCTGCATACTCTCCGAAAAACTTTGGACTCGATCTTCTTATTGCGTTTACCAAGATCGCATCCCCACTGCGGATGATCGATTTTGCGGCCTCGGTCAGCGGTCGTTCACGCAGATTAGAAGGGACCTCGATCGGTGCAACGTTTAATAATATAATTCCTCTGACGGTCGTAAAATCAAGACTGACAGGACCGGCGGGTTTATCCGCTTCGGCATTTTCTGCAGTTGTGCTTGCTCCATCCTGATCGGTATCAACGATCGCGACACGCTTCGGCTTTTTCTCTTCTCGGAGTTTTCCTTTGATCTGATACCGTCCAGCTGCTTTTTCTTTAACCTCTTCAAGGTCGACATCGCTGATAAAACGGGGCTTCGCCGCGGTCCACTGAAACTTGTAGTCAAGATTTTCGAGCGATACATCTGCATAGATAGTACCGCTGTTACTGCTGGCGACTGCCTCGGCAAAATCGCCGATAAGATGGATCGCTCCTTCATCGGTCTCAATGTTGATCCTAAGCCGCTCGGGGAGAATTATCTTAAAATCCAATCTGATATCCTTTGCGGTCTGCGGCAAAACCTCGATCATCAGATCAGAATTCTTGTTGTCAATTCGCAGGTCATTTGATGAAATACTCTTTGATCCGTCGATCTCAACGGCGATCTCATTCGTCCGTTCCGGATCTGTAACGATCTCAACACGTCCGTAAGGATTTCGAATCTCGACCGTTCCGCCTGTTTTTACCTGAAAATCATTCTTATAGGATTGTGCCTGAACACAAATGGCGCTCAAGATCAAGACAGAAAAGCAACCCAGAATTTTAAAGATATAACTATTCATTTGAAACTATGTGTTTTTGCTGGTTGAACCGCTGACCTTCCCGGATTGTATCAAACGCTCCCGAACCCTCGCCTGCCATTTGCTTTGAGGGCCGTCGGCATCGTCGAGTTTGCCCAATAAGTCTTGCATCGATTCACCGCCCGCCTGTCTGGTCTTAAAATAGATGAGCGCGGTTATTACAGAAGTTATAGACGCAAGAAGTAAAATAACAGGCAAAAGAACAAATTGACTTATTGCTTGGGTGACCGATCCGAATCTTTTTGTTTTTTTGACAATTTCTTCGCTGTCTTTTTCTTTGACTTCCGGTCCGGTATTTATTTCAAGCCCTTTATTTCCATACTCGACGGTGATGCTCTCTTCTTCTTTCTTTTTTTCGACGGGCTGCGGTTTAACACCTTCTTTTTTCATTGCGGCCATATCTTCTCTCATTTTCTCAACCCGCAGCGATTGAAGATATGATGTATTTGCAAGCACAATAAAACCGCCGACCAGAAAACCCATCACCAGCGGGATCACATAAACTAACAGTGCCGCTGCAAAAACCGTTCGAAAAGATCGTTTTGTGAGTTCCATCGAACGTTTAAATGCTGCCTTTCCGGAGATATCCTCCATCATTATCGATGGAGCGATCAGCATAAATTTCGATGACAGCCAGATTCCCGGAAAAAAACAAAATGCATAACCGATAAATGAAAGTATTGTGCTGAATCCGACAGTAAAGGACAAGGATTTTGCCCTTTTTTTAACCTCTTTAAAAGCGGTCCTCAAACTTGTCGGGCGCAGCGGAAAAGCAAGATATTGAGCGACTATCCAGGTCATCATTCCGACAAGGAGTGCCGACGTAACAATCGAGATAAAGAAATTCGAGATTTCAAATAAGACCGTGATCAGCGCGGCCACGGGAGTGCTTTCGATATAATCAAAGCCAACCGCGAGCCCAAAACCCGCCTTAAGGATCGTCAATGCTATCAGCGGTGTAAACGTAAGGATCGTTAGCTGGAGAAACTTTGGAAGCCTTTCACCATAGATCACAAGTGCACGGCGTAACAGCACGCCGATCCCTTCCGAGTTTGAACGGATCTTATTCGAAAAGGCCTCTGCACTTTCCGGCCGTTCGTCCAGATTCTTCGACAGGGACTGCATTACAATATTCTTCAGTTTTTTCGGCGCTTTCTTTGCGATCAATGGTGGCGGAGACTCATTCTTATGGGCTTCCATTACCTGCAAATAGTCGCCTTCAAAAGGCAGCGTTCCGGAAAACATCTGGTATGCGATAACTGCCAATGAATAGATGTCGGACCGCGGCGTCAACCTTTCGCCCCGGCATTGCTCCGGTGACATATATAAAGGAGTTCCGAGTACTGCTCCGACACGCGTAAGGTTCGACGTGGCCGGAGAATTCAGCAGCAGTTCATCAGTAGTATTCGATCTCTGCGCGATAAGGCGCGTTCCTTTTTCAGATTCGGATCCGCCGGCGCCTGACGGCACCGATTCGAGAATTGCAGTACCGCCTTCGGAATCGACGGATGATTTATCCGCCCGATCCGGGTCAAGGATCTTAGTTTTCGACGTATCCGGATGGACGATCGTCTTTCCTTCGGAGATAAGCGTTGATGAGTTACGATCGACAAAAGTTTCCGCGTCACCGGCATCTGCAACAGTATTTTTTCCCGAACCGAGCGGAATGTGGTCGTCGCTGGTGCGATCCGGAGTATCGTCACCGTCAGCTTCCTGGCTAAACTCCTCGAGTTTGGCGATTCCAAAATCCAGTACCTTTACCGTGTATCCGCCCCGCTGATTCGGTTCAAGCCAAATGTTATCGGGCTTGAGATCTCTGTGGATAATTCCCTGTTTATGAGCCTCTTCAACGGCGGAACAGACCTGCTCCAGAATATCGATAGAAAACGAGATGGGAAGCTGTTTTTCTTCGTCTAAAACCTCCCCGAGCGTACAGCCGTCAAGGTATTCCATTACCAGATAAGCGGCGTTTTCCCCGGCCTCATTGGTCGAAAAACCAAAATCGGTCACATCAACGACATTCGGATGACGCAGCCGCCCGGCAGCCTTGGCCTCGCGTCTGAAACGCTCGATGAACTCGGCACGCTCCATAAATTCGGGCGTGATCACTTTTACCGCAACGGGCCGCGCAGTGCCGATATGGGTCGCCAAATAGACGCTTCCCATTCCACCCTTTCCAAGCATTTTTTCTATGCTGTATTTTCCGTCAAGGATGTGTCCGATGATACCGCTGGTGTTCATAAACTATTGCCAACCTTACCCGTATTTCGGTTTGTTATGCAAGTTGATACGAATCGCGGTGGAAGAAGTTTACTGAGAGCGGTTTGGTGTGAATCTGAGCGCAGGGATAAATTTCTCACTGGGGAATACGCTGCCGGCGATCTCCGGTTTTTCTCGAAGTAGCTTTTTGATCACGATCGAGCCGTTAAAAGTCTTAAAACTAAGATTGCAGTTTCCGTCTCCGATCCTGCCGCTCAGCGACGTGGTTTCGCCAAACCTTTCTTTTCGGATGTCAAGGATCGGTAATTCTGAACTGAAACCGCCTCCGTAAGATGCGGTAAATCTGCATGAAGTGTCAGGAGCGACAGCTAAGCCAATTACCCCGTAGCTGCTGCTAAAACTGTATTTGCCGTAGTTTGCAATTTTTCCGATGTAGTTTATCGAGCCGGATACCGAACTTGCCTCGACGTCCCGTTGACCGATCGTTTGAAGGGTCACAGAACCGCCTTGGGATTTAGCCTTTAGAAAATCTCCGATCTCATTGGATTCCGTTTTGTAGGCAACAATATCGCCGGAGGTCGTAACCATTGTCATTTTGCCGCCCGATTCCTTGATCGTTACATTTCCGCGATAGGTTTGAGCCTTTGCACCGCTGCTTATCCGGTTGAGAAAGATATTCCCTCCGCTGTTCTCAACGTCGGCCCATCTGACTGTATCAATCGAAGTTTCACTCACAAGGCTTTTTACCTTTACACTCGCATTTCTGGGAACATCCAGCTCGACGGTTTCTCCGGACACACATCCCGGATTCGGAGCGATCGTCACAGCAGTTCCCGTTCTGCTTCTGCTGCGGCCACGAACCGAATACTCGTTTTTTGCAACTCCGATAACTTCTATCCAAACGGGCAATTGCTCATCGCCGCCACGCTCCCTTACCTTAAAATCAATTTTGCTTCCGCCTTCGACGAATGCGCGAACCTCATCTCTTTCCCATCCATTGATCTTTACGTTGCCCTTACAGACATTGATCGATACATAAACCTTTGGATGTGCAGTTATTGATTTCTCGGAAATATCCTCGGTCTTCTTGTCTGAATCGAATCCAGGTTCCGGTACAAAAAAAGCTGCGGGAACAGGCGGGACGGGTTTTTGGGGTGATGGTGCTTTCTTTTCAGGCTTTGGAGCGTCTTTGCACTCAACTTCCTCAATTGCCTGTCCTAATGTTGATCCGGCCAAAATGGCGAAAATAAGAAAAATGACAAATGCTGATCGATGGTTACGCTTGTAACACTTCTGTTTTGTAAAGATATTCATTTCCATAAAAGGCCGATCGCATTATTAATCTAAGCTCGCCATCAGTTCGGTTTTTTCCGAAACTGAATTCAACAGATCGATCTTATTCTGATAAGAGGCCTTCAATAGTTCTTTCGCCGCATTATTCCGCGGGTTTTTTCTTACCTCTTCCTTCATCTTGCTTATCGCGTTATCAACCATCGCGATGTTCTTCTCAAATTCGATCCTTTCTTTCGGCTGCATGACATCATCTTTCGTACTGCCGATATTTCTCGTCAATGTTGCGATAGTCTGAACGTAGATCTCTTCTCCGACAACCGAGGGAGCGACCGCTGCCGGTCTATTTACTTTTCGAACCGCAGGCGTCGATTTCCGGTTAACCGGAACTGCGTATGAAGCTCTCTGGTAACCCGAATCGGCAGGTCTGACAGCAACAAAATCCGGAGCAGAAACGGAATTTTCTACCACTTGATCATCAGCGTCTTCCGATTTCTGATCGTCGCCGCCTCCGATCTTTTGAACATCCGGTGCCGTTTCAAAACGCTCCGTTGGTTCATTTACCGCGAGTTCATTAGGTGAAACAAGTCTCGGAAAAATCTTCAGCGCAATCGCAAAACTGCCGACAAACATAACAGTCGCTGCAACTGCCGCAAATGCTGGGCTTGCGAAATTGATCTCGCTAAAAATGGCAAACACTCCCGAGAATCGCTGCCAAATAGTGATTTTTTCACGATTTTCGATCTCACCGATCGCGGTGAATAATTTTGTTCGAAGTCTTTCGGTCGGAACAAGAACGTCAAGCCCTTCATCGAGCGCCGCAAAGGCAAAAGAATTTTCTTCCTCTGCTTCGCTCATCATCATCGCGCAATTGTCGCAAATCGCGACATGCTTTATAACTTTCTCAGATAGTTCGGAGGTTAACTCGCCGTCCAAAAAGGCCTGAATAATGCCCATCTTAAAACACTTGTTGTTCATACATCACCTCCAATCTTACCGTAAAACCGGATAAATTCCTTCTTCCCCCGGGCCACATATGTTCCGATGCTTGTCTCAGTAAGTGAAAGACTCTCTGCAATCTCTTTATAAGATAATCCCTGTTGTTTCAATATCAAACAGCTTCTTAAAGGTTCCTTTACTTTGTTCAATGCGGTTCTCACTTCCATCACCGTTTCCCGGCTTTCATATTCTTTTTCCGCGGTAAAATTATCTTGATCTTCATGCTCTTGGACGTAATTCTCTTCCCGCACGTTCGCCCTCGAATTGCCGCGGATAGTGTTCTTCGCCAGATTCAGGGCGACGCGGATCAACCAGGGCTTCAACATGGAATCGCTGGTAATGCTCTCCATATTATTATAAAGCCTGATGAAGGTTTCCTGAGTGATGTCTTCGGCCAGACCGGCATCCTGAACAACCGCACACGCCGCCCTGAAGACAGTTCTATTGTGAAGCGTAAAAGCCTCATCGAAAACAATCTCGTCTTTTGCAACAGCAGTTTGTCCGGACATCACGTCCACTAATGTTTTCACGCCTTCGCTCATTTTAGCATCTGCCAATGGCTTTCATTAATAAAACACCACAATTGCGAAGTTTGTGACAACTTTGTTAACTTCTTTTTTTTAAGATATTTGAAAGCTCAGGAGTAGTTACGAGGCGGTTTTGAAGTTTGTTCAAACTTAGTATGAAATCAGATGGACCCGATCCCGGATATCTGCCGGGATATCGTCTTTGTCGGAAGGCGAAACAAAAAAGATCTGGTCGTTTCCCGGTTCGTCTGAGAGTCGGCCGACCAAATCGAAAATGGGCTCGCCGTTTTCGGGCACTTCGTACTCCCGCTCGATCAGCGCCAATTCCCGCAACGTCCCGTTAAGATTATTCACACGGTTAACGGGAAAAGGTGAGATCTCGGTCACAACGAGCCGAATATCGGTCTTTTCAGAGGCGAAATGTAAGAGAATGGAAGCAGCTTTGCTGACGCCTGCTTCAAATCGTTTATCCGTTTCCGAAAGTCCTTTTCTGGAGTTCTCTTCGCTGATCCGCTGCCTTAAAGATTTTGCTTTCTCCTCTGCGGTCCGCCTAAGAATCGGATCAAAAACGACCGTGATCCGGGTTTCGACCTCTGCTGTAAACTCACGGATCGTAAGTTGATTTGCCCGGGCCGTGGCCTTCCAATCTATGTGCCGCATATCGTCAGTCGGTTGGTAATCGCGCAACGCGAATAGATCCTGTCCCGTCCCCCTTCTTGCTGAAACATGTTTTCCCGACTCAGCAGGAAAATCAAGAACATCCCCGATACGGGCGATTTTGGGAAAGACGATCAATTCTGCTTTTTGGGCAGGCAGTCTGCGTCGGTGTCTGAAAAAACCGAAAGGAAAACGCGTCGAAAGTTCGAAGTCATTGATGTTGAATCGTCCGCGCCGTGAAAAAATATGGTCGACTTTGTTTTCGATCGATCTGTTCCGCGGAACATAGACGAAATAATCAAGAGTATATTTGATTATAGGTGACCGCGAGATCCTTTTTGCGAGTTTTTCCGAAACGATGGCCTTAAATTCCGACAAATATCTCGAATAATCCCGTTCCTTTCCGCGAACCTCGGCAGTTACGGAAAACGTCGGGAACACGATCTTACGATTCTTCAGGCCGACGATTATCGGAGTAGCCTCACCCGCAAAAATGGCTTCAGAGAAACGCATTTTTACATCGAGTTTTCGCAGGCAAAAATATCCTGCCGCAAAGCTTATCAATAGGGCAGAAATAATAAATGAAAGAACAAGAAAAAGAAGATTGTTTCCGGTATTGAACGCTGCAAAGGCGACGATCACAATCAACGCGACAAAAACGGCGCCGCCGGTCGTAAACTCGAACGGCAAATTCATTTGCGAAGCTTCCGCACTCGCCGATCTGGCAAGCGGCGGAATCACAAAAATGAGGATCAGGACGACAAATGCCAGCGATGCCATTGCGGCTGTCCCGGCAAGCTCGACGTTCCCGGTTCGATGCGCATAGAGAGTAACGAACGCAAGTCCCAGCCCGCCAAACACAACAATAAACCCAAGCGCCGCATTGCGCAGTTCGCGAAAACTGATCAGTTGGGAAAGCTGGCGCAGCCGATCAAACATTGGTCAATGTTTACTCCGGTATGCTTGTTCTTGAGAGTATGTCGTTTAGGATTTGCTCCGCTTCTCCCGTCGTCGGTGCAGTGATGCGGCTTTGAGATCTGATAATAATGCGGTGACCAAAACAAGGCACCACCAATCGCTTGATGTCGTCAGGAATACAGAAGTCGCGCCCTTCAACCAATGCAAGAGCCTGAGCGGAATGATACAAAGCCAATGTACCGCGGGGGCTGACGCCAAGTTCGATCAAATCGTGATTTCGGGTTTGCTCAACGATCTTTAGCAAGTAGTCGACGAGGCTGTCATCAACGATAACTTCTCTGGATTTTGCCTGCATGTCGAGTATCACGGCTTCCGAAATGACCGGCGCTATACGTGCAGAAGTTCTGCCGTGTTCTCTGTCGCGAAGGATCTGTTTTTCGTTTTCTGGATCCGGATAGCCGATATGCAGACGCAGCATGAAACGATCAAGCTGTGATTCGGGTAAAGGATATGTACCGTGATGCTCAGTCGGATTCTGTGTGGCGACGACCATAAACGGAAGGGGAAGTTGTCTGGAAACACCTTCGATCGTAACTTGTTCCTCAGCCATCGCCTCAAGCAGCGCAGACTGGGTTTTCGGGGTCGCCCTGTTTATTTCGTCAGCCAGAATTATATTTGCGAAGATCGGTCCGGATTTCCATTCGAACGCCCCGTCGCGCTGATTATAGACCGAAATTCCCAGAACATCGGATGGAAGAAGATCCGAGGTAAATTGAATCCGCTGAAACGAAAGGTCAAGCGCGTTCGCCATTGCGTTTGCGAGCGTTGTTTTCCCAATCCCCGGCACGTCCTCAATAAGCAAATGTCCCTTTGCAAGTAATGCGACAAGGGCGAGTTTTATCGTTTCCTTCTTTCCCTTGATGACAGTGCCGATAAGATCCTGAAGCCTTTCGATATCGACGGAAGATTCAGAACCTGCGGGCAGTGATCTCTCGATCGCGTCTTTTTCACTCGAAATCCAATCTCTCATATTTACGCTTTTCCCTGATGACGGGCACAGTTCCCTTTTTAATCTTACTAAATTTGGAGAATTTCCACACTAAGCGATTTTTTCCTACTCATGAGGTTTTTATTCCTGCCGGTTTAAGGTTAGAATTTTTCGCAGATGATAAAAGATAAACCTGCCCAAACAAAGGAGATAATCACCCGGCTGAAAAAACGATATCCGGACGCACATTGCGCTCTGAGTCATTCGAACGCATTTGAGTTGCTGATCGCGACAATTCTTTCCGCGCAGTGCACCGACGTACGCGTAAATATTGTCACTGCAGATCTCTTTAGAAAGTACCGTAAGCCCAAAGACTATGTTGAGACTACTCAGGAAGAACTCGAGGAAGATATTCGCTCAACTGGTTTTTACAGAAACAAAGCAAAAAACATCCGCGCCGCATGCGAAAAAATTATCAAGAACTTTGGCGGTGAGGTTCCAAAAACGATGGATGAACTGCTAACGCTCGACGGGGTTGCGAGAAAAACTGCAAATGTAGTTTTGGGAAATGCCTTTGGAATTGCTTCCGGCGTGGTGGTTGACACCCATGTAAAACGTCTGTCAAACCGTCTTGGTCTGACAAAAGAATCAAATCCGGTTAAAGTGGAACGAGACCTCGAAAAACTTGTTCCAAAAAAAGACTGGGTAATGTTCCCGCACTGGCTGATCTGGCACGGCCGCGAAACCTGCAAAGCCCGCAATCCAAACTGCACGGAATGTGTGCTCGGGGAAATTTGCCCACAGATCGGAGTTGATTCTTAGCGATTTACCTGACTGAAAACCCGATCGTATATGTCGCATTCCCGCGTGTTCCGCCGACCGTGATCCGATAATTCCCGTTTGCGGGAAGCTGACCATTCCAACTCTTACGCTCACGTGCCAGAAAACTTCCGTTTGGCGCCTGGATATCAAATACCGCATTGTCTTCAACCGAATCGATCGAAACTTCCATTCTTTGTCCGCTGGCGGCACCCAAAATATACTTATTCCGTTCGCCGCGGATTACGGCGTTCTTATAGATTGCAAACGTGTCGCCCTTGCGGAATTTCACAACCGTTGTTAAACCGCCTTTGCTTTCAATCGTCTGAGAGTTCTCGTCCGAAGAATTTCCGGCTTTTCCTGTCACGGACAGACTGAGCATAAAATTTGCGGTTCCTTTTGAGGTCGTCACGACAACGCGGTATTTTCCGTCTGCCGGGAGTTGTCCGTTATAATTATCTGTCCATTCAGACTCATTCGCGTCACCTAGAAAACCGCCGTTCGGAGTTTTTATATACATTCCGGCGTTGTCCTGAGCGGATGACAATTCGATTCGCATCGTTTGTCCTTTTGCCGCATCGATCACATAGGTGTACGTCTTATTCTGCTCTATCGAATTTTTGAAGTTGGCCGAACTGGTACCCTTTGCAAACCGCACCACGGTCGACTTATCGCCGCCCGTATTTTCCGGGGTAGTTTCAGGTTTTTCGCCTTCAGGGAAATCAAGATCCGGAATGTTTCCCGATTCTTCGGCTACCGCCGAATTGTCATTACCAGCCGTCTCATTGGTTTCGGACGAATTTTGAGCCGATTCACCAACGTTCGAATCCAGCAGATTACATCCAAATGCGGTAAAGAGTACTATTGCGATCAGCAAAATATAATGATTTCTCACTGGTTTCATCTTTAACTCCGAAAGATCCTAAAATTTAAAACCTAAAGCAATTTGCCCGCGGGATTCCGCGGATGATTAAAATTCGATTCCCTGCTGCGCATAGATTCCCGCATGAAAAGGATGCTTGATCTCCTTCATTTCGGTAACCAGATCGGCAGCATCTATTAGTTCCCGGGGTGCATTCCGACCGGTTAGAACAATGTGGAGCGCAGGCTGATCTTCCCGATTTGCGGCGATCTCAGCAAGCACGTCGTCAACATTCAGAAATTTATAATCGAGCACATAGACAAGTTCATCAAAAACCATCAGATCGTAGTTCCCGGTTCGCATCTTTTCAACACACAGTGCCCATGTTTCTTCGGACGTCTTGATATCCTGCGCCGGGTCTTCCGTGTCCCACGTAAATCCGTCGCCCATTGTATGTACTTCGACACCGAGTTTTTCAAGCGATTCATGTTCGCCGTAGCGATCGGTTTTTGATTTCATAAACTGGATCATGCAGCAATTGAGACCCTGTCCTGCAGCACGGACTATCAAACCGATCGCACATGTGGTTTTGCCTTTCCCGTCGCCGGTGTTTACCATCAGCAACCCGCGGGTCTTCTCGCGATAGTCATCGCGTCTCCATTTATACCGCTTGTCTTTTTTCTCCGTCATAATGCAAAAAAGTGAAAATACCCTGTGGTCGAAACCGGAAGTATTTTCACTTTATCGAAAATCATTCTTGCTGATGTTTTAAGCCAGATTTCTTTCGAGTTCGCGCGAGACTTTTCTGTGTCCGTTACTTTTTGAACTCAAAGCAGCCAGCAATTCACCAACGATCTCACGTTCCCGTGCGTCCCAGTCTCCTACTACCCGGCATCCCGCAGCATTCTTGTGTCCTCCGCCGCCAAAAACTTCCGCAACCTTAGCAACATCGAGATCACCTTTTGAGCGAAGGCTTACACGGTACGCTCCCGGCTGGACTTCTCTCATGTAAACAACGGCTTCAACCTCTTTTGCCGTAAGCGGAATATTTACAAAACCATTGTTGTCGCCGTCAACAGAACCTGCTTCCTCAACCATCGAAAGGGTTTGCCGCATCGATGCGACCCTTCCCGACGGGTCACGTTTTACAGTCGCAATAACACTCTGCATCAGCGCAATACGGCTCCATGAATAACTGCTGTAAACAGCTTCCGAAATACGTGAGGGTTTGACGCCAACTTTTACCAGTTCTGACGCAACTTTGAGCGTCCGCTCTGTCGTATTTGGAAAGTGAAAAGATCCGGTATCTGTGACGATCGCCAGATAGATGCATTCAGCGATCTCTTCGGAAACCCGTCCTCCGATCGCCTTACAAAGATTATAGATCATTTCACCAACGGCTGAAGCTGTTGCGTCGATCCAATTGATATCACCAAAATGCTCGCAAGTTGTGTGATGATCGATATTTACGATAAATTGACCGGAAAGTCCTTTGATCCCGGGGCGCTCGATGTCCGAACATTCGATCACAAAAACCGCATCGTATTCTTTATCGATCTGATCGATGATCCTGATCTCATCAACGCCCGGAAGCCGGCTATAAGAGTTAGGAATGCCGTCCCTAACGATTATCTCGGCATTTTTGCCCAACGACCTGAGCAGCCACAAAAGTCCGAGCGAAGAACCAACACCGTCACCATCGGGTCTGACATGTGTGGTGATCGCAAATGTTTCTTTATTTTCAATTAACTCTACTACTTGGCTTAACATCTATTGTCGAAAAAGATCTGCGTGAAAAAGTTTAGGTGGATTATTCTTCTTCGTCGTCAACTCTCTTTTCAAAATCCTCATTCTTAGAAATATCTTCTAATATCTTTTCAATTCTCGTTGCGTTCTCTTCAACGGTGTCGCGCACGAAATGAATGTGCGGCGCGTGATGCAAATTTAGATTCAGTGCAACTTGTTGTCTTACGTATGATGAAGCGTTTTTTAACGCGATCATCGCTGCATCGATATCCTTTTCTTCACCTTCGATAAGCACGTAAACGCTTGCATCACGGAGGTTATCAGCGACTCTGACATCGGTTACAGTTGCAGTCTGCACCCTCGGATCAACAAGTTCGAACCCGACGATCTCTGTGATCTCTTCACGCAAGGCTTCAGCCATTCTTTCAGGACGTCGCATATCTAAGTCAGCAGCGTCCGAAACACAAAACCGGAAATACGGTCTGTTCCCGGAGCTTAAAGTTCACTCTCCGTAGCTGCGATCTGCTCAATTACATAGGCTTCGATCTCGTCATCAACCTTGATATCGTTAAAGTTCACAAGACTGATACCGCATTCAAATCCTTGTTTTACTTCATTCGCGTCATCTTTGAATCGTTTGAGCGATGCAATATCTCCTTCCCACGTAACGACGCCTTCGCGAATGAGTCTGGCTTTCGCCTGCCGTTTGATAACTCCATCGGTAACGCGGCATCCGGCGATCATACCGACCTTCGATACTTTGTAAGTCTCCTGTACAAGCGCTTTGCCGAGAATTACTTCCTTCTCGATCGCATCGAGCATTCCGACCATCGCCGCAGTGATCTCTTCCTCCACCTTGTATATGATCGAGTGCAAACGAATATCGACTTCTTCTTGTTTAGCCGTTTCAGCTGCACGAACACCGGGACGGACGTTGAAACCAATGATGACAACGGCAGTCGAAACCTGTTCGGCCTGCGTTGCGGAAGCAAGCAGCACGTCGGACTCTGTGATCGCTCCGACGCCGGAACGGATCACGCGCACTTTGACGTTGTCGGTTGAGAGTTTTTCAAGCGTTGCGCGCAAGACTTCGACAGAACCCTGTACGTCGGCCTTAAGAATAACAAGCAGCTCTTTGATGTCCGCGAGTCCGAGTGATTCGATCCCGCGTTTTGTCGTTTTCAGCATCGCTATCTGTCTTGCCTGCTGCTGCCGCTGATTTGCAATACCCTGAGCTTTGTCAATATCTGAAACCGCCTGGAAGATGTCGCCGGCTTGCGGAACTCCCTGCAATCCCAGCACTTCGACCGGTGTTGCCGGTTCTACTTCATCGATCTTCTCACCGCGGTCCGAGAACATTGCGCGGACTTTCCCATAATATTGGCCGACAATAAACGGATCGCCGACCCGCAGCGTACCCTGCTGGATCAGTACGGTTCCGACCGCGCCGCGTCCTTTATCGAGTTTTGCTTCAAGGACAACACCCGAAGCACGCCGTGTCGGACTCGCTTTCAGATTCAGGATATCTGCACTGAGCAGAACGGTCTCAAGAAGCGTGTCCAGATTTTCGTGTTTGAGCGCGGAAACGGGGACCATTTCAATATCTCCGCCCCAGTCAACCGGGTTCAAACCATGGCCGGCAAGTTCAGTTTTTACTTTGTCAGGGCTTGCGCCCGGTTTATCGATCTTGTTTATCGCAACAATGATCGGAACACCTGCTGCTTTCGAGTGCTCGATCGCCTCGATAGTCTGCGGCATCACACCGTCGTCTGCAGCAACAACAAGGATCACTACATCCGTTGCCTTAGCGCCGCGGGCACGCATCATCGTGAAGGCTTCGTGACCAGGCGTATCCAGGAAAACAACACGTCTTTGTTCATCCGGATTATCCGGATTCGGAACAAAAACGCTATACGCGCCGATGTGCTGGGTAATTCCGCCGGCTTCACCTTCCGCGACGTTATCTGAACGGATCGCATCAAGGAGCGATGTTTTACCGTGATCCACGTGGCCCATTACCGTAACGACCGGAGCCCGCGGGAATTCTTCATCATCCGAATCTGAGGCAATAATGTCCTCAAATTCCTGCTCGATGACCATTTCTTCAAACGGAACAAAACTTATCCTTGCGCCGAACTTTTCTCCAAATTCGAGCGCAACTTCTTCACCGATCGGCTGATTGAGCGTCGCAAATATGCCGCGTTTTACAAGCAGCTGTACAATATCTCGCGGCGTAACTCCGATTCCTTCTGCAAATTCACGGATCGTAGCACCTTCAGTAAGACGCACTTCCTTAAGATTGCCGGCATCGACCTCACCAACCTGGTCAAAAATGCGTTCTTCGATCGATCGTTTACGGGGTGCGTCAATATCGATCTCCTGAAATCTGCTCTTGTCAGCAAATCGACCGCCTTTTCTACCGCCCCGGCCCGGTCTTCTGCCATGACTTGGCGGCGGCGTGTAAACTGTTTTCGGTGTTGCGGTTTCACCCGGTGTTCCGCGCAGATCATCCCCGCGACGCGAACCTTTCCGGTCTTTTTTCTTAGCTTTTGTTAACTCTGTTTTGAGATCTTCCGCTTTGGGTTTCGGCGTCAAGATCCTTTCGCCCGGTTTTACGCCCGCGTCTAATGCGTTCTTTGTTAATTTAAGGCGCTTGACCTGAGTACCGGTGCGCTTCTCCGCAACTTCTTCCTTTTCCTCAGTTTTTTCGGTATCGGCTGTTTTTTCTTTCTTTGCATCAACGGTCTCGGATTCACCGCCCGTTTTATCCGCATCTTCGCCCGATTCACCGTCAGCAATCTTTTCTTCGGCCTTTTCTTCGTCTTCGACCGCTGATTTCTTTACTGTTTTTTTCTTGAGTTTTAATACTTTACTGCCTTCCTGTTTGGGTTCCTCATCAGGTTTCGCAACTTTTTTTACAACCGTCTTCTTTGTATCAACCTTTTCTTCAGCGCTGTCTTTTTCACCATCTGCGGGAGCGGCAGTGACTTCATCCTCTACCGGCTCAGCGATTTTTTCCGCTTCCTTTTTCTTGATAACCTTAATGATGCGTTTCGGTTTCTTATCGACCGGTGGGAAATACTTGTTACGAAGCTTGTCGGCCAATTCTTTACTGACGGAATTAGAAGGCACACTCACGTCCGCGCCTTCGCGACGCAGTTCTTCCAATACGCGCTTCGTATCTTGTTTTACCTCTTTTGCCAGGTCGTATATACGAACTTTTTTGCTTACGGGCATAAAATTTTTTCGGTTCGCGGATCTCTTTCGGGACCTGCTTTATTATCTTTCGAAACACCCAACGCGGGATGTTTTTAATAAACGCTATTATGCGGTTTCTTCTTTTTCTTCTTCGCTCTCTGCCTCAGTTTCTTCTACCGGTGCAGCTTCTTCTGACGACTCGGACTCTTGAGTTTCCCCTTCAGCATCCGCAATCTCTTCAGCCTCCGCGTGTCCTTCTGCGATTTGTTCTTCTTCATCAGTTGTTGCTTCATTCGCAACAATTTCCAGTGACCCAGATTCCGCAGGATCTTCAACTTCTGCGGCCGGAGAATTTTCAGAATCCTCAGCTACTAACGAATTTTCCTCTTCAACTTCGGGCTCATCCCCATCTGCGTCCACATCCGCTTCCGCCTCAGTTACTGACGTATCCTGCTCATCCGCGCCTTCTGCTTCAGCAGCTGTTTGAGCTGTTTCCGAAACTTCTTCTTCATCGGGCGAATTCTTAAGTTCGACGATCTCTTTTGCGGAAGCAAGAACCGCTTCCGATTCGTCAAGACTGACATCGAGTATTTCAACCAATTCATCAACAGACGTTGACGCCAGAGTTTCGATGTCTTCGATACCGCGTTCGCCCAGCTTTTCGGCATTTGTCGCCGAAACTGCATCGAGCACCGAGATCGGAACCGAACCGCCGGACTTGATCACATCGCCCATTTGTTTAGCGATCTCTTTCTTCAATACTTCTTCGCTGACAATATCGATATCCCAGCCGACAAGCCTGGTTGCCAGGCGAACATTTTGACCGTGGCGACCGATCGCAAGTGAAAGCTGATCCTCTGAAACGATCACTTCCATTTTTCTTTCGTTGATATCGGTAATTCTAACCTGCGATACCTTCGCCGGCGACAAAGCATTTGCCGCAAAAACCGAAGGCTCATCAGACCATTCAATGATATCGATCTTTTCTCCGCGGAGTTCTTTAATTACCGCCTGAACCCGTGCGCCTTTCATTCCGACACAGGCTCCGACCGGATCTACGTCTTTTTCATTAGAAGCGACAGCGATCTTCGCACGATCGCCGGGTTCCCGGACGGCTGACTTAACGGTTACCGTTCCGTCATAGATCTCCGGAACTTCCATCTCAAAAAGACGTTTCAGAAGTTCGGCCGAAGCACGCGATACGATTACCTGCTGGCCGCGCAGTTCTTTACTCACATCCGCGATCACTACGCGCAGTCTTTCATTAATATTCCAAACTTCGCCGCGCGACTGTTCCCGGCGCGGCAAAATGGCTTCAAGATTTGTACCGAGATCGACGATCATATCGCCGCGCTCAAACCTTTTAACAAGACCGTTGATCAACTCGCCTTTTCTGTCAATATACTCCTCGTATACTTTTTCGCGGATCGCTTCGCGGACTTTCTGCATCAATATCTGCTTTGCTGTTTGAGCAGCGATCCGTCCGAGTTCCTCGGTCGGAAGCGGAAGAAGCAAAATATCGCCCAATTCGATCTCATCGTCACCGGTCAACTCGATAGCTTCGGCAAGTGAAAGTTCCGTCGTCGGACTTTCAACTTCTTCTACGACCGTTTTCTGCGCAGAGATCTCGATCATCCCCTGCTCGTCGTCCCAATCAACCTGAATCCCTTCGCCGGCTTTATACTCAGATTTAAACTGCTTCCGAGCCGCCGCGCGTACGGCATCTTTCATCGCTTCAATTACGAGTTCACGGTCAAGCCCGTATTCCTCTTTCAAAACGTCAATGCTTTGCCCAATCGATGTAATCATTTTTGCTGTCGTTGATCCTTAGTTTTCTTACTTTGAATGCCGCTTTTTAGCCTCTTTTAATTCTTCCGCTGTATCGAATTCCAAATTCGCTTTCGCCACTTCGTCAAATGAAAATTCAACATTTCCGTTTGTAACATCGTCAAAACTGATCCGGCCTCCGCTCACTCCGGCGATCTTTCCGCGGAAATTTTTCTGACCGTCGATCGCTTTGAAGGTCTTAACCTTTGCGGAGCGACCTGCAAATTTTTCAAAATCTCCAATACTGTAAAGTCCCCGCTCGATTCCCGGCGAAGAAACCTCAAGCACATACTCCGAACTGATCAGATCGTTGCGGTCAAGGAAATCTCCGATCTCGCTGCTTATAAGAGAGCAATCATCGTGTGTGACCCCGTCTTCCTTATCGATGAATATCCTTACCGTCGGATTTCCGCCGGGTCCGGTGATCTCAACGTGAACAACCTCAAGCAAGTTTTTTTTTGCAGTTTTTGAAGCCGTTTCGCGAACTTTGTCAATTATCGAATTCTTATCCACAACCCTATTTTTTCCAAAATAAAAAGTGGGTGCGAAAACCCACGTTTTGCGTTCCCACGCCCAGCAGGAAACGAACATAATACACGAAAACCGGCAAGTCTTGCAAGCGCCGGTTTTATAAGAGCTTCTTCACTTTTCCGATATCGCTTTTTACTTCATCAAACTTATTCTCGACCTCGGTGAGGCTCTCGGCAGACTTTTTCGAAGAAAACTCTTCACTCATAACCAGAAGTTCTCTAACATTTGCAACAAGGCGACCGCACGCTTTCTCAAGTTCTTTTGTGGAATCCTCTCCACCGGTTGCCAAAGTCTTTTTGGCTTCCATCACTCCCCAGTGCGTAATATTTACAACATCAGCGCGACCGGCTTCTGTGATCCAGCCTGACTGGCTCATCTGTTTATAAATGTCCTTGTAACTCGGAAGAAACCCTTCCTTTTTCACGAGATCTGAAAAGTCGACCTTTTGGGAGTCTTTTCCTCCGCTTGCTTCATATAGTTTGATCAATATTTTGTGATAGACGTCCATATGCCTTCCTGCAAAACTACTAAATTTTAGAACGATACTCCTCAGCCGTAGAATTTATCGGCATGCAGAAAAATTATAGTTATAATCGTTTTTCGAAACCAAGAAGCGCAGCGCCTAAAATTCCAGCGTCATCGCCTAGTTTAGCCCGCACAATCTTAGCACGTTCTGCCGGCTTACGATAAGCCCTCAGTTTCACCTGATCCCGCAATACATTAATAAACAGACTCCAACCCGCAGCCGCGCCGCCGCCTATAACGATCACTTCCGGATTTAAAAGATTTATTAACCCGCCGATTACAATTCCGAGATAATAGCCCTGAAGTCTGAACGCTTCGAGCGCCGCCGGATGTCCCTTTTTTCCAAGCCGAAATATATCTGCCGAAGACAACACTTTTTTTGACGGAAACTGATGTGCTTCAGTTTCAACTTCCCGCGCCAATCGAACCAAAGCCTTTGCGGATGCATACTGTTCGATACAGCCGTGACTGCCGCAGCCGCACTCAAAACCGTTTGGCTCAACGCAAATATGCCCGATCTCTCCTGCAGTACCGTCAGCGCCGCGAACGATCTCCCCATTGACGATAATTCCGCCGCCGACGCCGGTTCCGAGTGTTATCATCACCGAATCGTTCTTCCCTTTCGAAGCACCTAGCCATCGCTCTCCGATCGCTGCTGCAAGGGCGTCATTTTCGAGGATCGCAGGAATGCCCATACGGTTTTCAAGTTCCGCCACGATATTCAGGTCATTTAGTGCAGCAAGATTTGGCGCGACAATGATCTTTCCTTTTTCTACGTCAACAGTCGCCGGCGCGGCGATCGAGACCGCCCGAACAGTGCCGCCGCCCGAATTCGAGATACACTTCTTTGCAGAAGCAACAATTGCGTTAACAATACCCGCAGAACTCTCATCCCGCGGAGTATGCTTTTTGGTTCGGAAAAGGACTTCCCCTTCTTCCGAAACCGTTGCAACCCTTAAATTTGTCCCCCCGAGATCGGCGGCAACCACGATTTCTTTCATTTGGTAAATTGTGTCGGTCTTTGCAAAGCCTGCACTGGAAACTCGAAAATTGATAAATTAAGTTCCCGTATCAGGTCGTCAAAACACCATCTAAATTCTTGATTCAGTAAATTCGCTTTTGCCCGGCACAGAACCGGTGACGCAATTCCAAACACCCCGCAAAATAAGATCCCGGGAGAAGGGCAGCATCCCGCGGTTCTGGCGTACCCCGTTAGGCCGCATTTTTGAACTTAAAACTTCAAAAGCGCATTAATTGATCACCTGAAAGAGCTCTTTTGCTCTTTCAAGGGAATGCTCATTACCCATCAGAGTCAGAATGTCATCGTACCGCAAAACGGTAGCACCATTAGGTTGGATCAACTTACCGTCCCGCCGAAGCGCAACCACAAGACATCCGTCCAAATGCAGCGTCGCAAGACTCTTATCGATGCTTCGTTTCGAACGGACCTGAACTTCGTCGATCTTTTCATCATCGGGTTTGGTAGTTGCCAGCAGCTGAAAAAGGCTCGGCCGCAGGACCATATTTTCGAGGATCGCAACTGATGCCTGAACAGGACTCATCGTCTCGATACCTGCCTCCTCAAATGCTGTGACGTTTGAAGTCGTATTTGCCCTCGCAACGATCCTCTTATCTCCAAAATTTGAACGCACAACCTGACTGATCAGGATATTCACCTTGTCGCTCGGCGTCGCGACGATCACTGTCTTTGCCATAGGAAGACCGGCCCGGCGCAAAACTGCGACATCCGTAGCATCCTCGCAATATACATTTGTACCCTTTAATTTCCGAGCCTCGGCGGCGTTGTCTTCATTTGTATCAATGATGGAGATCGATTCTCCCGCGGCAGTTAACTTCTTCGCCAGGAGCCGTGCAGTCTCGTCCGCTCCAATAATAACTGTTAAACGTGGCATAACTTTAAAGAATTTCGAGAGCCATTCGGCTGCTGTTCCCTCGATCAAGACTGTACCTAAAATGACCGCAAATACCAATGAAACCATTTTTTGCGAGTCACTTACCAGATCCTGATTCCCTGATTTTTCACCCAATTCGATCAATTCCAACGAGAAAAAAGTAGCAACTGATGCTGCAACGATCCCACGCGGGCCGAGAAACGAAATAAACCATTTTTCGTTAGTTTTCAGCTCCGATCCTAACGTCGACAGGAATACGCGGACCGGTCTGACCAGAATCATGATCAGAATTACGACGACAGCGCCTCCCAATCCGAGCGACTTCAGGTCGCTAAGCCGCAAACTTGCCGCCAGGAGAATAAAGACTGCTGAGATCGCAATAGAGGCAAGGTCTCCTTTGAATTCAAGCACCTCGTCCTTGTGCGGAATTTCGATCGAACCGATCACGATCCCGGCGATCGCCGCCGCCAAAACGCCCGATTCGTGCGCAAATAATTCGGCGAGTGTATATGCTACAAGCGCGCCCCCGAGAATAACGAGACGCGTGTATTTGGACGGCAACAAGTGAAATCGGTTGCCGATCAGCCAGATCGAAAGCGCAACAAGGATTCCGGCAGCCGTTCCGGCCAGTACGGTTTCTATCCCATGCGTAATGACGTAAATACCGTCGCCGCGATTCAGGATCGCGGTAAAAATTATCGCGGCAAGTATCACACCGAACGGATCGGCTATTATCGATTCGCTTTCGAGGGTGGAACGCACTCGGCGATTGACGTTTATTTTTTCAAGTATCGGAGTGATTACGGTTGGCCCTGTCACCGAAACGATAGCGCCAAAAAGGATCGCAATTTCCCACGAAAGGCCGACCAGATAATGAGCCAAAACCCCGGCCAAAATGGTTGTAATAAGCAGACCGATCGTTACCAGTCCGGAAACTGCACGTGAAGTATGGCGGATGTCATATACATTAAGCAGCATACCGCCTTCAAAAACGATAACCGCAACCGCCATCCGGACGATCAGACTGAGAATATCTTTGTCGCGAAGGATCTCGGGCTGGACCAATCCGATAATATCGGGCCCGAAAAACATCCCGACGATAAGAAGCGGACCGGTCGCCGGAAGACGAAATCTCTCCGCAAAGATCTGCGCTGTTGTCCCGATAATAAGAACGCAAACAAGTGTTGTGAGAATTGCCAGAACCGGAGATTGATTATTTAATTCGAGTAAATACGAGCCCATTTAGTAGTTATCTTTGGATCGAGAATTTCCCGTCAGCCCACGTTAGATCGTAGAGCTTTTCTCCTTTTTCACTTTCTTCAAAATCTTTTCCCTGCTCAATGATTTTTTTCGCAAACACGGAAACAGTTGTTCCTTGCCGCGGCAGCTCATAGATATTCGTACTGCTGTATTCAGGCACGACCTCAAGAGAAATGTCCTGCCATTTTCCGTTCGAATATTCCAAAAACTTGTAAGTATCCTGCCCCTCCCCAAAAACGTTCAAACCAATGAGATAAGTTCCTTCAGGTCTTTTAAAAATCGCCATCTTCATCGCGGTCTGTGCCCCGTCGCCGCCGGCTTCGAGATAACCGTTTTTCAGATCTTCGACAATTGTGAAATCCTTTAGATAACGCGCCTTGGCCTTTTCGCACAAACTTGTTTTTCTAAATTCTTCACAGCTTTCAATTACAAAATACTCATTCGGGAGTTTCATAAAGAAACCGCGGACGTCGCTTGGTTGAGAACCTGACGCCGGAGGCTGTTCCGCACCGGCATTTGTGCTCTCAACGTTTTGGTTTTCGACGCCGTCCTCAATTCCAGAATTCGACATTTCGGTCTTGTTTCGTCCGTCTGGAGAAGATGGACCGGAATCACCGGTCCCGCTGCACGCGCTAAGAGCGATGATTATCGCAGCCAGAAGCAATATCAATTTTCTCATAAAATTTCACTCACCCTGAGCCAGACCGAATTTTACAACCAGTAAACCTTATCGCAATTTATCGTCAAGAAGAAGTCCGCTCTCGATCGAAAAAGTTGAGCATCTCGATTCGTTGCCGACATTAATCCGGCGACCTACCGAAAACTTCGGTAATAATTCTGAGATCATCCGCAATTTCCCCGGTCAAAACCCCGTCCTCAAAGCGCCAACTCCAGTTCCCGTCAGTCGTAGCCGGAACATTCATGCGGGCTTCGCGTCCAAGCCCCAGAACATCCTGCAGCGGAACGATCGCGGTGTTTGCTACCGACGCCCAAATAGCCCGGATCATATCGAAATTCAGACTCATTCCGCTTGAATTCAGATACTTGAGACAAAACTCCCGTTCATTCGAAAGCATTGCGCCGGTTTCCGCCAAGCTATCGTCTGAAAGCGAACTGAACCATCCGATAGTCGTATCGTTATCATGAGTTCCGGTGTATGCAACACAATTCTGAAGATAATTATGGGGAAGATCCCTGCTCTTTGGGTCGCCGCCAAAACCGTACTGCAGAATGCGCATTCCGGGAAAACCGAAACTGTCGCGAAGATCTTCAACATCAGGAGTCATCACTCCCAGGTCTTCAGCGATTACCGGCAATTGATCAAATTCTCTTTCAATCGCTTGAAACAATTCTACTCCCGGAACATTTACCCATTCTCCGTTTTCGGCCGTTTTGTCATCGCCGGGAACTTCCCAAGCCGCGGAAAACCCGCGGAAGTGGTCTATCCTTACCACATCAAATAATTCTAAGTTGGATCTGAACCTGCTTAGCCACCAATTAAATCCGCCACTCCGCATTCTCTCCCAATCGTAGATCGGGTTTCCCCAGAGCTGTCCCGTTTTCGAAAAATAGTCCGGCGGAACTCCCGCAACTACCTTCGGAGTCAGATCGTTATTGAGCTTAAACTGCTCCGGGCTGCACCAGAGGTCAGCGGAATCAAGTGAAACAAAAATCGGAATATCCCCGATTATTTTGATACCCTTGCCGTTTGCATATTCTTTCAGTTTTTTCCACTGATCAAAAAAAAGGAACTGATAAAACTTCTGGGCGTCGATCTCTGCTTTTAACTTCCGTCGGGCTTGTTTAATCGCTGAATGATCTCGATTTCTGAGCGGAAGTTCCCAGTCAAGCCAAAGTTTTTGATCCTCAGTTTTTTTTATTGCGCGGAATAGCGCATAATCTTCGAGCCAGAAAGCATTCTCCAACGTAAAACTGCGAAACTTTTCGTCCCGCGACGGATCGGGGAGCTTCAGAGACCGGTCATACGCCTTACGCAACATGGAATCTTTCCATTCTATCACCGGACCGTACTCAACTTCCTTAGCGGAAAAGTGCGGACACCTCGAGATGTCATCTCCGTCGAGAAGACCTTCATCGAACAAGATTTTTGGTGAGATCAGGTTGGTGTTTCCGGCGAACGCAGAAAAACTTTGGTATGGCGAGTTACCGTACCCGGTCGGTCCGAGGGGAAGCATCTGCCAGTATGTCTGCGCGGCCGACCCGAGAAAATCTACGAATTCAAATGCACTTTTGCCCAGATCGCCGATACCAAAAGAGTTTGGCAGCGATGTCGGATGCAAAAGCACCCCGCTTCGTCTGGGAAATGTCATCATGAGAATACTTAAATAAAATGTGTGGCGTAAAAAACTAAAATTTCAAGGGTTTTGTTATCCGGCCAACCGGATAGACCCCGATTCTCTGGTCGTAATAAGGCGAACGGCGGTAAAAGAAATTCATTCGCGCGCGCGGATTCTTTCGAAAATTCTCATCCTTCAGCATTTCATTAAACTCCTCGCGCAACTTGCTGTCTTTTTCAAGCATTTCCCTCGCGATCTCCTCCATAATGTAACTTTCGGAATACTCTTTCTGTTCAAATATTGCGTTAAAGAATCCCCAATACATCGCTGAATCAGGAGAATCGGGCTCCAGCCAATGGATCGCAACATTTGCATTAACCTGGTCGAGCGGAACTATTACCGAATTTTTCGGAAAAACGCGGATCTCGCTTGTCGGAACCGCCTTAAATGAAACGGTCAATCTCCCCTCAAACGGAAACGCAGCCCATTTAGGTTCGTCAAACCTATAACTTTCGATTTCCAATTCGGTCGGCTTATCCAGTAATGAAAACGATATGCCGTGATATTCGAGCCGCTTTATCACGTCGATCCATTGAGGCGGAATTATATAAAAAAGCGGAGGAGCAGCCGATGAAGAGATATACGCCGAGTCATATTTAGGTATCTTTACGTTGAAGGGCTGTTTTCCATAAATGACACGTTTAGAACCTGAAATTTCCGAGTCTTCAAATCTTATTTCAACACCCTTAAAATCGAATGGTTTTGACTCATTGCCGATCCTCTGACTGAGCGGAAATTTACGTCCGGGGTCATAGTTCTTCCCGCGTTCGATGGTCTCCGAATCAGCGCTTCGGTTTGCACGAAAAAGGCTTTCCTTGTTTACTCCGATCTCTTCAATAGTATATCGCAGCAGATCGTAAGTTCCGCGGACTCTGGATCGATAGTTCTTTAATGAATGCGTTTCGACGAGGAGTCCGTTTCGGTTCCTCAGCGGTGTGTATCCCGTTGCAAATCTGGGAGTTGCGATAAATGTAAAAATCCCTTTTGTCGGGTCTCCGCCGTCTGCCAGCTGCAAGTAATGAGACAGCAGATTCCCTTCTGATTCAACTTTCGGCACCACATTCCTTTCAAAATATCGATCCATCCAGGCGGACAGATGTTGGGAGACCTCCGCGTGGTGTGCAAATTCATAGGTGACATTGTATCTGAAGTCGGCACCGTCAGTTACGTGACAATCAATAAAAAAGTCCGGATCCCATTTATTCCATAGCTTAAGCCATGAAACAGTTTCCGGCGTATCAGCCTTAATGTAATCCCGATTGAGATTCTGGTTCGCAGAATTTGCCCGGAAGCCCATTTCTTCTGGACCGTTCTGATTGATTCGGTTGTATTTTGAACGAAGTTCGTGTCCGTCAACATTATAGATCGGAATGAAGAGGATAACGGCGTTCTCAAGAAGGTCAATTCTTTTCTTTGTAATAGCGATGTCGCGTAAAAGCGCGAGCCCTGCATCCTTTCCGTCAGATTCCCCGGAATGGATCGCGGCCTGAATAAGTACGACCGCCCTGCCGGTCTTTCGCACGGATTCCGGATCGAACGCTCCGTCTTTTGACGCGATAATAAGGGAAGTTCCCGCCCCTCACTGCTCGTGCCAAATGTTCCGTAATCTAACAGATCCGAGACGGCCGCGAGTTTCTTGGCAAATTTGATCGTTTCAACATAATTCGGGGACCTCTCATATTCTGATAATTCTGCGAACGTCCTCCAATTTTCGGGCACGATTTCCCCAACACTTTGGCTAAAAGCGGAGCTGCAACCCGCAGCCGCAACAAGAAATAGAACAAATAAACGCCTGAGACTTTCAACTTTGCAATAATTCACACTAACAAACCCCACTATTTTGTATGATTTTCAATCCGCAACACCCCGTATTCATTGATTTTGCTTCGGGGAAATTGAAAAGAAGCTGAGCACGAAATCGCTCATTTTGAGTTTTTGTTGTTTGGAATCCAAAAACAGCTTTCTTTTGAATGACTTTTATGGTATAAAATCTCATTGAATTTTTACAATTCGGTTAGATTAAATCGACCACTCACTAAGTGCGTTTCGTAGCGGTTAGCGTCGGGCACTTTTTGTTGACAACGGACGGCGTTATGTGTAATAAAGTCTGTTAAAGTTTTATTTTGAAATTATTTAGATAAACGCGATACGAAAGAGGAGAAATATGAATATCAATAAATGGAATAGCAGGGCACTTTCGTTGTGCTTGATGGTTGCAGTTTTTGCAACATACTCAGTAGACGCTCTCGCAGCCCCGCCCAAAATGGCTGGAGAAATTATCGTTTCGGGGAAATCATTGGGCGACACTACCTCAGTTAAAGTAAATGGAAGCACTGTTGAAAGCGGAAGTTCGATCTTCTCAAGCAGTTCAATCATTACTCCTGAGAATGCTGACGCTGTTATCAATGTCGGTAAAATCGGACGCGTTCAATTATCGCCCAGCACTGACTTTAATCTCTCCTTCGATGAGAAAAGCTTTGCAGGTGAACTTTCGAAAGGTAAAGTTGTTGTTTTGAGTGCGTCAAAAACAGAAGGAATTGACACAGTTTTCACGATCAAAAACGTTGGCAAACTCAGATTAGCGCCGAGCACAAGCGTTTCACTCACGCTGGGTGAAAACGGTTTGGTTGCCGAGCTTCTTGCTGGTGGGATTACGTCTGTTAGCTCAACAGGCAACATCGTTGTTAAGACCCCTAACGGCAAGAGTGTAAATTTAGCAACTGGTGAGTCGGCTTCGACAGCTGATGATGATGACGATGATGAAGGCGGAACCGCATGGCTGCTTTGGGCACTCGTATTTGGCGGTGCTGCAGCAGCAATCATCTTTGCTGCGAACACCGATAATAACAGATTAGCTCTAGGCGGCGGCGGAACAGTTGTCAGCCCAAGCCAATAAAAATAATTAATAAGGCTTCCCTAATTTCGCATAATCTTGTAGTATTTGGAGTTAGGGTAAGTCTTTATACTATATAGTTAGTATAGTAACAGGAGGAATTTTATAAAATGCTCGGCAAAAATCGAATAAATAAATTTATTACTACGCTCTCAGCAGTCGCAATGGTTTTTGTAGCGTCATCAATTGCGTTCGCTGCAGTCGGTTCGGACGGAGAAATCACGGTTACGGGACAGGTAACTGTTAACGGACAATCAGTTGTTTCAAATTCGACCATTGTTTCGGGAAGTTCAATCTCGACCGGTGCCGGATCAGGGGCGGTCGTCAGCCTTGGATCAAAGGGAAAGATCGAATTGCTTTCCGATACTACTGTGACTCTTAAATTCACTGACAACAGCATCGTTGCTATGCTGTCAACCGGAAAGATCCGTGTTCTTAATTCTGCAGGAATCGGCGCTACTGTGACAACCACCAAGGCGACAGTTGTTGCGGATACCGGACAGGCAAACAGTTTTACTGTGGATGTCGGATGTTCTGATGACATCAAATGCACTCAAACTTTTGTTGAAACCGCGTCAGGATTAGTAACATTAAGAACTGCTAATTCCGTTAAGCAAGTTGCTGCGGGTACCGATGCTGCGTCCGGCAATCTTCCGCAAACAGGCTGTAAGCCGTGTATGCGACCGGGTTCAACCCCGCCAGTTCCTGTTTCAGGCATCAGCGGCGGAGCGATCGCTGCTATTCTCGCCGCTGCGGGTGGTGCAGCTTTCCTCGCAATTTGGTTGGGAAGAGAAAACAATATAACCACCGATGGCGGTGTCACAATTATCAGCCCAATCGTCTAAGACAGATTAGGAATTTGCAAAGTGGTGCGGGTTATGTTTTTCACAACATAACCCGCGTTGCTTTGTAAGATCTTGTGAATAATTTAACAATTGAGATTTTAAAAAGGTATTAATATGCAGATAGCGGTTATTGGAACAGGTTATGTTGGTCTGGTTACTGGGGCCTGTTTCGCGGAGTTTGGTGTAAATGTTACATGTGTTGACGTTGATAAGGCGAAAATCGATGGGCTCAACAATGGAGCAATCCCTATTTATGAGCCCGGCCTCGATAAAATTGTCAGTAAGAATGTAGCGGCGAAAAGACTCTGTTTTACAACTGACATAAAAACGGCTGTCGAAAACGCGCTTGTTGTTTTTCTTGCCGTCGGGACACCTCCAAAGACGGACGGATCTCCCGATATGAGTTTTTATGAATCTGCCGCAAAAGATATCGCGGAGTCAATGAATGGTTATAAGGTACTCGTTACTAAATCGACCGTTCCGGTTGGCACCGGTAAGTGGCTGCGTGACTTTGTCACTTCTAACCTCAAAACGGGGACCAACTTCGGAGTCGCTTCAAACCCCGAATTCCTTAGAGAAGGCGCGGCGATCGAGGATTTTATGCGTCCTGACCGGGTTGTTATCGGAAGCAACGAAGAGGACGCGATCGCGATAATGAAAGATCTTTATCGTCCGCTATATTTGATCGAAACTCCTATCGTTATTACATCTTTGGAAGCCGCCGAATTGATCAAGTACGCCGCAAATGCGTTTCTTGCAACAAAGATCACCTTCATTAATGAAATCGCAAACTTATGTGATGCGATCGGCTGTGATGTGCACGATGTCGCCCGCGGAATGGGTATGGATAAACGTGTCGGAAGTAAATTTCTTCATCCGGGGCCTGGTTACGGTGGATCGTGTTTTCCGAAGGACACCCGCGCGTTAACAACTGTTGCTGATAGTTTTGGTGTTGAGACGCTGATCGTTGATGCAGTAGTAGAGGCAAACGAACGGCAGCGTCAGGCGATGCTTCCAAAAATAGAGGCACTTGTCGGCGATCTAAATGGCAAGAATATCGGCGTTTTAGGATTATCGTTTAAGCCTGAAACCGACGATATGCGCGAATCGCCGGCTATTGATATAATCAATGAGATGGTCTCGCGCGGGGCATCCGTAAAAGCATTTGACCCTGTTGCGGTAACCGAAGCGAAGCACTATTTACCTTCGATCGATTATGCTGAAAATGAATACGAAGCTATCGAAGGGGCGGACGCTCTGGTCATTATCACCGAATGGAACCAGTTTAGAGCTCTTGATATGGAAAAAGTGAAGCGGTTGCTAAAATCTCCCAAGATCGCTGATCTCAGAAACATATACGAACCAAAAGATATGCGTGAACTCGGATTTGAATATGTAGGTGTCGGAAGGTAGGTCAGCACCAATTTCCGGCAACAAATATCTATGTCTATCACTACAAAATGTCTGGTAACCGGCGGTGCCGGCTTTATTGGCTCAAACCTCGCTGAAGGCTTGATAGCTCAGGGAGCAAAGGTTGTAATTATCGACAACCTTGTCACAGGATTTCGCGAGAACCTGGAAGAGATCAGGGGAGATTTTGACTTTATTGAGGGCGATCTTAATGACGATACTGCGGTTAAGAAAGCCCTTGAGGAGACAGAGATCGTCTTCCATCAGGCCGCGCTTCCGAGTGTTCCCCGGTCTGTAGACAATCCGGCGGAAACTCACCAGGCGTGTGTAAACGCCACTTTTAATCTGCTCCTGAAGTCAAAGGATGCCGGGGTTAAAAGATTCATTTACGCGGGGTCTAGTTCCGCATATGGAAACCAGAAAATGCTTCCAAAGATTGAAACGATGCGTGCCGAACCCCTTTCTCCATATGCTGCTGCAAAATTGATGGGAGAGCATTATTGTTCCGTCTTCAGTCATGTATACGGACTCGAAGCGATCTCACTCCGGTATTTTAACGTTTTTGGACCGCGGCAGAACCCTGCTTCGCACTACTCGGGAGTAATTTCGCGTTTTATCGATGCACTGATGAGCGGAAATACTCCGGTAATTTACGGGGACGGTGAACAATCCCGTGATTTCACATATATTGCAAACGTCGTAAACGCCAATATTCGGGCCGCGCAGACAACAAAAGGAATCGGAGAGTCGATCAATACTGCCAATGGTGAGAGGATCACGCTAAACGAGTTGTTGGAGGTTCTAAAAAAGATCACAGGATCTGAAAACGTACGAGCGGATTACCAGAAAGCCCGTAAAGGAGATGTTAGGGATTCTCAGGCGGATAACAAAAAAGCTGTCGAGTGTCTTGGGTATGAAAAACTTGTCGGACTGGAAGAAGGATTGGAAAAAACGATCGAATGGTGGAAGTCGAGCCGATTCGCAAAATAATACGCTCAGGTCCACATAAAAAAATTCAAACGCGGGCGGAGCACCAAGTCTCCGCCCGCTTTTTTTGTAAACACAGAATTACTCACCGCGCGGAGCTGGTGCCGCCGGCATGTTCTGTTTCGAGAATCGGGGAAGTAATTCATCCCTCATCGCTAACTCATAGACACCGGCAGCAACAAGCGCAGCGGTCGCCTTTACATCTTCTTCAACTATTCGTTCATACGTATCGAGATTTGTATGCCAAGTAGTTGTGAAATACTCGATCGGATCCTGCATAGCGCCAATCCCCGGAAGCCCGGCTTGGTTAAACGATGTGTGGTCAGAACCGCCCAGCCTTCTGCTGTTGGTGCTGTTTGCACCTTCAAAACGGAGATCCTTAAAAGGTCCGGCGAGCGCATCATTTAGTATTTGGCCTCCCGATTCGGGTCCAAAAACACTCCAGCCGCGAACACGTCCGGTGCCGGAATCAACGTTGAAGTAGCCTCCGAATTTGTAATAATCAGCTGTCGGGTTTTCCGCGGTGCCGAAGTGTTTGGCCACATAAGCCTGAGAACCGAGCAACCCCTGCTCTTCACCCGACCAAAGCGCAACGCGAATCGTTCTTCTCGGCTTAACACCAATAGCTTTCAGAATTCTTCCCGCTTCCATCATGATCGCACATCCGATCCCGTTATCGGTTGCACCCGTTGCCGCATGCCATGAATCAAGGTGTCCTCCCATCATAACGATCTCATCTTTTTTGTCGGTTCCTGTGATCTCACCGATCGTGTTGTACGCAGTTTTCCCTTCAGGATAGTAGGTGTTTCGGATATCGAATTCGAGTTTGACAGCGGCATTATCGTTTAAAAGTCTCCAAATTCTTCCGTAATCTTCGTTTCGCATTACAACGGTCGGAAGTGTGGTTGCCGGATCTGCATTTCTGTTTCCGAATGCCCGGATCAAACCGTGATCCATTCCGGCATCATTGATCCGAATTACGGGTTTGTTTTCTTCTAAAAACTGTCCTATTTGCTGACCGAGTTCGCGAAAACCGAGCGGTGTTGCATCGGCTTTCGGACATTCGGGGCGATCAATCGCAGGTCTCGGGGAACGCGGAGTACCCGATTTGAAGGCTTCGATTGCTTCATCGGAAATTCGTTTAGCCGGCGGATCAAAATCGACGCCAATGTTTGCGGGACTTCCGATCAGAACGATGTTTCCGGCGACTTTACCTTTTAGGCTATTCAGATACGCCGTGAATTCAGCCTGCGTCGGCAGCCGGTCGCATCGGCGGTCATCATTGAGAGCTTTTCTCGGAATATCGATCTGAACGGCATTCGCAGTTACAACTCCGTTCGTTCCCGGTGTCCAACCCAGAACCTCAAAGGTAAGTGAATCCTTTACCGGAGAAACAATAAATCCTGAAGCTCGTTCATTAACCCAACCCGGACTTCCGAAATCCCAAGGTTCCATTTCGGTCTTATCAAAGCCCCATTGCTTCATCTGTTTCATTGACCATTTGCCGGCCGCCTCAAGATTTGGCGAGCCTGTCAAACGCGGTCCGTAAACATCGGTAAGCTGATGAAGAGTCTTCATTATCTGGGAGTTCTCCATCGCCTCCTTTCTGATCTTTGCGACGATTTCCGGATTTAACGCCGGATCCTTAGCCGAAACTGCCGGAGCTGCCTGCATGATCATTGCAAACGCAAACAGCAACACTGAAATTCTTCTGAATTTGGTCATATTTTCCCTCAATTTTTTGTATTTATAAGTCTTCCTGCATTTTACGCAAACTCTCGGTGTAAGGTTTTCGCGCAACTCCCTTTTCCGTAATTATTGCATCAACAATATCATTTGGGGTCACATCAAAGGCATAATTTCCCACCTCGATGCCTTCCGGTGCCAGTTGGATATCTTTGACGTGTGTCACCTCGCGGATATCGCGTTCTTCGATCGGAATATCATCACCTGTCGGACAATTGAAATCTACCGTTGACATGGGCGCCGCAACGTAAAAAGGGATCCCGTGGCGTTTAGCCAAAACCGCCACCATATAGGTGCCGATCTTGTTTGCCACATCACCGTTTGCAGCGATCCTGTCGGAGCCAACAACTACCGCCTGGATCATACCCTTTTTCATAATATGACCGCTTTGATTATCCGTGATCAGCGTAACCGGAATTTTGTCCTTTAGAAGCTCCCATGCCGTCAGTCTTGCTCCCTGCAAATACGGACGTGTTTCGTCCGCAAATACGCTTACTTTTTTGCCCTGGTCAACCGCACCGCGGATTACACCAAGCGCGGTTCCCCACACACCGCCTGTTGCCAGAGCACCGGCATTGCAATGTGTCAAAACATTTGAATTGTCTTCAAGCAGCTCGCCGCCGAATTGAGCGATCAACCGCTGAGATTCGATGTCTTCCTCATGAATCGCTTTCGAATCATCGATCATTATCTGCTTAATTTCGCTGACAGACTTCCCTTCGGATTTCGCTTTCTGAAACGTACGTTTCATTCGGTCTATAGCCCAAAACAAATTGATCGCGGTAGGACGCGTTTTTCCGAGAACGTCACAGATATATTCGAGTTCCTCTTCCATATCATCGACGTTCATTCCGACGAAATTCTTTAAACCTAAAGCTATTCCGTAAGCACATGAGACGCCGATCGCCGGAGCGCCGCGAACGACCATATCGCGAATACCATCTGCGACGTCGTTGTACGTATTTAATTTAAGCCATTTCTCTTCGGTCGGAAGAAGTCTCTGGTCGAGCATTTCGACGCATTCATCTGTCCACCTTACCGGTATGATTCCCATATAGTGATTTCCTTAATAATTGTGTGTTTTGTTTGAATTTTGAATTACTATCGATAATAACTTCACAGGAAGGTTATGAGCAACTCGACCCATATAAAACTGCGCCTGATCGTTCATAATTCACAGAAAAATCTTGAAACCCCGCGACTTTGACGTGCGTTATCCAATTTATGAAAATCGAAAAGTTTTTGGACAGGCTGCATGATTCAGTTGTCTCGGTACGTCTTCTGCAGATTTTTACTGCATTTACGCGTCTCCTGCTGGGTATCGGTTTTATCTATCCGAGCATACCCAAGATCATGAATCGTCCGTTTACTTCGATCCCCGACACCCATCCGGTTGGTCACTATTTTAATGCCCTTTATCAAACCGGCTATTACTACCAGTTTATCGGCTGGTGTCAGATAACCGCCGCGATACTCTTGCTGATCCCCCGCACTTCTCACATCGGTGCTTTGATGTTTTTTCCGATAATTCTAAATATTACCGTTTTGACAAATTCCGTCGGATTCAGGGGCACGTGGCTTATCACGATCTTTATGTCACTCGCCGCGCTTTATCTTGTTTGCTGGGACTACGACAGATGGAAATCGATCCTTTTCGGGAATCCGGCTGGTCGTCCGGCTTTTATGAAAAGCGAATTTATCTGGCTTCCTGCACTTTTTGCATTTGGCGGGTCGCTCTTGTTTTTGCTGGCAATTTTCCTAAATGCGGGAAACCCAAATTCGCCGCAATACAGATTTCTGTTTATCCTTATCGTTGTCGGAGTAGTCTTCGGTTTTCTCGTTGCCGTCCATCATCGATTTATGCGAATTGGAAAAACTAAAAGCTGATATTCTCAGCTTAAATCACTGCAGGTTCCGAAACTGTCTGAACGCAGAATCCCTCAAATTTGATAACTTCCCTGCAATGCTTTATATTGCGTAAGTCTGTCCTTTGTGGCTGCACCAAGGCGCAAAAGACCGGACCATTTTAGTAATTAAAGCCTCCGCCAAAACATCGATTTTATGCATCATGCTACCAGCGCCGAAACCGAACCGGAATCACCGATTACCGCTTCAATCAGAAAATTGCCAGAAAACCTGGAATTTCTGGATACTTTGTCAAGGAATTACTATTGGTCGTGGAATTCTGACGCAGCAGAGCTCTTTCGGGACCTCGATCCCGAGATATGGGAATCGTGCGAACAGAATCCGCGGGAATTGCTCGCAAAAGTAAGTGATCTCCGATTGTGGCAGAAAGCTGTCGAACCGGACTACACCGACAAGCTCGAACTTCTCAGACAGAAGTTCGAACGTTATATTTCGGAACGGCCGAAAGCATTTGGTCAAATCACCGCGGAAAATCCGGTTGCTTATTTCTGTGCTGAATACGGCGTTCACAATTCACTCCCTATATACTCGGGCGGTCTTGGAATCCTGGCCGGAGATCATCTCAAATCAGCGAGCGATATGAACATGCCGCTGATCGGGATCGGACTTCTTTACAGTTTCGGTTATTTCCGCCAAAAGATCGGCCACGACGGATGGCAGCAGGAAAACTATCACGATGTTTTCGATGCCGAGCGGGCGCTTTCACCGGTACTTGATGAAAACGGAAATAGAATTCTTGTTTATGTCGATATCGCCGGTCGTACGGTTTCGGCTCAGATTTGGCTGGCAAAGGTTGGTAGGATCTCGCTTTATTTACTCGATACGGGTGTTGAGGAAAACGATCAGATCGACCGCCTGATCACAGGTCACCTCTATGGCGGCGACAGTGAAACACGCGTCGTGCAGGAAAAAGTACTTGGCATTGGCGGCGTCCATTTGCTCAGAAAGCTCGGAATAACTCCATCGGTCTACCACTTGAACGAGGGACACTCGGCGTTTCTAACGCTGGAACTGGCAAGGGAGTGTATTGCAAATGACGACCGGTTAACGTTCGAAGACGCGATTTCGCTGGTTCGTCAAAAATGTGTATTCACGACACACACACCGGTTGCGGCCGGCAATGATAATTTTCCGCCTGAACTGATCGACGAATACTTTAGCGGATCCTTTCATGAATCGTTGAAATTAAGCCGCCATGATTTTCTCGCACTCGGGAGAACCAATCCCGATGACGAAGCTGAATGGTTCGGGATGACGCCGCTGGCGATCCGCATGGCGCGTTCGGCAAACGGTGTAAGTGAAAAACACGGCGAGGTTTCGCGTGATCTCTGGCTGAAAATGTTTCCTGATGGGACCAGCGCAAATGAAGTTCCGATCACGCATATTACAAACGGAGTACATCCTCCAACGTGGATCGCACCGCCATTTAAGCGTCTGTTTGAAAAACATATAGGTTCGAATTGGCCGGAGATCATAAGCAATCCAGGTGAGTGGGAAACCGCTGTCAATCTGATCCCGTCTGATGAAATATGGCAAACACATCAATCGCTGAAAAGCCTGTTGGTCGCATTTGTCCGTGAGCGAACGCTCAGAAGAAATACCGGACATTACGAAACGATCAACGAACGTGTCGACACTCAAAAACTATTCGACGAAAAGATCCTGACGATCGGCTTCGCGCGCCGAGTTGCCGCATATAAAAGGTGGAATCTTTTGATGACCGATCTTCCGCGCCTGCTCAAAATGGTGGACGATGCAAACTGTCCGGTTCAATTCGTGTTTGCCGGAAAGGCACATCCGCAGGACCGGAAGGCAAAAAAGATCCTCCAAAACCTGATGAGTATAAATCATGAATCCAAATGGCAGCATCGCGCCGTATTTATCGAGGACTACGACCAGGAAGTAGCACGTTATCTTGTTCAGGGTGTTGACGTCTGGATGAATGTCCCCCGAAGACCCCTTGAAGCTTCGGGCACGAGCGGCCAGAAAGCCGCGATGAACGGCGGATTGAATTTTTCGGTTCTCGACGGTTGGTGGATAGAAGGCTTTAACGAAATCAACGGATTTGCGGTCGGGGGGTTGAGCGCATCCGCTGAGGATGATCATACAAGTGATCTTTCCGATGCCGCGGCTCTTTATGATGTTCTTGAAAATATGATAATTCCCGATTATTACGAGCTTGATGAACATGCTTTGCCCGCAAAATGGATATCAAGGATGCGAAACGCTATCTCCACTCTTACTCCGCAATTCAGCAGTGATAGAATGGTAAATGATTATTTCGAGCGGATATATGCGCCGGAATAACAACATGCCCCGAATTCGGTTTAGATATGTCTGAGATTGAATTTAATACAAACGTAATAAAGCCGGTTGAATGCTACAAGGAAGGCTGGCAGCTGATCAAAGGTCAATACTGGCTCTTATTTGGCGTCACGATCATCGGCGCGATGATCGGGGGAATGAGCATGTATGTACTCATCGGCGCGATGATTTGCGGAATATTTTTATGTTTCTTTAAAGCGATCGACGGCGAGCAGGTTCAGTTTGAAGATCTGTTTAAAGGATTCCGTTATTTTTTCCCAAGCTTGTTTGTAACGATTCTTATCATCGTACCGACCCTTGTCGTATTCGCGTTGATGTATGCGCCGCTGATCATGGCGAGCGTAATGGGAACCCGGCTCAGTGAAGAAGAGATCTTTGCCCTGCTTGCGGGAACGTTTGCAGTCGATTTCGTCGTTGCGATAATAATGGTTTGCTTTCACACTCTCCTGGTTTTTGCGTATCCGCTGATCGTAGACAAAAATCTTTCCGGAGTTGCTGCGGTAAGATTGAGTATTCGTTCGGTTTGGAAAAATCTGCGGGGTGTTGCCGGTTTATGGGGGATCGGTTTTTTGATCTCTCTATTAGGCATACTTCTCTGTTTTGTAGGAACTTACTTTACGATTCCGATAATCATAGCCGGAAACGTTGTTGCATATAGAAAGATCTTTCCGGCTGACCGCGGAACGACCGATCGACCTCCCTCACCTGAAATTTATATTGAACCGGGAAATAATTAGTTAAATGAGCGCGAAATTTAAAGAAATCTACACGAGCGAAGTCCTCAAGCAATTATTTGATGAGTCTCATCACAAACCGATCGTCTTTTTCAAGCACAGCATCACTTGTCCGATATCCAGAAATGTATTTAGCGAAGTTTCAAAAATTGATACGGACATTTGGGTGATGGTAGTACAGGACGCCCGCAAAATATCAAACGAACTTGCTGAAAAAACCGGGATCCGACACGAATCACCGCAGGCGATCGTGATCCATAAGGGTGAAGTGATCTATCATTCGTCCCACTATGACATTACGGCTGCGGACGTTGAAAATGCGCTGTCGTCTGAGATCGTAAGAATATGATAGAACCTGTGCAAATTTTGGAAGAAAGCGGTTCGGAACTGTCGATCGCTTGGTCTGACGGCAATCAATCGAGCTATACGGCTGTAGCGCTGCGCCGTTCGTGTCCGTGCGCAAGCTGCATAAATGAATGGACCGGCGAAAAAATGCTAAAAGATGAAACCGTATCCGAAGATCTGACGTTTTCAAAAACATCGATCGTCGGAAGATACGCGCTCAATTTTCATTTTTCAGACGGACACGACACCGGCATCTTTAGTTTTCGATTTTTACGTGATTTAAGCGAGGAAGTTTAAAATGAACGAACGTGATATTTTTGACGAACGCCAGGAGACAAAAACAGCAAACTTCTCCTGTAGTTTTTGCCGCGAACGTAACGATTACGAAGTACGCTGGCTAAAGAGAACGAAAAAGAAAAGGCCGAATGGCCGTCTGAACGAGGCAGACCGGATACAGTTTGAAAAATCGCGTGATTATATGGTTCGCATCGACGATGTATTGATGTGTAAGAATAACCGGTGCCGAAAGCGCTTTGATATTCCCTCGTCGCAGTCGATCGTCTTTATCTGATCCCTGCCTTATCTCTCGATTTTCCCCAAAAATCTTCTCACTTTGATATCGATTATGATAATCTTTCGGTAATCAAATACAACGGAGGTGAGAAGCTGTGAACGGAAAGCAACTCGAATTTTACGCTAACCAACCTGTGGGCGACGAGGACGTCCAAAACTTCATCGACGAAGAGATCTCTCATGCTCCGCAAGCCCCGCATGAACTCGAAGAACGTTTGGCTGAACATCATTCTTCATCGCCGAAAGATTCCGGCGGCGACATCGATGCGGAATGGGAAGAGGTGAATTCAAGCGGCGCAGAAAGCGTTTTTGGTCATAATCCAACACCTGATCAGTCTGACGTCGAAGACAATGCCCACGCGATGGGAATAAACTTCGAAGACAATGAGATCCTCGATTTTGAGAAAAAGATCCGGCAGCGCGATGACCGAAGATTTGAGATGGATGAGGGGTCGAAAAGTAAGGGAAACAGTATTTGAGTCTTTGATTGATTAAATTCTCGGAAAATGAAATTAGCATCGCTTTTCACGGCGAATTATAAAATAGTAGCGATTCTGTTGGTGCCGCTTTTCTTATCTGAATTAATACAGACAATTCTGATCCCAAATAAATTCATTGGGCCGCTCAATGAGATCGCACTTAGTTTACCCTTATTGATTTTGGCGATAGCAAATTATAGGGAATATCGGTGGTCGGAGGTAGTAACTATCCTATGTTGTTCGGGCTATATTGGTTTTAATGTCTTCGGATTAATTGATTATTTCTCAACTTCTGTTGCAACAAACATAATTGATCACACAACCTTATTGATCCTGGTTCTGCAACTGTTTCTGGCTGTTTGGATCTTTGTCTCCATATTCATAATAAGATTTCGCCGAAGTCGCGCTTTTACGGATAGTTTTGTAAATATTTAGTCTAATACAAAACGCGATTCTTCTTCTCATAGATCTCAACAACTGCCTTCCCGTCTTCATTGATATACGCACGGTACATTCCTTCGGAATTGAACGAGATCCCGATATTTCCCGCCTTATCGATAGCGATCACACCGCCGTCACCGCCGAGAAACTGCAGTTTTTTATGGATAACCGTATCCGCCGCCTCCTGCACCTGCATTCCTTTGTACTCCATCAGCGCAGCAATATCCCGAGCAACGCTTAAACGGATAAAGAATTCTCCCCAACCGGTTGCCGAAACAGCACAGGTTTGGTTATTTGCATAAGTTCCGGCACCGATCACCGGAACGTCGCCGACTCTTCCGTATTTCTTATAAGACATACCGCCCGTGGAAGTTCCGGCCGCGACATTTCCGTCTTTATCAAGAGCTACCGCTCCGACGGTTCCGAATTTATTCTCCGGCTCCAGTCTCGGATCAAGCTGAGAGGACACTTTACCGTTTTCCTTAGCTTTTTCGCTTTCGATGATCTTTTGAAGCGCATCCCACCTGCGCTGCGTAAAGAAATACTTTTCGGGAACAAATTCAACCTTCATTTCCTCTGCAAACTTTTCCGCACCTTCGCCGATCATCATAACGTGCGGAGATCTTTCCATAACGGCTCGGGCTAATGTGATCGGATTTTTTACACGGTGAAGACCGGCAACCGCGCCGGCGTTTTGGGTTTTGCCGTCCATGATCGCCGCATCGAGTTCATTCTTCCCGTCGGCGGTGAAAACCGAACCTTTTCCGGCATTAAAAAGCGGAGAATCTTCCATTATACGGATCGCAATTTCGATCGCATCGAGACTTGTTTTCCCTTCTTTTAGCGCATTATATCCGGCTAAAACGGCTTCTTCGAGTTTATCCCTGTATTCCTTTTCCACTTCCGGCGTCAGATCTCCCCGCCTGATCACTCCCGCTCCACCGTGTATTACAAAACCGAGTCTGGGATTTTTGGGTGACTGAAGCGTTAACAGATCGGGCTGAGGTTTTTTCTGAGGAGACACCATTGATGTGAGTATCCAACACATCAACAATAGGCAGCTGAGGATCTTTTTCATATACTTTGTCCTCCCAAAACAATGGAGTCAGGTTATCACAAAACAAAAAGATTGCGGAAAGCTTAAATCGATCTTGCTTTCCGCATAACAATGCCCATCTGATAACACTTATCGTCCGTTGCTATTTCTTAATTTTCTTAAGTTCCAGAATGATGTCGTTCGGCTCAAGACGTTTTTTATAATCGGGATCGATAAACGCAAACGTAATGTTTCCATCCTGATCAACAACGTATGTTGCAGATATCGGAAGGTCAGGGGTTTCGGTCCCGTTATTTTTTACGAGGTCAATTCCGAAACCCTTGTATTTTTTGTCGGTTTCCGGGTCGAGTTGGTACACAAGATTAAACTTTCGGGCCAACTCCAGTTTCTTATCGCTTAAAACCGTGAACTGAAGTTCGTTTTTCTCCGCCACAGTCAACGAGTTGTCGGGGTTTTCGACTGAGATCGCTACTAACTCGCCGCCGTTTTCCTTTATTTCGCTCAAGCTATTCTGCAGCCTTTTTAGATATAAATTGCAATACGGACACCATGCACCGCGGTAAAAAACTACGATCAAATTCGACTTCTCAAGTAATTCATCGCTGCTGATATTTTGATTTTTTGAGTTAGGCAGGTTAAAAACCGGCATTTTGTCGCCTTTTTTTAGTGCCCTCTTTGCCGCTTCGTCTGCAGAGACAAATTCGGCTTTTTTCATCAAGCCCTCTTTCTTTTTCTCCGTGTTTAACTGACCATTTCCCTGATCCTGCACCGTCTGTCCGCATGCACTCAACACAAAAGCGCATGTCAGAAGCAGAGTTATTAAAAATTTATTTTTCATCATTTATTGCTTATCTTTCTCTCCAAATTATTTACCAAAAAGTATCGTTAAAACATTAATCCAAGTATTGTGCAAAATTATTCCGTTCTGGTTTAAACTGCAACGATTACTCCTGAAATCCCGGCTTCCTGCCTCAAAAAAACTTGTGATTCACCAGATAAAAAGTCTACTATTGACATGCACCCTTGCAAATAGGTTCGCCGGAGTATTTTATGCGATTTTTCACCTTACTCTCAGTTTTAGCGTCTGCTTTTTTATTTGTTCCCGTGTACGCCCAGAGTAACTTAAAGAACAATGATACTGCCACAAATGCGGACCCGCCTTTGACGTTCGAGCAGCGGCTGTTAATTGAAATGAATTCTGCACGGACCTCACCTGAGAATTATCTTAAAAAGCTGGAAAACCGAAAGACTCAAATCTCAGGAAGAATTCTATCGCTTCCGGGACGCCCGCGTTTTCAGATGGTTGAGGGAATTCCGGCGGTTGACGGAGCGATCGAGGCATTAAAGTCAACTGCGAGACTCGACGCATTCAAATTATCGGCCGGTCTTGAGAAAGTCGCCCGTGCACAATTTAACGATTTGAAGGAAGATCCTTCGCTGGGTCATTACGGAAAAGACGGAAGTGATCTGACAAAACGTCTGAATAAATTCGGATCGCCGGGACAGGCCGGCGAGAACATCACAAGCTGGGAGACCACTCCCGAACAGGTAACAATTTCGATGCTGATCGATGACGGCGTTCCGAGCCGTCATCACCGCGAAAACGTGCTTAATCCGAAATTTCTTCTTTTCGGAGCCGCATGCGGAAAAGTCAGCGATGCAAGTTTTATCTGTGTCGTCGTTTTTGCAGATAAGTTTGTAGAAGGCGGGAAAAAGCCGAGGTCTTATTGATTTTCGATTCGGCCCGATATTATTCCGGTTTTCTTTCGCTTCTGAAAACTTCCTCAGCGGATTGAGCGAGACGGGCGGATACCACTACCCGGAACGGATGTTTTGCAACGAAATCGGGGACTTCGGTAACTTGGGCACCCAGATTTTTGAGAACAGTAGCGAGCCTCGCGTCGCTAAGCGGCTTTACCGAATAGTTTTCGAACGCACGCCGAAAAGCACCGAGCAGACGTTCGAGCGGCAGTTCCCTGTCTGCGAGGACCTTACCACGGGAGACAAAGTCACCAAGCGCGTATAGTACGACCCTTTCATCCTCGATCGCGCTGTCATTTCTGTCAAAAAGATTTGGCTGATTGGTCATAAGATCCCGCTTTCGGCGCTACATTCTATCATTTCCTCCCAAAATACGTTTTGTTTTTTATTGGAACTAATCTGTGCTAACCTTTGCTTTTCACAGCTATGAATGAAGATAAGAAATATCGGATCGGACTCGGCGTAAGCGGAGGAATCGCGGCGTATAAGGCGATCGAGGTTCTTCGTCTGCTGCAGAAAAGCGGTTGTGAAGTTCAGGTCGCAATGACAAAACACGCGACCGAATTTATCCGCCCGCTGACATTTCGCGCTCTTACCGGAAAATATGTGATCGTCGATGATTACGATCCGGACAATCCTGATCCGATCGCCCACGTAAATTTCTCTCAAGGAATAGACCTACTTTTGATCGTTCCGGCAACCGCAAATATCATCGCGAAGTTTGCGAACGGGATCGCCGATGACTTCCTGACCTCAACTTATCTCGCCTCTGATGCCCCGGTTTTGATCGCCCCGGCGATGAACGTCGAAATGTGGGATCATCCTGCTACGCAGCGAAATATCGGAATGCTCGAAGCAGACGGAGTTGAGTTTATCGAACCTGTTTCAGGTGAACTGGCCTGCAAGACAATCGGCACCGGCAAACTCGAAGACGTTGAAAATATAGTTGAACAAGCGCTGTCGCTTCTCTCAAAAAAAAAACGCGTAGTTAGTGATCTCGCTGGAGAAAGGATCTTAATAACAGTTGGCGGGACACGCGAAGCGATCGATCCCGTTAGATTTATTTCAAACAGTTCTTCCGGAAAGATGGGATTTGCCCTTGCCAAAGCCGCTTTTGAAAGAGGCGCTGAAGTAACAGTTGTAAAGGGTGTCACTTCAGTAAACCCGCCATCGGGATTGAATATTGTTTCCGGCGATTCAGCGCAGGAAATGTTTGACAAGACCTTTGATCACCTTCCCGATTCGACCATCTTTATCGGCGCCGCTGCGGTTGCGGATTATCGGCCAAAAATATCTTCAGAATCCAAGATCAAAAAGGAAAGAAACGATTCACTTTCGCTGGAACTTGAAAGGACGCAGGATATTCTTGCCGCAGTTTCAGAAAAACGCCACAACGGACTTCTGGTGGTCGGGTTTGCTGCTGAAACAAATAATATCGTCGAATACGCAAAATCGAAGATGGAACGAAAGAACCTTGATATGATCGTTGCAAATGATGTTACAAAAAAAGGAGCCGGATTCAATTCGGATACAAATATAGCGACTATCTTAACAAAAGCAGATGGCACTTCAACCGAAGTACCGCTGATGAAGAAATCAGAACTTGCGCACCGGATCCTCGATAAAGTAGCAGAAATCAGACGTAAGAAGTGATCGCCGGCCTGTTTATGGATGATGCGAAAACAAAAAGTGAGTTCGCCAAACTTCTGGCAGATACAAAAGAGCACATTCTTTTCCTGCAGGAACTGGGTGTTGAGCACATAGATGCCGAGCTACCGGACCTAAATTGCGCGAAAAAGCCGGAGAAAGATCGGACTGCGGACCGCCCCGACAGACCGGAAAAGTACGTTCCTGCTGAAGGGATCTCAACGATCACAGATCGACGTCCTCAGACAATCATCGAAAGAAAAACCAATTCCCCCCGGCGAAATATTTTTGATTCTGCCAGGCTTTCGGACCGGAGTCAGGGAACATCACCTTTAATTGAGCGGTCTAACGAAACCATGGCAGCACGCAAACAAGATGAGAACAAGCCGGAAAAGCCGGAATTTCAAGCACCCTTAATGATTGAGCCCGCGGTTGATCTTCCGGAATCAAATGAAACCCTTGAAATGATCAGAGATGAGATCGGAAAGGACTGTCAGCGATGCCGGCTTTGTGAGAAACGAACGCAGGTAGTAAACAGCGTCGGGAATCCGAATGCCGATCTGATGTTTATCGGTGAGGCGCCGGGTGCGGATGAGGATGAACAAGGTAAACCATTCGTCGGACGCGCCGGACAGCTGCTTACAAAAATGATAGAAAGTATTGATCTTACCCGTGACGAGGTCTTTATTGGAAATATCAACAGGTGCCGCCCGCCCGGAAATCGGCAGCCGCAGGCAGATGAAGCTATCGTTTGCCGGCCTTTTCTCCTCCGCGAGATCGCCGTTGTCCGTCCTAAAGTTATCGTCGTAATGGGCAATACGGCTTGTCAGAATCTGCTTGATACAAAGACCGGAATTACAAAACTCCGCGGAAGCTTTAAAGATTACTTCGGCGTAAAAGTGATGCCGACCTTTCATCCGGCATATTTGCTTCGCGATCCTAGAAAGAAACGTGAAGTTTGGGAAGACCTGAAAACTATCCGTGATTACCTGAATAGTGCGAAGTGATCCAAATGAATTCCAGCGATAAGTACGATTTGATCCTTGGTTGGTCGCGGCTCGTTTCAATGGGTATGTCATTGCTGCTCATTGGTTCTGCGGTTTTCGAAATATCGGTTGCTCTCAATATTCTACGCGAGGAGAATTTAGAAAGAACCGGCAATTGGTTTTCCGAAAATTGGGAAAAGGAGATCGTCGGTTTAGGATTCCTTACAACAATAGCAATTCTATTTTCCATCCGATTTATAATTCTTGATTTTCACAAAAAGTTTTCGATCTGGATCTCACAGCTTTCCTGGTTGATTGCGTGGTTTACGATTCTGGGATTTAAGTTGTCAAGCGCAAAACTGCTCTTCGGCTCATTTTTTGGCTCAGGTTTCGATCCGAATATTCAGTATTCTGACTGTATATATTACGAATCATTTTTAATGGTATCGCCGCAGTTCGTCGTAATATTCTTGTTTTACCTGTTTTTTAGTCCGCTTAAAGAGCTCACTTTGATGATCGGGTCGTATATAACCCACAAATCGACATTCGCTTGAAGAAAGTCCTGGGCACGTAAATGGTCATGAAACCAAAAACAATTTCAACCAAAATGATCCGACAAGGCAGGATCTTCGATCTCTTATCTGCGACGATTCGTGAAGGCGAAAACGAATATGAGCGTGACATTATCGTTCACGGCGGAAGTGCGGTGATCGTTCCGGTTTTTGAAGATCTGACGATCGGGTTTGTCAGGCAATACCGGCACGCGGCCGAGAAGTTTCTCCTGGAACTGCCTGCCGGCACGCTGGAAGCTGGTGAAACCGCTGAAGCATCTGCATTCAGAGAAGTCGAGGAAGAGATCGGCTATAAAGCTGCGAAGATCAAAAAGTTAACAGAGTTTTACGTCTCACCCGGTTTTCTGACCGAAAAAATGCACGTTTTCCTCGCAACAGATCTGACAAGAACGGAGCAGAATCTGGACGATGATGAAATACTTTCCGTTGAGCGAATTTCTTTTCAGGATGCCCTAAATATGATCGCAAACGGGGAGATCGAGGATGCAAAAACTATGCTCGGACTGATCTTTGCGAAAAAGCAATTAAACATTGATCCGTAACGTCCGTCTTTGCTTGACGACCCCACGCTTTTTAGATATTCTAACGGTTCGCATTTTGGCGAAAATTCTTTATAAAGGCTAAGTATTTATTATGAGTACGTATTTTCCGAGTGGAAAAAATCTGGCTGAAAAGCGCAAGTGGTTTATCGTCGACGCTAAAGGTAAAACGGTCGGCAGACTTTCGACCGAAATAGCAAAGATTCTGACGGGTAAGAACAAGCCCTCATGGACACCTTTTTTGGATATGGGTGATCACGTTGTAGTTATCAACGCAAGACACGCGGTATTTAAAGGGTCGAAAAATGAACAGAAAAACTATTACAGCCATTCGGGTTATCCGGGCGGACTGAGAACTACTTCTGTAAAGAAAATGTTTCAGGATAAACCTGAACAGATCATCGAACGTGCTGTAAAAGGGATGGTTCCTTCGACAAAGCTCGGAAGAGCGATGTTCAAAAAGCTCAAGGTTTATGCTGATGCAGAACATCCGCATGCTGCACAAAACCCGGAACCGCTTGAAATTGAAACATTGTAGAAAAGGTGACGGGTAAACGGTTACAAGTCGTTTTATATTTACCTCTTACCGATTACTTAATACCGATTACTTAATACCGATTACGAATTAATTATGGCAGAAACACAATATTACGGAACAGGCCGCAGAAAGACTTCGATCGCCAGGGTTTATCTTAGACCTGGCGAAGGGAAAATGACCGTCAACAGGCGCGAATTTGAAAACTATTTCCCGAATGAGGCACTGCGGATGATCATCAATCAGCCGCTGACGCTGACCGAGAGTACCGGCAAATTCGACATTCTTGTTAATGTTTCGGGAGGCGGAAATGCCGGACAGGCGGGTGCCGTCCGTCACGGAATCACCCGTGCATTGCTTGAATACAATGCAGACCTGAGACCGACGCTAAAGAAAGCAGGCTTGATCACCCGGGATCCGCGTAAGAAAGAACGTAAGAAGTACGGTCAAAAAGGCGCGCGTGCCCGTTTCCAGTTCTCGAAGAGATAAACGCATTACGTGTTACGCGATACGCAATTCGTTCGGAGAACTTTATCTGCGAATTGCTTATTGCGTACCGCGAAATAATCCATTGCCGGAGTTTATTGGTTTACAGACAACTCCGGCGAGTACAAAAACCAATAAAAGTAAGGAGATAGCAAGTTTTGGCAACAGTAACAATGAAAGAGCTTCTCGAAGCAGGAGTTCACTTTGGTCACCAGGTACGTCGTTGGAACCCGAAAATGAAAGATTATATTTTCGGCGAGCGCAACGGCATTTACATTATTGACCTTCAAAAAACACAGAAACTTTTTCGCGACGCGCTTGCATATGTCGAAGATTTTGTAACGGAAAGACCAAACGCAAAGATCTTATTCGTCGGCACAAAACGACAGGCACAGGATGCAATTGTTGAAGAAGCGCAGCGCTGCAGCCAGTATTATGTCAGTAATCGCTGGCTCGGCGGTTTGATGACAAATTTCAAAACCGTTCAAAAGTCGATCAACCGGTTAAAAGAGATCGAAGCGATGAAAGAAGACGGGCGCGCTGAAATGCTTACAAAGAAAGAACGCCTTCAGCTCGACCGCGAACTTGCAAAATTGATGAGCAATTTATCGGGGATCAAGGATATGGGCGGACTTCCCGACCTGCTTTTTGTCATCGATGTAAGAAAGGAAGACATCGCGATCAAAGAAGCAAACCGGCTGAACATTCCGGTCGTAGCAGTTGTTGACACAAACTGTTCTCCGGATGGTGTCGATTATGTTATCCCGGGAAATGACGATGCTTTAAGAGCAATACGGCTTTTCACCTCACGCGTCGCTGACGCTATCCTTGACGGACAAAACGTTGCAACTGAAGGAGTAAGCGGTGTTTCGGAAGAAGATTTTGAAGCCGCTGAGTCCGATGCTTCTGAAGTTACGGAATCGAAAACCGGTGAAGCTCCGGCTGCTGAGGAAGTCAAAACTGGAGCTGCGGAAGCGGAAAAACCTGCGGAAGCTAAAGCTGAAGAAAAACCGGAAGAGGCTCCGGCCGCTTCGGTTGAAGAGGCTGTCGATGCGGCAGCGGAAAAGGCTTCGGAAAACGAGGAAAAGACAGAAGCATCAGCAAGTTAAACTATTAATTTTTTGTTTGATTGGCGTAGCTCTTAACTTGATAAACGGGCTACGCTTTTTTATAAGTAATTTTATTTGGAGTTGAATTATGGCAGATATAACAGCAGCAATGGTAAAAGATCTGCGCGAAAAAACCGGCGCAGGAATGGTTGATTGTAAGAACGCACTAGTTGAAACCGGCGGAAATATTGAGCAGGCGATCGAACTTTTAAGAACAAAAGGAATGGCGACGGCAGGCAAAAAAGCGGGTCGCGTTACAGCCGAAGGAGCAGTTGGCTCGTATATTCACATGGGCGGAAAGGTCGGTGTGATGGTGGAAGTAAACTGCGAAAGCGATTTTGTTTCACGAGGTGAAGAATTCCAGCAGTTGGTAAAAGATGTTGCAATGCATATTGCAGCGGTCGATCCGAAATACATCACGCGCGAAGAGGTTCCGGAAGCTGAGATCGAAAAAGAGAAGGCGATCCTCATGGAACAGCTTAAAAATGACGAGAAAAATGCTTCGAAACCCGACGAAGTTTTGCATAAGATCATTGACGGGCGTTTGAATAAGTTCTACGAAGAGATCGTTTTGCTTGAGCAGCCCTTTGTAAAAGACCCTTCAAAAACCATCGGAGATCTGGTTACGGAAAAGATCGCATCGATCAAGGAAAATATCTCAGTACGAAGATTTACCCGCTATAAAATGGGTGAGGGTATTGAAAAACGTCAGGACGACTTCGCAAGTGAAGTTGCATCGATGGTCGGTAAGTAAATAGAAGTTGATATATGGTGTGAGAGAAGCGACTGAACTTCAGCGAGTTTCGCTTACACTATATATACCTACCAAGCCGCACAACCTATGAAAAGACCCGCGTATAAACGAGTTTTACTAAAGCTTTCCGGTGAGGCCTTGATGGGCGACCAGAATTACGGTATCGACACGAAAGTAGCGAAATCGGTGGCCGAAGAAATCAAGGCGGTTTATCAGATGGGAGTCGAGGTCGCCGTTGTTGTCGGGGGCGGCAATATTTTCCGCGGCGTTTCACAATCGGCCGGAAATATGGACCGCGGAAGCGCCGATTACATCGGGATGCTCGCCACGGTGATGAATGCCGTCGTTCTGCAGGATGCTCTCGAAAAATGCGATGTTTTTACGCGTGTCTTGTCAGCGATCGATATTCCGCAGCTTGCCGAGCCATTTATTCGCCGCCGCGCGATCCGTCATCTTGAAAAAGGTCGGGTAGTGATTTTTGGAGCTGGCACCGGAAACCCCTATTTTACAACGGATTCGGCAGCCGCACTGAGAGCATTGGAGATCAGGTCGGAAGTTATAATGAAGGCAACTAAAGTTGACGGAATTTACTCGGCAGACCCTGTAAAAAACCCGGACGCCGTCAAATTTGATAAGATCTCCTATCAGGAAGTCTTGGAAAAACGTTTGAAGGTGATGGATACATCCGCGATCTCGCTGTGTATGGACAATAATTTGCCTATCATGGTATTTAATATGAATACATCGGGCAATATTCTGAAGGCCGCAATGGGAGATCTTTCTATCGGAACGTTGGTTTCGATGGACGAAAAATCGCATTCAATAGGTTAAGCGAAAAGAGGAAATTATGAGCACAGATGCTGTAATAAAAGAAACGAAACCGAAAATGGCTGCCGTTATCGAAGATCTGAAAAAGAAACTGGCGGCGGTTCGAACCGGGAGGGCAAGTATAAGTCTGCTGGATTCGATCGTCGTTGATTATTATGGAACGATGACCCCTCTCAATCAGATGGCTTCGGTTAGCGTTCCAGAGCCACAGCTTCTTTCCGTCCAGCCGTGGGATGCAACTCAGATCGATGCTATTGAAAAGGCGATAAACTCTGCCAATTTGGGGATAAATCCGTCAAATGACGGTAAGATCATCAGACTTCCGATCCCGCCTCTTAATGAAGAACGCCGCCAGCAGCTTGCTAAACAAGTGGGCGAAATTGCCGAGGAGCACAAGATCGCGATCCGGAATATTCGACAGCATTCAAATAACGAATTGAAAAGGCTATTGCAGGAAAAAGAGATCTCAGAGGACAACGAACATTACGGTCTTGAAGAAGTTCAAAAATTGACGAATGATTTCTCCGGCCAGATCGATGAACTTTCAAAAACAAAAGAACAGGAAATCCTGACGGTTTAAGAATTAAGTAAAATCACAAAAAAGACTGCGCTCAATTGACCGCAGTCTTTTTTGTTTTAAAACGCTACTTGAGCTGAAAGACACCGTCTTCGATCTCGATGTTTACCAGAATTTCTTTTGCCTTAAATTCAGCATAAACAGTCATTTGGCCCATATCGAACCGCTGAGCATACTTTTGAGGAATGACCACTCCGTCTTTCTCAATATATTTATCGATCTCAACAATAGTAACAACATCGCGGTTGCTGACATCGTACGTGGATTCGTATCCCTTTACCTGATTGGTCTTCTTGTTCAGATAAAAATCCGTAAAATATCCTTCTGGTGAGGTTAGACGAAACCCATATTTCTTACTGTCGCCGAGCGCAGAAACCGTAAAACCCTCGTCTCCAAGCCGCTGAAGCATTGGCAAACCCAAACGATTTATCGGCGGCAGTGAGAATCCGCGGCCGGCAGAAGTATACGTCTCTGTTCCATCAAAAGCCTGCTTTAGCGGTTGGAAGGGGTTATTGATCTCCAGCCGGTATTTGTCGCCCGAAAAGATCGTAACAAATGTTGCCGGAATCGGCTGATTGATCATCGAAGCAGTAACTTCAACATCCCCGCTGATAGACAGAGTTTTCATCTCCTTATATTTTTTTCCGCCGTGTGCTTCCAGTGCTTTTTCGGCCAATTCAGACGCGGATGTCGATGTTTTTGCTTTTATTTCTTTACGTATGCGTAGTTGATCTACACGCAAGTTAGAGTGAGCGAATCCAGTTTGTATAAAAACTGCACAGATTAATATCACAAGGACTTTTTTCATCAAACATTACTCCTTCTAAAATCATAGAAAAATATGATGCAAACAAAATTACTTTATTTGTTTTTCGGAGGCAATATAAAAAGGTGAAAGCGATTTCGCTTCCACCTTTTTTTTCACACCTCATTTGATCCGAACTTACCACCGAAACCGCGTGCTAATTTCGATCTGGCGAGATCCGCCTCCACCAAAGCCACCCTGAATATTTGTGGATTGGCCAAACAGCGGCGAGTTGATGTTTCCGACCGGATTATTAACATTATTGGTGTTAAAAAGATTATTTATTCTAACTCCAACTGTCAGGTTATACGGCTTGCGTTCGCCGCCGCCAAATCCTCCAAAACCTCCAAATCCACCGCGTCCGCCACCGCCCCGGCCGCCGCGTCCACCGCCGCCCGGACCACGAGGCTGATCTCCGGAATCACCCGACGGTGTACGTCCGGTGCTTCCGAATCCAAACGTTTTGTTCAGACTGAGGTTGACCGTGAGCGAGGATGATCCCCGTCCAAAATTCCGTCTGATCGTGTCATTGGGATCAAATCCGGAAACGTCACACCAGGATGCGGTTAATCCGTTTAGCGCACATGCATCAGCAAGCTGACCATATGTCGGACGGTCGTTGAAGATCGAATCTCCGTTAAAATCCCGTCCCGATGTTATGTCAAACGGACTCGCCGATCGCGCAACAATAAACGGACTCAGACTAATTCCAAATGGAGCTTGAATCGAACCCACCAAAAAGAACGTATGTCTTACATCTCGCGATGAATCGCTAAATTCGTCCGTAATATCATAGCTGTATGCCGGAAAACTTCCGTCCGAATTGCTCTTTGATTTCCCTAAGAAATAATTTGCAAACATCGTGAACTTCTGGCTAAAACGAGTCGAGAATCTAAAGATCAAACGCTGATCAGTAGCGTACCCGCTCGATTCATACTGATAGATATTTCCTTGTGTCGGATCCGGACGAAGCGCCTGCAGCGCAACCGGGTCTGTCGTCGGACATGCAAATCCGGGCGGACAAACCGGAGCATTGATATTTCGCGAACGAATCAGGTGAAGATTCCGCGAAAATGTGTAAAAAATCGACAGATTCGATTGAGCAGGCAACTGGCGTTCAAAACTGAATGCGCCCTGCATGGTATAAGGAGCCTGTATATCCGCAGCAATAATCCTCGGCGTGCTCGTCAGCGGAGCGATATTCGCTAACTGATCAGCTGTCGGTACGTTTGTAACTCCGTTTAGAGTAAAGATAGCCTGTCCTAAGATCGGATTGGCACCGCCGATAATGAAGTTTTGTTGCTGGATACCGTCAAGACGCTGAGCCTGAAGAGTTAAGTTTTCTCCAAAACGCGAATAGAAGATCCCCACCCCGCCGCGGAAGACATTTTTCGGAGCCTTTGCGCCCCCCGCACCGGGGGAATATGCAAATGAAAACCTCGGGGCAAAGTTCAGGTTATCATCGATATTTGACTGATTCTCATATCTCAGCCCGTAACTAAGGGTCAACCCGGGATTAACTCTCCAATCATCCTTAAAGAACAACCCGACTTCGGTCTGCGAAATGCTCGAAAGCGGATTACCCGTGGTGATGCTAAACTGGCTAGGGTTGTAAAGCGGATCTGTTTCGCCAAGGAGTTTTGCCCGATACTGTTCGATCGACGAGACAACTCCATTTCCGTCGAGATCATACGGGTTAGGGCCGTTAGGAATAAACCCGGTGAAAGTGAACGTACCTGCATAATTTGACTCGGTACGATCTTCAAGCGAAGTTCTTTGAAGTCGTGCGCCAAACTTGATTGAGTGTTCTGAATTTTTACCGAGCGATGTGGTTGTATTGTTCTGAATATCCCATGAACGGTTGCGGTCGTAATTCAGACCGATCGTTGAACCGCCGCCATAGAATGCGTCAAGCACATTTATGGCAGGATTGGAATTGTCTCCCGTTACATCACTACTATCCGACCGGAATTGAAAACGGGTTTCGTTGACCGTCTTCGCATTCAAAATTGCAGTTTCGGTAATTTGAAAAGTGTGTTCAGTATTCTTCGACTCGCTTCCGCGGATTGGAAGCGAAAAGCCGCCGCCGAAGTCATTCGATGAGCCGCGCTCGAATTCATACCTTGCAACAAGAGTGTTTGTATCGTTGATCTGATAGTCCAGTCGCGGATTAATCGAAAATCGTTTCCTTGGCTCGGAAAACTCTTGCTGAAAAGGACTGATATTAAAGTTTTGATCGATTACGGTCGCATTTACACTGGTTCCGGTCGACTGATCCCGATTATCTACGCTCAACGAAAAAGAAGCCTTATTTTTAACGAGGGGACCGCTGATCGATCCGCCGTAAAACTTTCTTTGGCTGTCTATTTTATTTTCCGAAAATGGATTTCGCGCATTCAGCGCCGAATCATTAAAATTGAAATATCCCTGTCCGCCCCACTTCTGCGTTCCCGGCTTTGTCAGGATTTCGATACGTCCAAAACCCATTCGGTCATATTCAGCCGAAAACGGATCACTGTTTATTCTGACTTCTCGAATTGAATCTTTTGGAGGAAGATTTCCGCCTTCAAAACCATCAATGTATATCTGACCGCCGTTCGGTCCGGCTCCGCCTCCGGCCAGGGCCTGAAGCGCGAGCTCGAGATCATCCGGGTCGTCCGGCAGCGCGTCGAGATCATCTTCCTTTAAAACCATAGCACTCAGGTTGTTCGCCGGATCCGTGCTAACGGTGCCTTCCCCGTTGACCTCAACTTCCGCCGTAACCTCTTCAACCTGGAGAACAACGCTCAACGCGTCATTGCCGCTTGACTTAACTTCAACTTCAGTGTTTTCGTAAACCGCAAAACTGGGAGCCGAAATTATCACTGTGTATTTTCCGGGAGCAAGCCCATTGACCCGAAATCGTCCATTGCTGGCTGTAACGGTGGTTTTCTCAGCTCCTTTTGAATCGATTACTGTCACCGATGCGCCTACAACTGTGGCACCGACACTATCGGTCACGTCACCGTTTATTTCACCGGTTTGTTGTGCAAGGGCAGTCGTTACTGCGACCAGCGCGAGTACACTTATGCCAAGAAATGATTTTATGAATTTCATTATTTCCCTCTATTATCAATTTTATTCTTACGTATATAAATCCTTGATTAAAAATCAACACCGTCTAATCCCGGTATCTGCAGTGAACCGCCAACGCCGCCTCGTCCGCCGGTACGCCCCGAAGACATTTGCGCCATTCTCAAAAATGGTTCGACGCCGGCAAGCAGCTTGATCGCGGTAAGATGTTTAGGGTCATCGCCTTTGGGGCTCGAGGCCGCAAGCATATCCCCAACTTTTAGATCCGAAACTCCGATCGTTGGAAATCTATTGAGCATTTCATTGAGATCACCGCCCATACCGCGCCGCGGTCCAGCCCCGTCAGGTCTGCCCTCTCCGTTTCCCGGACGGGATTGTCCTGTCGGCCTTGGCTGGTTTCCGCCGTTTCCTTGTCCGCCGCCCTGCATTCCCATCATTTGAGCTCCGGCCATTCTTTCAGCAATTTCGGTCGGGAATTTTTTCAACAATGAATCATTGTTGACGGCGATTGTGACGTCTTCATTGGTTTTAAGATCGGTAATTGTAACTTCATTTTTGTCTACATCGATCGATTTAACTGTACCGGCTACTGTGACAAATGCGCCCGTCAAAATCTGCTCAGCTTTAAGACTGGTTTGATCCGCGCTTCGGTCACCAAGGGCTCTGACCATGTCGCCCACCTGAATCGATGCGAAATCGCTAACAACTGCATCCTGAAATTTTACGGATTTTGAAGAATAGCGGAGATACTTCACATCTTCTTTCGGTGTAACCTTTACGTTCGTAACAGTTCCGGTAATGCCGCGCATTTCTACTGTTATCTCCTTAGTAGCCGGGTCAGTTGAAGAAACACGGCCGGAGATCCCGCGCGTAGTCCACTCCTGTCGTTCTTTTTCCTGCTGTGCTTTCAGGTCGGAGTCTTTAACGAGATATACCGTTTTGGTAATGATATTTTTCTTATCGTCAGAAACCTTTCCGGTAACCAGGATCCTGTCTCCATTTGCTACATCGGTAAATTTCGCATCGGTCGCCGCTTTCAAACTCAAATTGTCAGGCGGCAGGCGTTTGTAAGTAGTTGCCTGAACAATCAACACGTCGAGCATCCCGTCTTTGGTTTCAAGAACGATCTTCTCTTCCCCTACAGATTTCACGATACCAACTGCGAGTTCTTTCTGAATCCCAAGATCCGGCAAATTGTTTTGTGCTGAGACTGCAGCACAGAAAAGCATTAAAGCGGTAAAAAAATAAGGAATAAACTTCATGGTCATTAATATGGATCTCCCAAAAATTCGGATAAAATATAAAAACTTGAATTATACGGATGCTGTGCGTTAAAGGTTCTTTGCCTAGTACGCAAATTAGACTTAGAGTGTATGAAAAAAGTCTTGTTTTTTGTGTAAAGAAGTGTAAATGTTTGTGAAGAAATAAGTGTTGGGAAACCGATCAGGTTTTGCCCGAAAAACCAGGAGTATCCTTCCAGGTTTCGATCGACCTCGCCGTAAGAATGAGACCAAGGCTGGCTATAAAAAGAGCAAAAAGTGTCAGGGTCCAAAGATACGGAATTGAAAGGAGAACAGTCCAAAAAGCAGCGCCGATTATCAGTGCAAACGCTTCAGAAGGCTTCCTTTCAGGCGATATCTTTTTTAGTATCCATTTCCCGACACTTGCCTGCAGTGCGACCCTCCCGAACACATAAGAAAGCATTATCAATACAAATGCCATCAGACATAAGATCACACTCAGAAAAGACGGAAGCATTTCCAGACTAAGCATCAGCGCAAGTGTAGTTACAATGAAGCCTAAAGCACCAATGCCGAAGACCTTGAGGGTTGAAAGCTGAAAACGGACTATGGCCCTTCCGACAGCGCCAGGCGTCAGCGTTACGATCGCGAGTGAAACTAAAAACCAGAAAAGTACCGAAAAGAGTCTTTGTGCTATAAATGACCAGGTAAATGCCGGTGCAAAAAGCTGCGAAGGCTCATGCATCAGCCCACGCAATTCTTTCTCGTATCCGGCGTACATTACCGTCTCGCGATCTTTGTTTCGCTTGGGATTCTCCGCTTCCGGCTTATACTTTCCGCCAAATATTATAACGTCTCCGCCGATGAACGCATCCCGTTTTTGCGTCACAGAACCACCGATCGTTGCCACATCGCCCGAAACTTCGCCCTCTATGATCACATCCCCGCCGAATGACAAAACCCCCTTTGTCCGCTTTTTGACGATCACTGTTTTACCAAAAGCAAAAACCTCTGCGTCCGGAGCATCGGTAATGACCAAAGTTTTTTCGTCCGGCTGAGACAGATCTGCCTGAGCTGAAACCGACAGCACAAGAATAACGGAAAGGGATACAAGAAAGAAAATTCGCGCGACGGCAAATAACGGAAAGGAGAATTCTAACTGATTGACATTTGAGGGCACCACTTTTAATTACAATCTGCTATATCGCGACACCAGCCGTGATAAGGAAATAAAAGCTACGGCAAAAAGAGCCGCGACTGTTATCAGTGAAACAACAGAGCCAAACACTAATTTATGAGTTAAAGATCGAAGAATGACACCAATTCCAACCAACGCCTCATATCCTAAGTAGAAGCCGAATCCAACAAAAGAACCGATCTTGCTTGTAACGTGTTGAAACTCGGGAATCAAAGGGCTTACCTTGGATCCAAACCCGATAAACAAAAACAAGAGAAGGACACCGCATATCACGAGCGCGCGAACTATCTCTTTTCTCTGTCTTATTCCGCCGACGCTGCTTTCGGCTTTGGCGGCTACAATCCTGGAAAAATTCTCGGGGAGTTTTATATTCTTCATTTCTTCCTCAAGAATTATTTCTAAGCTGTTTGAGACCTTTTTCTGTGCATTTACTTCATCCGTGCAGGTCTTGCATGAAGTCAGATGGCATTCGAGATCGAACTCTTCCTCAGCTGTCAACTCGCGGTCAAGGTAGGCAAAAATTTCCTCCCTTGGACACATGTTTTCCAGATTTTCAGCTCGATTTTTCATAGAATGAATATCAGATAAACTCACCAAAAGAACCTAAAAGTCACTTAATCCCCGATCCACGAACATTTCACGCATCATTTCGCGGGCACGAAACAGCCGGTTCTTGACAGTTCCTAGCGGAAGCCCGGTGACATCCGATATTTCTCCGTAACTCAGATCCTTAGAATGCCGCAATATAATGAGTTCACGATAGACAGACGGCAAGCACTTAACAACTGCCTCTATTTCGGAGCGCCATTCGCTTCGTTCTCTATCCTGCTCCGGCGTTGGTCTCGGACTTTCGATTTGAAGTTGGTACGTCCCGTCATCGCTTTCGGTTTCAAGACTTTGCTCTTTTCCAGACCGTCGGCGGATATGGTCGATCGCAGCATTATGTGCAATACGGTAAAGCCAGGTGGAAAACTTGTAATCTGAGCTGTATCGTTCGAGAGAATTGTACACTTTGATAAATACTTCCTGCGCAACATCAAGCGAGAGATCATAGTCATTGAGCATCCGGTAAACATAGCTGACGATCGGACGCTGATAACGTCTGACAAGCTCTTCAAACGTATCTTCCCGTCCCCCAATGGCAATGGCGATAAGCTCCTTGTCATCCATTTTCCGGAGTTTCTGTTTCGTTAACGCGTTAATATTCATATTGCAAAGTAACTACGGAAGCGCAGCGCAAAAGGTTCCAAAGAATCATTTTACTTCGCCGTCGTTAATTTCACCAAGCGCGACTACTTTTATTACAGTTCAAGACACCTGCCTCGATCCTACATCTTTAAAAAGCGAAACTCTTAACTGCTGTATTTTTTTAGGATAATTCTCCGATAAACAACGTATTATTAATATATACCATCCTATAGACCTGCTTATTCAAATTGAGATTATTACAGCGAAAAAGAAATCTCTTGCATTGCTGTAAAAGGTCTTCTAGAATTGAAAAAATCGCTTTTGTCGGAGAAATTATGGCTGTAAATGGTTTGTTGGAGTCCAGCCGGTTGAGATTGGTTAGCCGGACGAGTGTGATTATTCTTGTATGTTTCATCTCGATTCTGACGGCCTTTGGTCAGGATCCTCAACCGACGCCTCCGACGCAGGGCGATGATTCTGACGCGGAGATCAAGATCGAAACAGACCTCGTCACGTTAACACTTACTGTTACAGATTACTACGGAAGGTATGTATCGGGCTTAACAAAGAACAACTTTACGATCTACGATGAAAAACAGAAGCAAAAGATCACATTCTTCAGCGACACGGATGCTCCGGTCTCGATCGGCATACTTTTTGACGTGTCCGGATCGATGAGCGGCGAAAAGATCCTCAAAGCAAAGAATGCCCTCTCCAGATTTATTAATACGTCTCACCCGAGAGATGAATATAATCTCATTGCTTTTAACAAACGGGCCCAGCTTTTGATGGACAGAACCCGTGACGGAGAAGCCGTCTTAAACAAGCTGACACTCGTCAAGCCAAAAGATAACACTGCACTTTATGACGCTGTGTACTTAGGAGTTGAACGGGTTACACGAGGAGCGCATCAGAAGAAAGCACTGCTGATCATTAGTGACGGACAGGATAACGCATCGAGATATAGCTTTAAGGAAGTTCGCCGTCTGATGAAGGAATCCGATGTTGTGATCTACTCTGTGGGAATCATGGACGGGCGCGACTCGGGCTCGATGGAGGGTCTTCAGGGCCAGGCGTTTTTAGATGAATTAGCGAGTGTAACGGGTGGAAAGTCGTTTTATCCAAGTTCGGCGGTTGAAATGGATGAGATTTTCGAAAGGATCGCATTGGAATTACGGCATCAATATTCGATCGGCTATACTCCGGAGAATTTCAAACCGAACGGTGAATGGCGAAAAGTTAAAGTTAAGGTCAAACCTCCAAGGGGACTTCCGCGTCTAACAGTTCGAAGCCGTGAGGGCTATTACGCATCTCCGAGTACAGACTACCGTTAGAACCAGCCGTTTAGGTGTAAATTTTGTAAATGAATATCAAATCTTCGAAAGTTTTATTGTTCGGCTTTGGAATGGTCTTAAGTGTGGCTTTTGCTGCCTTAAACCTTTCGACAAGTAAGGCGCAGACAACGTCGGCAGATCCGACGCCTACCCCGCCGGTGGTCGGGACACCTCCGCCATTACCGGTCATCGACGATACTCCACTTGTTATCGAAACGGAACTCGTCAATTTGAGTGTCAGGGTTGTTGATAGGTTCAACAGACCGATCACGAATCTGAAACAGGAAGATTTTCAAGTCCTTGAAGATCGCATTCCGCAGACGATCACTCATTTTTCACAGTCTGAAGTCCCGACAAACTATGCACTGGTTATAGACAATTCTGGTTCACTCCGATTTCAGCTGGAAAAAGTGATCGAAGCCAGCAAGACAATCGTCAGCACAAACCGAGAGGATGACGAAACGGGTGTCGTTAGGTTTGTAAGTTCAGATAAGATTGAAATTTTGCAGGATTTTACCTCAAATCGTCTGGATCTGAACGACGCGCTCGATAATATGTTTATCGAGGGCGGTCCGACCGCAATTATTGATGCAGTTTATCTGGCGACGGAAAAAGTTGATGAATATGAGCGCACGAGTTCTGCGGTTGACCGAAAACGACGCGCACTGATCCTTGTTTCCGACGGTGAAGACAGAAGCAGTTACTATAAAGAAGAGCAGCTTTTTAAGCTGTTGCGGGAAGCAGACGTGCAGATCTATGCTATTGGTTTCATAGACGACCTTGAAAGTGAAGGCGGGTTTATCAGCAAAAGTCCGCAAAAGAAGGCGAAGAGTTTCCTTACAAAACTTGCAGAAGAAACCGGCGGCAAATCCTATTTTCCTAAAAGCGTCGCAGAATTGCCGACGATCGCAACTGACATTGCCAGTGAGTTGAGGACGCAGTACACAATAAGTTATGAACCGACGAATTTGGAAAAAGACGGTACATATCGAAATATCAAAGTATCTGTGAAAGACGGCCCGAACAACGAGCGAAGAATTGCAATATCGAGGACGGGAAGAACCGCGAGTCCGGGCGGCGCGAAAATTCCGACACTCCAAAAGAACTAGCGCCGGCCTCATTGAGTCCATGAAAAAAGCCCTTCGTCAGGGCTTTTTTTACTTTTGACGTTTTTTGCGCACGTACCATAGAATAATCAGCGCGCCAAGGAACACTATTCCTCCGGAGATTGCGAGAAAAAATAAACCGATAGCAATTTCCATGGTTACTGCAGGACTCTTGCAAGATAAAAGAAGACTCCAACAATAGCAACTAACACGACCGAAGCTAAAATAAACCAGAGATTTGGAGAATTCTCATTTGCCTCCCAAACAACTTCGACTTTTTTACGAGGATGTGACTTCGGACCGTTCTTTCTAATCGTTCCTGCCGATTTCAGTTTCGGCTTTCGCCGTATCTTCGCTTTTCGCTTAGCCTTCGCAGTTCCAGTATCATCATTAACAAATTCTGCAGAATTTGATGGTACGGATTCAACCGCTTCTTCATTATTTTCTTTCTCCCCATCGTCGGGATCAGATTCTTCGCCCTCGGAAATACTCTCGCGAAACCAGGCGTCACTGATTTCATCGTTTTCTGCAGCGTCAGCATCCACCGCACTTCCACAGTTGTAACAAAACATGGCCTCCGGGCGGATATCCACGCCGCACTCGAAACACATGTCTCCGTCAACTGCTGTTTTAGTTTTCTCTTTTGCCATTTTTATGCGATTCGACAAATTAAACCGGTTCTAATCCCGATTATACGATCTTGAAAATATCATGTTCATTTCCCAGATCTCTGGCAGATGGCGTAATGATTGTTTTCTTTCTGATATAGATCTTCCGCTCCAAACCAATTGCCTTTCGAACATCATCTTCACACACAAAATCAACCGGGTTCTTATTTGCTTTGTCTCCGACATGATGTATCACTGCCCGCGGTTCGGGAACGTTCGGAACCGGTTTTACAGGTTCTTCGTGTGCTGAAGATTCGATCTTTCTGCGTAGGAAACTGTCAACTATTGCTGCAATGTCCTGACGACTAATACCGGAAACGTCTTTCTTGCCGGCGACAACTTTCCCGGTCGGAGTCTTAGCGGTAATTGAGGTTGCTAACTCCGCCGTCCCAACCGTCTTTGTCTCAAATGCGACGCGCTTAATATCCATCAAATGATGCGGCGAGACATTGTCAGAGGTAACGTTGCCTCCCCATGAACCGCACCCCAATGTCATCGAAGGTGCAAGATCAGTAGAAAAGCCGATGGCGCCGTGAGTTGTCGGCGAATTTATGACAACACGTGACGCCGGCATCTGTTCGCCGAAACGGATCGCGGCATTTCTGTCACCCGTATGCATTCCGGCGGTGTGTCCCATTCCTCCAAACTGCAAAATTTCTTCGCACCGGTCAGCACCCTGTTCAACGCCGTCCACTTCAAAGTATGCCAGCGTAGGCGAAAGCTTCTCGATCGACCATGGATATTCACGGCCGACCCCGCCGCAATCGGCGATCAGACAGCGCGTCCCTTTTGGCACGACGACACCCGCCAGTTCTGCAATGAATTCGGCAGATTTCCCGACGATCCCGGCATTCAGCGTTCTCTGCGGAGTACGCAAAATGCTTCCAACTTTTTCCGCATCGCCGGCGCTTAAAAAAATTGCCCCTTGTGCTGTAAACTGAGCACGAACTTCGCCAGAGATCCTGGAGTCTACGACAACAGACTGTTCCGACGCACAGATAGTGCCGTTATCGAAACAGGTGGACGTCAATATGTCGCTCACCGCTTTACTTATATTCGCGGTCCTTTCGATAAATACAGGTACGTTTCCGGGACCCACGCCGAAAGCCGGTTTGCCGGATGAATAAGCAGCCCTTACCAATCCAATACCGCCGGTCGCAAGGATAACGGCAGTTTTTTTATGGGTCATCAGGGCCTCGGTACCTTCAATTGTTGAAGTCGACAAGCAAGCGATCGCATCTCCAGGAAGACCTTCCCTTACCGCGACATCGCGCATCACTCTGACAGATTCCGCGATACATTTTGCTGCGGACGGGTGCGGCGAAAGAACGATCGAATTCCTTGATTTTATTGCGATAATCACTTTGAAAATCGCGGTGGAAGTCGGATTTGTCGATGGAATGATCGCTGCAACAACGCCGCGGGGATTCGCTATTTCCACGATATTGCCTTCGTCCTTGATGACTCCGACGGTCCGCAAATCCTTGAAAAAATTCCAGACGTCCTCTGATGCAAAACGGTTCTTTTCCCGCTTATCTTCCGCTATTCCAAAGCCTGTTTCATCATGGGCTAATTGGCCCAGACGCATCGATTCAGTCTGTGTAGCAACAGCCATTGCTTCACAAATTCGATCGATCTTCGCCTGGTCAAATTTCGCAACCTGCAGGAAAGCGGAATGCGCTGCTTCAACTGCATCGCGGGCTTCCTGCTGCGAAACAAGATCTTTATCCGCCATATTAAAATAGTAAACGGCTAACAGGGTTTGGCACTGCCAAATCTGAAAACCGCATTATGGTCTACAAAATCAATTATTTTGTTTTAGATTTACTCGCCGCAGTTTTCGCGTCACCGGACGCACCGCGGATCGACTTGCCATTCGCAATACCTCGTCCGGGTAGAACGTCTTCAACTTCGCTGTGCGGACGCGGAATAACGTGGACAGAAATGAGCTCACCCACGCGGCGTGCGGCTGCAGCTCCGGCATCCGTAGCCGCCTTAACAGCGCCGACGTCTCCTCTGACAAAGATAGTAACGTATCCTGCTCCGATATATTCTTTGCCAACCAACGTTACGTTAGCGGCCTTGACCATAGCATCAGCCGCCTCAACGGCTCCAACGAAACCTTTCGTTTCGACCATTCCGAGTGCTTCGAGAGTCATTCTCAATTCCTCACTTTTCTATTAGATAATTAATTTTAATACACGCAAAAGATAAAATCTAAAGCTATCACGCAAGTTGTTAATTAATCAAGCCAAACTTTGGTGGAAAATGGGTTAAAAGATTGACATTATTACTACTTCAACGATATATTTCAACGAAAGACCGAATAAGATAATTTCGAAACAAAAGAGTTACAAAATAAATTAAAATGGCAGAATCTCTAGGGGAAAAACTCCGACAGGCTCGCGAAGAAAAAGGTATTTCGATCAGCGAGGTTGCGGAGCAAACACGTATTTCACCAATCTATCTTGAGTCAATTGAAAACGATGATTATCGTGCGCTTCCCGGCGGCATTTTCAATAAGGGTTTCATAAAGTCTTTCGCAAAATATGTTGGAGTTGATGAGCAGGAAGCAATGCAGGATTACGCAAAGCTCAGCGTTGGACAGGAAGGCATCGGCGATCATAAGAGCTCAAAGTCATATCGCCCGGAAGTATTAACAGATGATTCAAGCCGCAGTTCGATCCTGCCGACCGTAATTTTTGCAGCCATTATTTTGGGACTAATGACCTGGGGGATCCTTACCCTGGTAAATTATCTGAAAGACAGCCAAAGTCAGGTAGTCGAAAACAATATTGCTAACAATAATACAAAGGTCGATAATTCTGATTCTGATGTTAATTCAAATTCGAATACTCAACCGGATCCGATCCCTGCGACAGATTCTTTGAAAGTTCAGGTAAAAACCACGGCACCGGAACTTTCACTCATTACGATAGTTGATGGTACCAAGGAAGTTACGGTCATTACTCCCGAACTCGAGCGGACAGTCGAAGCAGATGAAAGCGTTACATTGAATTACTACAAGGGGCTGGCCGATACGATCTCCCTTACTATAAACGGGAAGAAGATCGAAACACCGGTACCGCCCGCGTCATATAGAAAAAACGGGTTTGAGTATCAGATAAATATGGCGAACATAAAACAAATTCTGCAAAGCGGAAAGATCGATCTGGAAGGTGCTCCGGTGGATTCAAACACAAATACGGCGGCAGATCCTGCTGCTCAGGAGGCAAATAATTCACCCCGATAGGATTATGAGGCTTTTTACAAAATTAAAGATCAAATACACGATATTTAAATCCGTCATGTGAACGAATGCCCGCAATTAAGTGCGGGTTTTTTATTTTAGAAATTATGAATATTGAAGAAATCAAGGAAGGACTTACATTTGATGACGTCCTGCTGATACCGGCCTATTCTGAGGTATTGCCGGCAGATACCGAAACATCTACGAATTTTTCAAGAAATATTAGTCTTCGAATTCCGGTGTGCTCATCGGCAATGGACACCGTTACTGAGGCTGCTCTTGCAATTGCGCTTGCCCAACAAGGCGGAATCGGGGTGATTCACAAGAATTTCACTGTAGAACAACAGGCGGAAGAAGTCGATAAAGTAAAACGAAGTGAGTCAGGAATGATCGTTGATCCGGTAACAGTGATAGACAATGCTCTGGTTTCGGATGCGCTTAATATCATGAAGCGGTACAAGATCAGTGGTGTTCCTGTTGTTGATGCAAACGGACTTCTTGTCGGAATTATCACAAACCGCGATCTGCGTTTTGAAAAACGCGTTGATATTCCGGTAGCCGATGTGATGACACCCCAGCCATTGGTAACCGTACCGATCGGCACGACCCTCGATGAAGCTCAGGTAAGACTCCAGCAGCATAAGATAGAAAAACTGCTGGTAGTTGACGACGATGGCTTACTGAAGGGTCTGATCACCGTAAAAGATATCCAGAAAGCGATAAAGTATCCGCATGCCGCAAAAGACGATCTCGGCAGATTGCGGGTTGCGGCGGCGATCGGAGCTACCGGTGATTATTTGGAAAGGGCGGATGCACTTGTCGATTCGCGCGTAGATGCGCTCGTTATCGATACGGCTCACGGTCACAGTCTGCGGGTGATCGAAGCAGTAAAATCGATCAAGAAAAAGTACAGCGATGTTGAAGTGATTGCCGGAAACGTCGCAACCGCGGAAGCGGTCAAATCGCTGATTGATGCGGGTGCAGATGCCGTCAAAGTGGGGATCGGCCCGGGTTCGATATGTACGACGCGTGTCGTAACCGGCGCGGGTGTACCGCAGATCACAGCGATCGATAATTGCGTCAAAGCCGCGTCGGGGAGCGGCGTACCGATCATTGCTGACGGCGGCCTCAAATTTTCAGGTGATGTAGCCAAGGCTATTGCGGCCGGAGCAGACTCGGTAATGGTCGGATCACTTTTTGCCGGAACCGAAGAAGCCCCGGGCGAGGTTATTCTTTTTCAAGGACGGTCGTTTAAGACCTATCGCGGCATGGGATCGATCGGAGCAATGAAACAAGGCTCGAGTGACCGGTATGCTCAGGAATCTACGATCTCTGATTCAAAATATGTTCCGGAAGGTATCGAGGGAAGAGTTGCATACAAAGGGACGCTTGCAGAAACCGTAACACAGCTCGTCGGCGGACTGCGTTCCGGAATGGGCTACACCGGATGCAGAACAATTAAGGAACTCCAAACAAAGGCACAGTTCGTACGTATCACTTCTGCCGGTCTCAGGGAGTCTCACGTACACGACGTGATAATTACAAAAGAAGCGCCTAATTACCGCATCGAAAGCTGATTTGTACGAAATGATAAAAGAGCAGTGCGAATTCTGTCTGCTCTTTTATTCGTGCATAATCATTTTGCCCGGTTTTACGCGCGAAGGTGATCGCCGCGCCAGTTTTTTACCGCGAGCTTTATTTCCTTGACGTTTTCAAATTCACCGGAAAGGGTGCGTTCAACTAGACCCGGCAACTCTTCATCCCCGGCGAAACGAAGACCGATCATCTCACTCGTTTTCAAATTTTGTGCGCGCTCGGCGAGGTCCGGTGAAAGCAGTTCTTTGTATCTGAGACGTTCTTCCAATCGGATTACACGGTTTTGAACCGTAAGGACCTGTATTCGCGAGAGAAAAGAAATCGTGATAATACCGATCAAAAGAAGCAAGAACATTCCCCTATCCCAACTCGGCTCCTGAAAAATGCGAACAGTAAAATAGATCAAACTCACCAACAACAGCGGCGACAGAAAAAAGTGAAACGGCGGAAGCCACCGCGTATGGTTTTGATAATTCTGCTTTTCCTGCATTATTGTTCTCCTTTGTATCGAAAGTTTTAACCGGATTTCGGTCTAAAAACTGCCGTAAAACCCCGGCTTTTTCCCATAAACCGCTTTGGGAATTTCTACTGCGATGATTTAGGTCCGCTGCGTCTTTCATATCGCAGAATTCCGAGGCGTTCCGCTACTTTATGATTTCAGAAATGATTCGCTCAAAATCGCGCGCTAAACCAGCTCCGTCACAAACCGCCGAGTTTTCAAGACGATGGCGCATTTGGCTGCGCAATTCGTTTAGATTGTCTCTGCCTCCTGCTTTCGAACAGTTTACGGCGATCTCAACATATTCGTTTTCATCAGATCCGATAAATTCGTCAAATCCCGCAGAATGCATAAGTGTCGCGCTTGTTCTGCTAACCCAGCGATCCCCTTTGAAACAGACCAGCGGGACTCCCTGCCAGAGCGATTCCATAGTCGTCGTTCCGCCATTATATGGAAACGTATCCAATGCGAGATCGATCATTCCGTAAGTTTTGAGGAATTCGGTATGGCGAGCAGGCCCCATCAGAATGATTCTTTCAGGATCGATCCCTTCGTTTGTAAAAAACCGAAGGAACCACTGTTTATGTTGTTCATCTCCAAGAATTCGATTTCGCACAACAAGCCGCGTTTCGCTTGTCTGTTTTAATATTCTGATCCAGGCGGCTCTTACTTCGGGCGTTATCTTATATCCGGATCCCAAACAGCCAAAAGTGAACGGCGCGGCGCCGTCGGGCGACTCGATGTCGGGGGTATCATAGCCAACCTGAAAGGTAAGATAGCTCTGATTCAGGCGCATAATTTTTTCAGTGTAAAAAACTTCTTCCTCAGATTTGATTACTATTTCGTCGCCGATCAGCCAATCGATTCCCTTCATCCCTGACGTCGCGTAAAGATTGAACCACCCAACCGTAACCGGTGCCGGGGCAGCCGTCCACAAACCGAGCCTCGGCATCGCACTATAACTGTTAAGATCAACAAGAACATCGATATCCTGTTCTTTGATCAACCCCGACAGTTCACCATTGGAAATCCGCCGGGTATCAAATACCTTGTCGCGTTTATCCGATTTGTACCCGCCTGCAGCCTCTATTTCATCCGGCGGTCCGTCGGCAAAAAGATGAACGCAAAACTTTTCCCGGTCATGATTGTTTAGGAGCGCCCATACCGGTTTCATCCAGTTTCGTCGGTGAAAGAAAGCAGAAACATAGCCAATATTGATCCTCCCGTCGGACTTCGTAGACACACCGCGGGTCACCGGCTGTGGTTCTAATATCGATAATCTTTCGCATAGTCGAGCGCGAAAGCTTCTGATCTCATCATGGCCGAGACTGCCTGCATGCGGTCCCAGCAGAGCCAAAGTCGAGAGCGTCATTATCTCGCCGCCGATCTCAAGTGCCCGCTTCATATATGAAACGGCCTTGTCTGTTTCGCCCAATTCGTGCCATGCGCGTCCGAGATTATGCAGGACAAAATGATTGCCGGGAAAATCCTCATCCATCTTTTCCCAATTAATGACCGCCTTCAGCCAATGCTTGCGTTCAAGAAGGATCGATGCTTCGCCAAACCGGATCTGATACCCTTCAGCTCCCAGTTTTCTCGCTGCCTGATAAGTTTCTTCAGCAACGTCAAGGCGGCCCATCATCCGTGCAACATCCGCGCCGTTTACCAGTATTTCGGGGTCATGAGGAAGTGCAATATGTGCGTTCTGAAGTACCGGAAGTGCTTCTGAGAGACGTCCGCTTCTTAATAGAGCCCCACCAAGTCCTTTTGAAGCACGTCCGAAATTTTGCGAGTTTTCCGAGATCCTTTTGAACCCGGCGATCGCCTCTTCGAGTTTGCCGGCAAGAACTGATCGTTCGGCATCTTCGATTATCGATATTTCACCCGCCGCTTTCGACTTTCTTTTCGGGCTGCGTCGTTTTTTCTTTTGCTTCATTTCACTTGAAGTTTCTCTATGAATCCGGATTGAAAATTTCCGTCGGCTATTGTCACGATTGAGTTATTGTTACATAAAACAAACTACTTCGTCGCATAACTTCGATTTTTTCCATTTGATTTCGGTTCCGGTTATCGAAACAATGGCGGGTTCTCACATCGTAGGCTAAATGGATGTCCTTTCAATATAGAACCGACCTACAGTGATTTTCGTGAAAACATATTAATCAATCTTCAAAACCAAAGTTTTCACTAAAAAAAGAGAATCCGCCAAAAAATAAACCGGATCACAAAACCGCCGGTAATCGGCGGAAGTTGCGATCCGTAATGATCCGCTGAGCATGAAAAACCGGAATCGATCTATCCGGATTGTCCATACATATTGCCGTAATTCTCAGGTGACGGTGGGAACTGTTGATCTCCGCGATTATCCTCTATAGGAAACACCTGTCTATAAGCAACTGCGAATGCCGCATAAATCAAGGGAAGAACGAACAAGAATCCGATACAAAGCGCCAGCAAGCCGGCAAACATTATCAGCCCAAGCACTAAAAACAAAAGAAAAAGTCCGCCAAAGTTTGACCATCCTGCTCTTGCACTGAGTTTTATCGTGTCGGTTAGTGAAAGATCCTTTTCTGCCAGGATCGGAGGGGCGAAGACGAATGTAATACCGAAAAGTACTGAACCGATCGCAGCCAAGGAGTTGACCGCAAACGAAACAAATCCGACCAGCGTTGCCATGCCCGCCGTCAATTCGTTGGGGTTATAAATTGCAAGCAGTTGCGCGATCCTGAAACTCAGATTGTACGTATTTAACACAATTCCCGGGAGTATAAACAAGAACCCTATCACAACCGCAGAAATGAGTTTATTGAATCCGGCAAAAAGATCGCCAAACCCTGCCTGTTCTCCGCGATACTGCTTGAGCAACCCATACTGAATACCAACCATCATCGGACCGACCAAAAACCAGCTTACAAACGGAATACAGCCTAAAATAACAAGTAGAACGCCGATCGCAAAAAAGATAAGATAATTCGGTTTGAGAATCTCCCATCCTTTACTTATACATTCTCCGATGTTTACTGCGCCTTTATTGAACTGAATGTTTTCTATGCTCATAATTTATGTTTGATTTGTCAGTTATCGGGATTTCGGAAACTGAGTACGATTCATATTAAGCAATGCATAACTCTACCTACCCGACCACAAAGACTAATCTTTATGACAGTGATTGCCGGCCAGGAATGATTTCAGTTTGCCTAATCGAGCTGGCATTTTCTACCGGAAACGGTGCGGAGAATCCGGGCATAAGCGAGAGTTTGGATGTTCCCGCGCGGTCGGAAAAAAGTGTAATACAGATTTTTGCAGTTGGGAGTATGAACGACTTTCGCGCACACAATTCGTGCAGTTCTGGTTCGGAACGTGGTAAACCTGCAAATCCGCCGGAGTCTAGATAAATTTCAGCAGTTCCTCCCACTCTGCATACATCTGCTGAACTGTATTTTCTGTTTCTTGGTATTTCCTACTGATCTTTGTCAATTCATTCTGATCGGTGACGATTTCCGGTCTGCTCATTTCCGCACCAAGCTTTTTTAACTCATCTTCAAGAACCGGCAATTCGGTTTCGATCTTGGAGATCCGCTCAGCAACTTTTTTAAGCTCGTTCTTGCTTAGTGTCTTATTTTGCTCAAGGCTTCCGAATGGCGATGCTTCCTCATAAGCTTGTTCCTTATCCCGGGCATTCTGCGATTCCCCGTTCATCGCCGATTTTCTGTTTTCGAGTGAATCATGGTATTCCGAATAGTTGCCGTTAAAGATCTCGGTCCGGCCGTCTTCCTCGAATGCAAAGATCTGTGTGGCGATCTGATCGAGAAAATAGCGATCATGACTAACCGTGATAATCGTTCCGTCATATTTGCGAAGTGCTTCCTCAAGCGCCTCGCGCGAGGGAATATCAAGATGGTTCGTCGGCTCATCCAGAATAAGGACATTGGCCTTCGAGTAGATAAGCTTAGCCAGAGATAGTCTTCCTTTTTCACCCCCGGAGAGATCACCGATCTTCTTAAAAACGTCTTCACCAAAAAACAAGAATCCGGCAAGAAACGAACGGAGTTCTCCGCTGTCAGCCAGCGGATTTACTTTTCGCATTTCCTCGATCAGATCGTTTTGGAGTGTCAGATCCTCCAGTTGCTGTGAGTAGTAACCAAGATTGACTTTTGTGCCCCAAACGATCTTTCCCGACAGCTCTCGGATATGACCTAAGATCGTTTTCAGAAACGTTGTTTTACCGGTGCCGTTTCCGCCGATAACTCCTAAACAATCCCCACGGTGAAGAAGAAAATCAACTTTCGCAGCAAGCGTCTTGCCAGGGTACCCTATCGATAAGTCTTCGACCGAAAGAACATTAGCGCCGGTTCGTTCGACACTTTTTAAATTAAAATTACCGCTTCGGTCATCAGTTTTTACGTTTTCAAGACGATCCATGCGTTCCAGCATATTGCGTCTGGACTTAGCCTGCTTGGTCTTTTGACCTGCTAAATTTTTGCGGATAAATGCCTCGGTCTTTTTGACATACGCCAGCTGATTTTCATATTCTCGCTGCCGCTGTTCTTTTTGCAGTGCCGATTCAACAACGTAGTGAGAATAATTTCCTTTGTAAGTAAAGGCCTTACCGTTTTCGATCTCAACGATCCTGTCACACGTCTTATCCAAAAAATACCGGTCATGACTGATAACGACATATGATCTTTCGTATTCCTCGAGGTAATCTTCGAGCCATTCGACAGTTTCTACGTCAAGGTGATTTGTCGGTTCGTCAAGCAGCAGGATATCAGCGTCGGAGAGCAGAAGACGTGCCATTCCAAGCCGGTTCTTCTGCCCTCCTGATAGCTTATTGGTTTCAAGCGACCATGATTCCTTTGAAAACCTTAATCCGAGTAGGATCGATTCTGCACGTGCGGTGTATTCAAATCCGCCTTCACGTTCAAACGTGGTTTGAAGATCAGCATATTCTTCAAGAATTTCGTCCGACGCATCTTCAGCCATGAGTTTTTCAAGCCTGCGCATCCGGGCTTCAATGTCATGCAGTTTTTTAAACGCCGAAAGCGCGGCGGTGTGAACGGTTTCATTTTCACTGAAGTCAACGTGCTGCTGAAGAAGCCCGATCCTGAGGCCGTTCATTTTTGAAATATCGCCAGAATCAGGAGATTCTTCTCCCGTGATCATCCTGAATGCTGTGGTTTTGCCTGCACCGTTCCGTCCGACAAGTCCCACCTTTTCATTCGGATTTACCTGGAAAGAGACCCCCGAAAGGATCTCGTGTCCGCTGTAGGATTTATGGATGTTGGAAAGTCTAAAAAGCATTTTTCAGCAATTTACAGAATAAAAAAAGGCGGCCAAAACCGCCTTTTTTCTGTTGAAAGAAATCACATGCTATTTCTTTTCGGAATTTGCATTTGCATTAGACGCGGGTTTTGCCTCGGTATTTGAGGCGGGAGCATTTGCTTTGTTGGCATCTGCAGTATTTGCCGCACCGGCGTTTGAGTTGGCATTCGAATTTGCGTCTGAAGCAGTATTCGTATTTGTTCCAGCCGTATTGGCATTCGCAGCCGGTGTTTGGGACGCCGGTCTTGCACCGCTTAATTCGTTTGGATTTTCAACAACCTTCTTCGCGAGCAAATTATCGATCTTGGCTTCGTTCATTGCTATCGCAGCATATGAAGCGCTGAGAATCTGCTTTCTGGTGTTTACAAGATTATCCGTGATCTGCTGACGAACTCCCGGACTTTCAAGCGTCAGGTTCTCATCTTTTTCGTTCCGTTCCTGAAGTTTAAAGATAAACGCTCTTCCCTCGATATTCATCGGACCAGCAATTCTTCCGATCTGAAAATTCGGATCCATAAATCCGGCCGCCAATTGAGGATATCGTTGTTTCAGTTCTTCTTCTCCAAAATACCCAAAATCACCGCCGCGTACTTTGCTCGGATCTTCACTTTTCTCGCGTGCGACTGTAGCAAAGTCAGCGCCCTGATTTAATTGATCAACAATTTCTTTGAGTTTTAGATTGGTTGAAGCTTCATCAACCGTTGTGTCATCTTCGCTCGTCTTTCGCGGATCAACTACTATCGCCGCAAGTTTTACGCCGCGTCGTTTTACAAAGGCTTCCTTATTGCCATTGTAAAATGCTTCGATCTCACTATCTTTTGGAGGTTCGACCTTTCCTGAGATCTTGTCAACAAGCTTTTCGATGGCCAACTGTTTTCGCACTTTATCACGAAGGGTTTCCTCGGTTTCGCCTGCATCTTTCATCCTTTTGTCAAATTCTTCTTTCGACGCGCCGGAATCGGTTTTCATCTTATTAAAAGCCGCCGTCACTTCTTCCGGAGTGGGTATCGTTCCTTCCGCTTCGGCTTTCTGGAACATCACTTCCTGCTGAATGAGCTGTTCCAAGACCTGAAGTCTTGCTTGCGTAAGCTCAAGCTGAGACAGTTTACTTTCCTGTCCCTGAGCCTGTTGTCTGATCGCACGTTCAACTTCTTCCATTTTGATCGCATTCCCGTTAACGGTAGCAGCTACCTCATTTGGATCAGTTTCTCCGCCAGGTACATTTGGTTTCGGCCCCTCAGGACACGCGGTAAAGATGAATGAAAACGCTGCCAAAACGGCAATTGCTGAAAACTTAAAAAAATTGGTATTTCGCACTGTGGCTATTCGCTCCTTGAAAAATTTTGTACTATTGCTTGATTACTTCAATTATTTTTGTTATAAATCTTGTTTTTGAGTTTGTAAGCAAACTCCTTGGTTTCATACCTCGTATATTTTTCGGAGGCATAAAAATGGCAAAAAAATGTGAAATTTGCGGAAAAGGTCCGATGTTCGGAAATAACGTTTCTCACGCAAATAACAAAACCCGTCGTCGGTTTAATCCAAATCTGCAGCGCATTCGTGTTCAACTTCCCAGCGGCGGAGTCAGCAGAAAGAAAGTTTGTACCCGGTGTATCAAGTCCGACAAGATCGTAAAAGCTGTTGCGGCGGTGTAAACTTAGATAAGCAAGAATTTTTATTGGTTGCCAAGTGTCAATTTAGTAGTTGATGCTTGGCTTTTCTTATTTGATTACCGCAATACAGTCGATCTCGACACGCGCGTTTTTCGGCAAGGCTGCCGCCTGAACCGTCGCCCTTGCAGGCGTATTTTCCACAAAATACTCGCCATATACACCGTTCATTACTGAAAAGTCACCCATATCAGCAAGAAACACGGTAGTTTTTACAACACTATCAAGATCAGATCCGGCCGCTTCCAAAACCGCTTTCAGATTTTTTAAAACCTGGTGAGTTTGCTCGGCAACATCCTCAGAGACAAATTCACCTGTACCCGGATCGATCGGGATCTGTCCCGACACAAAAACCTGGTTTCCGGCCTTTACCGCCTGTGAATACGGACCGATCGCACCCGGCGCATTTTCTGTAGAGACTATTTCTTTACCCAATTCTTGATACCATCCTTATTACTGAAACAAAAGGCGAATATTAACAGAAATATATTGAAAAAGAAAGTTTCCCGGCACTTCAAGGTTACCTAAACTCTCAGCGCTGCTTCAAATTGTGCACCCGCTCGACATCGAGCACTCCCGGAACATTTTTCACCGAGCTGACGACCTTATCGAGGTGCTTCTTATCAAATACCTCTACCGTTACCTCGATCAGACCTTCGTCGCGATTCGAAACCCTTGCTCTTGCGTCTCTGATATTTGTTTTTATCTCCGAGATCGCATTTGTGATCCCGGCAAGCATTCCGGTACGGTCTTCAGTTGTGACAAACAGTCGGACGGACTGAATTTGACTGTTATCGTCTTTAGCCCATGCTACATCGATAATCCGATCCTTATTGATCATCAGGTGTTTTACATTCTTACACCGTTTATTGTGAACAACGATTCCCTTTCCCAACGAAATGTATCCGACTATCTCTTCTCCACGAAGCGGATTACAGCAGCGGGCACGGGTTGTCAGCAAATTGTCTACCCCCTGTACAACGATCGCATCTTCGCCCAGCCCGATAAATCTCTTAACCGCTTTCATACCGGTCTCGAGGCGCGTATCTTTTTTCTTTTCCGGATCGAGTTTCGCAAATTCATCCGGTCCGAGATACTTTGCGATCACATTTTTCGGAAGCGTCTTTCCATAACCTATCGAGGCCAAAAGATCTTCACTTCGGCCGAGACCATAATCATTTGCCACCCGCGTGATCTCATCGGTGTTATTGAGCAGTTTTTTTGCCGAAATGTTAAATTTGCGTGCCTCTTTTTCAAGAAGCTTTCGTCCCATTTCTATCGAGGCATCACGCTGCTGCTTCGCGATCCATTGGCGTATCCTGTTTCTCGCCCGGGATGTCACAACGTGACTAAGCCAATCACGGGAAGGTTTGGAGTTTTGCGTCGTCAGTATTTCGACTACATTTCCATTCTGCAGCTTTGTCTTGAGCGGCACGATGCGGCCGTTGATCTTTGCACCGGTGCAGGTGTCACCGACCTCTGAATGGATGGCATAAGCAAAATCGATCGGTGTTGACCCGCGCGGCAGTCCTACAACCTTGCCCATCGGAGTGAACGTATACACATCCTTCGGATATAGATCGAGCTTGAGAGATTCGATAAAGTCTTCGGAGTCTTCGTTTGTCTCCGTAGTTTCGACCAGCGGAAGCAAAAGTTTCTCTACGGTTTTTCTGAGTTCATCGATACTTTGGTCGTCATTTTCACCAAGTTTGTTTTCTTTGTAACGCCAGTGAGCGGCAACTCCCTCCTCTGCGATATAATGCATTTCCTCGGTACGGATCTGAACTTCGAATGCCTGCCCTCCGTCGCCGATCACCGACGTATGGAGGGACTGGTACAAATTATCCCTCGGATTTCCTATCCAGTCCTTAAAACGCTCGGGAACGGGCGTCCAAATATCGTGAATAACGCTTAAGGCTAGATAACAATTCTTTTTCTCGTTAGTCGTTATAATTCGGGCTGCTATCAGGTCGTAAACTTCATCGATCTCGAGCTTTCGCTTCTTAAGCTTTTTCCATAACGAGAATAGACGTTTTACGCGGCTTTGTACCTCAACGTACGGAACGTCGTTTTTCTCAAGGTTTTGCTTTATGCTTTCGGTTATTTTTTCAAGCGCTGCCTCGAGTTCAGGACGCCGGACTTCGATTTCTTTCGAAAGTTTCCGGTATTCCTGGGGATGGATATTTTGAAACGAAAGGTCTTCAAGTTCGCTTCGAATTTTACCCATTCCGAGTCTGTGCGCGATCGGTGCATAAATATCAAGTGTCTCCTGTGAAATCCGCGCCCGCTTTTCCGGTTTAAGAAATTCCATCGTGCGCATGTTGTGTAAACGGTCCGCCAGTTTTATTAACACAACACGAACATCCGTAGTCATCGCCAAGACCATCTTCCGGACATTCTCCGCCTGCTGCTTTTCTTTTGTCAGGTTGCTGATATGAGCGATCTTTGTAAGTCCGTCTACTAGCTGCGTGATCTCATCACCAAAGTAGTCCCGAATAGTATCAAGATCAACGAGCGTGTCTTCTACCACATCGTGAAGCAGCCCGGTTGAGACGCTGACATCGTCAAGCTTCATTTCAGCCAAAAGATCAGCGACAGCTAACGGATGAACCAAATACGGTTCACCTGACGCTCGTTTCTGTCCACGATGATGAAGAGCCGAGAAAAGATAAGCACGGCGGATGAGTTCGATATCAGCCTGAGGATGATTTTCTTTTACTTTCTCGATTATGTCTTCGATTCTAATCATCGGATCTAAATTAAATATACCAAGCTTTTAAGCCTGGCTCCTAGCTTTCAGGAAGTTCTCAGCTGGAATTTAAATACAAAAAAAGACACCCAACTCAAAAAAGTGAGTGTCTTGTTAGATAAAAACCTGCAAAACTATTTTTTCTCTTCGGCGCCGGATCCGTCTTGCTTTTCATCACCTTTAGATTCACCGCCGACCTCTTCAGCCTTCTTTCGGGCCTCAGCTTCTTCTTTTTCTCTGCGAATCTTGGCCAGCTCTTCAAATTTAGCCTTAGCTGTCTCGGATTCTTTCTTTAGCTTGGTCTGCTGCTCAGAATTCCCTTCCATTTCAGCAATTCTCATGCTTTGAACAAGTAAACTCGCTTTGTATGACCAAGCCGAATCGCTCTCGGGGCTAAGCTCGATCGCTTTATCGATGTCGGCCGTACCCTCCTGAACACATTTTTTCAGCTTCGCAAATTCGCTCTCATCAGACGGCTTAACAAATTCGAATGCTTGTTCACCATCTTTTGTAACAGTTTTCTTAACGGACTCATTATCGGTAATATCGCTCGCACAGTTGTAATCCTTCGCAGCCATACCGACTAATGCGTTAGCCCGGACATTTGAAGGAAGTTCTCCGTCGTCCGCAGTTTTTTGCTGCCAGGCCTGCCATTTCTCATCCTGCTGCAAATTCTCGTGCAAACTTCCGATTGCACTCACGATGCTTCCCAAAATGGCACTGTTTTTCTCAAATTCAGCCCTGAGTTTTGGATCTCCGGGATTCGCATCCATTGCGGCTTTGTTATCTGCCACCTCTTTCTTAAACCCGGGAATCGCCTTCTTGTATTCTTCTATAGCCCGTTCAGCTTTTGGAGTATCCTTTCGGTTTCCAGCAAATAATGAATGCAAAGTCCTTGCTAAAAAGAGCTGCGCCGTTTTACTTTCCAGAGTATTTCCCTCGGGATCGTATTCAACTGCGCGGCTGAACTTTTCCATTGCTTCGTCGAATTTGCGTTCGTTGTACGCAGCCGCGCCGTCAACCAAATTCATTCGAGCCATTACCCTGTTGTAGTAGGAGCAACTGCTTCCCATTACCACGATCGCTGTCAAAAGCGAGAATAAGACAAACCTGTTCAAACGAGAACTTCCCATTATTTTAGACTCCATTCAACTGATTGCCTCGAAAATGCAGAAGTCTTTGCGACCTCTGCATTTTGATGAATCAGCAATTAATCAGACAAATCATCGATCTGCAAACCAATTGGCTGTGCTCCCGCCAACTTAGCACCATCGATCACTTTCACCACCTCGCCATATGGGATCGATTTTGGCGCCTTGATAAAGACAGTTTTTTCGATCTCATTTGTTCCCTGACGGAAAACGCCTTCGTTTGTTCGATCCTTAAATATCTGCGACAGCCTGTCCGTAAGCGGCTTTGTATCAGATGAATCGCCGATACTATCAGTGTTAAGCTTAATAGCATTCGTTGATTTTTCGATCGAGATTACTAACGACAAGGGGTTTGGTTTAACCTCCACATCCTGTTCATCTTTGGGTTCTGCCGGCACCTTTGCTTCAAATCTGCTTGGCTTGAGCGGCGAGATTATCATAAAGATAATCAGCAAAACCAACAAAACATCGATCAGCGGTGTTACGTTGATCGTCGGGGTTGCTCCTCCAGAACTACTTGACATTCCCATATTTATTCTCCCGAAATATTGCCGGTAAGATCACAAATTAAATCAATCGGCTAACTATTCCTTCACTTCTTTCTTCTTATCCGCAACCAGGCCGACTTTATCAATATCTTGCTTACGGATCGTGTCAATGGCCTCAACAACGGTTCCGTAATCTACATTGATACCGCTTTTTATGTAAACGATACGTTTCTTAGCCGCTTTACCTTCCATTCTTGTCTTGATCTTTTCACCAAGCATTTCAAGCGGGTACGCATCTTTTCCGATAAAAAACTGACCATTGTTAGGAATTGAAACAACCACCGAAGTATCCTTCGAGATTTCTTCGTCTTCATCCGGACTGATAGTGTTTCTCGGCAGATCAACGGTAACTCCTTGTTGCAAAAGCGGTGTGACGATCATAAATACGATCAGCAGCACGAGCATAATATCAACCATCGGAGTTACATTGATTTCCGAGTTATATTCACTTTCTCCGCCCAACGCCATTCCCATAAGACATACCTCCTTTAACGAATTCCTTTAAACTAGCTGCCGATACGCTTGGTACGCTGTTTGATGAAATAGTCGATCAGTTCTGACGCTGAGTTTTCCATTTCCACGCCAAAGCTTGTAACTTTATTGGTAAAGTAGTTAAACAGCCAAACCGCCGGGACTGCAACCCCGATACCGAATGCCGTTGCAACCAGTGCTTCCGCAATAGCTCCACCAACCGCACCAATACCCGCAGTTTCACTTTTAGCTAGTTCTACGAATGCATTAAGAATACCTACAACCGTACCGAAAAGACCCACGAACGGAGCAGTTGAACCGATCGTAGCAATACCTGCCAAACCGCGTTTTAATTCCGCAGTTTTGACCGCAATTGCGCGATCTAAAGCACGTTTTGAAGCTTCCATTTCGTCTGACGAGATGTCGCCGTCACCCTGATGAGCACTAAACTCTTTCAAACCGGACGAGACAACCATTGCAAGGTGTGAATCCTTATGCTTGTCGCTGATAGTGATCGCCTCATCGATGTTGCTGTTTTTAAGAGCTTGAGCAACCTTTGGCGCGTATTGTCTTGATTGTGATTTCGCCTTGTTATAGGTCAACCAGCGTTCAATACCAATCGCAATCAAATAAATTGATTGAATAATAAGAACAATAATAACTCCCCAACCCGGGATCGTTAATTCCTTGGCGATTTTGTATAAGCCAAATTCAAACTTCTCCCCTTCCTCAGCGAACATCAAGAATAAGCCAAAAAGGCTAACCAAAAATGTCATCGTTTTTCCTCCAAAAAAATTTCGAAAATATAGATTGCAGTTTTTAAAGTTATGAAAATTTGTGGCCGCGGGAATTGATTATCCGAACCCGCGGCCGAATGTTCCAGACAGCTAAGGCTGGAAATTGTAGACAATTACCCCTGAAACTTCAACGGGTTGACCCGAAAGAAGTGTCGGCTGAAACTGTGCCCTTCGTGCTGCTGCTACAGCTGCCGCCCTCAAAAGCGGGTGACCGCTGCTCGCGCTTGCTGACATGACGCTCCCGGTCTTACTTATAACAACCGAGACATTTACCGCGCCGCTCGCCCTGACTGCTCTTGCAGCTGCGGGGTATGCCGGTTTTGGAAGACTCACGGCCTTCCCGTTAATTACACCCTGAGAAATTCGCTTTGGAACCGGCGGCGGTGTTGGCTTTGGCGGTGGCGGTGGCGGAGGAGCAGTTTTTTCCTCGGGCTCTCTCGCTGCGCTTGTTTCCGGGTCTCCAGAGCCGATCCCTGTACCTCTAACGTTATCCGAACGCGCCTGATTTCCATCGGGAGCACTCAAGGTGTTTTGATTAACATCACCTTGTCGGGTCAAAACCCCCAGCCGTCTTTCAGGAACAGTGGATTTCGTCGTTTGAATCTGCTTCGGCGGCTCCTTCGGTGATTCATTGATATTTGCAATGATCTCTTTCCGAATATCAATATTCGGATCTTTGTTCACCTGTTTTTCCGGTTCAGGTTCGGGCTCCGGCGGAGCTTCTTCCGGGAGCGGTACAGGCGCTACCAGAGTTGAAAGCTCTAAGCCTTCGCCGCCTACTCCTATATTCTGCGCAAAGAGACTATAGAGAATCCCGCCCGAGAACAAGGAAAAAAGAATCAGAGCTGTCGTAACAAGCAGCCCGTTCCTCTTTCTGCCCTCACCAGCGTGGCTTCTCGATTCAATCATTTGATCTAACATGTTTTTCCTCCCAACTTCCGGTGCCAATTTCAGGGTCTTAGGATTACAATTTTTTCTACTCGCTTGAACACCAATCGCAAAAAAACCTTCGATTGAAAGATGCCGGAAGACACGTCATCCGGAAACCTTGAGATGGTGTTATTTCAATACTTTATATCACTTTAGATGCCTTTTCATTTAAGCGCGGGACAGTCTGAACATGCCGGTACTTAAATTACAAAGGTGCCATTAAAACCCGTACTTCTCGCGCACGGATAAAATGCATCTGTAAGAAATTAAATTGACCAGCAACGTTCTGAAGTCTAAAGTCTAACGACTTGAAAGTCAAGAAAAACTTTGAAAACTGCCGACTTTTTTACAAAACTTTACAGACTTTTAGCCGATCAAAAATGCCTGCAATTCTGGTAAGTAAAAATTCTTTCTTGTGCCGATAGAAACTTATGAAGCGATACCGGCAGTTCTTTATTTTGCAACGGGCCGACGTCTTACTGATCGCGAAGCAGACGCCAGTTTTTGCTCTTTGTCGAGCTTCGCCTCCTTCATTCGCGCTTCACCTAACTTACTCTGCCACCAGATCGCAATAGGACTTGCAATCGCGACCGTGGAATAGGTGCCCGTTATTGAACCGACGAAAAGTGCAAGCGAGAAACCGCGAAGCACCTCGCCGCCGAATAACACAAGTGCCAGAACGGCCAGAAATACAAGCCCGTTCGTTACGATGGTCCGCGACATGGTCTGATTTATCGAATCATTTGTCAGATCGTAGAGCGGTGTTGTCCGATGCAGTGAGAGATTCTCACGGATCCGGTCAAAAATAACGATCGAGTCATTAACGGAGAAACCGACAAGTGTTAGAAGGGCCGCTAAAACGGTCAGACTTATCTCCCACTGGAACATTGTGAAAAATGCCAGCGTGATCAAAACATCGTGAAATACGGCGATAACCGCCCCGGCGGCGTATGTCCAGTCATAGCGGAACGCTATGAACAACAAAATACCTACCATTCCGAGCAGAGTTGCGATGACGGCCTGATTTCTCAGTTTTTCACCGGCAACCGGACCGACAGAATCCGTTCCAACGATCTTATATTTTGCATCCTTCGCCTGATCAAGGGATAAAGCCGCCGGCGCTTCTTTACCAAAGGTGTCGAGCGCTTTTTTTACAAAATCCCGACCCTGACTAACCTGATTATTGCCGGCATCGTCGATCTTCGCTTCCGTTTCCGCGTTTGTATTTGTATTAGTTTGAGTATTTGAATTGGCCGGCGCATCGGCTTTCGGTTCGGATTTTTCGGTTGTCGAATCAGACTCCCCTTCAATCAGCGGGACCTTGATCAACATTTCATCTTGCTTATCCAATGAAGCCTGGATCACCGTATCCGTAAACCCAACCTTTTTCAGCGCATCACGGATCTCGTCTTCGCTCGGTTTTCCATTCTTAAACTTGGCTGTAATCACCGTACCGCCCTGAAAATCGACGCCTAGGTTGAACGAGTTCGTCCCGCCGGGCATCAATTGCCGCCCTACCGCTGATCCCAGTCCGGCGAGCAGAACAAAAATTGATACTGCGATCAAAGGACGGCGAATGCCCATCCAGTCAACATTAATTTTACTAAATAAATCAAACATTTCTTAAAAGTGCGGGCCGCGGAAAGACCACTGCCGTTTTAGCTAATACCTTAATTTAGACGCTAAGCTTCTTGATATTCGGGTTTCGTTCAAGCAGCCACAAAAAGATAGTGCGGGATACAAACACCGCCGAGAACAGATTTATCAGCAGACCGAGAATAAGCGTTACAGCAAATCCGCGAATCGGCCCCGAACCGTATAGATAAAGAATGGTCCCGGCAATGATCGTCGTGACGTGCGAATCAATAATCGTCAGCCACGCCCTGTCAAAACCCAATTTTATCGCTTCAGCAATTTTCTTTCCCGCCCTGATTTCTTCACGCATACGTTCGAAAATCAGAACGTTAGAGTCAACCGCCATGCCTACGCCGAGGATCAATCCGGCCATCCCCGGAAGCGTCAGGGTAGAGTCGAGTACTATCAAGGCCGCCAGCGTTAAGATCATATTGAGCGTCAGTGCGACAACTGCGTTTACACCAGCGCCGCGGTAATAAAAGAGCATGAACAAAACGACAAATGTCAAACCGCCGATGGCTGCACTTAGTCCGGAACGAATCGCGTCGGCACCAAGACTTGGTCCTACCGTTCGTTCTTCAAGATATTCGATCTCAGTCGGCAATGCGCCTGATTTCAAAGTCAGTGCAAGGTCTTCGCCTGAAGCCTTTGTAAAACGCCCGTCAATCTGCCCCTGGTCAAAGATCTGCGACTTGATAAATGCTACGGACTTTGCCTTGTCGTTGAGAACGACCGCCATGTAGTTATTGATATTCTTGCCGGTCCAATCTCCAAACTTCTTCGCGCCGTTCGGCTTCAAAGAGAAAGAGATCTGGTAATCTCCTTCATTGCCGGTGGTCGTCACGGCAGAAGCGTCGCGAAGTTCGTTTCCTTCGATGATCGGCGGGTATTCGACAACTATCCACTGTTTCGGCACATTGGGATCGTCTTTCACCGTCCCGTCATCATCACGTTCGGTATACTCAAAAACTTTTCTGTTTGGCGTTTCTTTGCCGCCAATTGTCTGGAGTGCGGCTTCCCTGGTCGGATAAGTCTGTACCGGATTCGGGCTTGGATTGCTTACGACCTTCATTAATGAAAGCTTGGAATCTGCGCCGATAAGTTTTTTCACGCGCTCCGGATCATCGACCCCCGGCATTTGGAGAAGTATTTCGCCCGAATCACTTGTCCCGCGTCTTTGGATCGTCGGCTCCTTAACACCGAAAGCATTGATCCGGCCGGAGATGATCTGCATAGCCTGATCCGTGGCCTGTTCTTTTAACAACGTTTGAGCCTGACCGGGAAGCGTCCAGGTAATTGAAGAACCGTTATCTGCTTCCGTCCAGTTTGCAAAGTCAACCTTCTTTTTAACCGCGTCGCTGACCGCTTTTGATTTTGTGGCGTCGGAAAGGTTTAGTGTCACCTGAAGGGTTCCGTTTTCAGCAACAAATGAAGAGTCGGTCACGGGAAGTTTAGCCTCTTTTGCAGCATTAAAGGCAGCATCCTGATTACTCTGCGTGAGTTCACGCAAATATTTCTCTGTTTTCACGCGCATCACCAGATGCGATCCGCCTTTAAGGTCGAGGCCAAGATTAATGTTGTCGGCAACATTATTCTTGATTCCTGTCCACGTAAAGTCTTTTCCTGATATTGAGCCCCGGGGCCCGATCACAAGATAGATCCCGAAAATGGTTACTGCAATTATGATTGCTGTTCTGATCCACAAACTGCTGTTTTTCATTATTCTTACCTAAAACCGTCTATTTCTTTTCACCGGTCGGACGCAAACCTATCACTGCAGACTTTCCGACTTCCATATTCGATTTATCCGCACTGCGGATAATGAAACTGGTGTCCCGGATCTCAATGATCTTGCCGATTATTCCGCCGTTGGTAACGATCTCATCGCCGTTTTTGAGGTTTGCGATCATGGTCTGCAACTCTTTCTGCTGACGCCTTTGCGGCATGATCACCAAAAAATAAAAGATTGCGCCGATAACTAAAAACGGCAGTAACAAGGAAACTAAACTTCCGCCTCCGGCCTGAAAAAATAAAATAGTTGTATTCATCGTTCGATATGCAAATGCGCAAAACAGTGATTATAAATGAAGACCATTATATTACGAAACGGTAAATGCTAATTTAGTGCCCTCAAAAAAGCAATCTGACACCGCCATTTATATATCGGTTTTACATACGTTCGTAAAAATATCTAGGTTTCTGATTCTCCGGATCCCAATTCTGCCAAAAACTTATGCCGGAAATTCTCAAACTCGCTGTTATTGATGGCAGTTCGTATGTCAGACATGAGTTTTAGAAAAAAAGCCAGATTATGATGCGAGATCATCATTGCTGCCAACATTTCTTTTGCCTGATATAAATGCCTTAAGTATCCGCGGGAGTATCTTCTGCAAACAGAACACGGACACTTCGCGTCAAGTGCGCGGTCGTCCTTGGCAAACTTCGCATTACGGATGTTAAGTTTTCCTGTTGAGGTGAATACACCGCCGGTTCGCCCGTTTCGCGTCGGCATTACACAGTCAAACATATCAACTCCGCGATAAACTGCTTCGACCAGGTCCTCAGGAGTCCCGACGCCCATCAGATAACGCGGCGCGTCTTTTGGCATTTGAGGCGCCAGAAAATCTATCACTTCATACATAACAGATTTTTCTTCGCCGACGCTTAATCCGCCGATCGCATACCCGTCAAATCCAATATCTACCGTCCGGTTAAGACTCTCAAGACGCAAATCGAGATGTCCTGCTCCCTGAACGATCCCAAAAAGAGATTGTCTCCCACTGAGACCGGAAGCAAAACCGGGGAATTTTGCGGGTTCGACAAAACCCGTATCGAGCCCGGCATCCTGAAGCTCATTAAACTTTATTTTTGAACGCCCCGCCCATCTGGCCGTAAGCTCCAAACTCTCACGTGTTGCTTCCAAGCCTGCGTCGCCCGGCGGACATTCATCAAACACCATAACGATCTCGGAACCCAACGCTGCCTGGATCTCCATCGAGACCTCTGGCGACATGAACATCTTTGTCCCGTCAATATGTGATCGAAATTCGACGCCTTCCTCGTTCAACTTTCGCAGATCGCTTAACGAAAAGACCTGAAAACCGCCTGAGTCAGTGAGCAAAGAACGATCCCATGTAGAAAATTTGTGGAGACCGCCCATCGCGCGAATCGTTTCGGGACCAGGACGAAGCCATAAGTGATAAGTATTTCCGAGTATGATACGCGCATCAAGTTCTTCTTCGAGCCATTCGAACCTTACGCCCTTGACAGTTGCCTGCGTTCCGACAGGCATAAAAACAGGCGTTTCAATTTCTGAACGCCTGGTTTTAATAATTCCCGTTCGCGCTTCGCCGTCCTGCGCTTTGACCTGCCAATCAATCGGTTTCATTTTTCTTCTTTTTTCCGAGCAGCGCCCAGATCTGTTCGGCACCGACCGCAGTTTCGGAAACGATCTTTCCGTCATTACCTACAAAAACTGCAGACGGTGTTCCCGAGAGTCCGAATCCGGGTCCAAGCTCGTGTTTGTCATCCAATACCACGGTCGACTTTAAAGCCATTTCGTGATGCGGGTCGGCATCTCCGCTGGAGATGACAAAAAGTTTGGGTTCGTCCGCGCCTTTCGTTTTATCCCAATGCTGAAGATCTTCCATCATATTTACACAGTAAGGACAGGTCATACTCCAGTAAGTAACAAGCGTTTTATGATGATCAAAAATTTCACGGGAGATTTGATTTCCTTCGAGGTCCTCAAGCGAGAAATCTGGTGCGGACTCTCCGATTTTGCTCTGTTCACCGTTGGTAATATAGACAGGTTCTGCGGACAGATCACGGTCTTTGATCTTTTCGATCAATTCGCGGATCGCCGAGTCGCCTGCTGCCGGACGGCTCGCGATCGAGCGATCCGAAGCTATGAACAAAGCTGTAGGAGTCCATTCTGCGCGCAAAAGATCAGCAATTTCGTTTTCTTTTTGCAGATAAATTCTGCCGAATTCGCTTTCGGGGAATTTTTTCTCGTTGTCTTTTGATTTGCCGCTTGAGACAAAAACAAAATTGACTTTGTCATTCAATTCCTTCTGCCATTCAACTATTTCCGGCTTTAATGCCTCGCAGGGATTACAGCTCGGAGATACAAAAAACATCAGACTCGGCTTTCCGGCAGGTAAGATCGTTTCAAAACCGGTCTTTTTACCGTAAATGTCCGCGATCTCAAACGCCGGAACACTTGCCCCAATCGGGAGACCAAATGCCGGGTCTTTGACATCTTCGCGTTCAACTTCCTTCCCTCCGTCGTGAGATATAAGTTCGAGCACTTCGATTCGCCGCATTATTTGAACCTGCTGACCGGATATCTTATTTAAGAAGTAAACGATCGCCGTCAAAAAACCTAAAACTGCAATTCCGATGATTATCTGCATAGCGTTTGTTTCTGAAAATTCGTTTGCCGGGTTGAAAAGATCGTAGCCTTGATTTTCTCTTCCCTGAAAAATTAAAAATAATGCCAATACGACAAAAGCCGCATTTCTTAAAAGACTCTTTATGCTGACCGGTTCACTGTGGATCTGTCCGAAACAGTGACAATCCGGCGCATTTCCCTGCCACATCTGCCACAGCATTCCGCCGATAAAGATCAGCATCAGTGCACCGCCTCCGATGGCACCAAACCACGAAACCTGAACCGGAAGCAGTAGGATCGCGACTGCGATTTCAGTGATCGGAAGTAAGATGGCGACCGGTTTAGAAATCCCGTCCGGCACACCAAACTCCCTAACGGCCTTCCTGGAACCTTCAGGATCAAGTAATTTTCCGATCCCGGCGAGTGCAAAAATCCCGAACAGAAATAAGCGAATCGTCAGTAATAAAATATCCATAAAAACTTATCGATAAGAACAACGGAATAATTCGTTTCACTTTTTCCCGCGCTTTCCGACTTTGTATCTTTCGACCAATTTGATCGGAGTAGCAAAAAATTCAAATTCTTCGCGCAAACGATTTTCTAAATATCGCAGATAGGAAAAATGAAGTCCACCCTTCCCTGATCCGCCGCCGGAAGTAAACAAAATAAACAATGGAGGCCGTATTCCCGCCTGGGTCAGATATTTGACATTCAGCTTTGAAGAACCTTTTCCGGGTGCCTTTCCGCCGCCGCCTTTTGGCTGCATAACGTTTATTTCAAAAAATTCGTTAAGCCTGCTCGTCGGAATTCTTGTGTTTCGCGCTTCGTTTGCCTTGAGTACAAGCGGAAACAAACGGTTTATCCTTTGGCCGGTAACCGCGGATGTCGTCACGATCGGAGACCAGTCCATAAATTTCATCTTATCGCGGAAAAGTCTCTCAAATTCGCCAACCGTCCCGGTTTCCTTTTCTTTGACAAGATCCCACTTATTTATCGCGACGATGACGCTGCATCCTGAATCGATCGCATATCCGGCGATACTCGCATCAAGATTTGTCACTCCTTCTTCGGCATCGATCACCAGGATCGCGACGTCCGCTCTTTCGAGCGCTTTCCGTGCCATTATCACCGAAAGCTTTTCTGCCATTTCGGTCGTCTTTCCCTTTCTGCGAATACCGGCGGTATCGATCAAAAGATATTTTTGTCCTTCGACCTCAAGCTCTGTATCGATCGAATCCCGCGTCGTTCCGGCAATTGGTGAAACGATTGTCCGCTCCTCACCGAGCAGACTGTTCAGAATCGAAGACTTTCCGACGTTCGGACGGCCGATGATCGCAAGTTTTATTTCATCCGTTTCTTCATCTTCCTGATCTTCGGGGAACTCCAAAATTCCAAAGAGAAGCTCGAGCAGATCACCGGCGTTTGTTCCGTGTTCGGCAGAAACCGCGATCATCTCGAATCCGAATTTATAAAATTCCGCAGCTTCTTCGGCGACTTTCACCGATTCAGATTTGTTGGCCGCAATAAATACAGGTTTCTTTGTATTTCTTAGAAGGATTCCCAGTTCTTCATCAAGCGGCGTAATTCCCGCGCGCGCATCGACAACCCAAATTATTGCAGCAGCCTGCGATATGGCAAAATCTGCTTGTTTGAAGATATTTGCAGGGATTATCGCTTCATCGTCAGGAACAATACCGCCGGTATCAACGAGTTCGAACTCTTTGGTTCGCCATTCGACGACTCCGTAAATACGATCACGCGTAATGCCGGGCTCATCGCCGACTATCGACTTACGGCTACCGGTAAGTCGATTAAACAGCGTGGATTTTCCGACATTCGGTCTTCCGATTATTGCTACCAAAGGCTTATTCATAACTCAACAGCGATTAAGCATATTAATAGCACAATAGTATTAATTCAAACTGAAAAACCCGGCGGGGCGGCACAATGCTGATTTCGCGGAACGCCGGAGGTTCGGCTTTAATATTTGCACACAAAAACCCGGCACATAACATGTTGTTCGTGCGCCGGGCTAAATTCAGAAACCAAAGATCATTGAATCTTTCTGGACGAAACGTTAATAACGAATCTTCCCCAGATCATTTGCTGAAGTTCATTCGCAAGATCATTGTCTATTGATTTCAATGCATTAAGTCCTTTGTAGGCTTCGGTGCGTTTGCCGTTTTCAAGATAATTCGCGGCAAGATTATACTGCGCGATTCCGAAATCCGGATTGAGTTCAATAGCTGTCTGGTAATATTTCTGCGCCATCTTATTTTTGCCAAGTGTATCGTATGTGACACCAAGATTGTTACTTATCGTATAGTTATTTGGGCTGAGCCGATCCGCCTCTCTGAAAGCATCGAGTGCTTTCTTGATTTTACCCATGTTAAAAAGAACGGTGCCGCGGTTCGTATGTGCCTCAGCTAAGTTCGGATCCAGTTTCAGAGCGGCGTCAAGAATGTTCAGGGCCTTTTTGTATTCGCGTTCGTTGTTTAGAGAGATCGCATAATTTGTAAGCGTTACAGGATCATCCGATGCTCCGTTCTGAACCGCCTTGTCGTATGCTTCGATTCCCTGTTTGTCTTTTCCCGCACGGCTGAATGCTTCACCCAGACTTGAATAAGCATCCTTTGATTTTGGATCTGTTCTCAATACATCACTAAAAATCCTGATCGCTTCGTCGCTTTTTCCTTGCCGAAGCTTCGCGCGGCCTAAATTGATCCGGCACTCGGAACACATAGAATTTTTGGCGATCGCTCTTTCAAAATAACTGATCGCGAGTTCGTCGTCTGACTTTTCCGTGATCGCCTTGACCCCGAGATTATTCAGCTTGGTAAAACTCGGTTCCGGGTTGACCGGGTCAGAAACAACCTTGGTCGAATCCTCGTCCAATTGCGCAAAAGCGTTAACTGATAAAATTATGATTGCTGTAAGTATAAAGATCTTTTTCATGATTGTTCTCCTAATACCGGACAAAATTTCGTCCGGCGGTAAAAATCCGAAAAAGGTCTCCGGCTAAAAATGAAGGCTTTCCTGACCGGAAACCGGTTTCGCAAAACTATGAAGAAAATATAAAAAGTTTGCCTTCTAAAGCTGTAACACCGCGAAAACTTACTTTGTGACAGAAAACCGAAAACTTTGTAACTTATTGCGCAAAAATGACTTATATGAATGCATACGTGAATATTATTCAAGTTTTTGAATCAATTTCGGGCGGATCTTCAAATGTTTAGTTTGGTGTAAAAACTTTGGGTTTAAACAAAAAAAGAGACGGAATAAATTCCGTCTCGCGGGTCTGAAGTGCGTTTGTTCTTAAAATCTGAACAAATTGATTATCGCACTCAAAATATTGCCAAGTAAGTTATGACGTCCGTTCGAGTAGTTGCCATATTGATAACGCCCGTAGTAACCGTCATCATATCCTCTTTGGAAGCCCTGTCTGAAGTAATACTGATACTCGCTGATATTTACGTAGTAACTGTCATAACCATAGCTCGCATCCTGGTAACCATAGGAATTGTTATAGTCATATCCCCAGCCATCGTAGCGGTCTGCTTGTCCGGCCTGATACCCCTGAGCATAACCGTCGTTCAATGCACGCTGGAGCATCTGTGCTCCGTAACTGCTTGTGTAATAATAACTACCATTTCTTGAATATCTGTAATCATACACAAGACTGTTATAGTACCGTGCATTATTGAGTCTCGCCCGGTCGCGTCTCAGCCTGTCATAGTAAGACTGCTGGAAACTCAGATAGCGGTTCCGACGCTGCTGACGTATCTGTCTTTGTCTGGCTTCGTAATCCGCTTTCTGACGTCGCAGCTGCGCGTTGTACAGATTCTGTCGCTGTCGGAAAATGCTGCGCTGCTGATCACGATTATAAACCTGGTATCGTGAATTCCGATTATTGTTTCCGTTATTGTAACCGGCGTTGTTATTCCGATTGTTTCGGTTCCATGTATTATTATTGTTGTTCCGGTTCTGTTCGTTCCGGCGGTTGCGCTCGCGCTCAGCCCGCGCGTTTCTCTCGGCCTGATCTCGGCGAGCCTGCTCACGGAGTTTTTCCTGACGTTCGATCTCGCGTCTTCTGCTTCTTTCGTTTGTTTGACTTTGAATTCTCGCACGCTGAGCGGCCTGCTGACGCTCGCGTTCTGCACGGTCAATGCTGGCACGATGAGCCCGCTGCTCAGGCGTCATATTCCGCCACTGCTGATCGGTCGCAGTTCCCCGGTTCGGAATTATCGTACGGTTCGTATTTCGGTTTGAACGGTTTGAATTCCGGTCCTGATTTGTCTGGCGATTCCGATCCCGGTTTTGTGCCTGGTTGGAGGTATTCCGTTGGGGTTGGACTCTTTGGTTTCGGTTTTCTTGTCTGTCGCGGTTACGGGTTTGCCGGTTGTCATTGCGCGAATTTGAAGTATTTCTGACATTCGGTTTTGTTCTTTCTGTCGCAGGTTTGTTCGGCCGATCCTGCCGCGAACGGTTTCTTTGACCATAGGTCAGGTTGCTCGCTCCAAAAATGATCAGCAGACCCAGAACAAACGAAAAAGACATTGCATTCTTTATTCTGATTTGCATAAGTATCCCCTCAATTTTTATTGAAATCCTGATTAAGGCGTTTCTTAAACTTATGCACTTGCAATTATTGTACCGCTGACACTTAGCCCTGCAGGTACGGTATTTCAAACGACCAATAGACCAATTTGGAATACGATTTCGTATATGAATCAACTGAATACGTCACAGCGGAAACTGCGCGGGCTCTTTTGAAACCGACATTTTCCACTTCCTTACCTCTCGGGTATAATTACCCACGGTCCACAAGACCACTCCGCCCCTAAAATAAGGAATCCAACATATGAAACCCGAATTTTCGATACTATCGTCAAATATCCGTCTGATCAGCACGATCTTCTTTCTTTTCTTGGTCCTAACATTGACCGGATGTCCTACATCTACGGCACCTGAGCCTTCCTCATCTGATCTCGCTGAAAATCGAAGCACGGATCTCGGCAATGAGGTGAAACCAACTGCCGACGATCCTGAAAATGGTTCCGGAGGTTTGTGCGACAATCCTTACTATCCGCTCAACACCGGTATTTCAAAAGAATTCAAGATCACCGGCAGTGCGCCGGGTTCCTATGTCGTCAGTCAAAGCAAAGGTGACGGCGACAGTTTTACTGAAAAACGAAAATTTGATTCCGGGATCGAGGTCGTCTCAAACTGGTCATGCAGCGAACAGGGGATCCGAAATGCCGATTACAACAATACGATCTCCAATTCTCAGCTTAAAATGAATATGGAAACGATCGAGAGTTCGGGGATCACGCTCCCAAAAGTTTGGAAACAGGGAGAGAAATGGACAACGACCTATAACGTTAGAATAAATGTTGCATCGCAGTCTGCGAACGGAACTGTAACTCTGGAAAATGAGATCGTCAGCCTTGACGACAATGTTCAGGTGCAGGCAGGTGATTATGTTGCGGCGCGCGTGGATTCAGTTTTGAAAATGAATATTTCGATGGGAAAGATGAAAGTCCCGAGCCCGGAATTTAAGATGACAAATTGGTACGCCCCGAAAGTAGGACTTGTAAAACAGGAAACAAAGGGCGGGTTCGGAACCACTAAACTCGAGTATGTTGGCGAAAAATAAAAGGCGTTTTATGAGGCTTTTTCGAATCTGTATCTGATTACGATATCCAGATTTTTCTCATTTACTTTGTGATCAAATCCGATCGCCCGCATTCGCAGCTTTCCAGCGTTTTGAACCGGAGCGATAAACGAAAGCTTATCGAGACCGATTATCTCCATTGGGTTTATCTTCCTGTCTATTGAATTCTGAACAAATCCTGCAATTATCTCGCTGCCTAGTCCGTTTGCGCCGGTTAAATTAACTCTCAACACTCTTGCATTCCCGACGATCGCATTTTTGTTCCTGTCTAAACGAAGTTCAATATTTGTATCCGCCCATCCGGAAAAATCAAGACAGCCGACCAGCGGTGCGCGATAGCTTCCTTCAAATGCTATCGGAGCGGAAATCTTCCCCTGACGAAAGCGCACTGCGGTTCTTACTCCTTCCATTTGCTCCTTAAGCCGAATCGTTTCATTGCAGCCCGCAGCTGAACTTTCCGAAATGGGGACACTCGGCTCCTCTAGATTCGTAAATACAGCTTGGAGCAAAGCTTCGAAGAACTGTTCTTCGAGCGTTATCTTTACCTGAGTTTCCTGTGCGCCGGAATAAACCGCAAGCGTCAGCAAAAATAAAGAAGAAGTGATAAATTTTTTGATCATAGGTCGGGAATAACTAAAATTTCGTAATGTCTGTCCCACAAAAGTGATGCCGTGATAATTTCGCGGGTTGGAAAAAAATCTTAAACGGACAGCAGTGAGGTACGGAATTGCGATCACAGTCCGCTGCGTACAATGTCGTGGACACGAAGTAAACCTAAACAGATCCCTTTTTGGTCAACCACGGGCAAAACCGAGATCTGCCGCGGCCTTTCTTCCATCAACCTCAGTGCATCAAAAGCAAGCATCCCGGGTGCCGCGGTTGTCGGGTCTTTTGTCATCATGCTCTCGGCGGTTAAATCCGAAAGCCTTTCAAGAGACGTATTTTCAAGTGTCCTCCGAAGATCACCATCGGTTATGATCCCGATCAATTCTCCGCTTTCCGCAACAACATTTACAGCGCCAAGCGTATATTTTGAGATCGCTTTGACAACATCCAGCCATCCGGCGCCCGGCGTGATATCGGGGCTCTCGTGCATCAGGCTTTCGACCTTGATCGTCAAACGCTTTCCGAGTCGTCCGGCAGGATGATTTTCCGCAAAATCTTTTTCGGTCAAACCTTTTGATTTCATCAAAGTCATCGCCAGGGCATCACCGATCGAAAGTGCTACGGTTGTAGAGGTTGTTGGCGCAAGATTTAGCGGACACGCCTCCTTATCAACAGAAGCATCGAGTACGACATCACTCTTCCTCGCCAGTGTCGAATTGATATTGCCGACGATCGAAATGATCCTGATCTCGCGATTTTTAAGCGCCGGTAAAAGCATAAGAATCTCTTCAGTTTCGCCGGAATTACTCAGTGCAACCACAACATCGCCGCGACTGATCACTCCCAAACTACCGTGAAGTGCATCTGACGGATGTACAAAGACTGCAACCGTTCCGGTGGAAGTCAGCGTCTGCGAGATCTTCTGAGCGATGACACCTGATTTCCCAACCCCAAGTACGATAATTTTGTTTTCGCAGCGCGAAAGGAGGTCCAGCGCGTTTTCGACAGCTTCCCGGTCGAGCCGGTCAGCCGCGATTTCGATCGCATCAGCTTCGACACTCAGGATCTTTACAACATTTTCAAATCTGTTTTCCACAACGAAAGTTTGCAAATTGTTCCGGATTTTCGCAAGTTTCAGTCTTAAATTTTTCGAATTCAGCGCGCAAGTGACGAATCCTTGTGCTCCAGAGTCAGGCGATTTAACGCCCGTTTGCTTAAGACGCCGACCGCAATTGTCGCGATCACGGTCGCAACTATGCCAACAACCAGCAGCCAAAAATCAGTCGGGTGCTTAAAACTTAACTGGTGCAGCGTTGAACCGACAAAAACCGTTGCGGAGGTCCGCGGCAAATACCCGACAACGGTCCCGAGAATAAAAGACTTCATCGAAACGCCGGAAGCGGAAATGACAAAATTTGTGGCCGCAAAGGGAGTTGCCGGCGACAACCTCAATAGAACGATTATCAGAAAAACTTTCCACAGATTTCCTGCGAGGAGTGCTTTGTGAATCGCGTTCAGCCGCGGTTTTTCGCGGATCATTTTGTCAAACTTTCCCTTTGCAAGCCGCTGCGAGACGAAAAAGTTCAAAGCAACTGCACCACCGATCGCGGCAAGCATGGTTACCAATCCAAGCGGGAAACCAAATGCCCAACCGCTTGTTATCCCGACGATATTTGTCGGCAGAATAGCAAGCCCGGAAAGCACTGAGATCGTTAAAACAAATAACGGAGCACCAAAGACCGGGTTAGCCTCAAGCCACGGACTTATCTCGTAGATCGCACCTACAAAAACCGAAAGTCCGATCATCGGCATTACCATCGCGAAAACCGCCCAAAAACCGATTTTTCCGAAATCCTTTCGAAACTCCGTAATTTTTCCTGAAACTATTTCTATTACTGACCGCAATTAGCAAAAACCTTCGACTAAAATTCTTTATAAAGCAATTAAGCGAAAATTTCGCGAGATTCGCAAGTTATTGTTATTTTCTTTCCTTCTTGTTTTCGCGTGCTTCGCAGGCATTTTCTCTTACTCTATCGCTTTCGCCTTCTGAAGTTCTTTTCGCGTATCGCTGTGTTTATTTTTGATCGCCCAGCCGAGTGCAGTTAGTCCGCTGTTGTCGCGAAGATTCAGATCGGCACCGGCTTTGATCAATACTTTGAGCGTATTGCTTTTACTAAAAGCAGAAGCGAGCATCAGTGCCGTCGTTCCGGTATTCGATTGAAAATTCAGGTCGGCGCCCGCGGCAACGATCATTTCCGTAGCCTTTTCATGCCCTTGACTAGCCGAAGCCATCAAAGGCGTATTACCCGTTTCACCATCCGAATTATTTACATCCACGCCTCGTTCAAGAAGGAATTTTATCGAATCCCGTTTGTCATTTTCGGCCGCGATTCTCAATCCTCTTTCGGCCTCCGGATCACTTGAAGCGATCGACTCGCCTTCATCCATAAATACCGCGATCGTTTTTTCAGAGTTCGCATTTACGGCATGAAGAAACGGTGTAAGACCGTTGTAATCTCGTGCATTCTTGTCAGCATTGTTTCCCAACAGGAAGCGGATCGCGTTTACTTCCTTGCCGATTGCCGCTTTCATCAGTGCAGTCTGACCATCGGTATCCGGACTTTCGACATTTACTCCGTAGTCGATCAATACTTGCAGAACGTCTGTATGGCCATAATACGCGGCATTTCGAAATCCTCGTTCAATATCCAGTTCGCTGATTCCGCCGTAATAGGTGTCTCGCAGAAAATCGGTAACAAGATCCGCATGGCCTCCGGATGCAGCCAGGGTAAACGCGGTATCTCCGTCATTATTCCTGTGCTGAAGATCTGCCCGTTCGTTTAAAAGCTGTCGAACTATGTCAGAATTTCCTTTTCGGGCGGCGTACATAAGTGCGGTGGTTCCGTTTGAATCCGTCAGATCGATCGAAGCTCTTGCATAAATAAGTTCGCGAACTACTTCCGAATGTCCGTTTTCGGCAGCAAGTATCAATGCCGTCTTTCTCGAACTGTCCCGCTGATCAACGGCCTGCCCCTGTTCGAGCGCTTCCCGAACATCCCTGTAATTTCCGCTTGAAGCGGATGACAACAACGACGTCGCATAGCGGCTGCTTTCGAGGATCTCGTAACTCCTGTCGTTATATCCCCGGTTATTTCTTGTGTAATAACACCTTCCGTTCTGAAGGCTTCCGGTGTACAATCCGCCGGAATCGCTTACCCGACAGATATAATAATTCTCTTCATTACTCCCGCCGACAACCACGGCCCTTGAAAGACTTCTCGACGACGTCCAGGAATAATCTTTGCCGACGAGTATGTCAAAACGCGTGGCTGACCGCTCTCCCGATCCCGGATTGTAATAACACCGGTCATCAAGCGCCTTTCCCGCTATATAACTGGTTCCTGATGAAACACGGCAAATATAGGTTTTTCTCCCATCGTCTTCATACCCGCCTGGAACTGCATTACGGGGAATATTACCGTTTCGTGCCCGTACCCAATCGCGGTCGTATTGTGCAGCTGCGGATGAAACTAAAAGCATTAAGAAAAATGGGACTAAAAAGATATGCGCTTTGATGAAATTTGTTTCTCTCATAGTTATCGTATGAAAAACCACGGAAAATGCGGTTTTAGATTTTGTTTACTTGTGCTTGGTGCTGTCTTGGATTTGGACAGTAGCTTTTCAGACTCAGGGTAGTGAGTCTGTTCTTTAGACGCTATATTAACCTTAGCTTTGCCTTAAAAAACCCGTGCAAAAACAAAGGGACGGAGCAATTCGCTCTGTCCCTTTTCTAAAAACGAACAATTAACCTATTTTACCGTCACAAAATCCGTGCCCGTTCTGCCAAAAGTTTCGGGATGGTACATCTCCTCGGCCTTCGCAGGCGGTACAACGAATTCTCCCGGCGTTGTCGCTCGTGCAACGTAGGTGTAATTGTAAACCCCGCTCCACAGCAGCGAACTAAACGCTTCGGCTCTTTCGTCCCGGAAATTTTGGTGTTCGAACCATTGCGAGCGCCAGTAATAATATCCGCGTCCATAGCTCGGACTTCCGTATTCGACAACCGGAGTATTCCTGCTTCCGTTCGGGGCTGCCGGAATATCTTCCGTCACCGCCAGATCAGGATTGAGGATCTCAAGACCGGCCGGCAGCGGATCGACAAGCGCAACGTGATAACGTCGGGCTTGGGCGACCATCGTCAGTTTAACTCGAACCCGTGCACCGGCTTTGATCGTCCACTTTCCGTCTGCTTCCTGTTTTACATCGTCGGCGTTATCGACCGCCTCATAAGTTCTTAAAACCGTGAAACCGTAATCCGCAGGTTTTAAGTTCAAATTCTTCGGTGCGTATTTCATACCGATCCTGTAATAAAGACGCCCCGCACCCTGCTTATTGAGGATCAGATCCGCCGCGCCGCCCTGTTTCATCAAATAATCCATCGGAATTTCGAGCTGGTTTGAATCAACTGAACGTCCGGCAAATTTCTGCTCTCCCGCATAGGCATTTCCAAGCCAAACCTGATTGACAAAATTCGGCGTTACTTTCTCATAAGCCTGGAAGTATTTATCAAGAGCAAGAAGAATAAATACATTTTCCTGGGTATTTGACCAGCGGCCCTTTTGACGATGATCGAGCAAACCGCGTGTAATCTTCGGCACGAGATCGTTGTCTTTATCCGCTTTTAGCATTCCTTCCAGAAGTACCGCATCTGCGCGACGGTTCGAATACATGATCACCCATGCACCGTCGCCGTAGTCTGTATTGAATTGTGCGGTCGCAGCGGTTTCACTTGTACGGTTTAGCAAGAAGCGTTTGATCGCTTCCACTTCCGTTTGCGAATTTTTACCGTCTACAAGAACCGGCATCAGCCAGCCGAGCGCTTCAAAAGGCATCTTTTCGATCGTCGCTTCCGCTAACAATTTCTTAGCTTTCGCCTCGTCATTGTCACCCATGATATTCCGTACATACAGCGCGTAGGCCGAAATAGTCCAGCGAACCTGTTGTGACTTGTGCCACTCATCATAGTGCTTTTCAATATCTTTAAGATACGGCTTAACCTTTGTCAGCATATCCTTCGGAACCTCAAAGCCTTTTTGTTTCGCCAATATCAAAGCATGTGCTGCATGTGCAGTTACAAACGGATACTTGTACCGTTCACCGTCGCGTCTCCACAAACCGAAATAGCCGTTTGAATTCTGACGTGATTGCAGTGCTTTGATGTCACGTGCAAACTGCGCCTTGAGTTCGGCTTCGCTCGGCATTTCTTCCGCCTTGAATGCGGTCAAAACATCTTTGAGCGCGGCGATCGAAAGCATACGCGATGAGATCTGCTCGGTGCACGCAAACTGATATTTGTACAGATAGATAAACGCATCCGTCAGTTCCTGAAGCTGGGTTGAGGAAGTTGTTACCTCAAGACCGCCGAACTGCGAATAAACGTCTTTCGGAGCCTGTATCGGCTGAACGATCGCACCATTTTGATCCGTCGTACCGTAAGTCGCAAAAGCTTCCGTAGTTGCCGGTGTCCAGACCGGGAGATCGATCTCTGCCGCGTCCGAATACCTGCCGGAATTCACGGCAAACTGGAATCTTGCAGTCCCGGCCATATCGGCTGAAACCGGGAACCGAACTTCAGCGCGGTCATTTGCCTTGATCACAACCTTGCGCCCGCCGCCGTTTGTCAGTTTCGCGTTTGTGGCGCGGACACCGACATTTACTGTCATGTCTTTGTCGGTTTGATTCTGAACAACGACCGGCAATTCGATCTTGTCGCCAAAATTCATAAACCTCGGCGCAGACGGTCTTACCATCAGAGGCTGTTTCGCAGTGATCGAAGATTCGCCTTTTCCGAATCTCTTCACCTGATCAACGGAAACCGCCATCACGCGATAGCGCGTTAAATTATCCGGCAGCTGCACCGCAACAACGGCTTTTCCGTTTGAATCGGTTTTCACACTCGGTGCAAAAACGGCCAGCGCATCGAAGTTTTTGCGAAGATTTATTTGCTCCTGAGTTGCGTCATCGGCGTCACGTTCCTCGTCCGCCATTGCAGCATTTTCAGAGATAGCAAAGCCATCGGCGCGTTCGCGCCTGGCGCCCGGCGCAGGCGCAGACTTCATAGCCATAAGCGCCCCGCCCGTCCGGGCATCTGACACCTCAACAGGCGGAGGCGGGGGAGGGGAAGCAACATCATCGGGATTTCCCAGAAGCACATCTTTTCGCAGATGATAATCCGTTGTTCCATCCCCGCGGTTTGTGTAAAAAGTATTGAGCGGATTTGCCAGTTGGTAACCTGACAATGCCAGAACGCTTTCATCTACTACGACTACTGCAACCTCGGTATTTGCCACCGGTTCACCACGATAATCTTTAACGTCGATATTTACATTGGTCTTGCCGGCCGGTTCAACCGTTTTATCAACTGGCTCCGCCGAAACCTTTAATTCCCGCGATTCGGTCGAAACCGGAAGATTTATGCTTCCACTTGCAAATGCCGGACGCTTGGCAAGTTTTTCGTTGATCTCTCCTTTATCGTCGGTTCTCGCCGTTGCTCCGACCAGATCGACCTGCGCGTGAATATTCGGCAAATAAGCTTCTTCAAGAGGAATTTTGAGCGTCATCGAAGAATCGTTCATCGTAAACCGTTCGGTTTTTACGATCCCTTCCCTTCTGAGCGTCAAAACTCCTTCCGCCGGATAGAACGGCGCAATAACAAGAATCTCTGCAGTATCACCTGCTTTGAAATCTTTTTGGCTCGGAATCAGTTCAACCTTTTCCTGTTCGACGTTTCGCTGCGGCGGCGTTTTTCCTCCTGCTACCCAAACCGTCATTTCGGATTCGTTGAATCGTTCGCGGTCATCCATAACCAAAGCGGTGATGATATAGCGCCCGCCGTTTTTCGCGACAAACTTACACGTTTGATCGGCTTCGGTCGATTTTACGGTGCAGAATTGTTCATCAACCGTTTTCTCGACCCATCCGCCTTTTTCAAAAGTCCACGCCTTCAGGATCGCTTTGATCTCAACGTTCCTACCTGCAACAAGTTTTCCGTCGAGATCGGAAACGATCGAATTGATCTCGATATTTTCGCTCTTTTGAACAAAGGTTCGTTTCGACTTAATACCTACGTAGAGATCTGCAGGGTGAACAAGAAGCGATGTAGTGCTCGACCAAGTTTGTCTGTTCACGTCCTGAACCGACGATGAAGCGGTTACCCGATACGGTCTCGGCGGTTTGACGGATTCGAAATCGATCTTCAAATTATGTTTTCCGCTTGCATCCGTAACGCCTTTGAAATTCTGCGTACTTCCGCCGTAGTAATCATTTCGGCTTGAGCTGTACCACCACGGAACCCAGCTTCCAAAAACATAATCATCCCTGTTCGGCGGCGTGTAATTTGTTGCCGTCGCACGAACGTTCCAGTTTACGTCGGCATTCGCGAGTCCGCCGCCGGCGTAATATTTGGCTTCAACTTCGACATTTGCACTATTGCCGACAAAGTGCGGAGCTTCGGTTACAACACTTGAAGAAACTTCAAATTCGGGTCTTCTGAATTCCTGTATCTGAAATGTATGAGTGTAATCCGGGCTGTTGTCGACAGTCCCGTTAAAGTAAAATTGAACATACGAATTACCCAGATTAGCATTGTCGGCAAGTTTGAACTTCAGATCGAACGCGCCGAAAGGATTTAGTGTAACCACACCTTTTCCGATCTCATTATTTCGCGGATCTTTTACGGAATACGCAACTTTCGCTCCAGCATTGCTCACTGCCGCGACGTCGCCAAGTTCTCCGCCCTTGATCGTTCTGACATACCCCTTTACCGAAACCTCTTCTTTCGGCCGGTACATTTTCCGGTCGTCAAATACAAACCAGCGCAGTTGATCTGCCTGAGATTTTTTATACCAGGTGCCGGTTGTGCGCCAATAATAGTCCGAATTCTCAGGGAGAAATGCTATATCATTACCCTTTCGCGCGACCAGCAGATTCGCTTCGCCGGCTGCCGAAGACGGCAGAGGCAGACGCAAAATCCCGTTCGCCGGTGTCCGGTTTGACTGCGCTTTTTCGATCGTTTCGGTTACAACTTCGTTTCCGCTGCCATCAAAAGACTGGATCTCATTCGGCTGGGTGCTCCCCCAGCTGGTTAACCAATCATAAAGAATTCTGGCGTAGCTCTTTTCTTCCTGAACCGGTGCCTTGCTGCTCAGCTGTTCGCCGTTCGGATAGATCGAAAGTTCGACATCTGCAAGCGATTTTCCTGTTTTCAAATCGGTTGCAAAACCGACCAGTTCTTCGCTGTCAACAAATGCATCAAGACCGATGTTCGTTGACTGGATCCATGTTGAGATCTGAGTTCTGTCATATTTGTCACGCTTTACGGTCGGCTCAATATCAACAACTACGTTGCCAAAGCCGCCTTTCAGTCCCGGCGTCAGGTCGATCCGTGTTTCGACCAATTCATCAGGTTTGTTTTCGATCGAAACCAGTTTGTTGCTGATCAGCGTACCGGGCATCGGGGCTTTTGTTCCGTCGTCATAATTCCGGTATTGAATAAACTTCTGAAATGCTGTCCAGTCTTTCGGCGCTACGCGGTACATCTTTACGCGCGCCGTTTTGTGGTTTGTTGAATAGATCGAATATGACGGACTTTTTGTGGTCGGATCAAGAACGACCATATTGCCGCCCTGAGCGTACATGTTCGCCGGAGCGGTTCCTACTTTTATCTTTACTGTCGCCGGCTCCTGAACTTTTTGTTCATATACATCGAGAATTTCATCCGAAACCGAAACGGTGTATGTCGTACTTCCCTTCTTAACCCCCTGAATATAAACGTATTGCCCGCTCGGATAGATATTTACACCTTCGATCGTCGGGGTAATTTTGACCATTGATTTATCAAATTTCGAGCTATCGATCGAATTTGTAAATCTCAGGTACCAGGTTTGGAACGGAGAGCAATTTTCACTGCCGCGATTGCAGTATCCTTCAACGAACTTCATTGCTCCGTAAGTTTTGAACGCAAAGTTCTGATCAACCGTTGTCTTAAGTGGGCCTTCTGCAGATGGGGTTCCCTTGTTTATCGTCACCGAAACCGGTGAATCAGCGGGCAGCGCATTTTCTGTTCCGCCTTCAGAATTTACAGCGCGAAAAGCGATCCAGCGGTTGGGCTGAGCGTTTTTTATGTAATAAGAAACACTTCCGGATTTCACTTCATCTTCGGAAGCGAGACGAATCGGAAGCCGTTTCCCTTTTGAAATTACTGAAATCGACTCGAGTACGGCTTTTGGATCGATCTCCTGATCGAATGACGCAAACATTATTTCATCTCGCCTTGTTGTCGAATTTTTGGCAGGATAATGCTGCTCAATTTTTGGCGGCGGAGTTGTAAAGGTCCATACAACATCTTTTGCCAAAACCTGTCCGGTCGCGGATTTTGTTCCTGCCGGAACCCGCGCCGTGTATTTCGTTGCCATTCGAAAACGCTTTGTCGTGTCAAACATCAGCGTTTTCGTGCCAAGCCAGCGCCACTTCCCTTCGGCATTCGGAGTGAGTTGAACCGGAACCGTCTGTGCGGCGCCTTCCTGTGAAGTGACAGCTACCATTGGGTGCGAGAATGTAACGCTGAGATCCGGCGCAAGTGCGACATCGCCTTCAGGTGAAAACCGAACGACTTCAAGTGCACTGTTATTCGCTGTATCCGGAACTTCGCGACTTTCATCCGCAGGAAACTTAACCGGAATTCTTTTACCTGTTTTTGGTGCCGGCAAACTACCGGCTCGTTTCGCGAAATCAGTTTTGTCGCTATCTTCGGCAGTTATATTCGGAAGCCGTTTGAGAAGATCGGAAGTTTCGCCCTCTGATAACGGATCGGTATTCGCAGGTTCCGGCTTAGTACGGTTTTCCGCTCCTTCGGTTCCTTCGCTTAAACTGAATTTCAACCCGCCCGGAGTTTCACTTAATATTTCATCACGAGTTTTACCCATAATCTGTGCCTGAGTTCGCGTGCTGAATGGCGCGATCATACTCATATATATTGTCGTCAACAAGATAAAAGAAATTGATTTTTTCATTTTTCGATTTTTCCTATACGGCGGATCTTAAAGAGTTTGTTTGATTTAATTTGACTTTATAATTAGTCCTTATGTTACTTCAGATCCTAATTTCTAACTAGCTTGGCTGCTTTGCGCCGTTGTTTGAACCGAAAATGAGAACTTATCTTGTGTCTGCAGTTGATTCTCGGTTCTACCCGGCAAAGCAGGCAATCTGTTTTTGAGAACGCAAGCTGATTTTAAACTTGCAGCTGCGGCCTGATAAGAATATGAAACTTCACCTTCCGGAAAAAGATAAACATCGGGAAAAACCCTGGAAAATATGTATAATCGAATAATTCAAGTTAAAGTTTAAAGCTAATGAATTTTATTGCTATACTTACCTTGTAGAATTGCAACTTTAGCGGATTTTGTGTCGTTAAGTGTTGTGAGAAAAGTTGTTGTGACGAAAAATTAGGAGCAGATTAGAAATGGGATTGTGGCAGAGGATAAAAAGAATGTTTCGTGCCGGAACCGGAGCGGCGCTTGATAGAGTAGAAAATCCTGAAATGGTTTTGCAGCAAACCGTCAGGGATATGAGAGACAGAGTTCCGGAACTCAACAATTCGGTTGCACAGGTCATGGCTACCGAACGCCTGCTGCGAAAGAATAGTGAACGTCTTTCGGAACAGGTCGTCGATCTCGATTCAAAGATCAAGGCGTCCGTCAAAATGGGTAGGGACGACATAGCTACTGCCTACATTGGTCAGTTACAACAAGCCCAGGTCGATCTCGAGAAAACCTCTGCGCAGTTAGAGTATGCCGAAAACGCTTCGAAACAAGCACTAAAAGCCCGCGACAATTACGTTGTTAATATGAAGCAGCGCACTGCGGAGGCGATGCAGTTGATCAGTGCATCAAAACAGGCAAAACTTCAGGAGCAGCTTGCTCAGACTATGGAATCCTTCGACATTGGAGATGATTCCTCAACATTTAATGAAATGCGAGAGAAGATTGACCGCCGCGTTGCCGCCGCAGAAGCCAAACTCCAACTCGGAACGTCATCAGTAGACAACAAGATGCAGGATATCGAACGTGAGGCAATGGATATCCAGCTCCAGGACAAACTGCTTTCATACAAGCAGGAGATGGGATTGTTGGGAGAAGGTTCGAGTAAAGAAACCAAACAGATCGCGGCCGGAGAAGAGGAAAAAACAACTGAAGGAAAATCCACTGAGGCACTTTTGGCTGAAGCAGAAGAACTCTTAAGCGGCACCGGTGAAAGCTAGTCCGGATTATTTTTCGAAACTATAATGACCTGTTGAGCATCACATCGTTAAGCAATTATGACGGATATAGCAAAGTATCAACAATCGATTGAAAAATTCAATTCATCTTACGCAAAAGAAGCCCTCAAAGAACCTGTAAATTTTTGGGGACTTGCTGGTTTTGCCGTCGCTGCAGCGTATACCCAAAGCGTGATCCCACTCCTCGTCGCGCTGATATTTGAATTTGCTTATATGATAATTGTGCCGAATATCCCGATGTATCGTCAGCTTGTACAGTCTCGCGAGCGTACCCGGCTGAAAGCGTTAAATCTCGCAAACAGAGAAAAGCTCATAAAAAGTTTCAGCCCGCGTGAACGTGAGGCTGTAGAATATCTTCGGTGGCAAAAAAATAAGATCCAGGAAAATTATAAGAAATTTGCCGGGGCCCGGGAATTGCCGACGAATTTGATGTCGCTTGACCGGCGCTGGGAGGATTTTGTCGATCTTTTGGATATCTACCGACGACGAAAACAGCACCTTAAATCGATCAATCGCCAGGCCGTTCATAATCAGCTTAGTCAGGCATTTCGCGCCGCAGAAAATTCTCCGGATGAAAAAACGAAAAGGATTCAGCAAACAAATGTCGAGATCCTGAAACGCCGGCTTGCTTCTTTTGACGAACTGGAAAGAAGTGTAAAACTCGTCGAAGGCCAGCTCCAATCGATCGAAAATTTCTTTGGTTATCTAAATGATGAGATCGTAACAATGTCAACGCCCGAGAAATTCTCGCTCCTCGATTTCGAACAGCTTTCAGATTCAATAGCGATGACAAAACAAATGCTTGACGCAACCTCAGATTCCGTAGGAGCACTGGACGCATACAATCGGGAAATGGGTAATTATGATCTCCTTCCTGAAAACAATTAAAGACGAGTTTTTGGCATAAAATTCGTCAGATACAGTTTGATCCGGTCACGCCTTTTCCTAAAGTTAATAGGCCGGGTCATTTTTTTATCCGTATCGGAACATTGATTTTCTGCTAATTCCGCCGAATTGCTTGCCAGCAGAGAACATATAAAATAAAATCGCAGTTTTATTAAGACAGGCTTTATTTTTATTTTTTTGCCAGAAGTTATTATTTTTAAGGGACAACTATTATGAAAAGAGTAGGAATATTGGTCGGACGGGAAGTCACGTTTCCGGCGGCGATCATAAAACGCATCAATGAAAAAGGTGAAGGCAAGGTAATTGCCGAGATGGCAAAATTCGGCGGGATTCGTCTGGACGAGGAAAAGAAATATGATGTTATCATCGACCGGATCTCCCATGAAGTACCTTATTACCGCGGCACTCTGAAACGATTAGCACTTGAAGGAACTCATATTATCAATAATCCGTTTTGGTGGTCAGCGGACGACAAGTTTTTCAACTTCTCGCTCGCAGCCAAACTCGGAGTCGCGATACCCAAGACAGTTTTGCTTCCGCAGCATTCGTATATTAAGGACATCAACAGCGAGTCTCTCCGGAATCTTGAGTTTCCGGTAGATTGGGAAGGCATCGTAGAATACACGGGACTACCGGCATTTCTTAAACCGTTCGATGGCGGTGGATGGAAAAATGTCTCAAAGATCGAATCACTTGAACAGCTTTGGTACGAATACAATCAAACCGGCACGCTCTGTATGACTCTTCAGGAGGGAATCGAATTTGATCAGTTTGTCCGCTGCTACTGCGTTGGAAAAGAGAAGGTTCTGATTATGCCTTATGATCCGACTAAACCTTATCTTTCCGGCGAGCAGTATGTGCCAAACCCCGATTATCTTGCTCCGAAGCTCCGCCTGCGGGTAGAACAAGACGTGAGGACGATATGCAACGCTCTTGGCTATGAATTGAATACGGTTGAATTTGCGATAAAGGACGGAATTCCCTATGCGATCGATTTTATGAATCCCGCTCCGGATGCGGAACTGGCATCGGTTGGCGAATACAATCACAACTGGATAGTTGATTCGATGACGGACTACATTCTGGAAAAACTGGAAACGGGATTTGATCAGCCCGATTATCGCTGGGATGCGATGCTCAACCCAAAGGGCGGTGCAGAAAAAAAGTCCCGGACGAAAAAAACACTGAAAACAAAGGGATCTGAATCAAAAAAAAATCGATCCAGGAAAGCTAACTCGGATCAATAGATCGGCTGCGTTGCTCTAAAAGTTACCAAATAAGAATGAGCCTGTGTGGTTACCTGCACAGGCTCATTCTCTTGTTTAATGTTTTCCCTTATCAGCAATGATTGAATCAGCTAACTTCCTTTAGAGTAATCCGTTCAGAATTCACACTGACCTGACGCTCGGACGTAAGCTTTTCGAGTTCTTCGATGTGAGTCTGTTCGTCTGCTATCTGTCCTTCAAGCCAGAATTTAGTCGCCAGATCCTCTTCGCCACAAGAATTCCACGCATTCATATAAGCAGACATTGCCTCCCGCTCCAGCTTGAGGTCCTGCTGCAGCATCTCTTTCAGATCAACAGACTGCCTGATCATGGCCGGTTCCACAGTCGGCACTCCGCCAAGAGCTACGATCTTATCGCCGAGAAAATGGGCGTGCACCTGAGCCTCTTCAGCCTGACCGCGGAAGAAGCCCCTGTATTCTTCACGCTCCAAACCTGTTACCAAAAAACTATGCTGCGAATACTGGATGATTCCGGTGAGTTCCAGACTCAAAGCCTTGTTCAAATTTTCGATCAATTCTGGTCTTGCCATAATACTTCCTCTTAATAGTTCAAATGACTTACTTGTAAAGAATAACAAGATACCGCTTTTGTGTCAATCTAAGTTCTTTATTTTCAATGGGATAGAATTGAAATTCAATTTCATCTTCAAGTTTCTTCAGGTGTTTCCTGATAAGAATCAGATCCGCAAACGATCTTTTGATAACAGGATGTTGAGGTTTCGAAAAGCGTTATTTGCTGTGCATCGGTTCGGCACGAACACCGGTCAAAAGTCCCGCTGCTTTGAATTGTCTGGTTTTGCACGCCTATCTTCAATTGATCCGGAAGTGAGTATGTTTCGCTTCCGAAATGTCAGCTCAGCGTTGGTCGATTGTGGAGTGGATTAAGGTTATCGCTGGGGTTACAGCATTGCCATAACCCCAGGTTTTCCTCAAAGACTGTGAGGAGATTTCTACGCCACAGTCTTTTGTAACGTGAGGAGTGAGGAAAATCGATTTCAAATAAATACTTCGTTGATCTGATAAAAAGATCATACCGCTAAGCTTTTCCGCCGTCTTTAATAAATATTAATAGTTTCAAAATTTTCTTAATTATGGATAATGTGCATAATTCGGGATTTAAGTGGCATAATAGCTTTTTGAAACTGGTTTTTAGTTTTCGGAATTTCATTAAGATATAGAGAACTAAGTGACGGGAAATTGCCATTTACCTGAAAACCTTACACACTCAGGAGTAAAATTGAATGGATAACCAGACCATTACAGATCACTTCAAATTCGGGGAGTTTTACTTGAATGCTTTTGAAAGAACGCTGCTCAAGAACAAAACTCCGATCCCGATCGCCTCAAAAACCTTTGACGTACTGCATTTGCTGATAAAAAACAGCGGAAAAACGATAACCAAAGATGAAATAATGAATGAGGTTTGGAATGAAAGTTTCGTTGAAGAAGGAAATTTATCAGTTCACATTTCAAAGCTCCGGAAGCTTTTAGAGGCGACCGACAATCATCCGTTCATAAAAACGGTTTCGGGACAGGGATATCAATTTGTTGTAAGTGTCGAGTCGGTCAGCATACCCGCAGTAAAGAAAAACAGAAAGGCAGATCGCGCAAGTTCAACCGAATCCGGCGGCGATTTTCGACCTGATTCGATCGCTGTACTTCCGCTGAGGAATGAAAACGGAGATACTGAGATCGATTATCTGGCCGACGGTATCACGGAAAGCTTGATAAACAGCCTTTCATATTTGCCGGATTTCCGGGTACTGGCGCGCGACACGGTGTTCCGTTACAAGGATCAGGAGGTAGATCCGTCCGAAGTCGGCAAAACCCTTGGTGTGGCAACGGTTTTAACCGGGCGCCTCAGAGTCTTGCAAGACAACTTAGTGATCGGTGTAGAACTGGTAAAAGTAAAGGACGGGACACAGATTTGGGGAACACTAATAAATCAACCATTCTCCGACATATTCGAAATGCAGGAGAGTTTGACAAAAGAAATCTCGGAACGTCTTTCAATGAATCCGATCAGAGACTTAATTGGCGCGTTACCACAAGAGATCACAAGCAATACTGAGTCATACAGAATCTACCTAAAGGCAAAATATTTGTTAGAAACTAAAATTTATGAAAATATTCTCATTGCGATAAAATACTTCGAAAAATCCATTTCAATTGATCCCTCAAATGCTCACTCTTATATAGGCATTGGCGAATCCTATTTTTGGCTTTATTGTTATGCATTTCACTCGAGAGAAGAATCTGTTACGAACATACATAACTGTATACAACGAGCAAAAGAAATAGGTATTGAAATAGCAGAGCTCTACGTACTTCAAGCGGATGTGGCTAAGATTATTGATTGGGATTTTGATGAGTCTAAATGTTTTTATGAGCGTGCTCTAAACCTAAACACTAATTGTGCAAATGCTTATCGTGGGCTTTCGCATCTGCTAGCGCTGAAAGGCGAGTTCATGAAAGCCTTAGCAATCGCGGGTCATTTGAAAGAACTAGACCCAGTTTCAACTTTCCACAGTGTAAGTATTGGAAAGATCTTTTACAACTGTGGGCAATACCAAAACGCAATAATCGAGTTCAAGGAGGCTTTAGAGCTTGACCCTCGAAACTACGTGGCTAGTATCTTGCTGGCATGTACCTACATAGAACTCGGGCACTATGAAAAGGCGATACGATACTGCCACAGGGCGATTGAAACTCAGAATCATGAAGAGTTTGAAACGATACTAGCCTATGCTCACGCGCGAGCAGGTGATCAAGGAAATGCGAGGAAAATACTTGAGAATTTACAAAATCAATCAAGTTCAACATATATTCCAAACATACATTTTGCGAAAATATACACAGGTCTTGGTGAATACGATAACGCTTTTCGACACTTAGAACTCGCATTCAGTCAACATGAAGAGGCTCTAACCGCATTGAAAATAAATCCAAGGTTTGCACCGCTTCGAAAGGATCCACGGTTTAATATTTTGTTAAAACGAATTGGACTCCCGATAGTAGAATAACTACTAATCCATTTCAAACTCGATAGCACAGACCCAAAACAGCGCAATCAATTACTGGATTGCGCTTCTTTGCTTGCGGGAGCAATGGTCCTTTCTAAGGGTCAGGACGAAACTTGTTTACAATTAATGGACAACAATATCCGCGAAATGAATGACGATATCACTCAGATGGATCACTATGTCGCTGAAATGAATGACTATATCTCCAGTGTTAGCGCTAGCAGTTGTTGCAAACAGTCCAACAACTAAACTGGTTACCACCGAAATTTTCTTAATATGCTTCATTATATACTCTCCTAAAAGTTCAGTTACGATAAGTCCAAGAAATCTTTTTGTCTTGGACACCCTCTGCCAATCAATATCTGTACCAGCGAGTCACCGCGTTCAATAACTGGCTATTTATTGCGTTTAAGGGAGTTAGAGGAGGGTCGATTAATGGTGACTGAAATGAAGAATAATCAAAAGCAAACTCTAGATATTCCGTTAACTGCATACCTCTCAGTCTTTTACGAAAGAACTATGGCTGAGTAGTGTGGATACAGTGTATACTTGCTATGCGTAACATATGAGGCGGAGTTTCCAGTCGTATAGATAATATACGATCAGAATCGTGTCTATTTCTGAGTAAATGCTCGATTAAAGAACCTGCTATAGCAAACCACTAAGAGTAAAATTTTAGTAGTCTTCGTAGAAGTAAACTGTTAGTATGGTAGAGGAACATTCTGGTTTCCAAGCTCCTAACCTCCTCTACTCTTCTTACCTTTGTCCCGATTATGAACAGCGCTAGACTCTCAAAGATATATAAAATTGCTATAAGTATAGCTGGCATCGGATCGCTATTCGCGGCAATGGTTACGTTTATCCCTGAGATTTATTCACTTCAATTTTTAGTTTTCTTAAGTGCGACATTTTTGTTCACTCCCTTTATGAGCATTACTCTTCCGAAGGGTAAAGCGACCTTGGGATTTTCGGACTCCCTAATTTTTCTTTCATTTATTTTATTTGGAAGCAGCGCTGCAGTTATTACAGCTAGTGTTGCAATATTGGCGCTTTGCCTCTATTTGAAGTTCAAGAAAGGCATTCAACTAACACGATCTAAGATAATCCTTAACGTTGCGACAAAGTGGAGCTGCAACTGCTATTACTTTCTAGGCCTCGCGAACATCACATTTAATAGAGTTGGATTAGATCATGACGCACTAACCTCCGAATACTTGGTCCCCACCTTAGGAGCACTTGCGATATTACAGTTTTTCTCCTCTTCGATACTGTATTGCCCACTGTCGCAAAATTTTCGAATACAGAAGTTCTGGAAAATATGGCGCGAAGAATACTTCTCATTGTCTTTGACACAGATTGCTGGGGCTGGCATTGCGTATACGATTTTCAAGCTTGTGTATGAAGTAAATTACGTTACGACCTCGATTGCCTTAATACTAATTGCTATGGGCTATCTTAATTATAGGAGAACCATATTTGAAATAACGAATTCCATCGAACAAGCTGAAAAAGCAGAGAGGGAAAAGGCTGAGATCGCTAAACATAAGGCGGAGGATGCGGAAAAACATGCCGGTGAGCTCGAGCTTTTATTGGAAAAAGAAGAGGAAATAAGCCAGGATCTGAGACGAAGCAAAGAGGAACTTGAATACTCTGCGTTTCATGATGCACTTACGGATCTTCCAAACCGGGCCTATCTAATGGAACGTTTGCGATTCCTGATAGAACTCGGAATGGAATTATCAAAGGAGTACTATATCGTTTTCCTCGATCTGAGCCGATTTAAGAATATTAACGACAGTCTCGGGCATTCGATCGGAGATCAGGTCCTGAAGATTGTTGCTTTGCGGCTCAGAAGGCTTCTTCGTGACGAGGATTCGATCACAAGACTAGGCGGCGATGAGTTTGCGATCATCCTTACAAATCTCGCGTCGATGGAGAAAGCCCAGAAAGTGGCCAGTAAGATCTACGAGACGATCACCAAACCTTATGTAATTAACGGAAACAAAATTTACTGCGATCTTCACATTGGGATCGCACCGTTAGACTACGAACACGTAAAACCTGAAGACGTCATCCGCGATGCCGATATCGCGATGCATCATGCAAAAGAAAAGAACATCGGTATCGCGATTTTTGATAAGGATATCCGATCAAGTCATCTCGAAAGGATCAGATTGGAATCCGATCTGCGGACGGCGGTTGAACGCGGTGAACTTTCGATGCACTACCAGCCGATACTTTCTCTGTCCAACGGCGAGATGGTTGGCTTCGAAGCATTGCTTCGCTGGATCCATCCGGAGCTTGGTTTTATTTCCCCTGCCCAGTTTATCCCGATCAGCGAAGAATCAGGATCCATAATTCCGATAACAAATTGGATTTTGAAGGAAACCTGTACGCAACTATCCGTTTGGAATCGGTTGCGGCCTAAAGGCAGTGAACTCTTTGTCAGCGTAAACATTTCGGGAAGACACCTGGCTGAAGACGAATTGACAAAGGATGTCCAGAAAGCGCTGTTTATGTCCGGACTTCCGCCGGAACTTCTGAAACTCGAGATCACCGAAAGTACGGCGATGGAAAACGCTGAACAGACTATTCAAATTCTGCAGAATTTGAATAGTCTCGGAGTCAGACTTAGTATCGATGACTTTGGCACGGGATATTCTTCACTTAGCTATCTTCACAGAATTCCGTTTGATACGCTGAAAGTCGACCGTTCTTTTGTGGTAAATGCCGATAAAGGCGATAGCGAAGATCTAAAGATCCTGGAAACGATCGTAGCACTTACAAAAAATCTCAACAAGAGAGTTATCGCCGAAGGCATCGAAACTGAGAAACAACTCCTGCTGCTGCAAGGATTAGAGTGTGATTTCGGTCAGGGTTATCTTTTTTCGAAACCACTTCCAAAAGAAAGCGTCCCGGATATTATCGTGGACACAAAACCGTGGCTTGAGTATAACGAACAATACACATCCGGCGGAGGTGCGGTAGATATTCCTCTGGATGATAATCTGAGGCCGTTCTGATCCTAAGCAGCTATCGAATTTATTGAACCGTGGCGGGCAGAAGTGAACCTTTGGGATCCGAAGCAATTGCCACACCGTCTTCGATAGCTCCTATCAAACCGTGGAAAATGATCTCGGAATCGTCCAGAACCAACACCACATCCCCCGGACTTACTGAATTCTGATCGACCTCAAACCGGATAACGGTAGCATTTCCGTTTGTTTGTTCAACAGATTCATACTTTAATGAATCGGCCGAGTAGGTAAGAGTTTGGACAAATGATACTTCTGACATAGGTTTCTCCTGAAATCGTAAGAATGAGTCTACCCGTTCCGCAAAACAAAGTCCAAAGCGATCGCATCATGATCTGATAACGGAGTTCCGTTTGAATCGGTCAGCTTTCTGATAGTTTTCGGCGTCGCTCCCTTGGCGATATTTATATTTCTTCCAAAGAACCAATCAAGCCGAAGCGAGAACTTCCCTCCAACCTTTCGCGCCGCCCAGAAAATAAAAGGAAAGCACCATTTTGGCACCCAATCACCAAGATTTGTGTTATACGCTGCGTTTTCCATATCGTAATGAAGCGTACCGGCTCCGTCTTCGTTAAACTGCTTATATTCAAACCCGTGGTCAATAAACTCCTGAAACAAGCCTCGCTCAAAATAACGGTCAGGATGAGGATAATGATTTTTCACAACATTATTCACTCCCATCATCACACGCCGCCAAAAACCGAGTATCGCGGCGGTCGCACTTTGGGCGTTGTATGTTGTCGTATTAAAATCACCGCCGACGATCGTCGGAAGCCTTGGGAGTGTTTCGAGATGTTTCAAAACCAGATATACCTGCAATTCCCGATGCCTGCGCGAACAATGGACGTCGAGATGGATCGTCACCGCGCGAAATGTACCGAGCGGATGTTCGATATCCGCCACAAGCGCACGTAAATATCCGAGCCGTTTTTCTTTTCCGATCATTTTGTCCTTGCCGTTCGGCAGCGGGACCGCATGGACGTTTTTAAGCGGGTATTTTGAAAACATCGCCAGCCCGTGGATCGACTGTTTGTTTTCACCTTCAACTTCTGATTCAACGCCGCTTCCCTTTTGAAGCGCAATGTAGACCGGCGCAAATGCATAATTCAGATTCAATTGCTGAGCGATCTCACGAGCTACAAAACGGTTCTCGCTTCGGGCCATCCCATGATCGAGTTCGGTCAAAAGATACAGATCTTTTTCGCGAAGGTCTTTATGATTCTCGAGCTTATCAATTATCGCGTCGAGAAAACTCCCGCGCTCGATGTTCCATGCTGCCGAAGTTATAAAATCGCGGTCGATTTTATCTACCGAAGCTGTGCTGAAAGATTCCTGAACGATCGAATTCAATATATCCAAAACCTGAGGCTCGATCTTTCGGTAAACTGAGGAATTTTCGGCACTCTCGATAGACTCAAACTTCCGAAGTTCGGGAAAATGCGGATTGAGACCGTGTTCTAAAACCTCAGGGTCTGTTCTTATCTTTGGTTTCATAAAAAGATAAAGGATACAGTTTTAAAAGAATAAAAGGCAAAACTCGCATCGCAATTTTGCCTTTTTATCTCAGTTTGTATTTCGGCTTAATTTTGTCAGTCGTCGTAGCGTTCTTTGACAGGTGCGATCTCAAGAAAATCATGAACGATCTTCGCCGAGTAATCTTCAAGTAGCGTTTGTATTCGTTCTTTGGTTCTCGTCCGGAAGATCAGCCCCACATGTTTCGGTTTATCGACCCGATAGACGATCTCCTCATCGGTATAATGCGAAGTATCCGGTTTTTCCTGATTCGCAAGCGCCAGTGCAACCCCGGCATAATTGTCACGAAGTGACGGTTTCTGATAAGGGTTTTCTTCAGTTGCCGTTTCCAGTTTCCCCCACTCGCGCCAGAGATTAAAACCGTTGGCGTGTTCGTGAACATTAGCTATATAAGCGCCGCCAACTCTTGCGGCAACCTCCACAAGATAGAATTCCCCGTCTTCAGTACTCTTTAAGAACTCAGCGTGAGCCACCCCGTTTTCGTGTTTGTATGCCTTCAGCAGACGTTTGTTTATCTTCTCGAGTTTCTTTCGATCTTCCGAATCATATTCAACTGTCGACGAGGTAAATACACCGCCCTGCGCCACTCTGAATGGTGTTGTACCGTATTCGTTTACACCGCAGGCGACGACCTTACCGTCGCTGATCACCGAATCTACATGATAGACGTTTCCCTCAAGAAACCTCTCGATCAGAAACTTTGAAGGATGATCGCGCCAGGTTTCGCGGTTTTCAAGCTCGTTTAAAACTTCCCAGGCTCTTTCTTTAGTTTCACATTTTCTTATTCCAAACGCCGAAACTTCCGTTCTCGGTTTGATAATCCAGGGGGCACGTGCCGTATCGAGATAATTATTCACATCGTCAGAATTAAAGATCCCGGTAAATTCCGGACACGGAATCCCGGCTCCCGAAGCGATGCTTCTCATCGTCAGCTTGTCGCGAAAACGCAACGCGTGGGAACGGCTCATTCCGCGGAAGATTTGCAGGTATTCCCGTGCTCTCGCCGCCGGTAAAACATCGAATTCATCGAGTCCAACGACGTGATCGATTCTCTGATGTACCGCGATATTTATGATCTCACGCAAATAATCATCTTCGGTGGCCCCCGGAGATACAGTCCGAAGTTCATTCAGACTTTCCCACGCCCAGTCCGAATAACTCAGATCTTCGCGGGTCAAGAGTGTGACGCGCCAGCCCGCTTTCTGACTTTCTTCCAGAAACTCGTTGCCCTTAAACTCGCTGGCAATACATACGATGTGTTTTTTCATAGTCGAACTTTAATTAAATGCAAAACGTTAAACCAGTTACCTCAAGAAAATCATGCCGCGATAAGCTCATATTCTAAAAGGGAAAACCGGTAAATTGATTTTGTATAATGATAAAAGAATGGCACAATTTATGGGTAAAAACAACGTATTTATAGATTTCGGGAGTTAGAAATGGAAGATATTTTCACGGCCGCGCTCGTCAGCCATCTAATAATTTTCCTTGTAAATTTACTTTTGGCGGTTTCCGTCCACGAAGCAGCGCATGCCTGGACGTCGTATAAGTTTGGCGATGACACCGCATATATGCTCGGACGAGTTACGATCAATCCGGTCAAACATACCGATCCGATAGGAACGTTATTGATCCCGATTGCGGCTTTTATTTTCGGTGCGATCGGCGGAGCGCTCGGCTCAATTCCGCTTATCGGCTGGGGAAAACCGACTCCAGTAAATCCTCGAAAATGGTCAAATTATAAAAAAGGAAACTTCTGGGTTTCGATCGCGGGGGTTTTGGCAAATATGATCCTTGTGATCATCGGAATTGCTCTGGCAAAGATTTTGATGATTCAGGGTTTTATGCCTCAGGATTTCTTTACCGGCGAATCGACTAATCCGCTGATAATTTTTGTCGGGAATCTTATGCTCCTGAATCTTTCGCTTGCGGTTTTCAATTTGATCCCGATCCCTCCGCTTGACGGAGGAAAGATACTTTCAAACTTCGTCCCGGACAGTTTTAAGCCGATCCTCGATCTTATTGAACAATTTGGTTTTATGCTGCTACTTCTTTTTGTATATCTCGGGATTTTCCGGGCGATCATCTATCCGTTTCTCATCGGACTATTTGAGATACTAAGAGCGATCGGATAAGCGCGGGAATGCAGGCTGCCAGCTTGCAATGAGTGCAAAAGCACGAAAATAAGCTGTAAAAGATAGAACCACGATATAAATTATTCATCCTTCTTCCGGCGCTTCAGAAAGCGTCCGCGGCAGGCCAGCAGCTTGCATTCCTTTACTATGAAAAAAAGAATTTTCAGCGGCGCCCAGCCGACGGGCAATCTACACATCGGCAATTATCTCGGTGCATTGGTTAATTGGGTGGCGCTCCAGGATGAGTACGAAAGTTTCTATTGCATAGTAAACCTTCACGCGATCACAATGCCGCAGGACCCAAAGCTTCTGCGAAAAAAGACGCTCGATCTCGCCAGGATCTATCTTGCAGCGGGGGTCGACCCGGAAAAAGCAACGATATTTATTCAATCCGACGTCTCCGAACACGCCGAACTCGCATGGACGCTAAACTGCGTCGCGCGGATGGGCGAACTCGAGAGAATGACGCAATTTAAGGATAAATCGAAAGGAAACGCCGAACGCGCAAGCGTCGGACTGTTTGCTTATCCCGTTCTGATGGTTTCGGACATTCTGCTATATCAAACCGATCTCGTTCCCGTTGGACAAGATCAGAAACAGCATCTTGAATTGACGCGAGATATCGCGGAGAGATTTAACCGCGACTTTGGCGAGACGTTTGTCATTCCTGAGCCTTATATTCCGCCCGTCGGTGCAAAGATCATGTCTCTTAAAGACCCGTCAAAGAAGATGTCAAAATCTGACGAAAACTTAAACGGTTCGATCTTTCTGTTAGACGACGCCGATACGATCACGCGAAAGATAAAGAAAGCCGTTACCGATTCGGGAACCGAAATTACATTTGACGAATCCCGGCCGGCGATAACAAATCTTCTGACTATTTATCATTTAATGTCCGGAAAATCTGTAAACGAATGTGAAGAACACTTTGCCGGAAAAGGTTACGGCGACTTTAAGCGTGAACTGGCCGAAGTTGTCGTCGAATATATGAAGCCCTTTCAGGAAAAAGTAAAGGAATATGACGATTCTGAATTGGATAAGATATTAAAGGCAGGTGCTGAAAAAGCTCGCGAAGTGGCAGGCGCTACGCTGAAGGACGTTTACAATAAGATGGGAATAAATTAGTTCCCTGCTGATGTCGAGGAATGAAAGTTGAGTTTCACAAAACGGGTGAGAAACGGTATGCAGTTTCCGTAATTCAGGAAGGAAAACCGGAACTTCGAATGGATCCGGCTCCGGGATTTGATCCGCTGATGCCTCATGACCTTCTTCATTTTGTAGTTGAAAAGGAATTAGGACTCCGCCGCGGTATCTTCGGACAGATCGCTTTAGGGGGTACAGCAGGCACTTTTAGCCATCTCACTTCGGGCAAGACTGACAAGAAATACGCAGCCCGCCAGCGGCGAAAATCCGCGAAACGCGATAAGAATCTCCAGACGCAGGCAGACGATTATGACCGATCAGAACGGGCAACGGTTGTTTGTCTGTATGATTGGCTTGCTCATTCACAAAATGTGAAATTAAGAAACCGCGCGCTTGAAATGAAAATAAACGCTGAAAGCACACTGGCGCTGATGCCGAAAAAAGAAAAGGACGCGCTAAATAAACAGAAACTTGCTGAAATACGTGACGAAATGGACAAATTGAGTTTTGATTGGTCAATCCTTGCTGTCGGTAGATCGATTAGTCTTGAATGGAATTCATAACGCAGTCTTCTTCTTCAATTCTCGAGCTCAGTAAAAATCACCGAACATCTCCCTGTTTTTCTGCATCATAGGAAGCTCTCCATACTTTAATTTTGATTACTGACGCGAAACGCTGAAAAATGATACTTTTACGTGTTAGATAAAATTCGGGTCCAGACTTAACGATTTCTTTTAATGAGCAATACCGGAACTCAAAAAATTCCAAACAAAAAGAACGCTTCAACCAAATCCGAAAGACCGGATGCAGATAAAAGATCCGCAATCGGAAGAAAAGAACGTGAAATTGCCGATCTTCATCTGCAGTTAAACGAACAGGCACGGTTTGTAGATTCGATCCTTTCTTCGATCAGCGACTTCGTTTATACCTTTGACCGCGACGGCCGGTTTGTTTTTGTAAACCAGCCGCTTCTTGATCTTTGGGGACTAAAGCTTGAAGAAGCAGTTGGAAAAGACTTCTCCGATCTTAATTATCCGGAAGAACTTGCAGCCCGGCTGCAGTTTCAGATCCAGCAGGTGTTTCAGACGAAGCAAAGGGTTACCGATGAGACGATGTATATTAGCCCGAAGGGCATCAAAGGATATTACGAATACATCTTCAATCCTTACTTCGGACCCGACAATGAAGTTCTTCTGGTTGCGGGAACAACGCGTGACATTACTGAACGCAAACTCGCCGAGGAAGAGATAAAACGTCTAAGCGACCGCAACTACGACATACTCGAAAGTATTACCGACGGCTTCTTCGCGGTTGATGAGAACTGGAAATTCACTTACGTAAACCCGCAGGCAGGCGTCATCCTTGATCAGGAAACCGGAAAACTCATCGGAAAGTCTTTGTGGGATATGTTTCCCGAAGCGCCGGACAGCGAGTTTGAAATGGCATTTCGTCGTGTTGCAAATGAAAAGATCGATCTGACGTTTACTTCATATTACCCGGATCATAAACGATGGTATGAGGTGAAGGCGTATCCGGCTCCGCAAGGGATCACCGTTTATATAAGAAACGCCACCGAGCGCATTTTGACGGAAAAGATCCTCCGCGTGAGTCAGGACGAAGCCGAAAGGCAGAAAAGACTTTATGACACGATCCTCTCAAATACGCTTGACCTGATCTATGTTTTCGATCTCAAGCATCGATTTACATACGCAAATAAAGTCCTGCTCGAAATGTGGGGCAAGACATGGGAAGAATCGATCGGAAAAACATGTCTCGAATTGGGATATGAACCGTGGCACGCCGAACTCAATGACCGCGAGATCGATCAGGTGATCGCTACCAAAAAACCGACACGCGGCGAAGTTCCGTTCTCAGGCGCTTTTGGCGATCGAATATATGATTATATTTTTGTACCGATAATCGGAGCCGACGGCGAGGTTGAGGCGGTCGGGGGCACGATGCGCGATATCACCGAACGCCAAAAGATGGAAGAAGCACTTCGTGAAGACGACCGCCGCAAGGATGAATTTATCGCGACTCTCGCCCACGAACTCCGTAATCCGCTTGCACCGATCCGTTCCGGCCTCGAAATAATGCGCCGGGAAGATTCCGATGAAAAAAAGAAAGAAGAGACACTTGGAATTATCGAACGCCAGACCGATCAGATCGTTCGGTTGGTCGATGACCTGTTGGATATCTCGCGCATAACGCAGGACAAGATCAAGCTGCAGCGCGAAAGGATCGAACTAAAAGACGTGATCGATCTGGCGCTTGAAACAAGCAGTTTGCTGATCAGTGAATCGGATAACGAATTTACCATGTCGCTGCCTGATGAACCGGTGTTTATCGACGGCGATCCGACGAGACTTGCGCAGATCTTCTTAAATATTCTGAACAATGCCGCAAAGTACAGCGATCCCGGCGGCAGAATTTCTCTGACGGTTAAAACTGAAGGTGATGATGCTGTTATCAGCATAAAAGACACCGGTTTCGGTATCGAGTCCGAAATGCTCACGCGAATATTTGAGATGTTCGGTCAGGTAGAAATGCGAAACAGCGAACCAAAGGGTGGTCTCGGCATCGGTTTGAGCGTGGTTAAAAAACTGCTCGAAATGCACGGAGGAAGGATCGACGCCTATAGTGAAGGATTCGGAAAAGGCAGCGAATTTATTGTGCGCCTTCCGCTGGCTGAAGATCAGATGAGCAGAGCAAAACCCCAAACAGAAGCTTCGCTTGCTGCCGGAAGACCCGCCGACAAAACTCCACGGCGAATAATGGTAGTTGACGATAACCGCGACGCAGTGGAAATGCTCGAGACACTTTTGACGCTCGAAGGACATACGGTTAAAACCGCTTTCGACGGCGGATCTGCTCTAAAGATCGCCGAAGACTTTGATCCGGAGATCTGCCTCTGCGATATCGGCATGCCTGAAATGGACGGTTACGAACTCGCCGGAAAACTCAGCAGAATCATTCCCGATTCAATGCTTATTTCGTTGTCCGGGTGGGGACAGGAAAAAGACATAAAAAGATCTTTCGCCGCCGGGTTCAGCAATCATCTCGTTAAACCTGTACAATTTGATGAGTTGCTGGCGCTTATTGATTTTCACGATCACGAAGACGAATGAACGGGTCGTGCTTCAGGATCATTATTACCGCAGGAGCACGGCTTATAAAATTCCATAACTGAACAATTACCTCACCGGTCCGCAGCTGATGATTGCATTTGCGGTGTAAAAATTCATAAGACGGCACTTTTTGACGCCGTTCAGAATCCAATAACGACCTTTCCAAAGTGCGCCCCTCTCCCCAAATATTCCAACGCCGACCGCACCTCTTCAAAGCCGAATTCCCTGTCAATGACGGGTTTGATATCGTGTTTTTCGATAAACTTATTCATCTCAATAAACATTTCCCGCGAACCGGTTTCGATGCCATAAATGGAAACATTCTTGGTGACAAACTGGTAAGTATTTATCGGGGCACTCAAACCGGCGATCAATCCGATAAAAGCGATCGTTCCACTCGTTTTCACTGCTGCAAGCGAACGGTTCAAATTTCCTCCGCCAACCGTTTCAATTACGTGATCGACACCATTTCCGTGGGTGAGTTCCAATATCTTTTCCTCCCATTCCGGAAATAATTTGTAATTTATCGAGACATTTGCACCAAGTTTCTGCACCATCTCCAACTTTGCATCGCTGCTCGAAATTACAAATGGAACTGCACCGAGTGCATGTGCGAACTGAAGTGCAAAAAGCGAAACGCCGCCTGTTCCCTGGATCAATACGCTCTCGCCTTTTTTAATTCCGCTCCTGCTGACCGCGTGCCATGCCGTCAACGCCGCAACCGGAAGTGTGGCGGCTTCAGCGTCAGAAAGATTTCCGGGAACGTTCACGATCGACCTTTTATCAAAAACTGCAAATTCAGAAAGAACGCCGTCAAGATCTGCTCCGCCAAGCGCAGCAGTGTACTTTTCTTTTGTGAGTTCACCATCTAACCAGTTGGGAAGAAAAATACCGGCAACGCGGTCACCCGTCTTCCATTCGCCAACATTTTCTCCAGCTTCGGTTATCACACCGACGCCGTCTGACACCGGGATCCGTGCTTCAAGCGGCTTCCAGTTCTCCACGCCGTTGATAACAAGAAGATCGCGATAGTTTAGCGAAGCGGCCGTCATTTTTAATATCACTTCGTCAGCACCAAAATTAGGTATTGGTCTTTCTGACAGTTTCAGATTTTCAATGCCGTCGCCTCTGGTTGTATAAATTCTCATTTTCCCAGTCCTGTATTCTTGTTAAAAAACTCGTGCATCAGTCTTTTACGCGCAATCGGTCCGCAGAAAGTAGCTTCTTGATTTACAAAATTGATTGACCGAGCGATCATCGGGAATCCCCAATTTAGAAAATTTTATGGATTCAAATTTGAAAATGTTAGAATACTTTCCATACCACAAACTCAAATATTTCGCCGATTATCTTATCGGCCGGGGACTACAGACATCAATAGGGAGTAAAAACTGATGGAAGCAACACAAACAAAATACGCAAAACCGGAATTTAAGGAACATTACGATAATTTTATCGGCGGTGAATGGACGGCGCCGAAAAGCGGTGAATATTTTGACAATATCTCGCCTGTTGACGGCAAGCCGTTTACCAAAGTTGCGCGTTCGACGGCAGAAGATGTTGAAGCTGCGATCGACGCGGCTCACAAAGCCGCCCCCGAATGGAACTCAGCTTCGGCAACAACGCGGAGCAATCTTTTATGGAAGATCGCCGATGTAATGGAAGAAAACCTCGAACGACTGGCGCAGGTCGAAACCTGGGATAACGGCAAGGCGATCCGCGAAACGACAGCCGCCGATATTCCGCTGGCGATCGATCACTTCAGATATTTTGCCGGTGTCATCCGTGCGGAAGAAGGCGGCGCAACCGAACTCGATTCTCAGACGCTTTCGATGAACATCAAAGAACCTCTCGGCGTGGTTGCGCAGATCATCCCGTGGAACTTCCCGATTCTGATGGCGACGTGGAAGATCGCTCCGGCGCTTGCCGCAGGAAACTGTACGATCGTAAAACCTGCCGAACAGACTCCTGCCGGAATTATGGTTCTGATGGAAATGATCCAGGATATCCTTCCGCCGGGGGTTTTGAACATCGTCAATGGCTTTGGTCCCGAAGCCGGAAAACCGCTTGCTACATCGGAAAGGGTGGCAAAAGTCGCATTTACAGGTGAAACAACAACCGGACGTCTGATCATGCAGTACGCTTCGCAAAATCTGATCCCCGTTACGCTCGAACTCGGCGGAAAATCGCCAAACATTTTCTTTGAAAGCGTGATGGATGCGGATGATGAGTTTTTTGATAAGTGTCTTGAAGGTGCGGCGCTCTTTGCGTTAAACCAGGGAGAAGTCTGTACGTGTCCATCGAGAATTCTGGTTCAGGAGTCGATCGCAGATAAATTTATCGAGCGGATCGTCGAACGCACAAAAGCTATCAAAATGGGCAATCCGCTGGATCCCGAAACGATGATGGGCGCACAGGCGAGCAAGGATCAGTATGAAAAGATCCTCAATTATCTTCAGATCGGTAAAGACGAAGGTGCGGAAGTTCTTTGCGGGGGCGGTAAGTTCGAACAAAACAGCGGTCTTGAAGACGGATTCTATATAGAACCGACGCTTCTAAAGGGACACAACAAAATGCGTGTTTTCCAGGAAGAGATCTTCGGTCCGGTTTCGAGCGTGACAACGTTTAAGGACGAAGAAGATGCAATTTCAATTGCCAACGATACGCTGTATGGTCTCGGCGCCGGAGTCTGGACACGCGACGCGCATCAACTTTACAAAGTTCCGCGGGCGATCAAAGCCGGACGCGTTTGGGTAAACTGCTATCACAATTACCCCGCTCACGCTCCTTTTGGAGGTTACAAAAAATCCGGTTTCGGACGCGAAAACCACAAAATGATGCTCGATCATTATCGTCAGAATAAGAATATGCTGATCTCCTATGATAAGAAGGCGATGGGATTCTTTTAATGGGGAAAAGTTAAAAAGTGTAAAGGTGAAAACGGGCAGAAACCCGACAGTTATGGAGGGTGCTTTTCAGCAACTGACGTGGATAAGTGATGAACACGCGTGTTGACGCACGGTTTTTTGCGTTTCGGTGTTGAACGAGGTCCGACAGTGCTGGACCGCCATGAAATCGACGGATCCACACACGGTTGATCATGCAACAGTTTGCATTTAGTTGCTTATCAGTTGGACGGAGAAAAAATCGATAAAATTTTCTGTTCATACTATGATTGAAAATATAGAAAATCCTCGTTTTTTTTGCATTTTGGCACTGTTAATCGCTACTGTCGGTTCGATTGGCCAATCATATTTGCTCTATCACGAACTAGTAGATACCTATCCATACAAAATCATGGATTACGGCTTTTACTCGAAAATTGCCTTTGCGGGAATAATCGTTTCACCTCTTGTCTCTATACTCTTAGGCTCCTTGTGGGGATACAAAAATTATTGGGTAGCTTTATATGTTCCGGTCGTTTTCTGCCCTCTGATATTCGCAACAGTATTCAGAATATTTTCGATGGCTGTTGGATCAAATTCGAGTTTTGAGAAAACGACCCCTGCGATCGCAGCACAAGACTTTTATATATATTCGATTTCATTGGCCGGTGTAGGTTTACTGTTTGCAGGGATTTGCCATTTAATTCTTTATTATTTTTCAAAAGCAAAAAAGTTTGCTTAAGAAGTTATAATAATTCCGTTTAAAATGGCAATATACGACAAAATCGGAAAAGTCTACGATTCAACCCGATGTGCGGATCCGTATATTGCCGGCAAATTGAAAACGCATCTCGCGATCAAACCGGAAAAATCCTACATTGATATCGCTTGCGGAAGCGGGAATTATACAAGTGCTTTGGCATCGGAAGGCGGTTTGTGGTTTGGCGTTGATCAGTCTTCGGAAATGATCGAAAAGGCCCGCAAAAAAAGTGACATCGTAAATTGGCAGATCGCCGATATTACTTCCCTTCCGTTTAGAGAAGATACTTTTGACGGAGCAGTCTGCACTCTGGCGATTCATCATTTTCCCGAATTATCACGGGCTTTTCGCGAAATTCGCCGGGTCCTCAAAAATGGTAAATTCGTTATTTTTACGTCGACGCCGGAACAAACCGGCAATTATTGGTTAGCTGAATATTTTCCCGAAGCCATCCGTCTTTCAGCTGAACAGATGCCTGATCTTAAAACCGTAAAATCAGCTTTGGAAAGTGCGGGATTTTCCCGCGTTGAAACCGAAAATTACAGTGTACGAGAAGATCTCGAAGACTTTTTTCTTTACAGCGGGAAATTCAGACCGGAAATTTATCTTGATCCACAGATCCGGGCAAATATTTCTACGTTCACGCTATTGGCAAACGAAACCGAGATCAGATCGGGTTGCGAAAAATTGGCATCGGAAATTAAAAGCGGAAGGATCAAAGACATCATCCTGAGACACCGTGAATCGGACGATTACTTGTTTGTTGTCGCATCTGTTTGATCACAGATCTGCAAGACCCTAAATCTTATCTGATATATTTGAATAGTTCGAAGCTGTTCGTGTCGTACTTTTGTATCCGGGAGAACCGACGAACTTTACAAAACCGGAAATCGTAAAATATAGAAATGGAAAACTTTATGCACTGTCCGAAATGCGGTCAAAAGCAGGGATTAAATGAAACCAGCTTTTGCTCAAAATGCGGTTTTGAGATCAGCGATGTCAAGGATCTTCTTATAACAGGTACCACGGGGACCAGATCGGAGCTAAAGAAAAAACGTAAAAAGGCAACAAAACAAGGTCTGATCATGATCTTTTTCGGACTAAGCCTGGTCATGATCCTCGCGGCTCTTAAAGATACTTTTTCGATCCCAAAGATCGTTATCATTATACCGCTTGTTATCTTTATGATCGGAGGCGTTATGAGAATGATGTTTGCGCAGCTTTCTGACGAGATCAGAACAGGCGAAGATGATGCCGGTAAATCTGATTCCGGTACCGGGGCAAGAAAATTATCCGATGCGAAATCACGGGGTAATTCTCTTCCGGAAGCGGAATATCGCCCGCCTTTGGATCTTGAGACAAGAACGTTTGACACAAGCGAACTTAAAACTCCTTCAAGCGTGACGGAAGAAACGACCAAACTTCTTGAAAAACAGATCACGCAGGAGTGAATTCCTGTAAAACTTCCCGATGTCATATAATTGATCAATGAATAGAATTCCGCGGGTAAAAATAACCGACAAGGCAAAAGAGATCGTTGCGGAATTGCGCAATAAATACGGCGAACTAATGTTTCACCAGTCCGGCGGATGCTGCGACGGTTCTTCGCCGATGTGTTATGAAGCCGGAGACTTTTTGGTCGGACCCGCCGATGTCTGGCTCGGCGAGATCGACGGCTGTGATTTCTATATGGCAAAAGACCAGTTTGATTATTGGAAGCACACCGAACTCACGATCGACGTGACCGAAGGCCGCGGTGCGTCATTTTCACTCGAAATCCCGCTGGGCGTAAGATTTGTGACAAAATCCAGAGTTTTTACATTTGAAGAAGCACAAAACCTGAACGACACGCGTCCCGGAGATATGATTTAGGACAGGCGATCTTTACCGGATTTCGCCCTATTAGAATCTGGCGTTACTTATTTTAATCCGAGATTAACCCCGCAAGCATCACTGGTTTTGGCCTTAATTACGGCATATATCTCGATACCAACGCCGAATCCGATCAAGAATCCGGTAACGCCGTCACCGGCCAGCGCATAGTGATTCAGAACGTTTCCAAGGGAAACGATCAGCAGCCCGGCGGGTATAAGGATTTGCCATCTGCATATTAGTTTTCTCATAATTTATTCCTCCATTTGTTTTGGGGGTTCTTCAGGCTTTTCAAGCAAATGTTCTTTTTTATCCAGCTTGTATTCGTTTATCAGAGGCCTCAAAAAGAATCATGCTGCAAGAAATAAAGTTGCCGGTATCACATACTTCGCTTTGCCGGGGTCGATAAAGATCCATGACATACGCGATATATCATTGGCGAAAAATATTTATGAATTTCTTTGAATTCCATTTCAAAAACACGTTTCTCTTCAACCTCTCTATACGTTTAGATACGGGGGGACCTGAAATGTTACAGAAAAAGCAGGTTTTCATCGCGGCAAAAACAAATTCTGATGATTTATCGGCAATTTTGAAGGTGATATAATCGCCGGATTATGGCAAAAAAGATAACGGTTTACGAAAAACCTACCTGAACGACGTGCCGCAATCTGGCAACCGCCTTCCGTGAGAACGGCGTAGAATTCGATCGGGTAAATTATTTTATCGACCAGCTGACCGAGACTAAACTCCGCAGTTTATTAAAAAAAGCTGAAATCGGTCCGAGTGAGATCCTGCGAAAACGGGAGAAAATGTATAAGGAACTCGATCTCGCCTCGGAAACTGACAATGACAAATTGATAAAGATGATCGTCAAACACCCTCAGCTGCTGGAACGCCCGATCGTCGAAATCGGAGACAAAGCCGTCGTAGCAAGACCGATCGATAAAGCGATCGCCTTGATCAAAGAAGCTGAAGAAAAATAAATCGCGATGAATACCAAGGAACATTTCGAACAGCTTTTTGATTACAACGACTGGGCAAACCGCCGCGTTGTGGCCGCATTGAGAAACACGTCGAGTGAAAATGCTCTAAAGTATCTTTCCCACGTTTTACTTACGGAGCGCGAATACTACGAAAGACTCTACGGTAAAGATTCGACCGGTTTTGATTTTTGGCAGAGTCTGTCGCTTACAGAATGCAGCGAGACGGCTAAGGAAAATGCCGAACTCTTTGAGAAGCTGCTAATGAACTTTGACGATGAGGGCCTCGGACAAACTGCGCATTATTATACGAGCGACGGCACACCGGTAAACAATACGTTCCGCGAAGTGCTTTCCCACGTCCTGTTTCATTCGATGAATCATCGCGGACAGATCCTGACGATCCTTCGGCAGGAAGCGATCGAGCCGCCGGTGCTTGACTATATTATTTATTGCCGCCAGCAGCCTTGATCAGCGCCCGCAAGAAACCGACTTTTCTCTATTTAGGTCTTAGCATCTTGCAGACTTTGCGTTAGAATTCTTGGATAGCAAAAATGGAAGAAAGCAAGGAACAATTAGTTTTTGATTTCGACAAGGTCGAGCCGCACATCGTCCGTGAATCAAGCGATCAGTTCAATGTTCAGATGGGCAATTTTGACGGTCCGCTCGATCTGCTTTTGTTTCTTATAAAGCGCGAAGAAGCAAATATTTTTGACATCCCGATCGCCAAGATAACGGATGAATATCTCCGGTATATCCGGATGATGAAATCGTTTGATTTTGCCGTGGCGGCTGATTTTCTCGTGATGGCGGCGACGCTGATCGAGATCAAGTCAAAAATGCTGCTTCCGCCCGAATCCGGGATCGAAGGTGAGGAGGAAGTTGAAGATCCGCGTCAGGAATTGGTTGACCGGCTTCTTGAATATCAGCAGTTTAAGAACGCTGCAGAAATGCTTTGGTCGCGGGCGACTGTTGAACAGGCGGTTTTTACAAGAGGCGAGATCGATTCCGATGAAAATAATATGGAAGTTGCGGCTACCATTTTCGACCTTTTTGAGAAATTTCAGATAATCATCGAGCGCCATAAAGAAGAGATAAAAATGGAGATCAAGCGTGAAGAAATGACTCTGGCACAGATGATCTCCGGTATGAAAACGCGTTTGTTCCGTGAAAAAGTACTCAATCTCATGGAATTTTTCGGAGAAATAAAAACCAGAAACGAACTTGTATTGGCTTTTATTTCTGTGCTCGAGATCGTCCGAACTGAAAGCGTGAGATTGACGCAGAAGAAAACATTTGGCGATATTATTTTGAGGGTTAACACGGACACCGCAAACTGAGCCCGCAGTTTTCACGCCGCCTGATATGACCGAAAAAGATCCTGAAAACGAAAAAGCACGCCGCTCGGTAAGCGAACTCGTTGCCGTTTGCGAAGCGCTTATCTTTGTCTCCGACGAACCTATCACGGTCCGCGAATTGATCAAGATCCTTCAGGAAGACGGCGAAACGATCACAGCCGCCATCGAGCACCTCAAAAAGGAATACGATGAACGCGAAAGCGGGCTCCAGCTGCGGGAGATCGGCGGCGGATGGCAGATCGCGACAAGAACCGAACATCATGAAGAGATACGCGAACTTCTCAAAACACAGCCTGCGGCAAAACTCTCTCTCGCATCGCTCGAAACTCTTTCGGTTATCGCATATAAACAGCCGGTGACGGTTCCTGAAATCATGGATATCCGCGGTGTTCAGTCTGCCTCTTCGATAAAAACGCTGCTTGATAAACGCCTGATCGTTTCAAAAGGCCGTAAGGAAACCGTCGGAAGACCAATGCAATACGGCACCTCGAAGGATTTTTTGATCCAGTTCGGACTAAAAGACCTTTCCGAACTTCCGAGCGTTGAGGACTTCGAAGATCTCGTTCAGTAAAGTCCTTTATTGCTGCCACATGAAGGTTGAAGAAACCGTAAACACGATAAAGATCAGCGAAACGCCGGGATGTCTTTGGGGCATCGGTATTTTTTTTATTGTCATTGCCGGAATGCTTTTATGGGGTACGCTCGGCGGATTCTCAAACTGGGATGAACTTGAAACATGGGAACTTGTCGTCGCATTTTTGATCGCCGTGAGCGGGATCGCTGCAGGAGTTTGGGCTATTTCGGGCGGCCCGGTCGCGCGCGTCGTCATTGATCGTGTCGAAAACACCGTTTCGGTCAAACGCTTTGGTTTTTTCGGGAAGCAGAATTATTTTTACCGGTTTGATGAGATCCGGCATTTCTATCTGATGGAAGACACGGACTCTGACGGCGAACAGACCTGGTTGATCGGAATGCGGCTCAACTCCGGCGAGACAATTCCGGTCAATTCTCTCGCGATAAATGATGAAGAAATCCAGCGCGGACGGATTTTCCAGATCAATTCATTTATGCGGAAAGAAATGCCGTCATACGAAAAAAATCTCAAACTCTCCGATTGATCGAAATACATCCTTCTAATGCAAATTGAGAACCTTCGTGTTTTAATACTACCCAATGGAAAGACTTCAAAAATTGATAGCTCAGGCCGGGATCGCCTCGAGAAGAAAAGCTGAAACACTGATCGAAAGCGGGCAGGTTACGGTCAACGGAAAAACTGTAACGCAGCTCGGGACAAAAGCTGATCCCGCGAATGATCATATAAAGGTAAGCGGGAAATTGATCAATCCGCTGCTTGAAAACCTGACGCCGGTTTATATCCTGGTAAATAAACCGAAAGGGTATCTATCGAGTGTTTCGGACCCGGAAAACAGAAAACTCGTTACGGATCTGGTCAAGGGACACGGCAGGTTGTTTCCGGTTGGACGTCTCGATTTCAATACTGAGGGCCTGATAATCCTGACAAATGACGGTGCGTTCGCCAACAGGATCTCTGCAACGCGTTCGATCTCGAAGGTTTACGAAGTGAAAGTAAAAGGCATGCCGAATGAGAACGCTGTCAACCGTTTAAGACGCGGGATCAGACTCGATGACGGATTCAAGACCGCACCTGCGAAGATCACCGCGCTGCCCTCGACAAAGAAGAATGCATGGTTTGAAGTCACACTCTTCGAAGGCCATAACCAGCAGATCCGAAAGATGTTTGACGCCGTTGGTTATTCAGTAGTAAAACTTCGGCGAACACGGATCGGTCATTTATCCGACAGCAATCTTCCCGTCGGCAGCTCAAGAACTCTCAATCCGGATGAAATATCGATGTTTGAGAAAAAGCCTCGCGGGAAAAAATAATCGGTTTTTTTGTCTCTTCCGCCTTAAAATATCAATTCAGCCTCAATTTCGATACCAAAATTTTTGTTTAAAGTATAATATCGCTCAATATTTTCGCCGCGGAGTTTAATTGATGCGCATATTATTGGTTGAAGACGACAATCGAATTGCCAGGTTTATTCAGAAGGGATTAAAGGAAAACGCATATGCCGTTGACGTTTCTGAGAACGGCAATGAAGCATTGTTCCAGATCGACCTCGTCAATTACGATCTTGTTATTCTCGATGTCATGATCCCGGGAAAAAGCGGCTTTGAGATCTGTGAAGAGATCCGCGAAAAAGGCAATAATATCCCGATAATTATGCTTACGGCGAAAGATACCGTGGAAGACAGAATTCAAGGACTCGATCTTGGAGCCGACGACTATTTGACCAAGCCGTTTGAATTTGGCGAACTGCTCGCGCGTCTTCGGGCGCTGCTGAGAAGACCGCGGGGCGAGATGGTTCCGGCAACTATTTCTTTCGGCGATCTAGAGATCGACACCCGCGCCCAGAAAGCCTTTGGAAACGGCGAACTGATCACGCTGACAACAAAGGAATATGCTCTTCTCCAATACTTTGCCCGAAATGCCGACCGCGTGATCGGACGAGAGGAGATCTCCGAGCATGTCTGGAACGAGACATTTGATCCTTTTTCAAATCTGATCGAGGTCTATGTCAACCGGCTCCGCCAGAAGATCAGCAACAGCATCACTTCCCCGGTTTTAACAACGCGCCGCGGCGCCGGTTATATTCTCGAAATCCCGGAATAGATCTTTTATCAGAACAGATGAATGTTTAGTTCCATTCGAACAAGATTGACTCTTTGGTACTCGGCCGTGTTGGCCCTGGTGCTGATCTCGTTTGCGCTTCTCTTTTACTTTCTGATCGAACAAACGGTGAAGCAATCGGTCGATGACTCACTCGAAGACGCGAGCGATTCCCTGATTACCAGGCTCGAAAACACACCGAGTTTCGACGACGCAGCATTCCAGGCCGTCCTTGATGATTTTCGATTCCAATACACTGTATTTGCAATTTACGATGAGAATTATCATCTTGTCGCGGCGAGCCCGCGATTGATCGGTGACCCGAAACTACAATTCCCTTCTTTCAATATTTCCACCGATGAGATCCCAAATCATGTTTTGGCAGACGGGTTTGCAAAAGGACAGTTTTTTTCGACGTTTTATACTCCGAACAAAGTAGCTGTCAGGTTTTTCGGAGATCGGCCGCAGATCAATAAACGGCGTTTGAATGTTGCGACAATGCGGCCTCTGACGATCCAGTCCGCGCTGCTTGCAAATATCAGGCTCATTCTGTTTGCGGGTATTCCGTTTGCACTGATATTTTCATCGATCGGCGGATATTACCTGGCAAGAAAAAGTCTCGAGCCTGTCCGGCGGATGGGAGAGAAGGTCTCTTTCATCACCTCGCAGAATCTGAATGAGCGGCTCCATGTAGATCAAAACAATGATGAGCTCGATAATCTTGCGGCGATCTTTAACAAGATGCTGACGCGCCTTGAAACCTCGTTTGAACAGCAGAAAAGATTTATGGCGGATGCCTCACACGAATTTCGGACACCGCTTGCTATTATGCGCGGCGAGGCCGAAGTTTCCCTGCAAAAAGACGAACGGTCTGAGGATGAATACAGAGAATCTCTTGAAGTGATCAGACAAGAAGGTGTCAGACTTTCTCACATCGTCGAAGATCTCCTGATACTCGCAAGGGCGGATGCAGAACAGTACCAGATAAATTCATCTGCATTTTATCTCGACGAAGTGGTTGCGGAAACCGCCCGGTCTTTGAGGTCATTGGTTCTCAACAAACAATTGGATTTTACGGTCGATACCGATGAAGGTCTTCTGTTTAGCGGCGACGAATTGCTGATCCGCAGACTCCTGATAATCCTTATGGATAACGCGATCAAATATTCCGATGACAACGGAAAAATTTCGATGTCGTGTGCCGAGACGGAAGCAGGGTATGAGATCACCGTTTCAAATTCGGGATCATTTATTCCGGAGAATGAGCAATCGAGAATTTTTGAACGATTTTACAGGGCTGATAAAGTACGCTCACGAAAGAACGATTATCAACTCGGTACCGGCGCCGGACTCGGACTTTCTATCGGTAAATGGATCGCCAAAGTCCACAACGGTAATTTAATACTAAACTGCTCTGATAAAACGGAAACCTCATTTTTAGTCAAGCTTCAAAAACCCTGAACCCGCGATCTTATGCAGAAAAAGAATTTATCGTGTATTTATCTTTTTTTCTGTACCCTCTGAACAAGCTGCGAACGTTATAAAAGCCCGTGGATGATCCCCGGTTTATTCTGCAGCTTAAGTACCAAAAAAAGGAAGTACGGTGAATGAAGAAATATACTTTATTTATGGTCGGTCTATTTGTATCCGTCGGATTTGCAGGCGGAATTGTTGCAAACCCCGCAGAAACGGATACGAGCCCGATGCATGTAATTCGTGCAAAAATCACGCTGGAGCAGGCGCGGAAAAATGCGCTCAAAAAGATCGAGGGCAAGGTTGAGGACGAATACTCTCTCGAAGATGATGACGGAAAGACCACAAGTTATGTCTTCATCATAAAACGAAAGGATGCAAAAAGGTTCGAGGTCGAAATTGACGCCGAAGACGGCAAGGTGCTTAGCGCCGAAGAAATTGAAGAAGGGGACACCGAAGGCGAGCCGCAAGGCTGATCGCAGATATGCGTTTTTGATATTCCTGTTGCGGAGTGATCAGAGGCCTTTGGTTCGCGTTGGCAATTCAACTCACGGCGTTCACAGACTTCATTTTCAAAATGTGAAACGTTGAAAGTCTTGATCCAGCGCAGCCGCGGAAAATCCTTTTTTCCGCGTTAATGGAGGTGTTGGCATAAGGGGTCACGCCTCCATTTCAATTTAAAATCACTTCCGAATTCAGCCGGTTTAATCACGTCTGATACCTTTCGCAGAAAAAGTGCGCGTATATAAGCGGCAAACGATTTGTTTGTTTATATTATATATTTTAGGAGCACTTATAATCATGATCAATCATGTCTCGATCGGAGTTAATGATCCGGAAAAGATCGCAAATGTAATCGCCGAGATCTGGGATGGCTTTGTCTTCCCTTTTCCGCCAAGTCCCGGGTCGTTTCTCGTGGTAGCAGATGACGGAAAGGGAACGGCGATCGAAGTTACCCCGATAAATACAATATTGGTTCCCGGTGAAGGGTTGCCGCAGGAGGCCGGATTCAGCGAATCGACGCCGACAGGTGACCACGAAGCCAGATTTGTATTGACGGACTTCTCGCCAAGGTTCAGCGCGACCCATATCGCTATGAATACGAACCTGAGCGAAAATGAAGTGAAGGAGATCGGCCGGCGCGAAGGTTGGAGAACCCTGAAGGTTAACCGCGGCGAGGGTCTATTTCAATTGATCGAAGTTTGGGTTGAAAACAATCTGATGCTGGAGGTTTTTACACCCGAAATGACAAAACGATATGTTGAAATAATGGATCCGGAGTTTATAGCGAATTCGATGAATCATGCGCCGGCTGCGGCAGTCTCTCAGACGGCTTCCGGATTTGAAGCCGCCGCCTGATCCGGTTCCTGTAAGAAGTCAAAACAAATTTAATTCTAAAGTACAAGCCTGGCCGGAACGGGATCTTATGAGACCTGACCATAAAGCCAGGCTTTTGCCATGCGCCAATGGCGTTTGACGGTAATTTCACTTACACCCAAAACCTCAGCGGTCTCTTCTACGCTCAGTCCACCGAAATATCTAAGTTCAACGATCTTTGCCTTTGTCTCGTCGATCTTTGCGAGATTATCAAGGGCCTCATCCAGTGCCAGCAAAGCGTGAGAACGATTACCTTCGATGATCATAAATTCTTCTTCGAGCGATACGTTTTCACCCTCACCACCGCGTTTTTCCGCCTTATGTTTACGCGCATAATCCATCAGGATCCTTCTCATAACCTGCGCGGCGATTCCAAAAAAATGTGACCTGTTCTGCCATTTTACCTGCCGCTGATCGATCAGCTTCATATAAGCTTCGTGAACGAGAGCGGTCGGCTGCAGAGTATGATTTCCTCGTTCCTTGCGCAAATAGCCTCCCGCAAGTTTGCGAAGCTCGGTGTATATCAGCGGCAGAATTTCATTGACGACGTCTTTATTCCCGTCCGTTAATTCGATCAACATCCGTGTAATATCGGGTTGTGACTGTTGGCTCATAGTTTGCGGTAATTAGTTTCGAATTTCGGTTTAAAGATACTTTATCAGGTTTTCATTTTACGCTGATACCTTTTTTCATTTATTTCCGCGTTTTGTGCTGAAGGCAAAAAACAATCGCCTGAAAATCAATACGAGGAAATCATACAATGAAAAATTCGAATAAATTTCTTGCAATCATTTTAACCTGTCTCGTTTTCACATCCGGCGTTTTTGCCGATGTAAAGATCAAATCGAAGCAAACGGCAGGCGGACAGACTTTTGAAAATACAACATATATCAAAGGCAAACGTCAGCGCACCGAACAGAATATGGGCGGTCTCAGGATGATAAGCCTGACCCAGTGTGATCTAAAACGCGGAGTCCAGATCAATGAAATAACAAAAACATACATGATCGATTCCTTTGCCGACAATGGCGGCAGCGGGCAGGTCCAAAACACCTCCTCCGCTCCGAAAGACAAGGTAGTCCGGGCCGGGGGTACGATAACCTCGACCGTTACTTATAAAGACACCGGCGAAACAAAGAAGATGTTCGGTTATCTGGCGCGGCATATCATCACGACGATGGAATCTTCATCTTCACCCGATGCCTGCTCGATGAATAACAGCAGAATGCGAATCGACGGCTGGTATATAGATGCCGAATTCGCACTCGACTGTGAAACCGACAGATACCGCAAAGCTTATGTTCCGGAAACCCGCAAGGCAGGTTGTCAGGACAAGTATGAACTTAAAACGATCGGCAGCGGAAAGCGCGGTTTTCCGGTTTATGAAAAAATGACGATGCTCGATGAAAAAGGAAACGAAACGTTTTCGAACATAAATGAAGTACTCGAGCTTTCACAGGCAACTCTTGATGCATCACTCTTTGATATTTCATCCGATCTGCGTGAGGTGAAAGACGCTTCAGAGATGTACAGCATGGCAAATATTTCGCAGAATACGGAAAACCCGGGTTCTTCAGGCAGTTCGGCAGTTCCATACAAGACTGTTTCAAATACGGAAAACCGCAGCGAAACTCCGGCGGTAACAACAGAAAAGAAGGTAGGAGTAACGAGGATCGGCGTCAGCGTTAAAACCGGTTCGGTTGGAGACGGGATAAATGCTTCAGATCTGGCGGCGGCGGTTCAAAACACGCTTATGGACTATCTGAAAGGCACAAATGTCGAGATCGTCATCCTTGACGCGAAGCTCGCTTCAGCCATCGAATCCGAAGCAAAAGAGAAAGAATGTGATCAAGTCCTGTTTGCCAATGTTTCGCATAAAAAAGGCGGCGGCGGGTTTGGGATGTTTGGAAAAGTGATCGCACCGGCGATCGGCCAGACCGGGATCGGACACACGGGAAGCACAGTCGGAAATGTTGCCGGACAGATCGCCACTCATGCGATCGTTTCAGCTGGCGCCGTTTCGGCAAATGTGAAGGCAAAAGATGAGATCAGCCTCGAAGTAAAACTTCAGAACGGCGGAAATTCGGCTTTCAGCAAGCAATACAAAGCGAAAGCAAAATCCAATGGTGAAGATATACTTTCACCCATCATAGAACAGATCGCCGAGGTTTTGGTAAATGCGGCGGGTAGATAAAACGGCAGCAGGGCAAAACAAAAGCACAGGGTAACTGCTTGTTAACCCTGTGCTTTTTAGCATCGATTTGGCAGATCTTAAGTGGAATTCCGAGCGAAACAGAGCCTCTTAGAAAACTCAGAGTATCACATTGGATAGTTTTATCTGGATCTACTGCAACCATACCGCAAATTCTGTTGATGTCGCGAACGGCGACGTGCAGCATAAAACGTAAGAATCAAAGTCTATAATCGGGACACAAAACAGCCGAACCGTTTTTTTTTGGGAAACGCAATTTTTGCAGATACTTTTTGATCAGAAATCCGCGTTTAAAGTCAGGGCAAAAGCTTATTTGGGATTGAGTTTCCTCAAAAGATATTGCTCTAAGGAGGACAAAAACTTGAGACGAAAACTCTTTATCTTATCAGCGATCATATTTGCTGCGGTCGGCTTAACTTCGGAGATTCAGGCGCAAACAGATAAACGGGAAATAAGAAACCTTTCCGGATCCGCAAACAGGTCCGAACCCACGGATCGCAAAGTTCTTCTTACGGTATCCAAAACCGGAACAGTTTCAGGTTTAAAACGAAGCAGCATTAAGCCAAGTAAGAACGCACGCTATTTCATAGAGGACAAAAGAGATACGGGCTACTCATTCGAACTTAAGCTTTTTCTGACCGTATCCGCGATCATGCTGCTCATGACGATCTTTAACGCATTCGGAGCGAAGGAAGAATTGAGGGAGTGCGGCGAGTTTGACTGATATCTGCCTGAAGAGCCCGGGTTTTTTACCGCAACTAATTACTCACGGGCAGGTAGGGATCTGGCGGGCCCTTGGATCTTCCGACATAAATTAAACCGACATTAAATTGGAGAAAAACGAAATGTTTACTAAACAATCAGCAATTATTTTATTGATCTTATCTTTGACCGCGGCTGCATTTTCACAGGAATCGGAACCGGCGGCCGCATCTTCGTTGACAAATACAAAACTGCCGGAAAATGCTGAGCGGATCCACAAAAACAGTGTTCCGGAAGAGCTAAATACCGGACTCGATGACCTGATAAATGCCGGCGAGGGCAAACTGATCGGCGGCAACCGTGAGGTACTTGCATGGTCCGGTGCGGGTTACAACAGATCAAAAGCCGAAAATTTGATCGGCCAGTTTCAAAACAATTTACGCCGGTCCGGTTGGGAATACGAGGCCGGCGGAACGGAAAACGACCTGACAGTTTTCACTGCGTTTCAAAAGGAGCCGCGGCGGCGGGTGATGATGGGATTTTACATTCCGACCGATGATGCACTTGTTTTGGCGTGGACCGAAGTTCTGTCTGCTGATAATGACAAGTCGAAAGCGAATACCGAACACTCCACGAAAGTAAACCCCGTCGGCTCATCAAATGGGATATTCGGCACCTGGACAAACGGAAATGTTTCTTCGCTCAGCGAAAAGAATCTTTCCACCGGAGCTATTTCTTCCCGCGGCGGCTCGACATTCAAATACGTTTTTAGCAAAAACGGCGGCTTTGAATTTATCGGTCTGATGAATTCGACGATGTACGGCTGCACAACTTCCCTGTTCAATGACAAGCGCGGGAGGTTTGAAGTAAACGGTTCAAAGATCACGCTGGTGCCAAGCAAGAACTTTTGGCGAAAGCAATATAGCTGTGCACCGAAAAGCAACAGCGAGCAGAATTACAAGCTCGACAGCGAAATATTGGAATTCAGCCTAAAGACCGACGAATACGGAAAGTCTTTGATCTGTTTTGCAGACACCAACGGCGAAAGCTGCTATCGGAAAGAAGATTAATAAAGAAGATGAATTCGTCGGCACTTAACTCAGAACAAGTATCATGCGAATCGGTCGGGTGAATTGTTAGGCTCCAATAATTAGCAACTCCGGAATTAAGACGAGTGAGTATCGAATGTTTTGACTCTTGTGAGAGGGCGCGGTATCGCAAAAACCAGTAGAGGAATAAACGCACAAACGCCGATCCAGAACAGTGGGAAGAATTCGGCGAATTCACCGGAGACGTTAAGTATCTTCACGGCACCCTGAATAACAAAATGTAGAATTGCAGGCGCCCAAATCGTGCAGCCACCCAACTCAAATAATCGAGCAAACGGAAATGACAAAACGACAGATAAAAAAATGGAAGCAAGCGCGATTACCCATGATAAAGAGTAAAATAGAATCATGTGGACAAGAATAAATGGAATCGCGGCAAAAACAGCCGCTTTCCAGAAACTATGTCGCCGCCGAATATGCCCAAAAAGGTAGCCTCGAAAAAGGATCTCTTCGGCGATTCCTGCTTGGAAAAACAATCCGGGAACGAGTAAATACCAATTAGTGTAAAAATTAAACGACGAATCAGTAATTAATGCGAAAGCGGCAATCATCAGTAGTAGTAAAACGCTGATTATAATCACGATCAGGATCCCCGCCCTCGAAGAACAATGTAATCCAACGGCCTCAAACGCCTTCTGAGCCGATCGACCAAACAGAATAATTTCGATAGATATTAAGGAAATGACAACGAGCAATCCGATCAAAACACCAAACTCTCCGCGTTCGCTACCTAAAACACTTGCTGTCATATGAAACAGCGCAAAAACAGCAACGAATCCAATCAGCAATAGCTGCCATTGAATCGAATTTTCTTTCCGCATTTTTGAATCGAGTTTCACAATTTCACTAGTGATCAGATAAAATTTTTACATTAAAAATCCACTTTTTTGCAAACAATTTAGACGAGGAATTTGGATGACGAGAACTTTGATTAGAATAGTAGCTTTTGTCGCGATCGTCGCTCCGACACTACATTTGATTTCGGATATCATGGAATGGAGTATCGGCGGGTATTCCCGTATACAGCTATTGATTAACTATATGGGGTTTGTGCCAGTCCCATTTCTAATCCTGGGTTTGTATGCAGTACAGCGACCGAAGATTGGCCTGCTCGGTTTAACAGGTTCAATTCTCTACGGAATCGCATTTATTTATTTTGCTCACACTACACTTTTTGCCTATGAGGAATCATTTGCTAATTATGAAGCGCTTTGGGATCGACTGGGGAACGTCTATACGTTTCACGGTGGATTAATGGTTTTTGGTGGCCTGTTATTTGGTTTTGCCTCACTGAAGGTAAGAGTTTTGGGTCAAAAATGGATAATACTTTTTATTTTTGGATTATCTTTGAATTTCGTGCTTGCTTTTCTTCCAATCCCTGACGTTATACAAACGATAGGTAGTTTATTCCGAAATATAGGAATGATCGGGATCGGATTCGGATTAATGGGCTCCGTAGAAACCGCCGATATCCCCTCGCTTAACAATTTAGAATCAGACACAAACCCGCTGGAGCATACTAAATCCGATTTTATTTGATACCTTCTGGATACTGTTTCCGCGTTAGTAGTAGGAAATGTATCTATTTCGTTAGTAATGGAGGAAGGTAAGAAAATGAAAGACAATAAACTCAATGTCTTGTTGGTTTTAGGTTTGATTTTTGGATTTGTCATAGCTTGTAGTTTTGATTCAAGCCAAGTTAAAAGTGGTTCCAACGGTGAAACAGAAGATTCCCCGAAGAAAATCGATAGCTACGAGATCAAAGGTTTTAAGTTTGCTTATTATCTGATCCCGAAAAACCTGAACCGCGAGGAGTTGATAGAAACTGCTCAGAAAATTCACGAACAAGAAAATGATACCCAGCTGATCCTTGTCGACGACGATTCGAAAGTTGCGGAATATATCGCTTACGCAAAAGCGATCAGCGGCATCGGCGAATTGGACAAACCGGTCCCTCAGGAATGGGCGGATAAACATATTATTGCCAACGTTCAGAAATATATGAACGGACGATGGGTCTTATGCGAAAGCAACGGCTCAAAAGAAATTGCAGACCTTAAATAGCAGAACGGAGGAAACAGTCAATGACAAAACGAATGATCATGATCGCGGCTTTATTTGTGACATTTATCGGGATTTCCGCATCAGGCGTTTGCGCGCAGGATCGCGGTCCGGATAAAGAAGTAAGGTTTCAGGTCAAATTTGCCAAGGGCAGAAGCAGTTCAACGGTCCGGAAACAGATCCGTCTCGGAACGACTCACCTGTACACTTTGCGTGCGCGGAGAGGGCAAAATATGAGAGTTGTGCTGACGACCGGGAATCAGACATCTTTTACCGTCTTTTCGCCTTCTGACGGGATCATCGAAGACGCCGACGGTGTAAAAAGATGGAACGGCACACTGAGTGAATCGGGCGAATACTTAATCTCGATCGGAACTGACAAAACGGCAAATTACACTCTCGAGATCTCTATCAGGAATTAATTACGTAGCGCGGACTTTATGTCCGCCTGTTTCTCTTGCTATTCGCGCAGCTCAAATTTGGCAGTGGTCTTCATCCACACTCAGGACCTGACAATCGAAATCTCCCGCAAAATTACATCGATCGATCCGGACTTATTTCCCCCTCCCGGTTCTGTTTGGATCCGACAATAACCGACTTCTCTCAAAAAACCTGAACCGTTTTCGATTCGATTACCGCGTTAGACTTCGGAGACGAATAATTATGCGGAAGAAAAATATTTGGATAAGTTTGGGAATTACGTTCAGCGTACTATTTAACACACTGCCGCTGCCGGCTCAGAAAAGAACCGCAGCGAAAGTACAACAAGCTGAGATCGATCTGGCAACCGGCCGGGAAATGAGCGATGTGTACCGTTCGTTCCTGAAAGAAAGCCGGGACAAAGTATTTTCCAATTTGGTAAAGGAAACGGCGGGTAAAAGCTATACGGAAAACCTTGAAAACGATCTTGAAGACCGGTCGGTCGAATTTCTCACTGCAATAAACGCGGCTTCTGAAAACAGCCTGAAGGAAGTTGCTCAAAAAGCTTCATTAATTAGGCAGAAACGATACGAAGAGTTGAAAAACGCCAAACCAGGATTAAATCCGGATCAGGCCAAACAGGGAATCCGGCGCGGCGGACCATTTTCTGACGTCGGTGAATCATTCCCGGATCTTTTTGAGAACGGCTTTGAGTCAGAAAACAAGATTCAGGATTTCGAAACTTATTCAAAGCCGGTTGCTTTGGCAATAGATGATGCAGTGATCAGCCGTACCGAAACGGAAACAGGGATCAGAATTTCGGGAAACGCGAGTGAAACCAAAGAACTGGCGGAAGCGACGGTTACCAGGAGTGAGAGCGCGGATAACAAGGTTGATTTTGACGGAAAAGGTATGACCGTCGAACGCAGCCGGACTGAAAAGACCGAAGTGACTTCTCATTCTGACGGCAGGAAAGTTTCCAAAACGACGAAACTGGTCTGGGGCGCTTCGTTTAATGTCTGTCCGGACAAAGACGGACGGGTTCCCGGCAAATTAAAAGCGGCCGTTACTACACAAACCTCGATCAATTTCGGAAAGGAAATTGCCGCCCTCACCGATGAACTCGCGGTCGAATTCAGGATCACGGGTTTTGTCAATGACGACGCTGTAATGACGCATTTTGATATGGAAGGTGAAACATCGCATACAAAGACCGGATACGACCGCGCCAAGCAGCGAAAACTGATCCCGCTTGAAGAAGGTATCGGGGACGGGATCACAAAAGGAATTTATCAGAACACAGGCAATAAACCTCCTTATAGCGTAGACGGTGATTACGGAATGAAGAAAACCGTCGAGATAAAATTCAGCGATTCGATGACCATCGCCCACGCTGGATTGAGCCCGGCCCAGATCGCGCAACTGAGTAAGATCACGGGTCTTGGAATTCAAATGGGGATGTTCGAACTCTCCGATCTGATGCGTTCTTCGATCTATAAATGGCAAAACTATGAATGCGTTGACGTTGAATGTACTGCCGATAAAAATACACTCGCAGCCGGCGAAAATATAAAAGTAAACGCTGTCAGCGTAAGCAAGCAGGATCTGTCAAAACTTAATGCAAGGCTCGAAGGAAACGGAAGTGAAGCGGTTTCTCCATCCGGCCAGTTCGGAACACCAACAGCTGTTTACAATCTGACAGCAAGCAAGGACGGCACGGCAGTTATAACTGTTAAATCGACTTCCCGTCGCGGTATCGGCCTGGGAATGCTTGAATTCGGAAAAAGCTGGCTGGACGATAAGGAAGTATGTGACGGAAACTGGCAGGGGACGATCGAGATCCGGAGATCTTTTGAAGAAGAATTTAAGAAAACTACAAGTCCCGGCGAAATAAGTGCAAGCCCGCGGATGAGCGGTTACCAGGAAACGATCAACCGCTTCAGGTATGAGGGGACGGTAAAAACAAGCGGAATAAAGGTTTCAACGGCGAATGTTTCAATAATGAACGCGACCTTTTCCGCCTCCGCCGAAAGGTACAACCTCAATCAGGGATACCTCCTCGACCCCGGCGAATGCGGCTGGAACAAACCGACAACGGCGCGGGATGAAAGCGGAACCGAAGTCAAAGAAAACGGAACCGGCGAAGGAATAACCGACATTACCATCCAGACCGACGGCACTACCTATCGTGTAAATCTTGATATACCAAAAATAAATGGGAACTATACGCGCAGGAATTGGCGGAACGCTTCGGGTTACTGCCAGCCGAAAAACAATATTCCGAGTGATCGAACTGAAAATAACACGACATATTTTGACCGTGTCGGAATTGCCTTTGACGGCGTCATCGACCCAAAACAGCCCGACGTTTTAAATGGCTCAAAAACTCTTATCTCTGAAGACGGTAAGACAAAAACGATCATTACCTGGCGTTTGAAACGGTGTTTTCCAAAAAAAGCGAATCCGAAAAACGAAAGAAAATAAGAAGATATGCTGAAACAGGCGCAGCGCTGTCGACCCGACGGTTATCGTGAGTGCATCCTGCACTCACGATAACGGATCACTAACACCGAAAAACTGCACTGCATTTCTTAGCCCTTACATTTTCTGATACCCGATGGGCGATAACTGCGCGTTACTAACTGAGAACTTTTAGGAGAAAGTAAACATGAGTTTAAATATCAGAGAAATCAACAAGTGCGATATAGAGGTCGCCGGAAAATATATATTTGAAGCATTCAAAGGGATTGCCGAACAGCACAATTTCCCGCTTGATTTTGAATCGGTTGAAGCGTGTCAGGGATTTGCAGGAATGTGGATCGACCATCCTGAAGTTTACGGAATTGCAGCGGAACAAAACGGCGAATTTGTCGGCTCAAACTTTTTAACAGAATTTGATGAGATCCGCGGCGTCGGGCCGATTACGGTAAACCCCGCAGTGCAGTCCCGCGGAACCGGCCGGGAACTGATGAAAAACGTGATCGCGCGAGGACAAAGTGCAGAAGGGATAAGGCTAGTTCAGGCAGCTTTTAACACTAAGTCGATGTCGCTCTACGCTTCTCTGGGATTTGACGTCAGAGAACCGCTTGCGCTAATGCACGGCAAACCGAGCGGCCGTGTCTCGGAAAATATCGTAGTGAGACCGATGAACGAAGAAGATCTGGTTGAAGCAGGCGAACTGCACCGAAGGATTCACGGATTCTCAAGAAACGGCGAACTCGGCGTTTGCTTAAATGGCTTCAAACCTTTTGTTGCTGAGCGTGACGGCAGGATCGTCGGCTATACATCGACAGTTTCGATGTGGCAGTTGAATCACGGTGTCGCGGAAAACGATCAGGACATGTTTGATCTGTTGACTGGTGCGTCAAATCAGCTCGGGCAGCCGGTCTCATTTTTACTGCCGACGAGACAGGCCGGTTTTCACAGATGGGCGCTTAATACCGGTTTGAGAATGTCGCAGCCGCTGACGCTGATGACAATGGGAAAATACAAAGAGCCCGATGCGGCCTGGTTTCCATCAGTATTTTACTAAACACAGATTTTTTTAATTCCAGGGAAAAATGTACTCGGTTTATTAAGAAAGGAGCAATTATGAATACAAATAATCAAGCGGCAGCGGCTCAGATATCGCCTGTCGAAACAATGCTGCAGATGATGTCGGGTTTTTGGGTTTCACGCGGTATTTATGTCGCGGCAAAACTCGGAATTTCAGATCATCTTCATAGCGGTGAAAAGTCCGCGGCAGAACTCGCGGATCTGACAGACACGAATCCGGACGCGCTTTACCGCGTGTTGCGGATGCTCGCCATGGTCGGAATATACAGTCAGGATGAAGAAAGCCGTTTTTCGCTGACCCCGCTTTCCGAGTTGCTTTTATCCGATATTCCCGGTTCACTCAGGTTTGGTGCTATTGCTGAAATGGGTGAGATCCACTACGAATCCTGGGGAAACCTTATGCATTCGGTAAAAACCGGGGAGATCGCTTTTGACAATAAATTCGGCATGAATGTTTGGGAATACTTTGAACAAGATCGAGAAAAAGCAGCGAATTTTAACAAATATATGTCGAACAACGCTGTGCAGCTTAATGATGCCGTCAGCAGCGGATATGATTTTTCGGAAGCCAAAACGATCGTCGATGTAGCAGGCGGATTTGGCGGGATGATCTCGGCAGTTTTGCTCGAAAATCCGAAGCTCGAAGGAATTCTGTTCGACGCTCCATCGGTAATTGAAGGCGGAAAAGAGTTTCTCGCAGAAAAAGGGTTAAGCGAACGGTGCGAAACGATCGGCGGTGATTTTTTCGAGGCCGTTCCGGAAGGCGGCGACATTTATACGATGCGATGGATCATCCACGACTGGGATGAGAAGCGTTCATTAAAGATCCTCGAAAATATCCGGCGCGTGATCCCCGAACATGGTAAATTGCTTCTGGTTGAATCGATAGTGCCGGAAGACAGTCAGCCGCACTTCAGCAAATTTATGGACCTGATAATGCTGACGATGACCGGCGGACGCGAACGGACAAAAAAAGAATACGAATCGCTGCTCAAAAAGGCCGGCTTCCGTGTTGAACGGATCATCGAAACCGAATCGTTTATAAGTATTATCGAGGCCTGGCCGGTTTAGCGGCGGTTGCTCGGCAGTTGCGTCAGTTTTAAATTTCTGAACGCTATGGAAAATCATGAATTATTTTTCATCATGTTTTCGTTTTATGATCACGGCGGTGATTGTATGTATCTTCGCTGCCGTAATTGCTTTTGCGCAGCAGCCTACGATTGCGATCGCCGGCGAAGATAATTCCGATGAGATCGCAGGAAAGATAGTCGAACTCCTGAAAAACAATTATGTTTTTCCTGAGACAGCTAAGAGGATCGAATCGGCGCTCCTCGAAAACATAAAACAAGGATCATACAGATCTATCGGCGATCCTGAAGATCTGGCTTTGCAGCTTACCCGGGATCTTCAAAAGATCAGCAGCGATCTTCATCTGCGGGTTAACTATTCAGCCGACGTCCTTCCGCCTGATCCGGTCAATATGTTTGAACCGACCGAAGAAGAGATCGAACCGATCCGCCGCGGGCAGGAACGGGAAAACTTTGGCGTCCGGAAAGTAGAGGTACTAAAAGGGAATATCGGGCTGATCCGGTTTGATTACTTTACAAACCCTGAATGGGCCGGCAATGTTTATACATCGGCTTTGAACTACGTCTCCGGAACAAATGCGCTGATCATTGACCTTCGCAATAACGGCGGAAGCATGAATGAGAATGCGATCCCATTTATTTGCAGCTATTTTTTTGAAAAACCCGTTCACTTGAACGATATTTATTGGCGGCCTCAGAATTTTACAAAGCAATTCTGGACATACGCGGTTGTTCCCGGAAAACGCTACCTGAACAAACCGATCTACGTATTGACGAGCAACCGGACCTTTTCCGGTGCCGAGGAGATAGCATACGATCTGAAAAACCTGAAACGGGCAAAGATCGTGGGTGAGACAACCGGAGGCGGTGCTCATGGCGGCGGAACGAAACGGATAAACGATCACTTTTCGATTTGGATCCCCCTCGGCAGGGCGATCAATCCGGTGACAAACACGAACTGGGAAGGCACCGGCGTTTCGCCTGATATTCAGATAGCTTCAAACAAAGCTCTTTATCAAACACTTTTACTGATTTTAAGTGAATTCCAAAAATCCACGCAGGATAAGCAGGCCCTCTCTGAATTATTGAATTATCGGTCAGAGATCGAAAAGAAACTGCTGGAATTTAAAACATATACGTTTCGGCTAAAGGGATTTGAGGACGCAAGATCGGTACATCTCGCCGGAGATTTCAACAGCTGGTCCCGGCGTACGATCAAGATGAAAAACGACGCGGACGGCTGGTTTGCGGAATACGAGGTCGAACCCGGAAGATACGGGTACCGGTTTTTGGTTGACGGAAAATGGATAAATGATCCGGCGAATCCGGAAACGGAGATTTCAGGCGGGCGGTCAAATTCGGTCATTACTATTAATTAGGTCTGAATTACTTTGGTGACAGACCCGGAGTCTCACGGGTCCACGCCAGAATTAATGCACTTTGATGTTTCAGCATAATGGAGGATAGCAATGGCAGTTGAGGAAATTGGTTTGGACATCTACCGGATCTCGACATATATTCCGGACTTTAATCTGCAGTTTAATCAGTTCTTATTTAAGGATGACGAGCCGCTTCTGTTTCACACCGGAATGAAAGGACTATTTCCCGCCGTACGAAAAGAAGTAGCACGGATAATTGACCCGGCGTCGATCAGCTGGATCGGGTTTAGTCATTTTGAAGCCGATGAATGCGGAGCACTTAATGAATGGCTTGAGATCGCCACGCGCGCCGAGACAGTTTGCAGTTTTGTCGGTGCAGTGACAAGCATCAATGATTTTGCGGTTCGTCCCGCACGCGGTATGCAGGATGGCGAAAGTTTCGAAACCGGCAGGTTTAAATTCAGGTTTGTAAACACTCCGCACGTTCCGCATTGCTGGGATGCCGGTATGCTTTTTGAAGAAACAGACAAAACACTTCTCTGCTCGGATCTATTCACTCATTCCGGCGACGTCGAAGCCCATACTTCAAGCGATATTGTCGGCAGATTTAAGGAAGATCTGATCGCGGGTGAATCGACGCCTTTCGCCGGCGCTTATCCGTTTTCGGAAAAGACCGAATATCAATTAGACCGGCTCGCTGCACTTGAACCTGCAACGATCGCTGTAATGCACGGCTCATCTTTTTCCGGAAACGGAAAGAAAGCAGTTGAAGATATGAAATCAGCCATGAAAGACGTGCTCGGAGATCAGCGGTATTCGTGATCCGAGGAATCAGGAAACCCACCCAATTAAAAAAGGCCGATAAACGCTGATGTTTATCGGCCTTTTTTTCAGGGAACTGAACTTCCTAGTTGATGCCTGTTCTATCCGCTCATGAATTTTAACTGATACCTTTTTCAAAAATACTTCGCGTTAAAAGTGAGACGCAACTATTTCTGAGCAGATCAAAATACTTTTTACCGAGGTTATCATGACGAATTCATACATCAATCCATTCCGAAAATTAGCTGTGCTTTTTGCACTTCTCTTTGTACTTGCCGGCGACTTTTCTACCCTCGCGCAAACGCGGACGAGTAAAGTATCCGGCTTGAAATGTTCCGGTGCCTGGACCGGCGTCGTCAAATATACGAGGACGCAATCTCAATCGGACAACAAAACCGTCGATCGCGTTTCCGGCCGCGGAAAGGATACCCGAAATTGGGAAATGAAATATGACTACAAGGCAAACGTTTCAGTCGTCGAATCACCCGAACAAAACGGAGACAGTATCGGAAAAGCATCGATCTCGCATTCATTCTCTTCGATCGAGAAGAATTCTGCCGTTGAAAGAAATTCATGTGATCAGGGTAAGACCTGGCGGGACATGTCCGGAACCTTTACATCTGAAACAAAAACAAGCGGAAGCGGAAACGAGGAAGCAAATGTAACAGTCAGCATAAATTCTGACGGGACTTATGCCGTTTCTGTCGGGATCCCGCAGATCAAGGGGCAAACCACCGGATCTCAAACATCGAGCTTCAGCGGTCAGTGCACTACAAAAGAAGGAAAGAATCTGACAATGCCTCCGACACAAACGACGATCGAAGGAAACAGACTTTCAAGCGACGGCTCGCACCGGCTTAATCCGGACGATCCGAACAGGATCTCCGGAAGCTACACTTTCACGCAGCTTGGCGTTACCGAAACGATCAGCTGGACCCTGCAGAAATGCGGCGCACCGCTTCGTCTCGTTGAACTCAAATTTGAAGATATGAAATTCCCAAACTGGAACGAATGGAAAGAGATTGTCTCACAACGGGGAACGATCGACGGAAATCTCGTAAAAATAAAGGCAAAAATACTAAACGCTTCGGGCGAAACCAAGTATGCCGATCTGAAGTTTAAGGAAACATACAAGGGCGATAAATGGGACGGAGCAAGACCGGACGGTTTACTTCCAAACGGAGAGACATCGGTTCGGATAGACGCCGGAGAAGAAAAGGAAGTAGAACTGATGTGGGATTCGAGCGGTTATGCCTGGTTTGACGACGGCCGTCCGCGAATGCTCCAGCGGATCAAGGCCGAACTCGAAGAAAATGGTAAGAAGGTCGACGAAATGACCGAAAACCTGAAAGTTGCACCAAAACCGGTTGTTCTCGTTCACGGACTTTGGAGCAACTGGCGCGCGTGGGAGCCATGGCAAAACATTTTAACGACGTCGCACTCGTATGACTGGAAAGCATTCCCTGTCGGCGAGAAAGCAGAAAAGGGCGTGATGAATACCGGCGGCGAATTTATGTCTTCAGCTCCGACAAATTCGATCTTTGAAAATTCGCAGGAGCTCGGAAAATATATCCGTTACACGCAGGAAGACCGCAATGCGTGGCATGTCGATATTGTTGCGCATTCGATGGGCGGGCTGATCTCGCGTCATTATATTCATCAGTTTATGCCTCCGAATTACCAGGACGGCAAACCGCAGATCGCGCACCTCGTGATGCTCGGCACTCCGAACATGGGGTCTCCGTGTGCAGATGTGATGAACTTTGCGTTTGAGATGACCGGCAAAAATGTCGAAGCGGTCAGACAGCTAACGCCCTCGGTTCTCGAAGAGTTCAACCGCGTCAACGTAAACCGCAAGGGTGTGAAGTTTTCGGTTCTCGCCGGAAATCCTCTGCCCGTTATGTGTAAAACGGTGGTTCGGAATGACGGCGTCGTTCCGGTTCCTTCAGCGATCTGGAAGATCAAAGACAACGCGCTGTCAAAAAATATCCACACTGATCTGACAGGGACGGCGGATTTTTCAAACTTTGTAAAACCGCGTCTGGCGATCGGTCCTAAAGGAGATCATATGCCTGAAGCACCGGATTTCAGCGGAAGAACAGGACAATCGCGTCCGGCATCGGCAAATTCGTACTTTGTTCAGGCGGCATACAGACCTCAGACAATTTCCGGATCTTCAGCCGATGAAGCAGATCTCAGGCCCGATCTCGCAAAGGCGGTAAAACTTGCGGCGCTTGAGAAACTTGAGATCGAGATCCCGGTAGAAGAAGTATTGGATCTTGGGCTTACATTCATGGCTTCACCCGAAATATCGGCAACGCTTTTTAATGAAAAAGGCGTCGTGGTTGGGAAAAATCTCGCAAAAACACCGGAAGCAAACGCCTGGTTTAGATCGTTATTTGTCGATAAGAATATTACGGCCGGCACCTGGAAGCTGCGGCTTGAAAATACTTCCAAGAATGAACTGGAGGTGGTTGTGGCGGTCTGGAGCAATACCGTCAAATAATTGCGATGAGAAAAGCCGCTTACCTGCGTTAGGCGGCTTTTTTCTTTAGTTTGCCGACAAGATTCTTAAACCGCGGTTCACTTCTCAGATTCTCAAATCGCGGATCGACTTCCAGCAGCAAAAACCCATTGTCGCCCGAAGATTCGGCGGTTTCGAGCCACTGAAAGGCTTTGTCCTTTTCTCCGAGCATATTGTAGGCGAGCGCATTTTCATACGAGAATGCCGGAAGGGCTTTAACTATTATCGGAGCCTTTACAGCCTGATCCAGTTTTTCCGCAATTTCCTTTTTATTTGCGCCCAAAGATTCGACTTGTGCTTCGATCATATACCAGCCGGGATCATTAGTTTCACCGCCGCCGTGGCTAAACTCTTTCTGAAATACCGAACGGGCCGCGTTGTAGTCTTTTTTCATCAGGTGAGCCCACCGAAGCACTCTCAATGCGGGCAGAAACTCACTGCTCTCTGCCAAAACCAATTCACACTCGCGGATCGTATCGTCGTATTGCTTGTTGTGAAAATAAGCCATTGCGAGTGCCGTTTTAACGATGTATGAATTCGGATCAAGTTCGACGGCGGTTTTCATTTCTCCGACAGCGTCGATCGAACGATTCAGCGTTAGCAAAAGCAATCCGAACCAGTGATGCGCCTGAGAATATGAAGGATTAAGTTGGATCGCACGGCGGAATTCAAGCTCGGCACCTTCACGGTCCCGTTCGTTATAAAATTTGATATATGCAAGCGACGTATGCGCCTCAACAAGATTTTCATCAAGCTCAAGTGCCTTCAGAGCGTATTCCTTTGCCTTTTCATGGACATCCGGCGGTGGCGGAAACTCATAGGATTTGAGCAGAGCAAACCCGTCCGCCAGACCGGCGTAGGCCAGTGCAAACTGCGGATCACGACTTACGGCCTGATTAAAGGTATTTATCGCTTTACGGATATTTTCCGGCGAGCGGTTCGTCAATTGATAACGCCCGATAAGATAGAGTTCGTAAGCCGAAGGATCCCTTGTGTAAACACGCGAGACCTGCTCGCGTTCTGCCGGCAGCGGTTCAACACCCAGCGATGTCCAAACTCTTTCGGCGATCCTCGATTGTGCTTCAAAAAGATTACCGTCTTTTACCAGAAAATTCTCAGACCACAAGACTTTCTGATCATCGGGTTCTGTCAATTCGGCAGTGATCCGAAGCTGCCCCGCATTATTTTCCAGCGTGCCGGATAAAACATATCCGACGTTGAGCTCCCCGCCGATCTCAACAATATTTTTGTCTTTCACACTTCGTCCGGAATTTGGTGCGATCACCGACAATCTGCGGATATATCCAAGCCGGTTACTTAATGCGTCTGCCAGGCCAATGCCGAGGTTCTCATTCGCCGCACCATTCGATTTGAACGGCAGAATGACGATCGATTGTGATCTTATCGGAGGCATTCCGGCGCGGCGATCCGGATCGGTGTTTGAAACATAATAAAAATAGCCAAAGGCCGTAGTAAGCAGCAGAAGTGCGAAAACGGCATAAACAAGCGGATTTTTCCAGATGCTTTTCCGAGTTCTGCTTCCCTTTGCGGATAATGCGGGGAGAGGATCTTCTTCAAGCACAAGAGTCGGCAAATTGTGAAGAGCGCGGGTACCGGAATCTTGCCCGGGTTCAGGCACACTGATCGAGCTTCTCGGAAATGCATCGTAGCCGGTAAATTCCAAAACCGTCTGAAAATACTCTTCGTCCCTGATCAGATCAAAAACCGGCTCTATTGCAAACCAGTTGAGCCACGCGTCTTTAATTTCAACCGCCTTCTCAAGACACTTCAGCGTATTTTCCTTATCGTCCATCTGCGCATAGACAAGCGCTGAAAGATACGGAGAAACAAAACGCTCGGCCGAAAGAAGATTTACTTCGCGCAAAATTTCCAGGGCTTTTTGCTTCTTCACATCGGCCGCAAAAGTTTCCGCTTCAGAAAGCCTTACAAAATTTGATTCGCCAAGCGTTTTTCTGATATTTTCGGTCGCCTCATAAGCTTCAGATGTTCTGCCGAGCTTTCTATAGCATTTCGCGAGACCGTAATAACCAAGTCCGTAACCCGGAAAATCGGAAACAACCTTTTTATACTGCTCAACGCTCTCTTCATACCGCCTCGCATAATAAAGTCCCCAGCCCAGATTGTGATGATTAAAAGGAGTGAGCGGATCGAGTTTTAGCGAACGACGGGCAAATTCAAGTCCCTCTTCAAACCGGCTTTCGGTAAATCTGACGATCGAAAACCAAACATAAGCCGTGGCTGAATTCGGATTGAGTTCAAGAGATCTGCTGAGATGATATTCGGCTTTTGACCAGTCGTAATTTCCGCCGTGTAATGCAAAGCCCAATGCCGCATGCGCTTCAGCAAGTTCCTCATCCAGTTCAACGGCCTTTCTTGCCATCTCGATCGCCGATTGAAAGCACTCCTGGGGCGGAAGAACACCGTAGATCCCGAGGAAACTATAATAATCCGCCAAACCGACGTAAGCATGAGCAAATTGCGGATCCTCGGCGATCGCTTTGTGGAAGCTGAGAAACGCCTTTGCAAATCCGTCTTCCGTAGAATTGCTGAAATAATAGCGTCCCCGGAGATAGTTTTCATAAGCTTCCGCGTTATTTGTTCCGCGCTTTGAAAATTCCTCTATATCATTTCCGGTCAACTGAGGGAGAAGAGCTTCGACCACCTTTTTCGAAATAACATCTTCGAGGCTGAAGAAATCGCCGATCGTTTCATCTATCGACGTCGCCCAAATCGTCGCGTTTTCCCGAACATCGAGAAGCTGGACGGTAATTCGCATCCGGTCAGCAGCGCGTTTGACGTTTCCGTCGATAACAAAATCAACCTGCAATTCCTTTGCGGCTTTTAATACGTCAAAATTCTTTTCCTCAAAACCGAGTATCGAACTGGTCGGACGGACGACAAAACGCCGGATCTTGCTCAAACGCGCGATCAGCGCATCGGCCAGTCCTAAACCGAAAAACTTGTCGCCGGTGTCTTCCGTTGTCAAAAGATTCAGCGTCCTGAAAGGCAAAACGGCGATAGATTTTGAGTTCGGCCTTAGTTCACTGCTTACCGTTTCCTTGTCTGTTTTTAGAAAATAAGGCGCCGCCTGAACTTCCCCGCCTTCGAGATACCTTCGAATGTCACGAGAAAATTCAGCGACCGAACCATAACGGTCTTCCGGTTTTTTTGAAAGGGTCTTGAGAATTATGTTGTCGAGGCTGCCCGTCAGTTTATCTTTGAGTTCTGATATTTTAGAACTTCTCGAAACGGCGACTAAATCAATATCCCCGCCATACTTTGGAAGAAGATGTCCGGTTTGGCCGATCACCGCACTCGGCGGCAGCGGGTCGGATTCGCATATAATCCGTGAAAATTCATGAAGTGATCTGCCTTCAAGATCAAACGGGCGGTGTCCGCTCAAAAGCTCATAAAGCAAAACCCCAAGCGAATAGATATCCGACGCCGGCGTGATCTCAAATCCGTTTATTTGTTCCGGCGATGCATAATCGGGCGTCATTAAACGGACTATCGAAGCCGTCGGACTGACGGATTCATGGACCAGATCGCTGTCCAGGATCTTTGCGATACCGAAATCCAGAAGTTTCGGAATACCGGATGAAGTGACCTGAATATTTCCGGGTTTGATGTCGCGATGAATTATCTGTTTTTCGTGCGCATAAGAGATCGCGTCGCAGATCTGCCTGAATATTCTGAGCCGCTGTTTTATATCGAGTTGTTTCGAATCGCAGAAATCATACAGCGAATCTCCTTCAACATATTCCATTACGAAATACGGCAATCCTTCCGGACTCGTACCGCCGTCAAGGAGTCTGGCAATAAACTGATGTTCAAATGAAGCGAGGATCTGACGTTCGTGGCGAAAGCGTTTTACGATGAAGTCGGAATCCATCCCGCGTTTTATGAGTTTGATCGCGACGGTTTGCTGAAATTCCCCGTCCACGCGTTTTCCCAAATAAACCGCGCCCATTCCGCCGCGCCCCAGTTCTTCGGTAAGTTCATAAACGCCGACCCGCTCGCCGATCATCGAATCGGCTACTTCATCGTCGGCATTATCAAACGAATCGGAGATCGCTTTTCTGACTGAGGGATCGATCAGGAAACTGTCTGTCCAGACCGGAGATTCTATAAAACTGCTTGCTGAATCGGAATCGCGGAGGAGTTTTTCTACCTCTGAGCGAAGTTCGAAGTCGTCTTTACATTCTTTTTCAAGAAAAACCAAACGGTCGTCTTTATCGAGGTCAGCGGCCGCCTGAAAAACAGATTCAATTTGTCGCCATCGTTCAGTTTTCATAGGGGTAAAACACTGAAAGAGTATAGAAATATTCGGCTTCTAATTCAATCTAATATTACTTCAACAAACAAAAGATTCTCACCCCGGTAAAGAGATGAGAATCTTTCGTTATTTTCCGAAAAGTTTTGCGTCCGGGTTTAAAACGAACTGCAAAAACTTCTTATTCAACCGTTACGGATTTTGCCAGATTTCTCGGCTGATCGACGTCGCATCCGCGGCGGACTGCAATGTGATAGGCAAGCAGCTGCAGCGGAACAACGGACAGGATCGGCGCCAGAAGATCGTTTGTTTCCGGAACTTCGATAACGAAGTCCGAAACGAGCGAACTCATTTCATCATCTTCGGTTAAGACCGAAAGAATTATCCCGTCGCGCGATTTTACTTCCACGATATTCGAATGCGTTTTCTCGTAACGCATTTCGCTTGCTTCATTTCCGTGTTCCCGCGTGTTGACGATAACGACCGGAAGTTTTTCATCGATCAGTGCATTCGGTCCGTGCTTCATCTCGCCCGCCGGGTACCCCTCAGCGTGAATATACGAAATCTCCTTTAATTTTAATGCGCCTTCAAGTGCGACCGGGAAGTTGATCCCGCGTCCGAGATAGAGAAAATCCTGTGAACGGAAAAACTCTTTGGAGATCTCTTCAATATTATCGGCATCGCTTAAAAGATGTTCAATCTTCAGCGGAAGTTCGGCGAGTTCCTGTGCGTGTTCTTTTGCTTCCTCCGGCTTAAGCGTCCCGCGAAGCTGGCCGAGATACAGCGCAAAAAGATAGATCGCGATCATTTGCGAGGTAAAAGCCTTTGTCGAAGCGACACCTATTTCCGGGCCGGCGTGCGTCAGTATCGTTCCATCAGCTTCGCGCGTGATCATCGATCCCTGCACATTGCATATCGCAAGAACTTTGCAGCCGGCAGCTTTTGCTTCGCGCATCGCGGCGATCGTGTCCGCCGTTTCACCGGATTGCGAAATGACCAAAAGCAGATCGGTCTCGCGGAGTACCGGATTTCTATAACGGAATTCCGAGGCGTAATCTACTTCGACGGGCACGCGCGCTAGTTCTTCCAGCATATATTTGCCGGCAATTCCCGCATGCCAGCTCGTACCGCAAGCCGCGATCTTTATCGATGTTACATTCTGGAAATCCTCTTCGGAGATGTCCATTTCATCGAGGTAAACTTTGCCATCGTCAAGCGAAACTCGTCCTCTTACCGTATCGCGAACGGCGCGCGGCTGCTCGTAGATCTCCTTGAGCATAAAATGCTTAAAACCGCCCTTTTCCGCCATGATCGGATCCCAGGTGATCCGCTGCTGCTTCGGTTCTACGACATTTCCGTCAAAATCCGTCACGCGCACTGAATCCTTTGTCAGCACCGCGATCTCTTTCTCGCCGAGATAAAAAACATCTCTGGTGTGCTGCAGAATTGCCGGAATATCCGAAGCGACAAAAAATTCGCCGTCACCCAAACCGATTACGACCGGCGGACCCTCGCGCACTGCGATTATCGTGTCGGGTTCATCAACTGAAATTATTGAAAGAGCAAATATACCGCGAAGTTCTTTGACGGCTTTTCGCACCGCTTCTTCAAGAGAAAGTCCTTCAGATTCGACATAATGACCGATAAGATGTGCGACGACTTCTGTATCCGTTTCGGTCTTAAACTCACTGCCGATCTCAACAAGGCGTTTTTTCAGATCGAGATAATTTTCGATAATGCCGTTATGGACAACAACGATCTTACCCGATTGATCACGATGCGGATGCGCATTTTCTTCCGTCGGACGCCCGTGCGTCGCCCATCGCGTATGACCGATCCCGTAGTTCCCGTCAAGAGGATTGAGACGGATCGCTTCTTCAAGATTCCGCAGTTTTCCTTCGGCGCGGCGCAGTGTTAATTGATTATTTTCATCAACGACAGCGATCCCCGCCGAATCATATCCGCGATATTCGAGTTTTCGTAAACCGTCAATGATCAACGGTACAACCTGTTTATTTCCAACGTATCCAACAATTCCGCACATAATGTTTCTTTAAATATTTATTTAATTTATCTTAGGTTCTTTATAAAGCAACGTAGTCAAAATATCCGTAAAACTTTGATACCATTCGGGCGAATGCGGATTTGCAGTAGCTGCGAAATAGCGTCTAGCCTTGCGAATTAATGGCATATCTTCTTTCTTCAAAACAACTACCGCATCTTTCTCTCCGTCAGAAACTTTTATGGTTAATTGAGTGAATTTTGAAGACTTTCCATCTATCAACTCTTTAAACGCATTCAGATATTCATCCCGCGTCGACTTTGGTTCGCCGACTCTGGGTTCAATTAGTTTTGGATCGCTCAAAGATTTCTCGATCAAAATTTTCAATTCCGTCGGAATCAATTTGCTTTGCAATATCTTAAGTTCTTGAAATGCATCCGGAGTTGCTTGTTGAAGAAGTAGATAAACTGCCAAATTTCTTGATGGATGATCTTTATCGGATGCTATTTTTGCCAATGCAGGAGTTGCAAATTTCTCATCCATGCTACCGTAAATTACTAAGGAGCCAACATCTTTTGTAAGTTTTAGCGTTCCGTGCTGAGGCAGATAATATCCTTCAACTGAACTTTTCAACCAACTTTCACCTGCATCTGTAGTGTCAAAACCCTCATACCCCAAAACCGCAATAGTAGGTAACCAAAAAGCTAAATTCACATCTTTCAAATCAACTTTTGCGTAAGATTTTACCAATAATTCTTTTGATTCATCTGATTTATCCAGGCTAAATATCAAGTTGCTTGCATCAAAACTAAAAAAACTATCCGCATCAGACTTTTGCACCGATTTTCGCAAACAAGGTATCAGTTTTTCTTTTTCGGCTCTAACTTTGCTCCAAACCACATCCATCTCGGCAGATTTTGCGGTTCGTTCTTCCGGAGTTAATTGCGAAGGCTTAAAGTTGTATGTTTGATCAATCAATTTCTGTAATTCAGCGCATTCATTATTTTGTCCATAAGCGGGCAGGATGAGAATAAAGAGAGTGACAACGCATTTTGATATTAACTCAAACTTCTCATGAAGCATTTTCGTTTTCCTCGGCACTTTTTAAATTCCTGATGGGCCTAGCTGGCGCGCCAACGACTAAATTATTCGGCGCAACATCTTTTGTCACTATCGTCCCTGCACCGGTTACCACCCCGTCTCCTACTTTTACCGGCGCGACAAGCATCGTGTCAGAACCGATGCGCACGCCGTCGCCGATCTCCGTTTTGTTTTTATTTACACCGTCATAATTACAGGTGATCGTTCCAGCACCGATATTTGAATTTTCGCCGACCGTAGCGTCTCCAAGGTAGGTGAGATGATTGGCTTTTGAACCTTTGCCGAGCGTTGTGTTTTTCATCTCGACAAAATTACCGACCCTCGAACCTTCTTTCATTACCGCTTTTGGTCTGAGATGTGCAAATGGTCCGATGCTGCAGTTATCACCAACGGCCGCATTTGTAATCACGCAGTTATCGAGAATTGAAACCGCGGCTCCGATCGTCGAGTCCGCGATCCTCGTCCCCGAACGGATCGTGCAGTTTTGACCGACGGTCGTTTCGCCTTCGATCGTCACATTCGGAAAAATTACCGTGTCTTTTCCGATGACCGTGTCGGCGCTGATGTAAACACTTGCCGGATCGATAAATGTAACGCCATGATCGAGCATTAGCCTCGAAACCGTTCGGCGGCGCAGATCGCCTTCGAGCTCCGCAAGCTGTGCACGGTTGTTGATTCCTTCGATCTCCGATTCATCGTCATGTTTATAGATCGAAACGGCTTCTCCGTTTTCCTTTAGTATCGCAGGAACATCCGTCAGATAATATTCACCCTGCGCGTTGTTGTTCTGAACCTTCGAGAGTGATTCAAACAGCTTTTTTGTGTCAAAACAGTAGATCCCGGAATTTATCTCCCTTACGGCCAATTCCTTCTCACCGGCATCTTTCTGTTCGACGATCCTTTCAAACCCGCCCGCGCTGTCTGAGATCACGCGCCCATATCCGGTCGGATCTTTTAGTTCGACTGTGAGGATCGTGCATGCAGCACCTTTTCCGCGGTGGGTATTATGCCGGTCGATAAGCGCCGCAAGCGTTTTGGCCTTGATCATTGGAACATCGCCGGAAAGCACCAAAAGCGTTGAGTCCGTGCCTTCAAGCATTTCGCGTGCGGAGTTTACCGCATCACCCGTTCCAAGCTGCTGTTTCTGCCGGGGGAATTCCGCATGATTTTCATCGAGTTCTTCAAGCACCGCCGACTTTACGTCTTCCCCCTGGTGTCCGATCACAGTGTAAACCTTTCTAGGCGCAAGAGATACAGCAGTCCTGCAAACATGGCCGATAAGCGGACGACCGTCGATCTGATGAAGGACTTTCGCAAGATTTGAACGCATTCTGGTTCCGAGTCCCGCTGCAAGGATCAATACGTCAAGCGGTTTTTCGCTGTTATTTCTGCTTTCCATAAATTCTTTATTACTGAGCAAAGAGCGCTTCGAGTCTTGCCCGCATACTTTTCATCTGCGGCTGCTGAAGGGCACACAACATCACGATCTGGGCGAGCTTTCGCGAGTCGTGCCGGATCTTCTCACCTTTGTCCAGAAGGTTTCCGTAGATGATCTCTGCGCCTTCGATGGTTTTCGGCGAGATCGAGCCGGACAGTCCGATCTGTTTTGCGCCCTGATCCATGTATTTTGCCGCCTGCGAACTGCTGACGGGGTGATCGTTTACGATAACGTAATCAAACTCGATCTCCGGCGCATATTTTGAGATCGCTTCGATGTGCTGCCGTGCCGTAAACCCCTCCGTCTCCCCAGGCTGCGTCATCAGATTGCAGATAAAAACTTTAATAGCTGATGATGATGCGATCGCCTCGGCGACTCCCTTAACAAGGATCGGCGGCAGCAGACTTGTAAAAAGTGATCCCGGACCGATCGTAATGATATTTGCTTCATGTATCGCAAGCAGTGTTTCGGGCAGCGGGTGACAGGATTCGGGTTCGAGTCTTATGTTTGAGATCGTTTTTCCGACCTTTGCAACATTTGTCTCACCTCTGATGATCTCTCCGGTTTCGAGCTCCGCAACTAATTTGACGTCCTCATTTGCGGCCGGATAAATATGACCTTTGCTTGCGAGGATCTCCGATGATATCTTCACCGCTTCATTAAAGTCTCCGGTGATCTCTGAAAGAGCGGCAAGAAAAAGATTACCAAAGCTGTGCCCGCCGAGTTCGCCGTCCCCCTGAAATCTGTGCTGAAACAATCTCGAAAGCAAATGTGAATCTTCGGAAAGGGCAACCATACAATTCCGGATATCGCCCGGCGGAGGTATCTTTAGCTCATCCCTGAGCCTTCCGGAACTGCCGCCGTCATCAGAAACGGCTACAACGGCAGAAAGATTCCTGATCCAGGTAGGTTTTATCTCCTCAGCATCGACATACTCCTTAAGCCCGGACAAAAGCGTGGACAATCCATTACCGCCACCAATTGCAACGATATTTAGCCCAAGCGAAGTTTGTGAAAAGAGATGATTCTTCATTTGTCCGGCACCTTTTCGGGATCCGGTATTTTGATGAGGAGGGAATGTTCGGTTTATATTTTTGCAATCCGAGTTTGCCCGTCAATTTTATCATTATTCGATTTGAGTTATCAATTGAAAGGAATTGCTAATGTCCCGCGCAGAGTCGCAGACCGCTGCATTGATAAAATGCACCGAAATCATAGATTTGTAAAAACTTGTTGGCGTAAACACTTGAAGATAAAACGGCGTTTATGCTAAATTTAACAGGTGCGGTCGAATGACCACCATCCAACTGGAGCCGCTCAAGCAGCCTGAATTCTTTTACACGAGTTTAACGATTGCTCCCCTTTTTTATTACCAAACAATTTTTACCAAGAGAGACGGAAATCAATGTCACAAGAGCCCGTTATTATCAATGAGATAAATTTTCAAAAGATCAAGACTCTGCTCGCCAGGCTCTGTACCGAATCCGCTGCACGCGTCGTCTTTCTGGTTGACCGGGATGGACAGCCGATCGCTTTTCATGGTGATATAGGCGATATGGATACGACGAGTTTTTCGTCGCTGGCAGCGGGCAATGTCGCTGCTACGAGCAGCATGGCGAAACTGATCGGTGAAGACGAGTTCCCGGGGGTTGTCCATGAAGGCGAACGGGAGAGTATCTTTATTTCAGTTATCGGAAGGTCTCTTTTAGCAGTAGTTTTTGATGAACGCTCCACTCTCGGTTTGGTAAAAATTCGAACAAAGAAAGCGAGTTTTGCGGTCGCAAAGATATTGGAAGATGTGGCGCGGGATTCGGCAAATCAATCACTTGGTGAAACTTCATTTTTCGCGGAGGTTTCTGACGACGATATCGACAGCCTTTTCAGCTAAACAGGCGCTCGCTTGAAATTACTATGACATTTATAAACTACGCATCTCGTGAAATTAATTGCAAGATTGTATATTACGGACCGGGGCTTTGCGGAAAAACTACAAATCTGCAGCATATCTACGATTCCACTGCCAAGGAAGCAAAGGGTAAATTGATCAGTCTTGCGACCGAAACCGACCGGACGTTGTTTTTTGACTTTATGCCGCTCGAACTCGGAACCGTTCGAGGCTTTAAAACCAGATTCCATCTCTATACCGTTCCGGGACAGGTCTATTATGATGCCTCGCGGAAGCTCATACTGAAGGGGGTCGACGGCGTTGTATTCGTGGCCGACAGCCAGGAAGAAAGGATGGATGCCAATATCGAGTCACTCTACAACCTCGAGGAGAATTTGCAGGCGCAGGGCTTTGACCTGATGAATATCCCGTATGTTCTCCAGCTGAATAAGCGCGACCTGCCTAATGTGATCCCTATTGACGAGCTGAAAGCTGAACTTCAAAGAAAAGAAGAGCCCGTTTTTGAAGCGGTTGCTGTAGAAGGCGACGGAGTTTTTGACACATTAAAGGCTGTGGCAAAACAGGTTTTGACCGAGCTCAGAAAAGGCTAGATCAATAACACCAAAAAGAAAAGAAGCCGCGCATTTAGCACGGCTTCTTTTCTTTTTTAAATGATTATTCCGGCATCAATACAGTATCTACAACATGTATGACACCATTTGATTGGTAGACGTCGGCGATCGCAACCGTTGATTTGCCGCCTTTTGCATCGGTTATGACAACCTTGTCGCCATCCATCGAGATCGTGATCTCGCCGCCCGCGACGGTTTTAAGCACAGCTTTTCCGTCACCCTTTTTTATCGCGTCAGCCACTGCCGCTGCATCCAGCTTTCCGGCAACAACGTGATAGGTAAGGATGCCCTTAAGCTTGTCCTTATTCTCAGGTTTAAGAAGGGTGTCGACCGTCCCTTCCGGCAGCTTTTCAAAAGCCGCATTTGTTGGAGCAAACACCGTAAAAGGACCCTCACCCTTTAATGTTTCAACTAATCCGGCAGCTTTAACCGCAGCGACCAGAGTTGTATGATCTTTCGAATTTGCCGCATTATCGACAATATCCTTTTCCTTGGACATAGGTGCGCCGCCGACCATCGGATTCTCTTTATTTTCCGAACCCATTGGCTTTTCGGAGTTTTCACCCATATCGCCGTTATCAGCCATTTCTGTGTTGCCGGCATTTTCCATACTGTTTGTCGTGGAATTTGTGTCTGCCGTGTTGCCCGCCGGTTCAGCCGGACAGCCTGCCGTAAAGAGCAATAAAAAACTCAAACTCATTCCTAAAAGTAGTTTCATAATATTTTTCCTCGCTGTTTCTTCAAAGTAAATATAGAAAAGGGCTTCATCAATTAACCGGGAAAGCACCCGATTCAAATTCCCGAAGACAGGAGAATGACGTTCGCAAACTTGTTGATAAATACCCTTATGAAACTGCATTCGGCAGGGATCTCGATTCAGATTCAAACAGGAGACATTTATACAAAAAAAAAGCCACTGAGATGATTCTCAATGGCTTTTTTGATTTAATGGCGGAGCCGACGGGACTCGAACCCGCGACCTCCAACGTGACAGGCTGGCGTTCTAACCAACTGAACTACGACTCCGCAAGAAGCGATTTCAAATTTCAAATTTGAAATTTCATATCTCAAATCTGAAACCTCAAATCTGATATCCGAACTCTCAAATCTCAAACCTGATATTTGAAATCTGAAATCTGAAATCTGAAATTTTTATGGTGGGCATAGAAGGACTCGAACCTCCAACTTCCTCCTTGTAAGGGAGGCTGTCTACCAATTGACATATATGCCCTGATTTCTAAAATTTTGTCAAAAAAACACGCTGCCTGAAACAAACAGCGAATTGCAATGCTACGAAAAATAACGGCAATGTGTCAAGTAATGGCATGCGTTTCCTAACGCCGGTCAGAAAATCGTGGGCGGGGCGCACTGCTGTTTCCTTCTTTCTCATATTCGAGGATCAAACCGCCGAATCCTACCACCCATCCGTGATCTCCGCTAAAGAATATAGCCTCAAGCTTATGATCGGAATTCAGATCGACATTTCGCCAAATATTTCCGGCGGTTGTCGTGTGAAGCATTACTCCGCCGTCGCCGATCGCCCAACCTTCTGCCGAGTTTAGAAAAAACACATCATTCAGCTTCTCCGAAGTACCGGTTCTCTGCTGACGCCAAAGCTTTCCGCTATTGACAGTTTGTGCGATCATCCCTCCGGAACCTACTGCCCATCCAACTTTTTCATCATTAAAAAAGACTGAGTTAAACTTCGAGGTCTTTCTTCCTGCGACCGATGCTCTGTTCCAGGTAATTCCCGCATCATCGGTAAACAGGATCGTGCCGCCTCCTCCGACGATCGTTCCCCTCAGATCATTTGTAAAGGCTCCGCCGGACATCAGATAACTGCTTGGCGGCGTCAACTTTTTCCAGCTGCGGTTATCGTCCTCGAGACCAAACAATGCGCCGGTTTCACCAACCGCCAGTCCGAAGCCGTTTTTCGAGAAAAACAGTTTGGTGACCCGCTGGCGTTGAGAAGTTTTGAAATCGATCCGTGACCAGGTTTTTCCGCCATCCTCCGTTTTGAGCAGATATGAGGCACCCGCATTTCCGAGGCTGTAGATATCTCTTTCGCACAAAAGCCAGCCGTTTTTACTGTCGGTAAAGATCACCTGCCGGATCAGATCCTGTGTAACTCCGGACTTCTTAATCCATGTCTTGCCGCCATCGGTCGTAGAAAGCAAAGTTCCCTTGCTCCCGGCGATCCAGCCGGTGTCGGCATCCGAAAAATGCACAGAATGGAGCCAGGCAAGCGTGTTTTCAGACCGTTTGTGCCAGCCGGCATACGCGCTCTGGAAACAGAAGAACAATATGCCGAATATCAGTAATTTTGGTGCTATATCCTTCATTGAAACTTCGGAAAATCAACAGCCCTGAGAACCATAATTCGGGTCTAATACGGCCTTCCGACCAATCCGCGGAATCCGCTGATCTGTGTAACAACGTTGAGAAACTTCTGCCAGGTAAATCCTTTTCCGGGTACGATCACCTGATCTCCGGGCTGGAGAACGGGCGTTGGGATCTTACCGCGCTCGATGTCTTCCAGATTTACTAACTTTCTTTCCAGAAACCCCTGGAGATTAATACGCGCGAGGATCACTTCTTTTTTCTCTCCGCCTTTTACGACGCCGCCGGCTCCCATGATCGCTTCATACAGCGTCACAGACCGGTCCATGATCCTCTCTCCGGGAGTTGCAACTTTTCCCATCACGGCATATCTTGCCGAGCCTGCTCTGACAAGCGTTACGGTAACTTTTGGATCAATAATATATTCATCGAGCTTTTTCGTAACGTCATCGGCAACCTCGGTAACGGTTCTTCCTCCCACGAAAACGCCTTCGCGGATCAACGGATAAGAAACACGCGCCGTCGGGCCAACTGTGATATCGGTCCGGCAGTAATCAGGACACTGGCCGAAAACTTCGATCGAAATTATGTCATTTGGCCCCATGCGGTATTCCGAAAGATAATTTTTATACTGATTTACGACCACCTCGGTATCGTCATCGTCATCCTGTACATCATTCGGATCCGAAGACTTTGGCGCAACATTATTGCCCGCATCTTTCTGGTCGTCCTGTTTTTCAGCCTTAGCGATCTTTTCCGGTTCCTTGTTCGAGGTTTCGTTCTGCGCAAATGCGGTCACGGCTAAGATCGATCCGAGGATCAAAACCAATATCAAACTCAAATTTATTTTTACTGCTTTCATCTTTCTTCTCCGGTCGGACCTTTTACGATCCGCACTTTATAAAACACCTATTCGGTACTTGTATCCGATTTCCCTGTGATCCTCTACCTGCCGCGGCCAAACAGCACCGTTTTTACAGTTTCAAAGACAATGACAAAATCGAGTGCCAATGTCTGATTCTTTATGTAGTAGAGGTCATACTGCAGTTTCTGCCTCGCATCTTCAACCGACGCACCGTACGGATATTTGATCTGCGCCCATCCGGTTAATCCCGGCGCAACGAGATGACGGTGGTCATAATACGGTATCTCCCTTGCCAGTTTTGAGACAAAATGCGGACGTTCGGGGCGCGGACCCACAAAGTTCATCTCTCCTTTCATTATGTTCCAGAATTGCGGGATCTCATCAACGCGGATAACGCGGATTATTCGTCCAAGACGCGTAACGCGGTCGTCATTGTCCTTTGCCCAGATCGGTTCTCCGTCTTTCTCGGCATCAACCTTCATCGAGCGGAATTTCAAGACGTCGAAGGTTTTTCCGTTTTTGCCGACACGCTCCTGTCTGTAAAAAACCGGTCCGCGCGAATCGAGCTTTATCAGGATCGCCGTGACAATTGCGATCGGGAGCGATAACACAAATCCTATGAATCCAAGCACCCGGTGGATCGCTTCGCGCGAGACTGTTTTAAGTTTTGTCTCACGCCCGCGCCCTTCAAAGATGAGCCAGGACGGCCGAAGCATATCAGCGTGCACTTTCCCGGTAACTCTCTCAAAAAACGACGCGCATTCCTCGATATTCACATTTCCCGCAAGACTCATCTGAAGCAGCGATTCCGTCGGAAATGTCCCGCGGCGTTCCCGTAGTGCGATCACAACCCGGTCAGCATTTGCATTGCTGATAGTCGATTTCAGTTCGTCAGTAGTACCTACGACATCGATATTTTCAAGCTTCGTGCCCGGCTTTATTCCGTTTTCCGAAACAAAACCGACGATCCGAAACCCGGCGTCTCTCCGTTCGACCGTTTCTCTCGCCAGTTCCAGTGCCGCGGCGCCCGTGCCGACGATCAGTATTTTTTCACCTATTTCCGGATGCCCTGTCAGTGTGTGGATGACAACTCGCCAAACCAGCAGAAGTGCCAGAACGATCGCTACCGAAATGATCGAAACCCCGCGTCCGATCAGAAGCTGCGGGACAAAATAGAACAAGAGTGCCAGAAGTGCCCAGGCAATTCCCAAAGACTGGACAAGCCTTAGCAGCAACTCGCGACGGTTTGCGATCACCGTGTAGTCATAAAGATCGTAAAGATAAAGAACGAGAAGGCAAACGCACGTTGCCAGCGAGATCTTGATCCAGCCGTTTTGTTCGTTGAGCTGATATTCCGCTCCGTGATAACCCAATCTGACGTATAAAGCCAAAACGATCCCGGCGTAGATAATTGCGATATCCGCAAGTATCAACCAGATCACTCTTAGGCTAAAACGTTTATTGCTCATCTTTCCTTTGCGGAACCTCTGACTTCTAAAATTACTCGACCAGTCCTTTCTTGTAGTATCCGTATCCGTAGCTGCTCTCGCTCAAAACTTCATCGCTTTGATTAAGCACGACACCCATCATCCTGTCGCGCGGCAAAGATTCGAGAACGCGGTCAACCGCTGCATATTTTGTCCTTCCGGCCCGTACTACGAGAATCGCTCCGTCTGCGTGATTGATCAAAACCGTCGCATCCGTAAAAATCCCAAGCGGCGGCGCATCGATTATCACGTAATCAAACATCTCGCGCGCTTCACGCAGAATTTCCTTAAACTTTGGACCGGAGATCAGTTCGGCAACATCGTGTCTGGCCTCTCCGCCCGGAAGCAAATGCAATCCCGCCGGCTCAAGTTTTACTACCGAATCGGCAAGAGTACCCTTTCCCGAAAGAATGTCGGAGAGTCCCTTGTCGGTTTCGATACCCAGATAATCGGTCAAACTCGGCATTCTCAGATCGCTGTCGATGATCAGAGCTTTTACACCGTCGGTTTGCGCAAGCATCCAAGAAAGATTCAGCGCCGTCACACTTTTCCCTTCAGAAGGATTTACACTCGCAACCACGATCGATTGCAGCTTCTGCCGCTGACTGCGGTGAAGAACATGGGTCCGAAGGCTTCTGTATTCTTCACAATACGTGGAATGGGGCTGTGTGATAGCTACGAGTCTTGGTTCAACACGCTCTGCTTCAACGTCCCACCGAGCAAACTCGGGGAGTCGTTTTTCAGCAGGGCGTGTTAAACCCACGGCGTTTAAAGTTGCCCCAGCAGGATCGTTTGTTTCTAAATCAGGGAGTGCCGTCCCAATTAGAGAATCCGACTGCTCATTAAACGCCGAACCTGGAGTTCCGATCTTAAACTCTTCTGATCGCAGAAGTTCGGGCAAGCCGTCATTACGTCCGGACTTATCAAACGGCACAACCGTTGATCTTTCCTTTCGCTTCAGCACGCCATCTTCATCGTTTTCGATCGGCTGTTCAGTTTTTCTTTTTTCTAATGCTTTTAGAATGCTCATCTTTCTGCTCCGGGTTTCAAACTCTGTTAATTCTTTCGCGGTATGAGACTTTTTTAGTAAAGTCCGCCTACTTCTTCGATCTCAAGATTTATTTCGTCATCGAGATCGTCAAACGGGATCGGGGCTTTCGAAGCGCCGTTTTGATTACCGCTGGATTTCGGTTTTTCAGAACGAAATGCGCTTTTTGCCTTCGCCGGTTCAACGCGTGACTGATTATTCCAAAGCTCTTCGCGGGCTTCCGGTGTCAGCACACGTGCCGAACTGATCTCTTCGATCCTCTCATCTTTGGCGATAAGTTCCTTTTGTGCGGGCAGCAGGTCGAGATTGTCTGCAACCTCTTCGATGATCTTTCGTCCGACGATCTGTTCGCCGGCAGCGTAGGCCGAAAGCATCGCGTTGTCGCAAAGATTGTTTATCTGACGCGGGATCCCTTCCGAACACTGATAAACGTAATCAACCGCACCGGGCGTAAAGATACTCGGCTGCTCGGAACCGGCGATCAATAGCCGTTCGGTGATATAGCGTTCAACTTCCTCGACATTCGGAAGCTGGTGCATTTTGCAGCGAAGTGCGACACGCTGTTTGAGCTGACGAAGATTAGGCTGATTGAGCTTGTCGCGCAATTCGGGCTGTCCCGTCAATACGATCTGGAGGTGCTTGGCGTTGTCCGATTCAAAATTCATTAAGAGACGTATTTCTTCAAGAACAAAATCCGAAAGTTCGTGGGCTTCATCGATGATCAACACGGTACGTAATCCGCGTCGGTGACGATCTTCGAGCACTTTGCCCATTTGTGTAAGAAGCTCCGCTTTGTTGCTCCAATCCTTGATGCCGAGCATTTGCGTGACATGATGATAAAACTCATCGATCGACAGCCGCGGATTGAAAACGTAGGCCGCCAGCACGCTTGAATCGAGTCTTCGCAGGATCCAGCGAAGCGCCGTCGTCTTACCCGTTCCGACCTCGCCGGTCAAAACAATAAGACCCTTTGCGTTTTCGAGTCCGTAGTAAAGACTCGCCAAAACCTCGTTATAACTCGGTGTGAATACAATGAACCGCGGATCCGGTGTCAATGTAAACGGTGTGTCTTCCAGTCCAAAAAATTCTTTATACATCTTTTTGCCTCTTACTGTATGGGGGTAAAAATACCCGGTTTAAAAATTGCTATGTGCTTCGAAATTTAAGAAACGACGCTTTCAAATACTCTTGTCGCCTGAACCACCATGATAATTATCGGGATCAGCCCGATCGCGGCGGTCAGTCCGGCAAGCACCTTGAGCCAATAAGACCGTTTGTTCCAGGAGATCTCATTGTGCGTCAGAAGCGGCGGAACGGCTGCCAGGAGCGGTAATCCCGTGTAATGTTTGGCGTCTTCGATATTCTGGATCTTAAACAGACGCGGTACTTCAAAAAGTGCCGCAAGAAATAATCCGATCCCAAGCCCTACTGCTCCGCCGAATGCGGTTAGCAGTCCGCGTTTTGGTGCAACGGGTGACTTGGGCAAATTCGCCGGATCGATCACGCTGATCGTCTCACCCTGTGCATTACTTTCACGGTTTACCTGAAGCGAAGCGTCGTTGCGCTTTTTGTCGAGATCATCGTAATTGCTCTTCGCAGATTGATACTGAGCTTCGACGGACTCGAGCAAAACCTTGACGTTAGGCACCGCATTGAGTTTTGCTTCAACGATGGCGATCTGAGACGAATTCTGCTGGAGCTGCTGCTGCTTGAGTGCGATCTGCGTTTCGATATTTGAGATCTCACCCTGAAGTTTTTGTTTCTCGATCTCATAACCACGCTTCTGGATCTCTGCTTTTCTGTCGCTCGATTCCTTGGCGTTCTGCACCGAACTTTTCGCACTGTCTTCGAGTTCCTTCATCGCGTTGTTAACCGTACGTATCTGTTCTTTTGTATCGATGACGATCGGCATCTTGTCACGGTATTCCGTCTTCAGACTCTTCAGTTTTGCTTCTAGCTCGGCACGCTTCTGCAAAAGTTGCGCATATGCCGGGCTTTGTCTGACGTCGGTGCCTTTATTCAGTGCGTCTTCAATATCTTTCTGGCCGAGATCTTCAACAAGTCGGATCTTGCTGTTGATCGAACCGATGCTGTCGTTGATGCGGTTCTTCTCGGAAATAAAACTTTGAATATCGCGCCCGATGTTCGATTCATTCTGCCTCAGACCATTGAGCTGAGCGACGAGTCCCTGTGCTGCTTCAGGAAGCGCGTCCTGATTCTGCATCATGATGTCGAGCCTTTGTTTCGCCAGTTCATCAAGCGCTTTCTTTTTCTCGGCGAGCTGTTCGTCAATAAATTCTTTTGTATCTGTCGCGCGTTCGGTCGATTCCGAAACCTGCGCACTGACATATTTGCTGGCAAGTTCGGAAACAACAGCACGCACCGAATCCGGCGTCCGGTCGCGGTAACGTATCTCAAACGACGCGATCTTGTCAGTGTCCGTTCTTCTCGGCTCTACCTGAATATTTCTTCTCATTCGGTCAACGATCAGTTCGAGCGGCATACCTGCGTTTCTCTCGATCTTAAAGAGATCGTATTTTGCGATCATCGGTTCGAGTGATGTCCGGCTCAGAACGCGCGTGTTTATATTTTCGATCCGCTGCGAGATGTCGGAATCGGAAAGCGGTCTGACAACAACATCGGAGATCGTCGGTGCTTTTACAGTCAATACCGTTTTTGACTCATAAACGCTTGGCAATTTGTAAACGACATACCCGATCGCACCGGTCATCGTAATGATCGGCAGCAGGATCAGCCATTTCCGCCGCTTCAGCATCTGGATAAATTCACCCGCTGATCTTTGTCTGAAATCTACACTCATCTTTCTCTCTCCTTCCTTCCGCTGACAAAAACTACTTCCCGCTTACGCCAAGCTGCGCATCCCCGAACTCTTCGCATCTGATCTGCGAAGGCGTGAAATTTCTCACCGGTTCTTTTACCTCAAACACGTTGTTTTCGATCTTGCTCAAAAACCAGCGCATTCCAATTGCAACAGCGATCAGCGCCACACCGAAAAACAGGATCGCCATCGATTCAGGCAAAAAACCAAAAAGTAAATTGTTATTTTGTAGTAAAAATATCATAGTAATTTTCCCTCAAATCAAACCTCAGCTTCCTTGCAGAACGCTTCTGGCATCCTTCATTTCTTTATTGTTCAGCGTGTCGGCACCGGACTTTAGCGCAGTTGCAACCTCTCTTTTGCCTGAATCTTTATCACCGTTTGCGGCAAGTGCCATCCCCAATCGAAGCCTGTATCCGGCATTTGCAGCTTTGCCCGTTCTTCTGGCATCTGCCTCATCGAGAGCAACTGCTTTTTTGAAACTCTCTATCGCACGCGGATGAAATCCTTTCTTGAAATTGACCCACCCAAGCGTGTCGTAAAATCCGGCGACATTTTGGTTCTTATCCGCAGTTTCCTGCGCAAGCCGCATCGCTTCATCGAGATTTCCGCGGTTCTGGTCTGCTATCATCCAGGCAAGATTGTTTGCTGCGATCGCCGTTCCCGGTGAAAGTTCGAGAGCCTTCCGGTAATGCGCTTCGGCCGCGTCAAATTTTCCGTTTGCGTCTTCGATCATTCCCATCAGCGTGTAGATCGAAGCAGAAGGTTTTTTCTCAACGATCTTTTTATACTGTTCGAGCGCCGCACCGGATTGATTTTTTGCAAACAGCAGTGAAGCGTATGCCGAATAAGCGGGGAGATATTCCGCATCGAGCTCGATCGCTTTTTTGAGCTCAGCCTCTGCCCCGGCGGTATTTCCCTGAGCTGTGTATATGTCCGATTTTATATATAGCAGCGCCGGCAGCAGATCCTTATTTTGACCGGCCGCTTTTATCGCAGCGTCAACTTTTGCGGCTGCTCCTGTGAAGTCCTTTTGCCGGGTCAGCATCGAAACCGTGCCGCTTAATGCGTCAAAACTCTTTGGTTCGATCCTCAGCGCTTCCTGGTAAAGCTCAAGTGCTTTTCCGATATCGCTTTTGGCAACATAAAGTTGCGCAAGATTTATCTTTGCGCCGGCAGAATTTGGAGAAAGCCGTGCGACTTCGGTCAGATCCTTTTCCGCTTCCTCGATATTTCCCAAACGAAGATGCGCAAATCCTCTTGAAGTTATCCCGCGGACACGAAGGTCTTCGAGTTCCTGAGCGTTGTTTGCGTCGGTTGCGAAAGATCTTGAAACAGAATTGATAAGTTTGTTGGATTCCTGAAGCGCCATTTGCGGCTCATCTGCAAGAAATGCTGCCTGAATTTTCAGCAGACTCGTTCTGCGATATTTCGGATGAAACCGTTCAAGATCACCGATAAAGGCTCTGGCCTGATCAACCTGGCCAAGCGAAAGTCTTGCCTGCGTCATGTAAAACAAAGCGTTCTGCAAACTCGGCTGTTTTTTCAACACTTCTTCGAGGTCAGCGATAGCCTCTTCTGTTTTGTTTTCCTGAAGTCTGAGCCGCGCCCGGATAAGGAGTGCTTCGGCGTCAGTGTCATTTACCGAAAGAAGTTTTTCGATCTCGGCGCTGACCTTGTCAAATTCTTCTCGCTTAAGATATGTCTCGGCAAGTTTGTAGCGCGCCCTCGCATAATCGGTCTGTTCACCCAAAATTCCCTGATAAACTTTGATCGCATCATCATCGCGGTCAACAAGAGTGTAGAAATTCGCCAGATCCATTCTGCTTTCCGCGCTGTTTTCCTGGATCCTGACGAGTTCCTGATAAGCCTTTTCAGCTTTTTCGACCTGTCTTCTCCCGAGATAATAGGAAGCGATCGCTTCGCGGGATTCGATATCTTTTGGTTCAACTTCGATCGCCTTTAAAAACGGCGCTTCGGCTTCTTCGTGACGATTTGCGTAGGTCAGAAAACGTCCCAGTTCCAAATAGCCGAGTGCGCGTTTTTCGTTTGCCGCGATCGCTGTTTTGATTGTCGCTTCAGCCTCATTCTGCCTGGCGATCTTCATGTAATACCGGGCCAATGCGAGATATGATTCGGTGCGTTTGTTATCAAGCGAGATCGCATGACTCAAAACTGCAACTACTTCATTCTCGGGTTTCTTCTGAGCGGATAAGATACTCGCTTTAAGAATGTGGCCTTCGATAAATTTGCCGTCTCGCTTCAAAATGTCCTGAAGCACTTTCTCTGCTTCCTGGATCTGAGGCGGCGTAAACAGAAGGTAGTAATTACCAAGTTTTGATTTGGCATCAAGATTATCGGGAGCGAGTTCGCTGACGCGTTTCAGTTCCTGAACCGTCTCGAGAAAATCCCCTTGAGCTTCATGTGCCCGCGCCAGTCCCCAGTGCGCCGCAGCCAATGTTTCGTCAATATCTGCGGCAGCACGAAACTGCATTTCGGCTTCCTGAAATCTGCGTTTTTGAAGGAATTCTTCGCCTTGGGTGAGATGGCTTTCGAGCGATTGACCGCACGACGTTGAAAGGATCAGCAATACTGCTAAAAAAGCCGCCGGGAAAAAACCGGCACGAAAGATCTGGCACTCGTGTATAAACATATTCTAAAAATCCGGACTATAAGTCCCTGAAAAAGCTTCGCTGAAAGTTTTGATAGTCGGGGCAATGACTATCGAACCCGTGCGAATTTTGCGAAATCCCGCTGAAGAATAGGGGGCAACCTGTTCTTCGCGAAATTTTAAAACGCTAATTGATTTTCAATTTACAAAAACTGTAAGACATTTATTTACAGCGATTAAAACTTATCGAATTGCTTCGACACTAAAACATACTGGTAATCACCTGTAAATTTCAGAAAAATCCTTAAAGTTTTATAAATGAGCAACATACGCAAAAACTACCTTCGTTTTCTGCTCGAAGACGCGAGTTTCTATTGAATTTCATTTGGGGTGAAAAACGATTATAGCCTAATTGAGGTGTATTACAAGTATTTTACCGGGGAACAAATTGTGAGAGTTTATCGGACGTGTGTGATGCAAAATCGACTGCCGCCGCGGTTGCATCCTTTTCCGATCCGCCGACCGAAGTCATCAGACGCACCATCGATCCGTCAGAACGTTTTCTCGTAACGCTGTCAAAAACGGTGTAGATCTTGTCGTAATATTCACTCGCCACGGCACGTCCGCGACCCTGATACCAATAGATCATTACTTCTTTGAATTCGCCGTTTTCGATGATGTATTTGTTTGCAAAGAAACTTTTTCCATCCGAGGTTTTAATTTCTACCAGTTCCGGATACTTCATCTCCCATCCCGATCCCGGCAGACAGTTTTGCGGGCTGTGATAGGTCGCGCCGGACTTTTGAGATTCGTAATATCCGATATAAAGATTTATCCGGCGTCCGTTTTTCAAATAATCGCGCATTACGTAATCACTAGTCTTAAGTACGCTTTCGGTCTGTTCGGAAAATCTTATATCACTGCCGTGTTTTGTCCAGTCGCCGATCGCCGCGGGAATTTCGGCAAGCGGTTTTCTCTCTATTTTCGCCTCGCCGCGGGTTTCAAACCAATTGACAAAAAGCCCGCCAAAAGCCAGGACGCCGATTAGGATCCAGTATCTGTAATCTATTGCTTTCATCGTATCAATCGGTTTTGGTGTTAAAACGGCGAAACGCCTTGATCAAAATCGCATTTAATCCGATCAGCATGGCCAGCGCAACTATATAAACGATCCAGCCGGCCGCATCATGTGCAAAACCCTCTGTCGCCTTTGTGCCGTAATAATATGTCAAAACACCCGTCGCCGTTACACGTCCGGCGTTGGTAATGATCGCTATCGGGATCGCCGAGAATACCAGGATAAAACCGCGCCAAAAATCTATGTCGTTTAGAAAACCAACCCCGTTTCCATTATTTTCCCGCCCGTTTCTCCTTGTAAAATAAGCCAGGATGAGTGCCAGCGTCATCAGTGTCATCAGTGAACGGATCCCACTGCATGCTTCGACAACTTCAAGCGCGATAGTCTGAGTGGCTCCGCTCGGCAGAATTTCGATCACATTTCCCTTTCTAACCGTTGGAACCGGAAACAAACGGATTCCCCAAACCGCGATCTGCGATGCATAGATCTGCAGCGGAAACGCAATTCTGTTAAAAATTATCTGCGGGATCGGAATCGCGAGAAGCAGCAGAATAAATGGTATCGAAAGGAACCGGATGATCCGCAGTCCAAAGAAATAGATCACGATACCGGCGAGCATCAGAACGAGCGAGATGCGCTGAACAAAGAACTCTGCACCAAGTGTACCGCCGAGCAGAAGTATGAATGCCGCAATAATAATTACACTGCCGATCAGTCCGGAAGGTTTCGACACCGCCTTTTTGAGCGAATCAAAGTTTACCCAGATCACATAGCCGATAATAAACGGCACGAGCAGGCCGTGTGAATAGTTTTCATCTACCCACCAATGTTCGACGAGTTTTGATAAGACCGTTGCATATAAAAATACGACCGCGATGATGACGAGTCCGGGCTGCCACAGGTCTTTAAATTTTAATTCGAGTAAACTCATCGCCGGTGTTAAAACTTCAACACGAATTAAAAGGGGTAATCGTTGAGATATTCCGCTTCCTGCGCAGATTATACCAGAGCCTATTTTTTCCGGTTCAATATATAATCAGCGATCCCGCGGAGTAAACGGGTGGGTTTTTCGATCTCATCAAGGCAGGCTACCGTCTCGCCGTGGATCTTTTCAGCAAGTCTTCTAGTCCCTTCAAGACCATAAAATGACGGATAGGTCGCTTTTTCAGATAACAGGTCTTTGCCTGCCGTTTTGCCTAAGACTTCGGTCGTCTGAGTTACATCGAGCAGATCATCGGTAACCTGAAACAAAAGACCCAAATTCTCTGCATAAACTGTTATCGCATTTAGATCACTTTCATTTGCTTCACCGATTATCGCGGCGGCACGTGCCGACGCGCGGATCATCGCGCCCGTTTTTCCCCTGTGGATCTGTTCGAGTTCGGCGACCGAGATGTCCTTCCCTTCAGACTCGAGGTCGACCTGCTGTCCGGAAACCATGCCGGAAGGTGTACCGGCGCCGCGCGCAACTTCAGAAATTATCCGGACCCGAATCTCGGGAGAAAGTCCTTCGTCTTCCGCCAGAACCTGAAAAGCTATAGTCTCAAGCGCATCTCCGGCGAGGATCGCCGTCGCCTCTCCGAATTTTACATGACATGTGGCACGTCCGCGTCTCAGATCGTCGTCGTCCATCGCAGGAAGATCATCGTGAATCAGCGAATACGTATGGATCATTTCGATCGCCGACGCGACTCCTAAAAGCCTTTCGTTTGAAACGCCGAATGTGCTTCCGACGGCAAATACAAACGCGGGACGAAAACGCTTTCCTCCCGCAAAGAGACTGTGCCGAATCGCCCGGTGAAGATTCACCGGCTCCAGATTTTCTGCCGGAACGATCTGATCGAGTTTTTGATCGACAAGTGCAACGGCAGCTTTGATAAAACTTTCCAGATTTTCGGTTTCCGGGATCATCGGGATCGATTGTGAATTAAATTCGATCCGAATTCAACAAGTAAAGCAATAACCCGTTTTCAGACACATGGTTTTGTTGAATAATCCTGATGACCGCGGTTTTCACGGCAAACTTGTGCTTTTTTCGCAGAAACGACTTTCCACGCGCCGGATTCCGTTAATTCGAGTTCGAAAACGAACTTTTCACCTCTTACAGAATCATCGGCGTATCCGTCATCAATAACCGTTGCAGTTACAGATTCGGTTATATCCGAAAAAGGCGAAACCATTTCTACCTTTCGCGAACCCATTTCCGAAAACGGCTGAATCAAATTGGCTAGAACCAGAAACGGTGTCTTCACCCAATTCCTTTCCTCTTTTGCCGCCTTTTCGATCTTTTCGTTGAATTTTTCAACGTCTAAAACCTGAAAAGCGTCCTTATCTTCGATCGTTACCTTTACTTTGAAACTGACCTTCGCCGCTCCCGATTTTGCTTCATTTTGTTTGATCAGGATCCGGTAATTTCCGGATTCTTTCAATACTTCGTCAAAGATAACTCCGCCGACATTTCCTTCTTCGCCGCCGTCCGGGGATTTAACATATCCGATCATCACCGCGCCTTCTTCATCCGGCGTTTCGGAATCGACGATCGAAACCTTCATTCGTTTTCCCGCTTCCCCCCAAACCAAGAATTTTCCCTGATCTCCTTTTTCTTTTAGAAATCCATCAGACATCCCGATACCGGTTTCTTTCGAAACTTCTATCCGGGTTCCCTGCAGCCGGCTCCCGACAACCTGGATGCTTCCGACAAAAGCAGCAGGATCATATTTTGTGGTTGTCATTTCGTCTTTCTCATAGATTCCGGCCATACCGAAATCATTCATAGCGCGAAACTGAATACCGTCAGGCTGCCTCTCAAAATCTGCAAATTCTCTTGCCTCGATCTCGCTAATGATGATCTCTTTCACCGCGCCGTACTGTTTTTCGAGTTCACTAAGTTTTGTACGCGGACGAATTCCTTCTGATGTGCGGAAATCCGGATTCCAGGTCTCAATAAATTCAACAACGGCTTTGTCGTCAACGGGAGCCTCGGAGTCTTCCTCACCGGCATAGAGGTTCATCAGAATTTCTTCTCCGCGTTTTACTTCAATAAGCGCCGCACCATCACCGTCGCTTGTCCGGGACAAGATGATCGGCTTGAGTGTCTGACGAACCTCGGCTACGGTCATGCCGATCTTTACATCGCCGATGGAATCCGATGTGATCAGGTAGTTTTGCCCGTCTTCAGTTCGGCTCGTTTTAATGATCTGAGGAAGAGCTTTCTTAACCTTTGCGGCTGTATTTGCCTGTTCGATCTTTTCGCTCACCGTCTCCATGTGACGGAAGTTTCCGTTGCTCCAATCGTAAACGCGCGTCCTGTAAAAATACTGCGCTCCGGTCGGGCCGATCCCCGTCATGCATTTTTCGAGGACAAATAATTCGTTTTCAGGATCGCGGTCGGCGTTTGCGAAGAATACGGAAACGGGTTCCATTATCGACCACGTATACTCCGGCTCCGGCAGCTGATATTTATCCCAGGCCTCAAAACCCTGCGGAACAAGTACCGAAATTTCGTATCGCGTCGTCGGAGCATCCGGCGTCAGATTATAGAGAACGACAACATTATTTGATGTGTCTTTCGTGGCAGACTCCGCAAACTTCCCTTCAACGGTCTTATGAATTATCTCCGCGCCGACAGGAATGATTTCCTTTGCCAGCTTCTCAATATCGCTTTCTGCCGTCTTTTGTGCGGCGGCATTTCCAAGCAGCATCAAACTCAGTAATGTAACCGCTAACAAATTTGTGATCTTTTTCATTTTTTTCTTCTCCTCATAAATACCGCACAGCTCAAAACGTTAGATAAATTATATTATCGCGAACATACAGATTTTGAAGTTCGCGAAACTGGCAGGAGGTTTCGTCATTATTCAATCAGCGGGTCGCGCGCGCTCATTCTTTTTGATCGCCCGCCGGCCTTGCGACGACTGATGCCGCAGTGAATATAAATAGTTTTTGTTTGATCATTGCTCTTTTCCTTTAGCAAGATTTTTTTTTGTCGGTGAAAATATGATTTTCACGGCGAATTTCAAATTTTGGATAAATGAGAGTTGGAATTACCCGGGGAAGAGTTAGTAAATGAACGGCTCTTCAGAAAACTTTTGCAGAATCTGTTTCATTTTGAATACGATATAGGATCAGAGATCCCGGCCTGCCGGAAGCCGCGAAGTCTCAGCGCACAGGAATCACAGGTGCCGCACGCGAGATCTCCGTTTCGGTAGCATGACCACGAAAGATGGATCGGAGCGCCGAGTTCCCTTCCTTTTTTTATGATCTCAGCTTTAGAAAGATCGATGATCGGCGTTATGATCCTGATCTTTGTTTCGGGTCTTGTTCCGGTCTCGATCGTCTTTTCAAACGCCTCAAAAAATTCCGGACGGCAATCCGGGTAACCGCTTGAATCTTCCGCCACGGCTCCGACATAGATCCGGTTCGCGCCCAATACTTCCGCCCAACTCGCGGCAATCGCCAGCATATTTGCATTGCGAAACGGCACATAGCTCGTCGGAATCTCATCGGATTCAAGATCGGCATCGGTTACCGAAATACTTTTATCGGTTAACGACGAACCGCCGATCTTCGCAAGATGTTCGATTGAAATGTCGAGTCTTTTTTCAACACCGTAAAAATCGGCGATATCGTTGAACGCTTTCCGTTCGCGCTCCTCGGTAAGTTGTCCGTATGAAATATGAAGAAATGCGAGGGAGTCGTTTTCCGATCCTGCAATTGCCGCAGTCACACACGAATCCATTCCTCCTGAAACCAGACAAATACTTACATTTTTACGGATCGCCGTCATTTTATTCGAAATAGATGTTAGCTGATAACTGATAGATGATAGCTTCTTTCTTACTTCTTTGATCTATCATCCGTTAGTTATTAGGGATCTTGTCAGACGCCGTGAACATCTGCACCCCAAATATATTTATGAAGCTGCATATTCAATCTCACTTTCATCCCGCTTCGCGAAACCGCTTCTGCAAATTCTTTCAAATAAGAAGACCCGAAAACCGGGGAGATCAAAACTTCATTTGTCCTGTTTTCGAGATCGTATTTTTTGATGATTGCCTTCGCAAATTCCCAGTCTTCAAGATCGGCAATTACAAACTTAACCTCGTCTTTTCGGGGATCAAGCCTTGACAGATTTTCCCAATGATTCCTCTCCGCTTCGCCTGATGCGGGACATTTAATGTCGAGTATGATATTTGCACGTTTATCGACATTTTCGGTGGAAACGTAACCGCCGGTTTCGATCAGCACCTCGTATCCTTTGTCGCAAAGTGCCGTAATAAATGGGAAAACATTCTTCTGTGCGAGCGGCTCACCACCGGTAACTTCTACAAGATCGCAGCCGAATTCTTCGAGCTTTGAAAAAATGTCTTCAAATGGCATCTTTTCACCACCGGTGAAAGTGTATTCCGAGTCGCACCAGACGCAGCGCATCGGACATCCCGTCAGACGAACAAAACTGCACGGCCGGCCGGCGTGCGCAGATTCACCCTGAATTGAAAGAAAAATTTCTGTGATCCGAAGATGCATAAACAAAAAATCAGTACCGCGAACGCTAGCGAGCACTTCCGGCAACTAAGACCTGTATTTTCTAAGTCCACCCGAACGTTTTTGGAAAAGCTATTTCAACACAGATTAGCACAGATGGAAAAAGATATAAGCAGATCAGGATCAACCGATGTGTGTTCCCGACAAACCTTTTACGATCAGTGTTTAACTGTGGTTAATTTCTTCTTCTCTTTTACCTTTTTATTAATTGCGATAAACTTTCGGTAATTCATACAGGAGACAATCTATGCGACCACAGCTCAAAAAGTTTATCGACGAGATCGGCAAAAACGCCGTGGCAATAATTCCCGCTGCCCACGAAAAAACAAGAAGTTACGACACGGAATACAAATTCCGTCAGGATTCGGATTTTTGGTATCTGACCGATTTCCCGGAACCGGATGCAATTGCCGTTATCACGCCGAATAAGCGCACAAAATACACGATGTTTGTTCGCCCCCGCGATCCCGAAATGGAAACATGGTACGGAAGGCGTGAAGGAACCGAAGGCGCCGAGAAGAATTTTGGTGTTCAGAAAGCTTATTCGATCGATAAATTTGAGAAGCAATTTGCAAAAATGCTCGACGGCTGCGATACGCTTTATTACCGTTTTGGGTTAGACAAGCCGCTAGACAAAATGATCCTCGATTACCTTTCGGGACAACGAGTTCGCCGTCTGAAAACCGCATATCCTCCGCACACGATCGTTGATCCGACGCTGCTTATCCACGAAATGCGTCTCCATAAAACCGAAGAAGAAGTTGAAATCATGGCGACCGCCGGCAGGATCGGAGCCGAAGCTCACATTCTTGCGATGAAAAGTACAAAGCCGGGAATGAACGAACTTCAGATCGAATCGATCATCGAGCATTATTTCCGTATGAACGACGCCAGCGGCGTTGCTTACAATTCGATAATCGGCGGCGGCGAAAACGCAACGATCCTTCATTATGTGGAAAACAACGCCGAATTAAAAGACGGCGATCTTCTCCTTGTCGATGCCGGCTGCGAATATAAAGGCTACGCATCGGATATCACGAGGACTTTTCCGGTAAACGGAAAATATACCCGCGCTCAAAAAGATATTTACGAGGTCGTACTCGAAACGCAGAAAGCCTGTATCGAAGCGACTGTTACCGGCACGACGATAGTTGAGCGCCAAAATCTATCGATCGAAATGCTGACCGAAGGAATGAAAAAACTCGGGCTGCTGAAAGGTGCTACAAAGACGCTGATCAAAAAGAAAGCATATATGAAATATTATATGCACGGCGTCGGCCACTATATCGGAATGGACGTCCACGATGCCGGCCGATATTTCACCGATCAAACCGCGAAAAACTCGCGCCCGTTTGAACCCGGCATGGTTCTAACGGTCGAACCCGGTCTCTATATCCCGCCCGATGACAAGTCGGCTCCCGAAAAATACCGCGGCATCGGAATCAGAATCGAAGATGATGTTCTGGTAACCGAAGACGGAAACCGGAATCTGACCTCAAAAGTGCCGAAGGAGATCGAAGAGATCGAGGCGATTATGAATAAAGGGAAGGCGAAATCCAGAAGTGCGAAGCAGAGCTGACGTCTTACAATGCTCGTTTCCGCTGGTGCGTTTTTGATTTATGAAAAGCGAAAACGACAGTATTGATAAATCAAAGAAAGTTAGAGTGAATAACCTTTCTTATCTTAAGAAATACCGGCAGAAACTCAGAAATAATTTAACACCTGCCGAAGCTACGTTATGGCGATATATCAAGGATAAGAAACTCGATGGACGAAAATTCAGAAGACAGCACAGCATCGGTAAGTTTATATTGGATTTCTATTGTCCTTCAGAAAAACTCGCAATCGAGTTAGATGGGAACAGGCATTTCGACAACGTGACCAGGGAATTTGATATTGACCGGACAGCATATCTATCCAAATTTGAAATCCGGGTATTGAGGTTTGAAAATAAGACTATCTTTGAAGAAATGGACTGGGTAATTGGTCATATCAGAAGTAATTTTGGATGGAGGGAATAACCACCCCGCCCTTCGGGCACCCCTCCTTCAGAAGGAGGGGAGTTTTTTGAAAAGGCGCAAAGTCGTGTTTAAGCTAACACTAAATAATGATTCCACTAGATTGTGCCGTTAAATCTGATTCGGAAACTTGAAGAATTGAAATGACACAGACTTACCCCGTAGCGGGAAGTTTTCTGTTGATAAAGTGCCGGTATGTAAATATTAATAGTGGGCCAATATCTAGAAAGCGGGTATATTTTAGAAAGCAGGCTCATATATTGCTTGTCAAAAAACCGGGTGCCGTTGAATAAGGCCTCAAACTCCCCTCCTTGCGAAGGAGGGGTGCCCGAAGGGCGGGGTGGTTGTTTTTTGTCAAATAAATAGATAAATCATGACAATCGAAGAAATCGGTAAAAATCTTCCCGCGCTTTCCGGTGCGATACTTATTGCGATCCTTTTTATCCAATCGGGTCTCGATAAAGTGTTTGACTGGAAAGGCAATCTCGAATGGCTGACCGGTCATTTTTCAAAGACATTTCTTGACGGGACTGTTCCGGTGATGCTCGCGACGATCACCGTCATGGAGCTCGCTACGGGACTTCTAAGTGCTGCCGGTGTCATTTATTTTCTTTTTTTGGGTTCTGTTATTCTGATCTTCTACGCATCGATTATCGGCACGGCTTCGATCCTCGCGCTCTTTTTTGGTCAGCGTGTGGCAAAAGATTATCCGGGAGCGGCGGTTTTGGTTCCTTATTTTTTGCTTCTCCTCGCCGTAATGTATCTTTCCAATCCGTATTTAAGATCATAAAAAAAGCCGGATCGGGATCTCTCCCAAACCGGCTTTCTTCTTTCCCTTCAACTGCTTAGCGAACTCTTACCTTGCTCGCAATTTGTTTTACCGTCCTTCCGTTTCGATATTTCATTATCTTGTAAGTAACACGGTAGTTCTTGCCTTTCTCGCGGACGATCACGGTTTGATATGTCGTTTGAACCGCCGGACCGATATAGCCGTTGCGCCGGTTTTTGACCTCGACACGGCTGATCAGCTGCGATGTAGTTCGGCCGTTGCGAAATACCGTGACGCGGTATGTTTCACGATACTGCTTGCGGTTGATAAAGACATTTTTTGTCTGGGTATAAGTGCGAACAGCTGCATTATAGTTTGAATTCTGACGTTGATTGATGCTGCGGTTGTTTCTTCCGGTCTGCGCATCAGCTGATGAAACAGCGAAAAATGTCGTTACTGCTATGAATGCGATCGATAATAATTTTTTCATTTCTTTACTCCTCGAAATACTTTTTTGGAAGCCCGTATGAATCAGGCGCGTCCGGCAATTGAGACGGGTATCAGAAAGATTGAGTTCGCGCTCAAAATGTCAGTGAAGGTAAAGATTTGTAAGGGGTTAGGAGTCGGGCGGTAAAGCTAAAAGAAGTATTCAGAATAAACGGTTTTGTCCGGTCTTAACTTCACAAAGCACTTTTTCGATCTCATCGGATTCGGCTGACTCAAGCCGGCTGATCACTTCTTCTTTTTCCTCGCGGGAACATTCCGCCCAGACCTTTGCAAGATCCCGGCTTTGCTTTATTTCGTAGATAACCTGATTTGGAGTCATTGAAAAACTTTTGCAACAAATTCGAACTTATTCGGAACTGCTCTCGGAAGGTTGAGCAGGCTGTTTGACCTTAAAAAATATCGGATTTGAAAACCCAAGCATCTTGTTGTCGACGGTCCTTATTTCAAGCCTGACATAGCCATCCTGCTTGGCATAAATATTGTATTCGCCTTCGTAATTCTCGCTATAGATCAAAAACTCTTTGGCGATCTGCCCGTTGGCGATAAGCCACAATTTCGAACCATTATCGAATCCTTTCAGAGAATATTTGAATCCGATTATTTTACCCCATTCGGCTTCAACGGTATCACCGATCGTTGCGGTTTCATCTGCGGTCAGCATGATCCCGCGTCTCGAGTTGTCGGCAACAAAAACCTTTCCGCTTCTGATCCCGTCAAGCAGAGACTTCTGATCCTTCTCTTTGGCAGCAACAAAAACTGTCGGCGCGCCGAGCGGTAAATTTATCGGATAATCGGCAGGCTCTTCCGGTCGTTGATGTGTGTCGCTCGAACCGACTGCCGTGATCCTCACTCCGTTTAAAAGAAGCTTTTCCCATTCGATAAGCGCTCCTTCGTCCTGTTCGTCCCAGACTCCGTTCCAAACCTCTACCGCGGCAAGTTTGCCCCATTTACCGTAAGTCCAGTTACACCCGCCGCAATCCATCGTCGGATGGTTTATCGAAGCAAGTGCACCGAGTTTGCCGGCTTCGGCAGCAATACTTTCAGCGCTCTTATCAATACCCGGTGCAACCCGAAAATCGACCCATTCTCCTTCGGGCAGCCCCCAGACATTTATGTGACCGCCGTGCGTTGTAACTTCTTCGCCGCGCATGGCAAAAATTTCCGGAAACGCTTCCTGGTTTTCTTTTATATCGGCGTGATGGGAAAATGTATTGTGATCGGTGATCGAAATAAAATCGAGATTGTTTGAAGCGGCCGATTGAAAAATACCCTTTATTGACCAGCGGCCGTCGCTGTGGAATGAGTGCGAATGAAGGTCACCGGCAAACCACGTCAGATCTCCGGTTTTCATCCGTTCGACTTTTGGCTCCTTCTTAAATGAAAATTCCCTTTTATTTTCTTCGTCAAATTGCTGCCCAGCATTTTCGTCGATCTTGTTAAAACTTACCTTCAGATCGACATCCACACTTTCATTTTCAAGCGAAACGATCCCGAAAATAATGAACCATTTCCCCGGAGATATTTCGCCGGGAACGTAACCGTGCGTCGCCGAATCCTCTGCCAAAAAAATGGTTTCACGAACGTCTCCGCTCCATCCGCGAAATCCTTTTTTGTCTTTCGGGTCTCCGCTGAAACGGTTGTCAAAAACGCCCAATTCGATCTTGTTTTTTCCTTCTCTCTTTTCGTATTTGTACGAGACCGAAAGACTCTTTACCCCGGCAGGCACTTCAAACGGAACATATTGATAGTCTGACTCGCCCGAATTTGTCCTTTTCAGCGTAACCGTCTCGGTAAACGCATTCGGATCCTGAACCGTATTCCGGCACGCTGCAAATGCGATAAAGGCGCCAAAAACGAATAGGTAACCAAACGGCCGGAGTAAGTTTCTTTTCATCGACTTTTCTATGATCGGGTTCAGAACAGATACGCTATTTGAGCTTCGCAACGATCTCCGCTGCAAATTCTGAAGTTGTCGCAGTTCCGCCTAAGTCGCGGGTGCGCACTTTTCCTTCTGTAAATACCTCAAACATCGCAGCTTCCATCTTATCGGCTGCCTCGAATTCATCGATGTGTTTGAGCATCATTACGGCAGAGAGCATTATTGCCGTCGGATTGGCAATTCCCTGTCCGGCAATGTCAGGAGCAGAGCCGTGAACTGCTTCAAAAGTCGCAGCGTCAGTTCCGATATTTGCGCCCGGTGCAAGACCGAGACCGCCTATCAACCCCGCACAAAGGTCCGAAACAATGTCGCCGTAAAGATTCTGCGTAACAACAATATCAAACTGTTCGGGACGCATTACCAATTGCATACAGGCGTTATCAATGATCTTGTCGTCGGCTTCTATTTCCGGATAATCTTTTGCCACGCTATGAAAGCACGATAAAAACAATCCGTCTGAAAGCTTCATGATGTTCGCTTTGTGAAGTGCGGTCGCTTTTTTCCGTCCGATCTTTTCGGCGTATTCGAATGCGTATTTGGCGATCCTCGTCGAAGCCTTTTCAGTGATAACTTTGATCGATTCCACCACGCCGGGAACAACTACATGTTCGAGTCCTGCGTACAGATCTTCCGTATTTTCACGCATTATCACGAGATCGAGTTCGGGATAACGGCATTCGACATTCGGCAGTGCCTTGATCGGCCGGACGTTTGCGTAGAGATCCAATGCCTTTCGCATCCCGACGTTTACCGATGTAAATCCTTTTCCGACCGGTGTCATCATCGGACCTTTCAGCGCCACTTTGTTTTTCTTGATCGAGTCAATTAGCGCATCCGGCAGCGTGGAGCCGAATTTTTCGAGCGCCTGCGATCCGCCGATCTGGGTTTCCCATTCGATTTCAACACCGGTCGCTTCTACCACACCGACAGTAGCTCCGATAATTTCAGGTCCGATCCCGTCACCGGGTATTAGTGTAATTGTATGTTTCATAAATTCTGGTCAATTTTGTTCGAGTCTTTCAATTCTGAGGTTCGCAGCGGTCATCGATTTTGCCATTTCCGAAAAATTTTCCTGGGTTTCTTTTCGAAATCGCTGAAATTCATCTTCATTCCTGATCTGCGCATCGATCAATGCATTCATTTTCTCTTGCATTTCCCTCTGGCCATCCCGCAAGTCCGAAACGCTTCCCCGTAATTCCGAAACGCTACCCCGTAATTCTGAAATGCCGCCCCGCAATTCCAAAACGCTGCCGCGTAATTCATCGATACCGAACAGCGTCCGTTCAAGCTGATCCGTGTGACTGCTGGTTAAGACCGTCAGAAGCTGAATTGCTTCTCCGATCGTTTTTATATTCCTGGTGTTTTTTGTAACTCTTCGTTCGAGATCCATAGCATTCCCCTGATTTTTGTGAGTATTATCAAACGCTGGTTTAATTTGCTAAAATTTTAACGCAAATAGTCTTTATTACGAAACTTACTTAACCGGAAATATTTAGACAGATGAGCAGCGTTTTAATTATCGGCGGAGGTGTGATCGGACTTACAATTGCCCGTGAATTCCATAAAAAAGGTATTGCGGACATAACGATCCTCGAACGCGAAAAGATCGGAAAAGGAGCTTCCTTCGCTGCTGCGGGTATGCTGGCTCCTCAGGCTGAAGCCGACGAGGCAGATGATTTCTTCCGCTTTTGTGATGAATCAAGGAAGCTTTATCCGAAACTGGCCGATGAACTCTATGATGAGACCGGAATCGATATCGAGCTTGATCAAACCGGAACTATTTTCGCAGCTTTTCATGAGTCTGACAGTATAGCGATCGCGCAGCGATTCTCCTGGCAGAAAAAAGCGGGTATGGAGGTCGAAAGACTATCTGCCGCTGAAACACACAAACTCGAACCGTTCATTTCACCGGATTCACTCGAATCATTGTTCTTCCCGAATGACTGGCAGATCGAAAACCGGAATCTGTTAAATGGACTGAAAAAATACGCCGAAATCAATGGTCTTCGTATATTTGAAAACACCGAAGTCTCGAATCTGACAGTCGGAAGCGGCCGCATCAGTTCGGTGGAAACAAAGAACGACACTCAATTTTCCGCGGATATTATATTAATTTCATCCGGAGCCTGGACTTCGCTGATAAATTTCGAAAACCGTAAATTGGCGGTTCCGGAAGTTAAGCCGATTCGTGGTCAGATGCTGAGTTTCCAGACCGCTAAAAGGCTCTTCAGGCATGTCATCTACAGCCGACGCGGATATATTGTCCCTCGGAAGAACGGGAAGATCCTTGCCGGCGCTACCGTTGAGGATGCCGGGTTTGAAAACACCAATACAGCCGCCGGAACGGAAAAGATCCTTACCACAACCAGCGAATTGTCTCCGTCTGTCGCCGGATTGCCGATAGCGGACCGTTGGTCGGGGCTTCGTCCTTTTACTGCAGACGGTTTTCCGCTGATCGGGAGGTCGGAAGAGGCCGACAATTTATACCTTGCAACCGCGCATTACCGGAACGGAATCTTACTCGCTCCGATGACCGCGTCGATCGTTGTTGATAAGATAGTTTCAAACGCCGGCTCGAAATATCTGGAAATTTATAGCCCCAATCGTTTATCATCAGCTACAAATCAATAAATATGCGCAAGTTTTTGATCCCGACTTTCTTACTGTGTTTGCTCTCCGTCAGCGTTTTTGCGCAGTCCGGACGAAAGGCTGATCCGATCGCCGTAAGACTCGAGACCGATTCATTGAGCGATTATTCCGTCGCACTCCTTTTTTCAATGGCGTCAAATTACGCGACCGAGCAATTCACCGAGTTTGAAGCAAAAAAGATACCGTACACGGCTAAACTTCACCTTAAAGTTCTGGCCGAACAAAAACAGCTCGCCGCAAAATACGCAAACCACGCCGAAACACGCAGCGGTCTTTCCGGTGATGACTTTTATTATCTTGGGCGGCTGCATTGGATGGCAACAAACGCGACCAATGCCTCGATCGCGTTTGAGAGATTTCTCTCGGATGCAGCCGGAACTCCTCAAAAAATGCAGACATCGCGATCCGTTGTTGTCGTTATCGCCGCTACCACAAAAGACTTCGAAAAGGCCGAGAAATTTCTCAGCGAGTATTATTCCAACGCTCCGACAAAGGTTTCCGAGATCGCAAAAATGGAGAAGGACGTTGCACTCAGTTACATCGAATCCGGGGAACTTGAAAGAGCGGTTTCGCACGCCGAGGCCGCGTTTAAGGCAACACAGGAAAACCTCATCGATGCTGAATCGCGGGCAGGAGCCTTAAACCAGCTGCTTGATGCCGGCATCACGCTTTTCGAGGTTTATCGTGACCTCGACGAACGCGATAAGGCGGAATCCGCGCTGAAAACGCTCCGGGACCGATCACTTCCGGTGCAGAGTCACGGTGTTTACTACCGGGCGATCGACGAATTGATAAAATTCCAGATTGAAACAAACAGAAAACCGCAGGGTTTGGCGCTTTACAGGCAAACGCTTGAAAAAATCCGGACTGATTTTTTTACAAACAGTACACAGGAGTATTTGTTGAACAAGTTCAGAAAACGCGAGCCGCAGTATGGAATTTTGGGTGAATCCGCTCCCGACCTCGCTTCTGTCGAAAGCTGGATGCCCGGCGTAACGCGTCAGGTCTCGGAACTGAAAGGCAAAGTGATCCTTCTTGATTTTTGGGCAACGTGGTGCGGACCTTGTCTTGAGGCATTTCCCTCTTTGAAAAAATGGGATGAAGACTATAAAGATGACGGACTCGAGATACTTGGCGTCACCCGCTTTTATAACAGCTCCGACGGAAGCAAAAATGCGCGGATCAAAGAACTAAATTTCATTTCGGAGTTCAAAAAAAGATATAACTTACCGTATAGTATTGCAGTTACATTAGATCAGGAGAATCAGATAACTTATGGTGCGACGGCGATCCCGACCGCGGTTTTAATCGACCGTAAAGGCATTGTACGATATGTAGAATCTGGAACAAGCGAGAGCCGCGAGGAGGAGATACTGAAGAAAATAAAAAGTCTTCTTGCGGAATAACAAATGATTTCTAACCCTGCTAAATCAGAAACACAAAATTTCTATGACCGGATCGCGGAGGCGCATAACGTTGCACTTCGCGTCAACGGTTATAGAAAATCCGTTGCAAACTATCTCCGTTCCTTAAATCTTGAAATTGACTCCGAATCTTTGGTCCTTGACGCCGGCAGCGGTACCGGCATCGTCACCCTCGGATTTTACAGCGCCGGCTTCAAGCCGAAAAAGACCTACAATCTCGACCTTTCACATAAATCTCTGAAAGTTTCGCGTGACCAATTCCGGAAGGATAAGTTTGTAGATGCCGAAAACGTCCACACAGTTCAGGGAAATGTACTCTCGCTCCCCTTTACGGACAATAGTTTTGACCTTGTTCTAACATGCGGGGTTTTGGAATATGTGCCGCTAAATGATGGGATCAAAGAACTTGCGCGCGTTTTGAAACCCGGCGGTAAGCTCGTCCTTATTCCGATAAAGCCCAATTTTGTCGGAAAAGTATTAAAGATCCTGTACAAGTTCAAGATCCATTCACTCGACAACGTGAAAAATGTTGCAAAGGCGTATTTCAACATCGTCGGCGATTATGAATTCCCTCCAACAGAACCGATGAGTTGGTCAAAAGTGGTCGTACTTCTCGAAAAAAAATAGGCCCGGATGAAAATTACACGAAGTTATCCGCTGATAATTGCTCACCGCGGCTCATCAGCCGCAGCACCCGAAAACACTTTTGCAGCATTCGGAAAAGCGCTCGATGACGGGGCTGAAGGGATCGAATTTGATGTCAGGCTCGCAGGCGACGGAGTTCCCGTCGTTTTTCATGATTCGGATCTCAAAAGGATCTGCGGGATCGACCGGAAGGTTTCGGATCTTTCATCAAAGGAGTTAAAGAAACTCGATGCCGGCACGTGGTTTAACGAAAAAAACCGGAAGATCGCAAGCGCGGAGTATTCAAAAGAGGGCATCCCGAATCTTGAAGAAACGCTTGAGTTTCTCAGCGGTTATAAGGGTGTGATCTACGTCGAACTTAAAGCGCGGGAAAATAACGTAGAAGCGCTCTCAAAAACGGTTTCGCGTATTGTTAAAGATTCTCATTTGCAGGACCGGATAATCATCAAGAGTTTTAAGCTTCAGGCGATTCCATTTCTGCGAAAACACGCTCCCGGCACTGCAACCGCAGCATTGTTTGCACCTAAAGTAATGAATATTCTACGGAAGGAAAAGCGACTGATAAATATTGCGCACGATCTGGGCGTTGACCGGATCTCCGTCCATTTTTCACTTGCTACCGGAAAGCTTATGAAGAAGGCAGTCAGCAGCGGCCTTCCCGTAACTATTTGGACAGCAGATAATCCCCGATGGGTAAATCGCGCAATTCAGCTTGGGATCGACCATGTAATTACAAATTCACCCGGAAAACTCTTGCGGCACCGGGATACCGTACTCGCTGGCACAGCGTAATCTTCATTTCTGCGATCGATCGTGAAGACAAAAAACTTACAGAATTATGCAAAATTGCTCGATTTAAGAGCACTTCTTCTTTCGGGTTCCTTTACGGCAGCTTTTGTCATCTGGGAGTCGATCTTCCTGAAAGTGCCATTTGCAACCTATTTTTCTCACGCGCTGAATACCTTCAACGTTAAGTATTTTCTTTTCCTGCAGTCTATTGTGATCTTCTCGGTGTTTTTGTTGTTCATGTACGTTTATGCGAGCCTCGTATCCGGGATGGTTCCGAAAATTTTTTCATGGATACTTTTCTCCGCGATAATCTTTTTTGAATACGGTTATTTTAATGCTCTTGGCAGATTTTCAACTGAGATAGATCTTGAGATCGCACTTTTTATGACAAACGCCGAGCAGAAGACCGGCGCTATTGCTTCATATTTTAGCTGGATTTCGGTGGTGCCATGTCTCGGTTTTGGAGCGCTGATCTTTAGCTACAGGAGTTCGTTAAATCTTGGAAAGAGAATTATTATTCTGGTGCCCGTTGCGATCACGATCGTTTTTTATTACCTGATAGGAGCATATTTTAAACAACATTTTTTTGCCGCTGATTTTCCTCTCGTTTCATTTGCAAACTTCTTCAAAGTCGGCGTCGAGATTCCGCCAAATTGGTTTTTTACTTACAACGGCACTCGGGAAGAACTTGTTTCTCAAATGCCGGCGACTCCGCCAAAAAACAACGTCGTCTTCATTACGGATGAATCCCTGCGTGCCGATCATATGAGCCTATACGGCTATTCGCGAAAAACGACGCCGTATCTTGACGCACTTTATGAGGCAGGCAAACTCACGAAATTTGATTCCTGTGTTTCGGGAACAACGTGCAGCACAGCTTCAGCCAGCCTTCTTTTAACCGGCGTTCGTATGGCTGAATTGCCCGACACAGATTTTAAAACAAAACGCTATCCAACGCTTTACCAGTATGCCCGGGCCGCCGGCTATAAAGTGCATTTCTATGACGGACAGATGTCACACTTTTGGAACAGTCCATATCGTGATCAAAAATACGTCGACATTTGGAAAAATTACGAGGATTTCAGCAAATTGGCGCGCGCAGATTCAGATATTGATTTCGAAATAGCAAATGAAGTTAAAAGGGTTATGAAAAACTCAACGGGAAACTTTATTTGGATATGGAAACGAGGCGTCCATTTCCCATACAGCGACGACTTTCCGGAGAAATCTGCTGAGTGGAAACCTCTTCCGGGATCAGCGCAGCTATCTTCACTAACCCGTGATGAATTAGTAAATTCGTATGACGCTGCGATCAAATATAATTCTGATGGTTTCTTCAAAATAATCTCTGAAATACTCGAAATCGCCCCAAATACGACTGTCATTTATACTTCGGATCACGGGCAGAACTTGCGCGATTCTGATCAGCTTGCAACCCATTGCAGGGAGTCAAAAAATGAGGCAAACGTCCCTTTGTTTATGCTTGGAAATTTCGAAACCCCTCTGAATAAAAGCTTTCCCGCCCATCATGAGAATCTTTTTGCGACATTGCTCGATCTCATGAACGTCCCTCTGCCGGCAAGAAAATATGAATATGCGGATTCTCTTTTGAACCCGCAGACCAAAGCACCTAAACACCGATATTATTGGAGTTTGGATGTAACAAAAGGTAAAGGCCTAAAGTTCGACTGAACCTGCGGATTATTACTTAAAAGTATTTTTTATGGAACACCTCGTGATTTTTTATGCATTTTCGTAGATAATCACCTTTTGAAAAACATATCATTTTAATAAGTTAACAATCTTTTGGAGAACAAATGACGCTTTATAACAACATTACAGAACTTATCGGAAAGACCCCTCTTGTAAGAATAAATAAACTGACCGAGGTGCACGGCATAAAAGCTCAGATCTACGGCAAACTCGAGAATCTGAATCCCGGATTTTCCGTAAAAGACCGGATCGGGATATCAATGATCGAATACGCGGAAGCTGAAGGCTCTCTGGAACCGGGCGGTACGATAATCGAAGCCACCTCCGGAAATACCGGGATCGGCCTCGCGATCGCAGCCGCAAGCAAGGGTTATAAGTGTATTTTTGTTCTGACCGATAAAGTCTCGCTCGAGAAAGTACGGTATTTAAAAGCTCTCGGCGCAGATGTTGTAGTTTGCCCGAATGCGGCAAAGGGCGGAACACCTGATCATTATGTAGAAACGGCAAAGCGTATTTCCAAGGAAACTCCCAACTCATTTTATCCTGATCAGTACAGCCACCCGGCAAACCCGCTGGCACATTACAGGACCACCGGCCCGGAGATCTGGAATGATACCGGGGGAAAAGTCACTCATTTTGTCTCGGGGATCGGAACCGGCGGGACGATCAGCGGAACCGGAAGATATCTGAAGGAGAAAAATCCGAATATCAAAGTGGTCGGATCCGATCCGTATGGTTCTATCTTTAAGACCTATAAAGAAACGGGTTCTGTGCCGGAAACCACTCCGTATCTGGTTGAAGGCGTCGGACAATGTTCGCCGACGGAGAATGCCGATATGAAGGTGGTCGATGAGATCATCAATGTAACCGACCGCGATTCTTTTGAGAACGCTCGGGCACTCAGTCGTGTTGAAGGAATTTTTTGCGGCGGTTCAAGCGGCACGAATTTCACCGCCGCACTTCATACTGCAAAAGATCTCAGCGAAGACGACCTGGTTGTTTTTATAGTCTGCGATACGGGTGAACATTATTTGACAAAGTTTCATTCCGACGAATGGATGAAGGAAAAACTGCTTCTTGAACCTCAGAGAATTTCCGCCGGATTGATCGCCGAGACAAAAAATTCCGGTTCGCCAAACGAACTAATTTTTGCATCACCTGACGAAATGCTAAGCGAGGCACTTTCAAAGATGAGCGGAAATTCGGTAACGCAGATTCCGGTTCTCGAAGACAAAAGATCTGTCGGCTCATTAAAAGAAAGCCGCCTGTTGGCCAAGCTGATCGAAAACCGTGATCTCTTAAACGCCAAGGTCCGCGACGTTATGGATGAAAGTTTTCCGGTGCTCGATGTGGATTCGAGCTTTGAAGATATAAAAACAAGCCTGAGAGAATCCCCGGCGGTACTTATCGAGGAATTCAAACGGATAAAAAGCATTATCACCAGAACGGATCTTCTGGATCTTCAGAAATAGAGGCAGAGATCTCTGATGCGGTGAGCCTCCGGCAAAGCCTTTGGTAAAAGTTCTTACGGCCGTTTTCTTTTGATTCTGATTCAGCGATCAAGGCAAATTTGATAAAATCCCGTTGTCATACAAAATGGCGCCGGGATTTTTCGTTTATGAAAGAACCAAAACTGATCGTCAATTCTGAAACCGAAATCGGTCTTGATGCCGGTCTGATCACGATCGGCCGTGCGTCAGACAATGATATTTCGTTACCCGAAGATTCGAACGTTTCCCGTTACCATGCGGAAATCGAAAAACGCGGCGACGATTACTGGCTGATCGATCTCGGAAGTTTTAACGGCACAAAGTTAAATGGTGAAAAACTTGACGGCGAGAAACCCTTAAACGACCGCGACGAGGCGGTCTTCGGCGGAACAAGCAGGATCGAGGTCCTCTTAACGCCAAAAGATGACGAAGACGAAGAACCGGAGAAGGACGTGCCGTCCGCCGACGATGAGGAGTCTTCTGAGGAGACTGATGAACCGGACGCCGCTGCGCCGCCTCCGCAAAAGAAGTCAGGCTTTCCGATAATGCTGATGGTCGCCGCCCTGGCCGTCGGGCTTGCGGTAGTTTTTGTCGCCGCCGCAGGACTTTTTTATCTGACGCGCGAAACCGCGGCCTGCGAAGCAACCGCGCGAATTATCACGCCGGAAAGAGGCGATACATTGAAATCCGCGACGGAAGTTGCGATCGAACTGACAAACGGGGAGTGTGTCTCAAAAGCGGTTTACACGATCGAGGGTAAAGAATTTGCTTCTTCTGAAGAACCTCCGTTCGGTGTAAAAATTGAGCCAAGCGAGTTTCCCGAGTTTTCCGATGGATTAAACCGCAATTTGAAAGTAATACTTTTTGATCAGGAAGGTAATCAGATAACTCAATCTGAAGAGATCGCATTTTTTATTGAAACAATAGAAGTTGAACCTCCGAAAGAAACCGAAACGCCGGTCAATACCGGCGATCCGACCAATCCGGGCGGAAATCAAACGGGAGACCCGAATGAACCAGGAACGCCCGGCAAAGAAGTCTCCATAAAAGACACGATCGCGATGTCCGGAAATGTTTTGAAGCAGTTTTCCGGAAGCAATAAGTACAAATTCGACCAGAGGTTCCTGACGGAAGTTAGCAAAACTGCGTCTGAATATGCTTCAGAAGGTTACTTTGAACGGGCACAAAAGTATCGCGATGTAATAAATATCGCGTTCATCCGCGAACAAAATCTGGATCCGCCGATCGGATATATTCTGGCAATGAGTCGGAGTAAATTCTCGCCGAAGAACAACGCTGAAGGAACCGGACTCTGGAGAATGACAAATGATTTTGTCGTTTCAAACTCTTATAATGGTCTTTGCGGAGAAGAAACGATCGCCTCAGCGGCGCAAAATTGCGCTGCGAAGGCGTCATCACTCTACCTTAAAGCCTTGATATTGAATATATTTGAAGGCGATGTAGTTTACGGTATCGCGGCGTTCGGTATGACGCCGCAGGAAGCAGACGCCTGGAAGCAAACACTTCCGGCAGACCGGTCCGATTTTTGGAATGTAATAAAATCACCGCAGCAGCGGAAGGAAGTGGTAAACTTTTTTGCCGCTGCTATGGTTGCGGAGAATCCGCAGAAGTTCGGGCTTACAAAAGATCGGCCGCTCTCCGAGCTGTACTCCGTATTTATGAATTAGCGGCTATATGTTTTTGCTTGAAAGATGCTCGAAATAGTTCTTACATATTCAGCAAATGAAGACTCGGGAGAGATCTTTATTGAACGCGAGAAGACGTCATTCGGACGGGGCGGAGATGCCGATCAGCGTTTCGAAGACGACGGATTGTCGCGTCTGCACGCAAGCATCTACCGCGAAGATGATCAAGTTTGGATCATCGATGAAAACTCATCAAACGGAACCTTTGTCAACGGGAAAAAAGTATCGCCAAGCGGATCTCCTTTAAGAGACGGTGACACGATAAAAATCGGTCACTATACAAATCTCCGGGTAAACATTTCCGAAAAAAGCGAATATTCTGATGAATATGACGCGCCTGCTGAAACCGGTTCGTATCCGATGGTTTCTACATCGTCGGAAACCGCGGAAAAACCCTCCATTATGATCCCGCTAGTAATTACGGCCGCCGCATTTTTGGTGATTTGCAGTGCGGCAGTGTTTATCGGGGTAAATGTTTTGGGAAACAATCAACCGGCGTACGTTGAAAACCATGACGATGAGGATTATCCAGCCGATGATGCGGATCCGGATATAAACCGTGATACCGAAAACGATACCGGAACTTCATCCGCAAATGATGACACTAATGAATCATCAGATGATTCTCCGTCGATAACGCCGACAAATACTGCCGGTACCGAGATCACCGATTCTCCGACGGTAGGACGAACCGATGATTCGGTAAAGCTGCCGACCGGAAAAAACTATCAGGCGATGTCCGATTCTGAAAAGAACCAGTATGTAAAGGTCAGATCCGAAAAAGTGGCGCGGATGATCGGAAACAATTCCAGCGAATCAATACCTGCCGACGCGATCGCGCAGATCAGGCGATGGCTTGACGGTTATTCCGGACGAATTCGCGGAAACCGGGTAAACGATTGCGGCGGAACAACATATTTGAAAAGTGATATGGTATCGCTGCTCGAACGCGCCAAAGATAACGCACCTTACATAATTCGTTCCTTTAACCAGAAGGGAGTGGATCCGCAGATCGGACTCTATCTTGCAATGATCGAATCCGAGCACTGTCCGTGTTTGCAAAGCCATACCGGACCGCTTGGGATGTATCAGTTTACATACAGCACGGCCAAGAGATTTGGCTTGAATGTGCAGCAAAAGGCTTCGCCGTCAAATCCCGATGAAAGATGCAACCCCGAAGCGGCAGCGCGTGCGTCCGCCGGCTACATGAAAAGTCTGACGGCAAGGATCGGTACCGGCCCGTTGAGTATCCCGCTCGCGATCGCCAGTTATAACAGCGGTGAAGGCGGTCTTGGTAAAAATCTGAAAACCGCGCTTGAAGCAAATGAAAGCCAGGAAAGGAGTTTCTGGACACTTGTTGCGAACTCGGAAAAACTCGCCGTACAGTTTCAAAGAGAGAACATTAAATACGTACCGAAGTTCTTCGCGGCAGCGATAATCGGAGAAAATCCGAGAGATTTCGGCATCAATCTGCAGCCGCTGTCAACATATACCAAGTGATCCGCGATAATTCAGTACACTTTAAAATTACCGTATGCCCCGACTTTTTCTTAAATTCACCGACGAAACCGGAAGCCGGCGTGTGGAAGTACCGGATGGAAAATTTGTAGTTGGAAGGCATACTGCAAACGATCTCTCAATTTCAAATCCAAAACTCTCCCGTGAGCATATTGAGATCACGAGATCCGGTGACAGCTATTACGTCGAGGATCTCGGTTCGAGCAATGGTACGACATTAAACACTTATCGCGTTAGACAAGCGGAAGCACTTTATAACGGTGATATCCTCAACCTCGGCGGCGGGGTCGAGATCACAGTATCGATCGATCATTCCGGGGGCACCGGCGAATCCGACCCTGAATTCCATGCGGACCCGGTTGACAGCAAAAAAGATGATCACGCTTCAGCTGTTCTCACGCCGCCACAAAAGCCTGCCGCTGAAGGATTTGAGTTCGGGAGATTCTTCCTGCTGGCGCCTTTACTGCTGCTGTTTGTCCTTATCTTTGCCGGAGGTGCGGTGCTCTTATTTAAAGGAACCGAGCCGGCGGTAGTCCGTGAAAATAGCGAAGATGATTATGAGCTGCCGTCCCGGGACCGCGATACTGATTCCGGCAACGATGAACCTTCAGGTGAAAAGACGCCTGAGACCGAACCAACCGCTTCCTCAAGCCCGACCGATATCACATCAACCGGAAGCAACACCGAAGGAACTGATATTCCGCTTCCAGAGGGAAATACGGGTGGAACTCAATCCGGCGGTGCGAACTCCGTTGAAAAGGCCGCAATAGGCTTTATGCGGAGGATCGCCCGCAACGATCCGAGTCCCGTACTGACGTCGCGTCAGGCCAGCGAAATTCAGGCAAAGATCGATCAAATAAAAAACTCCTCCGCGCTTGCGGCAAATATCAGAAACGCCAAAGCGAATAATACCGCGATCGCATCTCTTGCCGGCTCAAAAAATTTGAAGCCGCAGTTTTTGGCAACCGCAGCGATAACAAAATTGGGAAATAACAGCGGCAACGTATTAACCACGGCGCAGGGAATGATCGAAGTTCTTGATAAATTGAATATCCAGATCGGTGATGAGGTCGCCGATGACGGTTTGATCACGATCGCCGCCTACCAGCAGGGTGTTTCCGATCAATTCCTAAAAATGCGGAACACAATGGAAAAACTCGCGACCGAAAATCCGAATGTCAGTTCGAGACAGATCCGAACGATCTGGTTTTTGCGCGACAAAGGTAAGGTGACAAGTTCGGAATTTGAATTTGCACTGCGTTTTCTCGCGATCGGAACGATAACGCAAAATCCAAAGATGTTTGGCGTCAACGCTGAAGAACTTTCATTATGAAAAATACAGAGGACAAAGAAGATACCGGCGGGATGCTGTCCGGTGCCGTCGAATTAAAGATAGACGGTGTTCCGGCAAAACTTGAACTCGAAGTGCCGGCAAACTCTGTAAAACCTCAAAAAATATTGCCCGTGCTTCAGGAGATGACAAATTCGTTTGTCAGAATCTCGGAGGCTTCGGTCAAGAGGTCCGGAAAAAATATATCGTGCCGGGCCGGCTGTAATGCCTGCTGCAGTCAACTCGTACCGATCTCCAAGATCGAAGCACATAACATCAGTAAGCTTGTGAGCGAGCTCCCGGAAGAAACCAGAATTACCGTGGAGGAACGATTTAATAAGGCCTTCAAAGACTTTCAGATTCGGGCTGGCTTAACAGGATGGATAACGGATCGGATCTGAGCGCGGATGAACGCCATGGACTCGCGATGGAGTATTTACAAGAGGGGATCGAATGTCCGTTTCTTGAAAATGAGATCTGTTCTATCCATTCTGCCCGTCCATTGGCGTGCCGCGAGTATGCCGTAACTTCGCCGGCCGAAAACTGCTCGGAACCTACTGAAGAAACAATTGAACCGCTACCGGTCTCGGTGCCCGTTTCGGCAACTGCGCATAAATTATCCGCAGGAATCATCGGAGACGGAAAGCCCGGTTATATTCCTCTGGTCAGCGCTTTAAAGTGGAGCAAAGATAATCCGGATCACTATCCGAGAAAAACAGGGCCCGAATGGATGCAATTGATCATAGAAAATCTGAACCGGCCCGAGCGGACGGCGTAAAATCGGAAGCCCTGTAATTTACTCTGATTACTTGGGATACAAATTTGGGTTTTACTATTTTCTGGTTACGATTTACTATTGTTGACTACATATATGAGCAAATATCGCAAAATTGTCTGGAATGAAGGAATGCTTCTTACTCCTCATCATTTCCAGCAATGGGATAACTATTATGAAGAGCTCGTCAATTCACGTTCTCGAGCCATCAGGTCTTATGATTACGGCGTCCTTGATCTGCAGATAAATCGTGAGGCGATCAGCAATGGTGAGTTTCAGATTACCAACTGCCATGCCGTACTTCCTGACGGACTCATGATCAATGTCCCCGACGCTGAAGGCGTTCCTGACCTGCGGCCGATAGCCGATCATTTCCATCCCGAACAGGAAAAACTGGGTGTTCATCTTGCGATCCCTGCGAAAAAGATCGGTGAAGCAAATTTTCAGGCGAATGGAGCAAAACCGAATAATAATCTTCGCTTTCTTCAGGAAGGCGCGCTTGTAAAAGACGAAACAAGCGGAACAAACGAACAGCCGATCGCTTATGCGAAAAGTAATCTGCGCATCATTTTCGACGATGAACTCCGGGACGGATTTACTTCGATAAAAATTGCCGAACTCGAAAGAACGCCGACCGGGCAATTAAAGATATCCGAAGATTATGTGCCCCCGATATTAAAAACCTCGGCTTCGACTTGGGTTGTAAATATGCAAAGACAACTCGTCGAGATTTTGATCGCAAAAAGCAGTTCACTCGGTGAGCAGCGAAGACAAAAAAATGCTTCGCTTGCTGATTTCACTACATCAGAGGTTGCCGTTTTCTGGCTGCTTCAGACAATTAACTCGGCTATTCCGACGATGTCTCACTTCTTCCGTTCCCCGCTCCTCCATCCGGAAGCGCTGTATCTTGAAATGGCGGAAGTGATCGGAAAACTGCTTACCTTTTCACTGAAGGATCACCCGAAAGATATTGTCAAATACGATCACGATGATCTGTATTTTACATTCAGCAATTTATCGGCTCAGCTCAGGGATCTGCTTGAAACCGTTATTCCGAGCCGGTGTGTTCCGATCCCGCTCGAGAAAACGCGTGAAACGCTTTATGTCGGACGGATCGAAGATGAACGGCTCTTTAAGGATGCCGGATTCTATTTGGCGGTTCGAGCGAAAATGCCGGAATCAAAGCTTATCGAAGGCGTGCCGCGAGTGGTGAAAGTGGGATCAAGAGATGTTATCGACACTATCATCGGATCCGCACTTCCGGGCGTTGTACTGTCTCATGTCAACCCGCCGCCGGCTCCGATCCCGACAAGGGTCGGATTCCAGTATTTCAAGCTCGATTCGATGGGACCTTACTGGGACGGAGTAAAAGGTTCAAAAGTGATATCGGTTTATGTTCCTGACGAGATAGTAGATGAAAAGGTTGAGATGTATGCCGTAAAGGCGAAGTAGGAATATCATGGCAAGAAGTCGCGAAACGTCAAAAAATGATCTGGTAAGGTTTGCCGGTCCTATCTTTGACCTCATCTTAAGATTGAGAGCAGGGATCGTGCAGCCGTCAAACAAACTGCGGCCAAAGGTCGCAGCGTTGCTTGAAGACTTCGAAAAGCGTGCCGAACGTTATCGTTTCAACCACAAGATCGTCCGCGTCTCAAAATTTGCACTCGCCTCATTTGTAGATGAAACGGTACTGACAAATGACTTTCCTCTCAAAGAAGAGTGGGAAAAGAATGCACTTCAGCTTGAATTGTTTGGTGAACAGCTTGCAGGAAATAAGTTCTTCGAAAAACTAGAGGCAATGCTCAAACAGATCGACCAAACGGCTGACGCCGTAGAGATCTATTATGTTTGCATGCTTCTCGGATTTAAGGGCCGGTACGCTGTTTACGAACATGACAAATTCGTTTCGATAATGCAGAAGACGGCAAATGCGCTTGTCAAAGCAGGAAAGATCGTTCCGACGGAACTTTCTCCGAATTGGCTTGCCAATGATCAGCCCGAACCGCCAAAGAAAAAGGGAATGCCGATCTGGGCAAAAGTTTCCGCGTTCGGCGGTCTTGCATTAGCAATAATTATTTATTTAGCAATGTGGCTCGTTTCGTCGAAGTTTCTAAACGACGCGATCGAGAAGCTGCAGATCTGACGGTCCCGATCGGCTTTTAAAAAATTCTTGAGTAGATAAGAAAACAGGGTTCGTGCAATAGAGAATGAAGTACCAATTAAGCCAGTTAAGATTTGCGATGGGATTCGGCGGCACAATGTCGATCTACGGTATTGCCGCACTGATCGCCTGGTTTGGAGGCGGCAAGCTTGGACTGCCGATAAACTATCGCATTGTCTTTATCGCCCTGATTCTGCTTACAATTCCGATCGCTCTGGTAGGAAACTACTTTGCCGCAAGAAAAAAAGTTCCTGACGAAAAAGACGACAAGGATGCGAAGGAATCTTCGGATGACGGCGGCGAAGCGGCGAAAAGTTCGTCAAAACCGAAGGCCAAGTCAAGCGGCCAGTATCCGGACCTAGATAAAGGAGCAACTGAAGTTGTTTCGTTTCTTAAAGGATCGAACATCGGCGGCGGGAAGGATTCGGTGTACTCGCTTCCATGGTATATCGTCGCCGGCGGACCAAAAAGCGGCAAATCCGCTTTGGTCATGGGATCGGGAATGAATTTCGAAACGCTACCGAGCCAGCGAAGATCGGAACAAAACTTCATCCGGCCGACCCGTCAAATCGACTGGAGAATAACGAGTGATGCAGTTTTTATCGACACCGCGGGTCGATTTCAATCCGAAGGTGCGGTTGAAGACGAATGGAATGCGCTGATCGAAACGATAAAAAAACAGCGCCCGAAGCGGCCGATCGACGGGTTTGTACTTGCCGTGAATGCCGAACGAATACTTCACTCGGATGAACGAGAGATAGAAGAACAGGCAAAGATCATCCGCGCACGGCTTGACCAGGCCACAAAAACGCTAAAAACCAGATTTCCCGTTTACCTTGTTTTTACCCATGCAGATGCGATCGAGGGTTTCCGCGATTCTTTTTCCACATCGAAAAACGAAGGTGAAAACCTGGTCTGGGGCACGACGATCCCGCTTGAGAAGTCTGAAAACGCCCAGGCGCTGTTCGACAGTGAATATGAGATACTTCAGGATTCGGTGATGAAGCGAAGACTTATACGTCTTTCAGCACCATTTTCACCAACCCGGCAATTACGGATCTTCAACTTCCCTCTTCATTTTGGTTCGGCCAGGCGAAAATTGGGAAGTTTTGTCACTACGCTTTTCCGGCCAAACCCGTTTAGTGAAAGTCCTTTCCTGCGCGGATTCTATTTTACGGCGGTTCCCGTGAATCGTGACGGTGGTGCAAAAAAACCGACCGCAAATACCGGACAGACCGTCGGCAAAACCTACTTCACACGCAAACTATTTCGGGATGTGGTTTTGCGCGACAAGGATCTCGTCAAGACATTTCAGGAACAACGACAAAAGCCTCCGATCTTCGGATGGCTGCTGACGATCTTCGGCACGCTGTTGACGCTTGTTTTTCTGGCGTTGGCGGGAATCTCACTTTATAACAATAATCGTCTTCTGAACGACGCCTCGGCAAAAGGCGATGCAGTTTTAACGATCGTTAAAGCAGACACCAATAAGGACCCGCTCAAAAAATCGGCTGATGATACCAGAAGAGAGATCCAATCGATCGAAAACCTGCGAAAGGTGCTTGAAAAACTTGATGATTACGAACGAAACGGCGCTCCTTTGCTTATGCGTTTCGGGCTTTATTCGGGAAACCGGCTTTACAAAGAAAAACTACTTAATATTTATTACAACGCGATAGAACAGAGGTTCAAACAGCCTGCCCTGAAAAAACTCGAATCGGATCTGGCAGAGTTTTCGTCAGACCAAAACAATATCGGTTCGGGAAATCTTGATGAGAAGCAGGAAGATCTTCTCGGTAAGAAGTATGATGAACTGAAGGTCTACTTAATGTGGTCAGAAGAATTCAGAGAACGCGCTGAAGCTACATCTTTTTCGGATACGCTTGAAACGATCTGGTTCACCGAGTCCAAACTGCCTCCGGAATTCTCCGAGACCGCAAAGGCACAGCTTGATTTTTATTTCAGACAGGTTGACCGGCAAAAAGAATATGAAGGAGATACCAGCCGTTTTCCGCGAATCGCTTTAAATCAGGAGATCGTCAGCAAAGCGCGCGTGAAACTGAAGGCATTTCCGGCATATTTGCGATACCTGAAACGGGTGACGACGGAAGTATCAAAAGAAGTGGACGCGGTGACCGTCGACACGATCCTCGCAGGCCGCAGCCAGGGAACACTTGAAGGCACTCATACGATCCCCGGGGCTTACACAGTAGACGGATACCGTCAGTTCATGAAGGAAAAGATCGTCAAGGCAAATGAGGAACTCAGCAAAGACGATTGGGTTATGGGTGAAAAAACTACTGATGCCACCACCCAGGCGACCGAGATCGCGAAGCTGGAACAGAAGTATTTCCGTGAGTATACCGACAACTGGCGAAAACTGGTCCGCGAGGCAAAGGTTGTACCTTTTGACCAAAGTCAGGAATCGATGGAAAAAACGCTAAACGCGTTTTCCGATTCCGATTCGCCTATGAAGATCTTTCTCGAAGAAGTTGCCCGCAACACCGATCTTTCAGCGGAGCCGGAAGCCGCGGGCTGGATCGAATGGATAAAAAGTTTCTTCTCCAGAAAACAGAAGACCGATACGGGCGGCAACACGGATGTTGAAAAAGATTTCCGTCCGCTCTTCGATTTTGTAGGAAGCGGTATCGAAAAATCGGATAAGGCGCTGCCGGTCGAACAATACGGTTCAGAGATCAAACGGCTCGCGAATCAGCTTGTCGGAATTTCAAGCCGTGAGAAAGCCAGGATTTCCGCAGATATTGCAAATGAAAAAGGCGAGGTATTCAAAGCTCTCAGAACGGTTGAAAACAAGATCAACAGCAGTCTAGATTCCTTCAAAACCCCTGCCGGACAGGAATTGGCGAGATTAATGATCGAGCCGATCTCGGAAGTGCGGGTTTACTTCGGCGCTGACGCGAAAACGCAGCTGCAGAAGACCTGGACCGAACAGATACTGCCAAAAGCAAAAGAGATCGAAAGCGGCTATCCGTTTGATGATCAGGGCGAAAGCGACCTGACAAAATTGTCGGCGTTCCTCAATCCGGTAAACGGAACACTCTCGAAATTCTATAAAGATAATCTTGAGAAATACTTTGAAGAATCAAACGGCGAATATGTAGTAAAAGAGGGCAGTCCGAAGTTCAGTCCGGAATTTGTCGCATATCTGAACAACGCATTCAAACTGCGCAAGGCATTATTTGGCGACAATGCGAGTCCGAATTTCGAATATGACTTCCAGTTGCTGCCGGTTGAGGATGCTGTGATTGAAGTGACGATCGATGGTCAGAAGATCTCTTCGACAGGTACGGCTTCGGTCAAATTGAAGTTCCCGGCTGCAACGGGAACGGAGACCGGTGTACTGATGAATTTCTCGTCAACTTCGGGAACAACATCGACGTCAGGAAATCCTTTGGCAAATAGTTCGGATCCTAGCGTCTCTCCATCAAATCCGAGTTCAACCGGCCCGAGTCAATTCATGCAGGACTCGAGCAGCACCTTAAGATTCCCGGGAAGTTGGGGATTGTTCAAATTCTTTGACGCGGGCTCTCATAATAAGGAACCCGGCGGAGAATATTCCCTGACATATAAACTCGATGGAAAAACCGTCAGAGCAATTGTTAAGCCGACGGGCGGAGATCTCTTCGATAGAAATATTTTCAGATCAGTAAAAGCACCTGACACTTTTATGCAGTAAATTTCGCATTACTGATTAGTAACGATAGGACAGATAAAATATGAGTGAAGCAAAAGCCCTTCTTGATTCGGGAAATTTGAATGAAGCGATCCAGGAAGCGTTAAACGCGGTAAGGTCAAAACCGACGGATATAACGGCGCGAATTTTCTTATTCGAACTTTCATGTTTCTCCGGTGATTGGGAACGGGCGGAAAAGCAGCTTGAAGTGATCGGACAGCAGGATGTAAAGGCGATGATCGGAGCTCAGATCTATAAGCAGAATTTCAAGGCCGAGCACGACAGGATCAGTTTGTTTTCGGAGGGGTTGATACCCGAATGTCTGATGCCCCCGCCAAATTATGTTGAAGGACTGCTTGCCGCGGTTTCTCATGTAAAAGACGGTAAACTCAAGGAAGGGATCGAAGTTATTGGTCAGGTAGAAGAAAAAAGACCGGCCTTCGCCTGTAAGGTTAACGGCGAAGAATCAGCCGATTTTCGCGATTGCAACGATCTGACAATGTGTGTTTTCGAAGCGATCGTAAAAGACTCCTATACATGGCTGCCGTTTGAACAGGTTGAATCGGTTGAATTTATTCCGGCAGCGACCTTACGCGACAATTATTGGAGACAGGCCGAAGTCGGGATGGTAAACGGTACAAAAGGTGAAATGTTTCTTCCGTCGCTCTATGTAGATACATTTAAGAGTGAAAATGATGATATCCGTCTGGGCCGGGTTACCGACTGGCGGGATACGGGTGAAGATATTTTTATCGGAGAAGGCGTCCGTCTTTATCAGCTGGACAGCGGATTTAAACCGATCTCTGAGATCGAGTCTATTGAGTTTATTCATGATTTGGAAGAAGACGGAGAATAGATGTTTTTCAAACGGGTAGAAATCGAAGCCGGATCTGCCCGGTGGCGGTTATGTTAAAATACTGGAGAAACTTCTTAAATGAGTGACGAAAACGAAAAACCAGCAGATGCTGCCGAAGATTCCGTAAATGAACTTTCGCCCGCACCTGTAATAGATCTGGATGCTTTGTTGAACCCGATTTCCGATGAATCTCCGGGAGGAGAAAGTGTCCGATATTCGGGAGTCTATGATGAGATAAATGAAGCCCGGCGTGAAGACGACGATTTAAATCAGGGGCAATGGAAAACCGACCGGAAAGTTGCTGATTATCGAGCAGTGATCGCAACCGCCGTCCCGGTTTTGGAGAAGCAATCAAAAGATATTCAGGTTGCCGCCTGGCTTTCTGAAGCGCTTGTTCAGGAACACGGGTTTGTCGGTCTGCGGGACAGTTTAAAACTGATGGCAGGTCTCCAGGAGAAATTTTGGGATACGCTTTTTCCTGAAATAGATGAGGGAGATATGGAAGGGCGTGCCAACGCGCTTGAATGGATGGACCAGAAAACCGCCTTCGCTATCAAGCAGGCTCCGATCACTCAGGACAACGGACCGGGATATTTAGGATGGGAAGATTCGAAAGTATTTGTTTTTCCTGAAAATCCAGAGTCGCTTTCAGTTGATGAGCAGCAGAAAGTTGCAAACTTGAAAGCTCAGGCAGAAAAAGAAGCCCGGACGACTGCCGAGCAGTGGGAAAAAGCTGTAGCTCAGTCGCGAAGAGCATTTTACGAGGTTCTGGATGTAACGATCGAAGAATGCCGCGAGGCATTTAAGGCGCTTAATCTTGTTATCGAAAAGACTTTTGACATCAATCAGGCTCCGGGACTGCGCGAGATCACAAACAGCCTCGATCTGATAAAACTTCAAACTGACAAACTATTGGAACAAAAGCGTCAGGAAGAACCGGATCCGGAGGTTGACGAATCGGACGAGGCAACGGATGAAGAGGGATCGTCAGCAGCTTCGGGCGGCGGCGTCAGATCCGCGTCGGGTGCGATCAATGACAGGAAGGACGCTCTTAAGCGGCTCGCCCAGCTTGCGAGTTACTTTCGAAAGACCGAACCGCACAGTCCGCTTTCATATCTCATTAACAGAGCTGTTAAATGGGGGAATATGCCGCTCGATGACTGGCTGCAGGACGTGATCAAAGATGCCGGAACGCTTGGACAGATCCGCCAGACATTAGGATTTAACACCGAGGGCACGGACATTTCAGGTCCGGCTGACGCCCCTGCAGAACCACAAAACACCGAGGGTGACGCCGGCGGAACAGTTTGATCCCGGTCAGAGGTTCCCGGGAACACCTCTGCGATCATTTGAGAAAGATTTTTGTTAGAAAGAATAAATAAAACGTTATAATAACCCAAAAAGACAAGCAAAAGGAGATGAGTCAATGCCGAAAAAAGAGAGTTTGCAGCATAAATTAGATCGCGTACGTCCACCGCGAATTCAGATCACTTACGATGTGGAAGTTGGCGGAGCCATCGAAATGAAGGAATTGCCGTTCGTAGTTGGGGTAATGGGAGATTTCGTTGGAAAACCCGAAGAACCGATGGCGGCGCTGAAAAACCGTAAATTCGTTGAGATCGATGCCGATAATTTCAATCAGGTAATGTCGGGTATGAAACCAAGACTTGCGTATACGATCGAAAACAAACTTCAGGATGACGGAAGTAAAATGGGTATCGAATTAAACTTCAAAGACATTGAAGACTTTGAGCCTGACCAGATCGTGCAGCAGGTAGAACCCTTGCGTAAGCTCGTCGAAGCGCGTCAGAAACTCTCCGACCTCAGATCAAAGATGGATGGTAATGACAAGCTTGAAACGATGCTTGAAGAAATAATCGCGGATTCCGATAAACAAAAAGAATTGAGCGACGCCCTCGGCGGTTTGGAAGATGAAGACGGGAAGGAGGAATAAATTAGATGGCTAAAGAAAAGACACAACAGGCAGAAGCTCAGGTGGAAGTCGAGGAACAGGAAGGCGGACTTCTTGATCAGATCCTGACCCAGGGACGAATGGCGCGCGACGAATTTCAAAAAGATCGTGCAAAAGACATGATCGGTGAATTCGTCGGGCAGGTAATGAGAGGCGAGATCACGATGTCCAAGAATATGGACGCAACGATCAATGCCCGTATCGCCGAGATCGACCGTCTCGTTTCCGCCCAAATGAACGAGATCATGCATCATGAAGATTTTCAAAAGCTTGAGGGTTCATGGCGCGGTCTTCATCATTTAGTTTCGAACACATTAACGAGTCCGCAGCTAAAGCTGAGAGTGATGTCGTGTACGAAGAAGGACCTTCTGAAGGATTTTGAACGTGCTCTCGAATTTGACCAGTCTGCAATGTTCAAAAAGCTTTATGAAGAAGAATACGGAACCTTTGGTGGTGCTCCGTACGGTGCTTTGATCGGCGATTTTGAATTCGGCAACCATCCCCAGGATATGGCGCTGCTTGAAAATATCGCACAGGTTGCGGCGGCTGCACACGCACCGTTTTTCAGCGCTGCATCCGCAGGAATGTTCGGCTGGGATGAATTCTCCGAAATGTCGGAAGTTCGGGACGTTTCAAAGATCTTCGATCGAACCGAATATATGAAATGGCGCAGTTTCAGGGAATCCGAAGATTCACGTTATGTTGGTTTGACGCTTCCGCACACGTTAGGACGCGTTCCCTACGGTGCTGCGACAAAGCCAACCGAAACATTTATGTACGAGGAAGATGTTGACGGCACGGATCACAAGAAATACTTGTGGACAAATGCTGCTTATTCCCTCGGCACGCGTTTGACCGAGGCCTTCTCAATGCATGGCTGGTGCGTTGCGATCCGCGGAGTTGAAGGCGGCGGACTGGTTGACAGTCTTCCGACACACACATTCGAAACGGATGAAGGTGAAGTCGCGATGAAGTGTCCGACGGAAGTTGCGATCACCGACAGACGTGAGAAAGAGTTTGCGGACAATGGATTTATCCCGCTTGTTCACTGCAAAAACACAGATTATGCAGCGTTTTTCGCTACTCAATCTGCTAACAAAGCAAAGAAATACGACACTGATGAAGCAAATGCCAACGCGCGTTTGTCTTCGCAGCTCCAATACATCATGGCTGTTTCAAGATTTGCACATTACCTGAAAGCAATGATGCGGGATAAGGTTGGAAGCTTCATGTCTCGTGAAGACGCCGAAAAATTCCTGAATCGCTGGATCAAACAGTATGTGCTGGACAGCGACACCGGAAGCCAGAACGCAAAAGCTGAAAAACCGCTTCGCGAAGCACGAATTGATGTGGCAGAGGTTCCCGGCAAGCCCGGTGCGTACAGAGCTGTTGC